>CAZJBI010000007.1:0-110922 GCA_964544445.1 uncultured Rhodohalobacter sp.
AGAATATACAAGTTCGATTTTCTAACTTCACCAATGTAGCCTCCGGCATACGGTTCGTAGATAGCAGTGGGCCACTCTCGGTAACAAGTAATGAGGCTTTAAATCCAGGCAGAAATTTTTTCCAGTGCAACAGATGCACAGGACCCTTGATTAAAATTAACGGAAATTCAATGGAACACACCGCACAGTTTGGAGATACCATTCTGGAGGACTGGATTAATATTTATCAATCAGACGGAGCTGATTATAGCTGGATAAAAATAAATAACAATCGTGCTCGAGGGCATAGTAGTTCCAGCTCGGGATCGTTTATCATTTTAGGTGATGGAGGCGGACAGTATCAGGAGGCAACTGGCAACATTGGTGTAAATCCGGGGCAGGTTGGGATTGGTGCGGCCGGTGGCAAATTCATAAAAGTAAAAGAAAATTTGATGTTCAGTGAAAAATGGGGGGAAAGTAATGTTGCTTACTATTCTGCCAACTATAGTGAGTTACCTAATAATAATTGTGACCATCATATATTCCTAGGCCCAAATAATTATACCCCAAATAAATCTAATTGGAAAAACAAAAACGGCACCTTGAATAATGCCTTTTCGGATGAAAATTGTGGCATCAGTAAAACGGCAATAAAAGATAGCGTTGTGTATGACTCTATTATTGATGCAAGCATTTGGAACAATTGGTGAGGTGCTAGAAATGAAACATATTTTCGGAATACTAAAATTAAATACTTGGTTTTTTATGATTATTTGCTGCCTTCCTCTTTTATCTTGTGGAATTTTTGATTCAGACAAATCATTCTCTGGGGGCAGTGGTACTGTTGAAAACCCATATCAAGTATCAAATATTAAAGAATTTCAACAAATCGCTAAGTATGAAAATCTTGATAAGCACTTCATTCAGGTGAATGATATTGATGCTTCCTCTTCCGCTGAATTTAATGATGGAAAAGGATTTCTGCCAATAGGAAGTATCGGTAATCCATTTACCGGGAGCTATAACGGAAATGGACATACTATACGTGATGTAATATTTAATTTCACTGTAACCAATATCGGTCTCTTTGGTTATGTAAAAGCCGGTACGATTGAAAATGTACAACTAATACAATCTGATCATCCCAATTGCAATGTTGAAAAAATTTCTCCTAACGGTATTTTACTGACTAATACCGCTCAAAAAGCAGATAATATCATTATTATAATTGATGATATTGATACAGCCGGGCTTTTGGTGGGTTATAATGACCAAGGGGGTGTTATTCGTAATTCAGTGGTAGTTGGCCGCATTGGTATTGAAAGAAATCATGTTGGTGGGCTTGTGGGGTATAACGCTGGCCTGATTGATAATTCATATGCCA
This sequence comes from uncultured Rhodohalobacter sp., assembly GCA_964544445.1. Lineage (GTDB taxonomy): Bacteria > Bacteroidota > Rhodothermia > Balneolales > Balneolaceae > Rhodohalobacter. The sequence goes on from CAZJBI010000007.1 coordinate 1,364, forward strand.
ATGTTAGGTTAAGCAGCCCGGGTTATTCCGGAGGGCTTGTCGGAGGAAATACGGGAACAATTAGCAATTCTGGAACCGAAGCATGCATATCTACTCCAAGTACAGTCGGTGGATTATCAGCTTACAATACATTTGAAATTTTCAATTCGTACTCAATCGGCAGTATTTCAGGTATTTCAGCAGGAGGACTAGTAGCATATAATCTGTTTGGTACTATTGATGCTTCTTTTTCTTCAACTGAAATTATCGGGTTTGGTAGAAGATATGGAGGTTTAGTTGCGATTAATCTTGCTGAAATTAAAAACTCGTATTCATCAAGTACATTAGATGTTGAATCGGTGCAATCAAATTATATTGGTGGAATTGCGGGTGTCAATGGAGAAAGAAGTGACATATCTCACTCATATTTTGTCGGCAAACTTGAGAGTGAATCTGATTTGAATGCAAATATCGGCGGTGTTACCGGTTTGAATGAAGGCTCGATTGAATCGAGTTATTGGGACGTAACTGCAACAGGTATCAACAGCGGAACAGGTGAAGGGAACGAGGAAGGAACAACAGGCCTCTCAACCGGACAGATGACCGGTCCGGCCGCCGAGCAGAACATGCCGGAGTTCAACTGGGTAAACATCTGGCGAACCACTGAGGATGGCTACCCGGTACTGCGGTGGGAAGAGGAATGAGGAGAGATGTGTGATTTCACTGATTTCAATTTATTATGAAATAAAAGAGATTCTATAATGCCAAAACGAAGTATTCCAAAACAAAGCCTGTTCTTATCAGTTCTGTTATCTGCCATATTCATTGCAACAACCAGCTGTTCTACAGACAGTGTTCCCGACTTGCCTGAGTATATGCTCACGATAGAAATTACCCCGGAAGAGGCCGGAACCACCGACCCGCTTCCCGGCGGCTTTGATGAAGGAGAGAATTTGCGGCTCAGAGCTATTCCGGCAGAAAATTACATGTTCGACCGTTGGGAAGGGGATCTGACCACGGAGTCGAATCCGGCAGATCTGACGATGAACAGCGATAAGGTGATTACCGCGGTGTTTAAGCGGGAACCGCTCACCATGGGTGGAGACGGCTCACAGACCAACCCCTACCAGGTGCATACTCTTGATGATCTGATTGCCATCGCCCTGGAAGAAAATCTGGATAAGCATTACATCCAGGTTGCAGACATTGACGCTTCTGAATCTGAGAATTTGAATAACGGCTCGGGTTTTAAGCATATCGGAGACGCCGAGCATCCCTTTACCGGGGTGTATGATGGCGATGAGTTTGTAATACGGGATCTGCACTTGAACTTTAACCGGTCAGATCCACATAACGGACTATTTGGCTATGCAAAAAATGCTGAAATCGTCAACGTCAATGTAGATAACAGTACCCAGCTAAAAACGGGTATCAATAAATAGTTTGATAATGCCATTCGATCAACGAAACAAACAGCTTCCCCGGCAGAGACAGAATGGGAATTTTCCCTTGCTGATGAGCGTGGTATTGCCGGGTTGGTGGGAACCAATGACGGCGGGTTAGTTAGCCATTGCCATTTTAAAGGGAGGGTTGATGGTGCTATTAGTCAAATTGTGGCGGGCCTTGTGGGCATAAACAGCGGAACCATTGAGCATTCAAGTTTTGAGGGAGAGGTTTCGAGTGGCGGAGGCGGTGTTGGTTTGGTAATATTTAACCACGGACTTATTTCCAATTCTTCAGTAAAGGCCAGGATAACGGGTCAGGTAGCGTTTGGGTTTGTGGGGTTTAATTATGGTGATATTCTCAACTCTGTGGCAGATATCGATGTCGCCGGTTCCAATGGTGGGGCCACAGGTTTTGTCGGACGTCATGAGTCCGGGACAATCAGCTCGTCATTTGCCCGCGGACGCACCTTTAGCGGAAATTCTGTTGCAGGGTTTGTGAATTCAAACAATGCGGAAATCCATGATGTCTATTCAGCAACGGACCTGGAGATGGTTGATTTTAATGATAACCGAACCATTGCCGGTTTTGTGGTTACCAATGAAGCAAATGGAATTATTGAAAACAGCTACTTTGCCGGCTCTGTTGAGATTACCGGTAGCTCAAGCTTTACCAAAGCAGCTGTCAACGAAAATCTAGGGGGCCTGGACAATCTTTACTGGGATACAGAGCAATCGGGTTTAAATGATGCAATATTAGATGGCAGCTCCGATGGCGCCACCGGCCTGTCCACCGCCCAAATGACGGGTCCCGCCGCTAAGCAGAACATGCCGGAGTTCGACTGGGTGAATATCTGGCGAACCACCGAAGATGGCTACCCGGTACTGCGGTGGGAAGAGGAGTGATGATCTACGATTCACGATGTGGGACCCTTGATATTTGATCTGTTGACTCACCTGGTTCAAGCGTCCGCTTGGACCGATCTTTCTTTCAAACACAGGCACAATTGAATACTTCCGCCAGATCTGAAGTGCTGTTTTCTGTACTAAAAATCTGTATCTTTAAGGCTTGAAAAAAATTTTGAATCAATAATGTATAAAACCATGGCAGTAGAACGAACATTAACTATTTTAAAACCCGACTGCGTACGTAAAAACCTGATTGGTGAAGTGATAAAGCGCATACAGGAAGCAGGATTTTCCATCAAGGCGATGAAGCTCACCCGTCTCACAGAAGATACAGCCGGCGGATTTTACGCCGTTCACAAAGAGCGTCCCTTTTTCGGTGAGCTCGTTGAGTTCATGAGCAGCGGACCTTGCGTACCCATGATCCTCGAAAAAGAGAACGCCATCGCCGATTTCCGCGAATTTATCGGCGCCACCAATCCCGCAGAAGCGGAAGAGGGTACTATTCGGGCCGATTTTGCAGACAGCGTGGGAGAAAATATTATTCACGGCTCCGATTCTGTTGAGAACGGTAAAATTGAAGCCGCCTATTTCTTCCCCGAATCAGAAGTGGTTGCAAATAACGCATAAGCCTGCATTCGATTAATAATCATATTCATTTATTCGGCACCAATTCTCCCCTAAAAAGGGGAGACTAAGAGGGGTGTTCATTGGTTTTTCCACAGATTTGTTGAACATCCCAATCAGTACCTCTCCCGAAGATTCAGGACAAGTATTTTTTGGGACTTATTGATGTCGATATTCAAGAATTGAACTTAGATCATTAGGATTATTAAACCGGGTGAAATCATTTCATTCAGCAAGCATAAAATTCAGAAAGCCGGACTCAACAATCCGGCTTTTTTTATTCTCAGACAACGGGTTGGGCAATCTGCCCTGAACTTCATTATATTCATCAAAAATCAGACAGATAAACCCAACGGTCATGATGCGAAATATCTTCCTATCCACGCTTAGTTTAGCACTCTCATTTGTTTTTTTAGCCTGTTCCGAAAGTGAAAAAGCGCAGACTGAAACTGATACGGGCTCAGCCGCAGTCACCATTGGAGCCGAAAACCTGATGGATCACCATCTGGAAGAGCTGCAGGGAAAAAATGTGGGGCTTGTGATGAATCCCACCGCACGAATCGGGGAGACACACGTGCTCGACTCTCTGCTTGCGCTCAACGTAAATATAACGGCACTTTATGCACCAGAACACGGTTTTCGCGGGGAAGCGGGGGCTGGAGAAAAGATTGAAGACGGGGTAGACCAGGAATCGGGACTGCCGGTCTATTCGCTCTACGGCGATACCCGTAAACCCACACAGGAGATGCTCGAGGGTACGGATCTGCTCATTTTTGATATGCAGGATGTGGGCGCACGATTTTATACGTATATCGCCACGCTGGGTCTGGTGATCGAGGCTGCGGCGGAAGCTGAAATACCCGTTTGGGTTCTCGACCGGCCCAATCCCGCCGGTGGAAACTACGTGAGCGGCTGGATCCTGGAAGAGGAGTTTGAGTCGTTTGTGGGAGCCTACCCCATCCCCATTGCGCACGGATTAACAATGGGAGAGATTGCCATGATGATGGTCGGCGAAAACTGGATCAATTTTGACCTGAAGCCGGACATTCGCGTCATCGAAATGACGGGCTGGGAGCGGGAGATGAAATGGCCCGACACCGGCCTCGACTGGATCCCCCCATCACCCAACTTGCCTACCTTTGAACATGCATTCTTTTATCTTGGAAATGTGTTTTACGAGGGAACCACGCTGTCTGAAGGAAGGGGAACTGATGATCCGTTTTTGACCATGGGCGACCCATCCACAAATCTTGGTGAAGAGGAGCTGTCATCACTCCGGTCGATTTCATCTGCAGTCTCTGTAAATCCGGCAGAGTTTACACCGCGCTCCATACCGGGCGTAGCGCCCACTCCGAAACATCAGGATGTGCAGTGCAGCGGAATTGTTGTGAGAGCAGAGAGCTATGATTTTGATCCTGTTCGCAGCGGACTACAAATCTTTGCTACCGTACTAAACTCTACCGAGGAGTATGAGATCAAATCGTTTCTCTACCTCCTGTCTGGCACGCGAAAAATCGATCAGGTCATCGACGGTGAGGTTTCTGTTGCAGACATCGACTTTGAACTTGATACTTATCTGAATCAGCGAGAGAAATATCTTCTCTATTAAATCACCAAGGTAATGGTTAGTACTATCGGGTTATTCACCGACTTTTAATTGCTGACGTCTCCATTCGTAGCAAACCAGCGAAGCCGAAACGGAAGCGTTCAGAGATTCCACGCCGTTGAACATGGGAATGCTGAGTAAAAAATCGCAGTGTTCACCTGTTTTTTTACGCATTCCGCGTCCTTCATTCCCAACCACAAACGCCATGGGTACGTCATATTTCTGATCCCAGATCGTTGAGTCACTGTCCATAGAGAGTCCGGCTATCCAGAAGGAGTTGTCTTTCAGAGTTAAAATGGCCTGGTTCAGGTTTACCGCCCGCACAATGGGAATGACTCCTGCCGTGCCGGCGCTGGTTTTAAAAACCGTGGCGTTGACGGGCGCCTGTCGGTGTTTTGGGACAATGACCGCACTCATGCCCGAGGCGGCTGCCGTGCGTAAAATGGCTCCGAAATTGTGTGGGTCTTCAATCTCATCAAGCAGAAGAACAGCGGTATGCTTGTCGGGCTGAACCTGTTCCATCCACTCCTCAAACTCCTGATAGGTGGCCCGGCTGATGGATGCCACAATACCCTGGTCGTTCACACTGCCCACAAGTTCATGCAGTTTACTGCCGGGAACGTCTGTCACCGGGATGCGGTTTTTTGAGCAGAGGTCGAGGATAGGGCCAATTGTGTTTTTGTGAACTCCTTTTTTTACATACACTTTATCAACCTGTTCGGGTGTACGCGTGAGTAGTTCTTCTACAGGATTTCTGCCGTAGATAAATTGATTCGATATTTCCACGATAATTAATGATTTTCAAATTGGAGAATAGATCATAAATTAATGATGATAATGACAAATAATGCAGGAATAGATGGGAAATCCTAAAAAAACCGGTTCCGGTTCCAAAAAGCGCTCCTCAAAACGTGTGGACGAGAACCAGAGCATCGCCCAGCGAATTTTTTCTGTGATCACGAGCAGTAAAACTCTTGTACCTTTTCTGTCATCCATTATACAGATGATAACGGGATTAGTGATGGTATCAATCACGATCCTGGGAATCATTCAGCCCTTGTGGCTATCGGCTGTACTTAGTCTGCTGGGAAGTATCACGGCGATGCTGGGTGTATTTTTAATGTACCATACATTCTCTTCTCAGGATAGCTTCGAATCGATTGTGAATCGCGCCATACGGCGGGCTATCCGAAATCAAAACTAAATGATTTAAAAACCGATTCAGGTAAACTCACCCCTCTACCAATTCCGTAGATGGATATTTTATAATCAGAAATATTGTTATCCCAGTCGTGGAAAACCCTCAAAGAACGCTTTCCTTTGATAAACCCTTTTTGGTCATTGCGCATCGGGGTGATAGTACTCATGCACCGGAAAATACATTAGCGGCCTTTCAAAGAGCGATTGATTCCGGGGCGGACATGATTGAACTGGATGTTCAGCTTTCGGCTGACGGAGTTCCACTGGTTTTTCATGATGCAGTATTGAATGCGCATTCCAATGGGGAAGGGCTGTTGTCCGATTATTCTGCTGATGTGTTAAGAAAACTGGATGCCGGCTCATGGTTTTCAAATGAGTTTGCGGGCGAGAAAATACCGCTGTTAACCGACGTCCTTGAACTTACAAAGGGAAAGATTAACCTAAATATTGAGATCAAGCCGGAATCAGTTACTGAAAGCATCGAAGGTGGAATTGAAGAGATCATTTGCAGGGAAGTAGCTCTTTTTGAGATGGAAGATCAGGTAATCATTTCCAGTTTTGATTACAGAGTGCTGGAAAGAACTCGAAAAATAAATTCGTCAATAAGAACGGGCCTTCTATATAATCGAAAGGAGTCAGGGAGATTGACACCTTCTGAACTTGTACAAAAGTATGGAGCTTTTTCATTTCATTGCAGCCGGTGGCAGGTGCGCAAACAATGGATCGCGCAGTGCAAGAAAATGGGTACTCCGGTATATGTTTACACGGTAAATGGCAGGTGGACCATGAAGTCATTAATTAAAAGGGGCGTGGCAGGTATATTTTCTGATAAGCCGGGAGTGTTAAAAGATGTATCTGATGAAATTCTGCAACTGAATTAGGCCCACTGCGATAAAGTTTTTTCACTCTTTTTGGTTTTGGTTTGAATAGCATTGGTTAGCCTGCTATTTTCTGTTTTCTACCAACCAACAGGAACGCACTATGTCAACTAAATATATCTTTGTTACGGGGGGTGTCACGTCCTCTCTGGGTAAAGGAATTATTTGCGCTTCACTTGGCCGTTTGCTCATTTCCCGAGGGCTTCGCGTAACGGTTCAAAAACTAGACCCATACATCAATGTCGATCCCGGTACCATGAATCCCTATGAGCATGGAGAAGTGTATGTAACGGATGATGGTGCGGAAACGGATCTGGATTTGGGTCACTATGAACGGTTTTTAGATATAAAAACATCGCAGGTAAATAACGTTACCACCGGCCGGGTGTATTACGATGTGATTACCAAAGAGCGAAAGGGTGTGTATCTTGGAAAAACAGTACAGGTGATTCCCCATATAACAGATGAAATTAAGTCGCATGTTCTCAGTCTTGGGGAATCGGAAAATTATGATGTGGTGATTACGGAGGTAGGTGGTACTGTTGGCGATATTGAAAGTTTGCCCTATATCGAGGCGATGCGTCAGCTTAGATACGATGTTGGCAGGAAAAATACGCTATCCATTCATTTAACACTGGTTCCGTACCTTTCTGCTGCAGGCGAGTTAAAAACCAAGCCTACCCAGCACTCCGTAAAAACACTCTCTGAAAGCGGTATGAGCCCGGATATATTGGTTTGCCGCTCTGAGCATCCCCTTGATAACTCCATCAGGAAAAAAATTGCTCTGTTTTGCAATGTTGAGATCGAAGATGTGATCGCTTCTCTGGACGCTGGCAGCATATATGAGGTACCCCTTCTGATGCAGGAGGAAGGGCTGGATACACGGGTGATAGAAAAACTGAATTTGCCGGCAAAAAATGCGGATTTGTCCGCATGGAAAGAGTTTGTAAAGAGAATAAAAGAGCCCGCTTACGAAATCTCAATTGCGCTGGTTGGGAAATATGTGGAGCACCATGATGCGTATAAGTCTATTGTTGAGGCGCTCATACATGGCGGAGCGATGAACAATACGCGCGTAAATATTCAATGGGTTCAGTCAGACTTTGTGACGGATGATAATGTTGAGGAGCTCCTGGGATCTGTGAACGGTATTCTTGTGGCTCCGGGATTTGGTGATCGTGGGATCGACGGAAAACTGATTGCGGTAAAATATGCCAGGGAAAATAGTGTGCCGTTTTTTGGTATATGTTTGGGAATGCAGTGCGCTGTGGTAGAATTTGCCAGAAACTGTGCCGGACTGGAAAATGCAAACAGCACGGAGTTTGATGAAAAAACACCCTATCCAGTCATTGATTTTATGGCAGATCAAAAAGAAATATCTGAAAAAGGCGGAACCATGAGGCTTGGACGCTATGAGTGCAAACTTGCCGAAGACACTTATAGCAGAAAAGCGTACGGAGAAGAAATTATTCATGAGCGCCATCGGCACCGCCTTGAGCTTAATAACAGCTTGAAAGAAAAATTGGAAAATAGCGGCCTAAAAGTAGCCGGGATCAACCCGGAGCGAAACCTTGTAGAGATAGTTGAAATTGAATCTCATCCATGGTTTGTGGGTGTGCAGTTCCATCCCGAATTAAAAAGCTCAGTAAGTACGCCGCATCCACTCTTTGTTGATTTTGTAAAGGCATCATTGAATCGATATGATGAGGGTGAAACAGCAGTTAATGATGCAAAAATTGGAGAAACCGTTTAGATTTGAATGATTTAAATCTTAAAAACCGGCTGCGAAACAGGGCTTGTGCTATCATTACCAGTGGAGATTGGGTTCTGCTATTAAAGCATCAGGCTCCTACCCGAAAGAATCCGATTTGGATGCCGCCGGGTGGTGAAGTTCTTTTTGGAGAATCCATGGCGGTGGCACTTCGGCGAGAGGTAAAAGAGGAGACAGGCCTGTATGTTGAGCTTAATCGACTGCTCTGGATACATGAATTTATTGAAAAGCCGTATCACGCCATAGAGTACTATTTTGATTGTGAAATAACAGGCGGAACACTTGAGCTGGGGCGCGATCCCGAGTATAAAAAAGATGAACAGATACTCCTAGAGCTCAAATTTTTTCCATTCACAGAGCTTGCCACTTTACCGGTTTACCCGGATTTCTTGAAGTATCACTTTGCAGAAAGCAATGATTTACCGGAATATCCCGTTCATATCTGATTTTCAACCAAACCCGTACAGCTCTTTTTTTAAGACAAACCATAATTCCTGCACCAGGCTATTTCAGCTTCCGGTGTTAAATAATCTACATAGATAAATGAAAAACATACTCCTGATATTAGCTCTAGCTATAGTACTGTTTTCTTGTACAGAGCCCGCAAAAGATGGATTTATTCTGCATAACGTTAATGGGTACACTCTTGACTCTGGCGGAGACCTTATTCAGTTTGAAGCTATTGCGGTAGAGAATGGCAAGGTCACAGAAACCGGTACGCTGGATGAACTTGAAACGGAAGACCGAGCGGGCTTGGAGCGACTGGACGGGGAAGGAAAAACGCTGCTGCCCGGATTGATTGATGCACATACACACGTAATGGGACTGGGTATCCAGGAATTGGATGTAAATGTTGCCGGAATCCGATCCTTAGAAGAGACACTGCAAACGGTTGCAGATTTTGCAGAGGCAAATGAAGACAGAGAGTGGATTCTCGGTAGAGGCTGGAATCAGGTTTTGTGGGAAGAGAATGAATTTCCAACAGCCGCCGACCTTGATCGGGTAATTTCGGATCGTCCCGTTTTCCTCACACGTGTTGATGGTCATGCAGGATGGGCAAATACGCGGGCGATGGAGCTGGCCGGCATTGATCAGGATACACCAGACCCGCAAGGAGGTATGATTTTGAGAGACGAGGCTGGAGAAGCCACGGGCATCTTTGTAGACGCTTCTATGAGATATATTCGCGAGCAGATACCGGAACGCAGTGATTCTGACTATGAACGAGCGCTGGAGCTGGCTCTCGCAGAAACATCAAAACATGGTCTCACGTCCGTACATGATGCTCGCACGGATGTGTATGAATGGAATTTATATAAATCATTTGCTGATAACGGTCGATTGAAAACAAGAATCTATGCTATGATTGCCGGTACCGGGGAGACGTTCGATGAGATGGCAGCGAACGGAATTGTAGAGAGTTATGCCGATGACCTTTTGTCTCTGCGAAGCGTAAAAATTTCTGCAGATGGAGCACTTGGGAGCAGGGGAGCCGCAATGCTGGAAGACTACCATGACGAGCCAGGTAATAAAGGGCTGTTATTTTACGATCAGCAAGAACTAAATGAGATGCTTCTTAAGGGTGCTTCAGCCGGATTTCAAATGAATATTCACGCTATTGGCGACGCGGCAAACCGGCAGGTTCTAGATGCTTTCGACTATATTTTTGAACGACTGGATAACCAGGAAGAGCTGAGGCACAGAATTGAGCACGCCCAAATTGTTGCCCTGGAAGATATCCCACGTTTTTTAGACTATAATTTAATCGCTTCGATGCAGCCCACCCACGCCACCAGCGACATGAACATGGCTGAAGACAGGGTAGGAGCCGAACGGATAAAAGGTGCGTATGCCTGGCAAACCTTTCTGGACCAGGGAACGGTCATTGCCGGAGGTTCGGATTTCCCTGTGGAAGATGTAAACCCATTTTATGGATTGTACTCTGCAGTAACCAGGCAAGACCATGAGGGAATGCCACCCGGAGGATGGTACAGCGAGCATAAAATGAGCCGTATCGAAGCGCTCAGGGCATTTACGCTTGATGCAGCTTTTGCCGGACATCAAGAAGATGAGCTTGGAACCCTTGAAGCAGGGAAATGGGCAGATTTTATACTGATAGACAGAGACTTTTTTGAGGTCCCGGCATCAGAAATCTGGGAAACGGAAGTACTGGAAACATGGGTTAAAGGTGAAAAAGTATACAGCAGCAGCGGCTCATGAAAGTACGGTTACAGCAGTTAAATCCGGTGATTGGCGACCTGTCCGGAAATAAATCTCTTATTATTGAAGCCCTGAGAAGTGCAGAGCAGGCCGGGATCGATCTACTGATTTTACCTGAAATGTGCGTTACGGGCTATCCGGCACAAGATCTCCTTGAAATAAATCGATTCAGGGATGAGTGCTACCGGATCAACAATGAACTGATAGATCAGTCGAAGAGCACGGCTTTGCTCTTTGGGAGCATCACTCCAAACGAAAAAGAGTTTGGCCGAAAAATGTATAATTCAGCCATTCTTGCCAAAGAGGGAGAACTTCTTGGATTAACTCATAAAACGCTCCTGCCTACTTACGATATTTTCGATGATCTCAGATATTTTGAACCCAACAGAGATTTCCAGTGTATGGAATTTCATGGGTTTAAACTGGGTGTTACAATTTGTGAAGACATCTGGTACAATGAAAACGAAGTGCAGTACCATACGTATGAAACTGACCCGGCACTTAATCTGAAAAAGGCAGGGGCAGATGTGATTATAAATATTTCCGCTTCGCCGTTTACCGGTACAAAGCATGAGAATCGGGTCCGTATGATTCAAAATCATGCAAAAAAACTGAAACTTCCGGTCCTTTACAGTAACCAGGTTGGCGCACACACAGATATAGTTTTCGATGGGGATTCCCAGGCTATTGATCGGGATGGAAATGTTATAGCTTGCACACGTGCTTTTGAACCCGCATCAACAGATATTGAGCTGTTATCGGGGGGTGATTGTAGAGCGCTAGATGAGCTGCCTGAAAACGATTACCCCGGTGAAGGATCACATCGGTATTTTACCGCCATCAAAAGAGGTTTGCAGGACTACCTTAAGAAAACCGGCATCACAGAAAAAGTGGTATTAGGATTGAGTGGCGGCATCGATTCGGCTCTGGTTTGTGCACTCGCGGTTGAGTCGCTGGGGGCAGATCGGGTGACTGCGATTACGATGCCCACGGAGTTTTCGAGCACAGGGAGTGTTTCCGACTCACAAAAACTGGCAAAGAATTTAGGTATTGAACTTATAGAAATTCCAATCCAGCCAATATTTTCAACGTTTAGAGAGCAGCTAAAACCCGTATTTAATGATTTACCGTTTGGCGTAGCGGAGGAAAATTTACAGAGCAGAATACGTGGCTCATTACTGATGACCTACGCCAATAAATTTGGCCACTTTTTACTGCCAACCGGTAATAAATCGGAATATGCTGTGGGTTACGCAACATTATACGGAGATATGAACGGTGCGCTGGCAATTATTGGCGATCTCTATAAAACGGAAGTTTATAAGCTGTCGAACTGGCTGAACCGCGAATTATATCAGGAAGAAATAATACCGGAATCGATTTTAACTAAGCCGCCGAGTGCTGAGCTTCGCCCCGATCAGAAGGACAGCGACAGCTTACCCGATTATGAAGTGTTGGATGATATACTTTATCATTATATTGAGCTTCAGAAGAGTTATGACCAGATTATCGATTTGGGTCATAAGCCCAAAATTGTTCGAAAGATTACAAATCTTGTCGATTATAACGAGTTTAAGCGTTTTCAGGCGGCACCCATTTTGAAATTACATTCAAAATCGTTTGGAACGGGGCGTCGGTGGCCAATTGTACAGGGTTGGACGAGTGAACATTTTTGAGTTTCGGCTGTAATTTGCCATCATTATTTACGTTGGCATACAAACTTTCATTTAAACTAAAAGCTTCAAATCCATCAACAATCATATCCGAATGAAAAATATCGTACTACTCGTTTTGTTTTGCATGCTTTCAAGTATTGTAGTGGCGCAGGAAAAAGATATAGAGCTCAAAAAGATTGACATCAGCCCCGTTCTGCTCTCTTACCCAAATCCTCTCACTGAATCAGACGAGGAACTGAACCTGGAAGCCGCCCACAACGAAGCAGTAGAGGTTGATCCAGAGTTTTTAAGACGGATATCTGATGTTTATAAAATTCATGTACTTTCAATTGACGCTCAAGTGCAGGGAGATCTGGTTGAAGCTGAAAATTATATCAATGAATCGTTTGCTGCCATCCAGGCCCTGATGGATGATTATCCAGAAATACAAAATAACAGGCGGTTTGCAGAGCTCTACAGATCGGTACTTGCGGAGCATAGCGAATTTTACGGAATTGAAGAAGTACGCAGCGAAACAGAAGGAGACATCTTTGAAATCAGGGAGGAGCTTTTTTCCGAGAAGGATGACTGGATTGCGGAAGGCTATTCTCTACCGGAAAATCTAACATTTAATAAAACTGAAGTCCCCCTGATTCAAAATCAGCACGTGAACAGACATTTAATGTACTACACGTTAAGACGCCCTGAAGTAATGGAGCGCTGGCTGGAGCGATCTGCCTATTACTTCCCCATGATGCGTGAAATTTTTGAAGATGAAGGGGTTCCTGAAGAACTTATTCACCTTTCGATGATCGAAAGCGGCTTGGTGCCAACGGCTAGGAGCTGGGCTTCTGCTGTGGGGATGTGGCAGTTTATTCGGGCGACAGGACGCTTTTACGGGCTGGAAGTAAATTGGTGGATCGATGAGCGCAAAGATCCCATCAAGGCGACCCGGGCAGCTGCACAACACCTTCGGGATCTGTATGAAGTTTGGGATGACTGGCACCTGGCACTGGCCAACTATAATTTGAGCCCGAGAGGATTAAGAAGAGGTATACGGGCAGCCGGCGGTGTTGAGGATTACTGGGCAGCTTATCCATATTTACCACGTGAAACCAGAGGGTATGTTCCCGGCTATATTGCGGCAACAATGATCGCTATGAACCCCGAAGAGTTTGGTTTTGAGAAACCCTATACCGACCAGGAGTACCTATATGATTTTGAGGTTGTTGAGGTAGATGGTTTGATGCCTCTCGAAGAGCTTGCTGATGCAGCATCCATACCGCTAGATGAGTTGAAAGCTTTAAACCCCGAGCTGCTACGCTGGGCAACTCCTCCCGGTGACTCTTATCCATTAAAAATTCCAGCCGGCATTGAAGAACAGTTTTTGGCGGCCTACCAGGAAATTCCAAAAGAAAACAGGGCGCAAGAAGTTACCATGCATACTGTGAGCCGCGGTGAGTCTCTTGGATACATTGCAAATCGGTATGGAACGTCTGTTGGTGCGCTTTTTGCATCAAACGAGAATCTAAATAGCACGATCTATCCCGGTCAAACCATAATGGTACCCGTAGCGGGTGGCTCCTCGAATCCAATTTCCGCCGACCGGCCATCGAATAGTAATTCTACAGCTTCGAGTTCAAGTTCCAGCAGCAGAAGCAGGGCACAAGCTCCACCCAATACCAGCTCTGTAACCTATACTGTTAAAAGTGGGGATACTATTGGTCATATAGCTGAGTGGTACGATGTACGTGCATGGCAGATACGCTCGTGGAACGGAATTGGTAACACGATTAGAGTTGGTCAAAGGCTTACGGTTCATGTACAGAATAACAGAACCAGCTACTACAACCAGGTGAATAGCATGGCATTCTCACAAAAGCAGGAGCTGGAACGACGTCAGCGTCGAGGTGAAGACATTTTTGCTCTGCGAGCAGGATCATCAGGTGACGGTGAAGTGATCACGTATACGGTAAGACGAAACGACACGTTGACGGCAATTGCACAGCGGCATGGTGTTTCTATTTCTGCTATACAAAAAGAAAACAATATGAGCGGGACACGAATTTATGCAGGTCAGACTCTGAAAATTCGCAGATAAATAACGATTTATGAAAAAAGCAGGAAAACTGTCGGTAGCCATGCTGCTGGCTGTGCTACTGATCTCATCTGCAGCATTCATTCAGAACGACGATCTGTTCTTTCAGATAAAGAAACAGCTCTCCATTTTCAGTGACGTTTATAAGCAGATTGCTATCGAATATGTAGACGAGGTAAGTCCCGAGGAGTTTATGCGAATTGGCATAGATTCCATGCTGGAGGAGCTCGACCCCTACACGGTTTTTATTGCAGAGGGAGAGCAGCAGCAGATGGAGATCTTATCATCAGGTTCGTACGGGGGAATAGGGATAGATGCAGGTTATCGGGGTGATGATATTGTGATTGTAGCCCCTTTAGAGGGTTATCCCGCACAGAGGGCCGGCCTTCGTCCGGGCGACATTATCAAAGAGATTAATGGGCAGGAGACCGCAAATCTGACTCCGGAAGAGGTTCAGCAGCTAACCATTGGGGATGTTGGCACATCTATAAGAATTACGATTCAGCGCCCCGGTATTTCTGATGATCTGGAGTTTGAGCTGGAGCGAGAGAGAATTGAAATCAAAAATATTAATATTGCTGAAAGAGTTGGAAGCAGAAATCAGTATGGCTATGTACAGCTGGTGCGTTTTGGACAACAGGCTTCCGAAGAGCTCAGACAAGAGCTCCAGCGTTTCAGTGCGGAAGGTGAATTTGAAGGGCTGATTTTGGATTTGAGAAACAATCCGGGTGGGCTCCTTAACGAGGCTGTAGCTATTGTCGATAAATTTATTCAGCCGGGAGTAACGATCGTTGAAACACGCGGCAGACGAGATGAGCATAACACGACAATCTCATCTTCTGAACCCGCTCTGTTTAGTGACCTTCCGATTGCCGTCCTGATCAATAACGGAAGCGCAAGCGCGTCTGAGATTGTAGCAGGAGCTCTGCAGGACCTCGACCGGGCTGTTGTACTAGGAAGTAAAAGCTTTGGAAAAGGATTGGTTCAAACCGTAAAGCCTTTATCATATAATACATCTCTTAAACTAACCATCTCAAAGTATTATATCCCCAGTGGTAGGAGTATACAGTCGATTGATTACAGCAGCGATCTACAGGAATCATCCCAGACTGAACAGCGTCGTGAGTTCAAAACTAAAAATGGCCGCACGGTGTATGATGGGCTCGGGATTGAGCCGGACCTTGATTTTGAGGAAAACGGTAATTCGATGCTGGATGTGGCTTTAAAAAGAGAGAATAAATATTTCTTTTTTGTAAATGAAATGATCATTGGAGGGGAAGATTCAGCAGCTCCTGATGATCTTTTTGATAAATTCACATCGTCGCTAATTCAGGAAAATTTTACATTCGAAACCCCGGTCGACAGACATTTGGCTGAGATTTCTTCAAATCTGCGTAGTTTTTCGCAGCCAGAATCGGCTAAAACGGGTATTGAAGAACTGAAAGCACTCTCTAGAGATTATAAAATATCTCAGATATACGATAATCAGGAAACGATTGAAAGGGAGCTCATGGCTGAATGGATCAATCAAACAAAAAGCGGTATGGAAAAAAACCGTGAGCTATTAAAGCTGGATGAACTTGTAAACGAGAGTATCAACCTTTTAGGAAATAATTACAAATACCAATCTATTTTGAGGCCCTGATTTTGGGTAAAGCCGACCTTCACACGCATACAAATGCATCAGACGGAGATTGTTCTGCTGAATTTCTCCTCAAAAGAGCTAAGCAGAAGGGGCTTCGAACCATTGCAATAACCGATCATGACACCATTCGCGGTTATTTAAAAGCTGTTGACTTGGCAAATGAATTAGGAATTGAGTTGATCCCCGGTGTTGAAATATCCTGTCTATGGAATGATCGCGAAGTTCATATACTTGCCTACAATTTTGATGTGAATGACGAAGAGTTCGAATCGTTGCTTAGAAGACAATCGCTGGCACGAAAATCGAGAATGAGATCTATTGTAAAAGAGCTGCAGGCACAGGGTGTGGATCTTGAATATGATGAAGTACAGGCTGAAGCCTACGGTGGAAACATTGGCAGACCGCATGCCGCTCAGGTTCTGATGAAAAAACACTATGTTCGATCGTTTCCTGAAGCATTTGTACGATACCTTGGAAAACCCGAGATAAAAAATATAGAAACCGGTTACGCTGATATTAAAGATGTTTTAGCGGTTGTAAAAGGGGCCGGCGGAGTACTTTCTGTTGCACACCCCGGGCCTATGTACACGGATCTGGAAATTGAAGATTTACTCAGCACCGGTATCGATGGAATTGAATGCATACATCCCAGTCATAATTTTGACAAACAAAAAAAGTATACCGAGATGGCGAAATCATCTCAGCTGCTTATTACAGGCGGCAGTGATTATCATGGCCGTTCAAAATCTGAATATGATCCGTATTTTGGAACCGTTACTCTTGGTGAACAACATGTTAGAGCAGTTTTAAGAACGTCAGAAAACAGAAAAAGAATACGCAGGGATTTACGATAGTCCATGGCGAACAATAAAACGGAGATTGATTGATGGAAGGAAAAATTGCTGTTATAGCGGCAAAATGGAATTCATTTGTAACCGATGAAATGATGGGGGCTGCGGTAGAGGCACTGAAAGGAAAAGGAGTTATGGAAGATCGAATTATTCAGGCAAGGTGTCCGGGATCATTCGAGCTACCGCTAGCGTGCAAGTGGTACGCGGAACAAAAAGATGTGATTGGCGTTGTAGCTATTGGTGCCGTAATTCGCGGAGGAACCCCTCATTTTGATTATGTATGTGATGCAGTCACCCGCGGAATTACCGATTTAAACCTTGAAACCGGTAAACCAATTTCATTTGGCGTGCTGACAACAGACAATGTTGAGCAGGCGATGGAGAGAGCAAGTGTTGAGAAGGGAAATAAAGGAGCAGAGGCTGCTCTTGCCTTGTGGGATATGCTGCTATTTAAAGAAAATATTGATTCTCTGTAATATCAAAAGGGGCTTGAAAACCATTAATATAAACTCTAATATACAGAGCTATAAATAATTTTACGAATATGGCTGATAAACCTTTATCACTTACCGACATAGACCAGACAGAGGAAGATAAAGAGCTGCAGTCCCGAATAAAATCTTCGGGTTCTATACCCTCTCACATCGCTATTATCATGGATGGAAACGGCCGATGGGCTCAGAAAAAGGGAAATATTCGTCTCTTCGGGCATAAAGCAGGAGTTGAATCGGTTAGAGACGTAACCGAGTCCTGTGCTCAGCTTGGTGTAGAGCATTTAACGCTCTATGCTTTTTCAACCGAAAACTGGAATCGGCCTTCCCATGAAATTAATGGGCTGATGAAATTGCTTGTTCAGGCTTTGAGAAATGAGGCCGAGCGGCTGAAAGAAAATGATATTAAGCTCGTGACGATTGGCCAGATTGAACGTTTGCCCGGAAAATGTCAGAGCCAGTTGAAAGAAGTGATGGAGATGACAAAGAATAATTCAAGGATGCAGCTCTGCCTGGCGCTTAGCTATTCCGGGAGATGGGATATTACAGAAGCCGTGAAGCAAATTGCATCTGAAGTAAAAAAGGGGACCATCAATCCTGAAGATATCCACGACGGGCTTATCGGCTCCTATTTGTCAACAGCGTCGGTTCCCGATCCCGATTTGATAATCAGAACAAGTGGCGAATACCGGATTAGCAACTTTTTGCTTTGGCAGTTGGCCTATTCTGAACTGTTTATCACCGAAACCTATTGGCCCGATTTTAGAAGAGATGAGCTTTACAAGGCCATACTTTCTTATCAAAAAAGAGACCGAAGATTTGGGAAAGTGAAAAACGGATATAAGAAAAGTGTAACGGCATCAGTTATTAACCATATCACACAGTAAAAAACTGAAGGATAGTCGCAACAAGTGTTCAAATTGAAGCAAGTTTTAGCAAGTATATTCATCCTGTTTATTGGAAGTTTCTTAGTACAAGAGGTTACTGCACAGGATACCGACACAATCACCATTGAAGATCCTACTCAGAATCCTCCCCGCGAATATGAAATTCGTGAGCTCTCTATTACGGGGCTTGAAACAGGCCGGGAATCATTCCTGTTGAGCACCAGCGGTTTATCAGTAGGTGAAACCATTTCCATTCCCGGAGAAGCCATCTCAAATGCCATTCGTCAGTTGTTCCGCACAGGACTCTTCTCGGATGTACAGGTACTGCATGAGCGCGTTGGTCTCAATGGAGTAAATATTGAGATTCAGGTTCAGGAACAGCCACGACTCGCCGGATTTGTGCTTGAAGGTGGAAAAAGATCGCACAGGCGTGACCTCCGCGAAGAATTAAATCTGATAGATGGTTTTGCAGTCACTAACTCTGTTAGGCAACAGGCTCTCAAAACTATCGATCGCTACTACAGCGAAAAAGGCTACTGGTACACAAATGTTGAGATTGAAGATGAAATTACCAACGACCAGAGAAATCGCGTTACGCTAACTTTTAATATTGATCCCGGTGAACGAATAAAAGTTCGGGAAATTAATTTTAATGGTGTTGAAGAATTTTCTGAAAAAGACGTTAGAAAAGAGTTCGGTACAATAAAGCAGGACCGCTGGTGGAGACTTTTCAAGCGACACGTATACACAGAAGAAGATTTTGAAGAAGGGATTAATAATGTTCTGCAGTTCTATCGTGACAATGGTCACAGAGATGTGCGTATTCTCTCAGACTCCATTTATGTAGATGACTGGAGGAGCAAAGAGGGCGTATATATTGATGTAGACATACAGGAGGGTCCAAAGTACCGCATCAGAAATATTGAGTGGGAAGGAAACACCGTTTACAGCGACGAAGAACTGACACAATTCTTCGGCTTTGATAAAGGAGACGTATTTAATGAAAGTAAGTTTGATGAAAACCTGAACTTTAGACAGGATGACAGAGACATTACGAGCCTGTATCAAAACATTGGCTATCTGTTTTTTGAAATCCAGCCTAACATTAGCATTCAGGAAGGGGATTCTCTCGACGTTACCTTTGAGATACGGGAAGATGAAATTGCGACGATTCGCCGTGTTTCATTCAGCGGTAATACCAAAACGCATGATGATGTAGTTAGAAGAACCATCCGTACAGTTCCCGGTGATACCTATAGCCGTTCAGCCATTGTTCGATCCATCCGTGAGCTTGGTACGCTAGGATACTTTAATCCACAGGGAATACAGCCCGATCTTGTACCCGATCGTGAAGAGAGTACGGTTGACATCAGGTACGATCTTGATGAAACACAGGGAACGGATAACTTTGAATTTTCCGGTGGTTTTGGTGGACGACAAATTGGTATAATCCTGGCTGCCAGAGTGAATTTTAACAACTTTTCGGTACGGCGCATGTTTGAGCCGGGTGGCTGGAGGCCAATACCTTCCGGCGATGGGCAGAAAGTTTCGCTTGGTGTACAGGTAACCGGTCGTGGATATCAGAACTACTCATTCAGTTTTACAGAACCGTGGTTTAGAGGGCGGCCCACATCGCTTGGAATCAGCTTCTCTTATAACTTTTTAAATTTTAATAGAAACTCTTCTTTTCTTGGCTTTGAGCAGCCTGAAAGACGAAATGAGCTTTTTTCAGCAAGCGTAAGCGTTGGTCGCCGTTTGTCGTGGCCTGATGACTTCTTTTCTCAGCGCCTGGTTTTAACGTACAATCATTTTAATGTACTTGGATTCAGTAATGTATTTGAGGACGGAAATGCTGACCTTCTAACGCTGAAGGGAGAGATTGAACGGAATTCCCTGGATAACTTTATATCGCCACGCAGTGGTTCTCTGTTTAATATTTCTGGTGAATTTGCACTACCTGTTCCCGACTTTAATCAGTTTTATAAACTGAGAACCGAGTATCAGCATCATCACACAATTGTTGGAAAGCTAACACTTAGCAGCTCAGCAAGTTTTGGCTACATGGGCTATTTCAGTGGGGGGAACAGAAGTAACTTTCAACGATTCTTCCTTGGTGGTACACAAATTCAGCAGCGGCAAAACTTCTTGAATGATAACATCGATCTTCGTGGATTTCCGGGCGGATTTAACGGTGTAATTTCTCCGTTGGATGAGAATCAGAATTTAATTGGCGGGCGTGTATTTAATAAGTACACATTTGAGCTTAGGTATCCTGCGGTTAGTTCCGATCAGCTACAGTTAATTCCCTATGTATTTAGTGATGCCGGTAACACGTTCAACAATTTGAACGAATTTGATCCGTTTGAAGTGAAAAGAGCTGTAGGATTGGGAGCACGAATATTTCTTCCGATTTTGGGTCTCGTAGACATAAGCTACGGATACAGGCTCGACGGTACTCCCGCGTCTACAGAAGGTCCAGGGCTTGCACCTGGAGAGTGGGAGTTCTTATTTAACATAGGTGCACCATTCTAGGAATGAGAGTTTCAAAAGCTCATAGTAATTTGTCAAAACCGAACCTTTTTGAGGTGCCAATCGTACTGATGAGCAAAAAAATAGCGTTAGCGGTACTGTTTGCGTTTTTAATAGCTGTACCAATTAAGGCACAGGAGCAAAAAATTGGATTTATTGATTCTGATGTAATTTTGCAGAATATGCCTGAATATAGCGGGATTGAGCAGCAGTTACAGTTGCTGAGCGAAAACTGGCGGGATGAAATCAATGAGCTGGAAAATGAGCTGCGAGAACTGGAAGAAGATTTCGAAGCTCGGGAAATACTTTTTACAGAACAAATTCGACAAGAACGATTGGCTGAAATTGAACAGAAAAGCCGCCAGCTAGAAAATTTTGTAGATGAAAAGTTTGGCCCCGATGGTGATTATTTTACAAGACAGCAAGAGCTTTTGGAGCCAATACAGCGATCGATATTTAATGCTTTGAATCAGGTAGCATCCCGTGATGGTTTCGATTTTGTATTCGATCGGGCTGAAGACATTCGATTTTTATACACTCGCGAACAGTGGAACTTAACAGAAGAAGTGATGTTAGAACTCGGTATAGATATTCAAAGAAATTAACCAACATAAATCTTAATTTAGCGCACAAAAAAAAGACCAATATGAAAAGATTATCCATTTTAACGCTTTTATTGCTTCTGCCCTTGGCTGTCTCTGCACAGTTAAAGGTTGGCATAATGAACCCCGACGAGGTTCTCGACGCTATGCCGGAGGCTGCTCAGGTACAGGCAGACCTCGAAAGCTTTGCTCAGGAAAGGCAGTCAGCTTTTCAGCAGCGATATCAAAGCTGGATTGAAGAAGTAACAGCTTTTAGTGAGCAAGTCGAGGCTGGTGAACTATCTGAAGCGGATCAGGCAGCAGAGGAAGAACGACTGGCAGAAATGCAGGAAGAGATCACCAATATGCAGCAAAATCTTGAGCGGGAAATTCAACAGCGACAGGCTGAACTTTTCAATCCACTGCTTATCCAGGTTGAAGAAGCCATGGGAGAAGTTGCTGAAGAGATGGGGCTCGATTTTGTGCTCAACAGAACATCCAATACCGGAGATCCCATCGTCTATTATGCGTCTGAAAGAGCCACCGATATTACCCAGCAGGTTATAGAAAAACTCAACTAAAACTAATTTTATCAATAACGAAACGATCATGAATAAATTAATTACAACAACATTCGCTTTTGCAATTCTTTGCATCTCACTTCTTGCTGCAGCACCGGCAGAAGCCCAGGACATGAAGATTGGTTTTGTTGAACCGAGAGCAATTCTCGAACGAATGCCTGAAATGCGTGCTGTACAGCAACGCCTGCAAAACTTCGCAGAACGAAAACAGAATGAATTGGTTCAAAAAGAACGTGAGCTTCAAACAGAAATGGAACTCTATCAACAAAAGGTAGGTGTGATCTCTGAGCAGGCTCGTCAAGACGAAGAAGCCCGTTTAACGCAGCTCGATCAGGAATTTCGACAACTGCAAAGTGAAGCTCAGCAAGAGCTCCAACAGCAACGTGCAGAGTTGATGGCACCTCTTCTTCAGCAAATTCAGAAGTCAATCGATACCGTTGCTCAAAGAAAAGGGCTTGACTACGTGCTCAACACTACAACATCCACCGGGGATGTTATTATTCTGTACGTGTCGCCGGCAGTGCAGGAAGAGTTTGACATCACAAATGATGTAATGACAGAACTCGATATCTAATACTTTAGTAATCGAATTAAAGGCGGCTTTGCGAAAGTGAAGCTGCCTTTTTTATTGCACTCTTTTTTTTCTGTTTTTGATGTAGTCTTCAAAAATATAGCCGCCAAGATCGTTCAGGGAAGAATAGTAGGCTTTACCTTTATTTGCCTCTGATAGCTGCCGTACAAAATTCTGCAGATATGGATCTCGCGCGATCATAAACGTTGTGATATCAATATTTTCTCTTCTGCAAATCACAGCTTCATCAAGAACTTTATTGACAATTTTACGATCCAGACCAAAGCTGTTTTTATAGAGTTTACCATTTTCCATCATGCATGAAGGTTTTCCATCCGTAATCATAAAAATTTGCTTGTTGGAAAACTTTTTCCGCTGCAGAATATGACGTGCCTTCTGCAAACCCTGAAGCGTATTGGTATGATAGGGACCCACTTTTAGATAGGGAAGATCTTTAATTTGAATACTCCACGCTTCGTTACCAAATGCAACAATGTCTAGTGAATCCTTTGCATAGTTATTCATAATAAGCTCAGAGAGCGCCATAGCTACTTTCTTAGCCGGTGTGATGCGATCTTCACCATAGAGGATCATCGAGTGGCTTACATCGATCAGAAGTACGGTGGATACGGACGTGTAGTGGTCTGTATCGTGAACACGAAGGTCGTCTTCACGTAATTGAAATCGATCTAGTGAACTGTGTTTAAGCATATTCATCATCGTGCCGGTACTATCAATATGTGATATATCGTCGCCAGGTTTCCAATTTCTGGTTTCTGGCTGCCTTTCAAGTCCTTTACCACTATATGGGGTTTTGTGGGAGCCGGGTGAATCTTTTTTTAAACTTCTGAAAATTTCTTCCAGTGCTTTTTGCCGAATACTGCGGTCTGTTTTCGCTGTTGGCACCATCAAAGAGTTTTCATCATCCATTTCGATGTATCCCCTGTCTTTTAAATCTTCAATAAAGTCACCCAGGCCATACGCTTCGTCAAACTGATCAGTAATTTTATATTCTTCGTCGATTTGGTTTAACCACTTTAAAGCCTGAGACACATCACCACCAGATATACTTAATAGCTCCTGGAATAGATTCAAAAGTGTATCAAAAGGTGACTTTTGGTTAGATTTTGAAAAGCGGTCGCTCCATTGCGAATAAATAAAGTGCATATATGAACCTGTAGATTTAAAATCTTTATTTTATAACTGAACTAAACCCAAAATCATTGCGGATGTACGTTGAATATGCAGGAAAAAAAACAAACTGTTGACAGATATTTTTATGAGAATAAACTTTGGAGTGAAAATTTTGAGAGAGTAATGGGTTTAGACGAAGTGGGGAGGGGATGTTTATGCGGGCCTGTTGTAGCTGCGGGCGTAATATACAAGCCGGGTGTTGAGCTGGACTATAGAATTGCGGATAGCAAAAGTATTAAGGAAACTATTCGAATAGAACTTTCTGAATATATTAAGAAGAATGCCATTTTTTGGACCATTCAATCATGTTCAGTTTCAGAAATTGACGAACTCAATATTCTCCATGCATCGTTAAAGGCAATGAATCGTTGTGCAGACGCGAAGGGTGCCAGTCCGGATTATCTTCTGGTTGATGGGAATCGCTATACTGATACTTTAATACCCCATAAGTGTATAGTTAAGGGTGACGATCGATCCGTCACGATAGCGGCCGCATCTATTCTGGCAAAAGTATACAGGGACAACTACATGAAAAAACTGCATGACCAGTATCCCTTTTTTGGCTGGAATAAGAACGTTGGATATCCAACAAAAGAGCACTTCAAAGGTCTGGAGGAGCACGGGTACACTATCCATCATAGAAGAAGTTTTAAACTCAGAACAGAGAAGCCATATAAACATTGAAGATAGGATGATCGCTATCTGTAGATACTTAGCGTTCTCTTGTTAAAATCGAGATTAAGACAGATGGCCAGCATCACGGTATTTGTAAGAAATGCCGAGCCGCCATAGCTGATAAAGGGAAGTGGTATACCGATAATAGGCAGTATAGCTGTTGCACTGCCAATATTTATAATAACGTGGGTAAAGTAGAGAAACGTAACACAGATAATAAATAGCTGTGAAAACGGGTGGTTTTGATTTGCTGCCATATAAAGAAGCCTTAAAAACAGCAGCGCAAACAGAAGCAGTAAAAATGCAGCGCCAATAAAGCCAAACTCCTCTCCAATTACGCAAAAGATGAAATCAGTCCACTGTTCTGGAAGAAATCGAAGCTGAGTTTGGGTTCCCTCCATAAATCCTTTGCCCTGTATCCCGCCTGAACCGATGGCTGTTTTTGCCTGGAGCACGTTCCAACCTGCACCCAGTGGGTCAAGGGATGGATTTGCAAAAGCCTCTATCCTTGCTCGCTGATGAGGTTGTAAAACCTGGTTCAGCGCAACCTCCATACCAACAATCACAAGAATACTGAATACAACAGAAGTGACAGTGAGCCAGGTTTTTCTCTGTAACAAGAAAATTGAAATTGTCAGAATCACAGCCGCAGCGATTGCCCAGGTGTAGTCCAAAATTGAAAAGTATCCAACTATGGCAGGCGAAATCATTAAAAGGGAGATTCCATATGGAAGTCCCGACCAAAAAAGGACAACCGGAATCAGTGCCAGGTACACAATCGCTACGCCCGCTTCATTTTGCAAAAGAAGTAAAGCGGCTGGCAATAAAAAGATAAGAACGGATACAATGCCTGTCTTAAGATTTTGAGCCGATTTATTTCGCTGACTGGTTAAATAACTTGCTGCAGCAAGAATGGTAGCAATTTTCATCACCTCACCCACCTGAAGGTTTAGCGGCCCAACTCTCAGCCAGCTTTTTGAACCGCTCACTTCGACACCAAAAAACAGGGTAATAATCATCAGAATAATTCCAATCCCATAAAAAATGTAGGCACCTTCCTGAAATGTTCGCGGTGATATAAACTGGATTGAAAAAAGGGCTACTGCGGAGAGAGCAATCCACATAGATTGCCGAAAGAAATTATTTTGGATGTAATCAGGCAAAAACTGGGAAACCGGACCTTGCGTGGCGCTATAGATCGCCGTAAGACCCGCACTTAGTAAAGCTATCCAGATAAATACAATCGACCAGCTAAATTCTCTTCTGTCACTCATCGGCTTCCTCGTCGCTGTTTCCGGAGTTACGCGGTTTAAAATTTATTACGTAATCGTATACAAATTGACGATTGATTTCTCCGGTTAAATATTTTTCAACAACCAGGGATACAACAGGAGCTGCAGATATCGAACCGAAACCGGCATTTTCAGTTAAAGCCGCGACTGCTATTTGTGGATTATCAGCGGGGGCAAAAGCTATAAACCATCCATGATTTTCACCATGTGGATTTTGTGCAGTACCTGTTTTACCGGCCATTTCAATATTGGGAATGTTTACATAGTAGCGTCCGCCGCCTTCTGTAACCACTCGTTTCATGCCGGGCCTAACGGCATCCAGATATTCATCCTTTATCCACTCAATTTTTTCCATTTCAGGGTTGGTATACTGCATAGAGCCGTCCGGCTCACGAATAGCCTGTACAATGTGTGGACGAACCCGGTAACCCCCATTTGCCAACGAAGCGGCAGCAACGGCCATTTGAAGAGGAGAAGCCGATACCATACCCTGTCCCACTCCAAGACTCATCAAATCACCAATTCCCCACCTGCGTTCGCCAAATGTTGAGTTCATATAGGTGCTATCAGGTACAATGCCGGATCGTTCTGATGGAAGGTCGATGTTGTTGAGCGGACCAATCCCAAAATCCTGAATTAATTCCGACCAAGTGTCCAGCATTCCCCCGGATGCAATACGGTCCATCATCCAGAAAAAGTAGGTGTTACTCGATTTTGCGATGGCTTCTTCAAGATCATAATTACCGGGATCTGCCATATCTCCGTATGCGCGGCCCCTGTAGTAAGCACCCGGATTGTAAATCTCTGTTTGGGGAGTAATCAAACCCAGGTGCAGGCCAATAATTCCCATAAACGGTTTAAACGTGGAACCGGGAGGCTGCCTGTTGGAGATGGCCCTGTTAAAGAGGGGTCTGCTGGGGTCTGTATTAATTTGTTGCCAGTATTCGTTGTCGATCCGACCCGAAAGCTTATCGAGATCATATTGCGGTGAGCTTACCATGCTTAAAATGCCTCCTGTTTGCGGATCTATGGCAACGAGACCGCCGCTTTTGCCTTCCATCAGCTCTTCTGCCAGCTTTTGCAAATCGGCATCAATGGTTGTTATGAGATCAGCGCCTTTTTGGGGAGTTACATTCAGCGACCCATTATCATAGGTTCCCAGAGACTGCCCAAAGGCATTTACTTTCATATAGTGGGTACCAAGCTTACCGCGTAAATAGTCTTCGTACACGTGTTCAAGTCCACTTTTACCTACTTTATCACCCAACTGAACACGATCAGATGCAAGATATTCTTCCCGAGAAGCTTCTCTCAGATACCCGATGATGTGAGGGGCTTTTACATCTGTGGGGTAGTAGCGTTTACTTTCAACTTGATGCCCTATGCCAGGCAACTGCCAAGCGTTTTCCTGTACGGCAGAGAAAATTTCAAACGATACTTCAGTGAATAATCTTGAAGTGCGGTGCCAGGAGTAGTTCTGTGCTTCGGTGACGCGCTCACGAACATCTTCTTCATCAACCCGTAAAATACGAGCCAACATGGGAATGCTCTCTTCATCAAACCTGGAGGGGGTAATCGTGATTGAGTAAATTGGCTGATTTTCAACCAGAATGGTTCCATTTCGATCATAAATAAGCCCTCTGGCCGGATTAACAACCTCCATGCGGAGAGAGTTTTGCATACTCAGAGGCTCATAGGTTTCATGATCCAAAATCTGGAGGTGAAATATTCTGCCAATTAAAATCAGGAATCCAACGGCAACAATAGCCTGTAGAATTTTTATTGAACCCTGAAAATTTTCGTTGTTACCGTTATTGTACATCTTCGTCAATCCTGTTTAACAAGGTGCAGAAAACTTCCTATAAATGATGTGTAAAGCGGACTGTATATAAGTATGCTTAACGTTAGAAAACCGGCTGCATATAAGTCGGAAAACAGTGTAACCCCAAAAAAGATCGAGTTATGTATCAATGCACTCATCAAAATAAATAAAAAAACCTGCCAGAAGAGTAACTGCTTTTCTTTAATACGATTTAAGTAGCCGTGTAGTATAAAAACAGTGAGCGTTTTTGAAAACATGTGTACTCCCCAAAGGTCGGTCAAACTATCTTGAAAAAAACCGAGGGATGCAGCAAAAAGAAGACAGGCTGTTTTACTTTTCTTTGTTGATAGCCAGAGTAAAAAAAGCAATACAATGTCGGAAGTAGCACCGAATATTTCCAGATGACGCATCAAAACAATTTGAACGGCAACGAAACCAAGTCCCAATAGAAAAAGCCGGAAATTACCCGATCGCATCAAAATAGTTCCTGCTGTCTTTCATTGAGATTAGTGACGGTAGTATCCGGCGTAAAGTCCATTACAAAGGCTTCTGCCACGGTAAAAAGATCGGAATAGGCCCGTAGATAAATCGTTTGGGTTTCAATTCCCTGTCCTTTTTGTACTCGGGTAACTTCCCCAATAGGAATACCCGGCGGATATTGATTACTGTAGCTCGACGTGCTTACAATCTGTCCGGGAGTTACTTCAATGGTTTCAGGTACGAACTGCATCATTAGCTCCCGGTTCGACTCACCCGACCAAGTTACAATTCCGTAGGCACGGCTGTTTTCTATTTGTCCGCTCACGCGAAACATCGAGTTGGAGTAGGGCAGTACCTGTGAAAAATTTTGATCGGTGATGATAACCTGCCCCACAAGCCCGTTCGAGTCTATTACCGGCATTCCCACTTCTACGCTATCGCGCGTTCCTGCACTTATCGTCATTGAACTATTGACGCTTACCAAATCTTTCGACACTACAGCTACCGGTATGAGGGGAACCGAAGACTGTTCCCGAAGGTTTAACAGGTTTCTGAGTATCTCGTTCTGCTGTTCTGCTGATCTGAGCCGACTGAGCTCATCCTGCAGTAAAATATTTTGCCTGTGAAGGTAAGTATTGGTTGAGATAGCCTGCCTGTATACTCGTACTTGTGAAAGGGGTTGTTCCAGAAAACTTAGAACGGTTACAGAAACTTTACGCATATTTTGCAGTCCGCCGTCGTGCCGGTTTACCATCAGCCCGGTGGCAACCAGCAATAAAATAGCGGCTATGATGTAATCCTGAACATCGTTTATGCGTCGCATTTAGTGTTCAAAACAGTTTCAATTAACGACAGTTCTGTAATAATTCAGATCTTCTAAAATCTCTCCGGTACCCCGAACAACCGCAGTTAAAGGATCTTCCGCTATATGAACCGGAAGGTCTGTGGTCTCCATGATTAATTTGTCGAGGTTTTTTAACAATGCTCCACCGCCGGTTAGCATAATTCCGCGGTCAAGAATATCTGCAGATAGCTCGGGTGGTGTTTGTTCCAGTGACTTTGTAATTGCTTCAACAATGGTGTTTACAGATTCAGAAATCGCTTCGCGTACGTCTTTTGATGTTACCTGACGTGTTCGGGGAACACCATTAACGAGATCACGTCCTTTGGTAATCATCTCAATCTCCTCATCTAGCGGAGTGGCTGAACCTATTTCGCACTTAATTTTTTCTGATGTTCTTTCACCAATCAAAAGGTTATGGTTTCTTCGGAAGTAGTTGATAATATCGTCATTAAGCTCATCGCCGCCTAAACGTACAGACTGCGCGTGAACAATACCTGAGAGCGCAATCACAGCAATTTCGGTGGTTCCCCCGCCAATATCTACAATCATATTGCCAACCGGCTCGTGTACGTTAAGCCCGATACCAATTGCAGCCGCCATAGGTTCATCTACAAGGTATACTTCCTTCGCGCCAGCATGTTCGGCACTATCACGAACAGCACGACGCTCAACTTCAGTAATTCCGCTGGGAACACATACAACCATCTGCCGTGTTGTTGAGTACCATTTCATTTTCACTTTTTTGATCATGTTGCGGATCATCTGCTCAGCTACTTCAAAATCCGCAATAACCCCATCACGCAATGGCCGAACCGTACGTATATTTCCATGTGTTTTTTCGTGCATGAGACGGGCTTCATGGCCGGTGGCAACGGGTTCGTTTTTGTTATTGAGGGCTACAATTGATGGTTCATTCAGAACGATTCCTTGACCCCGGGCGTAAACCAATGTATTTGCAGTACCAAGGTCGATAGCAATGTCAGTATATAGAAAGTCGAAGAGGCCTTTTTTCTTCTGATTTTTTTGGGATTTCTTGGGGGTGGTTGTATAATTATCCGACATTCGCTTTTTTAGCTTTAAATATTAACAAGACAGCACAGCAAAAATACAGGATTAACTGCCTATTTGCGAACAATTTGTTGCGAGTATTGGCAAAAGTTTTAATGTTTAAAATGTCTTACTGAGGTGAACACCATTGCCATATTGTGCTGGTCGGCTGCAGCAATTACTTCTTCATCGCGGATGCTGCCGCCAGGTTGAATGACGGCCGTTGCACCGGATTGTGCGGCCGCGATCACTCCATCAGCAAAAGGAAAGAATGCATCAGATGCAATAACGCTTCC
Organism: uncultured Rhodohalobacter sp.; assembly: GCA_964544445.1. GTDB lineage: Bacteria > Bacteroidota > Rhodothermia > Balneolales > Balneolaceae > Rhodohalobacter. Next base: position 31,532 of record CAZJBI010000007.1, read on the forward strand.
CTTTAAAGAAATATCTTCGTTCATCGCTTTTCGAACAGCAATTACTGAACTTTCTACCCGGCTCGTTTGCCCGGTACCGATGCCACAAGTCGCCTGATCTTTGCCATAAACTATGCCGTTGGATTTTACGTGCTTCACAATACGCCATGAAAAAAGCAGATCATCAAGCTCTTTATCGGTTGGCTTTCTTTTTGTAACAATTTTTATGTCTTCCCTGTCAATGATTCTTCGATCTGCCTCTTGAGCCAGCAGACCACCGAATACAGATTTTACTTTCACCGATTCATCTGCACCGGGATATGCCAGCACTTTAATCAAGCGGCGATTTTTTTTCTGCTTCAAAAAGTCTGTCACTCCCTCCTCAAAATCAGGGGCTAGTATAATCTCCGTAAAAATTGAGTTGATAGAGGCTGCTGTTTCCATATCAAGAGGCTTATTGACTATGACGATGCCCCCAAATGGAGATACTTTATCTGTAGCAAAAGCTCGATTATATGCAGCATTCAGCGTTTCTCCGGTGGCGGCACCACAGGGAACTGTATGTTTGAAAATCGCGCAAGTAGGCCCGGAATTTTTAAAATCATTCATTAATTCAAGAGCACTGTCTATGTCCAGGTAGTTGTTGTAGCTGAGCTCTTTACCGTGAAAACAGTCGATATATTTGGATTGTTGTCCATATACCGATGCTTTTTGATGAGGGTTTTCACCATATCGTAAATCCGATGACTTATCGAATGAAAGTAAAAACTGGTTGGGAAATGATTGATCCTGCAATTTGTTAAAATATTGGCTGATGGCAGCATCGTAGTCTGCCGTGTGGCCAAACGCCTGAGATGCATAATGTTGCCGTTTTTCAAAACTGATTTCACCACGATCAGAAAATTCACTCAAAAATCCGGAGTATTGAGTGGGAGAGGTAAGCACACAAACGTGAGCGAAATTTTTTGCTGCTGCACGAACCATTGTGGGGCCGCCAATATCAATATTTTCTGTAGCAATGGCTGGGGTTACGCTTTCATCCATCACCGTCTTTTTAAACGGGTATAAGTTTACAACTACGAGTTCAAAGGGCTCAACGTTGAGCTTTTTTAACTCTTCTACATCAGGCTGATGACTGGTTCTTGCAAGGATCCCGGCATGAACCTTGGGGTGTAGCGTCTTTACCCGCCCATCTAATGATTCTGGTTCGCCCGTTAACTCACTTACATCCGTAACAGGAATGTTCAATTTACGAATGGCCGCAGCCGTACCCCCGGTACTCACTATTTCAACATTTTGATTATGTAGTGCTCTTGCAAGCGTGCCAATTTCTGATTTGTCTGAAACGGATAATAGTGCTCGTTTGATTTTCAGCGGTTTGGCTGGAAGTTTGTCAAGTGGTTTTAAAGACACGATTGTAATTTAATTGATTAGTTGTTTGATGACATTTGGAAGTAATTTGTGCTCCTCCGCAAGAACGCGTTCTGCAAGACTTTCCGGAGTATCATTCTGATGCACAGGTACTTTCACCTGCTTGATGACGGAACCTTGATCGTACTCACTGTTTACGTAATGGACTGTACATCCAGAAACAGAGTCCCCCGCGTCAAGAACGGCTTTGTGAACTTTATGGCCATAAAAACCTTTGCCGCCATACTTTGGAAGTAGAGAGGGATGGATATTAATAATCCTGTTTTGATACGTTTGAACGACTGAATCAGGAACTTTTTTCAAATAACCTGCCAGCACAATCAAATCCGGATTCCACTTATCCAGTGTTTCTTCGATTTTTTTTGAGAAAAATGATTCCGGAGAATATGGAATAAGCGCAGTGGAAATTTGGGCGTTTTTGGCCCTTTCGATGGAACCGGACTTTGGATTATCGGTTATCAAACCCACAATAGATGCTGAAATCTCATCTCTATTTATGGCATCTATTACGGATTGAAAATTGGAGCCCGATCCTGAGGCAAAGAAAACCAGTTTTTTCACGCTACCTTTTGAGTGGGGTGTTCAGTGCGGTTCAAAGATAAAGAAAATGCGGGCTTTTATCGTAAAGAAATAAGGATCTGTTTATTTCTTGTTTTGCTGAATCTCCTGACCCGCTGTTGGGGTATTAAAAATATGGTAGTTATTGATGCTCCAGGAGATCTGATTGAGGGTAATTTTAATGACCGTGGCAATCGGTATTGCTACAAGCATGCCTAAAATTCCGGCTGTCTGAGCGCCGATTAAAATGATGAATAAAATGGCAACCGGATGGATGTCTGCAGATTTGGAAAAGATAAGGGGCTGAAAAATTATGTTATCCATAATTTGTGCTACGAGTACCGCCAAAATACAGGGTACTACCAGGGAAAAATCGCCGGTTTCGATAATTGAAATCACAATGGAAAGTAAATAGCCGATTATCGGCCCGAAATAGGGGATGGTATTTGCGATTCCAATGGTTACTCCAACAGTACCCGAATTAGAAAGACCTGCAACTGAAAGTGCAATCCACGAAACAAGTCCAACCAGTGAGGATTGCAGCAGAACGCTTCTGAAATATCTGCCAAGACGAGTTTCAATTTTGTCTATCAGGCTGAGTGTCGTTTCAAAATAGGCATTGGGAACCAGGCGCAATACATCGCGTCGCATTTTATATCCATCTTTTAAGAAGAAGAAAGTTGCAAAAGGGATTACAAGAAAAGCAGCGAAAAGATCTGTAAAAATGCCTATCAGGTTACCAACGATATCCGACATTCGGCCAAAATTGAACAGATCTTCAGTAAAGTCCCCAATATTATTTCTCAGATATCCCTCTGGTATAAAGTCGAAGCTAGATTGAAGCTGCATTTCAACCTGTGAAGCGATCATCATCAGGTTTTCTGTGTTCAGCTGCCGGGTTAGCAGGGCAATGCGATTTGCTACAATAGGAATTACACTTGTTGACACCCAAATTACAATAACGAGTACAGTTGCAAGCACCAGTGTTATAGCCATTGTTCTGTCTACACCAGCTGCTTCGAGACGGTTAACAGATGGGTCGAGCAGATAGCTAAATAGAAGCGCAATGAGAGCGTAGGCAAGCAGGTTGCTGAAATTGTAAAGAACCAGGCCCACCAAAAACACTCCGCCTACAAAAAGAATGAATTTGATAAATTTTTCGAACGTGAAGTTTTTAAGCATCGATTTTATCTACAATTTTCGGCAGAGCTTTCTGAATATCATCTGAATGAAAACCTCGACCTGCAAGAAACCTATATATTTTTTGTTCTCGCTTGTAAGGGTCTTTTTCTCTGGCAAATCGTTTTTTCTTCTTCAAAGCTAAATCTACACAAATCTTCTGTGGCTGCAAATTTTCGAAAGCGTATTCTAATCCAGCCTCTATACTTTTTTTATCAAGACCTTTTTTATAAAGGTAGGCCCGGATTTTTTTGGGTCCCCACCTGTTGAGCTCGGCTTTTTCTGAAGCAAATGAGCGAGCGAACTTAGTATCATCAATCCATCCTTTATCAGAAAACTCCTCGATCACCATATCAATGTTGGCAGATTCGAATTCTTTTTTCCGGAGTTTTTGCTTGAGTTCAAACGATGCGTGGTCGCGTCTCGATAAATAGCGTAAACACGCTTCGCGGATTGAATGAATACCCTCGGCATTTTTCAGCTTGCGGTAGAGTTCGGGTGTACAGGAATCCCCCTTTTTTAGGGAATAGTCGGTAAGCGTTTGTGTGCTAACCCCAATTAAAAACCGGTCTTCATTGAAAAGTGAAAACCGGTCCTTATTTCTTTTTTGAGGCTGTATGGATGTGATCGTAAGCGGGAGTAGTTCTTCAATAGTGTCTGATGAATTTTCCTCACCGCTGTGATCACTCTTATTTATCATCTTTCTTTTCTTTCTTCTCCTTTTCCTTCTCTTTTTTATCGCTGTCTTCATCAGATACTTCAGGCGGCATTAGTTTTTCCCGAACAGTTTTTTCTATGCTTTTGCAAAGCTCTTCATCTTCTTCCAGGAATTGAATAGCTGCGTCGGTACCTTGTCCAATAGGTTCACCATCATATCGATACCAGCTGCCTCGTTTTTCAATGATATCATATTCTACGGCTAGGTCGAGTATTTCTGATACCCGGGAAATCCCTTTCCCATACAGAATATTGAACTCTACCACTTTAAATGGAGGCGCAACTTTATTTTTCGCGATTTTTACTTTGGTTCGGTTACCCAGTACTTCATCTCCTTTTTTAATGGAGCCAATTCGGCGAATATCAATCCGAACAGAGGAGTAAAACTTCAGAGCACGGCCGCCCGTTGTAGTTTCGGGGTTCCCAAACATCACACCAATTTTTTCTCTTACTTGGTTAATGAAAATACAGGATGTGCGTGTTTTGCTTACAACGCCGGTGATTTTACGCAGCGCTTGCGACATCAATCGAGCCTGCAGCCCCATATGAGAATCTCCCATTTCGCCTTCAATCTCTGCGCGTGGCACAAGAGCAGCTACAGAGTCAATCACAATTACGTCTAAAGCACCCGATCGAATCAATGTTTCTGTAATTTCGAGCGCCTGCTCACCGCTATCTGGTTGAGAAACCAATAGCTCATCGGTATTGATTCCGAGATTCCGGGCATATTTTGGATCGAATGCGTGCTCTGCATCAACAAATGCGGCATATCCGCCTGCTTTTTGAGCTTCTGCAATTACCTGCAGTGCAAGCGTTGTTTTACCACTTGCTTCGGGACCGTAAATTTCGGTAATTCGTCCGCGGGGGATCCCGTTAACACCAAGTGCATAATCCACCATAATCGAGCCTGTGGAGATCGTGGGCACTTCATTTGGGTTATGATCTCCGAGCCGCATTACCGTTCCTTTTCCGTGCTGCTTTTCAATTTGTCCGATTGCGATATCTATCGCTTTTGACCTGTCGTTTTTGCTGGATGCCATGATAGTAAGTTAATTTTTAAAATTGTTTCAACGAAAATACATCGTCTAACTGTCAGCTTGTGTCACCCTGTTTTATAAATGATATTTGTTGGCTAACTCGTTCTCGTTGAATATATGTACAGTATATGTATGAACCAAATAAACGAGATCCCTTACAAAAAAAATTAAATTGAACGAATGGTGTCAAAAAGTTCGCTGATAACCTGCTCACACTGTTCTGATGTGGTGTAGGGAGCCGGCCCGAATCGGATAATATCGTTACGGGCATCTGTAAACACCTCTTTATCGAGCAGGTGTGCGCGTATTTCACGGGCATTGGGAGATTGCAAGGCCATAAATCCCCCGGTTTCTTCAAGGGGTCTGGTGTTTGCATGCTCAATTTTTGAACCTTCAAAATTTTTCTCATCAAACAGCATTCGCAGATATTTAACCTGAGAGCGGTACTGCTTTTGTAGAAGATCAGGTGTCAGTCCTTGTTTTTGAAAGAACTCAGTTACAGCAGCCGCCCTGTACTGAGAAATAGGATCGTATGTAGCCGTTGCAAATTTCTGGTCGTTATCATCAAAAGAAACGGGCTCGTCTGTTCGTGGATGATCGAGCTGCTGAAATGCAGAAAACCAACCCGTAATTGCAGGCCGAAGCTCACAATCGGCAGGGTATCTCAAAAAACAGTTCGCTTCACCCCATTGCAGATATTTGTAGCCACCTATCAGTAAATAAACATGTTCCAGCTTCTCATCTGAAAATGATAGTGGCACTACATTCGTGCCGTGATAATCATCAACCATTACAGGAATTCCATGTTCTTTTGCCTCAGCTGCGATTTCCGAAATTTTGGTGTTGATTTCGGCAGTTTCAAAATAAATTCTGGATAGCATGATGGCAGATGTCGAATCATCCATTTCTTCTTTGATGGCGCTCAGCAATTCATCGTCGTTTTGATGGGGGAGATATTTAATAGTTAGTCCATGCTCTTCCAGCATTCGAAGCTGCCGGTACATCGAGTGAAACTCACCGGTGGTCGTGATGATTTTCGGTTTATTTTTAAGGTCGAGCGAGGAGAGCCATGATACCAGCAGAACATGCGTATTCTGTTCTCGACAGTATTTACCGGTTGGGTCATCGTAAAAGTTCCGAAGATAATTTCGCATTAGCTCTGTTTTTTCAAACGCAAAGCCCCATTTTCTATCCACCTGTTCAGATACCATTTGTAAATATTCCTGCACACCTTCAAATGCAGCATCGGGCCAGGCCTGATGAGAGTGCCCGGTAAACAGCAGTCTTTGTGATACATTAAAGCGAGAGTAATGGGGCTGTAATGATTTGGCTAATGCATCAAATTCTTGCATATGAAAGAAAATTTATCAGTCGGTTTTTGTTTGTGCGGGAATTTACAAAATGTTTGAACGACGCGTTCTGTTTTATGGCAGCTTTAATAGATGATGTACGCTTATAAATCCTGGTTTTTATTAAAATCTCCCCGATGGTAGCGGTCTGCAAGACGCTGTTCATTCACTCGCTTAAATGGAATCAGCTTTTTTTCTGATGGAGATGCAATTGTCATCTCTCGTTTGCCTAAAGCTCCCCTGGCTCTTGCAATTTTCCATCCGGCAACGGCCATGGCTGCACGTGCCCCCGATGAGGCACAATATGTAGAAAGAACTGTTTGTTCGTGGCTGATTTTTTTCAAATATAGAAATACCTCGGGCGTCCAGAGCTCTGGATTTACGGTGGGAGAAAATGCATCATGAAAAATGAAGTCAACTGGCGCAATATCTAAATCCTGCCTTATATATTCATCAAAAAAACCGTTAAACAGGGTAACGTTTACAGAGGGAGTTGCCGTAAATTTGTTAAGTCCGGGCTGTATATTTTTGAAAATATTTGTGAGAATGGATCTGTTTTGGTTGAGGGTTGAATGATTTCCAAAATTCAGTTCATCGGCAATATCCGGCTTTATGGGAAATGCTTCGATACTTGTGTAAGATACTTTGGGTGTATTTGCTGATTTTGTTTCAGCTTTATTGAGGTAGTCAAGCGTTAACAGAAGATTTAGGCCTGTCCCGAAACCAATTTCAAAAATGTGAACGAAATCCGTGCTCTCAAATGCTTTTGCTGTTCCGGGGACATCAAAAAAGACGTGTTGGCTTTCTGAAACGGCGCCATTCGGGTTGTGATAATGTTGGTTGAACCTGGATGAGTAGAGCGAGCTGGAGCCATCTTTTGTACGTACGATGTTTGGCTGAAAAGAATTTTGATCCATCTCCCAGTGTATTTTATGAACCCGGCTTCACAGGATTTTCTGCTATATCTCCCACAACGGTCATCCAGGGTCGAATAGTCCAGTTTTTAACCAGTCCGTTTTTAACATAGGGGTCTGTTTCGGCAAAATGTTTTACTGCATTTTCATTATCACCCTTAAAGAGCAAGTATGCTTTATCGGAAGGATCTTGAAGTGCGCCACCCGTAACCAGATCTCCACGATTATGAGCATCCCAAGCAAGTTGAAGATGTTCGTTACGAAACTCTCCCCGTTTTTCGAGGTAGTCATCAGAGAGTTCATAAATTAGAAAGTAGTGCATAGCGAAATGATACTAAATTTTTGATTCCTTGAAATATAGTGAACTGGTTACCGAAAAAAATTTGCGAAATGAAGTAATATTGAACCGATGACACTTACGGAATAAAACGGACCTGAAAAACGAGTACGAGTGCAGAGTGTTCGAGATTCGCCGGACCAGATTCACCAAATGAGTAATTTAAATGAGTGCGCGCAATCTCTTTCTCATTATGAAAAATGAGTCGAGACAGTCCAAATGTAAAGTGATTGGTAGCTGTTCTGGGACCATCGAAAGCGGACTGGGTAACGCCGTCTTTTTCTACAATTTCATCGTAGCGCCCCAGGACCAGCCACTCTTTAGAAAGTTTATACCCTGCTACTGCATATAAACCGTGAAGCTTATAAGAATCAGCATCATCCACGGTAATTCGTTCATCGTTCCCTTTTAAATAGGTGTATTCGAATTGAGTAAAAAGATTTTTGACCCCAAATCCATCTGTAGCAAAACGGGTTGAGTAGGATGTTCGGTCGATGTCGAAAGGCCCTGTGTTGTTCTGCACTACGTTGCGTTGTTGATTTGTGGATAGATGCCCTCCGATGGTTACTCCGTCGATTAGTTCGTAGTCAATTCTTGCGCCATATAATCCACCACCGGTATCGCGTTCCGTAATATTGGTTCCGCTCTGCTGGAAACGACCGGTTCCATTACCGGCATGCACTCCGTACCAGAGGCGGCCATAGCTTCCATGAACCATCACGCCAATGTCCCGAAAGGCGCTAAATCCCATAGCGCTCGAAACGCTCCCGGTAATAAGCGGGCGTTCGTAAAACATGAGCGTCGACGACGGAGTGCGCGAGGTATTGTAAGTTTGACCGGCCATCATCATTTGGCCAAATCGCACATTAAACCAAGGCTTGATATTCGCATTGATATAAAAATCGAGCAGTTGAGCTGAATTTCCCGAAAACTCAACCCAGGTGGTCGCGCTAAAAGTTTCGTTCAGAGATCCACGGGCGGTAAGCCTTGCACGGCGGATTCGAAATCCCTGCGTATGAACAGTGTTTTCTTTCAGGTCGGGAAATGTTTCTGAATCGTTTTCGAGAATTTCATTTGTTTCACTGGCGATATACCATGTTTGCATGTAGCCGCCAAGATCCAGGGAAATCTGCGCGCTTGCAGTAAATGGAAATATGGCAGAGACTAAAATGACGGTTGTTATATGAATAAGAGTACGCAGTTGAGGGCGTTTCATAATTCTTGATTTATTGTATTGTTATCAGGACACGTTGTTGTGTGAAATATCTTGTTTTCATGAAGCTATGCAGGTCAGATGAAGGGTTCATTAATTATCGGATAAAAAACACTTTTATCTAAATAATAATGATGTTTTGAGAGAGGGCATTGTGACTTCATATTGTTATTTTAGAGTAAAATTATTGAATAATCCCAGATTTATGAGCGATTTAAAAAAGAAAATTGAAGCCAAAGCTGATGAATACTTCGACTACATGGTTCAGACTCGGCGACACCTTCACAGAAATCCCGAAATAAGTTTCAAAGAATTTGATACGACCGATTATGTCCTTCATGAACTGAAAAAAATTGGGATTAATACGGAGCGCCCCATGGAAACGGGCTGTATTGGAATCATCGAGGGAGAGGTCGACTCAGACAGAATTATTGCATTACGCGCAGATATTGATGCTTTGCCGATGACAGAGGAAGGCGAATCGAAAAATGCATTTATGTCGGAGCGGGCGGGGGCAGCTCACTGCTGCGGACACGATTTTCACACATCAAACCTGTTGGGTGCGGCAAATATTTTAATGGATTTAAAGGAATATATTCCGGGGAAAGTGGTGCTGATTTTTCAGGCGGGCGAGGAGAAACTTCCCGGCGGAGGTCGGTTACTTACCGAATCGGGGTTTCTGCAAAAACTGGGCGTTCAAAAAATATTTGGCATGCATACCAACCCAAATTTTGCACCCGGTGAGGTTGCTGTTAAACCCGGAGCCTTTATGGCCTGTACGGTTGAGTTCGAAGTGGAAATTAAAGGGAAAGGAGGGCATGCAGCAGCACCCCAAACTACAATCGATCCCATTGTAACAGCGGCTCAGGTGATTCAGCAGTTTCAGACCATCGTAAGCCGATCTCTTGATCCCACTGAACCGGCAGTAATAACCGTTGGAAAAATTGAGGCGGGTTCAGCCCACAATATTATTCCTGAAAAAGCAAGTCTTATTGGTACTGTACGTGCGTTCTCGATGGAGACAGCGCGATTTATCAGAGATCGCATGGACACGGTTTTGAGTGGAGTTACAAAAGCAGCAGGAGCCGAGTATTCTTTTAGATTCGAAGAAGGGTATCCGGCTGTGGTGAACAGCGAAGAAACAACAGATCAATTTCTGAAAGCTGCTGAGAATCAGCTACATGCCGACAGAATCGTACATTTAAAGAAGCCAATAATGGCGGGTGAGGATTTTGCATTTTACCAACAAGAATTTCCAGGTACGTTTTTCTTTTTAGGGACGGGAAGTGACGATGCAGATTCCAAATGGAGCTGGCATCATCCCCGCTATAATGTTGATGAACTTGCTTTTAAAACCGGAGCAGCGATGATGGCTTCCCTTGTATTGATGAGGTGAGTACTGCATGATGTGCTGGTCCTTTTTATTTTTAATTCTTTTGAAAATAAAATTTTGGTGAAGTACATTAAGGGAATTAAAACTCTATCCAACAACTAGTTTTAAATTTACGAATGCAAACCTGTCGTGTCGGTTCCGCTCTTCTACTGTTTGCATTTCTTCTGTTGCTGGGCGCTTGCGGGAGTGATCAAAACATAACTGTTTTAAAGCTTGGGCACGGACTCGATAGCACACACCCTGTACACCTTGCTATGGAACGAATGGCTGAACGCACCCATGAATATTCTGAGGGAGCGATGCGTATCGACATATACCCGGCGCAACAGCTTGGAACAGAACGGGAGCTTCTTGAACTTTTACAGATCGGCAGCCTTGACATTACGAAAGTATCATCTAGCGTTTTAGAGGGTTTTGAACCGGTTTACACCATCTTTGCGGTACCATTTTTATTTCTTGATAGAGCTCACAGGTATAGGGTTTGGGACGGACCTGTAGGTCGTGAGCTGCTGGATGCCGGTGAACGTATTCGGCTGATGGGCTTAACCTATTATGATGCCGGAACCCGCAGTTTTTACACAAAAAATCAGCCCATTCACCACCCGGATGACCTTATTGGACAGAAAATAAGGGTTCAGGAGAGTCCTGTTTCTATTCAGTTGGTAAACCTGCTGGGTGGCTCAGCAACACCCATTTCATGGGGAGAAATTTACACGTCGCTGCAGCAGGGAATTGTTGACGGGGCAGAAAATAATCCCCCTAGTTTTCATTTATCTCGTCACTACGAAGTTGCCCGATATTACAGTTTGAATGAACATACAGCTGTGCCGGATATACTGTTTATAAGCCTGGAGACGTGGAATCGTCTTAGCGAAGACGAACAAGAGATTATTCAGCGGGCTGCGAATGAATCGGCCGTGTACCAGCGGGAGCTCTGGCAGAAAGCAACCGAGGAGGCGCTGGATGCCGTTCGGGCCGATGGTGTGGAAATCATCACTCCAGATAAACAGCCGTTTATTGAGAAGCTGGAACCGATGTATGATCAGTTCATGCAGGAGTCAGATGAACTGAAGTACTATATCGAAGAAATCAGGAAGCTTGCCAATGAATAAGATTATGCAAAAAATGGACAAGGCCATTGAGTGGCTGCTCGTTTTTTTGATGGCGGTATTGGTGATTGATGTGGTTTGGCAGGTCGCCACACGTTATATCCTCGGTTCGGCGAGCTCTTTTACGGAAGAGATAGCGCGTTTTTTACTAATTTGGATAGGGCTTCTTGGGTCAGCCTATGCCTATCGAAAAAACCTGCACCTTGCATTCGATTATTTAGCCCATAAGCTTAGCAGACCTGTTGTCAGAAAGCTTGAAGTGGTTATTCATCTTCTCATTGCACTATTCTCATTTCTGGTATTGGTGATGGGGGGCAGCTACCTGGTCCAGCTCACCTGGGAGCTAAATCAGGTATCGGCGGCTATGCAAATTAAACTGGCCTACATCTATAGCGTTTTGCCAATTAGCGGCGTGCTTATAGTGATCTATTCCGCTCTTTTCATCAGAGACATCATCGGTGGAAAATCTTTCTCTGCAGTGGGTTCTAAAACAGAAGGGAGTCTGTAATGGAGATAGCGGGAATCCTTGTTTTAGTACTTAGCTTCCTGTTTTTACTTCTGATTGGTGTCCCCATTGCATTTTGTATTGGTATAGCCACTCTTTTGACCATGCTTGTGAGCATTCCATTTGAACCGGCAATTACCACCGTTGCTCAAAGAATGGCAACCGGGCTCGACAGTTTTACCCTTCTTGCCATTCCGTTTTTTATTCTGGCCGGACAGATAATGAATCAGGGCGGTATTGCCCGACGCCTTATTGACTTTGCAAAATCGCTGGTAGGAATGCTTCCTGGCGGACTTGCATATGTACATGTAGTGGCGGCCATGTTGTTTGGGTCCATTTCGGGGTCGGCAGTGGCAACGGCCTCAGCAATAGGGGGATTTATGGGCCCTCAAATGGAGAAAGAGGGGTATGATAAGGAGTTTTCCGCAGCGCTGAATATCACCTCCTCAACAACCGGGCTGATAATCCCGCCAAGCAATATTTTGATTGTCTATTCCCTGGCAAGCGGCGGGGCATCTATTGCAGCACTGTTTTTGGCTGGATATATCCCTGGTATTATGGTGGGGCTGTCGTTGATGTTTGTCTCCGGGTACGTGGCCTTTAAGAAAAAATACCCTGTAACCGGTCGAGTTTCTTTTGGGTTAATGTTGAAAAAGTTTTTTGATGCCGGGCCAAGTCTGTTTCTAATCATTCTGGTGATCGGGGGCATTGTGGCCGGGATATTTACGGCAACGGAAGCATCAGCCATAGCGGTGGTTTATGCTTTGATTCTTGCTGTAATCTATGGGAATATGAGTCGAAAGCAGCTCAGGCAGGTGTTTCTATCGAGCTGCAACACCACGGCAATTGTTGCCCTACTGATAGCTACATCTATGGCGATGAGCTGGATCATGTCGTACGAAAATATACCCGTTATGGTGAGTGAAGGTCTGCTTGCATTAAGCGATAACCCAATTATACTGCTTCTTATTATTAACATGATTTTGTTGATGGTGGGAGTTTTTATGGATATGACACCTGCCGTTTTGATTTTTACACCCATTTTTCTGCCCCTTGTAGTAGAAATGGGCATGGACCCCGTTCACTTCGGAATTATAATGGTCCTGAACTTAAGCGTTGGTCTTTGCACACCACCTGTGGGAAGTGTTCTTTTTGTGGGGTGCGGAATTGCGAATATCTCGATCACAAAAGTAATTAAGCCACTGCTCCCTCTGTTTATTGCCATGGTGATTACACTGTTGCTGGTTACATTTTTTGAAGACTTAAGTCTGTTTTTACCACGTCTATTTGGGTATTGATAGTTTATTTAATAATCGTAACTATAAATATGAACCCTCACGAATAGTCAATCGATAAAATTAGTGAACTCTGATAATTTATCATGCTAAATTATATAGGTATCACTTAGTCAAAAAAATGTTGGTCAAACAGAATTGTGTGTATATTGATAATAGCTGGTTATGAAAAAGGGATCAGATGTTTAAATAGCAATATAAGTTCATCAATAATTATCAAACTGATAGCTAATCATCTAAAATGGCAATACAGGAAATAAAGAGTGTTGAAATTTGTGGATTATCGGCCTGTGTTCCTTCAATGATAGAAGAAAATTCAGAGTTAGATATTTTCTCAAATCAAGAAGAGGTAAATAAATTTATTGAAAACACTGGAGTTGAACGACGAAGAGTCGCAGGTAAAAACGAATGCGCATCTGATTTGTGTTATAAAGCAGCTGAGCATCTTTTAAAAAAACTGGGTTGGGAAAAGGAGGATATAGAGTGTTTGGTTTTTGTTTCTCATGGTCCTGACTACAGGTATCCGGCTACAGCATGTGTGTTACAATCCCGACTTGGACTGCCTCAGAGCTGTATGAGTTTAGATATATCATTAGGATGCAGTGGCTGGGTTTACGGCCTTTCTGTATTGGGGTCTATTGTATCTGCCAGCAAATTCAAAAAGGCTCTTCTTTTGGTAGGTGATGTAACAACTGCTGCAAAATCAAAAAAAGATAAAAGTACCTACCCTCTTTTTGGGGATGCAGGGTCTGCTACGGCAATCAGTTTTCGGGAGGGGGCACCCGGTTTCCGAACACACATGGGCACAGATGGAAAAAATTACCGGGCTATAATGGTTGAGGATGGCGGCAGCAGAAATCGTGTAACAGAGGATTCCCTGGTAGAAAGAGAGTACGAACCGGGAGTGATAAGAAATAGACTGCAAACACGTATGGATGGCATGTCTGTTTTCTCTTTTGGGATTACAAAAGCACCCAAAAGTGTGAAGGAATTATTGGCAGCCTTTAATATTGACAAGAACAGCATTGATTATTATATATTTCATCAGGCAAACCTGATGATGAACAGAAGAATTCAGAAAAAGCTGGGCATCCCCGATCAAAAGCATCCTTACGCATTAAAAAATTTTGGAAATACATCTTCCGGTACGATACCTCTTACTATGGTTTCAGAGTTAAGGAATGCAATAAGTGAATCGAAATATCACCCTTTACAAATAATTGCTTGTGGATTTGGTGTTGGGTTGTCCTGGGGTAGTGTGCATTTTACTTTGGAGAATGCAGTATGTTGTGAATTAATAGAACTATAACGGTACGTTATGATTCATTTTAAGGTTGAGTGTATTAGGTGATGAAGAACCTGTTAATTATTGGTGCCAGGGGTTTTGGAAGAGAGGTATATATTCATGCTCTCGAATCAAATGGTTTTGGCACAGAGTTTAATATTGTCGGTTTTTTGGATGACCAAAAAAATGCACTGAATGGAATTAGCGGTTACCCACCAATTATTAGCTCAGTTGAAAAATATGAACCGGTTGAAGATGATGTTTTTATATGTGCACTGGGGGATGTGAATGCCAAAAAGAAATATTGCGACCTAATTAAAAATAAAGGAGGTCATTTCTTTTCTTTGATTCACCAAAGCAGTAAGATTCCGCCTTCATCTTCCATGGGCAAAGGATGTATTGTAATGGAAAACGTGAGCATTTCAAGTAACGTAGAAATTGGTGACTTTGTTACGATAATGAATCAATCCTTGATAGGTCATGATGCTTATGTTGGTAGCGGTTCGCATATTGGTCCATTAACATTTTTAGGTGGTGCATCAAGATTAGAAGCGTACGTTCAATTATATGTTCGAAGCACCATTTTGCAAGGACTTACAATTGGAGAGAACTCCGTGGTTGGAGCAGGAAGCGTCGTTTTAAAAGATGTTCGTGACCATACTACAGTCTTTGGGAATCCGGCAAGAATAATTGAAAACAGAAAACCCTAAATTTGAGATTTAAATGGAGATTCAAAATTTTTTAGATGTGTTTGCATCTCTGTTCGAGGTAACTCCAGCTAATGAGTTACATGCAGATACAGAGTATAAATCACTGGAAGAGTGGGATTCAATGATGGCGCTTGAAACCATTGCAATGACTGATGAAGAGTATGACGTTGAACTGGATGGAGATGATATAAGAGCGTCAGACACAATATCAGAGTTATTTGAAATTATTAAAACCAGAATGAATGCCTGAACATCCGTTTTCACTTGATGATAAAACAATTTTTGTAACAGGAGCATCATCCGGAATTGGGCGGGCTATCGCAATTGAATGTTCAAAACTAGGAGCAAAATTAATTATAACAGGGCGAGACGAAAAAAGACTCGATGATACATTTAGTGATTTACAAGGTAGCGGACATATACAATTTAGGGCTGATTTAAGCTCTGTGGCTGAAATTACAGCACTTATAAAATCTCTCCCACTATTGGATGGTTTTGTATGTAATGCTGGTGTAAATAAACTTTTGCCTATACAGTTTATTACTGAAAAAGAGCTAGGTGAGACATTTCAAATAAACTCCATCGCTCCAATACTGTTAACTAAAAACCTTGTCAAGCGAAAAAAATTAAAGAATCCATCCTCAATTGTATATATATCATCCATTGCAGGCGTATTTAGTGCATCCCCGGCAAATAGCATGTATTCGGCGTCAAAAGGTGCAATGAATGGTTTTATGAAAAATGCCGCACTTGATCTTGCAAAAAAAGGAATTCGCTGTAATAGTGTGAACCCCGGCTTTATTAAAACAAACCTATCTGATATAAAAGAACTGAAAGAAGATCAGTTGGAGAAACATCTTTCAAAATATCCAATTAAGCGCTTTGGAACGCCAGAAGATGTGGCTTACGCAACAATTTATCTGCTTTCGGATGCATCGTCCTGGGTTACAGGTGCACCATTTCTAATTGACGGTGGATATACAATACAGTAAACCCTATGCCATTAATTACTCATCAAAATATCGGTATATCGGGTATGGCTGCAGCTGTACCTCAAAAAAGGATTAACAATTACGGGTATACTGATTATTTTTCTAAAGATGAAGTAAAAAGGATTGTAGATAAAACAGGTATCCATCAACGTCGATTTGCCGATGATTCTACCTGTTCTTCGGATTTATGCTTTGCTGCTGCAGAAAAATTACTTTTGGAGATGAAAGTTAATTCATCAGAAATCGATGTTCTGCTTTTCGTTACCCAAACTCCGGATTTCAGAATGCCTGCAACTGCATGTTTATTACAAAATCGGCTAAAATTGGGGAGTTCCACAATAGCGTTTGATATAAATTTGGGATGCTCAGGTTTTATAGTTGCTCTTCAAACGGCATATTCAATGTTGGCGAACCCTGCGATTTCTAAAATCTTACTTTTAAATGGTGAGACTCGATCGAAAGTTTATTCTGAAAAAGATCGAAAAACCGCATTTCTATTTGGTGATGCGGGCTCTGCTACACTGTTAGAAAAAGGGAAAAAATATGGCGAAAGTTTTTTCTCTCTTAACACAGATGGCAGTGGCGGTTCGATCATTCGAATAGATGCAGGCGGATATAGAAACCCCAGCTCCAAAGAAACGCTCAAAGAAAAAGTTGTGGATGAATATGGAAATATTCGAAATGATGAACAAGGGGTTATGGATGGTGAAAGCGTGTTCTCTTTTGTCGCAAAAAAAGTCCCAAAAGATATTGAAAGATTGTTTATTTATGCAGGAATCAATCAAAGTAATATTAACTACTTTGTGTTTCATCAGGCAAGTAAACTGATTAATGATTTTTTGATTAAAAAAATGGAATTAAATCCCGAAAAATTTCCCACAAATCTGCATAAGTTCGGAAATACATCATCGGTATCTATTCCACTTACAATTATTTCTGAGCTTAAAGACAAACTTGACCAAAACGACCTGATTTGCCTTAGTGCATTTGGTGTTGGATTGTCGTGGGGAAGCGCAATAATAAAATCACCTGGCATGGTTATTTCTGACCTGGTAGAAGTTTAGTTTTAATGGTTTTTATCTAAGAAGGAAAATGGATGTTTAAAAAAGGCGATATATTTGAAAGCAAGCGATCTTATTCCAGGGAGGATGTACTTGCTTTTGCTCGGTTAACGGGAGATAATAACCCTATCCATATTGATGAGGAGTTTGGGAAAAATTCTCAATTCGGACGAAATATTGTTCATGGAAATTTAGTAGTAGCGACTTTTTCAGCCGATATAGGCAATAAATTTCCCGGGCCCGGTACGATTGTTATTCAAAAAGAGATCGTATTCATTCGGCCTGTTTTTATTGGAGAAACATATACGCTGTTATCAAAAATATCATCCATTAATAGAAATGATAATACTGCCGTGATCAAATGTTTTTTAAAAAGCAGCAATGGAAAAAACTGCATTAGAGTCATCAATACGATAAAGAATGAGGTTGTTTTTCAGAAACTCTAAATGGAATATTGAATCATCCGTCTGACTCGTTTTACACTAAAACACGATTGTCAATAAATTCATAAATATTATGCGTCTTAATGAAGAGCTGTTTTCACTTAAAGGAAAAGTTGCTGCCGTTATTGGAGGTAGTGGTGTTTTGGGAGGTGGAATGGTACAGGCACTGGCAGCAGCGGGAGCCAAGACGGCCATCTTCTACAGCGGAAATCCTTCTGGTGCAAAAAATCAAATGCAAGAGGTTGAAGAAAAAGGCGGAGAAGCATTGATTTGTAAGGCCGATGTTCGCAATGAAACAGATCTGAAAAAAGCATTCAACTCTATCGAGGAGAAATGGGGCCGATTAGATATTCTGGTGAATGCTCCCGGAGTAAACTCTGCTACACCCGTAATGGAGATCGATGAAGAGGAATGGGATCGGATTCTGGATATAAACCTAAAAGGTGTATTCTATGCCAGCCGAATTGCGGCGAAAATAATGATGAATCGAAATATTGCAGGGAGCATTATTAATATTTCCTCTGCTTCTTCAGAGATTCCCCTATCGAAAGTATTTACCTATAGTATTTCCAAATCAGGCATGAACAGCATGACAAAGTTTCTTGCCCGCGAATGGGCCGATCAAAACATTCGGGTCAATGCCATTATGCCCGGCTTCTTTCCCGCAGAACAAAACCGAAAAATTCTCACCAAAGAACGAACAGAATCTATATTTAATCACACACCCATGAACCGTTTTGGTGAACCCGATGAGCTCTCCGGGGCGTTGATTTGGCTCGCTTCTAATTACGCATCCTCATTCGTTACCGGTACCATTGTGCCTGTAGACGGCGGCTTCACATCCATGACAATTTAACCAAGATGACAAAACAGGATATTCTCCAACACATTGAAAAAGAAAAAGCAGTCTGTGTTCTTAGAATACCCGATCATTCTCTTTTTGAACCGGTGGCAGAAGCACTTTATGATGGAGGGATTCGGCTACTTGAAATTACTATGACCGTTCCCAACGCCACAAAGCTTATAAGATTAGCCAGAAAAACTTTGCCACAAGATATGGTCATTGGAGTTGGATCTGTTTTAACAGCATCTGTAGCTAAAGAGGCGATTGATGCAGGTGCTGAATTCGTGGTTAGCCCTGTTTTAAAAAAGGAAATTATTGATGCAGCTAAAGCTTATGATAAACCTGTAATGTGCGGAGCTTTTACGCCAACCGAAATTCAAACAGCGTGGGAGTGGGGCTGTGATATTGTGAAAGTATTTCCGGCTAATATTGTAGGTATGGATTTTTTCAAAGCGATAAAAGCTCCAATGCCCCATCTTAAATTGATGCCCACGGGTGGCGTTTCTCTAACAAATGGAAATGATTGGCTTGCAGCCGGTGCTTGTGCGGTGGGCGTTGGCAGTGCACTGGTTTCATCAGTCGATTTAGAAAACAGGGATTTTAAGTCCATTTCTAAAAAAGCAAAACTCCTCATTTCGAACTTAAATAACGAAACCATATCATGAAAAAAATTGTGACGTTTGGTGAGATTATGCTTCGTTTATCAACGCCCGGGAATCAGCGATTTGTTCAGGCACAGCAGTTTGATGCAAGCTATGGCGGCGGTGAAGCGAATGTTGCGGTTGCCCTTGCAGGATTTGGCATGGATAGTTTTTTTGTGAGTCGTCTGCCGAAGCATGAGATCGGGGAGTCTGCACTGCAGGCAGTACGCCGGTACGGGGTAAATACAGACTATATTGCTCGCGACGGTGAAAGATTGGGTATCTATTTTCTGGAAACAGGAGCGAGTCAGCGTCCGTCAAAGGTAATTTACGATCGCGCAAATTCCTCCATAAGCCAGATTGTAGCCGGAGACATTGAGTGGGAGAAAGTATTAGAGGGAAAAGACTGGTTTCACTGGACCGGAATAACTCCGGCGCTGGGAGAGGGACCTGCAAAATCACTTGAGCAAGCCTGCATAGCTGCAAAAAAAGCGGGCGTAACCATAAGCTGTGATCTTAATTTTCGGTCAAAACTTTGGACAGTAGAGCAGGCTCAAGCGGTAATGGTTCCAATGATGGAATATGTGGATGTTTGTATTGCCAACGAAGAGGATGCACAGAGAAGCCTTGGCTTTTCAGCCGGTAGTACCAATATTGAAGAGGCAGATCTTGATGATGAGG
Source organism: uncultured Rhodohalobacter sp. (assembly GCA_964544445.1). GTDB lineage: Bacteria > Bacteroidota > Rhodothermia > Balneolales > Balneolaceae > Rhodohalobacter. Next base: position 51,205 of record CAZJBI010000007.1, read on the forward strand.
GCTATATCACTCTTGCGAAGTCTCTAAAAAAAGAATTTAATTTTGAAACGGTTGCGATTACGCTGCGTGAAAGCTATTCGGCCAGTAAAAATGGCTGGAGCGCTCTTTTACACGATGACAAGGATTGCGCTGAGCCAAAGCGTTCAACACGATACGAAATCACAATTGTAGATCGCGTAGGCGGTGGAGATTCATTCGCATCCGGTCTGATATACGGCCTGCTTAACAAAAATAATACAAAAGATGCTCTTGAGTTTGCAGTGGCAGCATCTTGCCTCAAGCACACTATTCCCGGAGATTTCAACCTTGTAAGTACAGATGAAGTAGAAAAACTAATGGAAAGCGGTGGCTCGGGTAGGGTGGAGCGGTAGACTTAGAATTTAATCATAAGCATCTGTAATCAATAACCACTTGTCTTTCCAAATAGTAAGTGTGAATAGAAGGCCACCTAAAAGAGCTGCAATCAAAATGGTTCCTGCTATTCGTAATGCCGGACTGGGTCCGCTGAAAAGTGCAACACCCAGAAGTAGAATCATTGCGCTCATTAGCGGCAATTTTTGATTTAAAAATCTGTTTCCTGAAAGCAAAATCTCATCGCTGTCCTTGAGATTTGTGAGCAAAATTCTGTTGCTGCCACACCATTGAATTTTGCCATGTAAAATCTCATTGTCTGAGCCATGCGGGATCTCCACGATTTTTGATTCACCATTTTGAAGCTCTTCAACGATGGTGTCACCAATAAATATTTTGTAGGAACAGCGCCGATTAAAATCTTCTTCTGGCCGGGAAATTTTTACTTTTTTCATCAGGAAATGATAAATCGTAAAAGGGGCAGTGACTTAAACCCGATTAAAATGGGGCAATATCCTCCCCACCGGGAGAGGGGGGCGGTTGTGGAGCAGAAGAACCGTCTTCACTATCATTAAGGTAATCGTTTCCTCCCGGACCCTGGCTGGCTGAATCGATTCTGGATAGCTTCTCAAAGCGGGCATACTCTTTTACAAAGAACATGCGTGTAGAGCCCACAGGTCCGTTTCGCTGTTTGCCCACAATCAGCTCGGCGAGTCCGTTGGTAGATTCGCCATCCGGAGTTGTTGTAATTCCATAGTATTCAGGCCGGTAGAGAAAACAGACAACATCGGCATCCTGCTCAATCGATCCGGATTCACGAAGGTCACTCAGCTGGGGACGTTTATCACCTCCGCGCTGCTCAACCTGGCGGCTGAGCTGAGACAGAGCAATTACCGGTACATTCAGCTCTTTGGCCAGAGCCTTAAGTCCACGGGAGATCGTTGCGATCTCTTGTTCACGATTTCCAATATCTTTGGAACTGGCGGTCATTAATTGTAAGTAGTCCACCACAACCAATCCAATGTCGTGTTCACTTTTAAGCCTTCGGCACTTGGTACGAAGCTCCATCAAACTTAAACTTGGAGTATCATCAATGTAAATTCCCGCGGTAAATAATCGACTTGCAGCATCAATCATTCGTTTAAAATCTTCGTCTTTTACTTTACCGGTTCGGGCAAGTTGTGCATCAACCCGAGCTTCCATGGTTAAAAAACGCTGAACAAGCTGTTGAGCCGACATCTCCAGGCTAAAAATGGCAACGTTGGTCTGCAAATTTTCATTAGGATGAAGTGCTGCATTCCGGGCTGCAGTGAGTGTAAAAGCTGTTTTACCCATTGATGGGCGAGCTGCAATAATAATAAGATCTCCATTTTGCCATCCAGAGGTGAGCCGATCCACATCCAGGCTTGAGGGAACCCCAGTAACTCCCTCGGGTTTACCGCGAAGTTCTTCAAGGTACCCAAGCGTGTCTTTCAAAATATCACTGATAGCGGTTGCGCTGGCACGCGATTTAGTATTGGCAATTTCAAAAATACGCTGTTCAGCACCATCAAGAACTTCCTTCGCATCCGAGGTTGTGTCGTATGCTGTTTTAACAATTTCATTACAGTGAATAATCAGATTTCGCTTGATAGCCTTTTCCGATATAATTTGGGCATGATAATCGATATTGGCCGCAGAACTTACAGACCGGGTTAAATCTGCGAGGTAACCGCTGCCTCCAATCACATCCAACAGGTTTTTGTCGCGTAATTCACTTTCAACGGTTAAAATATCAAGTGGATTTCCTCTTTCATAGAGATTGAAAAGAGTCTCGAAAATGTGTTTGTGAGCGGGTTTATAGAAATCTTCAGGATTTAAAAGCTGAAGCGCAATGGTTGCCGCTTCTCGCTCTATTAACATGGCACCAAGCACGGCTTCTTCAATTTCAACTGCCTGCGGAGGCACCCTGCCACCTTCACCCTGGAGAGATTGAGGCCGGTTTTGCTGAGAGTTTGAGCCGTTATTGTTGGGCATTGATACGAGGTGATGCGATTAAAAATGAACAGTAAAAGTAACAAATGTATGATACTTTTGTTACCCGGAAACAACCAAAACCGATGAAATCTTCATATTTACTTTCTGACTGAGCAGAGCAAATAAATCGATGGAAAAAGTTTCTTCAGGAGTCCCTTAAAATGTTTTGCAGACCATCGTTGTCACCCGAGTCTCGGGTTCTTTTTTCTGATGAATTTGACTTAGTGTATGCCTCACTCTGTTCATCCATGCTTTCGCTGTCTAAATTATCCATATCTGAGAGATGTTTTTCCGATATAGCAATCATTAGTGATGTGCGGATGTTTCTGGCTTTTTCTATGTCCTTCTTGTTTATTCTGAAAGAGAGACAGTTTTCACGGATAACCAGTGGTTTTTGAATGGAGGGAAGCCGATTCAGATAGATTTCAAAATCACAAACAAACCATTTTTTCTCTACTTCAATAGAGTGAATGTAGTTAAATGGCAGCTCAAGTATTTTAACATCAGAATTAAACATACCCAAAACATCATCTTTAACCTGGTATTCTATAACCAGTGTATCTGAATCTTTTCGGATAAGACCGGTGATTTCTGCCAGGCCGCCGTATACATCTTTCTGTTTTATGGGAAGTACAATATTCGTCATTACAATGAATAAACTAACTGAATCAAATGGGTGCGTCAACTTCTATTTTAAGTAGAGAAGATACAGATTTGACATCACATTTCGCCAGAATATATAAGAACGAAGAAAAAATTATAGAGTGCAGCGATTCTTGAAAGCACGCATATCCTCATCCGTTAGCTGAAGTTCTTCTGTGTTTTGGCGATCCGTTAAATAGTACATGATCGATTTCGGGTTTCCAACATGTTTCAGACCGATGGCGTGGCCAAATTCATGAGCCAGAAGCAGTTTCAATCTTCCAATATCATCAAACTGATAAATATTTATTTTTCGCTTACCGCCAACATTTATGTACACGCCCTGATAAAAAGTTTTCCAGCTGCTAAAACGCTTTTGATATTGATAAACCAGTTCGTTGATTGTGTCTGCATACTGATTAAGTTCATCCGAATGATTCTTCAGATTCTCTTCTTGTTCATTTAAGTTCACCCTGAGTGTTTGCAGCACGGTTTCACGAATTTCAATATCTCTTTTTAATCTCTGCAATTTTTCATTCAGTTCCCTGGATCTCACTCCTGTTGTCTGAATCCGGTTTAGCGTTTGGTTGTAGGCAGTAACGGCGTCATTATATTCTGCCTGCTGTTGATTAAATTCTTGCTCAATATCTTCGAAATGATTTTCCTGCCTTTGGTACAAGATGTTTTTAGAATAGTAAATCTGCCGCTGGCGTTTAATTTTATCTGAGAGTTCCTGTTCATTATCTGAATATTCCTGCTGGTGGGTGTAATAGAAGTTTAGCTCTACTTCTCCTTGTGGATCGTGGGCTAAGACGGTGTATCCGGCAGCTTCGGCCCATAGGGTTGAAACACTTTGCATCACCACCATCAGTGAATCTTTATCGAGATTAAATCGGGAATCAACTGCACCAAATTTCCAAGTGATCGTTTGTTCACATTCTTCGGCCGCACTCGCCTCAGACGAGAAGACTAACTGGCTGTAGATTACCTCTGCATCGATCAAATTCAATGTGAGGCAAGCCGCTAAAAGTGATATGTGCTGTAGAACGGTACGCATCTGAAAATATATATGATCAGATAAAAAGATATGAAATTTTTAAATCTGTGGGTTTTGATACCACACTTTAAAGAGTGGAGAAAAATTATTCCGTTATTTCAATTCGATTGCCATGGGGATCCAAAATTACACTTTCGTAATATCCGTCGCCTGTGTGTCTTGGACCGTCTGGATTTTTATAACCATCATCAATCAGCTTTTGGGTCAGATCATCAACGTTCTTTTTTGAACCCACTGAGATGGCAATGTGGGCGTAACCGCTAAACTGTATAGATTTATTTTCTCGGTCTGGTATTTCGGGCTTCTGCATTATTTCGAGCCGGGCACCGGAATTGAATGTGAGAAAGTAGGACTGGAAACGTTTAGTCTCGTTTAAATATTTTTTCCCAGATTTAGCATCAAAATAGGTTTCATAAAAGCTTTTCAGTCTCTCAATGTCGGTCGTCCAAATTGCAATGTGATCAATGTTCATATAAATAGGGGTAAAAACTATTGGCCAATTAATCGAATGATGGATATTTGAGCCGGAGCGTTATAACGAACAGGCGAAAGGGTATACCCCAGACCGCTATTCACATTTAAGAGCATCTCATCAATCATCCAGTTGCCATTCACATATTTGGTTTCTTCACGAACTGCAGTCGCAGGATAGAAAAAGATTGGTATTCGGATTTGTCCGCCATGAGTGTGGGCCCCATATATTTGATCGACATCATTCAGCAAAGACTCTTCGATAAGCCGGTCGGATGCCTGGTGGGCAAACAACAGCGAAATGGATTCGCCGCCTGTTTCTGTTAGTAAATTTTGGAGAGCCTCGTCAGTGATTTTGGAACTGTAAATTTCCGTGATACCGCTAATTTTCAAGGTTTCCCCATTGTGTTTTATCCATCTGTTTTCGTTCTGGAGCATCTCTACACCGTAAGTTCGTAAAGATTCAGAGATCAGGTTGGCATCTGTCCAGTAATCATGATCACCTAAAACTGCATAGGTTCCATAGGTGGCATCAATGTCTCCGAGTGCTTTGGCACCGGCTTCAATAAAATTTGTTCCCGAAGATATCAGGTCTCCTCCAAAAAGCACCAGGTCGGGCTCGGCAGCGTTCACACGATCAATGTAATTTTTCATTTTTTGATCACTGGTGTAGGGATCTGCGTGTAAATCGGCAATGTGAACAACTGTAAGGGGAGCAAAATTTTCATTGGGTACAGTATAGGTTATCTCTTCGACAGTGATACGACTCGTGTCCCAATATAGCTTAATCCCGGTGTAAAAGAGCGTGAGCAACGAAATAACAAGAAACGCTTTGGAAAAATTATTACGCAAAATCTCTGATTTTTTTGACGAAAATCTTTTTGCAAGCGGCAGCATTATATCGTGCAGAATAAGCCAGTTGAACATAACTCCCAGATAGATTAATCCAAACCAAAAAGAGTAGATCAGAAGTGCAGGGTGTTCATACCGTTCAAAGGTTCCCGTAAAAAGGTAGGACATCCAACCGCTGAAGGGATAACCAAAAAAGAGAACAAGTGCAGCAAATAAAAGCATCCTCATGGGTTGTTGAGGAAGTCTCTCTGTTCGGTTTATACTTTTTATATATCGAAAGCAAAAGTAGATAAACAGCAACAGAGAAATAACGCTGGCATAGGTTACCATTCGTAAAGACCAGGGCATAAATAAAATGGTTAAAGATTATCAGGGTTTACAACCGAGCTCATCATAGCGTTTACGAACTCGCTGAACGTCTTCCCAAACGGGTCGCTTCCATTGCTGGTTTCGCAATAAGGCTGCCGGATGGTATGTTACTGCTAATTCGGCACCTTTAAACGGGTAAAATATTCCGCGCATACTTTTAAGCGTAGTATCTTTTCCGAGCAGGGTCGTGCCGGATATCTTTCCTAAACACAGAATAAGTTTTGGGTTGACCAGTTCAATTTGTTTGTAGAGATAGGGTAAACTGTTGCGACACTCTTCTTCGTTCGGATTGCGGTTTCCAGGCGGTCGATGTTTTAAAATATTTGCGATATATACGTCTTCGCGAGAAAAATTGATTGCACCGAGTATTTTGTTTAATAATTGTCCGGCTGCTCCGACAAAAGGCTCGCCCTGTTTATCTTCCTGTTCACCCGGTGCTTCACCTATCAACATTAGATCTGCGGTTGGATTACCAGTACCAAAAACGAGGTTGGTTCCCTGTAAGTCGGTGCGAAGCACATCAGCTGTTTCACAAAGTTGTTTAAGTTCATCGAGGTTTTTGCAAGTCTGAAGGGAAATACCGGAATTTGTCTTTTGCTTTATGTCGGCCTCGTCGTCGGCTGTAGGGTCAGATTTCTGTTGATCCGTTCTTTTTTCCTGGTTTTCCGTACTTGCCAGCATCTGGCTTTCCGCTGCTTTCATGTCTTCACCCGAAATGGCCAAAGGCCCAAATATTTCTTCCTCTGTTTCGAGAAAGGTTTTTATTTGATGAATTAAATCTTCTTGATGTTCATCCATAAATTTTTGTACATGATTTACAGGTTTGTGGGGTTAAATGTATCAAATTTATGTCTGAAAAGACGAGTAAAAAGCTAGGCTACATATAAGGAAATCTGCACAATCTGTTCTGTAGCCAGATTAATAGCTTTCTGGAAATATTTCCGAGTTGTTGTAGAAATTTTTCCATGACCAATTCCAGTTCATCTCCAGACCTGCCGATCGATATTTGTTTAACGGCTAACTTTTTGTGTGAACCTGATTATTGATAACAGTGATGAATAGTAATCCATCACAGGCGGTTTACCTTCTTGGTAGCTTTTCATCGAGCATTGCAGTATGGTATACAAATGTCGCAACGATTACGGCCGTTCTGGCCAGATCTTGCTCCACCAAGCGCTCATAATAATCCATATTGGAATGGTGAGTCATTGTGGAATATTCGATAGGGTCCTGGATAAACTGGAAACCCGGAAGGCCAACACGATCAAAAGCGATGTGGTCTGTGGATCCGGTGTTGCGATAGCTTAAAGTAACGGCATCCCAGTCTTCGAACGGCTGAAGCCATGCTCTGAAAAGGGATCGCAGAGCTTCATTTTCCTGCAGATAAATTCCACGTATCTGTCCTGTACCGTTGTCAATATTGTAGTAGGCCGAGAAATTGTCGTATTGATCAAGTCGTTCAATTTCGTCGGTTGCTCCCCATCCTGGCCCCGCTTTGGCAAAGATATCATGTACATATTCGCGGCTTCCATGCAGTCCCTGTTCTTCACCGGTCCACAAAGCTATGCGGATGGTTCTTCTTGGCTGAACATCAAGTGCTTTCAGTATACGAACAGCCTCCATCATTACTGATGAGCCTGACGCATTATCTGTGGCGCCGGTAGCCGCGTGCCAAGAGTCGAGATGGGCTCCAAGCATTACAACTTCATCTTTCAACTCCGGATCGGTGCCGGGAATTTCAGCAATGGTGTTATATCCATATAGATCATCCGTTTGATATTCAGTTTGCATATCGAGCTCGATTTCAACGGGAATTTCTTTTTCAAGAAGCCTGAAGATACGTCCGTAATGTTCTCGCATTAAAGATATCTGGGTTATTATTTCTGATGGATCTGCCTGATGGGCACGAATGGCATCCGTCCATGATGTCCCCGGTTCAATGGGCATGGAAGCCGAGGAAACGGCTATTTGTCCATACCAGCCGCGATAGCCATAATCCAGCAGCGCAAGTGGCTGCTCTTCTTGCAGAAACTTCATAATTTTATATCTCATTTCTGCACGCGCCATGGCTGCAGGATTCCCACCGGATGGTCGTTGACTGCTAACCCTTTCTCCCGCATTTGCCAATGAAAGAAGCCGTTCATCGGTGGTTCGTCTCGCTATGGGTTCCCAGGATGGCTCAGATCCCTGCGGATAATCGAGCATCACGAATTTATTTCTCAGCTTACCCCTGTATGATTCAAGATCTTCATCATCTTCAATGGTAAGAAATATTACTTCACCTTGTACCGGTTCGTCGTATCCGGGTGACCATGCTTTTGGGGCCGCGGTTACGCTGAAATAACCATGAGGTGTGTTTGCATGCATGGCAAATCGTTTAAGCTCCCATCCTGATCCAAATGGCCCCCACTTATGGAGTTCGGCATTTTCAAGCCCCAGGTCTTCGAGCTGCTCCTTTGTGTAATGGTTGGCTTTCAGAAGTTGTGGAGAGTTGGTAAGTCTTGGCCCATATACATCCGTCAGCCAGCTTGCAAAATCCATTACTTTTGAATTCTCTATTCCCTCTTTGATGATATCATCAACAATGTCGGTATCAACAGAGGGTGAATGTATAGATTGTGCCGTAAGTGGGTTAAAAACGACCAGCAGTATAAAAATGGAAAGCAGTTGTTTTACGTATATCATGGTGAATCGTTCTCTGGTTTTTGAAAATTGGACTGAAAAATAAGTCACAGAATATGCTAAGAATTTCAAAAAGAAGGGGGCATTCCTACTGCGATATAGGAAAAGAGATGTAAAAAGATAGAGATTGGATCTATTTATCTTGGAAGTACAGACTCTTCCATCTGTCTGAGCTGTTCAAAATAAAGCTCAATTAATCTGCGATATTCTTCAGAAAACCGCGTGTAGTTGGGATCCTGAAGACGCGCCCTGATCTCCTGTTCAAGTTCTTCCAGAGTCATCTCCGGCGGAAGTGTGCGGTCGTATTCATCTCTTGTGGTTCCCTCTCTCTGATCCTCCTCACCCCGCTGCTGCATCGATTCCTCAGCGCTCAGCATTCGCGATAAAATATTTTGTTGCCGCTCCATCATCAGGGGGTCTGTAACACCGCCCCGCATGTCATTTATCGAGTCCTCCATATTCTCAATCATCCGCTGCATTTCGCTTAGCATACGGTCTCCATCTTCCAGGGCTCCGCTCTGCTGAAGTTCCTGTAGCTGTTTTCTGATTTCATTCTGCTGTCTTGCAATTTGATCCAGTCGTTCAGACTGTTCCCTTGAAAGACGATCGCCCTGCATATCGTTTATCAGATTTTGCAGTTGTTGATTTAGCTGCTGCTGGTCGCCACTCATGTTTTGCATCTGCTCTATCATCTGCTGCATACTCATGCTACCGCTGCCCATACCGCCGTTCTGTTGGTTCATAAGCTGATTTAAAATAGATGAGATCATGACAGACAGGTCATTTATTCCTCCCAACGATTCGCGAGTAGATATCGAGGATAGCCTCAAGTCGCGTTCAGCTAGTTGCTCTGATGAGCGCTCCAATAACCGCTCGGTTTCCAGTTTCTTTTCGTTAATCTGATTGGGAATACCCGGCAACTCTTTTGAAATTTCGAACAGGGTATCAGATACGGCCATAAATTGGTTGCTGATATTATTTTGCAGTCGGGCAAGTTCTATAAAGCCCTGACTTCTATTTTGAGTTTCTAACGTGCTAAGCGTTAACTCTTCTTGTTCTGTAGATAAATTCAGAAGTCGATATAGAGCTTCCTGAAGCGCCAGCAGGTTTACCTGAACCTGTTGACCGCTCATCTGCTGCATGGAAGATCTAAAACGCTCGGCTTCCTGCTGCATCTGTTGACCAATTTGCTGCTGTTGGTCTCCCGACTCTGAGGGGTTTTGGTTCTCTGACTCTCCATTTACCTCGGAGTCTACCCTCTCTTTAAGATCCTCCATATTCTGCTTGATGTCTTCAAGTTCACGCTGAGCATTTTCCTTGAGCTGACGTATGTTTTCCCGGCTTCTTTCCGGTACTTGTTCATCAAGCTTGTTTATTTGTTCTTCTGCAGAGTCGAGATCTTCTGAAACCGTATCTAACTCATTCTTTCGCTGTTCAGAGTTTTCATTGTCCGCCCCGGCCTTCATTCGCTCAGCCATATCTTCATACTGATTTGCCAGACGATCAAGATTACTGTTCATTTTAAGCTGCTTGAAGAGCTCTATCGTTCGATCAATGCGCTCCTTGTAAAGCTGTTCATTAAAGCTCATCTGGTCGAGAGCGTTCTCCATCTGTTCAGGTGAAAGGCTCTCAATGGCATCCTGCAGCTGCTCCATGGCTTCCCTGAGTCTGGGGTCGTCCAGTTCTTCAATAAGCTGCTGCAGTTCCCTGTAACTCTGTTTGGTTTGTTCAGACAGCTGATCATTTCCCTCTATATTATTTCGCATCTCATTGAACATTTCGCTCAGCTCCTGAACCGTGTTTTCAATCTGCTGCTGTCTTTCTTTAATGTCTTCGAGAATTTGCTCCTCTTCCATACCCGCTTCAGGATTTTGCTGTAGACGCTCTAAAAAGTTTTCATATTCACGTTCAATTGATTCAAACTGTTCCGAAATGTTGTCGAGTTCAGTTTCCACATCCTGTTCGTTTTCATCTAGCTGTTCAAACGATTCCGTTAAAGAAGGAATTTGAACAAGGATCTCACGCGATTCTCCCGTTTTGTAACCTCCAACTTCATCGTTATCTGTAACACGAATCCATGCTGAAAAAGTATCTCTGGGTCGTAACTCAAACGGAGTTAAATCCAGAAAATAAGAGGTTGTAGGGCCATTTCCCGGAGTGGGTATCGTTTGGGTCCCCGTTTGGGGAGAATCGGTAAAAGCTCTCCGCAATTCCCATCTTATTTCAGCCGATGTAAGTCCAAAATCATCAGTGGCCTCATAAAAAATTCTCAATTGTTCGGGATTTTGTTCCATAATAGTGCTTTCAGGCTCTCGAATAACGACAACGGGAGATTGGTCTGCCCGCATTTCTATAAAGGTTCTGAAAGGGTTCCTATTGGTGAGGCCGTCCTGATCTTTTAAAGTAAATCGAAGTGTGTCATTCTGTTCAGGAAAGAAAGCCGTTTCATATAAACCAACACTGTCCTGAGTTATTTCCAAAGATTTCTGGATGTGAGATCCAGTGAGTTGAACAGAATCGAGGGTTTTATTCGCGATACCAGAAAACGTAAGTTCGGTGCCGGGATATACACGAAGGCGTGAATACGGGTATTGCGAAGTGGAGCCTGGAAGTTCAGTGTAAGCTGGGGGATCTATGGTAACCCGAAGTTCTTCGAAATCAGGTTGTATTTGAACCTGAGCACGATATAAATCACTTTGAAATGCATCCATTTGAACACGATAGCTTAACGACCCGGTAATATTTATTGAAGCTGCCGAAAACCTGCCTGAAGAGTCAGGTTCCATTCTGCGTTCCCTGAAATTTTCTTCAACATCCGTTTTAAAAAGAAGAGTCACATTTTCCGGAAGGTCCCGGGATGAAAAAACTGCGCGAACCTGAAGCTCAGAGTTCAGAGAAATCGTTGTATCTGCGGGCTGAATGGTGTATGTAAATGGATTAGGTTGTGTATAAGATTGCCAGAAATGAAGTGATCTAACTGTAGCAGAGGGGTTCAGCAGAAAAATAGTCGCACTTACTAAAAGTACTGACAAAACAATTGTGCGGCTTTTCGAAAAAGCCTGGCTCGTGTCAGAGTGTTTTAAATCTGCGAGTACTTGATCTTCAAGTTGATCCGCATCAATATTCACCAGATTTTTTTGGATAGCCGCTTTTCTGAATGCTGCTGAGGTTGATTCACGTCTGTGGAGGTGAAGATCCAGAGCATTGGCCACACGTTCGTAACCAATTTTGATGAGGATAGCTTCGTAAAAATCAGAGAATGATTGGCGTAAAATCCGACTCTTAACATAAAAAAAGAGACCCAAGGAAATTGCAAGTGCGAAGACAACGATGAATGTTTTATAACCGGCAGGAAGATATAAAAATAGCTCAGCTGCAAAAAATAGAAGAAGAAGAACGAATAGCAGGGCAATAGCCAGAAAAGCCCCACGCAGGTTTCTTTTTCGGTTTTGATCCCGGAACTGATTTCTCAAAAAATCTTCAATTTTTGAGAGTTTGTCAGTTGTAAATTCTTCTTTATTCATAAATTTAATTAACAGTAATGTACATCAAAGACTATTGAATTCAGTTATTCAATATCCGCGAGCGTGCATGTTTTTTTGGGGGCATATTTTCCATCCGTTTTAGTAACGGTTATTACCTCACAACTTGCATCGTGCTCAAGAAACAGGTAGTAATTTTTTTCAACAGCTTTATTTAAAAAGCTTTCTTTCTCTTTTAAGGTTTGAATGGGAGCCATATCGTAACCCATTACCCAAGGGAGAGGAAGATGTGCAAATGTCGGAAGCAGATCAGCCACGTACACAAGCGTATTATTTTCTGATCTTATAACGGGCAACTGCTGTCCAATCGTGTGTCCATCCATTGGAATTGTTGTCAAATTTTCTTCAAATGTGTGATTATCCTCTACCAGGTTGAGCCGACCACTGTCTTTGATTGGGTTGATATTCTCATCAAAAAAACTAGCTTTTTCCCGCGCATTAGGATGAGTGGCTGTTTGCCAATGACGACTGTTTACATGATATGCAGCATTTTTGAAAAAATGTTTCAGATCTCCATTTTGATCGTAATAGGTTGTTCCGCCACAGTGATCAAAATGAAGGTGTGAGAAGATAATATCAGTTACATCATCCGGACTTACGCCACAATTCTTCAAAGAGTCTTCCAAATTACTGTGATCGTAATCCAGCCCGTAAATGGCACTCATTTTTTCGTTGAATTTCGTGCCGCTGCCGTTGTCAATGAGATAGATTTTGCCCGTTTTTTTTGATTTAATGAGCAGGCATCGCATCGCCATTGGTATACGGTTTTTATCGTCTGCAGGTATTTTCCTGTTCCAAAGAGTTTTAGGAACAACGCCAAACATAGCGCCTCCATCTAGCATAAATCGGCCTGTTTCAACAGGGTAGAGCTCAAAGTTTCCAAACTCAACGGGTTTTAATGCAGACATGAGGGTATTATTTTGTTATAAAGGTTTTATTCACATCAAAAATAAACAAAAAAAGCCGGTCTCACATGAAACCGGCTTTTAAATGAATTAAGTAAATTTTAGAAAGACGGAATTGGGTCTGTTCTGTACATCGTATCGAGAAGTGTGATTCCTATCAAAAGACCAAAAAACACTACCGACATGATAAACAGCATCACATTGAATTTCGTATCCCAATATAAATTCATAAAAAATGCAGCCACAATAAGGGCTTTAACAACCGCAATAGCAATAGCCACTACAACATTCCAGGGTTCAGGAATCTGTATCCAGGTTACGGCTACAGTGATAAATGTGAGTATGAAAAGCGAAATTGCTACGCCCCACAGAAATTTTGCTGTTGAAATATGATGTCCACTCATAGGATTTAAAACGTTTTTGGGTTAGTCAATCAGGTAAAGTAAAGGGAAAAGGAAGATCCATATCACGTCAACAAGGTGCCAGTAGAGGCCCGTTATTTCGACAGGAGTATAGTATCCGCTGTGGAGTACATTCTTCTTGGCTTTAAAGACAAGCCAGATCATTAAACCGATACCGATTAGCACGTGAATTCCGTGGAGGCCCGTCATCATATAATAAATACTGAAAAAAATGTTGGCCTTTTCATGAGCAATTCCCTCATAGCTGTAGTAAGAGCCTGGAAGAATCCCTTTTTCGAATTTGTGAGCGTATTCAAAATATTTAATCACCATAAAGGTAAAAGCGAGCCCGATGGTGATGTAAAGATTAATTACAAGGCCTTTAATTTGGTTTAGTTGAGCCGACCGAATCGCCATAGCTACCGTTAGTGAACTACCAATAAGAACGGCAGTGTTTACTGCACCCCAAAACGTATCCAGCTCTTCGGATGCCATTAAATAAAGATCTGGATACCAGGCCCGATATACGATGTATGCGGCAAAAAGACCACCGAAAAAGAGAATTTCTGTTACAAGAAATACCCACATTCCCATTTTTGAAGCCTCAAACTGCTGATCACTATCGATAAAGTGATGCAGCAGATGATTTTTCTTTTCCTCTACTACAGAAGTTTCTGACATGATGTTAATTAATTAGACTTGTTCTGTTTTTGATTCTGTATGACTTGCATGCTCGTCGGCGTGATGGCCGTTGTGTGATGTCGCGATTCCTAATTGAAATTCAGACATCGGCTTGTGATAATCGTAGGGTCCGTTAATGATCACCGGCGTGTGTTCAAAGTTGTGAAGTGGTGCCGGAGAGGATGTTTGCCATTCTAATGCACGACTTCCCCACGGATTGGCAGTTGCTCGTTTACCCTTCAATAATGAGTGAAGAAGATACCCGGCCATCACAAAAAAGCCAACGCCCATTACATAAGCCCCGATGGTTGAGAATTGATGGAAAGACTGGAACTGATCGATATAGTTGAAATATCTCCGTGGCATTCCCTGTGCTCCCATGATAAACTGAGGGAGGAAAGTCATGTTAAAGCCGATAAAAACAAGTCCGCAGGAAATCCTAGCCCAGAATTCGCTGTACATTTTTCCAAACATTTTTGGCCACCAATAGTGGAGACCGGCAAGAAATGCCATCACCATACCGCCCATCATAACGTAGTGAAAGTGTGCTACCACATAGTAGGTGTCATGAAGGTGAATATCTACGGCAAGGGCGCCAAGCATAATTCCCGTAAATCCACCAATGGTAAAGAGGAAAAGAAATACCATGGCATATAGCATGGGTGTTTTCATATCGATGGAGCCGCGATACATAGTTGCAAGCCAATTAAAAATCTTAATCCCGGTCGGGATACCTACTAAAAAGGTTAAAAATGAAAATACCATACTGGCGAGTGATGACTGCCCGGCTGTAAACATGTGGTGCCCCCAAACAAGAAATCCGATAAAAGCGATGGCAAGGGATGAAAGCGCAATAGCCCAGTATCCAAAAATTACTTTTCTTGAAAAGGTGGATATCACTTCAGAGATAATTCCAAAGCCGGGTACAATCATAATGTAAACTGCCGGATGAGAGTAGAACCAGAAAAAATGCTGATACAGAACCGGGTCTCCGCCAAGAGCGGGATCAAAAATACCAATGCCTAATGCTCTTTCCATGGTAAGGAGAAGAAGCGTAATGGCTAAAACAGGGGTTGCAAGAATCTGAATAATACTTGTGGCATAAAGTCCCCAGAGATTGAGTGGAAGCCTGTTCCAGGTAATTCCGGGTGAGCGTAGCTTGTGTATGGTAACGATAAAGTTTAATCCGGTCAGAATAGATGAGAACCCAAGAATAAACACCCCGAGAGTCATCATCATTACACTGCCGCCTGTTGTTGCACTGTAGGGAGTGTAGAAGGTCCATCCAGTGTCTACACCGCCTGTAAAAATTGCGGTAATGGTGAATAGTGCACCGATTACATAAATATAGAAACTTGCAAGGTTTAAGCGTGGAAAGGCTACATCTTTTGCTCCAAGCTGCAGTGGCAATATAAAGTTACCTAAAGCTGCAGGAACAGAAGGGATCAGGAAGAAAAAGATCATGATAGCACCATGCAGCGTAAACACCTGATTGTATACATCAGCATCCATGAATGTTCGTGCAGGCGTTAACAGCTCTGTACGGATCAATAGAGCAAGCATGCCGCCAATAAAGAAAAAGAAGGCCACAGACATGAGGTACATGAGCCCAATCTTCTTGTGGTCAACGGTTGTCATCCACGCCCACAATCCGGTTTCTTGATTGAGGTAATGTTTATCGGGATACTCTTCAGGCTTAAACCGCTTAACCTGAACTCTTTTTACGTTTGCTTTTGAATCTTCAGTAGCCATGAAATTACTCTAAGGTTTTAATGTACTCTATAATTGCGTCAATTTGTCTGTCATCCAGTGTACCGGCATAGGGAGGCATAACAGGATCGTAAGATTCTACGATTTTAGTCTGTGGTTCGATTATGCTTTCTCTGATGTAGTTTTCATCAGCCGTAACACTTTCTGCATCTTCGAACACTCTTTCTGATCCCCACAATCCCAGGAAAGAGGGGCCCTGCAGCCGGCTTCCATCAACAGAGTGACAGGTAGTACAGGCGTTTCTGGTTACGAGCTGCTCTCCCAGTTCAACAGGACTGAGGTTATCATCAGCTGAGCCGGCTGTTTCTAGCCATGTTTCAAAGTCTTCTTGCTCGTGTACAATAGTGGTGGCAAGCATATCGGAATGCGCCATACCGCAATATTCTGTACAAAATATGACGGACTCCCCGGTTTCTGTAGCTTCAAACCAGACCGATGAGTATCGATTTGGCAGTACATCACGTTTAATTCGAAAATCAGGGATGTAAAAAGAGTGAATCACATCTGTTGAGCTCATAATCAGCTTCACGGGCCTGTCTACGGGTACGTGCAGTTCATTTACGCTTACATGACCGGTTTCATAATGAAATTCCCATAGCCAACTCTTTCCAACAACGCGTATTTCATAAGCATCATCCGGAATAGTTGTAAGATTGACATATCCGGAAAGCCCCCAGCCAAAAACGATAATTACAAGAATCAGCGGAATGACGGACCAGGTAATTTCAAGTTTACTGTTATGTGTAATTACCGGGGTTACATCATTTTCGGACCTCCTTCGATATTTCCAGGAGAAATATACAATGGCAATGGTGATGCCGATCAAAAGAATGAGGCTTGTTACATTGATAAAATTGAATAATGCATCCGTTTCAGCAGCAAGTGTGCTTTTTGCCGGCGGGAGCATAAATTCGCTTAACTTATTCATCTATCGAACTCAAATTTTGTTGTTGGTGTAGAGTCTTTTTTGTTTCGTTCTCGTCTCCAAAAAACGCTTAGAAATATACCGAGAATTATTAGTGTAGCCAAACCACCAAGCTTCATTATGTTCATTGCAACGGGGACATAACTTTGCGAAGATGGATCGTATGTAAAACAGTACATAATTACTTTATCCAAGGAGTTACCAATGGTACCGTCTGCGGCCTCGAAGAGCGCATTTCGAACATCGAACTCTTTAAAGTTAGCGCCATAAAGATAGCGGGTAATTTTTCCGTTCGGGCTGAGCATCATGATACTTGCCATATGGATGTATTCACCCGTTTCTTCTTCATATTTGTACCGAAACCCAATAGCTTCGGTCAGCTGTTCAATGGATTCTTGTGAACCCGTTAAAAAATGCCATCCTTCTGATGCATTTGGTCTGTCGAACTGATTCAGGTAAAACTCTTTATTTGATGATGCCAGCTCTGGTCCCTCTTCGGGATCGATGCTGAACGAAATAATTGTATAATCGGCTCCGGGTGTCCATGCAAGCTGCTTTATGGCAGCGAAAGCGCCGTCGAGTACTACGCTGCAGAGTATTGGGCAGTCGTAGTAAAGAGGGTTTAGTAGTACGGGCTTATCTCCTTCAAAAAGCTGCTTGAGTGTAACCTCATTGCCGTCGGAATTCGTGAACACAAGGTCGAGCGGTATTGTATCGCCCAACTTTTCATCCACTCCAATTTCCTTTAATACTGCCGGACCACCTTGGTTTAGTTGTGCTTCGGCATCATCTGTAAAGAGAATCACTGAAATCAGTAAAAAGATTGTCAGTGAGTATCTCATAAATTGCGTAAAGGGTGTTTATTCATTCGACATGATAGTAATTGCGCTATCAATGGGTATTCTGTAAATACCTTCTTCAGGATCAACAACTCCAAAGGTATCTAACGTTTCCTGATCTTGCTCCTGAAGTTCATTGATATCGTAATATAAACTAGACTCGTCACTGCGCTGAAGGGCAGAAGTTCGGGTATATTCGTGAATAAACATGATAGAAATGATAAATATAAGAATTACTACAGTTCCAAAAACGGACCAGAACGTCAGTCTATTGTAATTCAAATTATCAAATGTTGCACCATACTCAACAGAATCCACAAAACTTTCACTGGCCTCCAATGAGACATCATCTGATTCATCACCGGGGCTTTCAATATTGTACTGGCGAATCCAGTTTTGAATCTCCTGCTGACTAACACCGTTTTCTTCAGCAAGCCGTTTTAAATCCTCAGTATTACCAGAGGCCGCCTGTTTTGCAATGCGAATTTGTTCTGATTCGGATAAACTATTCTGATTCTTACTCATTTCTATTCGTTACAACGGGTTATTGATGATAATGTTTATTGAGTGAATCGCTAAGTGTTGGATCATTCACCGGTACCAAATTGTGTTTTTTGAGTGTGGTGAAGAAGAGGCCCATAAATATGCCACCAAGTCCTATAAGTGTGGCAAAGTCGAGCCAGCTAACGGAAATACCGCTATAATTAATAATAGGCATTACAATCCAGTGTAGTTCAGTAATGTGCATTACAAGAACCAGAACGGATGTAAAGATCAAAAGCTTATGATTATGTTTTGTATCTCTGTTAAGCAATAAAACAAACGGAATCAAAAAACGTCCAAAAAGAAGTGCATAGGTAACTATAGACCAGCTTCCTTCAAGTCTGTGATAATACCAGAGAGTTTCTTCGGGTATGTTTGCATAGTAAATGAGCAAAAACTGACTAAATGCGATATATGCATAAAATACAGTAAAGCCAAAGAACCATGCCCCAAGGTCGTAAATATGTGATTTACCAACCGTATTCTCGAGAATATTGTTTTTCTGCATCCAAAATACGATCAATATAATGACCGGAAAAAGTGCCTGAAAACTCATCGCAAAAAAGTAGACACCAAACATCGTAGAGAACCAATGTGCATCGAGCGACATCAACCAGTCAAAACTTGCAAAAGCAATTGTGAGTGAAAACAGAAGAATGCCCGGCGCACTAATTTTTTGTAACAGCTTTGTTAGGCCCCAGTCATTGGTTTCATCCATTTTAACGGATACTTTATGGAGTTTATACCCCAGATAACCCCAAATTGCAAAGTAAATGACCTGTCGGATGATGAAGAAAGTCGTGTCAAGGTAAGGGGCTTTCCCTTCCATAATCGGGTCGCCCATAACATAGTCGGGGCTGGTCCATTTATAAATACTGCTCATGCCAAAGATAATCGGGAGCATAAAGAGCGCCCAGATCCAGATGTTTTTGATGAACGACTCCGGAATTCGACGGATCACCGTTCCCCAGGACGACTTGGTTATATGATGAATCATTACCATAATCAGGGAAGCAAGCGCAATACTTGTGAAAAAAGTAAAGCTTGTAAGGTATGAATAGAAGAACTGCTTGTAATTCAGAAAATACCCAATAAAGCTGGCAATGAGTCCCACTGCGCCTACACCATAACAAATTTTTGTTACGTCAAGACCTGCGGGAAACTGTATGGAATCTGTTAATTTTGGACTACTTGAAGCCATGTATTTGGATTTAGACTTATTATTCGTCAGATAAAGTTTTTATGTACTCGATCAAAGATTGTAATTCGCCATCAGACAGGTAATCGTACGATGCCATGGCGTTTTGATACCCTTCCACAATTCTTGCATCGGGCTGGGTAATTGATTCATAAAGATATTCTTCGTCGGCTACTGTGCTTGTACCGTCTTCGAAAGTACGTTCCTTGCCAAAGAGACCGGCAAAGGATGGGCCCACAAGCTCACTGCCATCCAGTGAGTGACAGGCATTACAAGCGTTCATTGTAAAGAGTTGTTCGCCTCTTGCTGCAGAAATTTCTTCCTCACCACGGGCAGCGGCACGTTCTGCTTCAAGTGCCGCAAGACGCTCTTGTTCAGCCTGATATTCCTGCTGAAGCTGGGCCAGGTCCACACTGAATTCGTCCATTTCCGATTCGGGGACATACTGACTCTTTTGAAGAGCCCGGATGTAAGCAACGATAGCCCAGCGGTCCTCTACTTCAATTTGAGTGGCATACGAAGGCATGCTTCGAACTCCGTTTGCAATAGCTGAGTAAAATTCGCCATCAGGCATATTTCGGCTGGCATCTCTGTGGTAGGAGGGAGCCGGTACATAACCATAGTTACCCGTCATAATAATGCCACGTCCATTTCCGGTACCTCCGTGGCAAACGGAACAGTAAATATCGTAGCGATCTTTTCCTCTGTAGAGAAAATCTTTTGTAATGTCGAATGGGTTTTCGGTGACAAAATCACCGTTTTCATCTAATCCTTCAAACACAGCACTGTTATTTTTCAGATTGCCCCTTGAAACAGTTCCGTCAACAGGCATTCGCATGGCCATATTATTGTCAAAGAAGCTATTTTCTTCCTGAGCATTGAACCGATTCTGAAAATCCATGTTTTGCTGAGGATGTATGGGCGGCTGACTTGATTTTTGCCCTCTGCATGAAAACATAAAAGCAGAAAGTAAAATCAGATACGTAAAATATTTTATCGTAGAGTATCTCATGTTATAAAAGCTTAAAAAATAAAATTGCAGCGTTACGACTCATCATATATGGATTCTATTTGAACAGCACCTGCTTCTTTGAACAACTTCTGTATCTTTTCTTCATCAAACTGAGGATCTTCAGATTCAATGCAAACAAAGAATCCATCATCCGTCGCTTTTTTAAAATTTTCTGAGTTAAACAAAGGATGATTCAGTTTTGGAAGTCCGTTTAAGAAAAACATACCAAATACGGCTCCAAAAGCTGATAGAAGAATAGTAAGCTCAAACATTACCGGAATCCATGCGGGGATATTGAGTAATGTTTTTCCACTAATATTTAGAGGATAGTCATATACCATCATGTAATAAATCATGGCAAATGCACCGGTGAGCCCTAAAAGCCCGTGAACTCCTACAATCCATCCAAGTTTAGACTTGGGGAGCTTCATCGCCTTATCAATTCCGTGGATTGGAAATGGACTAAAGGTATCGAAATACTTAATTCCCTGACCCGTGATGGTTTTAGAAACATCAATCAGGTCTTTGGGAGTTTTGAACTCCGCGAGTATTCCGTAAATGTTTTTGTCTGAATTTTCTTTATTCATGAATATCCCGATTACTTAGACGTTGATGTTGGTTCAGGAATTTCAACTTTGGGTTCAACATATTTGCCATTCTCATCGTAATTATGCGGATCGGCCTGCGGCATGACACCTTTAAGTTCTGCTACAGCAACCATTGGAAGGAAGCGGAGGAAAAGGAGGAAAAATGTAAAGAAGAGACCAAATGTTCCCACGTAGGTAAGAACGTCCCAAATAGTTGGGGAGAAATATCCCCATGATGATGGCAAAAAGTCAGTAGAAAGTGATGTAATAGCAATTACAAATCGTTCAAACCACATACCAATATTAACAATGATTGATATGACAAATGTAAAGGCTACATTTCGACGTAATTTTTTAGACCAGAAGAACTGGGGGGATATTACGTTACAGGTAATCATGGTCCAGTATGCCCAGGCGTAGGGCCCTGTGGCACGAAGAATAAATATGGCTTTTTCATATTCAACACCACTATACCATGCGATGAAGAACTCCATCAAGTAGGCAAATCCCACCATAGAGCCTGTAACAAGTATAATAATATTCATCTTTTCGATGTGGTCCACCGTCATGATATCCTCAAGCCCGTAGATTTTTCGGGTAATGATCATGAGCGTCAACACCATGGCAAAGCCTGAGAAAACAGCGCCCGCAACGAAATAGGGCGGAAAAATGGTAGTGTGCCAGCCGGGTATGAGCGAAACGGCGAAGTCGAAAGATACAATTGTATGCACAGAAAGCACGAGAGGGGTGGCAAGGCCTGCTAGGATCATATATGATTTCTCATAATTCCACCAATGGCGATTACTGCCTCTCCAGCCAAGGGCAAATGTTCCGTAGATCATTTTTCCGAGCTTACTTTTTATCCTGTCTCTGATCGTTGCGAGGTCAGGAACCAGTCCCACGTACCAAAAAAGCAGAGAGACGGTGAAATAGGTTGAAACCGCAAATACGTCCCACAACAGCGGGCTATTAAAGTTGGGCCACATGGCCATTTGGTTGGGAATGGGAAATACCCAGTAGATAACCCAGATACGACCTACGTGGATCGCAGGGAAAATACCCGCACACATAACGGCAAAGATTGTCATTGCCTCAGCAAACCGGTTAATGGCTGTTCGCCATCCCTGCCGAAAGAGAAAAAGAATAGCCGAAATCAATGTTCCGGCATGGCCAATCCCAACCCACCAAACAAAGTTAATAATTGCCCATCCCCATCCGGCCGGCTGATTCAACCCCCAGATTCCGGTTCCTTCCCATATCAGATAGCCAATGGACGATAGTAAAAGCAGCAGTAAAAGGTTAGCCACTCCAAAAGCCAAATACCACGCTTTGGGTGTGGGTCGCAGATTAATATCCGTCACCATTGCGGTGATGTCTTTAAAACTGTGGTTTCCCTTTACAAGAGCGGGCTCTGGAACGTATTCGTACGTTTTACTCATGTTAAGTTTTTTGCAATTATATACTTATAGAATGGTTTAAGCCAATTCCGGGTTATTGTTCGATAGTCTTGCGAGATACGATGTTCGCGGACGAACATTGAGCTCTTCAAGCATCACGTAATTTCTGTCATTTCGTTTTTTCACGGAAACTTCGCTGTTCGAATCTGTTAAATCTCCAAACGAAATTGCGTTGGCAGGGCATGCCTGCTGACAAGCTGTTACAACGGTTCCATCTGCGGGCTTTTTAGATCCGGTTTCAATTTTTGAACGGATTTTGCCGCGATTAACACGCTGTACACAATATGTACACTTCTCAATCACACCACGGAACCGAACGGTAACATCCGGGTTCATGGCCATTTGTATAATTTCAGGGTCGTCGCCGGTCGTTAAATATTCTTTTGAATAGTTAAAGAAGTTAAATCGGCGAACTTTGAACGGGCAGTTATTCGCACAATAGCGGGTACCAATACAGCGGTTGTACGTCATTTGATTGATGCCGTCCTCGCTGTGAGTTGTTGCCGCTACAGGGCAAACCTGCTCGCAGGGCGCCAGTTCGCAGTGCATACATGGAACGGGCTGATGATACGCTTTGGGATCGTCAGCATCGCCTTCAAAATAGCGATCTGTTCGAATCCAGTGCATAATTCTGCGTCGTCCAACTTCACGTTTACCAATTACAGGAATATTATTTTCTGCCTGGCAGGCAATAGTGCACACTCCGCAGCCAAAGCAGGAGTTAAGGTCAATCGTCATTCCCCACTGAGGCTGATAATCCGGTCCATATTGTTCTTCGAACAGTGAAATAGGGCCGCGTTCATCACCTTCTTTCAGAGCTTCTTCAATGCCCGGCACTTCGTATCCGTGGACGCTCTTGTAGGTAGCAAACTCAGGATTTTCTTTGTATTCATTCAGTGTCGCGGTTCGAATCATATCGCGACCTTCCAGGCTGTGATGCTCCTGGGTACAGGCAACTTCATACGTCGTACCGGTGGGTTCAACAGTGGCAGACTGGTAAAACATTCTGTCTGTGGATCGAAGTGGATAAGTATCTACACCGATACCGTCGGCTACCCGCCCTATATTACTTCTTCCGTATCCTACAGTGAGAGTAATTACATCATCAGCGTGTCCGGGTTCAACCCAGGCTGCAATTTCAATGGATGTTCCACCCGCAGAAATCGATACTTTCGGGACATCGTTATCTTTGAAGCTTCTTTCCGGATCAATTCCGATTTTTTCAGCTGTGGCGCGGCTCATCAAAGCAACATTATCCCAGGTTACTTTGGTCATGGGTTCAGGAAGCTCTTGAAGCCAGCCGTTATTGGCAAATCGTCCGTCATAAAGTTTTGCGTCGGGTTTGATAGCAATTTCAATTCCATCAACAGCATTGGCGGAGCTGAGCCTATTCACAACTGATGATAGTCCGGTTCCTGTTGCCACAGATGCCATTTCGAATTGGGTAGTACTGTCTACACCATCGTGTAAAATTTCTTTCCATCGGCTCTCAAAATTACCACTTCCATCTGCCTGCCAGGTTCTTACAACAGCTGTATAGCCATTGGGCTCTTCACCGGTTAATATCGTATTCAAAAGTTCAATATCGCTGATTCCATTATGCAGCGGCTGAATTTGTGGCTGAATGACAGAGCGCTGACCGGTATATGAGAATCCATCACCCCAAGATTCGAGGAAATGTGCTTTATTTACATGCCATGTGCAGAGAGATGAAGTCTCATCGACATATTCAGAGAGATGTATCGTTGTTTCTGTATTCTGAATAGCGGCTGATACATTTAGATCAGCAGGTGCTGTGTAGGCGATATTGGAATCTAAAATGACGATGGTGTCAAACTCACCATTTTCAGCTCGCTGAATAGCATTTCTAATTGCTTCATTTTCGTTTCTGTCTTCTCGGAATGGAACTTCATGATAAGTAACGGTTTGCCCCGCATTGCCAAGGGCTGCATTCACAGCAGCTACTACAGCGTGTATATCACTGCTATACTGAGATCCTGCCGTAAGAATAGACGCACCTTGATTTTCAGCTAGTTCAGCAGCCAGGGTTTCAACCCATTCATGAGATGTAAATTCATTAGATACTCCACTAAAATTGGAAAGACCATTTACGCGCTCAGAAAGCTTGGCAGCAAGTGCGACTGTAAAAGAGCCCATTTGTGAAGGCTTCAAACGCAATCTGTGATCTGCATAAGAACCGGTGTTAGTAAAGGTGTTTTCTACAACATAAAGACGCGACATCGTGTCTTCAGTAGACTCAACTTTTCGGCGACCCGTAATTTCAACTGCATTTTGAACACTGTTAACATCGCCTTGCGGGCTCATAAAATCATGATCAAGGGAAATAACCAGATCCGCTTCACCGTAATGATTCACCGTTCTTAAGCGCTGCCCGAAAGCAGAAAAAGTGCCTTCAACGCGGTTTGAATCTGAAAAAGGATCATACGATACAAACTCTGCGTTACTATACTGAGTGGTAACCTCTCCTTTCAGCCTGTGATATGTAGGTGAGGATGAGTATCCGTCAATAAATAATATGCGCTGATCGGTATTGGAAAAGTGGTCGTTTACAAAGGACAGAAAATTTTCTAATGATGTTGATTCGCCCCCGTTTCTTGGATTTCTGGATCTGTCGGGATCGTACATGCCAAGTACACTGGCCTGATGATAAATATTTGTACGTCCGGCACTTGCAGGGTGATCCGGGTTACCCTCAATCTTTGTAGGCCGCTCTTCATTATTTGTTACCAGGAGTCCGGTCAGGGAGTCCTGAAAAGGCATGCTGGTGGCGTAGAAATTTGGTTCCCCCAAGATCACGTCTTCGGGTTGTTTTGAATAGGGGAGTATTTTTTGAACCGGTTTGCGGCAGGAGGCAAAACCCGCAAGTGCAATGGAAGCTCCCATTACACGTAGAAAACTTCGTCGTGAAACCTGATCGGTTAATTCTGTAGCATTTTCAGGAAATTCACGTTCTTCAAACTTTTTGTACTCTTCATTTTGAGCGAGCTCGTTTAAACTCTTCCAGTACGTCGTTTGCTGTGACTGATCACTCATTCTGTAGCGATTGATTTATTATAAAAACGGTTAATAGCTATTACAGTTTTAAACTGCTGTTAATAGTGGCAGCTTTGGCAGTATGTTGGTGCATTAATATTATGTTTTGCAACCAGTTCTAATCCCACTTCAATTTGATTATCTACACTATATCCCATTGTTGTAACTTCAGATACAGGCCGTACATGTTTTTCCGGCTCTCTATGGCAGTCCAGGCACCATCCCATACTCAATGGCTCGGCCTGATGTACAACTTCCATTCGATCAATTCTGCCGTGGCACGATTCACAGCCAACACCCACATTCACGTGTGCGGCATGATTAAAATATGCGTAGTCGGGGAGCATGTGTACGCGGACCCATTCTATAGGTTCACCCGTTTCCCAACTTTCTAAAATCAGTTCAACATTTTCCGGATTTTGAACCTGCACCTGGTTGTGGCAGTTCATACATGTTTGAGTTGCCGGAACATTCGCATGTCGCGAGTCAAATACCTGTGTATGGCAGTATTGACAATCCATACCAAGCTGGCCTGCATGTATTTTGTGACTGAAAGGAACGGGCTGTTCTGGTTGGTACCCGACGTCGGTAAATTCTGGTGAAGCAAAATACCACACAGCAAAAACAACAGCATTGATGATGATAATTGAACCGACAAGTATTCTGTGTGGAGCTTGGTTAGTCCATTTAGGAAAAATCTGAGCCATAAAATCTAAAAAATATTTCCAATTCTGATTGGGTCGATGCCGCCCGACTTCTAGCTGAAGAAGGTACCGAATTTATAAAAATCTGCCTACCTGAAAAGAGAATTACTATTAAATTTAAATCGATTCTAAATAGCAGGTCAGCACCCCGGTTTCGTTTTAAGTGTATATTTTAAGATAGAAGTCTGATCATAAAATTGCTCTTTTTACATGAATTTTTTTTCACTGCAGAACTTATCAATATTACTGAACCGATAATTTTTAACATGTTTTACAGAATAGACTGTATCGTAGTGGTTTAAGGGAGATAATTTTAAAAAATTCATCTATTTGGAACGATACAGTCAGCCAATATGATTGGTTTAGGTTATATTTGAAAATAAATTTGCTCATAAAATACTTCATTTTTGTGCGTGTAAATAAGAAAATAAATTAACAGCTTTACAATGGATTCATCCCTACAAGAGCAGCTTACAGTTCGGTTTTTAAAGGAGATAAGTGTACCTAAAGCGCTGGGTATGATTATTTTAATTAGTACTCTTGCCTTTCTGTTTTTGATCTGGCTAATCTATTTCCGCGAAACTGCCGAGGAAACGGCCGCCTGGGTTGCTAATTTACCAGCCCTCAATGCTTTATTAAATAGCGCGAGTACGGTATTGATTCTTTTGGGGCTCTATTCGATCAAAAAGAGAGAGTTTATAAACCATATGAAGTTTATGCTCACCGCTTTTATAACGTCGTCTCTGTTTTTAGTAAGCTACCTTGTTTATCATAATTTCGTGGGCCATACTCCATTTCCGGGTCAGGGGGTTATCAGGCCGATATACTTCTTTATCCTGATATCACACATTATTTTATCGGCGTTTGTAGTACCTCTGGTGCTAACCAGCTACTATTTTGCCTTTTCCGGTAAATTCTCGACACATAGAAAAGTTTCCAAATGGACGCTTCCAATTTGGTTGTATGTGTCCGTAACGGGTGTCGTTATTTTCTTCATCCTCAATGCCTACGTTTGATATAGCCAGCTGCTATTTTGAGAAAATGCAGACGTGAAGAAAATTTCTAAAATCATTTCAATAAGAGTTCAGGAAATCGTGGAGATCATCATCGGTTTGGAGATCCAGCTTTTTTCGTAAACGGGAGCGGCTAATGTATACGCTGGATGGCAGGATGTTCATAAATTCTGCAATCTCTTTCGAATTGAACCCGAGTTTCAGGTATGCGCAGAGTCGTAGATCATTAGCTGATAGTCCGGGGAAAGACTCTTTTAATCTGTGATAAAATTCCTGGTGAAGCTCATCCATCTGAATTTCAAAGGTATTGTCATCGGTATTGATAAACGAATCAAGAGTAGAGTGTATCTCCTTCCAGGCGCTTTTAGCTATTTCAGGGTTTTTCTGGATTCTCTCTATCTTTGTTTTTAACTCTCTGAGGAGTTTATTTTTATCTTCGTTTTCTTTGGCTTTATTCGCCAGTTCAATGGTTTTATTTCTCAATTGTTTTTTAAGCTGATCAAAATCTGTCTGAAGTCTCTTTTTTTCCAACTTCACAATTTGCCGTTTATGTTTTTCGGCCTGTTTTTTTAGTGACATTTCCTTAATTGTCACCAGCTGGTCCTCCTGTTTTTTCAGTAGTTTCTTCTGCCATAAGCCTATCAGGTAGATTCCTGTTATCCCAATAAAGAGGTAGAAAACATATGCAAATCCGGTTTTATACCATGGTGTAGTAATTAAAAATGGTATGCGTGCCTCATCAATAACCTTGTTATTCTTCAGGGCGCGGACTGCCAGTTCATACTCACCAGGATTTAAATCGATAAAGTCTGCACTGGTATCGGTTGCCCATTGGCTCCATTCCCCATCATTCAACCTATATTGGTAGTAAACATCCCGTTGGTTTGGAATCAGAAATTCAATGTGAATGTTGTTCAGTTTCGGGGTAATGGATGCACCGTGAGTAAAGGTTATACTTGTGTTTGCATTAAAAGCTTCTGCATCTCTGAAAACTACTCGAAGATGATTGCTATCTGATGATGGGCTGCTGATATCTGGACTTATAAGTGAAAATCCATTATAGACAGGTATGAAACGAAACCCATTAGCCAAGTTTGTTGGCCGATATGTTGCCGGCAAGGCATCCTGAGTTTCAGAGTTGAACCGAATTTCATTTTTAATTCGAAAACTTGTGTCTGTGGGGGCGTACGAATAGATATATTGATCCGTTTGAACATGGATTTCACCGTTTTCATACTGAAGAATGGGGTTTTCTCCATCGAAGGTATCAGTGGTGAAGACGATTCGTTCTTCCGGGTCGAGGTTATCATCTAATTTGGTTCTGATAAATCCAAAATTTGGAATATTTACCCATAAAACTTCATCATTCTCCGCTATAAGCTGATTCACAGATCCGGAAATTAACGGAACTTGTTTTAGCTGCTCCCAGTTTTGTCCATTTTGTTCAAAGACTGAGATTCCATTATAGGTTCCCGCCAGGATTACATCTCTAAAAGGTATAAGGGTCCAGATTCCGCGGCGATTTCCAATTCGGTTCAAGTTGTTATCTGTGAGAGTAAACAGGCCTCTGTCGTGGCCAACAAAAAGTGTTTCATCAATTTCCTGAATGGTCCAAACCTGGCCATCGCTCTCTTCAATCAAATCAAAATCAAATGTGTTTTCGCTATTGCTCAGATTAGACCAGTTTGTGGAGTAGAGTCCGCGGTTTGTTCCCAGGTAAAATGTATCACTATTGAGGTGCGCCGCGTACCCGGTTCCAAATTCACCCCTGAAATCATAAACAAACGATCGGTTACTGTTTAGATCTACAGATGAGATGCCATAATCAGTTCCAAGCCACAAAATACCGTTATCGGCATAGTGAAGGCTCAATATCGTGTTGTTGGAAAGCCCCTTATTCCTGTTGATATGTTGAAGAACTGAGCCATCATTTGTTGTAAGAAACAGTCCTTCCATCACGGTCCCGAATGCGAGGAGTTGTGGCTCAATTTTCTCAAAACTAAAAACATTTGCAGTTTCAAGTGTTCTGGACAGGGGTTGATCTGAGGAGAGGAGAGAATCTCCGTCGAATCTGTAGAGCCCCGAATTGTAGGTTGCGACCATCAAGTCGCCGCCGAAGGGATAGATGCCTGAAACTTCAAATGAATTGCCGTTGGGATAGTTAAAAACCGATGTAAGAGAGAGGTCTTGCAGCAGGTAAAGTCCCGACTGCTCATCGGCAAAATAGATTGAATCACCCACCGAGAAACTGTCTGAAAAACGGTTTGGAGTAGATATTTTGGTGAGGCTTTCATTATTGTAAACGTAAATATTCGATGCGGATACAAAAAAAATATTGTCACCCTTTTGGTGAATATCCCAAAACTCTTCATTCAGCTCAACAAGTTCTTCTTTGAAAGGGTAGAGTGAGCGATATTCGAATTCAAAGAAAGAGTTCCGTTTCCATACACCAAAGTCAAGATCAGACCCGGTGTAAACCAATGAATCGTTTACCACATGTACGGATCTTGTAAATCCATCGCTGCCCTTTTTTAAATTCCAGTGGCTGCCGTCAAATTCAAGAAGACCTTTTTCGGTCGCCATGTAGACGATCCCGTTGGGGGCGGAGTCGATGTCCCACACTTTGCCTGAGTTATGATATTCGGAAGGTGTAAAGTTTTGCAAAGGAGGTACCCCTGTCTGGGATGTGTTCTGCGCTGAAAGTGGCAATGTACCCAGAAGTAGAAATGCAAAATATGTGAATAGTCTACTCAAGCAAATTCGATGTTATGATCGTTACAATCATCAAAATGAGTTGTATAAACCTACTAAGCAAAGATTTTAGATTTACCGTTCGGCAAATACGATCACTTACTATAGAAATAATTTAATGTAGAACAAAGTTTTTTTGATAGAATGAACCAAAAATTGAAAAATAAAATGAAGCAAATGCTTATAACTTCATTGCAAGTTTTGGAGATCTGTCGAGGTTATATAATCCCCAGTGCTTCTCGGGTTCAAGCGGCTCGGGCGAGCCTTTCCAGGGTTCATCAAAAGCTTCAAAGAAAAAAGTGAGAATTCGTTCCGATTCACTCCATTCCATCAGCTTTTCGAAATAAATTTTCTGAAACTTTTCATTGACGTTATTGGGATCTATACCTCGTCCGTTCGATTGTGTAGCCCAGCCAGCTTCGGTAATGACCACGGCTTTATGGGGATATTTGTTGGCGACAACATAATAGTTCTCCTTTGTATAGTCGAGCGCTTCATCAATGTGCTTATACTCCCAAACAGGGTAGGTATGAATTGAGATGAAGTCCAATGCTTCAGCAAGTGGCTCAAGTTTATGCAGCCATGGAACGTAATTTTCGCAAAAAGTAACGGGTTGTTCAGCATTTTCCTGAACCCGCTTAGCATGTTCGATAACCCGGTCTCTATGAACATAGTGGTCGGTCCATTCTACGCACGCTTCGTTGCCAACAGAGAGCGAAAAAATGGTGTCTTTGTATTTGTTTGCAAACGTAATCAGGCTTTCAATTTTCTGATCATTAAGGCGTGCATTTTCCTCAAGCTTCGGTTTCGAATACACCCCGCCATCCCAAGGACAGTTGAAGTTATTCATCTCTGCTTCGATATATGCACCCAACATCACTTTAAAATTGAGATTTTCTTTTTGGATGACATCGAGCACGGTTTGTGAATGCTCATCACAATTAAACAGCCTTAGATATTTCCAGTGACCGTGTAATATCAGGAGATCTTCTTTTACCTGTTCGTATGTGGGAGATAAATGTCCCGGGCGCTGTCCTTCCCTGTAACCGGAATAGCAAATAGCTCTCCCGGGCTCTAAACCAATCTTTGAAAAGCTATTCATTCTAATATTTCAGGTTCCCTTTTTTGTCCCATACGCCCCAGTAAGCTCCTACGTCTCCTTCAGAATCCACTTTCCAGGATTCATCAAAAGAGGAAAAATAGAAAACTTCAATTTCCTCATCCTGAGTCCACAGACATGTGTTGATGAAATATTTTTTTGCATTTTCAACAGACGGTTGAGCACCACCCAAAGCCGTTCCTTTGCTTGGCCAACCCGTTTCAGTGATGATTACTTTTTTCCCGTTTCCGGCTTCTTTTGCCTGATAGTACATCTGCCGCATATGCTGCAGAGAGTGTTCAAAACTGGTGCCTTCCCAGAACGGATAGCAGTTGCAAAGAATTACGTCGCAGGCTTCGGTCACTTCCGGCCTTTGAACGAATTCATAATAAGCATCCACATAGCCTACCGGTATATCGTTTGGAATTTTACTCCGAACTTCATTGATATAGCCAATCAGCGTATCCACAGAGAGTTCACCCCTGTAAAGAACTTCATTACCCACGGCTGCAATATCTACGACGCCATCATTGGCTAATTGAATCAGGTTATCGATTTCTTCCCTGTTCTTCTCCATATCGTCGCTAAGCCATGCTCCAACAAGGGTAGTCATATTTAACTCTTTGGCAATTTTAGGAACAAATTCATTCCCCTCAGTTGTTGAAAATGACCGTATGGCGCTCGTATATGGTTTCAGAACCTTAATTCTTCTTCGAATCTGGTCTTCCGATACGATAGTTCCCGGCCCTTGTCCGTCCTCATACATGCTGTAGCAAAACCCGAAGATGCCGTTATCCAAAACTTCTCTAAACAGGCTATCCGTTTCATCTTTCGACATTTCATCCAAATAACTCAATTTTGGAATGAGGTCAGATCTCTTGTAGCTTAAAAATTGTTCTTTTCTGTACGACATTTTAATTTACTTTTAACTGTTCATTTTTATTCCAAAGTCCCCATCTCGCTCCAACATCACCTTCGTGTCGTGCTTTCCAGGATTCGTCAAACGAAGAGAAGTAAAATACATCAACATTCTCCTGTTCACTCCATTTCTTTAAGCGGATGAAGTACTTCATCATGTTTTCGATCGATGGATCGGCCTCATCTACACTTTTTCCATAAGTGGGCCATCCCGTTTCTGCGATAATAACGTCTTTATTACCGGCAATGTCTTTAGTCAAATCAACCATCTTATCTAAATAGACGGTTGAATGATCTGCATTGTAGCCTTCCCAGAATGGATAGCAATTCACCAGAACAACATCACAAGCGTCAATCACTTTTGGACTCTGATGAAGCTGATAGTAAGCATCTACATAGCTCACCTTCATACCGGGCAATGCATCTTTCACTCTGTTTATATAATCTATGATCTCATTTTCACTCAGGTCTTCTCTGAGCAGGCACTCATTACCTACTGCAACGATATCTGCATGACCTGCTTTGGCAACTTTAATCAAGCTTTCTATTTCAACTTCATTTGCTTCCAGGTTATTATCAATCCATGCGCCTACTATAGTATTTAAGCCCATTTCTTTGGCTACTTCCGGGATCAATTCATTACCATCGGTACATGAGAAAGATCGGACCCACTTGGTATGTGGCGCCAATATCTTCATTCTTTTCTCTATCTGTTTTCTAGAGAGCTGATCGCCCAGATTTTGACCTTCCAGATAAGGGCTAAAGCAAAATCCGTGAACACCGTTGTTCAACGTTTCTTTGAACGCTTTTCTCAACTTTTTCATGCTGAGATTATTGATCTCGGCTGCAATAGCTTCTACTTCGGGGTCAACAGAAGTCAAAGAAAGCAACCTGTCTTTCTGATAAAAATAAGGTGCCGGAGCCGCCTCTTTCTCTGCCTTGCGGGCATCTAATATTTCCCGTACTTCGTTTGCTTTTTCTTCGGTTACGTCATAATCACGCATCACCCAGAGTGCAACCAATGTTCCAAACATAGGCAATGCTGAAAAGAAAATCCGCAATCCTGTGATCGCCCCTTCCGGCTGAACAGAAAGGTTACCATCGAACCCTACAACAGTTAAGATAACTCCACTTAATCCGCCGGCAATCGCAAATCCAAACTTCACCATGTACCAGTAGATAGCGCCGAAAATCCCTTCTCTTCGTTTTCCGTATTTAAGTTCGTCCAGGTCAATAACATCAGCCGTCATCGACATCATCAATACAAATAGGCTACCAATTCCAAATGAGTGAAACGGCAACGCCAGCAAAAACATCCAGGGTTCACCGGGCACAAACAGGAACCACAAACTGGCATAACCAAACAGGGCTATTGTCTGAGCAATCATAAACGCATTTTTCTTGCCAAGCTTTCTCGACATGCGGGCCACAATCGGGATCACAATAAACGTGGTTACCAGCGCGCCTGCGCTCCCAAAAAGCGGTGTCCAGATACCTGCCGCACCCGCATCACCGCTAAACAGATACCAGACGATGATGAAGAATGAAAATCCGGCAACGGTGTTAAAAGCATTGAAAATAAAGAATGTTGCAATACAGAGTTTTCTGAACGGTACAGATGAGAATGCCTCTTTAAATCCTCGAAGGATTTCTTTCAGGCTTCGCTTAATGTTCTGCAGGGTTAGCGGTTCATAGTCTTCATTTACTGTTGATTTGCTTGGAATAAATAAACCGGGGATCATTGCGCATACCGCAAAAGTTATCCCCACCCAGATGGCTAGCTCTCGAGTAGCTACCTCCGCCGTTGGAAACCACGAAGGATCGTACATGATTACCCAGAACCAGGGAGCAATAACCCACGCCCACTGTCCAATCCACTGTGCGATAGCCATAATTTCTGTTCGCTCGTGGAAATCGTCACTCATTTCATATCCAATCGCTACGTAGGGAACGCTGAATATGGTTAAGCCAATGTAAAAGGCGAATGACCACATTAAGAAGTAACCAAAGTTGTAGTTTACTGAATTTTCACCATAAAGCTGCCACATAACGCTGAAGGCAACCCCCATGATAACCGCGCCTGTAATTACATACTGTCTTCTTCGGCCAAATCGTGAGCGGGTGTTATCAGATATAAATCCCATGATAGGATCGGTGACTGCATCAAGAACCCGTGGCAGAAAGTAAACGATACCCCACATCCAGCCCGGAAAGCCAAGATTTTGAACAAGTACCACCATAAAGATTCCGAGTGTAGCAGGGAACATCTGGTTCGCAAGCATCCCCATTCCAAAAGCTATTTTATGACGGTATGGTACAGTCCTTTTTACGGTATTATCTTTTGACATCTTTTTCTATTTATGTTTTCATGCCTGATCATTCATTTGAAGGGAGCACCACTGTTTGTATGGCTTTGCCCTGTATTTCAAATGATGTTTTGTTTCCATCCAGTATTAGATCGATTCCGGTGGGGCTTGTGTTTTGGTTTAGCAATATTAAAACAAGGGTCCCGTCCGGATTTTTTACCCCCGTAGTTATCAACTCTTTAGTATTGATTTCATACCCAATTCGTATCGCACCCGGCTTTATGAATCTGCTAAAGTGACTTAAAATACTATATAAAGGCGTGAAATATATCTCATCCAAATCCGTATCGACAATAACCGGCGCAATACACCAGTTTTTGGCCCAATTTGGCCCTCCTCGGCGGTCCAGAACCATATTCCAGTCAATCCAGCCGTCAACATAATTGTTCAGGCACCCAATAATATCCCGGGCATACCGAAAAGCCGGTACATATTTTGGGTGGAGATGTTTACGGTTTGCAGGTGCCCAATCCCAGCCCCAGTCGGTTGCTTCTTTTGTCCAGTACCAATCATCGTTTTTCCATCGGGGTATCTCAGCATCTATACATGCTTCGGTTTGAATCAAATGTTTATTCGGCGCTACGTTATGAGCGTATTGTAGTTCTCTTTCAAAAACTTCTGTGGTGCTTTCATACCAGTGCACAGCGGTTCCGTCATAAAGTGAGCCAGATTCTTTATCCGCATACATCACATCAACCCACTCTTTGAGCTCAGGGCCCCGATTTTGATCGTATCCTAAAATTTTTACGCTATGCCCGTCTTTCGTAAGCTGCGGTATGAGAAAGTCTTTTACAAAATGATTCATCTCATCCGGGGTGTAATGCATACTCTCCCAGTTGGAGTTGTTGCCAAGTGGCTCATTTTCCACAGTAATACCCCATAGTTCTATTCCCTCTGACTTACAGGCGGTAAGGTACTTAGAAAAATAAAGTGCCCAGGCGCTGTAATATTCAGGCAAAAGCTTGCCGCCGCACCAGCCGTTATTGTCCTTCATCCAGGGAGGGGCGGTCCAGGGCGAGGCGATGATTTTAAAGCCATTTTCAGATAGTTCCATGGCCAGTTTTATCATGGGAAAAATCCATCTTTTATCTCTTTCAACAGAAAAGTGTCGAAGTTCTTTATCTCCTGCCACAGATGCGTAAGAGTAGTTTTCAAGCGCAAAATCACACGAGTTAATGTGTGTACGCGTGAGCGAATAGCGAGCCCCATCTTCTCCAAAATAGGCCTCAAGGATGCTTTTACGGTTTTTCTTGCTCAGTTTACTTAAAAGGTAGGCTGATGCTTCGGTAAATGAACCACCAAACCCCGATATGGTTTGATACCTTTGATTTGGCAGGAGGGTTACAGTCACGCTATTACGTTTCCTGTTCGCAGGCTCGATACGGGATAATTTGTTGCCCTTTTTTGATGTTTCGTAAATTTCTACGTCGGGAGAAAACAGACTCATAAACAGGCCTTCATTACACTCATGAATGTTATTCTGTTTCTCTTATTCTTCATCCAGCCGCTCCGAAATTTCAACCTTTGTTGGCGGCATTAAAACATCATTCATTAATGAATCGATACTTCCATCGTAGGTTTTGGTAATGGGCTCCCCATCGCGGGTCAGTCCGTCAAACACACCTTCATCCACAAGGTCCCAGATGGCATATTTGGCCTGTGATTCAAGGTTAATCAGCCCAAAGTGATTTTCGGATCCCAAAGGATTTGCTGCATCTTTCCATTGTTCGTCAAATGCTTCAAAATAAAATACGCTGATGTTATTTTGATCCGACCATTCCCGAATCAACCGATGAAATTCTCCGGCTTTAAATTCGTCAACAGCACGTGCGCCCGATACACCATAAAACTCGTTCGAAACCGTTGCCCATCCCGTCTCTCCGATGTGAACCGGTTTCTCTACACCAATACTGTCCATGTAGTGAACTACACTTTCGTATTGCATTACTGCATAATCAAGGGCGCGATTCATAGCAGAATCAATTTTTTCGATGTCGCTTAGCTGCGTTTCATCTTCCGGAACACCCCAAAACTCCGGGTTGTAGTGGGTATCGTGCATCGGGTAGGTGTGCACCGAAATATAATCCACTTCCCGTATAAGCTCATTGAGCGCTTCCTTATGATAGCTGGGATCTCCGCCACCCCAGGATGCAAAATTATCGGAGCTTGTAATCCACAAGTCTGCTGGCAGTTCGCCATTGGCTCTCAGTTCTTTGAGATGCAGAACCCAGTTCAAAATAATATCGGGCTCAACATAGTATTCGGTAGCCCAGTGAACCATTGCTTCGTTGCCTACCGCAATAATTTTGACAATATCGGGGTACATATTTGCGAGTTCCACAGCCCGGTCTATTTCTGTAGCATTTCTTTCCGCATCTTCGTAGCGAATCCGTTCGGGTTTGTCGGTCCATGCATTTTTTGCATCAATCCAGGCGCCAAGCATAACATACATTTCAAAATCGGGATCTTCTTCCTTGAGTTCACGAATGGCTTTGAGCACGTTTGATGCGTGATCGAGATGCACATTATAGGTTCGAATGATCCTGATTCCCATTGCATAGAGAATTTCCATGTCTTCTTTCAGTTCAGGAATGGTAGGCTGTATATCCCTTGTGTTTTCCCGATAGCCGCCGTACGAGATGGCCTGGTATTCAGGATTGCCAAGAATATCTGAGGCCGTAACAGTCTCTGTATGGGTTCCGGTATTTGAAGAGTCGCTACTGTTGCAGGATATCATAATCGAAGCGATGGTTATGAGCAGTAGGAATGTTAAGGTTTTTTTCATGGATGTATCCGATTTAGAATTGGTCGAAGCGTTTGCCGGATAATTGAACCGAGATATACTCTATTTCGCCGGTTCGCTCAAATACTTTACGAGAGGTATCCTTGTCCAATTCAAAATTTTCAAATTCTCGGGACGAACCTTCTTTAAAGAATACTTCTAATTTTTCATCATCAGAGAGCTTGTAAATAATCGGAACCTGGCAAAATGTAAATGCCAATGAATTTTCGGGAATTGAAAGGTTGGTTTTTTCACCATCAACGGGAATGTATGAAAACTCTACCTGTTTTTGTAAGAGCTCGCTTTTACTTAGCAGAACAGGAGTAAATGTCAGTTTTTCATCATTTATAAAAACTCCAAGCTCCCCAATTCGGGTCAGGATATCTTCTTTAACCTGTCCCGTCATGCCCGGTTGCTGGGCTCCCCGATGGAACGGTGTATGTGAATATGGATCTGTAGGAAAGGCCCCGTACAGCTCTGGAGATTTATGTACTCCAATACCTTCACCGATCTCCCGAAAATGAGTATGAAGGGATGCCATCGTTTTTTCACCGGCGTTCTTCCGGTGAGCATCCAGGCAAACCTCTTCGACGGCCAGGTGCAGTTTAGACACCATGTGCCAGTAAATGGAGCCAAGACCTTCGTAGGCGAAGAATGTGCCTGAGCGACCTGTGAATGCTTTGTGATTAAACACATTCTCGAAAACCTGAAGGATCTGCTGATACTCCTCTTCGACAAGGGATTTATACTTTGTGGTCTTTAGCTGATCTAGTGCCTTCTTCAGCTCTCCACTGTTCCGAAAATCCCCATGGAAGTGATATTCGCCGGTAACGTCTCTGTTGATAATCCGTTTGTTATTATCATTTAAAAGCTGTGAGAGCAAACGGGACTCTTTGACAGACTTCTCTGGTATATTATTCCTCTCAAGAAATCCGGGAAGCTGTTTATTGGGATAGAGTATATAGCTATTCTGATCTTCTCGATATAGCGCACTGTTTCTTAATGAGTCGAGAAGAGCTTTGGCCTCTTCGGACTTTAGCATTCCAGAGCTGAGAACGGCAACCTGTCCTTCCAGCATCTCTTCGAGACGAGAAATTGAAATTCCGCCATTATTCACGCTCATCAGGTTGTAAGAGTGATAAAGATCGTCTTCTCGCCGGTTCGCCTGAATAGAATGTTCAGCATAGGAGTTCGCCAGATTTACGAAATCGGAGATGGTTGAAATATCCAGTGCTGATTTTTTTCCACTAAATCCATTTTCATACACATGATTTCGAAAACGGCTTCCGGCTTCGCCGAGAGCATCGGTTATGGCTTTCCTGTTCTTATCACTTATTGTTCCATTCAGGTGACCGTGATGTTCTTTCAGGGCAGAATAGATCTCATCAAAAAACGTGTAGAGTTCTTCAGAAAGTGAAAGCTCCGTGGTTTTTTGTGATGATAGAATCGGCTCAAAAAAAGCAAGAAATCGTCTTAGGTAACAAAGTGTCACCATAGATACGCCATTGCCTACCAGTGCATTGTTGGCATCGTTCCACTCCGGGCGCTGTGTATTCATCCAAATTCCG
The DNA here is from genome assembly GCA_964544445.1 of uncultured Rhodohalobacter sp. Taxonomy (GTDB): domain Bacteria; phylum Bacteroidota; class Rhodothermia; order Balneolales; family Balneolaceae; genus Rhodohalobacter. The sequence continues at coordinate 89,760 of CAZJBI010000007.1, forward strand.
GCTTCGGGAATAAAATTCGATAGTTTAGACAGAACCGTTGCCAGAATTTTTTCCATGAAGTTGACACGATGAATGTCGTCAGATGCGTCTGTGAGAAGGGCACCATCGGCACCTTTTTCCTCAATTTGCGCTCTTATTTTACTGTCCGATTCTTCATCGAAGTCGATCGTATTTTTGGGATCTTTTAGAATATCCTGATACGATTTAATACGATAGGGAACATTGGCATAGGCAAAACATTCGTTATCAAAAAGGTCAGCCAGCCCGCCAGGCTTTAATTCGTCATAAAACTCCAGGAATTTCAGCAGATATATGATTTGATGATCACCCCAGTAACCAATGTAGCTCCAGGGATCGTCGGGCTCAATCACCTCCCAGTCAAAACCACCTTTGGTAACCCGGTAAGGGTTGTATCCGTCGAAGGTACTCGCGTTCAAAAATTTAAATATCATTCCCTCGATAAAGCCGGGGTAGGAGTAGGCAAGAGCTTCCCAATTCTGGAAAATATCCCGCCAGTTACCCTCATAATCTAATATTTTTGAACCGTCAACTTCACTATGCGTGTTGATGGAGAATCTGTTCCATGGGCGGCTTGGATCTCCGTGTCTGCGGCTGAATTTTAGCGGCAGGTACTCTTTGGCAAGCCGTACAAAATCGGGATCATCAACATTATCTAGTAGTTCATACAGTTCAGAATTATCGAAAATGTTGCCCAGGCTGTCCAGTAAACTATTGTTTCTGTTGAATACGTCGATGCTGGCATTTTTTAGGTATGCTGCAAAGTCATTCTTCTCAATTTGATAATTGTCATCAAATATTCCTCCGCGCATGATGTTGAACAGTACATTTGAATAATGTCTTGCATTTTTTAGCTGATCGGAAGAAACCTGTAACCCGTCTGATGCTGCCGTGAGCTTCAGCAGTTTGTGGGTTCCGTGATCGATGTCGCGTTCCAGATCATTCGAAAGCTGTTCATCATTTTTAATAGAGTGATTGATCTCTGCAACCTGAGCGTGGTTCTGGTTCACGTTGGCAACAATATTCCACTCTTTAGATGCTTCTGCACCCAACTCAAAATCTGAGAGGATGAAGTAAGCGCCTTTTTCACCTTTTACATCTATTTCTTGCTCAACAGGTTTGTTCTCTCTGAATGTATCAAGCTGAAGAGATGAAAGTAAATATCTTGGATTCTCTAATCCGGAAGACCATGCGATATTGGCTTTAAGTGCTTCGCTTGGTTCTGCTTTGTCCACAATAATGGCGCTCAGTGCAAATATACAAAGGCCGGTTTCTTTAACAAGCTCCGTGCGTTTATATGCGTCTGCAAGGTTGCTGGATGACTGCTGCATCGCGCTCTCAACTCCATAAGGAAGAACATTTTGTATGCCGTCCAGCGCCGATATTTGGCAATTCTTACCGGAGTGATTTTTGAGCTCTGATTTTTTTACAAACCCATAAAGATTACTGGAATTCCACTCATAGCTAAAAGTAAGGCCCAGGTCGTGGTTCACTTCTTCGAAGCGAATTTTATTCCCGTACCAGTTTTTAAATAAATTTCTGCTTATTTGATAGAGCCCGGCCTGCCTTTCTGAGAATGGCTCCCAAATACTGGTATTTCCTTTAACCTCGACTTTAAATATCGTTTTACTGCCGGTGGTTTCGGCCATATCGGTAATTTTGTCGTCTGTGTAGTAGGGAAACAGTGCATATTCGGCATTCTTTCGCCCTGCAGATAAACCACCATTACTTGAAATGAACATCCAATGGTTAGAGTCGCTCACTACGTTCATAAAGAACGGGCGCATCTCATCGTAGTTTGAAATTTTGAACCACTTCTCTTTCTCTGTTTTGATAATTGAAATCGGGCTGGCCAATGTGTTAGTCCTTTTAAGTTTATTATTTAAGAATATGCGAATGTAATTACTGATCTCTGCTATACACTCTCACGTAATCTACGGTTAATTCCTGAGGAAAAGGTGTTTCTTCTGATGGAGGGCCTACAAATGTCCCTCCCACAGCTACATTTAAAATCAGGAAAAAGGGTTTATCAAATACCCATTCACCATTTACATCCGATCTCTCGATACTTTGATATCGGATGTCGTTAACAAAATAATCAATTCTGTCTTCGTACCACTCCACGGCAAATAGGTTATAATTTGTATCGAACCGTCCGTTAGCAAGATCATACGTGCTTGTGACGGCATTTCCGGCTGAATAACCCGGCCCATGCAGCGATCCATGGATACGCGAAGGTTCCTGTCCCCGGAACTCCATTATATCGATTTCACCGGTTTGTGGCCAGCCAACCTCACTAAAGTTCGAACCAAGCATCCAGAATGCCGGCCATATACCTCTGCCAAATGGAGTTTTAATACGTGCCTCAAATCGTCCATATTCCTGACTGAAAAGCCCCTCAGTTTTTATTCTGGCTGATGTATAGGAAGACCCGTTGAACGGTTCTTTTAGGGTTTTAATGACCAGGTTGCCCTCACCATCGAGTGAAATATTTTCGGTTCGATCGGTATAGTACTGGAGCTCTCTGTTTCCCCAGCCATTTTCTCCTGTTCCTAGATCAAATGTCCAGTTTGCAGCATCGGGCAGTTCTCCGGCTTCACCATTAAACTCATCACTCCAGGTTAATTCCCACTCGGTACTGCTATCTCCGTCTGATTCGGTTCCGCAAGAAATAAAGATGGCGGAAAAAAACAGCAGTACCGTTTTAAAATATTTGAACTTTATCATTCCTAAGTGGTTAAATTTATTGTTCAAAATAAATATTATCTATCCAGATGTCACCATCCCCCTCGAATTTCAACTGGAATATGTCACTTAGATCAACCGAATCAAATTCAGAGAGAGGTATATCCACCGAGAGCCAGCCCGAAGTGGGAACCGAGAAAGCGAAGGATGATTCCACCGGGCCCGGGCTAATCAGAAATATGCTAAATGCCGTGGAATTTGCGGTCCAGATGTCGATATGGAGCGTCCCCATTCCAGAGACATCCTGGTTACTGCCCAGTTCGATTCCCTGGTAGTTTAGTCCGGCAAGTTTCAGCGTATTTTTATTATCAACCAGCACCTCGGTGGTAACGGTTGCCTGTCCCCAGTCCGGGTTCAGGTTTGTTCCTTCTATATTACTATAAGAATCGCTGAATACAGAGATCACATTGGCTTCATCTGCACCAGGTGCAGGAGCTGCGTTAACCGGTTCGGTTGACTGTTCATTGCCACCTTCTTTTGAAAAATAGACGTTGTCAACATAAAGTGTACTGCTGCCAACCGGCACACCAGATAGAATGTATTGAGCAAGATTATTGCGGTTTTCCAGTTCCTCAAAATCAGAAAGTGGTATTTGAAGGCTGTTCCACTGTTGTGTGGGAAGATTCTCAAAGATAACCTCTGCTTCAGAATCGTCACCGCCATCAAAGGCTCCATCCGCGCCGAAATCTACGAGCCTCACCCTTACAACTTCCATGTTCGGTGTCCAGACGTCAAGGTGTATGTATTCCATTTCGGAAGCATCCACAAGGTTTTCACCTGTTGTTTCGATGCCCACAAAGTCGAGATCTGTATATTTTTTGGTCGGATTACCAAATAGATCTATATCCTCAAGCGTAGCAGAAGACCACTCTGTTCTCCAGGTATCTACCGGAAGATTGGTGTATTCGTCACTGAATAGACTAAGAACATTGGCTGGGTCTAATGTAGGTGCAGGAGCGGCGTTCACTGGTTCATCTGTTTGAGATCCGCCATCTTCACTCGAAAAATATACGTTATCGACGTAAAGGGTACTGCTGCCTGTTGGAAGGCCTGAAAGTATAAGCTGGGCAATATTTGAACGGTTTTGAAGGCCGGTGAAATCGGATAATGGAATTCTAAGCGTGTTCCACTGTTCTTTTGAAAGATTGTCGAATACAAGTTCAAATTCGGAGTCATCCCCTCCGTCAAACTCACCATTTGCGCCAAAGTCTACCAACTTAATACGAACAACGTCCATGTTGGGAGTCCAAACGTCAATATTAAAGAAATCCATGTCGGATGCATCGACCAGGTTGGGGCCAAGTGTTTCGATACCTACAAAATCAAGGGAGGTATATTTTTTTGTGGGATTGCCTTCGATTTCAATATCCTCGAGCTCAGCAACAGAAAATCCCGCTCTCCAGGTATCTACAGGAACATCCGTATACTCATCACTAAAGAGGCTGATTACATTCTCCTCACTGACAGTGGGCACGGGCGCAGAAACAGATGGGGTGGTTGCTTCGCCGGTTGAGTTTACGGTTAAAGAACCTTCAGCGGTGTTTCCCTGCAGAGTTGCTGTGATTACGGCAGTTCCCTCACCGGTTACTGTTACTGTACCGTCATCGCCTACTTGGGCAACAGATTCATCAGAGGAAGAGAAGTTAAAATAAAACGGAGATGGGGTCACCTCACCCAGAGTTCCGTCGGGAAGTCTGTGCTGGGATGCCAGCCCATCGATGGTAAATGTTTGGCCATTTTGACCGTTAACCTCTCTCTCTTCACCATTCAGAATTACAGAGCCGTCGAATGCGATGGATCCAAGATTTTCAAATTTTACTTCATCAATCCAAAATGTATATCCTTCTTCATTAATTGGACCGGAAGAGTAGAAAAACAGACCTTGTTCTGCATCCAGGAGCGAGGGATCCGGTACCGGTATAATATATTGTTGCCAGGTTCTGGTAACTCTGGTGTTTTGTACAGATGCCTCATATTGATTTTCACCAAGGTCGAGGCCTAGTCCCAGTACACCAATTTGGGTTGATTCTGAGGCTTTCGCGTAAAATGTGAGCGCATTATATCCCGTAAGATCACGGGGTGCAGATGTAAAAAAGGCTCCACCCGCATAAGATCCTCTTGGGTCTCCAACATCGGGGACCACAAACCTCATGGAAGCTTCAGTATTGTCGTAAGTTTCGTCGTCTACGACCGTAAATGCTTCAGGAACAGAACCTTCAAATGCTGCATAATTAAGGCCGCTGCTAAAAGTGTCGATAAATACGTCCGGATTGTCTGAGTTAGGAGCTTCTTCAAGTCCACTTACACTGCGCTCACAGCCCCATACGAACAGTAATAATAAAGTGGCAAGATAAATCGGAATATGACTGAACAGTTGTTGATTTTTCATTTGTATTGCCTGCTTTGTATTGTCGTTAAATATTGATTTGGATATAGGTTCTGAACTCCCACTCACTTCCGTTACCGAAACCGCTTACGCTGGAGTCGAGTACGGGATTTCCGCTTCCGTCTGTTGTGGTTGCAGGTGCATATCGTGGTGAAAATTCGTTCAGAGACCGCCATGTGCCGCGAACTCCGATTCGTGTTGAAGGGATATCGAACCAGTCGGGTTTACCGAGGGTTTTGGATACATCAGCCATGAGCTGTAGTGGGAATGTCAGGTTGAAGTCGCGGTGATAATCGTATGGCCCCCAATCATCAACTTTCACGAAAGAGTGGAGCTTCATAGTTTTATAGATCATTCTCATGTCCATTCCATACCGATAAATTAAGCGATCGTCACTACCGTTTGCCTGGGCATTTCCGCCATAAAGCATGGTAATAATCCCAAAATCACGGGTCGTTTTTGAAACCACCCTGGCGTGTACTTCCCACAAATCCTCGGCCGGGGGAGCTCCGGGAAATGCGAATGTTGTTCGTCCATCTGGGAAAATCCCGATTGCTGCATCCTGCGTAGTAGGATGATGGCGATACACAAAACCTGCACTTACAGCAAATTCCGCATCTTCTGCATTATCGCTATTCCAATCGTACATCCATGAACTTGGTGTGGGGTCGTATGTGAATAGAATTTCTCCAGCCACGGTCTCTCTGTTTGCCCGAACAGCAAAAGGATCGTCGATGATATTTCTTGGGCGTCCGGGGGCCTCAATATCGCCGGGAATGGGGCCTTCAATAGGTTGCTGCCATAGAAAGTTAGGAGCAATTTGCAGATTCCCTATCATATAGGTGAATCCAGACAGCACATTATATTGGTTACCACTGCCGCTGTCTTTTAACCTCCACCCGGTAAACGTCTGTGTGTAGTCGGCGCCACCATTGGCAACGAGGCCCATAACCGCAGACTGTGCATACCAGTTAAAAAGACCTCCTTCGTAGGTGATTTTAAGTTTACCACCCCAGTTATCGCGGGTATCTATCTGGTCCTGATAAACGGTTCGGCTGCCATCTTCATTTTCTCTTACAAGCTGAAAGTTTCTGTCATTTAATGGCTGACCAGCCCAGAGACCGCCTACATCAATGCCAAATTTTCCAAAAGTTCTTGATGCAGCCAGTGAAAGTCTTCGTGTTTTAGGCTGGGGAATAGCGAATGAACTTTGAGTAGTTGATGATCTCTCAATATCCTCATGAAATATCCCTGTAAGTTCAGTATCACCAACCATTCGACTATATTTTAGCAGTACGGCCGGATTGGCTCCCCACCAAAGTTCTGGTCCAAAAGCCAATTCAAAACCTTCCAGCTCTTTCTTTCCCTGCATTTCGAAGCCAAATGGTGCAATACCATTATATATGTCGATGTTTGGGCCGTAGTTCGCTTCGGGGTAGAGCCCAAAAAAATCACCTTCATAGCCCCAGTGGTAATGTCCGGTACGGTAAAAACCAGTCAGGTCGAACCATTTGTGATTCCAATCGTACGTTGCACGGTATAGTTGAATGCGGTTTAATGATTCAATAGTCACGTTTTCGTTTACGCCTTCAACTATAACCGGACGCCCCCTATTCTCATAAAAGATTTCGTCTATGGGATTCTGAGCAACGTTTCCAAGTACGTTAAATTCAACTTCAGCACGTACATTAGGGGCAGGATTTGCTTCAACACCAACATATATCGACTGCATATGGTCGAACCCAAGCTGATCGGGGTAGACCGGATTTCTTGGATCTGCTTCATCGGGGGTGGTAAGAAGATCTCCGCCCGTGTTGAATGTTGAAAAGTTTGCCGTAAATCGGCTCAGCGAAAGAAGACTGTTTCGGCTACTCTGCATAGCGGCTTTATCGCCTCTCGCCTGCAAAACGGCTCCTGCTATGGATATATTATCGAAATGCTCATTCAGGTCGGTAAGTGTTGTTCCGGCTGCATAGGGTTCGAACTGATGAACATCCCGCAATACGTAATAAGCAGCTCTGGGGTATAAATCGTAAAATCCGGACTGATTTGTAGGACCTTTCGCCACTATACCAAACCACTCCTCGTTCATGTTGTTTTCGCCTTCAACGTAGTCGCATTGATAGCCGCCGTTTGCCCAGGAAGCTTCTGTATTATGGATGTCGAGCTCAACAGTTTGCCCGGTTTTCCACCATCCATCCGTGAATTGAAAAGTGAAACCACCAATAGAGTTTCCCGCTTTTCCAAACCCTGCAGCGTACTCATAAATTTCTTTCCAGTTAAGCATATTATATCTGGCCTGGCACTGCTGATCTTCCTGGTTGGTTCTTGCATTAAATGCATCAGCACCAAATTCGGTGAGAAGTACGGGTTTTCCATATTCGTTTTTTACCCGGTCGTAAAGATCTGTAAAGGAGGTGCCCCGATATACGTTTGCACCAAAAATATCGATGTCGGGAGCAAGTTCGGTGATAAGGTCCATAAAGAGGAGGTCGCCATTGGCAATTGCAATAGGACGGGTGTTATCGACCTGCTTCATCGCAACGGCTGCATCATTAAAAAGCTCATACATGTGTCGGGCCCGAATGGTTGATGCTCTGTCTTCGATGGGAATATCCTCGGTTTCGGCACCCTCCCAGAAGAGACCATAATTATTCTCATTACCCAGCAGGTAGAGAAGCAGGCCACGTGTACCTTTATATTCTTCAACGAGTGTGGTTACTTCATCAAGTAACAATTCCTGTACTCTGGGATCTGAATACTCGGTGTTGGGCATCCATGTGCCATCTATTGTCAAACCATACCGGCCAAATGAGTGGTTGAGCATGGTGTAGATCCCATAGTTATCGTAGATATATTCAATCCATCTTTTGGGGATACCGGTGTAAACACGGATGGCATTTACGCCCATATATTCAAGCCTGCTCATCTCATTATCCAGCGCTTGTTGAATAAATTCCGGAGATTGATTCCAGACGCTGTAGTCAAAGTTTGTTCCAACCGGGAAGTAGTCCCAGTTCATTCCGTTAACCATCAGGGGTTCGCCATCAACAAGAAGCCGCCAGCCGTCTTCATTTTGTTCGACTACCACATTTTCGGTTTGTGCATTGGCAGAGGATAAAAAGCCAAACAAAAAGCACAAAATTAAGACACTTACTACGTTAATTTTTTCTTTCATATCTATCTGATTAGAGAAGCCTGACAGCAATATTGCGACACAGGCTGTTTTAATAATAATTTGATGATACAAGGAAGATTAATCAGCGGAGAGTGGCATATCAAGTTATACATTATATATACAAGCAGAAATAAAAGCGCTTTTCTGTTGCTTAAAGTGCGTTTAAATAGTTCTAATGCAATAATCTTGCGTCAAGGGAGTGAACTCCGGGAATCCAAAAAAATATCTCTTGTATATACTTTTTAAAGGTATGAATGTTGTAAATGGATAATTATATCTCAATATCTTCGACTAATATTTACTGGAAACTTAGGGAGCCTGAATTTTTGATGAATGAATTTCTGATATCGAGTTCAGACAAGACAAAAAAAAGACGGACCCAAACCGAGCCCGTCCAATCAAAACAGTAAAAATTACCTGGGGTCTAGCCCAAAAATTTCTCACCTGCTTTAGGTACGATAACTTCGGTACCTGAATATTTTTCAGTAAACATTTTGAAGTCTTCAGGCGTACCGGTGAGCACGGGAAATGTACCGTAGTGAATGGGTACGGCGATGTTAGCATCAATCATATCACAGGCAATAGCGGCTTCTTCCGGTCCCATGGTATAATGATCACCGATGGGCACAGCAATTACGTGGGGTTGATACATCTGTCCATAGAGCTCCAAATCACTGAAGATGTTTGTATCCCCGAGGTGATAGAAGCAGATGTCATCTTCAAACGAAAGAACAAGGCCTCCCGCTTCACCAGCATATTCACCATCGAATGATGAGCTGTGATTTGCGCTCACCAGGGTTACAGAAAAGTCATCGAAATGAACGGTTCCTCCCTTATTAAATTCTATTCTTTGATCCTCTTTTAACCCTCTATTTTTCAATAGGTGGGAGAGCTCCACTTGTGATACAACTGTACATCCTGTTTTTTCTGCAAGTTCCAGAGTGTCTCCAACATGATCCTCATGCCCGTGAGTGAGAAGAATGTAATCGATTTCTTCTGGGTTTTTAAATTCTTCAGGGGTTGTTGGGTTGCCCGAAAGGAATGGATCGATGTAAATGATTTTACCTTTAGGTGATTCCAGTTTAAAAGCTGAATGTCCCAGCCACCATGCCTTTATGTTGGTATCCATTTTGTTGATGTATTTTTTAATTTGAGTTAGTTGTCTTGTGCATGTAGAACGTAATCTATATAAGAATCGTTGGTAATGCCATTCCAGATTTCACCATAACCTTGAAGTTTAGCGGGTTTAATAATTTACGAATCCATGGTTTCTTATTATTAAAAAATTGACGTGCTTAAAGGAGGATCTTGATTACTGATTAATCTGATCCGGACGTAATTACGAAGCTGTATTCATAATCAAATAGGAATAAAAATTTATGGCTCTACGAGTAAAAATCCATCCTGATTCTCCACACAAGAAAAAGATATTTGAAGTCACAGATGAACTTCTCGCCGATTCGGTAGCGCTTGTACCTACGGACAGCCAATATGCATTGATGTGTAATTACAAAAACAAGAAAGGGATTGATCGAATACGGCAAATTCGTCAGCTTGGAAAAAAAGACCATCTTACGGTAATGTGTAAAAGTCTTGAGCACATTTCGACTTTTGCTCTGCTCACGGATGATAACTTCAAACTCATAAAACGGCTTATACCAGGTCCATTTACATTTATTTTACCGGCAACAAGAGAGGTGCCGCGTCTTCTTACGCATCCCAAAAAGCGGACTGTGGGTATTCGCGTTCCTGATTATCCAATTTGTCTGGAACTGATTAATGAGCTGGGGCATCCGGTTCTTGCAATCAGTGCTAAATTGCCCGGCGTTGAAAACGGAAGGCCGGAAGATGGGAACCGTGAACTTTATCTTAGCCGTTTTGATAATATTGTTGACGTTATTGTGGATAATCAGGTTGAACTGCAGGCAGAAGAAACAACCATTCTCGACCTAACAGGTGATAACCCTGAACTAATTCGTGAAGGGTTGGGCATGGACAAGCTCCGTGAAGCTCTTTCGCTGCAGGGAATAGAAATGGTATAACCAGAGAGTTAACACTCAGATATTATTAGAGTATGAGTTTTTTTGATCGTCTGAAAGATACTTTTTCATCAGATTTAAATCTTTCTGAGAAGTGGGTGCAGCCCGAAAATGTAAAAGATCTGAACCCGATTTTCTCAAAAAGCGAAGGCCTGAACCTAATTTTTAAGCATAGTAAGGTTTGTGGAACGTCTATTTTCGCGCTCAGAAATATGGAAAAAATCCAGCCTGAAATAGCTGAAGGTGTAAATTTCTATATTATTGATGTGCGTTCACAGCGAAAATTATCAAACCATGTAGAACAAAAAACTGGGATAAGGCATGAGTCTCCACAGCTAATTATTCTGAAAGGTGGCGATCCAGTATGGAGTGCATCACACTCGGCCATATATCCCGAAAATGTAACCGAACACATCCAAAAATTTAAGTGAATAGTTCGGTTAATTTTTTTGAATAATCGGGCTTAACGATTCCTTTTTCAGTAATAATAGCCGTAATGAGTTGATGTGGTGTTACATCGAATGCGGGATTATAAGCATTGGTCTTGTCGGGAGCCGACTGGTTGCCGGAAAATGTAGTTATTTCGTTTTCATCACGTATTTCGATATCAATATCACTACCAGTTTCCAGGTTCATGTCTATGGTTGATGATGGAGCGGCTATATAGAAAGGGATGTTGTGATGATTAGCAAGTACCGCCAGTGAATAGGTTCCGATTTTATTGGCACTATCGCCATTTTTTGTAATTCTGTCAGCACCTGTAATGACCATGTCTACCCGTTGGGTCTGCATCAAAAAAGCCGCAGCTGAATCGACAATAAGCTGATGAGGAATTCCGGCTTTGGCCAGCTCCCACGTTGTAAGACGCGCTCCCTGAAGCAGGGGGCGAGTTTCATCCACCCACACATGTTTTAAATTACCGGCCTGATAGGAATGCAAAATTACCGAAAAAGCCGTGCCATACTGACCGGTTGCAAGCCCACCGGTATTACAGTGCGTTAGAATATTAGCCTGCTCGGGAACCAGCTTTACTCCGTGCTCACCAATGGCCTTACACATACGACGATCCTCATCGTGAATGATTATAGCCGTTTTAAGAATTAAGGATTTCAATTCATCTGTTGACTGCTCTTTTTGAGATTTAATTGTTGCAAGAAGACGATTCAGCGCCCACGACAGGTTTACTGCGGTGGGGCGAGATGAGTTTAAATAATCACTGATTCTCTCACATTCTGAATAGAATGATGAAAAGCCCGATTCCGGCAAATCCCGTACACCGAGATACAGTCCGTAGGCCCCGGCAATGCCTATGGCAGGGGCTCCCCGAACCTTCAGTTTTTTAATGGCGTCCCATACTTGTCCTACTGAAGTAAGCCGGATATATACTTCGCGCGAGGGCAAATGAGTTTGATCAATAATTGTAAGGCAGTCATCTTTCCATTCTATGGATTGAAATACACTTTTATCTTCGCTAGTCATGATTGCTTCATTGTTCTTAAACGTTGTAGTGCATGGTTTTATATGGGATAAAGAAGGCAGTAGGGGATACCCTTAGTCTTCTGTAAGTAACTCTATTAGGAATCGTTAGGGTTTGTTCTCTATGGTTTCAGTAGACGAATGCATATCATTAATCAGAGTAAAAAAAGAAACATAACAGACTGTGGTGATACAGTACAATTTCCGCAACTTAAATTAAAATGGTGATGGATATGATCCTGAAAAAAAATGTTGGTTACCTCGATTCGATTATAAGAGTTTTGATTGGCGCAGTGATCGTAGCATCCGGATTGTATTTGAATAATTTCTGGGGATTTCTCGGACTCATATTAGTATTCTCCGGGGCTTTATCCTTCTGCCCAATTTACAGAATCCTTAATACGACAACAATAAGTCCTGACCTCGAAAGAGAGAATTAAGATAAAGTATAAATAGAGAGAGCGATTGTTTGGTTGATAATTGGTTAAATTAGAGAGAAAAAAGTAAGGGAATCGGCACTCGCCGGTTCCCTTTTTTTGTTTTGTAACAAGGGCTGATGTTGCTTTCCATTAAATTGATATGCCCTTCATTTCACGCAACAATCACAAAAGACTAAAAGACGTAAAATGTGTTGTACTACAAAGAAAAAATGCATTAATTAAATTCGTTTTTTAATCCAATAAGAGCTTTTTATGAAATTATCGGGTAAGGCTGACGAGGAAAATAGATACGATGCAATTGTGGTAGGTTCGGGCATAAGCGGAGGCTGGGCTGCTAAAGAACTTTGCGATCGTGGACTAAACACGCTGATATTGGAAAGAGGCCGCCCCGTAAAACATGTTGAAGATTATCCAACGGCAGGCAATGATCCATGGCATTTTGATTATCGGGAACAGCTGCCACAGGAAGAGCTGAAAAAAAACCCGATTGTAGCACGCTGCTACGCTTACGATGATGCAACAAAACATTTTTTTGTAAAAGATGAAGAACACCCTTACGAACAGGAAAAACCTTTCGACTGGATACGCGGATACCAAGAGGGAGGCAAGTCACTGATCTGGGCCCGGCAGGGACAGCGCTGGAGCCGGTACGATTTTGAGGGTCCTGCAAGAGATGGCTACGGCATTGAATGGCCCATTTCGTATGATGAAATTGCGCCGTGGTACAGCCATATTGAAAATTTTGTTGGCTGGAGCGGAAACAAAGACGGCCTCGATCATCTGCCCGATGGAGAGTTTTTGCCGCCCTTCGATTTTACCTGTGTTGAGAAACATTTCAAGGAGAAAGTAGAAGCCAGATGGGATAACCGTCACGTACTGCACGGCCGATGCGCACATTTAACAGAATTAAAAGAGATACATCGCCAGCAAAATCGCGCGATGTGTATGGCACGCCATCTCTGCTATCGAGGTTGTCCCTACGGAGCTTATTTTAGCTCAAATTCTTCTACACTTCCGTGGGCAATGCGTACAGGAAATCTTACTAAACGAACACATTCCGTTGTGGAGTCGGTTATTTATGATGAAGAAGCCGGCAGAGCAAAAGGTGTACGGGTGATCGATGCAAACACCAAAGAGGTGACAGAGTATTATGCAAGAGTTATATTTTTAAACGCGGCTGCGCTCAACACCAATTTGATACTGCTAAACAGTAAATCCAGCAGGTTTCCCGATGGTTTGGGCAATGATAATGGTCTGCTGGGTCGGTATATCGCATTTCATAATTACAGAGGATCTGTAAACGCCTCCATTGATGGTTTTGAGGACGAATATTATTATGGCCGACGCCCCACACAGGCTATTATGCCGTCTTTCAGAAATGTTTACAGGCAGGATTCGGATGTGGATTTTCAGGGGAAATACCTGATTGCATTTGGTGCGTCCCGACAAGGGTGGCAGCGAGGTGTTCGTTCAGAAAACATCGGGGCAGACTTAAAAGCTGAGGTTGCTAAGCCGGGTAAGTGGGGAATATACATGATGGCGCAAGCCGAAACGGTTCCCCGCTACGAAAACCACGTTCGTTTAAGCGACTCCAAAACAGATCCATGGGGAATACCGCAGCTCATAACATCGGTCGACTATACCGAAAATGATGACAGACTACTGAAGGATTTTCTCGAGCAGGCTTCCGAAATGCTCGATACAGCCGGTTTCAAAAATATCAATACCAGCGACAGCATGCAGGCACCGGGGTTGGATATACACGAGGTAGGAGGTGCAAGAATGGGGAAAGATCCTGATACCTCCATTACAAACAAGTGGAACCAAATTCACACGTGTAAAAATGTATTCGTTACAGATGGCGCCTGTATGAGCTCTATAGCGATACAAAATCCATCGCTCACATTTATGGCTCTTACAGCACGGGCTGCGAATTTTGCAGCGGATGAGATGCAGAAAGGCAATCTGTAAAAACACTCACTACAGATACTTGGAAAGTTCTTCCGTGTCGAGGTTTAGATCGGCGGCGTATGACTGGAATAGTGTTTTTTTATAACTGTGTAAACCACCATATTCACCGGTCACAATTTCTTCGACGATACGGTTACTCAGTAAAAAACTTGCGGTTTCTTCTCCATATTCATCTTTAATTTTCTCTTTCAGCGGATCAAAAAGATGTTTCTTTGCACGTGATATTTCCGTTTTTTGTGCCATCATTTTTTTATGCTCTTCACGGCTTAACGACTTTTTTGCCGATATTTCATCAGATAGGTTCATCTCATCTGCCTCTGCTGAACCTTCTTTTATAATGTCAATCAGATCTTGTTTTATCCTATTGTTTTGAATCATTCTGAACACGCCGCGCATCTGCTCCCAATCCATAAGGGTTCGTGAATCTTTGGCGATATTTGTGAGAATTTTATTCGAAACAATTTGAAAGGGCGGTTTTTTATACTCTTTTGCAATGCTGTCTCTCCAATGCATCAATTTTTTAAAAAGATGCCATTCGCGCTCTGTAAGGTCCTGCTTGTCTTTCTCTTTTATGGTTTGATTGTGGTCCAAATCACTGTAATCCAGCTCATCCAAAGAGCGGTTCTCTTCAACAATCCAGTCCTGAACTCCTTTTATTACAGCTTTTTGATTAATATGATCTTTTAATTTAAGCAGGTGTAGCACATCGTTTGCTGCATAGCTTTTTTGTCTCTCACTTAGCGGGCGCTTAAACCAGTTGCTCTGCTGTGAGGATTTTCCCGGATCGATACCCAGTTCATCAATCAGCAAATTTGTGAGAGACGTGGATGGGTAGTTTAACAGACGTGAGGCCGTTCCAATGTCGTACAGATTTTTTGGAAAACAGCCCAGAGAGTGAAGAAGTCGAAGGTCTTCATCAAACGAAAAACAGACTTTTTGAATCTTCCGGTTTTCAAGTACAGGAAAAAGCGTTTCGATCTTGAGCTCATCGCTAAGTGGATCGATTAAATAGCAGAGTTCACCCGTAAAAATCTGCACAAGGCAGAGATTGAAGCCATAGCGATAGTAGTTCTTATCAAATTCGAGATCGATGGCGATCTCAGGCTTTGTCTGCAAATGCATTACGCTTTTTTTTAACGTTTCATCTGTAGTAACAAGCTCAATAGGATGAGTCATGATTAGTTTTATTTGCTGATAAATGTATGTGCTGAAATCCGTATTGCTCTTTCAACGAAAGCTTTAATCTTGGGTTAAATCGGCCAGGAATGTTTCGAGATTGAACCGGCTAAAATCATCGATGATAAGATCAGCCCGGCTCAGGTCCTGATCACCTGAGTGTTCATTTTTGTATCCGATACAGGTCATCCCCGCCGCCTTTGCAGCGGTAACGCCATTGTACGAATCCTCAATCACGAGGCAAGACGATGGGGATGTTTCAAGCAGCTCTGATGCCTTCATAAAAATCATCGGGTCTGGCTTAGAGCGGGCTAAATCGGCACCGCTCACCCTTCGCCTAAAGTAGGGTTCCAGCTTCAGTTTATCGAGTACAATATTGATGTGCTCCATCGAAGATGATGACGCCAGCGCAAGTTTATTAACGATTTGTTTCGATTTTTTTATTAGATCCTTAACCCCGCTCACTTCTTGAAGAGTGTCACTTGATTCGTAATGTGTGGTAATGCGGTGTTTTGTGAGATTGGCTAGATTTTCGGCAGATTCGTCCACGCCGTATCGGTGAACTAGATCGGCCCACATCTCCAGGGTGGAAGAACCCACATAGCTCTGCAGCTCTGCGTCTGAAATGTCAAGGCCATTTTCGCGGGTTATCTCTTTAACAATCTTCAGATGGATGGGTTCGCTGTCGATAATCACGCCATCCATGTCAAAAATGATCGCTTCAATTTTGGGCATATTACTGATCGATGTCCAGTTTGTTTTTTCTTTTTACAAGTGTAAGAATGGTGTACTCTGCCACAAGGTCGCTGTTCTGATTAGTAACTTCCACATCAAACCAAACCATTCCGTAGGGTTCTTTGTCTGTTTTGCGCTGCTGGCGGCGGGTTTTTCGTTTTACAATGAGTTTTGCCTGAATGGTATCGCCCGGGGCCACGGGGGCAGTAAACCGCAGATCTTCGAGACCGTAGTTTAGCAAAACGGGCCCTTCGTCGGGATGAACAAACAGGCCGGCCGTTGCCGAGAGCACGAAGTATCCGTGTGCTACAATCTTGCCAAACATCGACCGTGCAGCCGCCTCCGGGTCGGTGTGGGCGTAGAAATGGTCTCCGGTCAGGTCGGCAAATTCCTTCACATCCCGTTCCGTAACGGTTCTCTTCTCCGTGGTAAGCGCCTCACCAACCGAGATCTCCTCAAAATATTTCTGAAACAGATGTTTGTCGGGCTGATGCGTTTCTGCCCCTTTGATATGCTGCCCTACAATATTACGCAGGGTTGTTGGTGATCCCTGAAGAGCAACCCGCTGCATATGATGAAGAACAGCCCTTGCACCGCCAAGCTCTTCTCCGCCACCCGCGCGCCCGGGTCCTCCATGTACCAGCGACGCAATAGGTGATCCGTGCCCGGTTGACTCCCCGGCGCTGTGGCGGTTGATCACCATAAACCGGCCGTGATAGGGAGCGCATCCCATCGTAATCTCTTTAGCAATCGAGTCATCATTCGTAAAGAGCGAGCCGACCAGTGACCCATCCGCTCTGTTAGCGATATCGATCGATTCCTGTGCTGACTGATACGGCATAATGGTGGTCAGCGGGCCAAAGGCCTCAACTTGGTGCACTTCATCTACCTGGAGGGGCTGATGGCAAACCAGCAATCTGGCTCCGGAGAATGCGCCATCGAGCAGTTCATTTCCGTAAACGGTGTCGGTGACGTCGGACAGCTTCTGAATCTGTTCACTGAAACGCTGTGCCTGAAATTCGCTTGCAAGCGGACCCATCCGCGTCTCTTTTTCTGCCGGATTGCCAATTTTCGTCTTCTCAAGCCTCTCTTTAAGCGCATGTACAACATCATCCAGTCGGTTTTCAGGAACAATAGTCCGCCGGATGGCCGTACACTTTTGTCCTGATTTTACTGTCATCTCGTTGGCAACCTCTTTAATGAACAGATCGAACTCATCCATGTCCGGAGTTACGTCTTCGCCGAGAATGGAAGCGTTCAGGGAGTCAGCCTCAAGATTGAACTGCACGCTGTTTTCAATAATGTTCGGGTGGGATTTCAGCTTTTTACCCGTTTCGGCTGATCCGGTAAACGATACGGAATCCTGGCTTGTCAGGTGATTCAGCAGATCGCCCGGTTTATCAGCGGCAATGAACTGAACAGAACCCTCGGGCAGGAGTCCAGATTCGATGATATCTTCAAACACCGCAAACGCGAGGTAACTGCCCAGGGGAGAGGGTTTAATGATGGAGGGAAGCCCGGCGATGAATGCCGGTGCCAGTTTTTCAAGCATGCCCCAAACCGGGAAGTTGAACGCATTGATCTGAACAGAAACACCGTGTTTAGGTACGCAGATGTGCTGCCCGGTAAATGTTCCTTTTCGGGAGAGAGTGACTTCATCACCTTCCACATGCCAGGGCAGGTCGCTGAGATTACGCCGGGCCTGACTCGAAATGCCAAACGCGGTTATTATCCCGCCCTCAATATCGATCCAGGAGTCGCGGCGGGTAGCACCGGTTTGTGTGGAGATCTCATAATATTTCTCTTTTCGCTCCAGCAGGTACTGAGCCAGGAATTTGATTTTAAACGCCCGTTCGTGGATGGTCAATTCACGGATTTCAGGGCCTCCCACATTCCGGGCATAGTCGCAGATATCCGCATAATCCAGATCGGAATGAACCAATTGTCCAATCGTTTCACCGGAAACGGCAGAGATCAGGTCACTTTCATTTCCTTTTGAATTCCACTTTCCCTGAGTATAGGATGTTACGCGTATCATAGGATGCTGTCAGCATTAGTTGGTGTTACACGGATGAATATAGGGAATAGGGAACAGAATTCAGGGATCAGAATTCAGAAGGGGTTTATCTCCTTGTTTTACAAATTTCGGTAGAAATAGAAGCTATGGAATTGTAGACTATATCATAAATATTTAGCGATAAACAGAATAAATTAAATGTTATAGCTGCATGTTTATTTTTTTTTTTTTTTGTGTTGAACTCATAATCTATAAATCAAATAAGAGGTGCTACAAATGAAAAAAATGTCTTCAAAATCAAAAAAAATAGTTGCTGTTTTAGGGATTGTATTTTTGTTTTTAGCTTCACAAAATATATATGGGGCAGTTTGTAAATATTATATGTCTGGAGATTTTGTTGGGGAGCTATCGCATTGTTCAACTATGGGAATAAGTTTTATCTTTTTTTACGAGAGAACAGTCTGCGTTTATAAAGGAACAACCACTAATGAAGGAATATCTTATTCAGGGGTAAGATATTTAGATGAAGCCAGAGCAAATCAATGTTGATAGGTGTCTTTTTATAAACCACATATCAGATTAAGCGTGATTGGAATATTTTTTTTGTTCGTCACCTGTGAAAAGTACGAACAATTAAATATTCCAGTTACGAACATGCCTCATGATGATGTACCAGCAATCTATATTAGTTCACAGGATAATCTTCTGAGTGAGGAGTCCGACTTAACTAAATTTTTACTCGATAATCGTTTAAATACCAGAAATATTAGTGATATTGAGTATGATGATTTATCTGAGAAGTTGTACGTACTGTTTAGATATGGCAGCTTAATAAGCATATCACAGGATGACCAGTATGAAGTCTTAGTTAACGCTACAGGAAGAGGTCCAGGTGAGATGGTCAATGCTGAGAATTTAAAGATAAGTGAGAATGGTATTCAGGTATTTGATATGAATTTGAACAAAGTATTGACCTTCAGTAGATCGGGTCAACATGTCAGGGATGTCGTTTTAAAAATAGGAGTTGGCAGATCTTTTGGAATTCTTAAAGATGCAAACATTTTAGCTGTTAATTACTCACCTGCTGAGAGTTATCTTTTTTTTGAGTATGACACCAGCGGCAATTTAACGAATAAGTTAGGTGATGGTAGATATGTTCAGTCAATCTTAAAGAAAGTAAATAGAATACCATCTTTAATGATTGATGTAGATAAAAGTAGAAAAAATATTGTATTATCGTCTGAAGGAACAGGAGAAGCATTTATATATAATGTAGAAAAAGATTCTACTGTTAGCTCTTTTTCCATACAAAATGGGCCTGAATGGGATGCTGTTGTTGAGGCTGAAAAAGAAGCTGATGATTTTGGTTACTTTAGCAAAATTGAGGATATCGATTTTTTTCCAAACGGAGATATTTATGTGTCATGGGGAGGTATATATAATGAAAAAAGAACCATTGGGATGATATTTGACAAGGAGGGCAAGTTTAAATATCGAATATTTAGTGATGGCGTGATGAGAAACATGCCAGCCTACGTTTCAGTAGTGGATGATACATCAATGTATATATATTCATGGGCAGATAATTATTTAGGTAAGATAAATATAAACAGATAGGTAATTAGAATGTATTTTAGTCCATTAGAGCTGCTTTTCATAGTCTTGATTTTAGTTATCGTTCTATTAGCAGTACGCTATGGGGTATTGTTGTATAAATCTTTAAAAAAAGAAAAGTGAGCAGTAATTGCATCTGTGAATTGAAAAATAGCAGATAAACACTCAATTAGTATTCGATTAACAATTAAATTTCTGCTACTTACTACATACCATTTACTAATTTGTCTGTGGCAAAAAAAATCTACTATTACATCATTCTTTGTTTCATAATTACTGCAGGTTGTATGCACGAAAGTGAAGATTTCGTTGAAAATGCAATTGATTATGGAAGTGAATTAAATGCAAGCACTATAAAGCTAAATGAAGGATTATCTGTTTTGCAGCCTGGTGCAATGGTAAACGTTAACGATACCCGTTTGCTCATTAGTGATGTTGAGGAGGAAGAAGTATTTAAAGTTTTCCGACTGCCCGATCTTGAATATTTATATTCATGGGGAAAAAAAGGGAGGGGACCAGATGAGTTTCAGTTTGTTCCGGTTACCATTGTAAATACAGAGAGCAATGCAGTCAACTTTTATGATTTATCCAGAAAGACACTCCGGTATTACAGTGTATCGGATACGGCACTTGTTGGGTTAGGTGAAAAATCTTTCTCTTATGAAGGACAGCAAAATGTTTTTACGGATATTACGATGGTCACGGATTCACTGTTTATAGCAGATTATGGGAACCAGGAAACCAATGACGATTTTGAATTTATAGGGCTGAAACCCAGCTCAGAAACTCCATTATTTAAGATAGGGGATTATCCATCAGAAGACCTCACCGGATTTGAACGACATTTTGCTGATTTTAAAACAGCAGTCTCATCACCCGATGGAAAGAAATTTGGATATTTTTATCTATACCACAATTTATTAAAATTTATTGATGTAGATACAAAAGAAGTCAAGGAAGTGATTATTAATGATGATGATCTCAACGATAAGCAGATTGAACAGGGAGTATTCCAGTACAGAACCGTAAAGTGGGCTTCCAACAACTATCTGTATGTGCTGGGTTTAAATGAAAATCGTGATGTTATTTCTGAAAAGCTTGATGAGTTTATAACATCCCTGGAAATATGGACTTGGGATGGGAATATGATTTTCAGGGCGAAATTTGACAGGCCCATCCATGATTTTACTGTAACAGAAAAAGGCGGGAAAATCATAGCATACTCCCAACTGAACTCATCTGAGCTATATGAGTTCGATCTGCCGGAAATCGTAAAATAAAAACAAGCTCTTAAAAAAATTTATTTTACCTGCTACCTGCTACCTGCTACCTGCTACCTGCTACCTGCTACCTGCTACCTGCTACCTG
>CAZJBI010000007.1:111022-162639 GCA_964544445.1 uncultured Rhodohalobacter sp.
CTATTCACCCCTTCTCCTCCCCCCACGTTTTATACTCTCCGGACTGATCTTCCCTGTTATCCGGCACCTCCCTCAACGGCTCACACTCTTTCCAGGACTCGCTCATCTGCTTTGGCAGTCGCTGGTACCATCCCGTACCCTC
The DNA here is from genome assembly GCA_964544445.1 of uncultured Rhodohalobacter sp. Classification (GTDB taxonomy): domain Bacteria; phylum Bacteroidota; class Rhodothermia; order Balneolales; family Balneolaceae; genus Rhodohalobacter. The sequence continues at coordinate 111,165 of CAZJBI010000007.1, forward strand.
CGTTTTCCATGTTGCCATCTCATCCGTAACGTCTTTTACGATTTCGGCCGGGTTGCCGACCACCACCTTTCGATCGGGAATGTGTATGCCCTCCTTCACAAAAGCCAGCGCGCCGATAATGCACTCTTTACCAACGATCACGCGGTCCATCACCACGGCATTCATTCCCACAAGTGAGTTTTGTCCAATGGTGGCGCCGTGAATAATGGCTCCGTGGCCGATATGAGCTGACTCCTCCAGCGTAACGGTGACGCCGGGAAACATATGAATCGTGCAGTTTTCCTGGACGTTCGCGCCATCCTTGATCACGATTTTCCCCCAGTCTCCCCGGATCGCCGCTCCGGGTCCGATGTATACATCCTTCCCGATAATCACGTTCCCCGTAACCGCTGCCTGAGGGTGAATAAACGCCGATTCATGAATAACCGGTTGGTAGCCATTAAATTCGTAGATCATAACATAGGGTGTAATTTGAGATTCAGATGAATAGTAAAGGTATTCAGCAATCAAACCAATGTTCAACCTGAAGCTTTTCTGATTGACTTTTGCCACAGATCAGGAAAATTGTGAAAACCGTCTTATAGAAAATGTTAAAAAAATTCACAAGGCCAAATAGAGATAAAAGAGTAGAAAATATTTTGTAAGATTCAGTTAGTGTCTTCAATTAACATCATCACAGGCGATATGAAACAATGCATTTTATACTCCATTTTTCTCCTCCTTTTACTTACACAAACCGTTGCAGCTCAGCAAACTCCCGATACGGTTTATGAGCCTGACTTCTTTCCGTTTTCGGTGTGGTACAGCGGGGGAGATGCACGGGCTCCAATGCTGTCGGAAGTGACGGAAGACTCGCGTGAGGAGTGGCTGGAGGATCTGAATATGATTAAAAGCCTTGGCTTCAATACGGTTCGAACATGGGTTGAATGGCAGAAAGCTGAGCCGCGCGAAGGGGAATACAATTTTGAGAACCTGGAGCTGCTCCTCGAGCTTGCTGATGAAGCGGGGCTGAAGGTTTTTATCCAGATGTATGCTGATTCTGCTCCGGAATGGGTCGGAAAGCAGAACCCCGATGCGAAATTTCAAACGCAGAGCGGGGTGATGATTGAGTCACAGTCGGCGCCCGGCTACTGTCCCGATCATTCAGACGTTCGGGAGGCGATCATGAATTTCTATACCCAGACGGCAAAGGTCGCCACGCGCTACGACAATTTTTATGGATGGGATCTCTGGAGTGAGCCGCACATCATCAACTGGGCGAACATAGATTATGTGCAGAATGCCCAGTTTTGCTACTGCCCCTATACCCAACAGCGTTTTAGGGAATGGCTGAAGACAAAATATCAAACGCCCGAACAGCTCAATACAGCCTGGCACCGTGAATTTATTGAGTGGGAGGATGTGAGTCCGCCGCGATTCAGCACCATTCTCAGCTACACCGACTACCTCGACTGGAAAACGTTTATTTATGAAAAACTCGCTGAAGACCTGCGAATGCGGTATGATGCCGTTCGTGCAGGTGACCCTCACAACGTCATAACCTCCCACGCCGCAGTTTCGTCCATCATAATTTCTCCCCACATGGGAGTAGGCGCTACCGACGATTTTTTAATGTCAGACAGCGTAGACTACTACGGCGTGTCACTCTATCCGAAGCATAATCATCCCGACCGTCACTGGCCGGCATGGAGGGTGATGAACTTCATGGATTTTACCCGCTCGGCCAACCGCGAGAATAAGGGGTGGTACGTGGGTGAACTCCAGGCCGGAAAAGGCACAATTGCGCTGCTGGTAGGGGATCCTGTAACGCCGGGTGACCATAACGTCTGGGCATGGTCCGCAATTTCAAAAGGAGCACAGGCGATAAATATCTATTCGCTCTATCCGATGTCGTCGGGATATGAGTCGGGCGGTTACGGACTCATTAATCAGGACGGAAGCCTGACTCCGCGTGCCGGAAATGCCGGAAAGATCGCGAAGACCGTAACAAAGCATATGGATCTGATTTTAGACTCTGAACCGGTACAGGCTGAGGTGGCCCTGGTCTATAACCCGCTGTCTCAGATGGTGGGCGGCGCCCAGCGCAGGTATGAGTATCCCTCCGGCCACCACGACTCTTTAATTGGCTATTATCGCGTTTTGGCCGAGAATAATATTCCGGTTGACTTTATCCATCGGCGCGATCTTGAAAACGAGGATCTTTCGCAATATAAGCTGGTACTTCTGCCGTGGTTGATGATGCTGACGCAGGAAGCCGCAGATGGAATTAAGAACTATGTGGAAAACGGGGGCTTCGCCGTCGCTGAGGCGCGAACCGGCTGGAATGATGAGCGCGGCTACTCTTCTGACGTGATACCGGGAATGGGTCTCAGCGAGGTGTTTGGGGTTCGGGAGAAAGAAGTCTGGATGCGTGAAGAGCTTCTGCCTATGCCCCTTACAAACAACTCCTCAATATTGGCTGACGATATCGGCGCCTCGCTTTCTGGGTTTCTTTATGGTACCACATTTGATCTTCTGAACGAAGATGATACGAACATCATAGCATCCTTTGACCAGACGGGCGATCCGGTTGTGGTGCACCATACCTACGGAAGGGGGCAGACGGTAGCCATCGGGAGTTTCCTTGGATTGGCCAATCATCCCAATCAAACCGAAGAGAACAATCGATTTATATTGGGCCTCACAGAATTGGCAGGCGTTGAAAAACCCGTTTTTACTTCTGTTGATGGTCAGTTAGAAGAACCTGTTGCATTACAGCTTCAGAAAAATAGTGTAGGAACCCTGCTTTACGCCATCAATCACGGCACATCTGAACAGACGTTTACAATTTCGGTGCCGGTTGAGTCGGATCAAGAGTATGAGCTGTTTAACCTCATAGATGAGACAACTGAGAGTATCTCAGCTACAAATGGCCATATAGAAATCACAACCAGGCTGAATGGAAGAGATGCTTCCGTCTGGAGTATTACTAAGAATTAAATAGCTTTAAAATTTCTTTATCGCATTTTCAGATTGATACGTTCTCTAATATTACCGCGTACCCCTGTCCCACACCCACGCACATGGTTACCAGCGCATAGCGTTTTTTCTGTTTTTGAAGCTCAATGGCGGCCGTTTGAAGAATGCGGGCGCCGCTCATTCCCAGCGGGTGGCCCAGCGCAATCGCTCCACCGTTTGGGTTGATCCGTTCGTCATCGTCTTTAAGCCCCATTTTTCGGGTACAGGCCAATACCTGGGCTGCAAATGCTTCGTTGAGTTCAATGATGTCCATATCGTCCAGTGACAGACCGGCGCGGTTAAGTGCGATTTCGGATGCATTCACCGGACCGATTCCCATAATCCTGGGTTCAACACCGGCCACACCCGAAGCCACGATTCTGGCCAGGGGTTTGAGCGAGTGGTTCCGGATGGCTTTTTCCGAAGCGATCAGCATAGCAGCGGCCCCGTCATTCAGTCCGGACGCGTTGCCCGCCGTCACCGTGCCGTTTTTCCGGAAGGCCGGTCGCAGTTTGGCAAGTATCTCTTTTGTGGTTTTCGGTTTGATGAATTCATCATCTTTAAACACAATTGGATCAGCTTTTCGCTGGGGGATCTCTACGGGAGTAATCTCCTCAGCGAGACGGCCGCTCTGCTGTGCCCTGGCTGCTTTCTGCTGACTCCAGGCCGCAAACGCATCCTGTGCTTCCCTGCTGATTGCATATTTATCCACCAGGTTCTCTGCCGTAAATCCCATTCCCTCCGTTCCGTAGAGCTCTTCCATTTTCGGATTGATAAACCGCCAGCCAAAACTGGAGTCGTGCATCTCTGAGTCATTTCCGAATGGTTTGGATGACTTGGAGAAGACCCAGGGCCCGCGTGTCATATGTTCAACGCCTCCCGTAATAAACAGGTCACCGTCACCCGCTTTTATAGCCCTGTTTGCGTGAATGGCTGCCGACATACTCGAAGCACAGAGGCGGTTTACCGTTTCGCCCGGAACTGTAAAGGGCAATCCGGCCAATAGAAGTGCCATACGCGCAATATTGCGGTTGTCCTCGCCCGCCTGATTGGCGCAGCCAAAAATGACGTCGTCAATGGCTGCGGGATCGAGGTCCGGATTTTTATCCAGCAGCGACCTGATGGCATGAGCCGCAAGATCATCTGCGCGGATAGGGGAGAGACTTCCCCTGAAATTTCCAACGGGTGTTCGCGTGGCATCGATAATATATGATTCAGTCATGAGATGTGGGATATGAGATGTGAGACTTTAGATAAAATGTGTAAGGAATTGATAAAAAACTGTTCATACAAAAAAACAAGAACATTAAGAATATGATATATATGAAACCACATAATTACAGAAAGCTCGAGATTTGGAAAAAATCTACAAAGTTTGCTACATCAATTTATCAGTTAACCCAAAGCTACCCAAAACACGAAACATATGGAATTGTATCACAAATGAGACGATCAGCTGTTTCAATTAGCTCTAACATTGCAGAAGGGGCGGGACGCAGTTTTGCGAAAGAATTTTCCAGATTTTTGAGGATTGCTTATGTATCAGCGTGTGAGCTGGAAACACAGATTTTAATATCGAAAAATTTAGAATTCATTTCTGAGGAGGAGTATTCCACTATGATTGAAAAGATTGATGAGATTCAAAAAATGATTTACGTTTTTGAAAAAAGACTGGGCTAGCTAGTCTCATATCTCATATCCCACATCTCAAATCTAACTATTGATCACTACCACTCAACTCCGATACATACCTCACATACCTGGGAGGGAGCTCAAAGGGCCGTTCTTCGGGGATGGCTGGCAACCGCGGTACTCTGATCTCAGGCCGTTGTGGTTTTTGACCGGGATCCCAGCTGAAGTTGTCAAGTCTGCGCTCAATGTTTGCAGGGTCCTCAGGCAAATACGAGCCATCAATATTTCGGGTAGCCTTAAAGAAGTCAATATCGCCATCCAGAAAATCCATGGTTGCAGGTCCGGCCGAGATGAGCTCAATCAGTCCGTCGGGTTCATCATTTTCATCCACCTGGTGGAAAATAATCTCCGCATTATCGAAAACTCTGATCTGCTGGATTGCACCTTCATCAAAAAAAGCATGCAGGGTGTCTCCTGTCATCTGGTGAAGTCTACCGGTAGCTGAATCTTCCTGGACCACGATGGGCTGCTCAAACGATTGCAGAAACCGGATCTCATCATCTTCCAATGTAGCTTCGATGTAAGGGCCGGTTAGCTGCATGTTATTCTGCCATAATATGGGAGATGATCGGAAAATAATACGCTCTTCATGATCAATATAGTTGGCAGTATCTGCCACAGCAGAGAATTTTTGAGACCATACCCGCACGTCCCCAAATGCGTCCATAAACGACGTTGTGTCAGTTTCCATGATTTCAATTTTATCGGCAATCAGATGGGTAGTATCGGCCTTCGATTCGCTGACTTCCATCAGCCATGTATCATCCACAAGTTCACGGTAACCTGTGGAGTCGGAGAAGAGGTATTCACCGGTGAACGTTACGCCATCTTCATAATCTTCGGCATAAACCTGGCCATACAGCTCATATAGATCTTTGGAACGGTTCATAAAGAGTGAATCGGCTTCAAGATATTGAGTGCTGTCGGCGAGCTGAACATTGCCCCGAAATACGGCGCTGTCAGCTGCTTGAAAGTAGAGACCATTTTCGGCAATAAGTGTCCCATCATCGTCCTCAAACCGAACCGGGACATTAAAGATGGCAAGATCATTTGCCTGATCTACGTCGATGGAGTCACTGAAAACCGTATTCTGTTCCGACTGAACAATCACTTTACCACGCATTCGGCTGAATTCAGTTTCCGTGTTGTGATAGAGAATATCAGCCCAGATCATTTCGTTTTCCGTCTCGATCTGTGAATTGAACGCAACCAGCAGATTACGGTTTACATACTGGTAGACGCTGTCGGTTTCCATAATCATATCTTCTGTTTGGAGGATCACATCTCCAAGAATTTTCCTGATGGTTTCACCGTCAACAATGCCGCCATCAAGTCGGTCTGCCTGTATTATGATCACGCTATCCTGGGCATTAGCCGATTTAAAAGCAGTTATCAGCAATAATAAACACAAAAGGAAAGAGAAATAAGCTGTAATCTTCTTCATTCTACCATCCATCGGCCCCTGGGTTCAATAATGGTGTAGGATGAAAGATCGGTTACCCCTTCGAAACCGCGCCCGGAAATGCTGTCGGTTGGTGTAATAATCGTTACAAAATTGGGTGATGTAATTTGATCCGTGTTTTGTGTCCATCTGAGAAACTCCGTGTATAATCGCCGATCGTCGATGGTACGTACTCGAACAGAATCATAGAGTTCAAATTCGGCCTCTTTTTCGAGATAAATGGCTCGTTTACTCCAGGCTTCAGACTCAATAGCCCCGGTTGAGTCAAAGATCTGGACATATACAGGTCCGGAAATATTTGTGCGTTTGTTTTGCTCTTCCTGATAATTGATGGCGTAGGAGCCTTTAATGTAAATTCGTTTTTGTCCGTCTTGTGTGAGAACCATTTCAACGTCCCAGCTTTCGGTTGTGGTGATTAACGAGTCGTTGATTACGGTTTGAATCTGCTGGGAGTCATATTCAGAAAGCTCGGAGCAGGAGAATATCGTAAATACAATTAAGAACAGTGGTAGAATGAGTAAAGATTGAAACCGTGGCAGATAAGCTACATGTGCTGGCTGACTATTAAGTTGTTCCAAAATATCGGTCTCCTGCATCGCCAAGTCCCGGTACGATAAATGCGTCTGAATTAAGTTTTTCATCGACAGCAGCTGTTATAATGGAAATGTCGGGATATTTACGCGTGATTCGTTCCAGTCCTTCAGGCGCAGAAATCAAAGAGATAAACCGAATGTTGTTCGCTCCTTTATCTTTAAGAAAGTGAATGGCATCATCGGCACTTCCACCTGTTGCCAGCATCGGATCTACCAGCAAAACGGTTGCGTGTTCCAGTTTATTGGGAAGGTTTGAATAGTAATCAACAGGAGTATGTGTCGTTTCATCCCGATACATACCCAAATGGCCAACACTTGCGTCGGGGATAAAATTGATCAGCGCATCAACCAAACTCAGGCCCGCACGCAAAATGGGAACAATAATAATATCAGTGTCGATATTGAAACCGCTGGCTTTGGTTACAGGTGTTTCAATTTCCACTTCTTTTACCGGTAGATCTTTTAGCGCATGATAGGCAAGAATAGTGGCAATACGCCCCATTGCAAGCCTGAAATCAGCCGTATTGGTATGTTTATTGCGGAGAATTGTTAAATCACGATCTACAACCGGGTGGCTGATTTTCGTTATGTTTTCGTGCAAGTCTTCCACGTATTACACCTCAGTATTTTCGAAATATTTTCGTGTAACTTTCACAATAACACCAGAAAGTGCAAACAGTGCGATAATGTTAAAGAAAGCCATCAGGCCCAGCATCACGTCGCCAAACATCCAGATGGTGGTGAGTGATACAACAGATCCAAAAAAGTGCATGCCTACAAATGCCAGGCGGTACCAAAATATTGATTTGAACCCGAAAAGGTATTGCGCTGCTCTGTCTCCATAGTAACTCCAGCTAATGGATGTAGATATAGCAAATAGCAGTACGGCAAACGTTACAATAAAGCCTCCACCGGGAAATAGTGGGCCAAGCCCGATCTCAAAGGCACGTGATGTGAGTGGGGCACCATTTTCGATTACTCCTCCATACAGACTTACCAGGCTCGATCCATCTGCAGATACAATACTGGGCTCAGAAGAAACATTTTCGATCTGTCCGGTAAAAGGAATCGTCATGGCTTCGTCGGCAAACATCGTATCTACCGGAATTTCGTATCGGAGAAGAGCACCATTCGAAGGGACCCCATTTTCAAAAATGAGGGTGTTATCAGCGGCTTCATTCAGTTCATAGGATACAACACCTTCAGCCGGATTTACACTTGTTGAGTGATACATATCCCAAGCCCCCGTCGAAACGATCACGAGTCCGGTAATGGTACACACGATTAGCGTGTCGATTAATGGTTCCAGCAGGGCTACAACACCTTCTCGCACAGGCTGATCTGTTTTCGCAGCGGAGTGTGCAATAGGGGCAGAACCCTGGCCCGCTTCGTTCGAGAATAGACCCCGCTGCACACCATAACTAAGCGTAAAAATCAATGTTCCTGAACCGACACCTAAAGCACCTGCCTGTGGATTGAAAGCACTTGAGACAATTACCCATAATGAGGGCAGTACTTGATCGTAGTTTACCAGTAGAATGATCAGACCGGTTGCAACGTATAAAATGCCCATAAAAGGCACCAGTCGGGCGGTTACATAGCCAATACGTTTAATACCTCCTAAGATAACAGCTCCGACGAGTGTGGCTGTAATCAAACCGGTGAGAGCTTTAGGGACTTCAAAGTCACTGTTCATTACGTCTGCCACGGTGTTGGCCTGAACCGCATTTCCGGTTAAGAATGCGCAAATGGCTGCTGCTATAGAAAATGCGACGGCCAGCCATTTCCAGTTCGGCCCCAGGCCTTTTTCAATATAATACATCGGTCCGCCGGATACGGAGCCGTCCTCATTCGTAATTCTGTATTTCTGAGCGAGAGTAACCTCTGTAAACTTAATAGCCATACCCAGAATGGCGGTAATCCACATCCAGAAAAGAGCTCCGGGTCCGCCGTAATGAATTGCAAGAGCAACCCCGGCAATATTTCCAATTCCCACTGTTGCAGAAAGCGCGGTGCTTAAAGCCTGAAAGTGGTTGATGTCACCATCATCATCGGGATCATCATAGGCGCCGGATACAACTTTAAATCCGTGTTTTAAACCGGTGAGCTGAATAAAACCCAGTCTTACGGTGATGAATAATCCAAACGCAAGGAGGAGAAGTACCATAGCTGGCATCGCCTCCGGTGTGTTCCAGATTAGATTTTCGAGCCAGGAGATGATAAGATCAAATGTTTCCATGTAGGGTTGCTAATCATTAGAGATTCTTTTAGGCTCGAATGTATAAAAGATTTAGCAAAATTTTTGATAAAATTTGACTCTAAATGAACGATTACGCTTTAGTTTCACTTTTTAGGATCAGTAAAATCTCAGATAATCAGATAAGCAGTAAAAACGATAAAGTTAATTGACAGCAAAGGCTTAGCATTATGACGAAAGCAGATATTGTAGATATTATTTCATCTTCAACAGGACTGACCAAAGTAGAAACAGAGGCTGTTGTTAAAGGATTTATGGATACGGTAGTTGACGCTATGAAGCGTGGCGAAACAATTGAGCTTCGTGGTTTTGGCAGCTTTAAAGTAGTGAAACGCGCGCAAAGGGTGGCCAGAAATCCAAAAACAAATGAAGAAGTAATTGTTCCCGAGCAGTATGTTCCCATGCTCAAAGTTTCTAAAGATTTTAAAAAACAGGTAAACGAGGCAAATAGCTAAGTCGATTTTCGAAATCGGTTTTTCACTATTCATGTTTATCTTATTGTTTTAAGATTAATGTGATGTGTGTATATGCTGCCCCATCTGCGCTGGTTTACTTTTGTTTTGTTATTTATTTACACCGGATCATGCACCCCGGTACCTGAGGCCACTATTTATGAGGCCGAAGGAATAATATCCATATCAAATAGTAATATTCAGTTTGACGAGGCCTGGAAAAGAACAAAGCATCTCTCTTCTTTTCCCATGCAGCTTCAGAGTTCAGAACTGTCGCTGGCAACATCCCGGTTTTATGTTCAGTCACCGGGCGAATATTCACTTTGGATACTCGGGGCTTCCACTGTTTTGCCAGATTCTGGCAGCTCGGTTCATGTTACAGTAACGGGTAGAGAAGGATTTCTTCAACACCAGGGAACCATCTCTCCTCAAAACACAGAATATCTGCAATGGACTCCTGCCGACAGAAATAAAACAGAAGCCATTCGGTTTGAGACAACAGGTTTTTACGAGATTAAATTAGCTTTTCAGGGCTATCAAGGCTTTATGCTCGAAAAGCTTCACCTTTCCAGAAATAACGAAATCCCACCTTCGGGTTTCGGTCTGCCCGCAACAGTTGAGCATGATCTTGATCCGAGACTCTTAAAGCGACAACAACCCGTTATGCTTCCGCCGGCCTGGGCTTTTGGCACTTTGGTTTGGCCACAGAACAACGAAAGGTCCGTTGTTGAATCTGTTCTGGCGGATGGAATTGTTCCGGACGCAGTACTGCAATATCCTGTTGATCCTGACTCAGTCGCACTCGTTCCAAAAAAATGGTTGTTTAATAAAAGTATCTATTCTGTAAATGTCTCAGATAGTAGTGGAGTAGCATCTAATCATGATCATTGGGCCTACGAAGGACCTCGGCGTTTTTTCATTTCGGGTATTCAAGATCTTTATGATCCAGATTTTAAAAAGATTCCGGCAAAATGGCATCATGTTCATGCAGGACTACAAAATGCTGATAGTGCTTTTGAGATTTTAGAGAAGCGAATTGAATCCGTAACGAATCCTCGGAGGGCTACGTATGAGGCTCCGTTTTTAACAAGCGGATTAGACCCGAATATAATCAACACCTATGGCGATGATCTGACAGACGAAGTAATAATGAGATGGATTCAATTTTCTGCTTTAACCGGATTGATGCATCTCTATATCCCTGCCAATAGTAGTTCAATGCCGTTTTCTTCTGTTGTTGTTGAAGAAATTCGTGAAATGGCTGAGCTGCGAAGCCGGTTGTTTCCCTATCTATATAGCCTGGCCCATCTTGTAAGAGCGACGGCGGAAAATCCCGTTCGGGGTGATGGAGACCACCCAGCACAGTATCTGCTTGGAGAAGCACTGCTGGTTGCTCCTGTATACCGGGAGGGGTCAGAATCTAGATCGGTCTGGTTTCCTGAAGGAACATGGTATAATTATGGGTCGGGTGAGATGTATGAAGGAGATCAAACCTGGTTGATAGATACTACTGTTAGCGAAATTCCGGTGTTTGTAAAAGCTGGATCCATTATACCCTATCGCAGCCGTGCGGGACAAATCATGGAAGGATCCAACAGGGAACTTACCATAGAGATTTATGCAGGTGGTGTGGGCACATTTCGGCTATATGAAGATGACGGAGTGACCAACCGATACCGAAATGGTGAGATCGCTACCACAGGTTTTCGCTATTTCGAAACGGATGGTTATTCAACGTTCACAATAGGTCGAACAGTTGGAGATTTCGAAGGCAAATTAAAAGAGAGGACGTTAGAGATACAATTTTTATATTCATCTAAACCCAAAAGAGTGATTGCCAACTCAAATACACTACAACAAGGGGATGATATGGGAGAGTGGCAGTACAGTGAGGAAAATGAAACACTCACTATAATATGGAATCAATCTACCGATTTGAAAACAGATTTTGAGATACGCTATTAAAATTTTTCGCATATTCTAGGCAGCGTAGAACATGTATTTAAAACGTATTGTCATAGTTAAAGAGATTTCTAAAAAATTTATATGTGTACGGGTTTTTTTAAGCTCAATTTGCTATCTATAGGTAAAAATTACAGACAATTAAAGTTATGGAAGCCGACCTGTTAACCTGGATTTTTATGATTGGTGGCGTGCTCTTGATTTTTCTGGAGGCGGTTGTACCCGGTGGAATTGCATTTTTACTTGGGCTTAGTGGCCTCGGAGTGGGAGTGATCCGATATTTCGGGTTTCTGGATGATCCACTTACTGCTGTCATCGTTTGGCTGCTTTCATCAACAGTCATGACCATTGCCATTCGACCATTCGTCAATAAATATTTTAAAGGTGAAAGCTCATATAAATTCGCCGACGAAGATTATGAAGCAATGGATCAGATCGTAGAAGTGATAGAGCCTGTGAACGACCTGAGTAACGAAGGACGCATTCGATTTCAGGGCATTTCATGGCAGGCCCGCTCTGTAGAGGGAAAAATTCCTGCCGGAGCGCAGGTACGCATCAAATACAGAGATAACACAACATGGATTGTAGAAGAAGTAGATTCGCTAGACTCTCCCGGCATAAAACCTAAAACACGAAATAAGAACTGATATGTGGACAACATTCCTAATATTTATTGTTTTATCATACTTCGTAATTACCCGGCTTTTTCAGATTGTTGAATTTCGGGAAGAAGTGATTCAGGAACGACTCGGGAAGTATAAAAAAACCCTCAAACCCGGCTTTCACTTCCTCATACCATTTGTAGATCGTCCTGCCTACAGCCAGGAGATGCGCGAACAGGTTCTTGATGTTCCAAGCCAAACCTGTATCACCAAAGACAATATTGAAGTTTCTGTGGACGGGCTGGTCTATTTGAAAGTGATGGATTCGTACAAGGCGAGTTATGGTATTTCAGACTATCGTGCGGCAGCCGTAAATCTTGCTCAAACAACCATGCGCTCCGAGATTGGTAAAATGACCCTGGATGATACATTTTCAGAACGGGAAACGATGAACGAGAATATCGTACGGGAAATTGATAAGGCCGCCGATCCATGGGGCATTAAAGTGATGAGATATGAGCTTAAAAATATCAGTCCATCGAACGAAATTATCGATACTATGGAGCGTCAGATGGAAGCCGAGCGCGAAAAACGGGCTGAAATAACCAATTCTGAAGGTCACAGGCAGGCAAGGATTTTCGAGTCGGAAGGTGAGCAGCAGAGCAAGGTGCTGGTATCGGAGGCTGAGCGGCAAAAAAGGATCAACGAAGCCAAAGGGCGTGCTAAAGAGATTGAGCTGGTGGCTACTGCAACGGCAAAAGGAATCAACCGGGTAGCTGAAGCAATTTCAAAACCGGGTGGAGACCTGGCTGTAAAAACGAAGCTTGTTGAACAGTATATCAAACAGTTTGGTGGAATTATTGAAACGGCAAACGTATCAGTGCTGCCTACAGAAACAGCAAATCTGAAGACATTTTTTGAAGGGGTGAGCACGATAAGTGATCACACGAAAAACCCATCCAAATCATCAGGCTCAATAAACAAAAGAGGACAGTAATCATGGAAATTTTTGAAACGATTAGCAAAATTCTGTTAGCTCTTTTTCTGCTGTATGTAATGTACCATTTTATTCGGTCGCTGCGGCTTGTTCCCAACCAGTTCGCGTTTATTGTTGAGCGCCTTGGTAACTATCATAAAACACTGGGTCCGGGTTTTCACGCGCTCATACCGTTTATTGATAAAGTTGTCTACAAAAAAGATTTGCGCGAAGAAACGATAGAGGTGGAGCCCCAGGAGTGCTTTACCAAAGATAACGTAAAAGTTGAGGTGGATGGAGTGATCTACCTGAGCGTGATGGACCCCGTTAACGCCAGCTACGGGATTACCAATTATCGATATGCTGCCGTTCAGCTTGCACAAACAACTACAAGATCAGTCTTGGGAAACATGGAACTCGATCAAACATTTGAAGAGCGGGCTGCCATGAGTAAAGAGGTAGTGAAGGTTTTAAGTGAAGTTGAGCAAGTATGGGGCATAAAAGTTCATCGATACGAAATAAAGAATATCGTAACGCCGCGAACGGTACAGAAAGCAATGGAGCGACAGATGACGGCCGAGCGGGACCGACGGGCGATTATTGCAAAATCGGAAGGGGTGAAAGGCTCCCGCATTAATGATGCTGAAGGTGTACGCGCCGAAATTATTAATATATCGGAAGCCGAAATGCAGCGTCGGATTAATGAAGCCGAGGGATACGCCCAGGAAATTTTATCCATTGCAGAGGCTACAGCTAAATCGATTGAAGAGGTGGCTGATGCCCTTTCGCGTCCCAATGGTGTAAACGCAATGAAGCTTCAGCTATCAGAGAAGTACCTCGATGTACTATCTGGGCTTGGAAGAGTAGAGAATAGCGTAATTCTGCCTAAAGATATATCCAACTACGACGCACTGATGGAGGGGTTGTCTTTGGGAGAAATAGGAGAATCATCGAAAAAGTAAATACATACGCTACTAAACCTGTCAGGTTTTAGCAGGTCTTTATCAGATGATCTCTGTTGCTAAGTAAACCTGACAGGTTTGGTTCGTCACGCCGTTTTATTTTTTTTGATATACGCGAACATAATCCACAACCAGTGACTGTGGAAATGGTGTACTTTCATCCGGATTTTCCAAGAAGTTTCCTCCAATGGCAAGGTTCAGAATAATGTAGAATGGCGTTGAAAACGGATTGAAATCGGCATCGATATCGTCGATTTGAACACGCTGAAATTCAGTGCCGTTAAAAAACCAGATGAGCTCATCTTCGGTCCATTCCAGAGCGTATTGATTAAAACTATCGGTTAAATCTATTTCCGGCTGCGTGATGGAGTCATTGATATATCTTCTGCACTCCCAGGAGCTTGCAGTGCAGCCTGCCTCGTAAAAGTGAACGGCTCCTGTGGTTGTGTGGATTTCATTTCCACGAAACTCCATGATGTCAATTTCACCGCCCTTAGGCCAGCCTATATCCCGGATAGGCATCAGCCAGAATGCGGGCCAGTAACCTTTTCCATTTGGCATTTTTATGCTTGCTTCAAAGCGCCCATGTTTCCACCCAATAGATGTACTATCAGTTGAGATACGGGCAGATGTATACCTCATCCCATTGTATGTTTCTTTTTGAGCACGTAAATGTAATTTTCCATCATCAATGAAAGCATTCTCCGTTCGACTTGTATAAAACTGGAGCTCATCATTGTAAGCAGGGCCTACCCAAAAATTCCAAACCGTTGTATCAATCGAGCTGCTGTTAAATTCATCACTCCACACGAGTGAATACCCTGCTTGGATTCTGCTATTTTCTATCTCTTGATTATTGTGATCTGCATGTTGAGCTGATAGATTATCTGCAAGCAAAAAGCTGAATGCGAGGATAAGCGTTAAAACTGAGAATTGTAGATAAGGTCTCTTCATCATGATAGCAGAGGGATTAAAATTCTATAATTGATGACCTAAAGGTAAAAAAAATAGCCGAAGCGTTGAACTTCGGCTATGGGATAAAAAGAGAGGCCGTGCTTATTAGAAATCAATTCCGATTGAGAAATAGTGAATAGGATCGCCTTGGAATCCATCGCGCCCGTAAGGCCAGCCAATATCATATCGGAAAGGAAGACCAAGAAGAATGGTTCGCAGACCAAACCCGGCTCCAATCAAAATATCACCATCAACAAAACGAACGGGAATATCTCCCTCTTGGGTGGGTCCTTCACGTAGACGTCCAGTGTTTGGATTGACAAACTCTTCTCGCTTGGTACCCACTTTAAAATCAAGGTTCGATTCATTCCTAAAATAGACTATTGGATTGCCCTGACCGTCATTAAAACGAGCGTAGGGAACGTCGAAACCCCAAGCGGCACCCGCATCTACAAACGCAACTCCCGTTAAGTTATAGAGCGGTAAAATTGGAATGGGCCCGGGCAGTATTGCGGCAAACAGCGGAAATCTGAATTCAGCATTGATCAGAGAAAATTTATCTCCGAAGAGCGAATTAAATTCATGTCCTCGAAGCGGTGTTGCCGGGAGTGTAAAAAATGTGTCGGCAAGCCGTTCAAAAGGAATTTCAGCATCAGACCAGCGCTGGTTGATCCAGCCCAGCATTCCGCCCATAAAGAATGTTTGGGAATCTCGACCGTACGAAACGGCACCTGATCCTCTGAATGATAGCGAATATCGGGATCCAAGATTGATATACTGTCGATAGTCACCTAATAAGGTTGCAAATTGTGGGGTATCTGAGCCAAGCGGCGGACTTGCAGACAGTCGAATGGAATATCGATTTCCTCCGGAGGGAGTGATAAAGCCCGGAACAGTATAGTCACCGGTAAATGTCACCTGCGGATAGAGGAACCAAACATTTTCATTGCTCACGTTTTGTCCCCCAAAACCCCGAACTGTGCTAAAGTCTCTTGCAATTCCAATTGCAGAAAAACCATAGTCAACACGTTGAAATCGGTTCAGCGGATACTGAAAGTTTACACCCGCACCAAACTGTCGAAAACGGAGCAGTTCACCAAAGAAGGTTTGAAAGTTCCTCGACTGGTGGAAAAATGAAGCCGAGAAATTAGTTCGTCCGCCCAAATAGGCATACTGAAAGGTGTAATCACTATTACGTAAATCAAAAACCAGGTTGGAACCAAACGAGAGTTCATGATTACCAAATAGATCCGAAAGTGTTACAAAAGCGTATGCAGAGGTTCCATAATATGTGCTTAGTTGACCTGCAGCATAGCTGAAATTTGGAGAAAACGTAAGCCTATACTCTTTCGGCTGGTAGAGGCCATCATCTGTAATATTACCTTCAGGCTCAAAGACTCGCGGATCATCTTCCAGCGTGATGGTTGTATCGTTTACAACTGCATCTCCAAACTCGTAATTCCTGAAGTCGATTCTACTGTTATCTTCTTGCGCTTCTTCCTGGGCCAGTCCGGTTTCATCTGTGGGATTATCAGCAGTATCTGGCTCTTCTCCCTCTACAACGGGTGGCTGCAGCCTGGTGGGAACATAATTGCCACTGCTTCTGGCAGAAATCATCTGCTTAATGTAGTCTGTGGCCGGAACCCTGTTGTATTGGTTTATCTGCTCCCGTTCAAGTGCCCAGGCGTTTGGCTCAAGCGGAGCGCTTCTTCGCTGTGACAGGGGAGATCGCATCATAAAAAGATCCGGCACGCCACTGTTAAGGGAATTAAATGCAAGACGTGTTCCATCAGTGGATACTGAGATTTGCATCACACCCGATTGTAAGTCGGTGATCGGGAATACTTCTCTGCTGGATGTATCGTATTCATAAATATTTGGAATACCGTTTTGATCGGATACAAAAAGCAGTTCCCCATCTCCTGTAAGCGTGGGTTGAGTTTCTGACCAGTTTGGTGTATTAGTCAGGCGCTGAATTCTGTTGGTTCCCACTCTTGAACTATATAGGTCGGATTGATAGAAAGAGTCGTGCTGCATAGCTGAGTAACCGGCAAGAGCTCTGTTGGGTTGTGTAATTTCTCCCCTGTTAGAAACAAAGTAGACGACCTCGGAATTAGGTCCCCATGCAGGTTCTTTATCAGTGAAGACATCATTTGTCATATTGATGAATTCCTGTGTTTCAAGATTATATACAAATATGTCTTGGTATGGACCAATATTGCCGTCGAAAGCGATTTTTCTTCCGTCGGGAGACCATGCTACCGAGTTAATACCGTCGAGCTGAGGGAATTTTATAGTTTGGGTTTTCAGGGTTTCATAGTCGACGATAGCCAGATTATACGATCCTTGCGACTTACTGGAAAGAGCGATTCGAGAACCATCTGGCGACCAGGTAAGGTTTGGGTTTAAAATATTTAGCTCCTCAAACATCGGGTTATCAGCGCCGTTAACAATGGTTTTTAGACGTTCGCCGGTATTCGCATCTACAACAACTACATCAAATACACCCCTGCGATTGGTAATCATAGCAACACGATCGCCACGGGGAGAGATTGTGGGGCTTGTATCGTATGTTCTTCGGCGCTCATTCCCGGAAAGTTGTGTAGCAATCGAGCTCAGAGTCTGTCGATTTTCGACTTCCGGGAAGTACCGCTGCTTCCAGTATTCCATCCATCTTTCGGATAATTCATCAATCTGCAGACCCAGAGACTGCATCAGGGATTGCTGAATGTTTCGGGTGGTTTTGATGCGCTGCATAATCTCGGTGATTTTTGGCCTTCCATACTGATCGGCAATGAAGTACCAAAATGATTGCCCGCCGCGATATGCAAAAAATCCACTGAGCTGCGGAATGGGCGGAAGATAGTTATTGAGAACAGCATCGCGCATAAACATATCTGTTTGCGTATCCCAGCCAAGTGCAAGATACTCTGCAAGGCCTTCTTCAAACCAGAGAGGGAATACCAGCTGAATATTGTTCGACATTATCGACTGAACAGATCCACCGTAGTAAACATCATTAATGTATGCGTGAAGCAACTCATGTTGTATAGTTCTTCTGAAATCGGCATAATCGCCCATAAAAGGCTGCGTCATTCTGTTTTTGAATTTGTCCGTAACACCACCAATGCCCTGCGCATCTACCGGCAGGCGAACTACATTCGTTTGAGAGAAATCACTATGAGAGTCGTAAATAATTACCGGAATACGATCGGTGAGCTGGGAGCCCAGGTCGTTCGTTAATTGTTTCAGTCCAGACTCAACCGATTCGGCAGTGAACTGGGCTAGATGGTAATTTTTGGAATCGTAATAGTAAATATCGAAATGGTCGGTTTCGATATATCTCCAGTCAAAATTCTCGTATTGAACCCTGTTTTTTCCAAAGTAAAAGAACTGTGCAAACAATTCTTGCGCTCCGGCGGTAGCAAAGAGGATAGTTAAAAGAGAAATTAAGAAGAATTTATTGAGCAACTTCATAGTAGTCTTTGTTAAGAACCCGAAACAACCAGATCGATATGCCTTCTGTCCAGGTCTGTGTTTGTAACTTTTACATTAATACTGTCGCCTAGGCGATATTTTTTTCCTTTGGAACGGCCAATTAAGCAGTGCATTTTTGGATGGTACACATAATAATCATCGTTCAAGTCGCTAACGCGAATCATTCCTTCACAGTATATATTATCTATCAATACATAGAGTCCATTTTCTGTAACTCCACTGATTGTACCCTGAAAAGACTCTCCCAAGCGGTCTGATAAAAACTCGACTTGTTTCAGTTTTACAGAGTCACGTTCAGCCTCAACAGCATAACGTTCTCGCTCGCTACAGTGTTCACCTGCCTCCTCAAGCTGTGTGTAAGTATATTCGGTTACGCCCGAATTATACTTTTTGAGCAGCCTGTGTACAATTACATCGGGATAACGCCGAATGGGACTTGTAAAGTGTGCGTAGTTTGAAAATCCAAGCCCAAAATGCCCAATATTTTTTGGTGAATAGACCGCTTTGGCCATCGAACGGAGCATAAGACCGTTAATAATATCTTCCAATGAGGTGCCCTCCACCTGTTTTAACAGGCTGTTTATTTTTGAGGCGGTGATTTTCCCATCCAGATTAAAATCAATTCCAACCGGTTTCGCTGTCTCCCGAATATTATTCAGTTTTTCTAAATCCGGTTCACCATGCACACGATAAAGAAAGGGATGATCGTTTTTCGCAGCTTTCTTTTGTGATTTTCGAAGCGTACTCACGTGATACGCCACGGTTTTGTTTGCCATCAGCATACACTCTTCGATGAGTTTGTGGGCAAACAGCCGCTCTTTAACAATTACATCAACCGGTTTGCCATGTTCATCTAATACAAACTTAGGTTCCGGTGTTTCAAAATTGATGGAGCCTTCACGAAACCGTTTATCAAGCAAAGTATTTGCGAGTGTCTGCAGCGTTTTTAACTCATTTATATATTTGTGCTTTTCTTTTCCATCCAGAATATCCTGCACCTCGTCGTATACAAAACGCTGATTTGAATGAATAACGGTCTCTTCAATACTGTAATCAACCAGCTTACCGTTTGGAGCAATCTCCATAAAACAGCTAAACGCAAGTTTGTCTTCGTTGGGACGAAGGCTGCAGACGCCATTGCTCAGGTGCTCGGGCAGCATGGGGATTACCCTGTCAACCAAATACACGCTGGTTCCGCGTTCAAATGCTTCATCATCCAGGGCAGATCCGCGCGGCATGTAGTGAGTCACGTCAGCGATATGTACACCAAGATAGTAGTTACCGTTGTCGAGCATTTGAATGCTCAATCCATCATCAAAATCTTTGGCATCAGCCGGATCGATTGTCAAAACTACTTCATCCCTGATATCACGTCGCTTTTCAATTTCCTGTTTTGGAATGTCGAACGAAATATTATCAGCAAACTGAACAACTTCGGGTGGAAACGAGCCTTTAAACTGCTTCTCCGCTAAAATTGATAGTATGTTGGCTTCGTTGGAGCCAGCGCTGCCGAGGGTGTCAATAATTTTAGCCTGAGGATAGCCACGCACATCCTCCCATTGAATAAGCTGAAATGATACTTTTTCGCCGGGTTTGGCATTGTTAAGATCGCCGGGATCTACAAAAAAGTCGATACGGGATGACTGAACATCTGCTTTTATAAGAAAGGTATTTTTAGCAGATTCTTCGAGAACACCTACAAACATGGTGTTGGCTCGTTTTACAACGTCCTCGATTTTGCCCATCGGTTTATTGCTTTTTCGATGGTAGCCTGTAAGTTTTACTTTGACGATGTCGCCATCCAGGGCTGTATTCATATATTTTCGTGATATTTTTATATCCTGATCACGTCCTTCGACCATCACGTATCCGTCACCGTGGCTGGTTACGTCGAGTTTCCCCTCGACAAATTTTTCGTCATTAACGGCTGGTTCATTGAGTCGAATAAGGTTTCCCTTGGTGATTATGATATGATCGAGCTGTTTTAGCCTGTTCAATGCCCGTTTAATTTTTCGATTACCTTTCTTTCCGGTCATTCCAAGGGCATCAGCCAATAGTGGAGTGGGTATGGATGCATCCGGGTAGTTTTTCAGGATGTCGATGATGTTCTTTTCAAGGGAACTTAATTTGTTTTTACTCATGTATAATTTTTAGACAATTTAAATTTATTTCTGATCTGCTATCTCTTCCCGATCTATTTCCTCAGATTCATTATCATTTTTGATTCCTAACAACTTACGGAATGCACCTGCAATTCTTGAACGCAAATTTTGCCAGGTGTTAAACTGAACTTGTGCCTCCACGCCAACTCCATTCATTTCCTGCGATTGTCGGGATTCAACACCGCTGGTATAGGAAAGTGTCGGGTCTTGGCGATGAAATGCCGTTACCGAAAATGTTCGGTTAATTCTATAAGTGGCCCCAATATCACCAATATCGCTCTGTTCTCCTGTTATTTGTCCTTCCCGGCGCAAAACAATGCGATCATCAAAAAGACGTAATGCAACTCCCAAATCCACTTCATTAAATTGGTTTAAATTAAAGTCGATATCAAATGTAATATCACTGCGTAGCAATGAGTTAATTTGATTGGAGAGCAGCGGGTTGATAATTTGGCTGGTCACAAATGGGCTCACTACGGCAGCACCGGAAAAACTTTCCGTAATTCCCAGCCCCTGGGCTTGTGCAGAAGGAAGAAAATTACCGCTTATAAGGATGCTTGTGGCCTGTATCAGTTTCTCCTCTTCATTCTGATTTAAATTGTTTATCTGAGCGGTGATTGTGGGATCGGATACACCATCAATGCCCGTGGGCATCCTGAAAAAGAAGTCGTTTTCAACCTGGTTAATAGTGCCTCCGATAACCAGTACAAGCTCTACGGGTACTCGTTGGGATGCGTCGATACCGGCGCCTGCAGACGAGCCTGAGAGCAGCGTAGCAATATTTGGACGCGCTCGGTATACAGCGGTTACATCCAGGTCGGCGTCAATCAGATCCCCTGACCAGCTGATAGTGCCGCCCTGTTCCAGAGTAAAGCGGCGGGTAAATATATCGCCGCTCACAAACTGGTAGTTTCCACTCGAAATATTGTAGCGGCCAAAAAGGCTTACATCCTGATCTTCGAGAAGAATTCGCATCTGGCCAGTTCCATCTGCTGTTAAAATATCGCTGGTTACTTCGTCGAAAATCATTCGAACGGTGAAGGGATCGTCGGCTTCAAACTGCATATCCATAGTGAAGCGCTGCAAAAATGTAAGCTCTTCAATTTCATCGGTTCCGTTTACACTCTCTTCACCCTGCTGATCTGTTTGCCAATAGGGTCCGTCGAAAGAGTTCACGAATTCGATAAAGCTGCGTTCCTGCTCAATTTCTGTTTCCGGTTCAAGCGGAATCGACATTTCGGAGTTGGGAGCTATGAGCACGGGCCCAATTGTTCGTAAAATCGGGGAAATATTGGTTCCCACGATTTCAGCCTGGCCCGTCCCATAAATCGAACCGTAAAAAGGAATATCGGGGTCGGCTGTGGTGTTTAAAAATTGAAGATCATCGAGTGAAAGCTGAATATTGATAAATTTCGTGGGTAGAAAATCATTCAGATCTACACTACCGGTGAGGGTTCCGGTGCCGCCCTGTGAATCTCGCAGCCGAACCTCATCAAAAATTAACCCGTCGGTCTTGTTGAATCTGAGTTCACCGGATAAATCGTACTCAACTTCTGTAAAGGCCGGAGTTCCTGTGGCCTCTGCTACAACAAACTGGGAAGTGAAGTCAAAATCATTCATGTTTCCGCTAATGGTACCACTTCCCGTACCAGCACCTTCCATATCGGTAACGATGTTTGGCACGATAACGCTCACAATCCACATGTCGATTTCTGCAAGATCTGCATTAAATTCAAACAGTTTATCATCTTCACTCAGGTTCTCATCGGGTAAACGGAAGTAGCCATCCAGGCTCAAATTCTGGCCAATTCCGTCATTCTCGTTTAAATATCCCTCATATTTTCTCGGATTCGTAAAGACCCTGATCGACGTATCAAATCTTCCTTCATCCTGGTTGAGCTCACTGGAAAAGGAGACATCGCCTATAGTACGGTTCTGCATCATGGCGTTATTTATTCGAAAATTTCCCTGAAAAACAGGAATCTCGGTCAACGTTCTGGTCTGAAAGTCACCATTCATGATTCCTGAAAAATTAACCCGGCCAGGGATGAGATCAGACACTCGCTGCAGATCAAAATTTTGGAGTTCATAAAAAACCTGGTCGTCAATGTCATCGCTAAATGTTCCGTCAATTCGAACATAATCGGAATCACTGATCATCACCAATTCATTGACGCTGAATTTATTATTCGACTGATAGATAAATTCAGGAATACCGCTAGACTGCCATTTATATGCTGAAGTACCGATAGATAGGTTTTCAAGTGAAACAGATAATTTATCTACATCCAGCAATGCGTATAAATTCATATCGACTGACAGATCATCCTCCAAACGTTCTGCATAATTCGTTACCCGAATAGAGTCATCTCTCATACTAAGTAAAAATTCAGATTCCTTCAGACGTAT
The DNA here is from genome assembly GCA_964544445.1 of uncultured Rhodohalobacter sp. Lineage (GTDB taxonomy): Bacteria > Bacteroidota > Rhodothermia > Balneolales > Balneolaceae > Rhodohalobacter. The sequence continues at coordinate 134,143 of CAZJBI010000007.1, forward strand.
CGAATTCATCCGAGTATTCCCGCTGTTTACGCGAATATCAACTGTTGCAGACTCTTTTAGCAAATTATTGTAGTTAAAACTAGCTGTAAAATCCGTATTCAGGCTTTCTGCAGAATAGTTACCGTACTGCATTTGTGAGTCGAACAGATTTCCGGTTATCAAAAAGCGTTCACTGGTTGCCGTAACGCTGCTGTTAAACTGCGCATTACTCTCGATTCGAGGCAGATTCGGGAAGTATTTTCGGAGCAGAGACAGATCTTTAATTGCCATATCGAAATCGAGCTGTACCGTTTCCGATACTGTAAGAAGAGAATCGGGCCGGGGCTGAACGATGGATGAATCTGGCAGTAGCCTGAACTCGCGCTGAATACGATCGTTAAAAAAAGCTGTCCAGTAATTTCGCATTTCCCTGATGGGTTTCGGCCTTAGATTACCTGAGATTTCTCCATCAAAGAATGAACTGGTAAACCGGATGCGCCTGTCTGTGGTTAGATCGGCAATGTCTGCATAGAACTGGTGCGCTCGCAGTGTGTCGCTGTCGATTGTGGATTCATCAATTTCAAAGCTAACTCTTCCCTCAACATCATCAACCGACGTTCCCTGAAGGCTGGTAGAAAAAGAACCGCTAAAGTTGGTGCTGTCTGCGTAAAATCCCGGCACATATTTTTTAATATCGAAGTTTCGAACCCTTCCGTCGGCAGTAAAGGTTCTGAGCCCTTCTTTGTCACTGTACAATCCATTTCCGGTTACCAGTAAATCAGCGTCGGAGCCTGTAATATTGTAATTCAATGTTTGATCGAAATAGGTAAAAAGGGCTTCAAACTGATCAACCCCGGTTCCCAGTACAACACTGCGGTCCAGATTTAGCGTACTTGTAAATTCTGCCTCTTCGCCAAATCCTGTTCCGTTAAGCGTAATTCCACCCTGCAGGCGGCTGTTTCGAACAGAATCGCCAACAAACGGCGTGATATCGAGTGAGTCTACGATAAAACTAAAATTATACACGGTTGGATTTGCAAAATCGAGTGCACCATCGAGCTGAATTGAGCCGGCCTCGGTTTCGGCCAAAAAATCGGCCTCTACAAAACTTCGGCTGGCTTTAAGTTCTCCGCGAATAGTGCTCAATTGATAGCGTTCCAGATCAATATCACCATTAAAATAAGTTTCTGAAGCCCAGTTGAGTTCGTTGGGATGAATCACCACATTATCAAGCCTTGTTTCAACAGAAGCTGATGGATTGAAAATGGAACTGGCCTCCGCGGAAATCAATACCGATGATTCACCAATATTAGCCTGAAAACGGTCGATAAAATATTGTGAGGCGTCTCCTTCTGATTGCAGTTCCAAAACCAAATTATCTTGAAATGAAGGATAGCCCGGCAAAAACTGCTGAATCAGTTCTGTACTGAGGGAACTTCTTGTAATTTCGAAACCATAGTTTGCTTCCAGAAATTGTTGTTTGAGGCTGTCTTTTCGAAGATCGACAGGAAAAGCTTCAAAGCTAAAATCAGCGTTCCCAATATCCGTGCGTACTTCAAAACGGTTTAGTTCAAAAAATTCATCATCATTATAAAACTGTCCAGACATTCCAACTCTGTTGTACGAAGTTCCGGGAAGATCGGCGCTGAACCGAGAAAGCTCAAAAAAGAGCTGTTCGTCTGACACCTCGATAAACACGTCAATATCAATATTCTCTACCCTAAGTGGAGAAGATAGCCCTGATTTTTCCGGTATTTGAATAGATTCGTCAACGTAAACAGATCCTGTATTGACAGATATTTCTGGCACAAAAAAGTTTAAATTCTGAAAAAGAATGGGGATCTCTTGTTCCCCATCAACCGTTTGATCACGGGGCATTGTTCTCGTGAAAAGAGTCTGAATGTTAAGTTGCGAGTCGATTCTGCTAAGGTTTGCAACAGGCTCGGATACATCAAAGGAGGTAATCTCAACATTTTGCTGAAGAAGCTGCCACCAGCTGATCTTTACAGAAGCCTCTTCAAATCGCAGAATCGAATTCAGGGAGTCGCCTGGCAGCGTAAAACGAACGTCTTTAATCGTTGCAGAGAATGGGAGAATGCCATCAATTTGGTCGATAGACAACTGTCCGTTGTAATGACTGCTAAATGCCGTTTCAATTTCGTTGGTTAGATATTCTTTGCTTTGCGGTAGCTGCAGCACACCCAAAACAAGCAACAAAACGATAGATAGAACTCCTGCCAGCACAAAAACCGTGCGCAAGAAAAACGTCCATAATTTATGTATAAATCGAAGTATCAAATTAAGTACTGGAGGTTGGTGTAATTAAAGTTCATCAAATGCCGTTTCCCAAGCCTTGTTTATCAGTGCTCTATCAGAAACGGTTTTAAGCACAGGCTGTTGCCAGTCTTGTAACAATACAAAGGTTATATCTTCTCCAACTCTTTTTTTATCAGATTTCATGAATTTATTAAGCGTATCTGTGTCGAAATTCTGTTTTTGAACGCTATAGGCATATAAGTCTTTAAACGGATTAAAACGGTCTCCCATATGTACATTAAAAATTTCTTCTGATAGCTTTGTAGCCGCCAGCATTCCTAAAAAAACCGCCTCGCCATGGCTGATTTTACTGAATTTACTGGCCTTTTCGAGTGCATGAGCAAAGGTATGGCCAAAGTTGAGATAAGCACGAATACCACTTTCAAATTCATCCTTTCGCACAATTTCAGCTTTTATGCGAATACTTTTATTAATGATAGAGAGCAATAGGTTCTGATCGATGTTTGATTTTTTGGAATCAAGGAAGATTCTGGCCTCATCAAATATCGACGCGTCGCTGATTGCAGCATATTTTAAAATTTCACTCAGGCCATTAATCCACTCTTTATCCGGAAGAGTTTGAAGAAAAGCGGTATCGGCAATTACTGCTTCTGGCTGTTTAAATGCCCCTATTAAATTTTTGCCGGTCTCAAAATTGATGCCTGTTTTTCCACCGATGGAGCTGTCGACCATAGCCAGCAGGGTTGTAGGTATATGAATAAAAGGCAAGCCGCGAAGCGTAGTAGATGCGACGAAGCCTCCAAGATCGCCGGTAACGCCACCGCCAATAACCACCACAAGGGAGTTTCTGCGAACGTGATGAGTGAGCAGGTATCCCGAACATTTTTCCCAAAAATCGACCGTTTTGCTTGTTTCGCCACTGGGTACGATAAAGCGGTGGATTTTGTCAAAAAAAGCAGAAAATTCAGATTCAATATAGTTTTGATGCAATTTCTGCACGTTTTCATCAATAATCAGGTACAACGCATCTTTAGGATACGCTTCGAGAACGGAAGGGAGCGCATCAGACAAATTGTGTTCGCCTGTAAAAACCGGATAGGTTGAGGATGTTGTTTCAACGGTGATATTACTGTTCATAAAATGAAAGTTTTTTAATGATCAAATCTGCAATTTTCCGGGGGGATAAGGTATCGGTTTCTATCGTTATGTGAGCCTGGCTGTAAAAAGGCATTCGCTCTTCCAAAAGATTATGAATCCTTTGTGTTAGTGCTGACGAATCAGTATCAGAAATCATGGGTCTGCCTGCAGTACGCTGCAGCCGTTTCAGTATTTCAGATTCCGACGGATTTAGATAAATAAGCCATCCATTCAATTTTACGTGATCCACAACAAGCTGACTCTGAAGAGTACCGCCACCAAGTGCCATAACTCCTTTTAATCCGTCAGTTTGCTCAATCAGCAGCTGTTTCTCAACCGATCGAAAATATTCTTCACCGTTATCTTCAAAAATTTCCGGAATGGACTTCTCTTCATGATCTACAATCAGTTGATCGAGATCAAAAAAGGGTAGTTCAAGTTTTTCTGCCAGAACTTTGCCGGCTGTTGATTTACCAGCCCCCATCATTCCACAAAGAAATATGGGCTGTTTAATTTTTATCATTATCTACGCACTATATTTTTTTGGAGGAACCATTTCAACATCTTCCTTCATCACCCGAACAGTTCCCGCCGGGGCTCCTTTTGGCTTAGTGATATACTTTCTTTTGGTTACAATTACGGGTGCCAGGCCTGAGGCCCTAGCTTTCGAATTCCACGCAGCTATTGAGGCCGCTCTTAAAATAACATTTTTAGGCGGCATCTCTTTTTGATTATTCATTCTGATTACAACATGCGAGCCGCCCACGCCGCGGGCATGGAGCCACACATCTTCTTTGTGAGCGTCACTGGTTAGTTGATCATTGCTTTTTGCGTTCTTCCCAATCCAAATTTCGTAACCGTCAATGCTGGCGCTTCTGTAGGGGAGAGAAACGCTATCAGATGATTTTGAGAGTACACCCGTAGCTTTAAGTTCTTCTTCATGTTCGTTAAACCACTCATCGAATTCATAAACTTTTTCAATGTTTTCGAACGACTTCTTGAGGTTTTCTACTTTCTTGAGCTCTTGTTCTGCTTCTTTAAGCCTTCGCTTTGATTCTTCAATATTCTTGATTGTATCCGCTGATTTGTCGTAATAGTTTTGAGCATTTTCAGCAATGGAGCGATTGGGTTTTACCGGTATCACTACTTTCTCGTTTTGGGCGTAAAAATTTTCAAATTCAACTTTGTCTTTTCCGGGATCTAGTTTCTCGTGCGCATGTGCCATTAAAATGTGCCCGAATTGCTCATACTTTTCTGCTCTGTCGAATCCTTTATCGGCCTGTTTTAACTGTTCAATAATGGAGCTTAGTTTATTGACCTGTTTTTCCAGTGCGGGCTCAACGGAGCTCTTTTTTGATGATAGTCTTCTCTGCTGGGATGTTTTATAATAAACATACCGAATAGCCTCAGATACGGTTGATGTCTGCTTGATAGCTGAAACGGGCAACACATCATGAGGTGGGAGGCAAATATTACCGCTTGAGGCGACTCTGAACTCCGGCCTGTTAAGGATCGACTCAGTAACTTTATGAGTGATATCACGGCAGGTTTGCGGGGAAGCTTTGTCGAGTTGATAATGGTCGATAACCGGTTTAATAAGATGCCTTGGAAATTTCATGTCCGTCGCTAAAATCACCTGTTTTGCGCTCATGCTCTCTTTTAATTCTTTGGGCTTTGGAGCTCCGCGGGGCTTTGGTTCATCTTGTCCTTTGTTATCGTCCGGATTTTTAAACGAGTCAATAATAAGCCCACTTTGTGTCAAAAAAACATTGGGATGATTCCCGAAAAGACGGAACAATAATGTATATCCAGAGTGAAAATGAAATGAGATGAACCTGTCATTATTGGCCAAAGTAACGTTTGAAATTACATCATTTTCCAGTTCACTAAAAAAATGAGTGATGTTACTCTTTTTAGGCGGCCTGTATTTGTCGGGGAAAAGAGCCGTTTCAGCTGAGTGAGCCGAAAACCGCACGCAGAATGAGTCGTTTTCGTGTTCAAAATAGCTATCCCAAACATCTTTGTGAGGAGAAATGCTAAACTGAAATTTCGCGCCTAAGCATTTGGCTTTTAGTTCTTCTGTTAAATATATTAATGTGTAAAAGTTATTCATCTAAGTGATTGATATGTAAACAGACATTAATCAAAAATTTTTTATGCAGTATCCAATATTTCAGTCCGTTGTAAACAGAATAGATCGAACATTATCCAAGAGAAATATAAATGTTACAACATTCAAAACGTGGGAGGAAGCCAAAATAAATGCCGCAGGCCTCGAGATTGTTGTTGACCTTTCACACGCTACCCGCCACCTTACACATATGTCCATAAATTTTGACTGGGACAGTTTTCGGGAGGCCAACTTAGCGGTTTGTTTAGATGGAACAGAAGGACATCCATTTTTAAAATCAAAACATCTAACCGATGTGAATGTTTCGCCATCCATAGATATTGAGTTGGTTTGGCATTTTGATGTAAAAAAATGTCAGCCAGAGCACGCCAGTGGTGGTGAAGATTCGCGGATTGCTGCTGCAAGTCAATGGATGGACAGAGTAAGCCGAAAGGTAAACGAACTACTGCTTTCTGATGATATTATTACCCGCTGGCATATCGAGATTGATGGTGATGACAGCGGAAAATATTTAACAGCAATCAACTTGCTATCTTATTTTCAGTTTTCGATTGGTGAATTGAATAGTTTAAACGAAGTACACGAATATGTATCAAGAAAACTTGCTCACCTTCTCTACAAAGCCAACAAAATCATAAAAATTGCAGACGAAAGCGTTGTAGTAGTGGCTGCATAAAAAAAAGGGTGCGAGTGCACCCCTTTAAACTGACAAAGCCGTTAACTATTTCTTCTTCTTGTGTCTGTTTTTACGAAGACGTTTTTTTCTTTTGTGTTTCGCAATTTTTGAACGTTTTCTTTTTTTTCCACTCGGCATAAAAAATCACCCGGTTTCTTCTGGTTAAATTTACAATGAATCTGATAGGTGTCTGCTTTTTTGAACAGAACTATAAATTACGAAAATTTTTTCAAAAAACTATATTGAAGCAATCACCTAATCTGTGGAAACGTTTTACCTTTTAAATTGTAGAAATGAATGAAGACCAATCCAATTTCATTCAGATTTCAAAAAACAGATCCATAGACGATCGTAATTGAGTCCAAAAATGGAATAAAATTTCTTTATTTTTGACCAACCTGAATTTTAAGATTTCACAATGCCCGATTTAATAAAAGTCGCCAAATTTGGCGGTACCAGTATGGCTGATGCTGAGGCGATGAAACGCTGTGCATCCATTATAAAAGAAGATCCGGATAAAAAAGTCATAATTGTAAGTGCCACGGCCGGTACTACAAATTTATTGACGGAATTTATTGTGGAACGTTCAGTTGAACATCGCAAGGCCATTACGGAGCAGTTAAGGCAGAAACACATCAAAATTTGTGAGGATCTTTTCGTTTCTGGCGATACAGAAGATCAAGTTAAGGCGCTGCTTGATAACCTTGATGCTATTGCATCAAAAAAACAGATCACCACGCCTGCGCTTAAAGATGAGATTTTGGCATTTGGCGAGATGCTTTCATCCCGTATTTTTGCTGATCTGCTTGCGAACGTTCACAGCATTCCTGTTAGCTGGATGGATGCAAGAGGGATCATAAAAACTGATTCTTCATTTGGTAGTGCAGAGCCGGATATTGAAGCCATAAGCACAAATGCTTCAGAGTTATTAAAGGGTCATTTAAATGAGCATAGAGTTATTTCCCAGGGTTTCATTGCTTCAAATAATGATGGGCAAACCACAACGCTGGGAAGAGGAGGGAGTGACTACTCTGCTGCACTTTTTGCTGAGGCTATTGATGCCGACGTGCTGGAAATCTGGACAGACGTTACAGCCGTGTACACAACCGACCCCCGAATTGTTTCAGAGGCCCGCCCCATTACTGAAATCAGTTTTGATGAGGCAGCTGAGCTCTCGGTTTTTGGTGCAAAAGTACTGCACCCGGCAACGATGGTCCCTGCCATCAGAAAAAATATTAAAGTTTATGTTGGTTCTAGCATGGAACCGGATAAACCGGGTACGTGGATTATGCGAGATACAAAAAGTAAACCTGTGATCAGAGCCATCAGTCTTCGCAGAAATCAGACGCTGCTTACGTTGCACAGCCTCGATATGCTTCACCGCTATGGTTTCCTTGCAAAGATATTTGAGATACTTTCAAAGCACAAAATAAGTGTAGACCTTGTTACAACAAGCGAGGTAAGCGTTGCACTTACACTGGACTCTGATATTAATGCACCGGGGAATCAAAAAATTACGGATCGTGTGCTCGAAGAGCTCAGACAGTTCTGCGAAGTAGAGATATCCAGAAACCTTTCGTTAATTGCGCTGGTGGGAAACAATTTAGATGAGACGGCAGGATTAAGCGGACCGGTGTTTGGATCACTTGAAGATATTAACGTTCGTCTGATATGCCACGGTGCCAGCTCACACAATCTCTGTTTCCTGGTGTCGGGTAGTGAAGCGGAAAATGTTATACGAAAACTTCATAAAAGATTTATCGAATAAGTAACTATGAGTGATAAAGACCAAATATCATACTCTGTAATAGGAACAGGAAAAACAGGAAGTGCCGTTGTTGAGCTGTTGGGAGATGCAGCAGTACCTTTTAACAGCGAAAATCCAGCCACTGTATCTTCACTACAAAAGAGTGATATAGCCATTATATTCGTGCCGGGTTCGGCTGCCGAACAAGTTGTAGAGACGGTTTTAGAGGCGGGAATTCCAGCTATATGGGGTACAACCGGCTATCAGTGGCCTGCCGATTTATCTAATCGTGTAAAAAATGCCAATGCCAGATGGGTTATCGGGTCAAATTTTAGTCTGGGTATGAATCTTGTTAGAAAAGCACTTACCATGCTGGGGAAAGGATCAGATTTACTTGCAGAACCGGCGTTTCATATCCACGAAGTACATCATAAACATAAACAAGATGCTCCCAGTGGAACTGCCCTATCCTGGCAGGAGTGGCTTGGAAAAGAGGCTAATATTTCATCCGACCGGCAGGGGGATGTAAAAGGAATACACAATCTTCATATCAAAACGGCCATGGAATCGATACGGCTGGAACACGAGGCACACAGCAGGGCTCTATTCGCAGAAGGAGCAGTATGGGCTGCGAATTATATTTTGGCGCATCCTTATGTGTCTCCGGGTGTCTACTCTTTTTCAGATCTTTTTGATAAAGCATATAAAAACTTATAGTTATGTTAACCGCCCTTTGGACAGCACTTATTACACCGATGACCCAGGAAGGGGAGATTCATTTTTCTAACTTGGAAAAGCTGGTGAAACGGCAGGAAGAAGCCGGTAACGGTATTTTAGTGATTGGAAGTACGGGAGAAGGATTAGCTCTGGACACTTCAGAAAAACAAGAAATTGTATCCTTTATGGATCAGTACAATCCATCAGTTCCATGGATGATTGGTGTAGGTGGATTCCAGATAGGTACACAAAAAAAATGGATTGAATTTGGGAATTCAACAAGTGCAGACGCATTTCTATTAGTGAATCCCTTATATGCCAAGCCTGGTAGTGAAGGTCAGTTCGAGTGGTTTTCTGAATTGCTTGATCACTCCGAGAAACCCTGTATGCTGTATAATATTCCTTCAAGAACGGGTGTGAAGCTAACTGCTGAGACATTCAAGAGATTGAGTATTCATCCCAATTGCTGGGCTTTAAAAGAAGCAAGCGGCAGTATTTTTGATTTTGAATCGTTTCGTATGGCCGCCCCGGATATTCCCGTTTTTAGTGGGGATGACGCACTATTACCGTACTTTGCGAATGCTGGCGCCTCCGGGCTTGTTTCAGTCTCATCTAATGTTTGGCCTGCAGCAACAAAGCGATATGTAGAGCTTTGCCTGAATGGTGACGTGAAATCAATTTTTCCTGTATGGAAGTATGCTGTTGCGGCTCTATTTTCAGCGTCGAACCCGGTTCCTACTAAATCACTACTACATCAAAAAAATGTCATATCCTCTGCTTTCGTACGACTACCTCTTTCTGTGGAGGATTTACCATCAAATGATCTGCTGCTGGAGGCAGATGCAAAAATTCTTAACTGGTTTAACCAACAATAAATAACAATGGACTGGAATAAAATACTTGATCAACTAGAAGAAGGAACTGTTCGTGCAGCTGAACCCGATGGCGATTATTGGCGAGCAAACACAGATGTGAAAGAGGCGATATTAGCGGCATTTAAGGCGGGAAATAATGTTGAGTATGGAGGAATTTACGAGGGTTTTGTAGATAAAGAGAATATTCCACCAAGAATGTTTGAAGCATCCGACGGGGTGAGGCTTGTTCCGGGTGGATCTTCGGTTCGCCGAGGCGCCTACGTTGCCAGCAGCGTGGTTATTATGCCACCCGCCTATGTGAATATTGGGGCATATGTGGATGAAGGAACCATGATTGACAGCCACGCACTTGTCGGTTCCTGCGCACAGATTGGTAAGAATGTACATTTATCTGCAGGAGTACAAATTGGTGGCGTTTTAGAACCTGTTGGGCAGAGCCCGGTAGTTATTGAAGATGACTGTTTTGTTGGGGCCGGAGCAGTTATTGTGGAAGGAATACTTGTAAAGAAAAGAGCTGTGATTGCGCCGGGGGTAACCCTCTCGAAGTCGGTTCCCGTATACGACTGCGTAAATAAAGTTGTGCTGGGTAAAGGGGCCTCTATTCCCGAGGGCGCAGTAGTTGTGCCTGGGACTCGTCCTGCCGGAAATGAATGGGCTCGCTCACACGGATTAAGCGTATCATGCCCCATCATTATCAAGTATCGTGACGAAGGCAGTGATGCTTCACTTGAACTCGAAGATGCTCTCAGATAAAAAAATTCTGTAAGGGATTTGAAATTTTCGGTTCTTACATATAGAACATTAACATAAAACGAGGAACACATTATGAGTTCACTGAATAAAGCAATGATAATCGGAAGGCTGGGACAAGACCCGGAAGTACGATACACACAATCAAACACTGCGGTAGCAACAATAAGTGTTGCCACCACCGAACGTTATAAAGACAGAAATGGTGAGCAGCAAGAAAAAACAGAATGGCACAGAGTGGTAGCCTGGGGGCGTTTAGCAGAAATCTGTCAGGAGTACCTTAAAAAAGGTTCACTGGTTTACTTTGAAGGCCCAATTCAGACAAATCAATGGGAAGATAAAGACGGCCAAAAAAGATATACGACTGAAATAAAAGCACTGAATATGCAAATGCTTGACAGCCGCGGAGATTCCGGAATGGGTGGCGGTAACTCATCTGCACCCCAAAAAGCGGCTCAAACGGCCGATATTGACAGTTCTTTTGATGATATGGACGACGATTTACCGTTTTAATCAATCAGAACTTTTGTACATTCAGAAGGTGACGGCAAATTTTTGTCTGTCACCTTTTTTTATTAATAATACCTACTACATAATCGATAACGAATCTTTCATTTTTGGAAACGATTGATGAGCCTCCGGGTACTTTTTCTGCCCAGTTTAAGCTGATGTTCTTTCTATTTTCTGATCAAGTAGGCACTCTCAGTGTCACTGATCTTTCTGTTGAGCTGCTTGTTATGCTCACGGGATTATTTGTTAGTGCACTTTACTCAGGTTCCGAAGTTGCTTTTTTTTCGTTAGTCAACCAGGTTAACGACCTGAGAAAAAGTAGTGAGCACGTTACAAGCGATCGTCGAATTGTCATGATGCTTGATAAACCACGCCGTCTGCTTGCTACTATTTTAATTGGGAACACCGTTGCGAATATTGTTACATCTGTTCTGGCAGCAGTTATTGCAGGCAAAATAGCTCTTTATTATGGAATGCCCGAGACGATTGTATATGCTGTTGAAGTGATTATCATAACGTTTATGATTTTGATTTTGAGTGAAATAACGCCCAAAATCATAGCAATTAATAATCCGCTTAAGACCTCCCGCCGAATGAGTGGTTTTGTGTATGTGAACTTTGTACTGATGGGGCCAATCTCAAAACTTATTGCAAACACAACTCTTAGTCTTGAAAGAAACTTACCGAAGCCGGATAATAAAATGACTGCCCAGGATTTAAAAACTATGGCAAAAATGGGCGAAAAAGAGGGGTCCATTAAGGTGGATGAGCGCGAGATTATTGAAAATGTCATTGAGTTCGGGAACACTACCGTACGGGAAATTATGACATCAAGGGTGAATATTGTGGCGGTTTCGGTTGAATACTCCCTCCCTGAAGTGATTGAACTTATACAGGACAAAGGGCTGTCAAGAATGCCTCTGTATGAGACAGATCTCGACAATATTCTCGGAGTTATTTACTCCAAAGATGTACTTCCATACATAAATACAGATCTTGTAAATAGCGGTATTAATTGGAAAACCATTGCCCGTAAAGCACTTTTCATTCCGGCAACAAAAAAGCTGGACGACCTGTTGAGAGATTTTCAGCACGAAAAAACACACATTGCTATCGTTGTAGATGAGTATGGTGGGACAGAAGGTATTGTTACACTCGATGATATACTTGAGGAAATCGTTGGCGACATTGGTGATGAATACGATGAGTCTGAGGAAAAACTGTACACCAAGTTTAAAAGCGGTGTCTATATTTTTGATGCAAAAATTGACCTTGATGACCTGGATGAAATCTTGAGTACGAATATCTCTATGAATGACGATGAATTTGAAACTTTGGGCGGCTTAGTATACCATCTGCTGGAAAGAATACCCAATGTCGGAGAGCGTTTAAATTATAAAAATCTTGAGCTTACAGTTCACTCTGTAAAGAATAATCGTGTAAAGAAACTGCGAGTTAAAAAAATACCCCCGAAGCAAGAAAACATTTTAGATTAATGAGTTCATCAGATGAAAATCTAAATGGTGCTCAGCTCTTTGATAGAAGTGTAAATCTGGAAGAATTCAATACGATGGGAGTGGCAGTAAATGCCATGCGTTTTGCGAGTATTACAAAAAAGGAGCAGCTCCTGAAGCTGGCAAATACCGGTTTTTTTGAGCGTGAGAATTGGCTGCTTTTTGGTGGAGGCAGCAATATTCTTTTTACAGCAGAGCTGAATCGCCCTGTTCTTCATATGGAAATAATGGGGATAAAGCTGATAAGTGAATCAGATAAAGATGTATTGGTTCAGTTAGGAGCAGGCGAAGAGTGGCACAGCGTTGTGGAGTGGGCCGTAAACAGAAAATATGGTGGTATTGAAAATCTTGCACTTATTCCGGGTACAACCGGTGCCGCACCTATTCAAAATATTGGAGCCTACGGTACGGAGATTGCCGATGTGTTTGAATCGCTTGAATATTTTGATACAAAAACATCTGAGTTTAAAAATATCAGAAAAGAGGAGTGCCGGTTTGGTTACCGCGACAGCATTTTTAAGCATGAGCTTAAGGGGAGGGCCATAATCACAAACATCACATTAAAACTATCAAAAAGCGGCCATACGGTAAACAGTTCTTACTCGTCTCTCAAATCGTACCTCGAAAAAAAGGAGATCAAATCCCCATCCATAAAAGATGTTTTTGAAGCGGTTGTAGCTGTTAGAAAATCAAAATTGCCAGATCCACGTCTGTATGGTAATGCCGGCAGTTTTTTTAAAAACCCAATAATCAATCAGGGAACTCATCACATATTGCAGCAGCAGTACCCAGATATGCCCTCATATCGGCTCAACGACGGTACATATAAAATCCCAGCAGGATGGTTAATTGATCGTGCAGGGTGGCGGGGTAAAAAAATTGGAAATGTGGGCTGTTATAAAAGTCAGGCCCTGGTAATTGTAAATCATGGGGGGGCTACGGGAACAGAAATTGCGGCATTTGCAAAACAAGTTCAGCAATCTGTAAAAGAACTCTTTGGCATTGATTTGGCTCCCGAAGTAAACATCATCAACTAAATATGCAGGGTGATCAACCATTTCTTATAAACGATCACTTTTTTATGCAGGCAATAAGCTGTCCGTTAAAAATTCCTTTTTTGCAGCAGAACAGTACGCTGGGATCAGACCGGCCTGTATTCCGGCAGCGAAATAAATTACATCTGAGAGATGCTGTAGCCTTACGTTACAGCCACCGAAAATATACATCAGCAAGTGCAAAGAGCGCAGCGAAGGAGACGTTAAACTGGTTAAAGGAGGATTCAGTAACCATTTGTGGTGCAGTACTACAGACCGGTGAAAGGCTAACCAGAATACCCATACTCGTCAAAGAAAAACAAAGATTTACAATTGTTCAGGTTCATGGTAAATTACGAAAGAGCAGTGAACAAAAGGCTTTAAAAACTCCAGGAAAAAGAAGAAGTACGGCTATAAACCTTTTAAAGGCTGCCTACAGGGCTGATGTACTTTCTGAAATTTTTCCAGATGCTGAGATTGTCGTTCACTTTTTCTTCCCGGATAAACATTTCCGTTCCGAAATTAGTCATCTTCACTCAATGTTTGATAAATCTGATCCATCACCGGAGGTCAGCGATCAGTTTAAAAAGCTTTTTTTGAATGTGGATGCAACAGAAGCAGTAAAGGAGGTTTTGACATGCGTGCCGGATAATGTAGCTCATGTAACCGTTGCCGGGATGACAGTTCGCAAAGCGTTTGAAACAGTTCGCAATAAAGCTGAAATTCCTGAACGGAATCTACATGAAATTAATAGGCATACCGGCTGTAGTTCTTGTGATTATCGGTTATCGAACCAACAAGAGAAAGGATGCTGGTCGAAGAATTTTGAACTATTTGAAATCGAAAGCCCACAATCTCATGTGTATGATCTTATCGGACATGGGAACCAGTTTCTAATAGATAAAGGAGTGTATTACCAGGAAAAAGTGGACATTGTAGATGGTTTAGATACCATAGAGCTATTACAAAAATATGGCGGTTCAAAATTTACCATACAGCAGCGCAGAAACCTCCAGATTTTGAAATCTAAAGGACAACAAGTTCCTGTAATTTGGATGAAAAAAGGTATTGAATTGTTGCAAAAGCTCACTTTCCCGCTTCACTTTATTGATTTTGAAGCTGCTACATTTGCAATTCCCATGCAGAGGGGGGCTACTCCTTATACACCACTCTATTTTCAGTATTCCTGCCATACATTATATGAAAATGATCGGGTAAACCACTCGACCTGGCTACAGAGCGGATCAAATGTGGAGCATATCCATAAAGAGTTCGTTGAAAGCATCGCCTCAATTGATGATATATTCCAGGGCACGCTTATTCATTACTCTCCGTTCGAGAAGCAGGCTATAAACCGTATTTTTGCGGAATTTAATAGAAACTCAATGATCAACTCCTCCCACATCAATCTTCTGGATCGCTTGAAGAATGGACATGATCACAGATCTTCAGACCGCTTCTTTGATCTCAGTGAGCTGGTAAGAGATTATTATTATAATAGTGAGCTTGAAGGATCTTTAGGAATAAAAGATGTACTTATTTCGTTGTTAGAAACCGAACAGAAGGTAGATGATTTCGCAGTTGCTTCGAATATGTTCTCTGGCATTGGCTCTAATAGTGTTTCGCACAGGGATCCCTACAGAGCGATTCAAAATGGTAATTCACCTATTATGGATGGAGCTGCAGCTATGCACGCCTGGATTGCTGGTAAAAACGGCCTGTTGTCGAAGGAAGAGACCATACCAGTTTCGATGTTACTGGAAGATTACTGTAAGTTGGATTCACTTTCTATGCTGGCTGTTTACCGACACATTAACCAATTCACAGATAAAAATAGCTCGAAAGATATTATTCTGTTTTAAGTTGAAAAGAGCCGTCGAAAAAGAGCGACTGATCTCTTACCTTTGAACATAAATTTAATACTACTTCTATGCGCCTCAGAGCACTTATACCCACAGTCATAATTCTGTTTTTTTTCACTTCTTCATGTGTAGTTCAGGAAAGTCCTGTCACGGGCACAAAAAGAGCTTATGCCTACTCGTGGCAGCAGGAAGTTGAGCTTGGTAGAGATGTAGATAGTGAAATCATTGCGCAGTTTGGCCTTTACGATGATCCCGAAGTAAGTGAATATTTCACCGAAGTAAGCAGTGTGATTTTGGAGAATAGCCATATGCGAAGAGAAGATACACCCGAAAAATTTAGAAATACCGAGTTTACATTTCGTGTATTAGACAGCCCTGTTGTAAACGCCTTCGCACTGCCCGGTGGTTATGTTTATGTAACCCGCGGATTGATGGCTCACTTAAACAATGAGGCACAGCTGGCTGTGGTTATTGGTCACGAAATTGGTCACGTAGCGGCAAGGCATGCTTCTCAACGAGGGCTTCAACAGGCAATTGGTCAGGCTGTTGTTGTAGGCGGAGCTATTATTGGGCAGGAATTTTTAGGGATGTCTGGTGAAAATATTTTGAATCTGAGCGGGCAGGCAGCCCAGCTTCTGTTTTTGAGTTATAGCCGTGATCATGAGCGGGAATCAGACCGCCTGGGAGTTGAATATGCTGCAATGACGGGGTACAATGCAGCAGAGGGAGCTGAATTTTTTACGAGTCTGAAGCGACTATCAGATAAATCGGGTGGTGGTGTGCCAAATCTGCTTTCATCACATCCCGATCCGGGTGAAAGGGAAAAAACAATTCCGGAAAAAGCAGAAGAGTGGCGGCAAAAAGGGTACGATCAAACAATTTTAAATAAGGAAGAGTACATGCAGCTTCTTGAAGGGATGGTTTTTGGTGAAAATCCCAGGAATGGATTTGAACGTGACAGTCAATTTTACCACCCCAATTTAGAGTTTCAATTCCCCGTTCCCGCAGGTTGGAATCTTATAAATCAGCCTTCACAGGTGGTAATGGTGAGTCCGGAGCAAAAGGGGGTTTCGATTTTCAGAATTGATAGTGAATCAGAATCTGCCAGGGAATCTGTTCAGAATTTTTTGACCTCCAATGAGATTGAAACCGATAGCCAGCGAAGTATGCAGAGTAGTGGCAGGTACGAAGCATATGAAGCAGATTTTACGATACAGCAAGAATCACAGACGCTGGGCGTGCACCTCTTTGCTGTGGAATACGAAGGTTCTGTATACACATTTCTTAGTTATTCAGCCGAAAGCGATTTTACTGAGTACCTGCCAATATTTAGAGAAACCGCTACAGATTTTAATCGTCTAACCGACCAGGCAATACTGAATATAAACCCGGTTACCATTGATGTGATCAGAACATCAAACGAGGTAGTTTTTAATACCTTGTTGCCTCGGGAGCTTCCCATGAATATTGATGAAGTAGAAGTGGCCATTTTAAACCAGGTGCAGCTGGATGATGTGATACCCGCCGGAACTCTGATTAAGGTCCCTGTACAATAAAGTGATACTTAAGAGTAGAGAAAGAATAGAATTTTTGAACCGAGAAAACAGGTAAAAGAGCATTATGATTGAAAGATATTCCAGACAGGAAATGTCTGATATTTGGTCGGAGGAGAATCAATTCAAAGCTTGGCTTGAAGTAGAGTTGGCCGCATGCAGAGCGTGGAGCAGCATCGGAAAAATTCCCTCTGAAGATGTAGATAAACTTTATGATAAAGCGACATTTGATATCGATAGGATCAAAGAGATCGAAAAACAGACCCGGCATGATGTGGTGGCATTTACCCGTTCGGTATCAGAAAGTCTGGGTGAAGAGAAAAAATGGGTTCATTACGGACTAACCTCTACTGATGTTGTTGATACTGCAAATGGGTATCGTCTTAAGCAGGCAAATTCGCTGTTGAAGGAAGGAATTAATCGCTTTTTAATCGCTTTAGCTGGTAAAGCAGAAGAGCATAAATTTACCGTGATGATGGGGAGAACGCATGGCGTTCATGCCGAACCAACAACATTTGGGTTAAAATGCGCGCTGTGGTATGCCGAGATGAAAAGAAACGAGGAGCGCTTCGATCGCGCAGCGGCTGATGTGGAGTTCGGCAAACTCTCCGGTGCAGTTGGAACATTTGCCCACATTCCTCCCGAAGTTGAAAGAGAGACTTGTGAAATACTGGGAATAAAGCCGGCGCCAATATCAACTCAAACTCTTCAGCGAGATCGCCACGCGTATTATATGGCAACAATTGCAATCATCGGCGCAACGCTCGAAAAAATAGCAGTAGAGGTTCGTCATTTGCAGCGTACTGAACTCAGGGAAGCCGAAGAATTTTTTCGAAAAGGTCAGAAGGGGTCATCGGCTATGCCACACAAGCGAAACCCCATTAGCTCGGAAAACATCACCGGCTGTGCCCGTGTCTTACGTGGATACATGATCTCTTCGTACGAAAATGTACCCCTTTGGCATGAGCGAGATATCTCTCATTCATCGGTAGAGCGTATTATTTTACCAGATGCCACTATCCTTTTGGATTATATGCTGCATCGTTTTTCGGGAGTGATTGAAAAGCTGATGGTTTATCCAGAAAATATGAAAGAGAATATGGATAAAACTCATGGCCTTGTTTTTTCGCAGAGGCTACTTTTGATGCTGATAGAAAAAGGTCTTTCAAGAGAACTCGCCTATGATACTGTACAGCCTCTTGCAATGAAAGCATGGGAGGAAAAGAAACCCTTTCGAAAATATGTGGAAGAAGATAGCGTCATTCTAGATAATTTATCCGCGGATGAAATTGATCAGGCATTCGACCTGTCTCACCATACCCGCAGAGTGGATGAAATTTTTAAACGAGTAGGTCTTTGAGAAAAAAAAGCGCTTGGAAAAATAAACGGTATAGTGCTTCAGAAAAAGAATTTTTACCACTTATCACTTTTAAATTGCCTTCTGCATAATCAACATAAGATCATACAATGGATTTAATACAGTCAATACTTTTGGGGATTTTACAGGGCATCACCGAATTTCTGCCCGTGAGCAGTTCGGGACATCTTGCTCTTGCGCGTGCACTGATTGGTAAAAATCTGCAGCCCGGCATTACATTCGAAATTGTCGTCCATTTTGGCTCTTTTTGCAGTATTGTAGTGTATTACCGAAAAATGATCGCTGAAATTATTACCGACTTTTTCCGATCCATTACACCCGAGGGTATAAAAAACGGTCGATATAAATCGGAGCCAAATACTCTTCTTGTCTTCTTTATTTTGATCAGCATGATCCCCGCAATGATCGTAGGATTTACACTAAAGGATCCCATTGAAGAGCTGTTTTTAAATCCCTTTTTTGTTTCGCTTATGCTGATCATAACCGGAATTTTACTCTTTTCAACACGTTTTGTAAAAAATCCGGATAAAGAAATGAACGGCTGGCGCGCAATTTTGATGGGAATTGCTCAGTCTTTAGCGGTTATTCCTGGTATTAGTCGAGCAGGTTCAACAATCTCCACGGGGCTCTATTTTGGTTTGAACCGTAATATTGCTGCCACGTTCTCTTTCTTGATGGTGCTCCCGGTACTGGCAGGCGCGATGATTCTAGAAATTAAGGATGTTCTTGAAACGGGTCTCGACTCAATCGCAATGGGAGGGCTGGCATCAGGTTTTCTTGCATCCTTCATTTCGGGGTATATAGCCCTCTCTTACCTTATTAAACTCCTGAAGAGAGAGAAATTTCACTACTTTGCGTACTATTGCTGGGCTGTAGGGATTGGTGGTATGATCTATTTTTACTAAAGATAAAAACTTTTATGAAGGGGTGACATAAAGTTGTCACTATGGCCGTGTAGATTACTTTTGAACATTAACAAAAGACAGATCTACAATGATGAATAGTGCACTAAAAAAACCGGCAAAAAACACAGGATCACCAGCACTTCTTACCATACTCAGAAATGCCAGAAAACAGCAGGCGGAGTCCGAAATGATGTTTTCTGAACTTGGATGGGATAATCTTCCCGAAGAGTTAAAATTTGTGATTGAAGATGATGTAAAAGGATACATGGACGAATTACACGGAAGATATTCGTCAAACTGTCCTTACATACAGCGTCGCAGAGAATCGGTGGATTTTTGGGTTCAAAGCTTTATGGAAGGACTCTGCTCACTCGAAACAGCTATTGAATCATTAAAACTGAAAGAACTGTAGAATTAGTTTGGGTTTCGGGGTTAGAAGTTGTGGATGTTTTTTTATCTTATCGCAAAGTTAAACTAAGTGAAAAATATCATGAATACCCCCTCACCTTTCTCCAGTGTTACTCGCCAGGGATTAACCTACGACGACGTTTTACTGGTACCTTCTCACTCCTCGGTTTTACCCAGAGATACAGATACAAGCGTTCAGTTAACCCCGTCGATCAAATTGAATGTACCCATTTTTAGTGCGGCAATGGATACTGTTTCGGAGTACAGGATGGCGATTGCACTGGCCCGTGAAGGCGGAATCGCAATGCTGCATAAAAATATGTCGATTACTGATCAGGCAGAACACGTTCGCCTTGTAAAAAGGAGCGAGAGCGGTATGATTGTTGACCCCGTGACTCTCCCTGCCGATGCCACAGTAAAAGATGCACGCGCGCTGATGAAGAAGCATAAAATTGGTGGTATTCCTATTGTTGAGAAGGATAACAGGCTGGTAGGCATTGTGACGAACCGTGATTTACGGTTTGAACACTACGTAGATAAAAAACTGGGAAATATCATGACCAGTGAAAATCTTGTTACAGCTAAAGAGAATACCAGTCTTGAAGAAGCAGAGGAGATTTTACAGCAGTATAAAGTTGAAAAGCTGCCAATCGTCAACAAAAATAAGATACTCGTTGGGTTGATTACGTTTAAAGATATTGAGAAAAAGATGAATTTTCCCAACGCCTGCAAAGATGAAATGGGCAGGCTGCGCGTTGGTGCCGCGGTTGGGGTTACACCCGATACAATGGATCGTGTAGATGCTTTGGTGGATTCCGGCGTGGATATCATCACCGTTGATACGGCTCACGGCCACTCAGAAGGGGTGTTAAAAATGGTGAGCAAGATTAAATCCGTGTATAAGGATTTAAATATTGTGGGCGGTAATATCGCAACACGTGCTGCAGCCGAAGCGCTGAAAGAAGCGGGCGCCGATGTTGTAAAAGTAGGAGTAGGTCCAGGTTCCATTTGTACAACCCGAGTTGTTACAGGTGTAGGAGTTCCTCAACTATCAGCCATTATGGAAATTGCAGAATTCACTTCGAAACATAACATCGGGCTGATCGCCGATGGTGGTATAAAGCAGACGGGTGATATCCCTAAAGCTTTAGCCGGAGGGGCTGATGCCGTGATGATGGGATCGATGTTTGCCGGTGTTGATGAAAGTCCGGGGGAAACGATAATCTATGAAGCAAGAAAATATAAGTCCTATCGAGGCATGGGAAGCATGAGTGCGATGGCAAAAGGATCTAAAGACCGTTATTTCCAGGACGTGGAAGATGATCTAAAACTTGTACCTGAAGGAATTGAGGGTCGCGTTCCTTATAAAGGATATCTCAGCGAGGTGGTCCATCAGATTACAGGTGGCCTTAGGGCAGCAATGGGTTATGTTGGTGCAAAAGATATCGAAAGTCTGAAAAAGGCAGAATTTGTCCAGATTTCGGCAGCAAGTTATAGAGAGAGTCATCCGCACTCGGTGCATATTACAAAAGAGGCTCCAAACTATTCTGTTTCATAAATAGACGGTTGCCAATTCACCAGCCGACCCGATTATTAACCTATGTGGGATTTTTTAAGACGAATACTAACGGATAAAAAGGGAGTAGTAACCCTCCTTTCACTGGAAGATAATGATCCGGCCAAGGCAGAAACGTTTGTCATAAAGAAAGCATCTGTAATATGGACAATCATCATTGTCCTTGTCTTTTCACTGGGAATTGTTTCTCTGGTTTATTTTTTTACCCCGCTGAGCACGATACACCAACAGCAGATGGATGCTTCATTTCGCAGTGAAATAATTGGAATCAGTGAGAGGGTTGCTGCTCTACAGGATTCACTTCGTGCAAGAGACCTTCAGCTTAACGATCTAAAAAACTTTGTCAGAAACGTACCCGATACAACTTTTAGCGTTCAATCCGGCACGAGGAGCGTAATTCGTTACCCGGGTCAGGATATGTCGGCTTCTGCCATTGAAATTCCATCTTACGAAATGCTAAGCCGATATAAAATAATGCAAAACTCATCAGAATTGGCTGATCTCGGTTTCAGTCCGGAAGTTCCCATAAATGGACGGCTTACCCAAGGTTATTCGGCAGATCGCCGGCATTTTGGAGTCGATATATCGGCCGACCAGGGAACACCATTCAGTGCAATTGAGGAGGGAGTTGTTTTATATACGGAATGGACCATTAACTTCGGTTATGTAATAGTGGTGCAGCATAGTGGAGGGTTTGTAAGCGTGTACAAGCATGGAGCCTCTCTTGCAAAGCAGCAGGGTGATGTGGTTTTAAAAGGAAGTATTCTTGGTAGCGTCGGTGATAGTGGCGTTTTAAGCTCCGGATCACATCTGCACTTAGAAATTTGGCAAATGGGAATGCCTAACGATCCCCTCTTTTTTATAGATCTTTGAATCATTATATATAGGACTTATTCAGCTAACCGCTAAAATTCAATCATGCTCAAAAACAAAAACAAAAATAAACCACCTGTGAACGAAACGACATCCAAAACACCCTCTCTGAATTTAATAAGTGAAGGAACTAGAATTAAGGGTACCATTACTTCGCAAAACGACCTTAGAATTTCAGGTAGACTTGACGGGGAGGCCATCTGTAAAGGAAAAATAATTGTGGCTTCTGCCGCTCGTGTTGATGGTAATATCACAACCGTTGAGGCAGATATTGCAGGAAATGTAACGGGGACGCTAAAAGTATCTGATCGGTTAACACTTCGAAAATCCGCAGTTGTTGGAGGTGATATTTACACCAAAGTTTTGGTGGTAGAGGAGGGTGCTCAAATGAATGGAAATTGCCGAATGGGAGCCGAAGTGCAGGAATTGAATGTTTCCGATGACTCGGAGTTCGAAAAAGAAACCAAAAAAATGCAATCAGAAAAAGACTGATCTGAATGTGGTTAAATGAACTTGGCGAGAAAAGTTACATAAAATATGCCGGCTTAGGTCTCGAAATAGCCGTTGCTCTAAGTGCTCCTATTCTGGGAGGATACTGGGCAGACATAAAATTCAACACCTCACCCTATTTGCTGTTGTTGGGAATATTTATCGGGCTCAGCCTTCTGATTGGCATGTTTGTACGCCTATCAAAAGATGTTAACAGTAATCACAAGGATAATTGAAAATGCGAGTTCAGTTTTCGACTGCCCTATGGATTTCATTGATTGTTTTTGCCGCTCTGAATATCGTTCTCTCTTTGATGTTGCCAGGTGAAGAGAGTGCAGCCTGGCTATCAGGTTACTTACTTGGGTTAACCGCAGTGGTTATTCACTTGCTATCATCGGTGTTTAACCAGAATGCCAGCGAAGAGCGATTCACCACCGTTTATTTTTTTAGTCTATTTGTTCGCTTTTTGATTGTCTGCACCATCTTTATACTTGTCCTACTAACTACAAAAATTGACGAATTTAGTTTTACTGTTAGTTTTATAATTTCTTATATTTTCCATTCTGTAAATGAAGTGATTTTTTTAAATCGAAAATTAACAAACTAATCTACATTGAGAAGGATTGACATAAGTCGTTTTCTGCGTCTGGCATCGATTGCTGCTCTGATTTTATTTATTTCCAACCCGCAATTGCTTGCTGCCGACAGCTCTTCGGAGGAGAGTGGTAGTTCAATTGACGTGATGGGAAAGGTGGCGG
Organism: uncultured Rhodohalobacter sp.; assembly: GCA_964544445.1. Classification (GTDB taxonomy): domain Bacteria; phylum Bacteroidota; class Rhodothermia; order Balneolales; family Balneolaceae; genus Rhodohalobacter. The sequence goes on from CAZJBI010000007.1 coordinate 157,292, forward strand.
ATCACGATTATTTTGAAACGGCATTTGGAAAAATTTACCTTCCAAGAATTTTGCTTGTAGATGGTGACGTCTATTTTTACGGGAGTACTAAAAAAGCACTTGAATCCGGAGAGTTTACCCAAACTGAAGCAGGATTGATTCGTGCAGACGGTGCACCGGTTTCTCTTGATATGTCCATTACGTCCCACCTTTTGTATGTATGGTTTGGTCTTATTCTTACCTTTTTTATTACGCTTTGGGCGGGCAGAAAATATAAGTCGGGTGTTGGGAGAGAAACAGCTCCAAAAGGTGTGCTTTTGAATATTTTTGAAGTTGTTTTTGTGTTTATCAGGGATGATATAGCCAAAGAGTTTATTCCTGCTGACAAATACAAAAAGTTTGTTCCCTATCTCTTTACGATATTTATGGCCATTGCCTTCATGAATCTCTTTGGCCTGTTGCCGTGGGCGGCAGCTGCAACAGCAGATTTAACAGTTACTGCCACGTTGGCCGCAATTACATTCTTTATTACACAGTTTAATGGTACAAAAGATCACTGGCAGCACGTGTTTGTCTTTCCCGGAGTTCCCGCCTGGTCTCGAATAATATTAACGCCTGTTGAGGTCTTGGGTCTTTTTACAAAGCCATTTGCTCTTGCAATTCGACTATTTGCAAACATGCTCTCAGGTAAAATCATGATAGTAAGTATCTTGGGACTCATTTTTATTTTCACTGATATGTTTGGCTCAGTGATTGGTGCGAGCTCAGGTGTCTTTTGGGTGATCTTAACTGCAGCGCTATATTTTTTGAAAGCTCTGGTAGCATTAATACAAGCTTATGTTTTTACTCTCCTTTCCGCTGTTTTTATTGGTATGGCGGCAGAAGAGCACCATCACGAACATGATGAATCGTCTGTAGCGCATGCGCAAGACGTAAAAACTTAATAACAACTACAAATCATAAATAAACAGGTAAACATATGGGTTTTTTAGCAGCAGGTCTTGGAGCCGGAATTATTGCACTTGGTGCAGGAATCGGCATCGGAATGATCGGTAAAAGTGCAACTGAAAGTATTGCAAGACAGCCGGAAGCAGCCGGAGATATCCGTGGTGCTATGCTTCTTACAGCAGTATTTATTGAGGGTGTAGCTCTTATCGGTGCTATTGTTTGTATTCTTCTTGCACTTGGCATTGGCCAGTAAAAAAGGATAATCCATGCAATATTTCCTAGCAGGAGGGGGCGGACTTCTCTCATTTGAAACAGGATTTGGTATTTGGGTAGCGATATCTACGATACTTTTCTTGATTTTGATGAACAAATACTTGGTTCCCCCCATTATGGAGGCGTTAAACGAGCGTGAATCGCGAATTAAAGATTCTCTCGAGTCGGCTGAAAAAGCTCTTGAAAAGGCTGAAAAAATTTCAAAAGACAACGAGAAAGCTTTAAAGGAGGCTGAGATCAGGGCTCAGAAGATTCGAAAAGAAGCTCTTGAAGATGCTGAAGTTCTGCGGGCAGAAAAGATTGAGAAGGCAAAAACAGATGCTGAAAAAATTCTTGAGAATGCTCGCACAACTATTGAACAGGAAAAGAAACGGGCACTCAACGAATTGCGAAATGAAGTTGCAGAACTCGCTGTTCAATCTGCAACAATTATTCTGAAATCTGAGCTCAACGAAGACAAAAACAAAAAACTTGTTGAGTCTTATATTAATAATTTATCCAAGAATAATTAATTATGGCATCGAAGGCTGCAAAACGATATGCAAATGCTTATCTGGAAACGGCGTTAGAGTTAAACGCTCTTGAGAAGGCAAAAGAAGATATGCTCCTCATTCAGGGGACATTCTCATCTTCACCCGATCTCAGGCTTTTTCTTCACAGCCCCATAATTAAAAAAGAAAAAAAGCGAGCAGCTATCGAGGCTATCTTTGGCGATAAAATCCAGGATATCACAAATAATTTGCTTAAGATTTTATCAGATAAAGACAGAGAAATGTTGATTGAGGATATTACCAGTCATTTTATTGACCTGTACAATATCCATCATGGAAACATGAATGTTAGCGTAACCTCTGCCTATGCATTGGATAAAAAGCAGAAAAGTGATCTCATAAATAAACTTGAAAAAGTGAGTGGTAAGAACGTTCTGTTACATGCCACGGTCGATAAATCACTGCTTGGTGGTTTAAAAGTTCGCATTGATGATACCGTAATTGACGGAAGCGTTAAATATAAATTAAGCCAGCTTCGGGATCGATTTACCGGGGCTGCAGTAGAATAAAAATTTAAGGATATATAATGAGTCAAGTCAGACCTGACGAAGTTTCGGCTATACTAAGAAAGCAACTTTCCGGATTTGAAGGAGAAGCTGATGTATACGATGTTGGCACAGTTCTTGAAGTTGGTGATGGTATTGCCCGAGTTTATGGTTTATCAAAAGTACAGGCCGGGGAACTTGTGGAATTACCGGATTCTCTTGATCGTGATGGCAATCCCGTTCGCGGTATGGTACTGAACCTTGAAGAAGACAATGTTGGTATTGTTCTTTTTGGTTCATCCAATATTGTAGAAGAAGGCCATACGGTTAAAAGGACAAAGAGTATTGCTTCATTGCAGGTTGGAGAAGGACTTCTTGGCAGGGTTATCGACCCACTGGGGCGTCCGATCGATGGCAAGGGTGATATTGCAGGCGACACAATCGAGCTACCGCTCGAGCGTAAAGCCCCCGGCGTAATTTACCGGCAACCTGTTGGTGAGCCACTTCAAACCGGGATCAAACCCATTGACTCCCTGATACCCATTGGCCGAGGACAGCGAGAGCTAATTATTGGTGACAGACAAACCGGTAAGACCGCTATTGCTATTGATACGATTATAAATCAAAAAAATACACAGGATTCTGATAAACCGGTTTTTTGCATTTATGTAGTTGTTGGCCAAAAAGGATCTACCGTCGCATCTATTGTGAACACTCTTAAAGAAAACGATGCTCTTGATTATTCAATCGTTGTATCGGCTCCTGCCAGTTCATCTGCTCCTATGCGTTATATTGCTCCGTTTGCCGGGGCCGCAATTGGTGAGTATTTCAGAGATACAGGTCGTCACGCCCTTGTGATTTATGATGACCTCTCAAAACAGGCAGTGGCTTATCGTGAGCTTTCACTTCTGTTGAGAAGACCACCGGGACGTGAAGCATATCCCGGGGATGTATTCTATCTGCATAGCCGCCTTCTCGAAAGAGCCGCTAAAATTATTGATAATGATAATGTGGCCAGGCAGATGAATAATATCCCTGAAGAACTGATGCCCAAGGTAAAAGGGGGTGGATCGCTTACAGCACTGCCCGTTATTGAAACTCAGGCCGGTGACGTTTCTGCTTATATTCCTACAAACGTTATTTCCATTACCGACGGACAGATCTTTCTTGACACTGATCTCTTCAACTCCGGAATCCGACCGGCCATTGATGTGGGGATCTCCGTTTCTCGTGTAGGTGGATCTGCTCAGGTCAAATCAATGAAAAAACTTTCAGGTACATTAAAGCTTGATCTTGCACAGTATCGAGAACTCGAGGCTTTTGCCAAGTTTGGTAGTGACCTCGATGCCGCTACTCAGCGACAGCTGAAACGTGGTGAGCGAACCGTTGAAATTATGAAGCAGGGCGAATACCAGCCGCTTTCTGTTGATAAACAGATTGCTCTTCTTAAAATTAACAATGAAGGCCTGCTTGATCAATTAGCAGTTAATCAAATTGGCGAATTTGAGCAAATGTTTCTCGAAACGGTGAGTGCTAAATATACCAAAGAAATGAGTAATCTTGCCGATAAAGGCATTTTAGAGGATTCTTTCGGTGATAAGCTTGTTGATACTGCGAAAAGTACAATTGATCAAATTTTAGCAACATCTGAGGCATAAACGATGGCTAATCTTCGTGATATACGAACTAGGATTTCATCCATTAAAAACACGCAGCAGATTACCAAAGCCATGAAAATGGTTGCTGCTGCCAAGCTGCGCAAGGCTCAACAGAAAATGCAGCAGACCCGCCCGTATGCAAAAAAGATGGGAAGTGTGGTAACTCGCCTGGTCGGTAACAGTGACGTGAGTAACGATCTGCTACGCCAACCGGAAGAAATAAACCGGGTTTGTATTATTGTTGTTGGTTCCGACCGTGGCCTTTGCGGTGGTTTTAATAATAATCTTTTTCGTAAAATTGAAGATACCATTCATTCTGACTATCAATCGTTTCATGAAAGCGGAATGCTTGATATTATTGCTATTGGAAGGAAGGCGAATGCATATTTCCCTAAGAGAAAATATAATGTGGTGTCCGGTTTCTCAGGTTTTTTCGACAACCTGAACTACGAAGATACTTCCGATATCATGCAGGATGTAACTGAACAATTTGTTTCCGGATATTACGACAAGGTTGTAATTGCCTTTAATGAATTCAAAACTGTAATCAGTCAAAACAGACTTTTAGAAACAGTACTTCCCATTTCGGTATCAGAATTGGGTGAAGAAAATGACGGTCAGACTGGTGAAATAACAGATTACATATATGAGCCGGATGTAACAACCATCCTTGATAAAATACTTCCCGTACATGTAAACATGCAGTTATGGAGAGCGGTATTGGATTCAAATGCATCTGAGCAGGGTGCAAGAATGGCGGCCATGGATAACGCAACTGAAAATGCCAAAGAGCTTGAAGAAGAGCTTCAGCTGAAATATAATCAGGCACGTCAAAGCGCAATTACCACTGAGATATCTGAAATTGTATCCGGTGCTGCAGCACTCGAAGATAACTAAGAAAATATCTTGTGTTATCGGATAAAAATTTTCTTAATTTATGAGTCTGTAAATTTTACTGAAGACCTGGAGGGATGGCAGAGTGGTCCCGCAAAGCGATCCCCTTGGGAGAATGCGGCGGTCTTGCCCCGAAGGGATCCCGATGGGAAAAACCGTTGAGGCTTCTTTCATAAATTGAAAGAGTAATAATGTATAAAGTGTATGTATTGAGAAGTTTGAAGACAGGTAGAAATTATTACGGGCATACAGGTAATTTACCAAAGCGGTTTAAAGATCACAATTCCGGAAAAGTTCGTAGTACCAAAGCGTATATGCCTTGGAAAGTTATTTACACTGAAGATTACAAAACGAAATCTGAAGCGTACCAAAGGGAATTATTTTTAAAAAGTATTGATGGTTATAAGTTTTTAAAAAAAGAAGGTCTCGTTTAATAAGTTTAATTTTTATATTTATTGGTCTTGGAGGGATGGCAGAGTGGTCCCGCAAAGCGATCCCCTTGGGAGAATGCGGCGGTCTTGCCCCGAAGGGATCCCGATGGGAAAAACCGTTGAGGCTTC
>CAZJBI010000007.1:162739-275715 GCA_964544445.1 uncultured Rhodohalobacter sp.
GTTTAATAAGTTTAATTTTTATATTTATTGGTCTTGGAGGGATGGCAGAGTGGTCGAATGCGGCGGTCTTGCCCCGAAGGGATCCCGATGGGAAAAACCGTTGAGGCTTCTTTCATAAATTGAAAGAGTAATAATGTATAAAGTGTATGTATTGAGAAGTTTGAAGACAGGTAGAAATTATTACGGGCATACAGGTAATTTACCAAAGCGGTTTAAAGATCACAATTCCGGAAAAGTTCGTAGTACCAAAGCGTATATGCCTTGGAAAGTTATTTACACTGAAGATTACAAAACGAAATCTGAAGCGTACCAAAGGGAATTATTTTTAAAAAGTATTGATGGTTATAAGTTTTTAAAAAAAGAAGGTCTCGTTTAATAAGTTTAATTTTTATATTTATTGGTCTTGGAGGGATGGCAGAGTGGTCGAATGCGGCGGTCTTGAAAACCGTTGAGGCTTCACGGTCTCCGGGGGTTCGAATCCCTCTCCCTCCGCACATAAGCCTCAACAAACGTTGGGGCTTTTTTTTTAAATAAACTTTCATATTTATCGTTGCAAATTCATCCGGTTCATTGCACACATATACACTATGATTTTAAAAAAACTACTTTTTGTATTCCCTATCCTCCTTGTTCTTTTATTCCTGCCGGATCATAAGGTATATAGCCAGGATACACTATCCATAAATCTGCAAGAATTTATCGAAAAAGGATTGTCAGCATCAGGTCAGGTTGCATACGAAAGAGGAGCCACTGACTTGGCAGTTAACAGGGTTGAAATGGCGAAAGGTCAGAGAATATTGCCAAGTATTAATCTCAACACGCAACACGGAGTTGTTCCGGGTGTAGTAAGCCAGGTTCCGGGGCTTTCTGAGGGACAGTATTACCTTGATCCAAACCTAGAAAATGATTGGGAAAATTGGGCAGTATTTACAAGAGCTGAGCTGAATGCCGTGCAGCCCATTTTTTCGTGGGGAGCCATCAATAGTGCCGTTAAAGCTGCAGAAGAAGGAGCCAAAGCAGCAGAATTCAGGTTTGATGCCGTTAAGGCAGAAGCGGAGTTCCAACTATTTGAACTTTATTACAGTTATTTACTGGCCATTGAAATTCAGAGAATCCTGGATGATGCTAACAGTCAGTTAGATAGAGTTGATGAAACGCTTCGGGAGATGCAGGAAGAAGGAAATCCTGACCTGGAAGAAGCAGACATTTTTAAACTCGATATTTTTAAGGCTGAATTTCAAACACAGCGTATGGAGGTTCAACAGAGCCTGGATTTTGTAAAACGAATGTGGAATTATGCTTTACAGGCGCCAGATGGAGTTGTCTATACTCCCCAGGAACAATTTTTAGATCCTTTAGCCTATGAGATTGAAGAGTACACCTTTTACGAAAATAACGCTATGCAGTCCAGGTCAGAGCTCAGAGGAGTAGAGGCAGGAATTGAAGCTTTACGGAATAGTGTAGAAGCTACTCGTGCTCAGCAATATCCGCTTTTATTCCTGGGCATCACCGGCAGCTTTGCTCATACACCCAACAGACCCAGACAAACCAACCCATTTATCATTAATAACTCGAACTATGCGTCTGCAGGTGTAGGATTTGGCATACGTCAAAACCTTAATTTTCAATCTATAAGGAATCGGATTGATAGAACAGAAATTGAGTATCAGAGAGTCAATGATCTGCATAAAGCCGTAACGGATGGTATTATCTTAGAAGTCAATGAAACCTACCATGCAGCCGTTGTTGCTGATACAAAAAGAAAACAGACCGATGAAGCGTTGAAGATTGCCAGGAATTGGGTTCGAAACGAACAGTTAAACTATGATCTTGGTTTTGGAGACGTAGAGAACTTACTTGAAGCGGTTCAAAAAGAATTAGAATTACGATTAAACCTGAAACAAAATACCTTCGATTTGAATAAAAAGGTTGCAGCACTTTATAAAGCAAGTGGCGTTTCAGTTAAGCAAATGACAACAAACGAATGATTTACATGAAAACTTTTATCTCCTTCATATTAATGCTGAGTATGTTATCGGGAATTGCAGTTGCTCAAGAGGGCTCTGCTGAGATTCAGCAGATGCTTGAAAGCCGTGATAACGAAATTAAAGAGCTTTTAGGGCCCTCGGGTAATGATTTTAGCCAGGAACAGAGAGATCGGCTAAAGGATATCATCAATGGTGTGATCTATTACCCTGCGATGGCCCAGGTGGCTCTTGGTGATACTTACAATGAAATTGAGGAGGAGACACGGGAAGAATTTGTTGATCTTTTTGCAACAATGATTCGCGACAACTCTTTAAACAGGCTGGATATTTATAGGGCAGATGTGGATTACAACGAAATTTCTGTAAACGGAAATACAGCCACAGTAAATACAACAGCACAACTTGAAGATGTTCGAACATCGGTAGATTATAAAATGGAAGTAATCGGCGATGAGTGGCGTATTACTGATATGTCAATTGATGATGTTTCAACGGCAGAATCGTATAACAGACAATTTCAAAGTATTATAAGAAAAAGAGGGTTTGATGCTTTGCTAGAGAGTTTACGCCGCCGCGCTGCAAGAACTTAAGCTGATTAATATTTTTATACGACATTTCTTTTATCAAACTTTAGATAAACAACTTAAAACGTTGTTTTGTACTGCACACCTATTTATTCAGTAGTTTTAGGTGTTCGTTTTGTTTCTTATGTTTGATGCATTTGATATCCACAGGACGGACACTGTATGAAAATATTGATCTACGCCACCACCTTCGGTGCAGACTTGCTGAGTTTAGTGAAATTCATTTCTGATCATAAAGATGCAGAAGTGAAAGTATTGATGAGCGGGGTAGATAAATTTAAGAAAGAGGGAATATTTGATTTTTGGGATATTGACGCAGAATTGCACGAGTCGAATAAAATTAACATGATTCGTGGAATTAAGGGATTCAGCCCCGATATCACCATCATGGATAACAATATACCGCTGCGAAAAATGAGCCCCAAAGCTTTGATCTTATGGCATGGGTATGGGTGGAAGGGTCCCAATGATGAGGAAGAATTTAAATGGCTCCACCGAAATCTCAAAGTAACCTGGGGCAGCATGAAAGAGCCGAACAGCGATATTAAGTGGCAGTGTTTTGGGCCCGTGGATTATCAGCATCGCACAGAAATAAGCGGATTTCATAAAGATAACTGTCTTCTTTTGGGGTCAGCAAGTCATGATTATCTTCAGGAAGAAGTTCCAAAAAAAGATCTGCAGCCTTATTATCCATTCGATGTAGTCAATAATAAAACCGTGCTCATAGCACCAACATGGCACTATGGTGAAGTATTCTCGCACTGGGGAGACGACAGGACTCTTTTTAACAGATTGCTTTCAAATCTGAGAGATGAAGATGTGAATGTAATACTACGCCTGCATGATTCATTTCGGTTTGAGCAACCCTACCTTGACTTTTTACATGAACTAGAGGAGCGATATAGCAATGTTTGCCTGAAATTTAAAGATCACCATCCCGATAACTTTCTGGATTTACAGGTTTCGGATCTGTTGATTACCAATTTTAGCAGTATTGCCAACCTTTTTTATGCTACACATCGGCCTACCGTTCACATTTATCCGGTAAAGAGTGAAGATGAATCATTTATGTGGCTAAATAAAACTGTTTTTGGTATTCGAAAGAAAAAAATAGATTCTGTTAAGTTTATTTGGAAATACTCGCCGGAAGATAATGGCGGTACTCTGGCAAAAAGTTTTGACGAAATGACTGACCAAATCATGCATGGGCTTTCCAATCCTGACTGCTGTCGGCTAAGAGCTCAACAATATCTCGATAAACATATGCTGGGTGCCGACAAAGAAAATTGTGAAAGAATTTGGCGATCTATCGAAAACCTGGTACACAATCAGTAGAACTGTTCACACCAACATCACTTAATGGCTGATTTTTATATTTCAGAAAGGGACCTCGATCAAACTTCAGACAACATCTTTTTTATTGTAGGTACTAGCCGTTCTGGGTCTACATTGCTACAAAGTATGCTTAGCTCACACGGGAAAATCACAATTCCTCCGGAAACGCATTTCTTTCATTCCTGCCGTGGAGTTCAAAAAAAGTATCGTAATGCGGAGTGTGAAAAGCGATTCAGAAAACAGATGATTGAATTCTGGTGCAGGAAGAAAACGCGCATCGGAGATCTTCAGCTCTGTGAAATAACATTAAAAGATTGTGCTAAAAATCTTGGATTACATTCACCTGTTGACCTGTATAAACTCCACTTAACGATGTACAGGAAGAGTCGCGGCAAGAGTATTATTGGGGAAAAGACGCCCAAACATATTCTTCATTGCGATGAGATTCTAAAAGCGTTTCCCAAAGCTAAAATAATTTCTCTATTTAGAGATCCGCGAGCGGTTGCGCATTCAGAAAAGTGTGTACAATTTGGGTCTCCCTCGGTTTTTATTACGAGTAAGCGATGGCGTAAATATGTAAAAAGGCATTATGAGTTAGAAAGAGATCTGCCCCCAGAACAGTACACAACGCTGCGGTATTGCGAGCTGATCAAGAATCCGACATCAGAACTTAAAAGAATCAGCAGTTTTCTTGGAGTAGGCTTTGAGAATAACATGCTTCAGTTTCATAAAAGGGCTGAAAAAGGATTTGCAGAACAAGAAAACTCATGGAAAAATGAGACACTAGAGCCATTAAAGAAAAATAAAAATAGTGAATGGAAAAATGCTCTGTCTGATTCTGAGGTAGCAATTATTGAGGCCACTGCAGGTAAATACCTGCAATCCATGAATTATAAAAAAAGTAGTTCAATCTACTCGCGAATTTGGAGTTTACCATATTTCCTTTTTGATTATGGGAAGTCAGTACGGGCTACCGTAATGGGGACAAGAAAAGAAGGATATATTGGATTATAAAGAGGCTTTCCGTACGATTTTTAACAGTTACGGTAAAAGAAAGGTGAAATAACTGTTATCAAAACATGGCCAATTTCTTTATCTTCACGGTGGAAAAATTCAGCAAAAAATTTAAACGTCTTAAACCCATAAAACATGTCTGATAGCAGAAAAGAAAGTGCACCAAAAGGGAAATTATTAGTTTTGACTCCCGGAATGGGGGCTGTGGCAACCACATTTATCGCGGGAGTTGAATCTATACGAAAAGGGTTGTCAAAACCTATTGGTTCACTTACTCAGATGCAGACAATCCGGCTTGGGGCGAGATCAGAAAACCGGAATCCTTTAATAAAGGATTTTTTACCACTGGCTAGTCTTGAAGATCTTACGTTTGGCGGCTGGGATGTAAAACCAGATAATGTATACGATGCTTGCGTACATGCAAGCGTGCTCAAACAGCAGGATATTGAGCCTATTGCAGACTTTTTGAAAGGGATTAAGCCAATGTCGGCCGCATTTCAGCAGGAGTACGTAAAGAAATTGGATGGTCCTAACGTGAAAAAGTTCACAACTAAAATGGACCTTGCCGACCAGCTTCGGGAAGATATTCGCAATAAAATTGAGGAAACAGGAGCCACTCGCGCGGTCATGGTATGGTGTGGTTCAACAGAAGTATACCAGTCGCCTTCGGAATGCCACATGTCTGTTGAAGCATTTGAAGAAGGCCTGAGAAAAAATGACAAGGCGATTGCCCCATCTCAAATCTACGCATATGCAGCAATAATGGAGGGAGTACCTTATGCAAATGGAGCGCCCAACCTTTCAGCAGACAACCCTGCACTAACAAATCTGGCTGTGGAAAAAGGAGTTCCTATTGCCGGCAAAGATTTTAAAACCGGGCAAACGCTCATGAAGACTATCCTGGCGCCTGGCCTAAAAACAAGGATGCTTGGAATTCGAGGATGGTTCTCAACCAATATCCTGGGGAATCGGGATGGTGAAGTGCTGGATGACCCCGATAGTTTCAGATCAAAAGAGGTGACAAAATCTGGTGTTTTGGATACAATTTTGCAGCCAGAAACCTATAAAGAGCTTTATAAAGATCTGTATCACAAAGTACGCATTAACTATTATCCACCCCGTGGTGACGAAAAAGAAGGTTGGGATAACATCGATATTTTTGGATGGATGAGCTATCCCATGCAGATAAAAGTCGATTTTCTCTGTCGTGATTCCATTTTGGCAGCGCCTATTGTACTTGATCTCGCACTCTTCTTGGATCTGGCAAAAAGAGAGGGTAAAAGCGGTATTCAGGAGTGGCTGAGTTTCTACTTTAAAGGCCCTCAGGTTGAAGACGGTCACGTACAGGAACACGACATCTTTATTCAGCATTTCAGGCTCAAAAATACGCTTCGGGTACTGGGTGGAGAAGAACCTGTCACCCATCTTTCAGAAAATTTTGAAGCCGATACGTACAAATAACTATTTATGGCTAATAAAAAACCGAAAAACAGGATTGGAGTTATTCTTGCCGCCGGATTTGGTTCACGGCTTGCCGGTACAGATACTGAAACAGACCTAAAACCTCTTACAAATGTAAATGGAAAACCCCTGATATTCAGGACTATTCGAAGTTTGAAAAAAGCGGGATGCTCAAAAGTGGTTATTGTACTTGGGTTTGGTTTCGAAGAAATAAAAGCAGAGATCATGGATTCATATACCGGAAAAATGCCCATCATCTTTGCCAAAAACGATAAGTATAAGCTCAGTAATGGTATTTCGGTATTGGCAGCACGAGATTATGTGGAAGAGAACCAATTTATTCTCACAATGGCGGATCATATTCTATCTGATGAAATGATGAATCTTGCGAAAGATCATTTGCCGGTTGAGGGAGGAGCAACACTGCTTGTGGATCATAAGGTTGATGAGATCTTTGATATGGATGATGCCACTAAGGTACTTTCTGTGAATGGCTCCATTGAATCTATAGGCAAGAACATCACAAAATATAATTGTATAGATACAGGTGTGTTTGTGTGTACTCCGGGCTTGATGGATGAAATAGACAGGGTGTATGAAGCCGAGGGAGATGCATCCCTTTCCGATGGCGTTCAGGCACTTGCATCTAAAGGTAAAATGAAAACACTTGACATCGGCAGTGCATTCTGGCAAGATGTAGATACACCGGAGATGCTGGGGCACGCAGAAGAAATTCTTAAAGAACAGGCTGCTTTGTCAGAGTAAGAAATTCGTTAAACGTTGTGAATCTACTGTTGAACCTTCAACTATAATCCCCGATCGATTAACGTCTTCAACCTGCTTAGCTAAAGAAATTGGCTTATCTGCATAAAGCATAGTTTTTTATCTTAAGAGACCCAACCGATAACGGATGTATTCTGAACCTGCAAATTTCCGCTAATGGACCCGCGTTACGTATCGTACGATAAAAATCATAAGGAGGGATACGTGTATAACTCATATAGCTCGGAGCTCTACCTGAAGCATGTAATATCCAGCATCATGACGCTGAGAAGGTACGATACAGTGAGGCCCGTAGCTCTGTACTGTTGTGGTGAGCACAAAAAAATGATCGAGACAAATAAACTCACCCCACTATTTTCACAAATACACATTCTGCCTGAAGAAAACAGATCTATTCCTGGATTTAAACATAATCTTGAGAAGTTCATGCCCTTTCAAAAAAACCTGTTTTTGGACAGCGATATTGTCTGGTGCAGAAACCCTGAATCGCTATGGACCAGGTTGGGAACGTATCAGTTTACAATTACTGGAACTCAAATCGCAGATATCTTTTTTGGAGGTCATAAAGGTTTATTTGTACTTGCTGATGTATTGATGCAGAGGAGGAAAAAAACACTCCAAAAGTTCGGGCTCTCATTTTTAAACCGAGTACAGGCCGGTATGATCTACTCTTCAGATAAATCGTTAACAAAGCGGGTTTCTGATTCTGCAAAAGAGTATTTCAGCCAGAAAGATAAAACTCATTTTGTAAGCCGAACTACCGAAAAGGGCAGAAATGATGAAAGCTGTGAATGGAGTCTGGCTATGGCCATGTCTGCGCTTGAGCTGCAGGTGTTTGAATGGTTGAATGGGTACGAGAGCCCGCAGCTAGATTATATTTCTGACTACACCACTCATGATAAAGACTTTAAAAAAGTAAGCTGTCTCTACTACAGTAATCGATTTGTATACGATTTGAAAGGAATTCGACAGCCCCTTATCAGGAAGGTTCTTATTAAGCTTATTTCACTGCTTCCGGGGAAAGGCGATCACTTTTATGTTACGCCCTACTGTCTGCATTTTGGATGGTTGAATGAGAAAAAAGTGCTCAACCGGTTTTCCGAAAGGAGCTGGGCTAAATTAACAAACTCATAATTTTTACAGGTGAGCTTGTTTAAATGGTAATTCGGGCTAAAAAATTTGTCTATGAAATCAGTACTGATGATATCTCCATATTTTGTTCCGCGCAGGCGGGTTGGAGCTCTCAGGACGTTTAAATTTGCCATTCATCTAAAAAAATTCGGATACCATCCTGTAGTATTAACCATAAAAGACGACTCATCGCTGGCATCTGAGGCAGAGAAAGAGCTGCTTAAAGGGCTCGAGGTTGTTGAGCTTTCAACACCTTTCGACCGGACGATAAAATCGGATTATTCCTCAAATTCTCATCCATCAGCCAAAAAAAAACAGGGAGCAGCTGAAGCCTGGATCGACAGGAATACACCATCCGATACATGGATTTATTTTTATATGATTCATTTTTTAAATGTTCTAAAACATACAAAGGAGGCAAGTCCGGATTTGATTTGGGCTACCGGTGATCCCTGGTCATCGCTGGTTCTGGGAAGTGTTCTTGCAAAAAAAATGTCTGTTCCATTGGTGTGTGACTTCCGTGATCCCTGGACCCGTTCTGGCGTACCTCTTAGAGACAGATCCTCTTTTTCAGCATACTGGGATAGGAAGATGGAGCGATCTGTCCTTCGGAAGGCTTCTCATGTTATCTTTACCTCCAAATCTGCAGAGAAGGATTACCTTAAAAACTATGCGTTTTTAAAGGGAAACACGTCTGTGGTTTACAACTCTGTGAATGACCAGTTAAAAATAGCATCGGAAGATTCATCGAGTCCGACTTTAGGTTTTAAACGTGAGAACCTAAATCTAATATTTTTTGGTGAATTCCGTCGTCTCAGCCCTCTGGCAGCGGTTGCCAATGTTCTCTCTGAAATTCGCCGGCAGTCGCCGGATGTATTCTCAACTGTAAAAGTTCATAGTTTTGGAAATCCTGATAGGAATCAACTACTCAACGCCAAAAAACTAGGGGTAGAAAATCAGTTTGTTTTTCACCCAAAGGTAAAACCGGAAGAGGGTATGAATATTTTGCATCAGGGCGATATTTTATTGCTTAGCACTCATCCGAATCGCAAAAATATTGTGCCTGCAAAACTATGGGATTACCTCGTAACGGATGTCCCAGTTTTGTCGATTGTTCCGAATCCGGAAGTAGGTGAAATCATAAAAACGAGTAATGCAGGATTACATTTTCACCCCGATGAACATGAAAATGCAGCTTCAAAGCTCATTGAGTGGGCCCAAGTAAAAATGGCTAACGGGGGGGAGGCGCTTCGTAGAAAATCTCTTTCTGATGAAGAGAAGTTTCGTCTGGGATCTCAAATTAGAACCGGGGAGCTTGCCAAAATCTTTGATAGGATAACCTTGCATGGCTAAATCAGGAGACAGTTTAGCAGAGAAGACAGGAGTGGTGGTTTTTGCCAGAATCATTACCACTGTCGTAGATCTGGCTATTGTTATTGCTACGATTAAACTGCTTTCAAAAACGGATTTCGCGATTATTGGTTATTTGTTGATGATCCATGAAGTAGCAAGAAATATTGCTACGCTGGGATTTCCGGAAAGCGTATTTTTTTATTTTGAACGGGTTACAGGAAGTGCCAGAAAAGGGTTTGTCCTTCAAACCGTATCTATTCTGCTGGTTTTAGCTGTAGTATCTGCTATTCTCGTTTACCTGGTAAGCTTTGTTGTTCCAAGTCTGCTGCCAGATTGGGAATTGTCTGCGGTTGCTCAGGTTCAGGAGTTGATTCCCTATATGGCTCTTGTGGTATTTTTTGAAATTCCCACATGGCCCACAACCAACATACTTCTTGCTGCCAATAAACAGAGTCAGGCGGCATGGTACGAGATGCTAACGAGCGCTTTGATATTTCTATGCCTGGTAGGACCGCTTAGTTTTGGGTATAGCCTGAACCTGGCTGTATATGGATTAGTGGGATATGCAGCGGTTCGATTTATTGGATCCTGGATTTGGGTGCGAGCAGTCTTGCCTTCAGGCAAAATCAGCGATTCTGATATTCCTGTTAAAAATCAAATTGACTTTGCAATGCCGCTTGGGCTATCATCGCTCGTAAGTAAGCTAAATCGCTACGCTGATAAGTTTGTAGTTTCTGTAATGTTGCCTGCATCTGCTTACGCAGAATACACGATAGGAGCCCAGGAAGTGCCAATAATTCGGGTCATTCCATTTGCGGTGGGGTCAGTTCTCATTAGCCGATATGTTTCTTACCAACTCGAATCGAAGAAGAAGGAACTTTTGGACCTTTGGTATAAGGGAATTGAAAAAGTAAGCTTGCTGGTAGTGCCGCTTACATTTACGGCTATCATTACGGCCCCGGACCTTATTTCACTTATTGCCGAAACGGAAACAACCGACTACAGCAACGCTGTGCTGCCTTTCCAGATTTTTAATCTCATCGTATTGCTCAGAGTTACCAATTATGGCTCTATTCTCCAGGCGTTCGGAGATACCAAAGGAGTTCTCTATTTGAGTATGAACCTGGTGGCAGCAAATGTTATTCTAAGTATTCCACTTACATACTTTTATGGAATTACGGGCACGGCTCTGGGAACATTGATCGCAAATACCTACAATTGGGTGATTACGCTTCAACGAATTGGTGGCCACATGGACTTGCCTGCATATAAGGTGCTGCCTTTTGGATATTATGGACGTGTCTTACTCTTGTCAGGGGCTCTATCCGGTCCTGTTTGGTATGTTCGATTCCTCTTTATTGATCCGAAAAACAGTATTTCAGGACTCTTGTTTGTGGTTATTGTCTACCTGATGTTGTTTTTTGCAGTAGGTTCTATAACGGGTGTTATTTCTCCTCATGATAGAAAACAGTTTAAAGACTGGATACTTATGAAGTTTATGAAATCCTGAAAAGTGATGAACGATTTCACCTGCCCGATGCCCGGTCGTATACTTTTTCAATGTCGTTAGCCATAATTTGCACATCGTGCAGGTGTTCAATCGTTTTGCGCGCTTGATGTCTGATATTGGTGATGTTGAACCGCCCACTTAATATATCCAGGAGCACTTCAGCAAGCTGCTTTGGACTATTTTCATCAACTAAAAAACCGGATTTGCCATGTTTAATGACTTCCGGTATGGCTGCATGACGGGTTGAGACGACCGGAGTGCCAATCGCCATAGATTCGAGGATGGTGTTCGGTAATCCTTCCATATCGCCATCTCTGGCCGTTTCACTAGGAGCAATAAATAGACCATGGGCTAGATGAGATCCCACAATTTTTTCTATTGGCTGGAACCCATTGAAACATACCTGCTTTTCAAGACCAAGTTTGTCTTGGAGGTTACGCAGGTTCGCTAATTGAGGTCCGTCACCGTAAATATCCAGGGTGAAATCAGGCATCTTTTCGGCAACTATTTTAGCGGCTTCAAGTGCTGTAGCAAATCCCTTTTTTTCTACAAGTCTGCCAACCATCATCCATTTATCAATGGAAGAGTTGCTTTTTTTAAAGGACAGTTTTTTGAGGTCTAGCCCAAAACGAACAACATCAATATTTGAGACCGGGAATCCCAAATCAGTCAGCTGATTTTTCATATACTCTGATGCGGCCACAATTCTTGCCTGGCTTTTGGCCATTTTTTGGAATCTGGATTTCCAAAAAAGTTCACCAGGAAGCCTTGAGACGTCCGATCCATAAAAACTGATGACCAGTGGAATGTCATATTTTTCACAGATTCCAAGCAGTTTATATCCGTCGTATCCAAAATGTGCGTGAACAACATCCGGTTTTTTTTGCTTGATGATGCGTTCGAAAAAGGGAAGCGCAAAATTGAGATGAAATGCCGTGTGGTTTACCCATTTCGACACTCCTGATTTTGGCACTTCATGAACCTCAACATTATCTGTAAACTGCAATTTTCTCAAACATAAAGCAGATGGTGAGTAGGATATATGATTGGATATAAGACGATGAATAAACGTTTCTGATGGATTTAGAAAATTAGTTTTGTAGTGAAGGACAGTTTTCATTCTGTAGAATTCAGAGAAAGAATCTTCATTTCTGTTTGTATGCCAAAGATAATAAATTGTTGCCCAAGAGCGCCGTGGCAAAATGAGGCAAAAACCATTTCATATACCAGGCCAAACAGATGAACATACATTCCAAAAACGTATCCTACTTTGAGAATGAGTAAAAAGGCAGTACGAAATCTTTTTATTGGCGCTATGATTTTTTTACCGCTCCAGTATGCAGTTGTTGGGCTTGTAGGACTGTATGATGCGGAGCCCTGGCCGGCCTTTGTGTTTCCGGGTTTTAAAAGTGTCCCCGTTTTTGATGGCGCTTTCGAAACTGAACAAATCGTTTTTGAACTACTGGCAAGTAATCCGGAAACGAGTATCATACGCAAAAAACCTTCTGAACTTTTTCCTCATATTCCTGTTTCTCAACTTTCGGGATTTATGAGGCAAAATTTTACGGCCGATCTGACCGCATCGACCGTCTCAGAGGAGGGGAAAGAGTGGCTATTGGAACAAGCCAGGCAGTCAACGGAAATCGAAATAGTTCACGTTGATCTTGTTACAATTCGTGAATTTCGGCGATTCAGTGAGGCAGAAATGGTGCTCGATTCAGTATCGGTTGTGCGGCGTTACAGGTTGATTGGGGATTTACAATGAAGAATTCTTCATCCCTCAATCGCTGGATATTTGACTTTTATTCAGCTACACCTGAAAGCCTGGGCATATACCGTATAATTTTTTCAGCATTTCTTCTCTTTTTTTTAGTACCGGGAAATGGGTTAGCTCACTTTCAATTCTTATCAACGATTCCATCGGATTTTTACAATCCGCCACCCGGTCCGCTGCGCCTGCTTAGTGGATATCCGGAGTTAATGGTATACCGCCTGTTGAAGCTTACAATTATTCTGTCGGCAACAGCTATGATGCTTGGTTTTTTTACAAAAAAAGCATCCATTATCACAGGTGTATCGGTTCTGCTGCTTCAGGGTGCAATTTATAGTGTAGGTAAAGTGAACCATGAAATTTTGATTGGGATGGTACCTTTGGTAATGGCCTTCAGTAACTGGGGTGCTGCTTACTCAGCAGATGAATTTGGGGGGCAAATTACGAACCGAAAGGTTGAAACCTGGCCCGTTACGCTGCTTTCTCTTTTCCTGGCATTTATGATGTTTACGGCGGGTTTTCCCAAAATACTTGGCGGCTGGCTTGATGTATCTTCACAGGCAACTCAGGGCCACCTGATGAATCAGTATTTTGAAAATGGCAGACAGGCTCTTTTCGCGTCTTTTGCAGTTCAAACGGATTCTTATGTTTTATGGGAACTCCTCGACTGGGGAACCGTGCTTTTTGAAATCGGCTTTCTGATGGTTCTTTGGAAACCACGGCTGTTCAAACTATTTATTGGGTTAGCTGTTCTGTTTCATTTCTCCACGATGATGACACTTAACATCGCATTTCTTCCCAATTTTACAGTCTATGCTCTTTTCATAAACTGGATTGCGGTTCACAACGGCCTGTACAGCTTTTTTACACGTGGCGGGAATGCACATAAATATATTTATGCTGGCACAATCGGATTTTCGACAGTTATTTTTGGTGGCCTGAAATGGTTAAGTGCTCAAGATGTAGTGCTGCAAAACAGCGACTTAACACTTCATGAAGTAGTAGTGGTAAGTGTAGCTATGTTCATTATCACAGCTGTTAGTTTTGATCGCTTATGGAAGTGGCTGCATCCGGCTTCTTGAAGAGAGAATACTCAATAAGCCAATCATGAAATTGTCGCGATTCGATGTGAATCAGCTTATACCAAGAATACCCAACGAGGATCAGCTGTAAAACAAAAGCGTCAAAGCGGATATTCATGGTAAGCGTTATGCCAATGTGCATTCCAATTAAAAGAGTGGTGGTATATGGCCGAAATTTTTTAAACCAGATCGTGAATCCAATAAGCTCAACCAGCCAGCCGAATAGCAGAATAGCTGAGGCAACTGAAACGTTCTGCAGCGCAAATCGCTGAAGCATGTTGGGTTGAAAGGATCCTTCTCTCGACAAAATGTCTACACCCTTTTCACTGATCCAAAGCCATAAGTGTTCACCATAGAACCAGTGAAACCCGGTTCCAATCAGTTTTGAAAAAAATGCTGACGTGTAACCAAGCCCAATAAAAAAAAGAACTCCTCCAAAAACATAGCGGGGAAAAAATTTGCTGCCGGGGAAGAAGAGAGAACCAACTGCCAGGATGAGTACGGCAAGGCCAATCAGGTTTTGGCTGTGGGGAATCTCTCCCTGGGAATAGCGGATTACATACTGAAGGTGGAAAAGGATCATTACAATAAGGTAGAACCAGCGGTTTCCAAGGCGTAAAAAAGCCAAAAGCACAAAAATGGATATGAGTGCAGCGATGACTAAAGCAAGATGATGATCAAAAAATAGAGATACATCTATATAGTTGGCTACTCCCAGCGGTAATACGACTTCCTCATTGAGTCGCTGTGTATATAAGCCCCAGCTCCATGAATATGAGATGACATAAATCACCACAAAAAGTTCAAATATTTTAAAATGCAGCAGTTCGCCGGAGTTCAATTTCCTCTCGGGTTCAAATAGCTGATCTCGTAATAGTTTGGCAATTTTCACAAGTTTGGGATTACTCGGATGGATCTGTGGGTATCTTGGGATTTTTATAAATAGTATCGGCCCGAATAAGAAACATAGGGGTTAGAATCACGGAAACTGAATCGTCCTCTATAAGGCTACCGGTAGCCATGGTTGCAAGTACATCTTTACCCTGTAATCGATCGTTCGGGAAAAGTGTTTTTAGGGCGGAAATTCGTCTTGGTGTCCAACGCTCAGTTTTCGACATAAAGTTGGAGTAGTCGATTTGATCGACACCCAGGTCTTTGACAGGTACCACCCGGTTAGAGCCTAATAAACTCATTGACCTTTCCGCCCAGATATCTGTTGTAATGGATGTGTCGGCTTCAAGAAGCAAAGCTCTGTTCCAGGTATTACCGGCCTGGGAAAACATAGGATAAATACTGAACGGCCAAAATTCACCTTTATGAGAGGCCACAAGAATCGTGCTCAGCAAAAAAAGCAGGCCAATAAGCTTTATTCCGCGATTAGCGTCTGTTTCCATAGTCATAGTTCAGATTTTACCGATATTAATAACCTGTAAGACACGATTTCACAAATAAGAAAGTTATTACATCCAATATGGCGAACTTGTGTCTCATTTTATAGATATAAGCAATGATATTGTGCACTATCTCTGTATTTTATACAAATTAAGAGGCGGTGCTCAGCCCTATTTTTTCTTATAATACATAAATTTAGAAATTTATCTGCAGACAGACGTTTAAGGTACATGCATAAAATTATAAAGTTTTTTGAACCGCTCGTAGAATTTAATATTAAACGTCCATTTTGGGTTCTGTTTATTTCCCTGACGATTGCTGCCGGTGCCGCTATGATGGCTGTAAATCTAAAGGTAGATACCGATATTGCCAACCTGCTGCCGGAAGATCATCCCAATGTTCAGGCATTGGATAAGCTGAAGAACGAAGTAGGGGGTGAGACTGAGATGAAGGTTGCCATTAAGTCACCCGATTTTGAGGCAAATGTGGCGTTTGCCAACAGACTTGCCGAGGAAAGCTTAGATCTATACTATCCGCGAAACGGGTACAACTTTTTTAGCAGGGCAGAGTTCCGGCGTGATACGGATGTGCTGAAGGATAATTCTCTCTACCTGGCAACGGAATCAGAACTTCAGGATATTATCCAGTTTTTACAGGATGAAATTGATGATGCCCGCGCCGAAGCCAATCCCTTTTTTGTAGATTTTGGTGATGAGTTTGATGACGAAGAAGAATCTGAAGAGATGGACATCGGGCAGTTCAGAGATTCGTACGACAACCTAATTCCTCCTGAATACCCTGCAAGTGATGACAGTACGCTGGTCATTCTTACCCTCTATCCAACCGGGCCGCAAAGCGATTTGACATACCTTGAAGATCTGTTTGCTGAATATGATGATCTTGTTTCTTCGCTGAACCCTCAGTCATTTCATCCCGAAATGGAAGTGCGTTTTGGGGGGCGCTTGAAACGGCACCTGAATGAGTTTGAAAGCATCATGAACGATGTGTTTAATAGTTTTTCACTGGGTATATCAAGCGTATTGATCCTGGTTATGCTCTACTTCTGGATAAAGAAATTTATAAACTATCGAAGGGGTTCTGCCGGACAGAGAAAACACTCTTTATTCGATCAGATTATTCGAATGCCGATGCCCATCCTTATTATTGGAATTCCACTCCTTATCAGCCTGGCATGGACTTTTGGTATTACCTACCTCTACCTTGGCGTATTGAATACTATGACATCTGTTCTGTTTGTGATTCTATTTGGATTGGGGATTGACTACGGAATCCACTACTACGCCAGGTATATTGAACTGCGATCTTCGGGCCTTACTGTGGAAAAAAGCGTGTGCGAGGCCTATATGAAAACAGGAACTGCCATTTTTGTAAGTGCTTTAACCACAGCCTCTGCACTATTTGTTTTGATGTTTGCCGACTTTCGGGGGTTTTCCGAATTTGGCTTTATCGCAGGCTTGGGGATCATGCTTGCACTAGTCTGCATGCTGTTCATTCTACCCGCTTTGCTGGTTATTTTTGATCGCTGGAAGTGGATTTTATTGGTCAAGCGTTCAGATGATTTTGAATATAATACCCAGACCAAACGGTTCCCCTATTCAACGATGGTGGTTACCGCAAGTATTTTAATTACGGTTCTTGCGCTTTCTTTTGCAGGTAATATGCGGTTTGAATATGAGTTCAGTAAGCTTGAGCCGGTTTTTGAAGAGTATGAAGAGTTTAAAGATTTTACAGCCGGGGTTGATGAAAATTCACGAAGTAATCCCGCCTATATCATCGCCGATACAAATGAAGAGGTGTTCGAACTGCTTGAGATATTGCGCGAAAAAAAGCGCAATAATCCAGAAACGATGATTGCAGAAGTTGAAGCTCTTCAAGAACGATTTCCACCAACCGAGGAAATGGCAAATGAAAAGCTGGCGTATCTGGCTGAAATTCGTCAGCTGCTGCAAAATTCTTTTTTGGTGAATCAAGATAATGAAACACTTGATATACTCAGGCGTGGCTCGCAAACCACGGAACCACTGGATGAGGGCAGAATACCGGAGTTTCTAAAGAATCGTTTCACCAACAGAGATGGTGAAATTGGAAAATTCGTAATTATTTATCCCGATCGTGGCCTCTCTGACGGACGAAACTCAATCGCATTCAAGAATGAAATTTCGGGACTGGTTCTGGAAAATGGCAAGGAGTATTATGCCGCAAGCACATCAATTGTGGCCGCTTCTATGCTCGAATTAATGCGTAATGAGAGTCCATATATGGTTGCGGGTACTCTCTTTATTGTTTTTCTGTTTATCCTGTTTTCATTTGGGAATTTGCGCTGGTCACTTATCGCGCTTATCCCGCTATTAATTGGCCTCACCTGGCTGTTTGGAATAATGCTCATTTTCGGGCTTAAGTTTAATTTTTATAACCTGGTTGTGCTGCCTGCAATTCTGGGTATTGGTTGCGACAATGGAATTCACCTGGCCCACAGATTCCGTGACGAAGGAAAGAAAAATATGTCGGAGGTATTGAGAAGTACCGGCCAGCATATCACAATCGGTTCCTTAACAACAATGATGGGATTTGCAGGGTTACTTTTTACTTCACACCCGGGTCTGCAGTCGATTGGAATTATGGCCGTTATTGGGATAGGTATGACGCTTTTTACAGCACTTACAGTACTGCCATCGCTCGTACAATTTATGGAAGACAGACACTGGCTCCACGACTAGTACAAATTGAAAAAACAGGGCATTGAATGTAAATTCTTGCCGGATATGATAACAAAAACCGAAGCAATTGTGTTGAAAACCGTGGACTACAGTGAGTCCAGCATCATTGCTACGCTGTTTACACGAAAGCACGGAACAATCGCCGTTATCGCGAAAGGAGCCCGAAAACCTAAAAATAAGTTCTCGGCATATCTTGTTGTTGGCCAGGTTTTGGAAGTGGTGTACTACATGAAATCAACACGCTCGGTTCAAACTCTGTCGGATGCTTCCTATTATATAAAACTGGGTAGCCTGCGGATAGATATCGAGAAGATGGCGCTCACAATGTCTACCATGGAGTTTATACGCCAGGTGATCCACGATAATGAAGTGAACACTGAACTGTTTGATTTTATTCTGAAATTACTGGAGTGGCTTGATAAACAGGAAACCGTTGCAAAAATTATATTTCCATACATTCAGCTCCGTGTGCTTGAATATGTAGGGATTGGTTTGCAGCCCGATGAAACAGTGTTGCAAAAAACAAGTAAAATAGGTTATATAAATATTGAAACGGGTTCACTATCTGAAAGCTCAGAAGGCTCGCAGAGTATTAAACTATCAGAAAAACAGACACTCTTTCTGAAAACCGGACTCACATCAAAAAGTTCAACTGTTTTTGATATTAAAATGGCTGATAATGAACTAAAAGATCTGATTGAATATTTAGACAGATATATACGTTACCATATCGAAGGGGTTAAAGCCCGTCGGTCGGACGTAATTTTTGATCAGTTATTAAATGGATACTCATGACAAACAGAGATAAATTTCTTACCGGTACGCTTCTGATATTGATTGGCATTATGGCTGGTATGATACTAATGCTTTTCCGACAGGGTACGATTTCTTTCGATTTGGCAGAGGTGCAGGTTACTGAGGTTACGAGAAGCGAAACTCCATTCTGGACAGACGAAGACCTTGAGAAAATCGATGATAAGTTTCTATTTAAGCGTGTTGCAAAATCAGTAACTCCATCTGTTGTCTACATCGAAACGATTATTTCGAATCGTAACAGGGAAGCCAGCAATGAACTCGATGATGAAGAGAATCCTATTTGGGATCGTTTTCT
This sequence comes from uncultured Rhodohalobacter sp., assembly GCA_964544445.1. Classification (GTDB taxonomy): domain Bacteria; phylum Bacteroidota; class Rhodothermia; order Balneolales; family Balneolaceae; genus Rhodohalobacter. Next base: position 181,993 of record CAZJBI010000007.1, read on the forward strand.
GCCTCCAAGAGCACGGACGGTAGGATCCGGAATTTTAATCTCCAGTGATGGCTACATCCTCACAAATAATCATGTTGTAGAAGATGCTGTACGGGATGGAATAAATGTTACCCTCGATGACAAGCGATCATTTGACGCAAGAATTGTAGGCAGAGACCCAAGTACGGATTTAGCGGTTATTAAAATAGACGCTTCCGGCGTACCGGCTGCCGTTATTGGTAATTCAGATAAAGTGGAAGTAGGGGAGTGGGTACTTGCAATCGGCAATCCATTTCGGCTTCGTTCAACTGTAACGGCCGGGATTGTTGGCGCGTTGAGCCGGGACGTTCAGATCATTAATGATGAATATAGAATTGAAAGTTTTATTCAAACCGATGCCGCTATAAACCGCGGTAACAGCGGGGGGGCTCTGGTTAATACCAGCGGTGAATTGATAGGGGTGAACACAGCCATTGCAACCCAGAGCGGTTCATACCAGGGGTACGGGTTTGCTGTACCCAGCAATCTGGCACTGAAAGTTGCCGAAGATTTGATTGAATTTGGTGAAGTTCGCCGGGGAATTATGGGTGTTAGCATACAAACGGTGAATGCCCGAATTGCCCAAAGAATTGGATTGGAAGATATTCGGGGCGTAGTTATCAGTGGAATCGGAAGTAATAGTGCGGCCGAGATATCCGGGCTCAGGCCTGATGATGTTATTTTAGCTGTAAATGGAGACAGCGTAAATGAGTCTAACCAACTGCAGGAAAAAGTTGCAATGTTCCGCCCTGATGATAATGTAGATCTTGAAATTTGGCGAGAGGGTGAAATTTTAACCGCAACTCTGAAGCTTCAGGAAATGGAGCGAAGTGAGCCGGTGGCTGCAAGAATTGAAAATTTTGATGATGAACCCGAAATGGAATCCTGGAGTGAAATACCGGAGTTTGGTGACGGATCGGGCGTGGTACAGCGTGAGTTTTCTGAACCGGGCTTTACGCTCAGAGCCCTTGCAAGTCCCGAAGATCCTGAGAAATACAATATTTACATCTTGGATGTTGATCCACAATCGGAAGCATACATGAGAGGGGTTGAAGAAGGTGGAGAACTTTTGGAGTTAAACGGGCAATCTGTAGTTAACCTTGATGACGTTGAAAATGAGATTTTTGATTCCATTGAAAACAACAGATCTTTACGGATGAAAATCATGACCCGCAATGGTGAGATTGGTAATTATAAACTCTATTGATTCTTAGATGAAATTCTTTTTTGCCCTGTTATTTTTAGTATCGACGCTGGCTGGCTGTGCTTCTGTTGAACCCGCTACTCAACCCGAAGAAGATCAGACTACTGAAGAAAATGAAACGATAGTTCCCGGATGGTTTAATCCTCTCGAAACGTCACGATCTGATTCCACAGCAATATATGGGTTTGCACTCGCTTCGGCACCCGATTCCGTTGAAGCTGTTTTGCTGGCAGAAAATACAGCGCAAAATAATTTGCGGTACGAAATAGATTATTTAGCCGAAAACACCCGGGAGAAGCTGGTTGAAGATTCCAAAGGGTCTGTTTACGAACAAGCCTCTTTTATTATTGATTTGAGGAATACGGTTCGGGATTTATCACTTTCTGACGCAACCATGGAGATAGAGTCCCGCAAGTCTGAAAATGGTGTTTATCATGTGTACGCAAAAGCATCACTGCCGAAAAACATTCTGTGGTCAATTTTTTCAGAACAATTTAACGACAGTGACTTTTTAAACGCTTTCAGATCCTCTTCAGCCGAATAGTTAATTTAAGGGTTCAAATCGCGATTGAAAGAATCGTAAATATTTAGGCTCATAAATGAATTTGAGTCCGCTGATATCGGCAGCATTTTCCACAACAGCCTCAACCGATTCAGCTACAACGTCCATGTGTGCCTGCGTATAGACTCTCCGCGGTATGGTTAAACGAACAAGCTCAAGCTTTGGATAGTTGTGTTTGCCTGTTTCCGGATTTCGGCCAGCGGATACAACGCCGCGCTCCATTGCTCGAACCCCCGAGTCGAGATAAATTGCTGCTGCTAATGATTGTGCAGGAAGTTGATCCTGAGAAAGATGGGGTAAAATCTTCTTTGCATCCAGGAAAATCCCGTGGCTGCCAACAGGTTTTACGATGGGGATATTCATATCCAATAGTTTTTCGCCCAAATACTGTACCTGCCCCACGCGCGCACGAATATGATCGTACTGAATAGACTCTTTAATCCCGATTGCCAAGTCTTCCATATCGCGCCCAGCCATTCCGCCATAGGTATGCAGGCCTTCATAAATAACAACCATGTTTCTGGCCTGGTCAAATAATTCCTCATCATTTACCGCCAGGAACCCGCCAATATTAACGAGAGCATCTTTTTTAGAGCTCATTGTGGCCCCATCGGTGAGAGAGCAGATTTCCTTTACTATTTCGCCAATTGAATGGTTTTCGTAGCCTTCTTCGCGTTCTTTTATGAAATAAGCATTTTCAGCTACACGGGTCATATCATGAATAATTTTGATTCCGTGTCTCTGAGTTAATTCCCGAACCTGTTTCAAATTATTCAGTGATATCGGCTGGCCTCCCGCCATGTTTACCGTTGTAGAAATGGCTACATATGGAATTTTTTCTGCTCCTTTTTCATGAATGATGTCTTCCAGTTTGTTCAGATCAACATTCGCTTTGAAAGGATGCTCGTTCGCCGGGTCGTGAGCCTCATCAATGATAACATCTACAAATGTGCCGCCGGCCAGCTCCTGGTGAAGCTTGGTTGTGGTGAAGTACATATTACCGGGAATAAAGTCACCCTTCTTTATCAAGAGCTGAGATATGATGTGTTCGGCTGCTCTTCCCTGGTGTGTAGGTACGAGGTATTTATATCCGTAGTGTTCTCGAACTGCGTCTTCGAGGTGGTAAAAATTGTTGCTTCCGGCGTAGGCTTCGTCTCCAAGCATTAGACCCGCCCATTGCCGGTCACTCATTGCAGAGGTGCCACTATCAGTCAGCAGATCGATATAAACGTCGGAGGATCGGAGTAGAAACGTGTTATAGCCGGCATCAGATATAGCTTTCTGTCGTTCTTCGTGGGTTGATATACGAACAGGCTCAACCATTTTGATTTTGTAGGGCTCAGCCCATGATCTTTTTTTTTCACTCATAGTTATAGTTTTTTTGTGTTAAATAAAAAAGGGAAATCCGGTTGCTTACCGTGTCTGGAAGCAATAATTATAGAAATGGAGCAGCTATTTGAACGATGGGTAGGCGTGTGGTGTAATACATATGTCTAGGGAAATGAGATGCTGTATGCTCATTTTTAGACACGATGTATTGGTATTTTTAAGCGTTCTCAAAAGCATGAATGAATGTAGGAGTTTTTACCCTAGATGACAATATACCTTTGCAAATTATTGGCAGTTAATCTTTTAAGCCCTTATTGAATATGAAAATACAGAGGAGCTGGTTCTTTTCAAATCACAAAATATGTGATATCTTTAAATGTCACTTTCTTTTAAAAAAAGAACTTAAACAAGGAGTTATTCGATAAGTGTCCCACATCAAATTGGAACGAAAGAGAATGAATTGTCTATAAGGAATTGACCAAAACTTTTAATACTAACATTAACAATGATTACAATGAAAACAATCAACAAATTGCTACTTGTTGTACTTTTGGTATCAGTAATGTTTGCTTCTCCTGTGATGTCTCAGGATAATGAGGAACCAAACAGATTTAGCATAGGATTACTGGGCGGAGTTACTCAAGGGCACATGAATATTGGAACTGAGCTTGATCCTACATTTGGATTCAACCTGCGTTATGCTGCCAATCCTACAGTTGCCGTACAGGCAAATTTCCTCTTTGGGGAAATGACAACGGCTGACGACGATGGGTTTGACGGAAATGGAAACTATTTCGAGCGATCTTTTGAAAACAGCTACATTACCTCTTCTATTACATCACAGGTGAATCTGCTTAGAATGCTGGGTTCAACATCCGAAACCGTGAATTTGTATGCCAGTGCAGGTTTGGGACTTATCTTTAACGATGTAACGACTGAATTGGGAAACAGGACTCCCGATAACTGGCCGGAATTTGTTGGTGAAGACCACTCAGAGCCGGCTTTCTTTGGTACATTTGGTACTGGGTTAAGATTTAATCTCGCCAAACGAGTAGACCTGTTTGCTCAGTACGACTTCAACATTTCTAACTCAGATTTGATAGACGGCCACAGAACAAGGCCAGAACTTGAAATCGATTTGAACAGACGAACTCCTGATTACTGGAGCAGCATTACAGCTGGATTACAGATCAAATTTGGAAGCAGCGACAAAGACGCCGACTGGCATACATATCAGCCATATTCCGATCCTTCAGCAATTGCAAGACTTGAAAGCCAAATTGCAGAGCTGGATCAGCGTGTACGAGAGAATACGACACGCAACGACGATCAGGATGATATGATTCGTGCACTTGAGGAGAGAATGGACGAAATGAATGAAAAAATTGATAATCTTGGCGTTCTCATTGCCGAAATGGATCGTGTAGATATCACCGTTGATAACGATGTTCTTTTTGCATTTGACTCCTCGACTATCCGGGAAACAGCGAAGCCAACGCTTGCCAAAGTTGTTCGTGCACTTGCAAACAATCCTGATAAAACACTCACAGTTACCGGGCATACCGACAGCGTTGGTACTGACGAGTACAATCAAGGATTATCAGAAAGACGTGCCGCGTCGGTTAAACGATATTTGGTGCAGTCAGGTATAGCTGAAGATAGAATTATGACTTATGGTAGAGGTGAAACTCAGCCGTTGGTTCCTAACGACAGCGAAGAGGCTAGAGCAATGAACAGACGTGTTGAATTGGTTATTGAATAATTATTTAATACGCTCTAAAAGAATATAAGCCAAAGGGTGTTGCAATATGCAGCACCCTTTTTTTATGGCTTGTATATAACATCCTATACTACTATTAGCGAATCAAAGAGAGAGCTGGATACCTGCCATCAACCATCGCCCCGGCATGGGGGCACCCAATATTTCCTGATAGCGTTCATCAGTTAAATTCATGATGCGTGTGTAGATTCGAGCACCCTGATTGAACGGTGAGATTGAGAGTTTTACATTGGTTACAAAGTAGGACTCCGGCACTATGGCATTCACAATTTCAGCCGCTTCTCCTGAACGAACCCTGTAAGAAGACTCCGTGCTTAGCTGAAATCGTGAAGATGAATAGCTAAGCGATGCAAGAAATTGATGACTTGGGTGATTTGCAATATATCGGGAAACCGATTCTGCATCCGAGCTGGTTTTGATATAAGTATAACCGGTATTTAACCACAATGAATGGCTTTGGAGTGAAAATACCCTGGTATTGGCCATAACCTCCACACCGCGTGTTTTGGAATTGGCAATGTTTTGAGCGTAAAAGTAGTCTTCTCCGGGAATCAGGTTGTCTGTATTTGTAATTTCTGATGATGAAGTGAGGCTGTAATCGATCAGATTCTCGGATGTACGGATAAAGTAGGTTGGAGAAAACGTAAAGTGCGATGATGGCTTCCAGTCAAAACCAATATCAAACGTTAGGGATTCTTCTGGTTTCAAATCGGGGTTTCCGATGTTCCTTAAGGGAGTGAGGTTTGGAATTTCTGAGGACACAAAACGTTCTGTAAAATCACCATTTCGAACAGCGCGGCCAATGGATGTTCTCAGTGTCCAGTCGTAAGTGCTGTAAGCAGCACTGAACTGTGGTAAAAAATTTACTGAACCAACGGAGTGGAGCTGCAGGCGTAAGCTGCCGGTTAGGCTGAGACCGTTCTGCCAGCCAGCTGTTCCAATTGTATAGAACCCGCCGCTATAGTTTCTATGATTACCACGATCTGTACTGTTTATGGCCTTATTAGAAAACTGTGCGCCGGACAGCAATTTCAATGTTGAAAATCGGTTATGGCTGTCGGAAAAATTATATTGATGCGACAGGTTCATAAAAAAGAGGTCCGTGGTATGTTCGTTTGCAGGGGAAATGTCAGAATTGAAATCAAATACGTCGTTGACCCTCCGAAAAGATGTGTTAAGCTCTACTCTGTGGCTATTATGATCGAAAGTGACTGCAGCAAGCCCCCAGCGGTTTTTTATCGTCTCTTCCGATTCATCAAAGATACTCCGGGTATAAAAATATCGTGCATTAAAATCCCTGTAATCAGAGCCGCCACGTATATACCAGGAGAGTTTCTGATTAATGCGATTGGAAACAGCCGCAGAAAATGAGGTCATTTCAAAAAAGGTGTTAAAACTCTCTTCGTCTGATACTCCCTCAGAAAATGCCGGATTGGCAAACGTTTCTCCATCACTTCGTTTGTCTCGAGCAGAAAAACTAAATCGCCAGTTATTGCTTTGAAGCTCTGCAGAAGCGTCGGCCATAGTTAATCCATGTTCACCGACCGAGACATCGGCAAAAGCCCGAGTAATATTTTTTCCCGATGATACTGTTCGAACCTCCCGCTGCTGGTACATTTTGGTTTTTATATGTACCACTCCGCCCACTGCATCGGCACCAAAAGAGGTGCTTGCAGGCCCCCGAATAAGCTCAATCTGTCCGATTTCTGACATGGAAACCGGTATATTTGCGTTAAAATGACCGGTCAGCGGGTCGTTCAGCGGTACATTATCCAGCATAAAGAGAACCTGGGAGTATGTGCTTCCGCGAATGCCAACATCAGCCTGTACTCCAAAACCATTTCGGCTATTCATATTAATGCCGGGCAAGTTTCTAAGCAGCTCATCTACAGAGGTAGCTGGTAATTTTCGAATATCTTCGGATGTAAGAACCGTTACGCTTTTTCCACTTTCTGAAATGTCGCTTGTAATACGGGATGCTGATACCGAAATACTATCGAGCTCAACCACCATCTGTGCGGTCGCAGAGAACGAAAATAGAAATGAAATCGCTACAATTGACAGGCTGGTAAATAATGTCTTCATAGAGGAAAATATTATAAATGACCGGGCGATGGCCCGCTATGTCGGGATTTACTTTTTTTTAAACAGGACTCAAATTTTTGAATTCAGATAGAAGATAACGGAATATTCTTTTCTATTCGAAAATGCAGATTCCAAACGCCAATTCTTTTTAAGATGAAAACGATATGATAATACTGAGTGTTTATAAATAAAATAAAATTCATGATATGGATAACCTTACAAAAGCAGATAAAAGCAGAATTATAGAAATGGCATGGGAAGATCGAACACCTTTCGATGCTATTGAACATCAATATGGATTATCGGAGGAGGATGTAATATCACTGATGCGAAGTGAGATGAAGCGCTCAAGCTTTAAGATGTGGAGAAAAAGAGTTAGCGGACGCCAAACAAAACACCGGTCACTGCGCAAGGATGATGTAAAACGTTTTACCAGTCCTTACTGATATCTCGAAAAGCTCTTACGTGTGAGTCAATTCCTGTATATATTAAGACTGCATTAAACATAATTACTAGTTTTTCGAATGACATATCTATCGGTTGAAAACCTCGGGAAAAGTTACGGGGTTGATACCCTGTTTTCAGGGCTTACTTTTGGCATAAAAAAGGGAGATAAAACAGCGCTTGTAGCTGAAAACGGCACGGGAAAATCAACACTATTGCGGATTATTGCCGGTAAAGAGAGTCCTGATGCAGGTGAGGTAATGACCCAAAACAATATCAGGATCGGTTTTTTGGAGCAGGAACCGGCGCTCGATGAAACAAAGACCATCAGAGAATACATCTCAACAGGTAATTCGGAAATCTTATCAATTGTTCAGGAGTACGAAAAAGCGGTACAGGCGCAGGCTGAAGATTATAATGAGCAGACGCAGCAACAGTTCGAAAAAGCATCCGAAGCTATGGAAGCTGCGAATGCATGGGATTTTGAACAGCGAATGGAGACCATACTGGGAATACTACAAATTCACGATCTGGAACAGCCCATTAGTACACTATCAGGCGGTGAGAGGAAACGGGTAGCACTAGTATTTGTACTTCTTGATGAACCCGATTTTTTGATTTTGGATGAGCCTACAAACCACCTTGATGTGGAAATGATTGAGTGGCTTGAGAACTACCTGATTCAAAGCAGTATTACCCTGTTTATGGTAACACACGACCGCTATTTTTTAGACCGCGTGTGTAACCACATTATCGAAATGGAGAACAGCAAGCTTTATCACCATAAAGGGAATTACCAGTACTTTTTACAGAAGAGGGCAGAGCGTGAAGAGATCGAACAAACACAGCTCAATAAGGCCAAACAGCTGTATAAAAAAGAGCTGGAATGGATGCGAAGAGGCCCGAAGGCGCGTACGTCTAAGTCAAAATCGCGCATTGATGATTTTTACGAAACGAAAGAGAAAGCCCATTCTCAAAAGGAGAGCAGTGAACTTCAGCTCGAAACGAGCATGGCACGAATGGGGAAAAAAATCGTTGAGCTCCGCAACGTCACAAAATCATTCGATGATCTTGTGATACTGGACTCGTTCTCATACTCTTTTACGCGAGGTGAACGTATTGGGATTATTGGAAAAAATGGAGCCGGTAAGAGTACTTTTTTGAATGTCCTTACGGGTATAGAACCGGTTGATAGTGGAGAGATAGTAACCGGAGAAACCATTGTGTTTGGCCATTATAAGCAGAAAGGAATTGATATTGACGAGAATGAGCGCGTAATCGATGTCATGAAGAATATTGCGCGCGTAGTTAAACTTGCCGATGGGAGTGAGGTATCTGCATCACAATTTTTGGAGCATTTCATGTTCACCTCAGATATGCAGTATACACCGGTTCACAAACTTAGCGGAGGAGAGAAACGAAGGCTTGGTTTGATGATGACGCTGATTAAAAATCCCAATTTTTTGATTCTGGATGAGCCGACAAATGATCTTGATTTAACTACCCTGCAAAAGCTTGAGGAATTCCTTGAGTCGTTTGGTGGCTGCCTGATCCTGGTCTCTCACGACCGGTTTTTTATGGATAAACTGGTGGATCACTATTTTGCGTTTGAGGGAGATGGAGAAATCCGTGATTTCCATGGCACCTATGAAGAGTACAGAGCTTTGAAAGCGGAAGAGACTGCAAGGGCTAAGAGGGAAAGTAGTGCCATAAAAGAAAAACCGACCGCTAAAAAAGAAGAGGTAAAGCCTAAAAAAGGAAACTCCCTGAGTTATGGAGAACGAAAAGAGTTCAAGAAATTAGAGAAACAGATTGCCGCACTGGAAGAGGAGAAAGAGTCTGTCGCGAGTGAATTAAACAGCACCGGACTCGACTATGAGTTGCTTACCGAGAAAACCGCCCGTTTTGAGGAGATTGAATCGGAAATTGATGAAAAAACCATGCGATGGCTTGAGCTTGCTGAGCGTGATGAGGGAGCATAAAATGCCCAAAATTTTTTCAAATAAATGAAAACCGAAAATCATTGAAAAATATCCCCTCCCACCAGCTATTGAAGATGGCAGTTGGGGAGGGTTGATATCAAATGAAATTAAAATCGGGTTAAGATGATCAATTACTCTCCTCAAACAGAGAGTTCATTTCTTCTAAAAGTTCACCATAGCGAACCCAGTCGCGTTCTTCCAAAGCCGTTGCGATCTCATTCCAAAGCGACCTGATCTCGTCAAGTTGTTCAGATAACTGCTGCTGTGCAGATTGGTCAAGTGCTGCAACGGGAGTTTCTGCGGAAACTTGTCTTGGCACGTCAGAATCCGGCACGATAAAGTCAGCACGGTCGCCAAACAGATCAAAAATAGCCTCCTCAATGGTGGGCTGCATGGCGATATCATCTCCTATGGCCACAATCACACGCTGCAGCTGTGGAATTTCAACACCTTCGGCAAGTAGGAACACCGGCTCTATGTAGAGGAATGAATTTTCGATTGGGATTACCATCAGGTTTCCCCTAATAACGCGGGAGCCACGCTGATCCCACAACGCAATCTGTCGCGATATCTCTGGATCCTGGTCTATCCGTGCTTCGATCTGAGCCGGCCCATAAATTAGACGCTCTTTGGGAAGTTTGTAAACCAGCAGCTCGCCGTAACTCTGGGGGTCCGATTTTGCCGCCATCCACGAAATCATATTGTCACGATTTTCAGGAGTTAACGGACTGATGAGCATAAATTCTAATGCCTCTTCACCGGGAAGACGAGCAAGTACGTAGTAGGGCTCCATTATCAGCTGCTGCCCGCCATATTTTTCATTGGGTCGCGTCCAAAGATCCTCCTGATTATAGAACACCTGCGGCGTGATCATATGATAGCGGGAATATGTTTCAATCTGGACTTCAAACAGATCTTGCGGATAGCGAAAATGCTTCTGCATGTCGTTGGGTAGCTCGCTCTGAGGTTTAAACAGTCCGGGAAATATCTGCTGATACACATTTAATACCGGGTCTTCCTCGTCTACCACGTAGTAATCAACCGAACCGTTGTAGGCATCTACAACAACCTTTACCGAGTTTCGGATGTAGTTAAACTGACCGTTATATCTCTGAGAGTAGGGAAAGTAAGAAGATGTGGTATAGGCGTCCTGAATCCAGAAAAGGCGGCCTTCACTGAGCACAAGATATGGATCACTGTCGAGCTGCAGAAACGGAGTTATTCGACTGATACGCTCCTGAATACTTCTCCAGATTTGCAGGCGGCTGTCGTTGTTTACCTCTTTTGATAGAAGAATATTGATGTCATTCATCTCCCAGGCAAACAGCAGCTTTTTGAAGAAATTACCAATGGGAATGCCTCCTGTCCCATCGTAATTGATGTACACATTTTCGTCACCATCGGGATAGTGAAGCTCAGGAATACCGGTATTTACCAAATAATATCCCGAACTATTCTCTCCATAGTATATCGCGGGGTTTGTTACCTGGAGATCCTCACTTTCATAAATAGGAGGCAGGTTACGTATGATGAGTGACGGCTCTCCCTGCTGATTGGTTTCTGTTACGGGACTCATGGTGAGGCCATAGCCGTGCGTATACTGCATGTGCCGGTTCACCCATGTGTCTGACTGACTCGGCAGCTGACGTGCAATTTCACGGGCTGCAAGCATCATCTGGGTAACTTGCCCATCTACGTTGTAGCGATCGTTGTCGACTGAGTAAAATTCATAATACGACCGAATTTCCTGCAGCTGCTTGTACGTTCCGATAAGAAGGCGCGGATCCCACAACCGGATATTATTTACAGCATCCTGATTATTTCGTATGTCGGCTATGTCCAGGGTGTCATCTGCTAAATACTCTATCTCCTCCACATTGTGGAGATTATAGGCAAGCCGGGTCATCTCAATGTTATTCTCGAGGTAAGGCGTTTCATATTGAAGTTCGTTTGGCGTAACGCTGAATTGCTGAACAAGGCTTGGAAGGATTGCACGTCCTAAAACCAGGACAATGATGATTCCTCCTGCAAGCAGAGGAACAAACTTCTTAAGGTTTACCCACCGGTTTATAAAAAAGACTCCGGCAAGAAGAATGGATAGTGAAAAAAGAGCCCAAAGCGCGGGTAACTCGATGTTGACATCGGTATAGATGGCTCCAAATACAATTCCGCCGGGCTTTAGAAGGAGTTCGTATCGATCAAGGTAAAATCCCCAGGCAAGCAGCAGCATCCAAATTCCAAGGTTTAAAAAAATATGATTCAGGACAGCGGGTTTTGCCTCAAACCGGGTGATAGAATACATATTCAGCAGCCCGGTGAAAATATAGGTGAGTACCAAAATAGCCAGTGTTATGAATACTACGGATATCATTGACCCCTGAAGCACGTCCCAGAAAGGGAGCTGAAACAGGTAAAAACCGATATCCTTGCCAAATAGCGGATCCGTTTCTCCGAAGCCGACATCACTGATAAATCTCAGAGATTCATCCCAGCGAATATAAAAACTAAGGGCGAAAAGCAGAGCCATCACCAATCCTGCTATGGTAAAAGCCTGTTTTATTCGGTTTGATGTAAAATCAGCCTGAAAATTAAGGTCAACACCCTGCAGTGGACCACCCTGTAGATTTGCAAACTTTAACTGGCCCGCCAGGTATCGGAAGTTGAGCGTAAAATAGATGGCCGATACAATAAAGGCTCCTATAATCAGAAGGAGCTGAGTGCTTCTGAGCACCCAAAAAACTGATGAATAGCCAAGCTCACTGAGCCAGAGCCATTCAAAAATAAAACCTGTAGTTAAGGAAATCAGAAAAAGTGGAATCGCGACCAGTGCAACTGTCTTAAGTAACTTTGGAGACATACTTGAAATAGATTATTGGTTTTTGCCTAAGTAAGTAAAATACAACTTTAAGCAATGAAGCTCGAGGGATGTTTTTCCGTTCCGTAATTAGTTGAAGCAGGCTAAAAAGCTCTCTATCTTTATTGGCTAAACCATTTTCGATATGAGTAAAGAAAAAGAGTGTCCTTCCTGCGCCATGCCGGTCGACAAAAATGCAGATATTTGCCCTATTTGCGGGTACGATTTTCCAAAACAACCGCTCTCTTTAAAACTGGGGGCCTGGCTGTTGATTATACTGATGCTGCTTTGGCTATTCTTTTAAAGATCTTTCCTCCAGTAATTTTATGATAGTCACAACATTTTAAAATAATTTAATCCATCATTTCTGAAGAATGACCTACATAAGTTTTGTTCTAAAAGAGAGAAAAATGCTCAGTTTTGCCGTCTCTTTTACGTTTATGTCCAGTTTTGGACAGACATTTTTGATATCGCTGTTTGTGCCGTATTTCTTAACTGGCTTTGAATTAAGTAATGCCTCTTTTGGTACACTTTATTCTGCTGCAACACTAACAAGCGCAATAGCGTTACCTTGGCTGGGACAGTGGATCGATCGTATTTCGTTAAAAAAATATAGCCTCTACGTCGCATTTGGACTGCTTACCGCGGCTATTATGATGAGTATATCCTGGCATATTGCCACACTGTTTATAAGCCTAATACTTCTACGTTTAACCGGACAGGGACTGAGCGGACATACGGCTCAAACCACAATGGCCCGATACGGTGACCTGGAACGAGGGAAGGCATTGAGTATATCCGCCCTTGGATATCCATTAGGAGAAGCATTGTTGCCCTCGCTGATAGCTGCGCTTCTATTTGTTTTTCACTGGCGAACAACCTGGGGAATAATTGCCGGAACCATTGCATTTCTCTTTATTCCGGTTATATACGGGCTCGTAAAAAATGAGAAGCGAGTTATTGATGATGAAGACGACCAAAACACCGAAAGCGTTAAAAACAATTACCGAACTATTTTTGGTGAAAATGACACCTATTTTGTAATTCCCGCCATATTAATGCCGCCATTTTGGGTTACAGGACTGTTTCTTTACCAGGTTGCGGCAGCTGAGTCGCTGGGATGGACGGCCACGCTGATTGCCACGGCATTCGTATCGTTTGCCATTTTCAGAATTTTGAGCGGCCTTGTTTCCGGTCCGCTGATTGACCGGTTTAAGCAAAAAAGCTGTTTCCACTCTATCTATTCCCAATGATCGCAGGCTTTTTTATCGCATGGATGTTTGAAGCAAACTGGGCTGCATTCGTCTACATGGCACTCACCGGTGTTACGATGGGGCTGGGCAGCACGCTGAAATCGGCACTTTGGGCAGAGATGTATGGAACAAAAATGATCGGTACAGTACAAAGTTTGTTTGCATCATTGATGGTGTTAAGCACATCAATAAGTCCGATACTGGTCGGGTGGATGCTCGATTCAACCATGACGATCCATTCTGTATTGATGATAGCCGTCATTTCGAGCCTGATAGGTGTGCTTTTCTCGATAAAAATTCTGCCTGTTTTCAATAAAAAATAAATCTGCAGAAGATAAGCCTGATTCGCACGTTTCAACAATTGTATTTGTTATCACAACCGAATCAAACCAAACAAACAGTTATGACATTTTTATTCACACTAATATTTGTACTTATGGGAATGAGCGGATCAGATTTTAAGAACGACAGCGACACAGAAACGGCTGTTTTTGGTGCCGGATGCTTCTGGTGTGTTGAAGCTATTTATCAGCGTGTAAACGGAGTTACGGACATTGAGTCGGGCTATGCCGGCGGACATGTTCAAAATCCAACATACCGACAGGTAACGACCGGTAAAACAGGCCACGCAGAGGTGATTAAGCTGGAATATGATCCCAGCGTCATCAGCTATGAAGAGCTTCTCGAAGTGTTCTGGCATACCCACAATCCAACAACCCTCAACAGGCAGGGGGCGGATGTAGGCCCGCAGTATCGTTCAGCGATTTTCTATTTAACAGAAGAGCAGAAAGAGGTTGCGGAAAAATCACTTAAGAAAACGGATGCTTCAGATCTTTGGGAAGACCCGATCGTAACGGAAATTACTCCGCTCTCGAATTACAGCACGGCAGAGGACTATCATCAGAATTATTTTAATAATAATCCTAATGCAGGTTACTGCTCTATTGTTATCGCACCTAAACTTGCGAAATTCAAAAAGGATTTCCCTCATTTGTTGCAGGATCCCGTTTAAAAACCTATTCTCTAATCTAAATTATTAACAAATCAATCATTTTCATGAAAAAAGTCGCGTTAACACTGTTTTTGTCAGCATTCGCATTTTTGATTATTCAGGTTTCAAATAATACAGTTCAAGCCCAGGAAAGAACAACGGACAGGGTGTTTGCAAGCCCGAATGCGGCAGTCTCGCAAACCATAGGTTTGACAATTGTTGAAGTAACTTATGGACGCCCCTCAGTTCGCGGCAGGGTAATCTTTGGTGATCTTGTTCCTTTTGGTGAAGTATGGCGAACCGGTGCCAACGAGTCCACTGCAATTACATTTTCTGATGATGTGATGGTGAATGGCGAAGAACTTGAAGCAGGCACCTATTCACTTTATACCATTCCCGGAAGTAACGAGTGGACGATTATCTTTAATGATAAACTCTCATGGGGAACCCAGTATGATGAACGGGAAGATGTGGTACGGATCAGTGCTGTACCCGAAGAGACACACCCGATGGAACAGATGCTGATCTATTTCGAAAATATTACTGCCGAAAGCGGTGACATGTACATCCACTGGGATGATGTTCGTGTTCCTGTGACGATTGAGCCGGTAGAAGAGTAGAGATTATCTTATTCTGATATTATCGATTTAAAACTGATAAAGGCGCAGATATACAAATATCTGTGCCTTTTTTGTTTCAGTGAATATTTCGAAGAACCAAGACATGGATTGAATCAAAAACAATATTTTGTATGAAGACATGGTCTATCGTAGGCCTTCAGCCTGCCTGGATTGGCGGCATCTTAAAGCCCGTGGCGCTGCATCGGGCCTTATTATTTCAGGCTGCCGGCCTGTGGATGGGAAATCGAATCAATATTTTTGTCATCAAAGGCTACTAGCCTGTTGATGGGATACCGAACCGGATAATTATTCTTCATAAATAAATCCAGCAAACACAATCAGGCTGGAAGCCTGAAATATCAAAATCAGGGTCAACGCCCAAGATCAATATGCCCAGCAACATCAAACAGGCTGAAAGTCTGTTATATTAAAACCTGGGGTACCGTCCAAGGTCTTGATGCCAGGCAACAATAAACAGGCTGAAAGCCTGGTATATTCTAACTTGAGACATCGTCCCAAGTAGCACAACCACCAAGCCCAAAGGTGGCCAAAGAGAACAATCAGGCTGAAAGCCTGAAATATCCCTACCCAAGAAAGCAACGCCCCAAGAAATAATCCTAGCGCCAATAATATTCAGGATTAAAATCAGCCATATCATGCTTCAGCATAATTTTTTCCAGCTCCTCTTTATGACTTTTATATTTATGATGCTCCTCCTGACGAGCAATGTATTTTCTCACATTATCTACTCCCGAACTACTTACAGAAAAAGCACCATACCCAATCTGCCATGAAAACTGTAATCCGGAATGAAATTGAATTTTTGATTTCATCCACTTTGAAGAGCTCTTTTTAATCTCCTCGACTATCTTTGCTAAAGAATAGTTTTTAGACAACCGAAAAAGAATATGAACGTGGTCTGGCACTGAATTGATAATTAAGGCCGGACTATCATGTTGTTTCAGTATTTCAGCTATGTAGGCGTGCAATTCATCTTTAATTTCCGGCAATATAAAAGGCCTTCGGAATTTAGTCGAAAAGACAAGATGGATATACATTTGTGATAGCGACTGTCCCATAGTTTAAGAGTTTGTTTAATGGTAACAGTGATAAGAACCACGAATGCACAAACCCTTACAAATTGGCACCTTTATTTTCGGAGATTTTCATTGGGAGGTCATATGAAATCATGTGAAAAGCTATAATCCATAAGGGCTCTCGAATTCATTGCTCGAACAACTTATTGCAGGCCTTCAGCCTGCCCGAGATTGCTGTATACTTCAACCCGTGGCGCCGCCACGGGTTAATAATTTCAGGCCGCTGGCCTGCTGGCTAGACGCCAAATCGGATACTCACTTATTAAGAACTTACAGGCTGAAAGCCTGCAATATCCCACGTTGGGACAGTGTCCAAATCTCAAAGTGCCCAACATGGACAATCAGGCTGGATGCCTGAGATAAAAATCAATACTAAGAAAGGCGCAGTTAATATAACTGCAATTTTTTTGTGGTTAAAATTTAGATTTTACTATTACCTAAACCGCATCGAAGACGTCCTTTTGAGATTTAATTTGAGTAGCAATATTAAATGGTCTCAATCTTTTTATCGATTAATGATTGAAAATTATAGCTCCGTGTTGAGTTTCTTTTTTTTTTTTTTTTATTCAAGTTACATCCTAACTAAAACATATAAGCAAACTCAATATATGAAAACACTTATCATCATATTCTTATTAACAATTGGAACTACAACATTTAACTCATCTTCAACTGATAACAAAACGATTGCAAAAGATAATAGTGAAATATCCTGTTTTGATTCTCAGGTAAATAATCAGGAGTTTTCTATTTCAGAAACTAAGTGCGAGACAGGAGGTGCTGCTAATAAATGCTGTCCTTACTGGGATGTAGAATATTCTGTTTCATTTGGGTTTTGGATATCGGTCACTTGCTCAACCGGTGGTGAATTTGTTTGCGATAGTGCCGCATGTAAGAAAGATCAAGTTTCTCAAGCTTAAATCTTACAATCTTAACGTAGACCAGACCTATATTTGCCTTTATAAGGTTATAAGTTAGGTCTGGTTACAAATATTATATATTAGCTATGAAGTTAAAATTTACTCTTTGTATAGTTGTAATTTTGTTTGTGATCGAAATATTAAACGCACAAGATTATTCTTCAGCACGTAACAATATTCATATAGATGCTACCAAGCTAGTTGAAATAGATGAATCAAAATATCTACTTGGTAATATAGTTGATATGCTATATTACGAAAATGAATTAATTTTGATTGATGAAGCTAGTCCCTCAATCTTAGTATCAGATCTGAATGGGAATATAGACAGAGAATATAAATTTGAAGGCAGAGGGCCTGGAGAATTTCTAAGGCCACGATATAGTTTTAATAATAGTGGTAGTTTTTTTATTTGGGACGCTGGTTCTTTAAAACTAATAGAGTATGACTTAGATTTTAATCTTGTAAATGAATACAACGATCTTATCAATCATTCTATATCTGATTTTACTGTGAATGGAAGTACGTTTTTCGGATTTAGTTCTGGAACAGTATCAGGTGCAACGATTTACGCGAGAGAAATGCAAGACCTTGATTTAAATAGAAATTACAATTTTGGCACAAAAACTCAAGAGCAAGTATTACTCATGCGAATTCAAGGTAATGGTGGTATTACAAGTGATTCTGACTATATATATTATGTAACCCCTGATAGCCCAATTTTAAATGTAATTGACCTTTTAACTTTTGAAGAAAAGCAAATCAATATCGATTTTAATGATTTTTTTGTCCCAACTATTGATAATGCTTCAAAAGTAATTAACGAAGAAAGAAACAGGTTGCCTGAAATATTCTCTACAAGTAGTTTTATTACTGGCGTTTATGCTCTCGACGATTTCATCGTAGTTGAGGCTCACACTGGAACAATGAATGTTGGTTTGGCAAACAATCAAAAGATGCCTAAAAACCCCTATGAAAACAGAAGACTTCAACTTGCATTCTTTGATAAAGATCTAAATCAGATAGATCTTCTTACGTTTGATTCTCCTGAGTTGTTTAGTTCAATTACAAGGGTCACACATGCAAATAGTATATATTTTTTATTTAGAGAAGTACCAAACTTTGATACTCAGTACCAAATATATAAGATGAACTTTCAAAATTTAATAAAATGATATTTTTATTAATGATAATTCTATTAATAATCGCATTTGGACTTCTTCATTTTAATAAAAGGCAGCTAAAAGATGTTCTAAATGATAGATTGAATTTTTAAAATTTATAGGTGAGTCAATAAGACTATAAAGTTATGATACTGAACTAAACAAGCCAGACGATTGATTGTCTGGCTTGTTATTTAAATTCAGCCCAGCTTAAAACCGAAACTGTAAATTCGCCATTACATGCCGGCCAGCCTGGGGATAGTAGTAATTGAACGATTTCTCCTCGTCTTCTGCAATCCACCCAAAAGTGTAGCCGTTGGCAACGTACTTCTCATCAAGCACATTATTGATCTGAAGGGATGCCGTAATTCCCCGGATAAATGACAGGTCATTATACTCGTAGGTGAACAGTAAATTATTGATCAAATACGGATCGATGGAGCGGCTGATGTTCTCAGTATTATCGAGAAACTGTTCCGATACATAATTCATATTCCATTCCGCAGAAAAATCTCCCGTCTGGTATGTAAATGAAGAGTTTGCGATGACGGAGGGCGAAAACGCAATCGTCACGTTTTCATACGTCTCCACCTGCTGGCCTCCGCTGTCAAAATCATCCAGAAATCGCTGATACTCATCGATTTTATTTCTGCTGAATGTGGCGTTACCAGACCAGAGCCAATTCTGAGTGAGCTGTGTATTCAATTGAAGCTCGATACCTGCGCGATAACTGTCCGGTACGTTCTCGCGGACAATATTCCCCACGTCATTCACCTCGCCCGTATTGATGAGCTGATCCTGGTAGAGCATGTAATACGCGTTGATACCCACATTAAACCGCTGAAAGGCCGTCTGATATCCCGCCTCAAAATCGATCAGGCGCTCCTCTTTGGGCCGGCTCTCGGATGTCGACTCCACATAGTCTCGTCTTGTGGGCTCTTTTCCGCCCACGCTTACCGATGCAAACGCCCGGTGGATATCTGCGAACCTGTACACAATTCCGGCTTTGGGATTAAAGAATGGGATCTGGTCCCGCTGCTCCACATTGTTCACTTCTCCCGTTTCACCGTCAATACGCAGCCCGAGAAAACGATAGGTAACCGATCTGTACTGAAGATCGAGATAGGTGTTGAGCTGAGGTGTGAGATAGTAGTTCAGCTTTCCGTAGATGTTAAAGTCGGTTTTAAATCCATTATTATTATAATAGCGGTCACCCAGTTCACTGTTACCGGCAAAGCGTGCCCAGATCACCTCGCCAAAATGGTCTCCGTCATATTCATTGTATCCGCCGCCTACGGTAAGCTTCCAGTCATCTTCCCGGTTGATTTCGGATGAGAAGGCGGCACCATAAAAATGATTGTCGAGCCACCGTCTGCGAACCAGGTCAGAACTGCTCACCGTTTCACCGCCGATTTCTACCGGATTGATGCTGTATGTGGAGAGGTCATCGTCATTCCGGAACTGTTCAAAATAGCCTCGGCCATACGTATAGTGCAGCGACGCGTTGGCGGTCCAGTTCTCCTGCAGCATATACGAATAGTGCAGCTGGTAGTGATCCTGCTGGTAGTTATCCACCTGATCTTGGTAGGTAAACTCGTTAAAACGACGGTTGCCAAGATTTTCTCGCCAGTGTTCGGCATCCTGAGAGCCTAAAAACAGGTCGCTGATGTACTGTTCAAGCTGTGCCGCGTCATTTTCAAGAATAGGTTCGGGAACGCCGTTCCAAGCCTGATAGGTCTCCTCCTGGCCCGAAAATACATCCGCTTTCAGCAGGCTTCGCTCTCCGCTTCGCGACGCGGACAGATAGAAGGATCGTAAATCAGACCGCGCACGGTCAATATAGCCGTCTGACTCAATTTTTGAGAGTCGTCCCTCAACCTGCCATCCGTTATTCATCAGTCCGGAGCCTATTTTTACGTTGGCTTTCCGCGTGCCATAGGCGCCCAGGCCGGTATTGATCTCGCCATAGGCGTCAGGGTCCATCACGGCCGTTTGAAGGTTCAGAGTGGCGCCAAACGCTCCGGCCCCATGTGTGGATGTTCCCACACCGCGCTGTATCTGGATATTTTGTGTGGATGAAGCCAGATCGGGCATATTGACCCAGAATACGCCGTGTGATTCCGAATCGTTGAGAGGGATTCCGTTTATGGTTACGTTGATGCGTCCAGGATCAACTCCGCGGATTCGAAGGCCGGTGTAGCCAATACCGGCACCGGCATCCGAGGTTGATACTACAGAAGGCGTATTTTGAACGAGATAGGGGATGTCCTGCCCCATATTATTTTGTTCAATATCGGCGCGACTGATGTTGCTGTAGGCAATAGGAGTAGACTCATCAACTCGTAGAGCGCTCACGAATATTTCGCCCGACATCAGGACGCTCTCATCCAGCCGTATGCTTAGAAATTCATCGGGATCCTCAACAAGAACCTCTTTGGTTCTGTACCCAACATAGCTGACGGTAAGCTGCGGATTGTCTTGTGTCAAGGTAAGGGAAAAGTTACCATCATCATCTGCAGAGGTGCCGTTATTGGTTCCTTTTTCAAGGATTGTGGCTCCGGCGAGAGGTTCACTTGTTGTGGTGTCCACCACGCGTCCCTCGACGGTTTGTGCGTGGGAAATACCGGCTGCGAGAAGAAAGCAGAGCGCGGTAGAAATAAGAAATAGTAGTTGTTTGTACATGATGCCTCCATCAATTTAAAATGCTATTGAGGGAGGGGGTTGTATTCTATGATTGATGAATCAGAATACAATCAGATCGATCGGTTTCCCTACGCCGGTATGACCCGGTTCAGGTTCACAGGGTATGATCTCAGTCTCGGCATTGCTACAGAGACACCCCCAACCTTTTGATTGGTTTGAAGTTTAAAAATAGGCAGGAAAACCGTATGCTTCAAACAAAAAGATCACTGCATGAACAGGTACCCTGGTATAAAATTTATCTTTATTTATCTGATTGTTTCGCAACTCATTGCGGGATGTACGATTCAGCCGGCAGAGCAGAGTGAAGCCGATGTATTGAAGGAACACGTGGAGTGGCTCGCGCACGACGACCGACTGGGCAGGCTGTCCGGATCGTTTGGTGAGGCCGACGCTGCGAACTACATCAGCGACTATTTTGCGCAGACCGGGCTTGAGCCGCTTGGAAGGGCAGGCACCTACCTGCAGCAGTTTAACCTGACCGGCGAAATTTCTGAAGCGATGGGGGTCATGAACAACCGCTCCCGGAACGTACTCGGGGCTATTCGCGGGGATGAATTTCCCGGACGATACATTGTTGTGGGGGCACATTACGACGGACAGGGAACAGGTGAAATCATATCCATGAACACAGAAGGTACGAATGTTATTCACCCCTCAGCTGATGATAATGCTTCGGGAACGGCCGTCATGATGTTACTGGCTGAGCGTTTTTCGGCTGAACCGACTCAGGTTACGATTCTTTTTGCCGCATTCTCGGGAGAAGAACAGGGGATGCTGGGTTCAAAACATTTCACGAAAGAGTTTCTGGATGGCAATGTGTCTGCTTTTGGGATGATTAACCTCGATATGGTAGGACGGATGATGGAGAATGAAGTGAATATTTACGGAACGGAGTCTGGAAACAGATGGAGCGATATCCTCAGCCGAATCAATACGGACTCTCTGGATGTAGAGATTGTATCCAGCCGACTCGGATCAAGTGATCATGTTTCGTTTCATGACGCCGGAGTCCCGGCGATTCACTATCATACAGGAATGCATGATGATTACCACACAGACCGGGATACGGCAGAGAAACTGAATTACACCGGAATGATAAAGGTGGCTGATCATGCTGAAAAACTGATTCGGGAGCTCGCGAGAGAAGATCCGGAGGCGTTTAAGTTTCGCCAGATGAACCGGAGACCCAATCCCGTTATTGAGCCCGGAACACCGACTCTTGGCGTACTGCCCGACTACATGTTTCGCGGTAATGGGATGCGAATTGACGAGGTAACATCCGGAGACAGGGCCGACCTGGCCGGGCTGCAGGCGGGAGATATCATAAAAAGCCTGAACGGTATGACAGTTACCAATATTTTTGACTATATGAATGCACTGGAATCCATTTCGGAGAACGACTCTGTTGAGGTGGAGTATCAAAGAAATGAGCAGATCTCTGCAGTCAACATTCCATTTTAAAACTAACAATCAGATACAGAATAATTTCATGAAAGAGCAAAATCTATTCAAAAACAGACTTACGATTCCCTTCATTTTTTTGATACTGGGAATGATGATCATTTCCTGCGGCCGGCAGCAGCAGATAGATCCATTGCCCAAGGGAGCGGAAGCCATTTCCCTGCTTGGAGATACGCTCAGCACTCCGGAACCAGACCCGGCCGACTTTGATTCACTGAACAGCAACCTGATACGGGCGGTAATGGATTACCGTGTGGATCCCGAAGAGATGGAATCGATTATCTGGCTTGGCAGGCGAACAGCCTACATCGGCGAATACCGGGAAGCGCTGAGAATTTTTACCGAAGGAGTGTATAAAGCTCCCGAGGATCCGCGAATGTACCGTCACCGGGGTCATCGCTACATTACGCTGAGAAAGTTTGACCTTGCTCTTGAAGACTTTAAAAGTGCAGAAGACCTGATGCGCAGCCTGCCCGACCAGGTGGAGCCCGATGGATTGCCGAATGAGGCGGGTATCCCCACAAGCACCCTGAAATCGAATGTGTACTATCACCAGGGACTGGCCCACTATCTGAAAGGTGATTTTTCCAGCGCGGCCGAAAGCTATCGGAAAGCCGAAGATCTGGACCTTACAGACGATATGAAGATCGCATTTCTGTACTGGCATTATATGGCTCTGAAGCGTGACGGACATGATATGGAGGCCGGTACCCTTTTACAGAGCGTGAACAGTGAAATCGAACTGTTGGAAAATGATGCCTATCTGAATCTGTTGCTGGTATTTAAAGGTGTTTTTGAGCCCGATCATCTGCTGGAATCAGGAGCGGATGCACTCCAGAACGCCACGCTTGCATACGGAATCGGTAACTGGCACTACATGAACGGACGAACAGAGCGCGCATACGAAATCTGGCAAAACCTCTACGACCCGGAAAGCGATCAGTGGCCGGCGTTCGGATTTATTGCGGCCGAGGCCGAGCTGGCCCGCGTGCAGTCTGAATCATGATTCACATTCTGCTGCATTTCATTGTACCTGTTTGTATAGCTCTTCTCTTTTTTAAAAAAGAGTGGAAAGCATCATCATTTTGGATGATCTCGACAATGCTTGTAGACCTGGATCACCTTCTGGCCGATCCCATCTACGACCCAAACCGATGTAGCATAAACTTTCACCCGCTTCATAGCTATGAGCTTATTGCTCTGTACGCCCTGACCTTTGTGATAGCGGGTGTTCTACGATACCGGAAACCCGGAGACAGAGATAACGGTAAACTACATGTTCTTTTTCTGATCAGCCTGGGATTGCTTATACACATGGGGCTGGACTGGATGGATTGTTTATAAACAGATATCGTTAAGCCATACTGCATCTTTTCTTGTATTTAGAGCAATCATACAATTTTAATAGTGGGTTACATGGATTGCCAATCTTTACTTATAAACCTAAGAAAATATATGTAACATATTTTTTATTGTGCATTTGCGAATATTGCATTTAATTACATCTACATACCCTTGCGCAATTTATTTAACCTAAGTTCTAGATAAGAATGTTGAAAATGATTTCCCCTCCTATGATTAGGAGGGGTTCGGGGAGGTAGAAAGGAGATGAAATCTTTACTTGAATACAAAATTCTATTTCCCCAACGGGATGCCCTGGGCAGAATCACCCCTAAATCCGCTCCTTGTCCCGAAGGGATCCCGTCGGGGGAAATGGAGAGGACTTTTTCATGCTAATTCTTAATATTCTTATCCCAAGTTCACGTTATTTAATAAATTTCGGATAGGTCTTGACAACTATTCACTGATTTGCACTACTTAAAATAAAAAATCCCATTGCTACTTAATCGCCCCATAACCTCATACATCCTGATTCTTGCGGCATTTATTTTTGGCGGGCTTGCGCTGAATGAGCTGTCTGTGGATCTGTTACCCGACGTCGATTCACCGAACCTTGTGGTTCAGACCGAATGGCAGGGGGCATCGCCGCGTGAAATTGAAAATCGAATCAATGAGCGGCTGGAAGCGGTGTTGAGTACGATTCCGGGAGTAGAGCAGGTACACGGTTTTGCAAGACAAGGCCAAAGTGTCATTTATCTAAACTTTCGCTGGGGCCATAATATGGACCTAGCCTTTTTGAATGTTCGGGAAAAACTGGATCAGGTTCAGTATATCATGCCAGAGCAGTCTTCTCGCCCTCAGCTTGTTATGAATACAACCGCTGACGAACCCATTGCCGTTCTTACGATTACCTCGAAAGACCGACCCAATGATGAATTTGGCACCCGCCTTGCTCTCAAGCGCTGGGCAGAACAGGTATTTTCGCGCAGACTGGAACAAGCTGAGGGCATTGCACAGGTTGTGCCCGTTGGAGCTGTAGAGCCAGAGGTTCAAATTCGATACAAGCCCAGGGAAATTGACCGTTATGGCCTGTCTTTAAGCGAGGTACAGCAGATTGTTCGGGAAGCAAATCTTTTTACCTCAAGTGGAGAGTTACGCGATGGGTGGTACCGATACTCAATGAAAATTGAGAGCCGAATACAGGAGCTCGGCGATCTCGAAAGTGTTCCGATTATCAGGCTTGGAGAGGGACGAATATTAACGCTGGGTGAAGTAGCCGAGATTGATCTTGTGGAGTCGGACCCTGTTTCTTTTTCTATGATCGATGGGGTGAGCGTGCTTAGCCTGCTGGTAAAAAAAGAGTTTGGCAGCAATACAGTGGAAGTATTTGATACCCTGCTCCCACTGGTTGAACAGATGCGAGAGCAGTATCCGGAAATTCAGATCGAAATACTGAGGGAAGATGCGACGTTCATACGTAATGCTATCAATAATTTGCTCCAAACACTTTTAATTGGCGGTATACTGGCATTTTTTATTCTCTTTGCTTTCTTGAACGACATTCGCACGCCGTTTACCATTGGGATTGCCATTCCGGTCTCCATATTCATCACCTTTTTTGTGATGTATGGATCAGGAATTCAGCTGAACATCGTATCACTAAGCGGCCTCACCCTGGGAATTGGCCTTCTCCTGGATAATGCTATTGTTGTGCTCGAAAACATCAATCGACACATGCCTGCGGCCCCGTCCGTTAAGAGAGCAGCCGCCGTTGGAACCAAAGAGATTGCCCTGGCGGTAACGGCATCCACGTTCACCACAATATCTGTATTTCTTCCACTCATCTTTTTAGGCGGGTTTGAAGGAGCATTTTTCAAAGATCAGGCGTACACGCTTTCCATCAGTCTGCTTGCATCTCTTTTTGTGGCACTGGTGATACTACCCGTGCTCGTTGTGCAAATTCTGGAGCGTAAGAAGAACCGGGGTGTAACAGATCGGGAGATAAACCGGCTGAATACGCGCGCATTTTTTAATCGCCTGCTGGATCTGTATGAGAACAGTTTACAAAAAGTGATAAAGCGGCCATTTTTCGCCATTGTTATAGCAGTGATGCTTGTGATTGTGGCAGGTTATGCATTTATGACTATTCCCAAGTCACTTCTTCCCGAAGATAAACCATCAGAGGTGACCTATCGCATACAATTGCCAGGCAACACGGCCCTCAACTCCTCCGCGGATGCGGCAGGCGCGCTGAGATTAAGACTGATGCAGAATGGGCTGGGAGGCAATAGAATACAAGTTCAGGGAGGCTTCACAGATCAAACTAACTTAACATCCTTGTCGCAAGAAGGGCTGAATAAGTTTACGATTACCGTGCCGGTTCGGGGGTTTGACGATGCAGAAGCGGTTCGAAGTATAATAGAGCAGTTTGATGAGGATTTTCAGGGCTGGTCGGTTGAGCCAGTCTCTTCCGGACAGAGCTGGAGTGCATTAATAGGAGCCAATCAACCACCTGTATTATTTCGATTTGTAGGATTAAACCGGGATAATAGTGAAAGTGCATCTGAAGAGTTACAGCAGAAATTAGAGCAGTCGGGATTTCCGGTAGAGTTCCAAAAACAGTATGAGCAGGAGGTTCAAACATGGAATCTCCGGTTTCGGTCAGAGCGATTGTTGCAGCTTGGTATTCAGGAGCAAGAAATTATTCGGTACCTGGAATCGATTTCGCGCGGGAGCTTTGTAACCGACTGGAATCGCGGAGATGAACGGATTGGCATACGTTTAATGGGACAGCAGGAGAGGCTATCTGATCCCGCAAACGTAAATTTACGGATCGGCGGCAGAGAAATACCACTAAACTATGTGGCAGAAATATCACGTGCTTCTGAACCAGAGCAGCTTGAAAGGGTTGACCAGACACCGGTTTTAAGCTACGTGGCAAACTGGTCGCTCACAGAATGGTGGTGGAATGGCAGTAAAACGATAGACATCATCAACCAGTTTATGCAGGAAACGGGTAGCGAAGTTCAAATAGCCGGAAACGCAATGATGGTTCAGTCTCTTATGGAGGATATGGGCAAGTTATTGCTTCTTAGTATTTTAATTATCTATATTATTCTTGCTGTACAGTTCGAAAATATCATTTATCCGCTCATAATTATCACTGCGGTTCCATTTGCATGGGTTGGGTCTTTAATTCTGATGTGGGTCACCGGAAGCGGGCTAAATGCCATGTCGTTTATGGGTGTATTGATATTAACAGGCATTGCTGTAAATGACTCAATCCTAAAAGTTGATTTTATGCGCCGGTATCTTAATGAAACCGGTAACCTTAAGGAAGCAGTAATACTGGCAGGAAAACACCGGTTTCGTCCCGTAGTAATGACCAGTGTTACCACGATTTTAGGATTGGTGCCGATGCTTATTCCATTTGGCGACGGATACGTGTTCAGGCAGTCACTGGCCATTGCTTTAACCGGAGGTATGATAACCAGCACCATTTTAACACTGTATCTCATTCCGGTACTTTTTGGCTGGGTGGAGCGGGCGAAGATGAAAGTAAAAAGTTGAACCCAGTAAGTCTCCCCTTGGAAGGGAAGATTTCCCCAACGGGGTGCCTTCGGCAAGAGGGGTGTAAAAAACTTAGAATCGAACCAGAAATATGAAATAACCCGCAAAAATAAAAACCAAGCCTATTCGAATTAAGGATTACTTTTCACTTTTGCCTTTTCACTTTGTACAAAACAGGAAAATCAGCATACAACCATTTACATGAAAACTTATAGCCGAGTTGCTTTCATCTTTTTAATACTCATGATCACTGCCTGTTCTGGCTCAGATGACCCCGAACGGCCGGAAACACCGGAAGACGTGGACATTCGTCCGGACGTCATATTTGCACAGGCCGATGATTCTCCGCTTCATATCTATGTGGAAAGCCAGGGTATTGTAGAGCCAATACGTGATGTGACCATACGTCCAAGAATAAGCGGTTTCATTACTCAGACGGTGCTGGAAGACGGTAGCCGAATCAATGATGGGGATGTCATGATTTCATTCGATAAACAGGAGTGGGAGTATGAGTTAAGCCAGGCCGAGAATGATTATCAAAGCGCACTGGCAGAGTATACCATAGAAAAGCAGCAGCGGGAAACCAGCGGGCGCAGCAATTCAGCTTCTGATCGACTGCTGAAAATTTCTACGGGTCTCGCTGAAGCGGAGTTGGCTGTGGAGCGTGCAGAGCTTAATTTATCGTATACAACAATGATTGCTCCATTTAGTGGAGAATTGAGCGTACCTGAACGACTTTCTATGGGTGCATACATTCCATCGGGCACCGAGCTAGGCAGACTTCTTGATGACTCCACCGTTTTAATCCGTTTTGATGTCCTTGAATCTGAAATCAACCGGCTCGAAGAGGGGATGCAGGTAGAACTTAGAACACCATCCGGTGCGGTAAAAACAGGAAGAATACGAGCACTTTCCCCTGTGATTGATTCGGAAAGCAAAACCGGCCAGGTGATTACAGAAGTTGAGAACGGAGACCGGGCACTTCGCCCGGGGATGACGGTGGAGGGACGAATCCGGGTGGAAACGTATGAAGGAAAAGCACGTGTTCCCCGTTCGGCCATTTTGGAGCGCGATGGAGGACGAACGCTCCTGTTTAAATTGAATGATGAAACCGTGGAGTGGGTGTACGTGGAACCTGAATATTCAACGTCCAACTGGGCAATCATCAATCACGAAGATGTTGCTCCCGGAGATACCATTGCCATCGACCGCCACTTTGCCCTGAGCCACCTTCAACAGGTACGCGCAAGAATGGCCGGTCAGATACTGCAGGAGGGTGTTGAGGAGATAGATGAGTAGTTGAATTGAAATATTCCCCTCCTTGCGAAGGAGGGGTAAGGGGAGGTAGAAAATGTGTTTCAAGTATAAAAAATTACATTAGATATGGAGCGAAACCCCAAAAAAACAAAAAAGAAGCGTCGATATCTCAGAAATAACATGACAAAATGGGAGATACGCCTTTGGAATGATTTGAAAAGTAGAAAAATGTTCGGATTTAAAGTTAGAAGGCAGTACGGTTTTAACAATTATGTAGTTGACTTTTACTGTCCACAATTAAAACTGGTTGTAGAAGTAGATGGTGATGTTCATTATTTCAAAGATAAAATGAGTAAGGATCGGGAGAAAAATCAGCGTTTGAAAAGTGAGAATATCAAGGTTGTCAGAATTGAAGTAATGGATTTAGAAGAGGATTATGAAAGTATGATTGTTTATTTGGAAGGTGTTTTTAAAGACCGAGCTACAGAATTAAATATAAGTTTTGAACATATGTAAGACTCAACCACCCCTGCGCCCCTCCTTGCGAAGGAGGGGAGAGTAGCCATGAATTAACTTTTAAAACTTTACAAATAACACTTAAACCACATGCAGGAAATCTTCCGGAGAAAATATTTTATCTCTCTCAGCTACATGCTTGTAGCCGTTTTGGGGATTGTTGCGTGGATGAATATTCCCGTGGAAATGGCCCCGGATCTGCGGCTGCCATCCGTTACGGTGAGCTATGGGTGGGGAAGCACATCGCCTGAAGTAGTGGAGCAGGAGATTACAAGAAGGGTCGAATCTGTTGCTACAAGGCTCAGAAATGTGGAGAGAATTCGTTCGGTATCTACTGAAGGACGCTCATCGGTAACCATCACGTTTGAAAAACCAACCCCGGTAGAGTACAGAATTCTTGAGCTTCAGGAGTACCTTTTCGGGCTGAGGGAAGATTTCCCTCCAGAGGTTCGTCAGCCGAATATCTCACGATCCGTTCCCGAAGAGCTGGAGGAGCAGCAAACCTTTATGGCATGGTCGATCAGCGGTGACCGATCCTCCAGAGAGCTCTATCGCTTTGCAAGCGAACAAATACGCCTCCCGCTGTTAGGAATTGAGGGACTGTCGGATGTAGAAATACAGGGCGCAGAAGATCCGGCATTAACGATTCGCTTTAACACACGGATACTGGAACAGTTTGGATTCAGCTCATCTGAAATCTCGCGGGATCTTCAGCAGCGGCTTAGCTGGCGATCCAGCGGATTTACGGAAACAGCGGGAAACCGCCTCAGTATTCTTATTCCGCCTCAATTCGAATCGGTAGACGAAATTAAGCAGATGAAAATTCCCATTCCCGAAAGTGGCCGGCAGGTAACCCTTGGCGAAATTGCTGACGTGAACATCGAAGATTACCCGGTAAAAAGCCTGAAACGGCTGAACGGTAAACCGGCACTGGCGATGACGTTTAACAGGGAGAGCGGCGCTGACGCCATGGAGCTTGCGGAAACGGTTCGGACAGAAATGGACGCCATCAGTGAACGGCTGCCCTCTGATATTACCCTTCAGCTCGAGCGAGATTCTACAGAAGAACTTCGCGAACAATTTGGAGAACTTCAGTATCAGTCGGCTTTTAGTCTGTTATTTGTATTCTTAATCCTACTGCTTTTTATCCGGCGCTTTCGTGCACCGTTTGTAATTTTGGGAAGCATTCTGTTCTCCTTACTCCTCAGCCTCACGGCTCTCTTCTTTGCCGATTATACCCTTAATGTACTTACACTCGCCGGTCTCACCGTGGCTCTCGGGATGATTATCGACAATGCGGTGGTGGTATTCGAGCAGATCAACCCAAAACTTCCTTCAGATCGGGATCAGCGTATTGATCATATCAAAAAAGAGCTCCCCTACACGCTTGTTCCGGTATTTGGAAGTACCCTCACAACCGTCGGTATTTTTATTCCCCTGTTTTTTGCAATGGATGAACTTCAGCTCTTTCTGGTTCCCCTTGCCATTGCACTCACGCTTACGCTTCTGTCATCTGTGCTTGTGGCTTTAAGCTGGATACCCTACTCGTTGATATGGCTGGTTCCGGCAACATCCGGTTCAGAAAAAAAGAGTGGAAGTTTAAAGCTACAGCACTTTGCAGAGCGTCTGTTGCTCCGTTTTTTTTATTACCGGCACAAAGTTCGATGGATGGCATACCTGGCTCTTATTGCCGTATTTGGAATTCCCCTGTTTGCGATTGAAGAGCCCGACTGGGAAGATACAAGCTGGCCGGAATTTACCCGGGCATACTTCGATAACCGAACCAATATAGATCCCTGGGTTGGCGGTTTAACTCAAAAATTCTTTAACGAAACCTATTTCGGAACCCCGTGGGGTGGCCGCGGACAGGAGCAGATCTTTATCAGCATTCGAACACCGCAGGGTACGCCCATGGAGGAGATCGATAAGATGGTTCGTAATTTTGAATCCACTGCGCTCCCCTATGCAGAGGCATTCACCTATTTTGAAGCGGATATATCGGAGTATTACGGAGCAAGACTTCAGTTTGCAATCAAAGATGAGTACCTGTACAGGCCGGAACCCTATCAGTTTTACGCCGAAGCGATGTACTTGGCTGCCCGGACGGGGAATTCAGGAATTTCTGTGAGTGGACTGGGAGATGGATTCAGTACCGGTTTTGGGGGCGGTTTTTCGGGTCAGCGCATATCACTCACGGGCTTTTCGTACGATGAACTTTTACTTCTGGCAGAGGATATTGCGGCACGCCTCAAACGGAACCAGCGGGTGCAGGAGGTCGATATCCATACGGTGGGCTGGCGCAGTGAAGACCTTTTTCAGTATGTTTTAAACCTGGACGAGGAAGCGCTCGAACTGAAAGGAATGGATAAACCGGATGTGCTGGAGGCGATACAGCTCGATGCCAATCCCACCAATATTCGGGGGCGTACGGACCTGAACGGAGAGAGAATGTATCTGATCAGCCGGAACCAGGCACAGACGGGGTATGAGCAGGATTTCCTGAACAAAGCAAGACGTTCGGGCGATAAACTGTTTACAGTTGACGAAATTGGCACGCTCACCCGGGAAAAAACGCTGCCTCAAATATTGCGTGAAGATCAATCCTATCAACGAACCGTATCGGTTGATTTTTTAGGGCCACCACGCCTGGCATCGAACTATATCGAGTCCGTTCTGGAAACTGTGCCTGTACCGGTTGGAGCCACCATTCAGTATGGCAGTGGCTTTTTCTCCTGGGGACAGGAAGACCAGTTCGATAACTATCTGCTTCTGCTTTTTTTAACGATTCTGAGCGTCTGGATGATTGTGTCTGCCCTGCTCGAGAGCTGGGGTGATCCGATGGTAGTGATTCTTGCGATCCCGCTCAGCCTCATTGGCGTAATGATGGGTGCTCTCTATCACGATATTAATTTTGACCAGGGGGCCATTGCCGGTACGTTGCTGGCGGTTGGAGTGGTGGTGAATAATTCTATCCTGTTGATGCACGAAAAACAGCGATGCCGGTCGTTGGGCATCTATGGATTACGAAGCTGGGTGCAGGTGTACAGGAATAAAATTCGAACCGTGATGATTACCTCCCTTACCACGATGGGGGGCTTGGTTCCTCTCATCCTCTTTGGTGAAAATGCATTCTGGAATGACCTTGCGGTTGTCGTACTCTGGGGCCTGGGCACCAGCCTGACATTAATACTACTGTTAATCGGTATCTGGGAGAAGGAGAGCAGGGAAGGAGTAAAATCCTCCTCTAAAATGGCGTCCTAATAATTTTGTGAAATTATATAAAGTCTCCCCTAACAAGGGGCTCAGAGCCGCAGGCGATTACCGCGAAGCGAAATTGAGAGAGGTGTAAAATACTATGAATCGAATCAGAAATGTGAAATTAAGCTTGAATGAACATTAAACAGTTTACGAACGACAACCTTGCAGTGTATGCGACTCTTGAAGGAGGCTGGAAAACCGCCAGCCACTCTTCCAGGTCGCTAAAATTCTCCCCTAAAACCGTGTCTGATAACTGACAAAAGGATAGAAAATTCTCCCCTTTGAAGGGGAGACAAAGAGGGGTGTAAAGATCGTTGAGCCAATTTAGAAATCTGAATTCGATTGGGGCCCCTTATATATCAGTGGCACGCATCCCACACAACATGAAATGCTCGAATAAAGTAGTAAATTGAACATCCCCCTATATCCCCCTTTTTTTAAGGGGGAGTAAAACTCTCCCCTCCTGCTTGCCCTCGATACCTCGGGGTGTAAGGAGGGGCTGGGGGTGGTAGCTTTTGGGTTCTAGCTCAAATTAGACTCAAACAATACAGTTATTACAAGGGGAGAAAAAGAGGGGCATTACATACTACTCAACAAGCGATACCTGATGACTTACAATCGCTTCATCATATCATCAAGAACGGACTTTTTTCTGTACACGCTGAAAATGGAAGCTGCCCAGATCGCACCATGTATAAGCGGATAGATCCAATTAATATCCACACTAAAAAATCCAATAGCCAATCCAAAAGTCAGCATAAACAGACTATGCGCGATATAAGACAGAATATAGAGAGGGATGAGAGTGCCAAAAAACATAATAGCGGCCTCTGCCACTTATTTTCATATAGTGGATCTCTCTCTTTAATGCGCTTTTTGCGCTCTTCAGACTTTAGCTTCTCCCGCAGTTCCTGTTCAAGCTTTTTACTCATGGAGATATTGGATTATTTGAGTTGGCCCAATGAATGCTATTGGCTTCTCAGAGGTATCAACCAGCCCCGTTCCAGGGTAGCATATCCGTAGCCCTATAGGTTCACAAGGTGAATCTGTGGGGTATAAGGATACCGGCTCTTAACTTGTGCTGCCAACTCGCAATTTGCATTCGATTTGTAAGCAATGACTGATCAGCATAACCATGGTTATGATACCAGTTAACTGTAGTGAGTCCACATTCTAATTACTTTGACAATTTTCTCATTTTCGTAAACTTGGTACACTAAACGGTGCTGGATATTGATCCTTCTTGAATAAGCACCTGCCAAATTTCCAACCAATTTTTCGTAGGGAGGGTAGTCTGCAAAAGGATCTCCCTTAATAATTTCAAGCAAGTCCTCAATTTTCGATTTTAACCCTGATGAAGCTGCTTTCTTAGCATCCTTTTTTGCCTGTTTGGTATAAACGAGTTTGTAATTACTCACCAGTCAAGCTCTTCATCGGTTTCTTCAAGAGGCGTATTCATTCCTTCAACGATGGACTCCTGCATTCCAGGAATAGAGCTCAAAAATAGTGTTTCCTGAATAGCTCGCCAATCATCCTCACTGATCAAAACTGCATTTGATCGCTTACCGGTGATCTGAATTGGCTTGTGTGTTTCAGATGCCTCATCGAGCAGTCTATAAATATCTTTTCGCGCTTGAGTGGCTGTAAGTGTTTTCATGGGGTATGGATTTATTATTTATTTTCTAAACGTACGTAATACCGTACATATTATCAACAATTAAGAAGAGGTAGCATAACTCAACAATAAGAAGCGCTAAAGGCGCGGCATTTGTCAAGCCTCAAATTCAAATACAGAGATATCGCACCTACGGTGCTTCCATATTTGGTGTTCGTTTTTTAACCTAACGCCGCCGCTACGCGGCGACATTGGGCTACGGATATGACGCACCGATGGTGCTTGGTGAAAAGCCTCTTATTCGGTGGTTAACCTTTTAAATTATGCGTTTACAATCTGGTTTTTTTAGGCTCTACATCTTTCAGCAAATGTATCCACGTGAGATTCCATGAATGCTATTCACCTTTTCAGGTATAAACCAGCCCCGTTCCGGGGCGGCATATCCGTAGCCCCATGGGAATGCGAAGCATTTCCGTGGGGTAGCAGGACGCCCCGTAAATAAGAAGCGCCGTAGGCGTGGCATCCATCGAACTCCAAATTCATTCTTAATCGTAAAATTCAAACAGATAATCTGGATCGTATTTAATATTAAAATTTTTCAGGAACTGAAGATACTCCTCTTTGAACGTTCGATATTTGTGGTGCTCATGTTGATTGTCGATGTATCGGATTACATCAGAAATCTGTGATTGCCCGTAACTGAACGCACCAAACCCTGACTGCCACTTAAATTTCGTATTCATGAACATCTTTCGGCTAACAAATGCTGAGGAGTTGGATTTGATATCTCTCACAAGATCAGAGATTGAAACAGATGGTTTGTATCCTATGAGTATATGAATGTGATCGGGCATTCCACCGATTGAATATAGCTTTTGAGATTTTCCATCTACAATTCCGGATATATACTTATATAACTCATCTCTCCATTCGTTCTGTATGAAATTGGATCGTCCTTTAACGCTAAAAATAATTTGTGTATACAGCTTTGAGTAGGTATTTGGCATGGTGTATTCATTTTTTAAGTGTTGGTAGCTCTTGATTATGCTCTCGAACTCAAGAAAATAAATTCTGGGTAAAAATGTGTTGGTCGTCTGGCAGAGAAACCGACGTACAGTTATTTCGCACCTACGGTGCTCTCATGTTTAACGCTCGATCGTTACCCAGGGCCACCGCTTCGCAGTGACCCTGGGCTACGGATATGTCGCACCGAAGGTGCTCAGTGAATAGCCGGTTATCAGGTTCATAGCCTTTTACTTATGTATTTACGAACTGACTTTTAAGCCATGCTTCTACCACCATTATTTTATAAGATTCCAATTACTCAAATTGAACAAACTCGAAGCAGTAACCCCTGAGATATGGACTTGTTTTCAATTTCAGGTTCTTCCCCTTCAGAGAATGGGAGAATGTATCAATGTGAAATTATAAATATGTCAGTCAATAAATTAGAGGCATAACCCAGCCCCGTTTGGGGCGGCATCTCCGTAGCCCCATGGGAATGCGCAGCATTTTCGTGGGGTAATATGATACATCTTAAATAAGTAGCGCCGTAGGCGCGGCATTTGTCAAGCCTCAAATTCAATTGCAGATATTTCGCACCTACGGTGCTCCCACATTTGATGCTCGCCTTTTAACCCAGGGCCACCGCTTCGCAGTGACCATGGGCTACGGATATATCGCACCGATGGTGCTTGGTGAATAGCATGTAACACAGATGAGTTTTCAATTCGTTTTTGGGCTACTTTTTTTAGTATTGGTTTTTGGGCTTCACATCTTTTAGCACTAATATTGAGATTCAGCTCACTCGAACTGAACGGATTTGGTACAGATCCCTTGAAGTGTCAACCTGATTTCAAAGTCTTGTTCTTTCGTCTCCGAGGGTCGGGGAAATAAACCATTTAAGATTACAAAAGAGGCATTTACCTTTTCAGATGCAAAAACCAGCCCCGTTACGGGGCGGCATATCCGTAGCCCCATAGGTTCACAAGGTGAATCTGTGGGGTTTAAGGAGGCCTCAAGTATAAGAAGCGCCAGAGGCGCGGCATCCTTCAAATCTTAAATTCAACTACAGATATCTCGCACCGATGGTGCTCGTTGGTGGATTTTTGAGATTTTAAGATTGATGAGATACGATTATGATTCACCTACTGTCTATCTTCAAACAGATTTTCTGCTTTATAATCCATTCAATTAAGAATTTGGACTGCCCCAATGAGATCCACTAGGAAAACAGTTCTGAAACTCAGCCCGTCTTTTATGGAAATTTTCTACAAATAAGTGCATATTCAGCATTAGACTTAGCAATAACCTATAAAAATCATGGTAATTGCGGGTTGTGTACAACTCAGGGAGCATCTTTGATAGTGCCGATAAGGGCTGATTGTGATATCCTGCTACAAGAATAATGCATACATCCAATAATGATGAAGATCAGAAACTACCTTTTCCTGTGCCTCATTTTAACGGCTGCCTGTTCAGGTTCACCCGATATCGAAATACCCGAAAAGATAGCAGCGCTTGAAAATCTTACCGTGATTGAAGCGAATGCAGAACCAATCCACTCTATAGACCTTCGTCAGGAGGCTGTTTATGGTGACACCGACGAGGTCATCATCGGGTCAATGGGGCCATTTTTTGTGGATCATCTGGGCCGGGTTTATATCATTGATTACAATCAAAATGTGCTTCATGCCTACAGGGAAGATGGATCATATCTTGCTCAAATTGGAAGGGAGGGAGACGGGCCTGGCGAGTTCCGGAGAATAAACGCGGTTCGAATGGATGACCAGCAACTGCATGTGATGGATACGAGCGCTATGCGGATCTCGCGTTTTGCACTGGAGACATTCAAATTTGTAGATAATATTCCCATCCCGTTTGAGATGGAGCCGGCTGGTGGTTATATAAGCTACCCGGGGAACTTTTACATTTTGGGGGATGATCGGTATCTCATCCATTTCGGAACGGGCTATACCTCGGTGATGGACGACTCAGAGGCAGAGCCCAAAGAGCATGGGCGAGTGTTTAATGGAAAAATCGGGGAGTTTGAAGAGGGTTTTGTGTATGAGTTTCCCATCAGCGAGGCGATTGTTCACCGGGAGGGAGGCTCGATGAGCGTAATGAGCACAGACTATAAACGACGATCTTCGATTTCTGTGGGCGGCAATCAATTTGTTCATGGATGGAGTGAAGATCTGCTCTTTATATTTTATGATATAGATGGAACTTACAGAAAGGCATTCTGGCAGCCGTACGAAAAACCCGCTCTGAACCGAAATGAAATTCTGAACCAGTACGCCGAGAGGGAAGAACCATGGCGAGGTATGATCAGGAATGATGATATGCCGGACACATGGCCTGCATACAGCACGATGCTGATGGATGATGAAAACAGAGTTTGGACTGCCCTCTTTACCGACAATGAGGAGACCTACGACTGGCGGGTATATACCGATGAAGGTGAGTTTTTAGCTACGTTTTCGTGGCCAAGATCCAAAACCATCAGTGAGGTAAAAAACGGGCTGGCATACACCCGCGAAACCGATGAAGAGACCGGCCTGCAGCAGGTGGTGCGATACAGGATAGAATTTAATGAAGTGAACTAAACGTTCGGGACGGCCACAGAAGCTTAAACGTGAACACTTCGCTTGCCTCTATCCAGGAGTTCCTCTTTTAGAACTCTTCGCCCTCTTTTTTTCTTCGACAATTCGTTAGCGGATGAAACAGAATACCCCCAAAATAATAGGGGTACTATTATCTGTTTGATTTAGTTACTTAAAACAGACGGTAAGCAGATCTGTCTGTAAAATAATGGTTGGCGGTTTGTTAAAGGTAACGGGTTCATAAGCGTTACCCGGTCACGTTACAAACTGACAAATAAGAACTCAACTCAAATCAAAAAAACGGAGGTATACATTATGAAAAGAAAAAAGCTCAACATTGATATTATGAACAGTTCACTAAAGCGTTCCGAATTGAGAGAAATTACTGCTGGCTGCGGTTCAAGTGGTGGTAGTGGTGGCGGGCAAGAATGTAACTGTTTGTATTGCGAATTGCAGAATGGAGGTCTTGAAATGTTTTATTCTTCTGGTTGCGATGACCCTCCTAATTGGGCATGTAGATTTTATACTGGTGACTGGTTTGCAACCGGTAGCTATGGAATTTGTTAAATAGGCATAAGTCAGTAATTAAAATATGTTGGACGCAAATTATGAGAAATATCGTCCAACATTTATTTGTAAACCAGATAATTTATTATGTCCAAAATCCTATTGGTTTTACTTATTTTCATTTTAGGTAATTGTTCTGGACATGACTCTGGTGAAATCCCTGAAAGCCTCCAGAAACTGACAAATTTGTCAGTAATACCGGCAGATATCCGGCTGGAGAATACTATACAACTAAAACGTGATACCAGCTACGGAAGTACAAACGATTTGTTTATTGGTAACATAGGAAGCATTGCTATAGATGATTCAGGCCGAGTTTATTTTACAGATGGTGGACCCAATGGTATCAATGTCTTTGACCCTAATGGCCGGTTTTTGACCCATATCGGAAGGAAAGGCCAGGGGCCAGGGGAATTCACTTCTGCTTATCCGGCAATTCATATTTTTTCGGACCGTCTATATGCGATTGATACTCGGGCATATAGAATCAGCGTTTTTTCTATCGATACTTTCAACCTGATTCGAACAATCAAAATAAATCAAAAAAACATATTAAAGACATTAGGAAATTTTTCTATCAATCAAGTTATTCCTGACAGGGATGAAACGTTTTTGATTAGTTTTAAAAAATTTCTGGGTGATGTATCTGACATTCCTGAAGGAACTAAGATTGACACTCTATATCGGCGCTATTATCGAATGGATAAAGAGGGTTGGCTTAAACCAATGGAGGTATTAAATATCAAAGATCAAACCATTGTAATCGGTTCTATTTATCAGAACGTTGGTCCCGTTAGCTTTAATTTTTTTAGTAAACCATTAGTTTCTGTTTCAAATGACGGATCGATCTTTGTGGCTGATACAAATGATTTCTTAATCAAGGAATATGTCCCCGACGGAGAATATTTGCGAGCGTTTTACCATCCCTACCAAAACGTTTTGCTAACCAAAGAAAATGCTTTAGAAAGCATTAATTCTTCAATGAGCAGACTGATTCCTGGTATGTCAAGTGAAGGTTTGAGTGAGAGTATGATTCAGACTATGATGAACAGCTACAAGCGCTTAATACAAAAAACTGATCTTCCTTCAACCTGGCCAGTATTGAATGATTTTATTGTAGACGACGAAAACCGCCTGTGGGTTTCCACTATTGTTAAGGATTTTGATATCTATGAATGGTGGGTACTCGATGATACCGGGGAACTGATCACTAAATTTGAGTGGCCCCGAAATGAACCGATTGAGGTGGTAAATAACGGCTACATCTACACCCGCGAAACCGACGAAGAGACCGGCCTGCAGCAGGTGGTGCGGTACAGAATAGAATTTGATGAAGTGAACTAAACGTACGTGACGGGTACTGAAGCTTAAACGAAGACACATCGATTAGCTCGGCATCGAAGTCCCCTTTAACATCTCTTGCTCCTCATTTTTTTCTTCGACAATTTGTTGAGCTAAAGAAACAGAATACCCCCAAAATAATAGGGGTGCGCGTAACCAATTGTTTTATTATTGTATGGCAGGAAATCAGCTGTTGCCCTGTAATAAACATTGTCGGTTTTTAGATGGACGAATTCAAAAACGGTTCACGACCTTTTTGGAAGCTGGCAAGCACAATAACAATCGCAAAGTAAAGCAGAGGATTAGATTATGAAGAAAAAAATGAGTTTAGGCGCTATCGGTACATCACTCAGCCGTAATGAGATGAAGAAGATTATGGCGGGGAGTGGATCTACCAATTGTGTGCTTTGCTACGGAGCTACACATGAGCAGCCAAGATTTTATAGTTATACTTATCAAGGTCAGGATCCAAATCTGCTTTGCAGAAGCAGAGGCCCCTATCCGTACGGTACATGGGGAACATGTTAAAAAAACTTAACATTTTTGATGCATTTAGAATTTAAAAGTACTGACAAGCATATTACTGAAACCCGGTTTAATCGTATGATTAAGGTTTTGGCTATGGGTACATTATTTATTTTGTTTTCTGGATGCAACAGGCTAGAGGAACCTGAAATACCGTTCCACATTCAAAATCTTGACAACCTTATCGTTCTTACTTCAATAGATAAGCCGGGAAACACGATTCTTTTTATCAGGGAGATGGAGTTTGGCAGCTCGGACGAACAGATGATTGGAAAATTAGGAAGTTTTTCCGTTGACAAGGCCAATAACGTGTATATAGCAGACATTCAGCAGCATTCAATTTATATTTTTGACCAATATGGACACTACACAACTTCACTGGGGAGGCAGGGAAGAGGGCCTGGTGAATTTAATTTTGTTGGATACTTAAAAAACATCAATGACCATTTATTTGCATATGATCCTCCGCAATTCCGATTGAATGTATTTTCTTTGAAAAATTATGAACTGGCTGCCTCGGTGAACTTGCATGCAGCCAACAAAAGAAATTTTGATGAATTGGGTGACTATGATTTGGGATTTTTGCACCCCATCAATAAAACAAGATTTTTAGGGTTATTCAGTCCACCCGTCATTTATGCGGATCCCTCTCATCCCAAATATAACCTTAATGATCTATATAGCTTCATATATTTAATGGATAATAAGGGTACGATTATATCTGATAAAATATTAGAGTATCCAGATTTACGTGCTTTAACGGCAACGGTAAATGGTGAATACAGACATACTCAATTTGAATTCCTGGGGAAAACGTTGATTTCGGTATCGAATAGTTCAGAAATTTATGTGACAAGAACAGAAGATTTTTTGATCCAGGTATTTAATAGTGAAGGACAATATGAACGTGCTTATTTTTATCCATTCCCAAAGCGGGTATTTACTCGCAAGGATGCAATTAAAGAACAAAAAAGGCTGTACGAGAGTGAATATGTCCTTGAGTATCGTTTAAGCGTAATAAATAATGCTTCTGAAGAACAAGTTCCTCAATTTTGGCCTGCAATAAAAGATATTTTGGTTGATGACGAAAACCGCCTCTGGATTTCCACAATTGTTGAGGATTTCGACGTTTACGAATGGTGGGTGCTTGAAAACACCGGCGAGCTGATTACCAAATTCGAATGGCCCCGAAATGAACCGATTGAAGTGGTAAAAAACGGCTACATCTACACCCGCGAAACCGACGAGGAAACCGGCCTGCAGCAGGTAGTGCGATACAGGATAGAATTTAATGAGATGAATTAATCGTACCTGCCGGACACTGAAACGTAAATATAGTGACTACCTCTGTAACTAATTTCCTCTATTTAATTTCTACGACTTCTCTTTCTTTGACAAATTGTTGGATGGCTTAAAGTGCCCCCAAAATAATGGGGGTGCGCGTAACAATTTGTTTTACTATTGTATAGAGAGTTCAAAAAGCCCTGAATAAGGGTTTTTCTACACTGTATTCATCTCAATGGTTTCAAATAGGGATATTGCAGGAAACCATCAATCTAAACGAAACGGAGAAACGCATGAATAATTTATTAAACTCAGGGCAAGTGTTAAGCCGAAATGAAATGAAGAAGATCGTAGCGGGAACTGGAAATATTCATTGTTCAAATGGATCTAGGCAAGTGCAGTGTCATTCAGATGATTTAGAACTCTGTACAGATTTATGCGTAGCTGAATGGGGAGATGGTTGCCACGGTTGTGCTGAGTTTCCCCAAGTGTACCCTTAAAATTTTTTAAAAACCAGTATCAAGCTCTACTCAATTGGATAGGACTTGATTTCGCAGCTTATTAATTATCAACTATGTTTGAGCATTTGGAATTTCGAATGAACGGGGTCACTATAGTTTTCATAATTTTCAGTATATGTACATGTTCCAACCAAAACATGAAGGAGATCCCATTAGAATTCCAGGGGATGGAGAATATTACCGTTCTTCCCAAAGATACGAAATCCAAAAAGACGATATCCTTTCAAAAAAAGACAGTTTATGGCGAATCAACAGATCTTCTGATTGGACAACTGGGGGATATTGCAGTAGATATGTACGGGAATGTTTTTGTGACAGATACGAAGAAACAGGTTATTCATACATTCAGTCCAAATGGAGATATAATTCACAAATTTGGTGGAGCCGGCAATGGCCCCGGAGAATTTAGTTCAATTAAAAGTATTGAAATTAAAGATCATCTGATTTTTGTTCATGACTTTCATCAAAACAGATTGACTGCGTTTAACTTATGTACATTGGATGTAGAATTTACATTATGGATTGGGAAAAATAAGCATCGGTATAAAGAATTACGTGGATCCTATCCGTTAGTTTCAGAGGTGTATGCATTCAATAGAGAGAGATTTCTTGTTAAATACTTATCAAATCAAAACTACAAACCTTCTGAGATCTGGGATTTAGTGAAGATAGAAGGCCATATATATATGGCGGACCAAAATGGAGAACTTCTTAGCAAGGTTGTGAATTTTAGTAATTCAACCAGAACAATGATTCCTTATAATGGTGTGCCGATATTTGAATTACCACTAACACCTTTTTACGGAATACCTTTCACTGTCATATCCAGTGAAGGATACATCTATCATATGCAACCCAATAAATTGTTGATAAAGGTATTTAAGCATGATGGAACCTATCAGCACGCTTTTACACACCCAATTCAAAAAGTACTTTTAACAAAAGAATCGGCTGTTGAGGTGGGAATTCCAGAATTAGAAACAAATAATCCAGATAGAATTACTGACGCCATTGATTTAATAGAACTACCCGAGTATTGGCCGGTTATCACAGATATGAAAATTGACGACGAAAACCGCCTGTGGATTGCCACAACCGTTGAGAATTTTGACGTTTACGAATGGTGGGTGCTTGAAAACACCGGCGAGTTGATTACTAAATTTGAGTGGCCCCGGGACGAACCAATAGAAGTGATTAAAAACGGCTACATGTACACACGCGATACCGACGAGCAGACCGGCCTGCAGCAGGTGGTGCGGTACAGAATAGAATTTGATGAAGTGAACCAAACGTGTGTGACGGGCTCAGAAGCTTAAACGTGAACACTTCGCTTGCCTCGGAATCGGAGATCCCCTTAAAGATTAAATCGTCCTCTTCTTTATTTTTTTGCAATTTGTTGAGCTAATAAAACAGAATACCCCCAAAATAACAGGGGTGCAACTATCTGTTTGATTTATTTACTTATAACAGTCAGACATTATTTACTGACTGTATAACATTGGTTGCCGGTTTGATAAAGACAACGGGTTCAATCACGTGACCCTCAACGTTATCAATCCGGCTAACCAGAATACAAATCTAAATAAAAAGTAGAGGTCTATTATGAAACGAAAAAAGCTCAACTTTGATATTATGAACAGTTCACTAAAGCGTTCCGAATTGAGAGAAATTACCGCTGGCTGCGGTAGTGGGGGTGGAACTGGAGGTGGGGGTAGTCCTCATGCGGAATGTGAGTATATTTATAATCAGTGTATGGCAGGTAATTCAGAAGTACCATTTACATTTGAATGGCATAATTACAATAATAATTGCATGCATCTGTACAATTGTTGTGAAAGACAGGCTGGTAGTTCAATACACCCATGCTAATTGATTGACATCTTTTACGATCCGTAATAAAATGAGATTTACGTTTTCGAACCTATCCCTAAAAGTCAGATTTAGAACTAATTTTTATTAGAAACTAAAATTAATAATTCAATATACCCCTCTCTTAACCTTTAGATAGGGATGAGGTGAATTTGAAACAGGTTATCCTAAATTATTTAAGCTTATGAAGCTAATGTTCAATGAATATGACTTTTCGAGGTGGATTTGATTATGTATGTAAATTTGATTATGTA
The DNA here is from genome assembly GCA_964544445.1 of uncultured Rhodohalobacter sp. GTDB lineage: Bacteria > Bacteroidota > Rhodothermia > Balneolales > Balneolaceae > Rhodohalobacter. The sequence continues at coordinate 225,982 of CAZJBI010000007.1, forward strand.
TGTAAAAGTGTCGAAAATATTTGCATTTTTGATGCTGACATTGCTGATTCAATCCTGCAGTAGAGAAAGAGTGCGAACAAGTGAAAAGGTTGATTCGTATACAGAAAAACTAATTCAGAATATTCCTAAAATAGAGACGAATTCTAAGATTATAACCGGTTCCTCTACGATATTATTTCCTTTATGGGTGCTTGCCGTTCCGGAAACCAATTTGCTGGTTTTTGCCGATAATTCGGACAAAACCATTCGGCTTTTTGATGAAAATGGATCGGAATATTCCGCAGTAGGCGGAGTGGGACGAGGGCCTGGAAAATTTGAAAGTATAAATCAACTCCATTTTGGTAGTGACAAACGATTATACGTCTTGGACCTTAAATTGATGCGTCTTAATATTTTTAATATTGATAATGAAGGATTGATTTTTGATTCAGCAATTGGCCTGGAAATGAAACCGAACTTATTCATGCAAAAGATTTACGTGACTAAGTTGGGTAATTATGGTGTATTTAGTCAGCGGGATGCAGTACAACAGTCAGAAAGCCGATTTTTACTCTTTCGTCTTGACAATGACTTTATTCCGGTTAAACAACTCTTGGAAATGCCTGGAAATGATCAGCTGCAAGTATCATCTAATCTTTTTATTGATAGTTATTTTGGCAGGAGAACATACTGGGATCTGCATAACGAATGGTTTTACTATATTACCTCACATCAACCAATCATTCATAAATTTAATCTCAAAGCGGAGTCAATGAATGATAGTCTTAATCTTGATTTACCCAAGCGATTAAATGATCTGGAAAATATGTCATTAATAAAAGATCGCCTCTATTTTATTAAAGAGGATTTTCATTGGAAGGTTCTGGAAGAAAGCACATCGTGGCCATTGTTTCGGGATTTTAGGGTGCAAAATAATTCAATGTTTTTTTATACATTTTTTCCCAGTGGTGATAGTGGGATTTATTTATATACCGATATGACTTCAAAAGAAACAAAATTTTTCTACACACCCTATGAATTTCAAAGGGTTTCTTTACGTGATGAAACACTGTATGGAATCGATGCATCATCTACAACTGAAGGTTATCAAATAATGGCTATAGACCTTCTTTAATAAAAAGAATAACTTATATTAAGGTCCGTTTACACGAATTTTTATATTTTAAGGCATCTTATAAGCAATCTGATAATTACCGATTAGCAGAATGATGACATCTGGATTTTTGTATCTACTTTTGTAGAATATTTTGATATTAACGAATGGTGGGTACTTGAAAACACCGGCGAGTTGATTACTAAATTTGAGTGGCCCCGGGACGAACCAATAGAAGTGATTAAAAACGGCTACATGTACACACGCGATACCGACGAGCAGACCGGCCTGCAGCAGGTGGTGCGGTACAGAATAGAATTTGATGAAGTGAACCAAACGTGTGTGACGGGCTCAGAAGCTTAAACGTGAACACTTCGCTTGCCTCGGAATCGGAGATCCCCTTAAAGATTAAATCGTCCTCTTCTTTATTTTTTTGCAATTTATTGAGCTAATAAAAAAGAATACCCCCAAAATAATAGGGGTGCGACTATCTGCCTAATTTATTTACTTATAACAGGCAGTCATTTTTAGCTGTCTGTAAGTAATGTATACCGGCTTGATAAAGACAACGGGACAAACACGTATTTAACAAGGTCTTCAATCCGGCAAATCAGAATACAACTCTAAATAAAAAGAAGAGGTACATTATGAAACGAAAAAAGCTCAACTTTGATATTATGAACAGGTCACTAAAGCGCTCTGAATTGCGGGAAATAACTGCTGGTTGCGGTTCAAGTGGTGGCGGTAGTGGTGGTTGTTCAGGAAATTGGACTATACATCCCGCCTGTAATCCTTATAATGGCAGTAGTCCAAATGCTATTATTTGTTATGATGGTCCGTCAGACTTATTAGTTTGTAATCCGGCTCCTGGAACAAATCCACAAACAGCTTGCTGTGGATGATGAATGTGTTTAATTCTCCATGCGATTACCATTTAATCCCGGAGGGGTTTATGCGAATTCCTTCGGGATTTTATAAACTTCACACGATGTCTATGCTAACCAAAGTAATAGCCGTGATACTTATATCGGTCATGTGCTTAAGCTGTTCATCAGAGGATGTACCGAATATTCCTGAGCGAGCACAGAAGTTGGATAATTTGATGGTTTATTCGGCAGAAGCCAATCCTGCTGGTGAGATTCAACTTATACCTGACCAAATTTTCGGTAGCACCGACGACGTACTGATTGGCAGATTGGGAAGCGTAACGGTTGATGAGTCCGGCCGGGTCTTCATCGCAGACCTTGACCAGCATACTATTCATGTATTTGAACCTGATGGCCGATATGTAACCCGTCTTGGTGGAGAAGGGCGCGGTCCGGGTGAGTTTCTATTAGGTCCAAATCTGGAGGTAGTTTCAAACCATCTGTATGCATTCGATCGTATGCAGCTTAGAGTGAGTGTATTCTCGCCAGACTCCCTGACCCCATCTTATGCCCTGAACCTGAATCCAAAAAACGTGGACAGGATTGAGGAATTAACCGGTTACTACATGTCTTGGATATTATTCAGAAGTGAAGGCACATTTCTGGCCTGTTTCAGCCAACCGCTTTATATAGATCCAGAGCAGCCGGAGTATAATTTAGAGGATGAAAAATATGTAAAGTGCTATCTAATGGATGCCGAAGGAAGAATAACAGATGGCAAGATACTTGAAATGAGAGACATCAGATTTTTGAGAGGTACCGTTAAAAAAGGAGATTTTAGTCCTGGTGTGTTTCGCGATTTTGCGACCCGGTCGCTTCTCACACTCTCAGAAGAGGACCAAATATATACAGCCTGGAGCGATTTTTTTTTGATAAAAGTGTACGACTCTAAAGGTAACTATTTACGGGCCATGTATTATCCCTATCAAAATGTCAGGTTGACAAAAGAAAATGCGTTATTAAAGATACATTCTGAGTATAGTAAAAATGTGATAACAAGGAACCTTGATGCTTTACCGAATACTTGGCCCGCATTGAGTTCAATGCAAATTGATGACGAGAACCGTTTGTGGATTTCAACAATAGTCGAGGACTTTAATGTCTATGAATGGTGGGTGCTTGAAAACACCGGCGAGTTGATTACCAAATTTGAGTGGCCGAGGGAAAAGCCGATTGAGATGGTAAAAAACGGCTACGTGTACACCCGCGAGACCGACGAGGAGACCGGCCTGCAGCAGTTAGTGCGGTACAGAATAGCATTTGATGGTGTGAATTAAACGTTCGTGACGGGTTCAGAAGCTTAAACGTAAACACTTCGCTTACCTCGATCCAGGAGTTCCTCTTTTAGAACTCTTCGTCCTCTTTTTTTCTTCGACAATTCGTTAGCGGATGAAACAGAATACCCCCAAAATAATGGGGGTGCAACTATCTGATTGTTTTATTTACTTATAACAGGCAGTCATCATTAGATGACTGTACAACAATGGTTGCCGGTTTGATAAAGACAACGGGTTTAAAGACGTAACCCTCAACGTTGTCAATCCGGCAAACCAGAATACAAATCTAAATAAAAAAGAAGAGGTACATTATGAAACGAAAAAAGCTCAATATTGATATCATGAACAATTCGCTAAAGCGCTCTGAATTGAGGAAAATTACAGCTGGGTGTGGTAGTGGGGGTGGAACTGGAGGTGGTTGTTCTTATAACCGTTGTTACCGCGCGGAGGATTTTCCATCTGTAACAAACTGTGATATTTGTGTTAGGGTTGATTTATCGACTTGTACAGCGACTTGCAGTATGTGTTGTATTGCATAATGGTAACTCTCTTATTCAATTGCAGATTTTTAAATTAGTATCTAACCGTTAAGCCTCTTTTAAATAATGTTTACTCACAATTCATTTAACTAAAAGACAGTTTTATAAAACTGGTTGTTGATCGATATCAAGATTACTATGCTCATTCAAAGTTTAAAAACCATCATATGTAAACATTCTGCAATAATGGTTTGTTTGTTATGCATAACATTTTTTGCACAGGATTTTGAAAAAATCCCAAGTGAAAAACATTTGATAAATAAAGTGGATGTATTCCTTAGTGCAGAAAAAGATAAATTTATAGGCAGGCCAACAAAGATAATAGCAAGCAATAAGAATCTTTATTTCAGCGATCACGCATTTCAGCAAATAACCAGGGTTAATAGTTTAGGTAAGAAAAATTTTACATTTGGTAGTCAAGGAGAGGGGCCAGGCGAGTTCAGTTCTCCTTCTGGTTTTTGGGTGTTTAATGAGAATTATTTGGTTTATGATTATAACCGAAATAAGTTTATAACATACGACCGTATGGGAAATATGGTAGATGAAGTTATAATTGACAAAAATCCAGTCAATCCCAATGGATTTCCTCCAAATATACCCTTAACTCTGCATGCACTTTCACCCAATAAGCTGCTAATCCCATCCAGAGGTAAAAATGGTTCTTTGTTTGGGATCTTAGATATTAACAGCATGGAATTAATACTCGCTGGAAATGCAGTAGGAGAGCATGTTGAATCATACAATGATGATGAAGTTTATAGAGAATTTTCAAAAGGTGAAATCCCAAAAATATTTTTGAATATGATTGCATTGGAAAGCAGTTCAACGGCAATCTATTCTTTTCAACAAACCACTGGCATACTTGAAAAGTATTCTTTCTCAGGTAAGCTTATTTGGAAGAAAAAAATTACCATTCCTTCACAATCTAAATTGTTTGAATGGATTTCAAGTAATAATCAAGAAATAGATCCAAGAAATAATTCCTATCATCTTTTTCATTATGCTTGGGCAATAGATGCAAATGAATATGGCGTGGCTCTGCTATTGAATTTGCCTGAAAGGGAGCCGGTGACAGCAGCTTGGATTCCCGCTGATGGTAGTGAAATGAAGTTGCTTTCCTTTCCAGGATTAAGCAGTAATGTGTTGGGACTATTCGGAATATTTAGTCTCTCTCCTGATAATAGCAGAGTTTACTTTTTAAATAAGCAAGATGGCATCATTTATACGGCTGAATGGCCTATATAAGTTAAGATAGTTATGTGATATACCGATTGAAGTGGTAAAAACAGCTACATCTACACCCGCGAAACCCACGAGGAGACCGGCATGCAGCAGGTAGTGCGGTACAGGATAGAATTTGATGAAGTGAACTAAACGTTCGAGATATTGCAAAATATACTGTATTGATTACCTTGTACTGGAATTGTTAGTTTAGAACTCTTCGTCCTCTTCTTAAATTTTTTCATTTTGTTGATCTGATAAAACAGAATACCCCCAAAATAACAGGGGTGCAACTATCTGTCTGATTTATTTACTTACTACAGTTAGCAATCTTTAGCTGCCTGTACAACAATGGTTGCCGGTTTGTTAAAGGTAACGGGTTCAAAAGCGTTACCCGGTCACGTTACAAACTGACAAATAAGAACTCAACTCAAATCAAAAAAACGGAGGTATACATTATGAAACGAAAAAAACTCAACTTTGATATTATGAACACTTCACTAAAGCGTTCCGAGCTTAGGGAAATTACTGCCGGCTGTGGTTCGAGTGGTGGCGGTAGTGGTGGTGGAAGTGGAAGGTGTAATCAAGGCTGTTCATGCCATTCAGGCTGCCAATCTGCCCTTCCTGGCTTATCAGGGTTTACAGGTTGCTCAACTACACTTCGGTCGGTAGGATGTTATGTGTGTCATTATTCGGGGGTCTTGGATCATGCACGGGGTAACTCTTTATCATCAATAATTTTAAATAAAGAAAATATACGGTTTAAGGTCTACTACAATTGATAAGGGTTCTATATATATGAAAATAGAACCCTTATTTTAGCCTCACAATCAGATCAAATATTATGTTCAATATTATCAACTCTATTTGAATTACATAAAAACGTTACCTTAAGATTTATAATCAAATGATGTCAGACAGCTTTCTAAAATGGACTTTCATTTCTTTCCTTTTAATTGGTTGCTCTTCCGAGAGTAATCAGCTTCCCGATGTCCCCGATAACATAGCCAGTTTGAAAAATCTTGTTGTACACCATAACACAGATGACTCTGACCTTATTACACTTGATAAGGAAATGACTTTTGCTGAAGCCGATGAAGTGCCTTGGGGACGTATTATTAAGGAGTTAACTGTGGATAAATCAGGGCGGGTTTTTATCGCCGACATGGCTTCTAATAAAATTCATGTCTACGAAGCAGATGGTACTTATAAAGTTTCTTTGGGCAGTAATGGAAGGGGGCCTGGTGAGTTCAATACGATCTGGAGTTTAAAAACGGATGATGAATATTTACATGTATTTGACAGGCAGCATTCCAAAATTTCTTTATTTGATTTAGAGTCTTTAAATCATGTTAGAGACATTAATCTAGCTATGATACAAGAAGAGAATAGACAGCCCAATTGGATGAGTAAGAAGAAGACAAAAGGGTTCTTTTATAGAATAACAAATTTTGAATTGTATTCTGAAGATCAATATCTGCTGATATTTAGTCCTATTCAGCCTGCGGAGACAAACGCTGGGCAAACAATAGAAATTTCACTATTTAATTGGACAGATGAGGAGTTCACTGAACATAATCTTTATTCATTCAAATCTGAAGGTACAGCACTTTATTTAGATGAAAGTGATGGGGGCGGTGTATTGTCGGATGTTATTTTTAACCCGCGAGCACAAATTGAATACGCTTCTGAAAAGATGATTTATGGGTCTGGTGAGATGATGCTATTTAAAGTTTATGATGACCTTGGGATGTACCGGGCCGCATTTTATTATCCTTTTGAAAATGCCAGGATAAATAATCAAGATTTATTAGCACAGTATATAAATCCGGATGAAAATTTTAAGAAAATACTTCAAAAATATGCCCCTGAAACATGGCCGGCATACGATAATATTGTAGTTGATGATCAAAATCGTCTTTGGATATCGACAATTATAAATAATTATGAGATACGCGAATGGTGGGTTGTTGATTTAAATAATGATGGGAGACTAATAGGGAAATTTAAAATACCAAGAAGCAAGAATATTGTACTTGTAAAGAATGGATCTATATTTACAATAGAACAAGATATTGAAAGCGGCATGAGAGAAATTGCGGAATATAGTTTTAGTTTTAATAAAAGTTCGTAAATCTATTACAAAATAAACATTGGGTATACTGATGTTAACTATACGGTATCGGATGGAGCTAAAAAAAGAATTAAACGTTCTGTTGCAGTACAAAAGAAGAGCTAAACAAAAGCAGATGTAAATAATATGAAGAAAAAATGAATATAGGTGTTATTGGTACGTCTCTTAGTCGTTCAGAAATGAGGAAAATAATGGCTGGTTCTGGTCCTGGTGCCCTGGGTGGCGGCGGTAGTGGAGGTAGTTGTAGTACTACAAATACGGCTTTTTGTTTTTGTGGAAATGGCAGTATCGAGGAACATTGTGCACTACCCACAGGTGCCCCAAACTATCATTGTAACTGCTATGGAAGCTACATAGTAGGTGCAAATTGGGGAATAACACAATGGTGTTGTGATCAATTTAGTGCATAATGGAATTTGTAAAACGAAATCTAAATTTAGACTCATTTTTATCACAGAGATTTTCCAGTAAAAATCTCTGTGATAAAAGACACTTAGTAATTCAACAAAAGAGTAAGCTAATTATAATCATTGCTCTAAATTTCTTACTTCTATCATGTGAATGGGAATATGATAGTCCGAGCTTACCTGAAACCTTTCAAAATTTAGAAAACCTAAATATATATCACGCAGATAGCCCTAAAAAGTATAATATTCAGTTAATTCAAGAGACTGTATATGGTAATTCTGACAAGGGAGAGCTAATTGGCCGTATGGGTGTATTTTCGGTCGACGAACAAAATCGAGTATATATAAGTGATGCTCAACAATTTATCGTTCATGTATTTGAATCTGATGGAAGTTACAGTAAAAAATTTGGCAGACAAGGTAAGGGTCCGGGTGAGTTTCAGTCACCTCCAATACCTGCTGCAATTTCTGGATATCTGTATATTTATGATCATATGCAATTTCGCATTCACATTTTTTTACAGGAATCGCTTGGATATTCCCATGCTATCAATTTGAGCCAAGGATCAATATATGCTATTGAAGAATTGTATGGGTTTTATTTAAGCCGACTGTATTTTAGAAATGATGGAATGTATGTGGCTGCATTTAACCCAAGGATTATTCCGGATCCAGATCATCCCTGGTACAATTTGGATGATAATCTTTATATAAAATATTATTTATTGGATAAAGACGGCCGCTTATTTCCAGACAAAATTTTCAAACATAAAGATTTTAAATATTTGACTAAGACTGTTAGTGGAGAGTTTCTTAAAATACCAGATATTTTTTCGGGTAAAACACTTATTACAATTTCAGATGATGGACATATTTATTCAGCTGATCCCCAAGATTTTTTGGTAGAGGTCAGAAATCCCAATGGGGAAGAATTGTATTCATTCTATTATCCGGTTCAAAAAAAAGAATTGCATCGAAGGGAGATGTTGGAAAATTATCACAAATTACTCCATCCAGAAACGGCTGAGCATGTTATAGATTCATTTGAAAGACTATTACCGTCTATTAATGTGGATGAATTACCCAAATTTTGGCCGATAATAAACAATTTATTGATTGATAATAAAAACCGAATCTGGATTTCCACAATAGTTGAGGATTTCCACGTTTACGAATGGTGGGTGCTTGAAAACACCGGCGAGTTGATCACTAAATTTGAGTGGCCCCGAAATGAACCGATTGAGGTGGTAAATAACGGCTACATCTACACCCGCGAAACCGACGAAGAGACCGGCCTGCAGCAGGTGGTGCGGTACAGAATAGAATTTGATGAAGTGAACTAAACGTACGTGACGGGTACTGAAGCTTAAACACATTCACTATCCCGACACCGGAGCGCTCCCTTTAGAACTTTTCTTAATTTTCTTTGAAATTTGTTGAGCTAATGTAGCAGAATACCCCCAAAATAATAGGGGAGCGGGTAACCATTTGTTTACAGTCGATCTCCTGAAAACCTGCCGGCATTTATTTATGACAATGTGGTGACTGAAGTATTTCGAGTCAAATACGTCAAAGTCGTTTGAAAATGTCATCAAGAACCGATCTTTTTCTGTACACGCTGTAAATCCCTGCAATTATAATAGCTGCATGGATAACGGGATAGATCCAGTCAATTCCTATACCAAGAAATCCAAATGCAAGTCCAAAAGAGAGCATAAATAGATAATGCGCCACGTAAAATAAAATGTAAAGGGGGATCACCGTCCCCAGAAAAAGGACGGCAGCTTCTATGAGCCTGTTTTCAAGCAGTGGATCTGTCTCCTTCAGATGCTGTTTGCGCTCCTCGGCTTCAAGCTTCTCCCGCAGTTTTTTTTCCAGCTGATCACCCATGAGTTTATCATTATTAACAGTATTCAGAGTACGCTCATTAAAGAGTAAAACCCGCGTTATGGATCTCTTCTACATCTTGCTTCATGTAAACATTACTAAAATAACAGAAAAACTAAAAATATTAAGTAATATCAGTCATATACAGATACATTAATGAATTTGATTATAGAACCCACTTGAACAAAATTGTGATATTTCTAATTGCAGTAAAATAAGGTACGATCAAAATTAGCAAACAATACCTCAATCAATGAAAATACACATCAACCCCTACTACAATATTGGCAAGCTGCAGCGATGGCTGGAGTTTGAACTGGCCGGTCCGGTTCTGTTGTATATAACGTACGCTGGTGGAATAACCATCTTTCTGGCCCTGCTTGCGGCTTTACTTGTGATGCCGCTTATGCTAAAAGTACTGATCGTGGAGAAAAAATATGGCTGGCTGGGCACATTCATCGCGTTTGTATTTGGGTCGTTCTGGGGTACTTATCTCTTTTTTGAACCGGCCGACTGGATGACGAACGTTTCAAAACTGTCGGGCTCATTCATGATTTCCCTTATGTTTTTCTACTTTTATTGTGCCATGCTTCGGCTTTCCATTGGTGGCTGGACAATGGATGAGCTGGAGTATGAATCGTACGAATAAATCTTCCATGTCATATGATATTAGCAGGAAGCAAACCATCATGTAGACCTTCCACTTTTTTACAGAGACCTATTCGTTTCGTCAAAAAACTTAGTTTTAGGGCGGTTGTATAAAGAAATTCTTCAGCTAAACAGCGCACCCCGGCGATATTTTCTCGCATAGTGTGTGAATAAGAAATATGAGTATTGAACAAGTGTGTATAGTATTTAGATGTTGCCCTGATATACTTGTTAAAAATGGAACTATCGACATAAATTTTGTAACATTTTAGTTCTATGTGCATCTACATAGATATAAATACTGAACGTTTACATGCATCCATCAGCACAGAGAAGATCCCAAACGCTACATCAACATGAGAAAAGAAGATCCAACCAATGGTACACAAACAAACAAACAAACAAACAAACAAACAAACCTCTCTTACTTATAGGGAAGCGCTGGAAAGGCTATCCCCGAGGGAAGTGGAAATTCTGAAGCTTGTAGCCAAACAGTACACAAACTAGGAGATTGCGCAGAAGGTACACCTCTCGGTTCGAACCGTTCAAACGCACAGGCACTCTATTTGTAAGAAGTGCAACCTTAAGGGGCGTCATGCGCTGAGAAAGTGGCTGTGGAGGGCAAAGAAAGGCGAAACGGATGATTAATCTATTAAATGCACTACGTACATGTACTAAAAATAATACGAACATGTGCGTATTGATAATGTTACTGTAGGTAAACACTTTGTGAGAGATACTAATTATTAATTACAAACGGAGGATATTATGAGCCGCTCTCTTACTATGATGCTATCAATTCTTGCTTCAATCCTGATAATCGGATCATTAACATTTATAACAAATATTCAAAATGTTGAAGCCAATGAGAATGAGGATATTTGTGGTGTTTATGAGCCATTGATCAAGGATTGCCAGACAATAGTTCAAACAAATTGTTTTTGTGGAATTATTGTGACCCCGGATCCGGAGGAAGGATAAAGGTTAGTATTATAATTTCTACAGAAATCATTGGCTACCCGGAAATAGCAGGTAGTCAATGATTTTTATAAGGCGGTTAAAAAAAATAAAGTCGAATGCACCAAGTGAAGAATATATACAGGACCATTGTTTTGCTTCTATTCATCGGAGCCTGTTCAGAGACGGACACAAATGAGTTTTATAAAAGTGAGATTCTTGAGGAGGATCGCACCGTTGTAAAGATCGGAGAAATTGTTTTGGACAATTCTTCGATCGATGAAACCGGCCCAAACATTGGCAAGCTTCGACCAGAATTTGTATCAAACCGGGACCATTCACTCTTTGCATTTTTCGACGAGCTAAATATGCAAATTGTGGTAACAGATAACCAGGGAAAGGTACAACATGTTGTTTCCAAAAGAGGCAGAGGGCCCGGAGAGCTTATGAGTGTGTTGGGATACAATTTTGATGAAGAGAATCGTATTGTGGTGTATGACGGAAGCCAGAGAATGATTAAAGTCTTTGAGATGGATGGTGATGAACATTCAGATGTTGATATTGATCATGATAAAATATTGGTAGGTAATAAATATTTATATACCAAGGATGAGGAAATTATTGTGCCGGTCATTAATTCTGAGTACCAGACATCTGGATTGAAAAAGGCTTGGCAATCAGATTTAATAGGGAAATTTGGGTACAACGGCATCTTAATCGAAAGCTTTGGCAGGTATGATCCTTTTTTAAAAAATCCCAAAAGTTATCTGGTTTTTCCACATGTCGATGCCGATTTGGAGAACAATCAGTTCCTAAGCTCTCACCCCGATCGATATAGCCTGCAGCTTTATAACCTGGAAACCCAGGAGAGAATTGCCTGGTTTGGAATGCAATCCGAGAACTTCAATCAGACAGACAGCTATATTGATGCGCAGCAATCTCATCAAAAAATCGATAGACAAGCCCGAGATTTAAGCTGGACGTCCGGTGTGTACTTTTTACCGGAGTATTTTCTGCACTACTTTGTTATTTTAACGGAGGAGTTTCAGCAGACAAGAGATCATAATGACAAGATTCACTACATCAATCTTTATGATCGGAATAGTTACAATAGTTATGGAGAACTTGAGCTTCCATATACCCTCGGAAGTGTTGTTGGTAATAAACTCTACCTCATAGAAGATGACAATCCCGACAACTATACTATTGGGATTTACGAAATTCACAGCGATGGATAAAGTAATTTTGATTCTTTTCTGTGTTGTTCTGTCAGGTTCCGCTTGTTCAAATAACCAACCTGAAGCTTTTGAATACAGCTCTGATAAAACAGAAGCCGACTGGATTAGTTATTTCTCAGAAATAGGGTATAACGTGACAGATTTGAGTAATCACACGATTTTAGTGATGCATCCCTCAAACTGTGCATCCTGTATCAACGAATTAGAATGGTGGAATAATAAATACCAGGAGGGTTTTAAAAGTAAAATTTCTATAGTGCTTATAGAAAGACACGAGGCTACACAAAATAATTTTATAGATCTGCATAAACTCCAGTTGCCGATACTCAATGATCGTGAGGGAGAAGTTTTGAAAAAGGAATTGGTCCCCGCTACACCTGTCAAAATTTATTTTAACAGCAATAGTGAGCTGGTTACCATGATGCCGATAAATAACAATAACCTCAGCCAGTTTTTGAAAAAGGTAGAATGAGTTGATTGAAATTCTAAAAAAACCGTATCCATTAGTTTGAAAACACCATGATTCACTAAACCTCTTCCACTTCATCCAGCTTTACGCCCACCAGGCGGCTCACGCCGGTTTCGGGCATGGTAAAACTGGGGGAGATAGTATTTCAGAAACTTGTAGCCAAACAGTACACAAACAAGGAGATTGCACAGAAGGTGCACCTCTCGGTTCGAACCGTTCAAACGCACAGGTACTCCATTTGTAAAAAATGCAACCTGAAAGGGCGTCATGCGCTGGTTAAATGGATCTGGAGAGGCTGTGAGAAAATAAGATGACAATTATTTGTAAACTTAACTTTATAAGGTTGATGATTTTATTTTGACGCTCCCCTCCCTGTCAAGTCCCGCCAGGGCGCGATAGGGAGGGGCCGGGGGTGGGTCAGAAAGGATGGAAGTGATTAAAACGACAGGAATCTTCATTTATTTAGGTGAATTTTCTTTGGAAATTAATTCTCTCACAACCTCTGGAGGGCAAAGAAAGGCGAAACGGATGATTAATCTATCAAATACACTACGCACATGTACGTAAAATAATACGAACATGTGCGTATTGGAAAGTTGAGATTATGAAAATATAATATTCTTAGTGTTTTAACCGTAATTTAACTTAAAGCTTACTATGAAAACATTTATAGCTGCTCTAACTTTATTATTACTTTTTACATTTTTTCCTAAAGACATAGTAAATGCACAAGATGCAGGATTTGCTTCTTTATTACATGTTAACGTATCTGCTTGTTTTTCTGATGGGGGGTGTGAAGTAGTTACCCGACAGTATACCGGTTTAGTAAACTTTTACTCTATCAACGTTAGATGTATGGATGCTTCTGGAAATTTTGGTGATTGGCAGAACTGGACATACTCGGGTATTAGCACTGGATCTGCATGTAATTAATAAAGACGGTATCGTAATGAAAAATAATGAGATACGATAATAAAATATTCAATGTTATGTTTTGCCTTCGGCAAAGTAGTATAATGACATTTAGAGGCAAGAAGAATGTAATTAATTATGCTCTTCTTGCCTCAATTCTACTTATTACAGCATGCCAGAATCCTCAGGTATCAAATACAGAAACCATAAATATTGGAAGTAGTGAAGAAGACACCGTCGAGTTGACTGCCCGGCAACTGAATGTTACAGATAACTATATGTTTTCATTTTATTCTTTTTTGCAGGCCAATACCTCAGGACTCTACATTACACCTGCAAATGCAATCAGAGATTCTATTCTCTTTGAGATTTCTGCTAAAGACTCGAAAAGTTATAACAGTTTATCACATATTTTGAATGGTGTGATCAGAAAAGGAAGCGGACCAAAAGAGTTACTTGATATAAATTTAAGCACAAAAAGTGCCACGGGAGATACTTTATTTTTTTACTCTGCAAACAGTGCAGCATTTATTTCGATCGATAATGAAGGTACAGTTCTTGGAAGAAAATCAGCACCGAAGAATGTATTTACAAACGGTAGTGCTATAGGCATAAATAAAGGTTATTTCTTATTTCCGGTTTTTAATCCAATTGTAAGCAAGGATAATTTGCTTGCCATTGTTGAAAAAGATGATGGGAGTATGAAATATTTTTTTCGGCCAAGAGTGCCGGCAGGTTATGAGCCGGCTATTCGCAATATGGTATTTCCAATAGGGGCAGTACCAAATGGATTTGCTTTTTCTTTTCTGGGAGACAGACAAATTTTTATCACAAATTTTAAGGGAGATATATTAAAAACTATAATTTTGGGTGAAAGTGATCCAATTCCTGATCCATATATTATAGATGACCCTTCTGGTTCACCCGGAGCTACTCCTTACATAACAAAAATTGAATTTTTCGAAGATCACTTGTTCATTCTGATGGAAAATCAGATCTATATTATAGCTTATCCTGACTTGGTATTGAGTAAGATTCTAAGAATAAAGCGTAAAGGTGAAAGTGATTTAGCATCAGTAGTTGATTTTTCCGTGAATTCTGAAAAAATCTTCTTAAGAATAGGCCGAGAAGGTCTGTTTACCGTAGATCTCAATAATAATTGGTTAAATGAATTATATAGATAATGGTAAAATATATTGAACCTGTACTGATGCTCATTTCTATACTTTTTATAGTAGCAGTTATAACAGCACTTTATAAAGTAATTAGAAATAATAAGTAATGATGATTTTTAATCATTTCGAACTATTTAGTACCAGCAGATAATTGTATGTAAATCACTTTAAAAATGTTAAAGTGTGCCTAACTGAACAATTTATGTAGCATTATTATCTTGAACTTATGTAGATATTAGGCAGCATAATTTAACTTCACCAAAACTCTTCATCATTCATCTCTATGGCTAATCATTATGATAGGAAAAAACCAAGACGAACCACTCTCCTACTGATTCTGTTGCTTATAAGTTTTTCGGGATGCGGTATCCATCAAGAAGATGGTGGCTACTATGAGAATGAATATTGGAAAGACTTTGAGATTGATCCAGAAGTTTCAGAAATCATGATGGTAGATACCCTCTCAACAGGTGCCTGGGTATCACCAACAAAGGCAATCTTAACGGACGATAGTCATATGATTGTTGCTGATAATGGCACAAAAACTCTGCTAAAATACAATTTGAATGGAGAGCTGGTTGCCAGGACAGGCGGCAGGGGACGTGGACCGGATGAATTTGAATTGATAAATGATCTGAAGGTTGACGAAGACAGCCTGCTGTATGTGCTGGATTTGGGTCTGGATAGAGTGTCTGTTTTCAATGTAGATGATGGCTTTTCTTATCAGAAAACCATCACTTTGGAAATGAACTCGGATCTCTTCTTGAAAGAGGTCTATTTTACAGAAATGGGTGAATTCGGGGTATTTATCGGAACTACTGATCGCAGGAAAGGAGATAAAAAACACTTTTTATATCGGCTAAATGACACTTTTTCTCCTGACAGTTTGCTTTTTGAATATGAGGGAAATGAACAAATGGAATTACAACCGGGTCTCTTTGCCGATAAATTTCTGGGTGAAATAATGTATTGGGATTTGGAAGGTGAGTATTTTTATGTCGTATCCTCACACGATTTATATATTCGTCGGCTTCATATCCATTCAGGGAAAATAGATGAGTGGAAGCTCGTAAAGTCTGGCGGAAGGAAAGCCACCGATCGAGACAGAAAATACCTTTCTGAAAGATATGCACCACTCCTTGAGATTGGTGATGCGTATAGCAAGGCTATCAGCGAGGTCAAAAGACTGCCTGCAATAAGAGACTTTTCCGTTCAGGATCAAAGATTGTTTTTTACTCTCTTCAATACGAATAACAGCCAATCAGAGGTATTAACAACAGATCTGGATCTCAGTAATAGTCACTTGCTTCGAAATCTTCCCCCTTTCTTTGCAACTCAGTTTAAAAGAAACAATCAATTATATGGATTTGATTTTGCTCGTCAGGATGATTTATCATTTTTAGTATTAGATATTGAAAAAATGGAATAAAACGATTTCTATTCTTTTTGATGTGAGGAGTTGTACGTTCAAGCCAACTCTCTATCTACACCTCTTCCACTTCATCCAGCTTCACGCCTACCAGGCGGCTCACGCCGGTTTCGGGCATGGTTACGCCGTACATCATCTCGGCCTTGGCCATCGTTTTTTTGTTGTGGGTGATGATGATAAACTGCGTATCGTCACTAAACTTGCGGATCATCTGCGAGAAACGCTCAATATTGGCGTCATCAAGAGGGGCATCCACCTCATCAAGCACACAAAACGGGGAAGGTTTCACCAGGTAGATCGCAAAGAGAAGGGCAATAGCGGTCAGCGTTTTTTCCCCACCTGATAGCTGGTTGATGCTCGACGGACGTTTTCCTTTCGGATTGGCTTTGATATCAATCTTTGCCTCCAGGGGATCTTCCGAGTCCTCCTCAATAATCAGGTCGCAAAAGTCATCCTCGTGGAACAGCGTATTAAAAACGGTTTTAAAATTGGCCCGAATCTTGTCAAAAGTCTCATTAAAACGGGCCGTTGCGGTCTGGTTAATTTCGCGGATGGTTTCGCGCATCTCTTTTTCAGCGCCATGCAGGTCCTCGATCTGCTCCTCATAAAAATCGAGCCGCTCTTTCTCCTCCTCATACTCCTCAATCGCCAGCGGATTTACCTCTCCGATGCGGTTTAGCTTCTGACGTACAGCAGCAATTCTCTCTTTTGCCTCTGCGGGCTCCAGCTCCTCACCGAGCTCCTCTTCCAGCTGATCCATCAATATTTCATAGGTCTCCCAGATGTGGTCTGAAATTCCCTGAGCCTGCATTTCCAGCTTCTCTTTGGCCATGGTGAGGTGGTGCACAAGTTCCAGGTTCACCTCTTTCTTTTTCTGAATATCTTTGAGCTCACGTTCATATTCATTAATCTCTCCTCGCTGGCGGGCACTGGCCTTTTCAGCGGCGGAAAGTTTTTCGTCCGCTTCCTGTTTTTTCTCTTTGAGCCCGGCAAGCCGCTGTTTGCTGTTTTCGATCTCCTCCTCGTATCGAACAATCTTCTTTTTACTTGCGTCCATCAGCTCCATACGGCTCTCGAGACGCTTGCCAATATTCTCAATGCCAGAGGTTGCCCGGTCGATATCGCGACGAATATTCTCCGCCTTATTCTCCATATCCTGATGCTTCAGCCGGGCATCGTTGTAGCGGTTCTGTGCAATGGCGCGCTCCTCTTCCAGTGACTGCAGCTTTTCCTGCTGCTCCTCTTTTTTACGGCTCAGCTCGGTAATCTTCTGCTGATACTCCTTCTGCCTCGGGTGCAGCTCCTCCAGTTCCTGAACAGCGCTGTTCCGGTTGCCGCTCAGCGACTCTTTCCGGGTTTTCAGATCAGAAATATTCTTCTCATACACCTGTATCTGCGACTGAAACCGGCTCATTTTCTGCTCAAGTTCGCGTCCGGTCTGCTGTACCTGCTTAATATCTTTCCGCAGTTCGGATGGGTCAAGAGAAGCAATGACCTCCTGCGTTTGCTGCAGTTCTGCTTTCTTTTCAGCCAGCTCTTTTTGGATACGTGAGCCTTTTGCTTCCAATTTCTCAAGCTTATCCTGCAGTCCAAGACGAATTCCGGTCTGTTTCTTTTTGCTGCCTCCCTTTAAAAACCGATGGGCATTGATCAGCTCTCCGGATCTTGCCACGGCAGAAACTCCCGTACGGTTTGTTACCAGCTCTTCTGCTTCAGCTTGTGTTTCAGCGAAGGCGATGGAGCCAAGCAGGAGGGACGCTACCGGTTCAAACTCGGGCTTTGTACGAATTAGGTCGGCCACGGAGTTTTCTGTAAGCGGATAGCTTTTATTCAGCGCATTGAGTGGGATGAATGTTGCCTCCCCCTGTTCTTGTTCTTTCAGGATCAGAGCCGCTTTACGGGCTTCACCAAAGTCGGATACAACAACGTAGTTAATCGCCTCACCCAGTGCCGTTTCGAGCGCCGTTGTGTACTCCTGGGACGTCTGCAGCACATCGCCCACCGACTCTAACAGGTCAAACTCTGCACTATGGTGTTTTTTCAGATAGGCTACCGATTCGGGCAGGGCGTCATTGCTTTCGGCGAGACTGGTAAGCAGGTTTTTTTCGGATTCAACCGCATCAAGACGGCTTTTCAGAGTCCGGATCTCATCCCGAAGATGCTCCCGGTTCCGTTCTGCTTCACTCTTTTCAGCAGTAATTCGTTCGAGTTTCTCCTCCTTTTCATCCAGGGAGCCGTACGCTTTCTCCTTTTTCTCTCTGAGGAGTCCGAGTTCGCCTTTGGCGTTGGCAATTTCATCTTCAAAATTCTCAATATCCCGTAAAATTCGTACTTCGTCGTTCTCGCTATTCTCCAGTTTCGATTCCAGCTTAATGCGTGACGACTGCAGGGCCGTCAGTTTTTGATTCACATCACTGATTGAAATCTCAAGCTCATAGAGATCGTGCCGGATGGAGGAGTACTTTTGCTGAACCTCCGAGAAGGTCTCTTTCGACTGCTCCAGCGACTGCTTCGAGGTCTTTTTCTCTTTCTGAAGTTTTTCGAGCTGCTTTTCGGCCGACTCCTTCAGCTCTTTCAGCTCTTTGAGATCGCTGTTGCTCTGTTCCACATCCGAGCGGTACTGTTGAATGACACTCTTTTCGTTTTTAATTTTTTCTGATGTGATCTCAATACCCGTTTGAAGCTCGCGGATAGCAGAGTGAAGCTGAGATACAACACGTTTGGCTTCGGCCTCTGCCTTCTCCTTTTCAAGAAGTGTGTTTCTTGCTTTCTCCTCAGCTAATTCCAGTTTTTGAACGCTTTGAGCAAGCTCGCGCTTTTCCTCTTCTGCTTTGCTAATGCGTTCATTCAGCGGGGTAAGTTCATTTTGAAGCCGCTCGTATTCGTGCTTGTTATAGGCTTTGTCCAGATGAACCAGTTCTGTTTTCAGCCTTTTTGCTTTAACGGCTTTTTCAGCCTGTCGTTCAAGGGAACGTGCTTTCTTTCTGATTTCAACCAGCAGGTCTTCCAGCCGCTGCAGATCTTTCAGCGTTTCATCCAGCTTGCGTAGCGTCTGCTTTCGTTTCTCTTTGTAGCGTGTAACGCCGGCTGCTTCTTCAAACAGCTTTCGCCGGTCGTTATTGCGGTCATTCAGTATCTCTTCCACCATTTTCAGCTCAATCACCGAGTAGGCGTCCGAGCTCATTCCCGTATCCATAAACAGCTCCATAATATCCTTGAGCCGGCACGGGGTGTTGTTGATAAGGTACTCGCTGTCGCCCGATCGATAGAGCCGCCTTGTGATCGTGAGTTCGCTATATTCAACCGGCAAGATGCCCTTGTTGTTCACAAAGGTGAGAGATACATCAGCCATACCCAGTGCATTCTTCTTGGCGGTGCCGTTAAAAATCACGTTGCTCATGGAGCTTGAGCGAAGCAGGGTAGGGCGCTGTTCACCGAGAACCCAGCGCAGGGCATCAACGATATTCGATTTTCCACATCCGTTTGGCCCCACAATGGCTGTGATGCCATTATCGAACTTAACGTGGGTTTTGTGGGCAAAGCTTTTAAAACCGTGTAGTTCTAAATCGGATATGTACATGTGTTATGTATTACCTGAGATCAGTTAAAATCATGTTGAATGGTTTCAAAGAATCCCCTCCTTCTCAAGGAGGGGATTAAGGGGTGGTTCAATCTGTTTATGATCATTTTTCACCATGCTTTGCACGAAATAATTCCGATCCAACCTCCCCCGGCCCCTCCTTACAAAGGAGGGGAGTATTCTTGCCCTGTTTCATAATTAAACTCAGTGTTATTGATCACTGACAAACCATTCAGGCAGGGCTTACATTCTGATCCCGATTGAGTATACCCAGAATGGTTCAAATTAAAAATCAACAGACTGTTCATAATGGCCTCGCGATAGATGGAATCAGAAAACTCTAAAGCAACTGAAGAGGTTCCGTGAAGCCCGTGCTACACCTTCATAATATCCTGCTCCTTCTCATCAAGCAGTTCATCCACTTTTTTGATAGCGGTATCGGTATGTTTCTGAACCAGCTCCTCTGCTTCGAATTTACTGTCTTCGGGCAGTGACTCTTCCTGTACGGATTTCCGGATCTCATCATTGGCATCTCGTCGCGTATTTCGGATACTGATCCGGGCTTTTTCGGCAACTTCTTTAGCATGTTTTACGAGCTCAACGCGTCGCTCCTCAGACAACATGGGGAGAGGAATACGGATCAGGGATCCGTCATTATTCGGGTTTAGCCCCAGTCCTGATGCCATAATCGCCTTTTCAATATCTTCCATTGAGCTTTTATCATATGGCTGTACGGTAAGCATTCGGGCATCCGGTGCGCTGACGGTGGCAAGCTGGTTCAGGGGTGTCTGAGATCCATAATATTCTACTTTGATACCGTCGAGCAGGGTAGGAGAAGCTTTTCCCGCACGAATATGAGAAAATTCTTTTTTACAGAAGGCAATAGCTTCCTTCATGCTGTCTTTGGCAGTATCAATAATGAATTCTAGTTCCTCTGGTATCATAACGCGCTGTCGTTAATTAGGGTTACGTATCAATCAAAATAATAAACCACTTAAACGCCGTAACCGGCAAATGGTATAGATACTGAAATTAAGAAAACTACGATTGATCCCAAACTACCTTTGTGCCCACACTGAAATCTTTTTGTGAAATCTTCAGCAGGTTTCCCGCCTTATTCACGTTAAAAACAATAATGGGAGTCTGGTTATCGCGGCAAAGGGTGAATGCGGTAAGGTCCATCACGTTCAGCTGCCGGCGAAGCACCTCGTCGCCGGTAATGGTGTCAAATTTAACGGCGTCACTATGTTCTGCGGGATCTTTATCAAAAATGCCATCCACTTTGGTACCTTTCAGAATCACATCGGCCTCAATTTCAATCGCTCTGAGAGAGGCAGCAGTATCGGTGGTGAAATAAGGATTTCCTGTTCCGGCTCCAAAAATGATGACGCGTCCTTTTTCAAGGTGGCGAATGGCTCTGCGGCGGATGTAGGGCTCCGCAATCTCCTCCATACGGATGGCGCTCATCAGGCGGGTATGAATGCCTTTTCGCTCGAGAGAATCCTGAAGGGCCATACTGTTGATCATAGTCGCTAACATGCCCATGTAGTCGCCCTGAACGCGATCCATACCAGCGGTTGCGCCCTTGACTCCCCTAAAAATGTTGCCACCACCGATTACAACGGAAATTTCGACTCCCGCCTCTTTCACTGACTTGATTTCGTCAGCATACAGTGCAAGCATGTCGGCATCAATTCCGTGGCCCTGTTTTCCCAAAAGGGCTTCACCACTCAGTTTTAATAGAATGCGTTTAAATTGTTCAGCCAAAATTGAAGAGTTTTAAAATGTTGATGGTTTACAACGGACCTGGACAAAAGCTATATGAATGTAACCGAAGGCTGCCATTTTAGAAAATAAAATCCAAAAAAAAAGCTACCGGGCGGTAGCTTTTTTAAAACTGAATAAATCAGGACTCACCGAGTTGGATACGGTGAAAGGAGGTAGCCAGTGGGGCATCGTTTTGCTCCAGGTACTCTTTAACGGAAACTCCGTTATCCTTCACGAATTTTTGTTCCAAAAGAACGCGCTCTTCATAAAATCTGCGGAGCTTTCCTTTGGCCGCTTTTTCAGCGATCTCTTTCGGTTTGCCTTCGTTAATGAGCTGTTCTTTGGCAATTTCAAGCTCTTTCTCAACAAGAGTGGCATCTACACCATCACGGGTCACCGCAATAGGGTTCATAGCTGCAACCTGCATAGCTACATCTTTTCCAATCTCTTCATCCGTGAGTTCGCTTTCGAACTCAACGATAACGCCAAGCTGATTTCCGGGGTGGATATACTTAATTAAATGACCGGATGTATTGATGTAGATCACTTTACTGATCTCAATCTTCTCGCCAATTTTACCCACCATGGTTTCGAGATGTTTCTCGATAGTGAGGCCGTCAACTTCAAGTTTTTTAATATCGGCAACAGATTTAGCTTCATTTTCAAAAGCAGCATTTAAAAATGCTTCACCTTTAGCCTGGAAATCATCGTTTCGGGCAACAAAGTCGGTTTCGCAATTCAGTTCAATAGCGGCAGCTTTGGCGTGATCGTCACTGATTTTAATCAGCACCACTCCTTCTTCTGCCTCTCTGTCGGCACGTTTTTCTGATACTTTTTGGCCTTTTTTGCGCAGGATTTCAACTGCTTTTTCGAAATCGCCATCAGCTTCAGCGAGTGCTTTCTTGCAATCCATCATGCCGGCGCCTGTAGCCTGCCGCAGTTTCATAACGTCTTTTGCACTAATGCTCATGTCTGGTTTGGTTTATTTAAAAGTTTATATAAATCGTTGATTATTCTTTGTCAGATTTTTTTGAATCATCAGACTTGTCAGACTCTTCGCTGTCTGAAGATTCCTTTTTGCTTTCTGATGACTCTTTTTTGCTATCATCTGAAGATTTATCTGAAGTGTTGTCAGCAGATTTTTTTCTTCTTCGTTTTCTGCGCTTGGTATTGGTGACTTTCGCTTCTGCAGCGGCTTCATCTTCTTTGTCATCACCAGTTGAGGCTTTGGCCTCTTCAGCGGCTTTTTCCATGAGTTCTTCTTCTTTCATGGCTTCGCGCTCAGCATTACCTTCAATAATGGCGTCAGCAACCAGTGAGGTTACAAGCTGAATAGTTCGAGCAGAGTCATCGTTTGCTGGAATAATATAGTCGGGTGTATCAGGGTCACTGTTGGTATCGACCATCGCTACAATGGGGATGTTGAGCTTAATTGCTTCATTCATCGCGATGTGCTCTTTAATGGTATCCACCACAAAAATGGCTCCCGGAAGACGGGACATATTGGCAATACCGCCCAAAGTCTGTTCCAGTTTTTCCTGCTCACGTTCCAGCATCAGGCCTTCTTTCTTTGTAAGCTCATCAAAAGTACCGTCGGTTTTCATCTTCTCGATCTCTTCCATTCTGGAGATACTCTTACGAACGGTACTGAAGTTTGTGAGCATTCCGCCCAGCCATCTGTGCGTCACAAAAGGCATTCCGCAGCGAATTGCTTCCGTTTTAATAATTTCCTGGGCTTGCTTTTTCGTACCTACAAAAAGGATGGTTTTACCGGCACGGGAAAGTTTTGTCACTTCATCGAGTGATTCCTGAAGATATTGAACGGTTTTCTTGAGGTCGATGATGTGGATTCCGTTTCTGGGCATGAAGATAAATTCCTTCATTTTGGGGTTCCAGCGACGGGTAAGGTGTCCAAAGTGGGCACCGGATTTGAGTAGTTCTTCTACAGTTGCAGATTTAGGCATAGTATGTGTTTGATTTGAGTTTATCCTCTACACAGGTCATTCCCGTACGTCAATCCTGTCTATTTTAACAGAACACCCAACGACGGGTCGCTGCGTATGTGTGATTCAGTGAGTCCCCCTTGATAGAGGGGGATTTAGTGGGGTGCAAATAAATGTTTGTACACCCCTCTGTGTCTCCCCTTCCGCCGATAGTCGGACACGGTGATAGGGGAGAATATCTTTTATCGTTTAGAGAACTGGAATTTCTTACGGGCTTTTGGCTGACCGTATTTTTTCCGTTCTACCATTCTGTCGTCACGAGTAAGCAGATTTTGCTCTTTCAGTACAGAGTGTACGTCTTCATTCAGATCGTCCAGCGCTCTTGCAAGTGCGAGTGAAACGGCGCCGGCCTGACCGGTAACACCGCCACCGCGAACAGTAACTTTAATATCGTACGAGCCTTCCATTTCAGTTACAGTAAGAGGCAAAATGGCAATATTCAGTCTGGCTTTTGTATTGAAGTAATCTTCAATAGGTTTGCCGTTAACGATGAAGCTGCCGGTTCCCGTTTTTATGTAGAGACGGGCAGTCGATGTTTTTCTTCGTCCGATGTAATTTTCTTGAGCCATGTAAAAATTTAAATCTCTTTAATTTCTGGTTGTTGAGCGCTGTGTGGATGTACGGGGCCGGCATATACCCTCAGGTTTGTCAGAAGCTGTCTACCGAGTTTAGTTTTGGGCAGCATTCCCTTTACCGCCATCATAATGAGTGAAGTGGGATCTTTCTCCATCATCTCTTTTGCAGTCGTAAACTTCTCGCCACCGGGATATCCTGTGTGTCTGAAATACTCTTTGTCCAACATTTTTTTGCCGGTGAGCTTCACTTTCTCAGCATTGATCACAACAACATTGTCGCCGGCGTCCATGTGCGGTGTAAATTCTGGTTTGTTTTTTCCTCTGAGGATTGATGCGATCTCGCTGCTCACACGTCCGAGCGATTGGTCTTCAGCATCAATAAGCACCCACTTTTTCTCAATCGTGGATGGCGTTGCGGTATATGTTTTGTTACTAATCGTATTCACTGGATTCTCTTTTTATTCTGCAAAATTGATAAGTCAAAAAAAATAAGGGTAAAAAATGTGTATTGCAACAGATGATTGTTGATAAAAACTCGAACTGTTTAAAAATATAGAAAGTCGAAAAATCCTTGTGCTTCTTTGAGCCCTCATAATTTCGTGCTATCACCTTAAGAGTCACCACGAGGGCACAAAGTCGCGAAGTTTCACGAAGAATTTCAATTTCATCTGACCAGTGTAAGGTGCAGGCTAAAGGGTTGCCAGAGCTAACAATGAATCGAATGGAAGCTAAAGTGGTATTCTAAATGAAAAGCAAGTCCCCCCTTCATCCAACTCACTGATTTCAATAGCCGCATCTAAATTCTCAGCGAAGGAGGTAATTAGCATCGTGCCAAGGTTATCATCTCCCTCCAGCTTGAAATCATCCGATAGGCCCGGCCCGTTATCACACACAGTAAGTACCACTTCGCCGTTCTTTTTCTTCAAAGAGATTCGAAGCAAGCCCGAAGACTGTTTGCTGAACGCGTGCTTGAATGCGTTCACAACAAGTTCATTTACCAAAAGTCCGCAGTGGATGATGCGATCTGTTTTCAAAAAGACTTCATCCAAATCAAACTGAAGTTCAACAGAATCTTTCAGCTCAGAAAATGTTTCGTGAATGCTGCGCACCAGTTCTTCAATGTATGCTCCGAGCTCAACTGCCGAAAGTGAATCTGTTTTATAGAGCTTTTCGTGAATCAAGCCAACCGACTGAATACGAGTCTGGCTGTCCTTCAAAA
The DNA here is from genome assembly GCA_964544445.1 of uncultured Rhodohalobacter sp. Taxonomy (GTDB): domain Bacteria; phylum Bacteroidota; class Rhodothermia; order Balneolales; family Balneolaceae; genus Rhodohalobacter. The sequence continues at coordinate 251,438 of CAZJBI010000007.1, forward strand.
TATTACCGACTTCATCGTTATCAGCACTCATAATCTGTAGTTGAAGCAGCCCCGATACAATGGAAAGACTGTTTTTAACCCTGTGGTGAATTTCTTTAAGCAGCATCTCTTTCTGCTCCAGCGATTGTTGGATTTCACTGGTTTTTGCGGCTACCTGGCGCTTAAGAATAATCACCCATGCAGCAGCAATAACTATAAGTATGAGTAATCCCAACACTACGGAATTCATATATAGTTTAGGTATCCCGGAAATGGATAGATCATCGGGTGTTCTAAGGAAAAGCTTATAATCGGGTTCTTCAAGCCCTTCGTTGTTATAGTCGGTAACAACACCTTTCACATTAATTCGATCGCCGGGCTGGAGGACTCCAAAATTAAAGCTGGAAAACATGGAGTGGAAATTGGAGACATACACCATTATTGTTTGACCGGCCTTGCCAGCAGTAACTCTGAGAAATTTGCCATTAAAGGTATCTCCCTTTTCAATAATTTCAACTTCCCCACCTGCCAATGCTCCTAAAAACAATTCCGGATTTTCAATAACCGTGGTGATAGGGTATAAATTCGGGTCAGAATTATTTTGATATACTTTGTATGAATCGGCCTTTACCTCCGCAAAACCGCTAAAAAAATCAACTTTTCCATATACAACCAGGCTGTCTCCAATTTCTACCGGCTTGTCGATTTGCCGGGCAAACACCGACATTCCCGTAGAGTCGTCCTGAATATAAATTTGCAGATATTTTTCGTGAAGAATTCCACTGCTAACATTGACTATTCCGGTAATTACCACATTTTGGTCTATAAAATCTGGCAGCCCGTCGTTGTCAAGATCAGCTCGAACGGAACCAAAACTCCAGAGAGAGTCTGGTTGTGTCGTATCCTGGGCTTTGAGATTCAAGTGAATCATAAACAGTGACAGTGCGCAAAGTAGTAGAAAATAACGCTTCAAAAAAGAAGACATATTAATTGTAATCGATGATAAAAATATGGCGCAAGGTAAACGTTGTAGACTCTATTAAATTAAAGAAAATTTATATACCCGTGTATCTTTTTTATCCACCCCGAATATACCCTCGTGATAAGATTTTTTTCTGTTTGTCTGAGATTTGTACTGAGCAGGAGAAAGTTGATCAAGAATGCCTAAAAATCAGTTCACTTCACGCCGAAGGAGTACTTGACTTCGAATAATCAAAGATATTATCTCAAAAAAACTGTATTTTCCGAACTGAAAAAAGGAAATGAAAATTATTTTAAACATTCAACCGAGGTTCATTTATGGCTGACGATAATACATTGCTGGAGACGAAAACAGCATTTAACACCGGATCAGGTGAAGCGCATCTTTTTAGTTTAAAAAAGCTTGAAAAACTGGGATACGGAAATATCAGTAAACTTCCGTTCACGATTAAAATTTTGCTTGAAGCCGTATTGAGAGAATATGATGGGTTTGCCATCACAGAAGACGACATTAAGCTGCTTGCAAATTATAATGCTAAAAACCCAACGGGCGAGATTCCATTTAAACCTTCCCGAGTTGTATTGCAGGATTTTACGGGTGTGCCTGCCGTAGTTGATCTTGCAGCCCTCCGTTCTGCGATGGATCGAATGGGTGGAAACCCAACAAGCATCAATCCGCAGGTTCCTGTGGATTTGGTGATCGACCACTCCGTTCAGGTGGATATGTTCGGGCAGGATGCTGCACTGATGTTTAATGTGGAAAAAGAGATGGAGCGAAATAACGAGCGCTACCAGTTTTTGAAATGGGGGAAAGAGGCATTTGATAATTTCCGCGTGGTTCCTCCAGGCCGCGGCATTGTGCACCAGGTAAATCTCGAATACCTGGCAAAGGGCGTATTTACCCGTAAAGAAGATGATGGCACCACCGTTGCTTATCCCGATACCCTTGTGGGAACCGACTCTCACACAACGATGATTAACGGGCTTGGAATCCTTGGTTGGGGTGTAGGCGGTATTGAAGCAGAAGCAGCCATGCTGGGTCAGCCGATTTCTATGCTTGTTCCTGAAGTGGTTGGTATGAAACTCACCGGCAAGCTGCGTGAAGGAATTACCGCAACCGATTTAACACTTACAGTTACTCAAATGCTTCGTCAGCACGGCGTTGTAGGTAAATTTGTAGAATTTTATGGTGACGGAATCAGTAGTATGAGCCTGCCAGACAGGGCAACCATTGCGAATATGTCTCCGGAATATGGCGCAACGATGGGCTTTTTCCCAATTGACAGCGAGTCGCTTCGGTATATGAGCCGAACCGGCCGCTCTGATGAGCTTGTGAAATTGGTTGAAGCGTATACAAAAGAGCAGGGACTGTTCAGAACAGATGAAACACCCGATCCGGAGTTTACATCCACGCTTGAGCTGGACCTGAGTACCGTTGAAACCTCGCTTGCGGGACCAAAACTGCCTCACGACCGCATCAAGCTGAACAATATGAAGAAGGCGTTTGAGAATTCGCTCACCAGCGATAACCCAACGATGGGCTTTAACCTCGCTCAGGAAAAACTCGCCAACAAAGGCTTGTACAGAAATGGCCAGGAAATTGAGATGAAGCATGGCGACGTGGTAATTGCAGCCATTACATCGTGTACCAACACATCGAACCCAAGCGTGATGCTGGGTGCGGGAATCGTAGCCAAGAAAGCCTATGAAAAAGGCCTCAACGTTCCTGCATATGTAAAAACATCGCTGGCTCCCGGTTCCAGGGTTGTAACCGAATATCTGAAAGAAGCCGGACTGACCGAGTACATGGACAAGCTTGGTTTTAATCTTGTAGGGTACGGATGCACAACCTGTATTGGTAACTCTGGTCCGCTGCCCGCAGCCGTGGAACGCGCTATTAAAGAGGGCGATTTGATCGCAGCCGGTGTACTTTCTGGTAACAGAAACTTTGAAGGACGAATCCATCCATGGGTAAAAGCGAATTACCTGGCATCTCCACCGCTGGTTGTTGCGTACGCGCTTGCAGGTACGGTGGACATTGATCTGGCTACTGAACCGCTTGGAAAAGACAAAGAAGGAAATGATGTATATCTGAAAGATATCTGGCCCACAACAGCCGAAATCACCGAGTTTTTAGATCAGGCAATTCGTCCCGAACTATTCGACAAAATGTACAGCGACATATTTGAATCTGAAACGTGGGATAATATCCCCGTTACCGGAGGAGATTTGTTTGATTGGAAAGATGACTCCACCTATATCCAGGAGCCGCCGTTCTTTTTAGGGATGGGCGAAGATACAGATCCCATCAAACCGATTACAGGTGCACGTGTTCTTGTGAAAGTGGGTGATTCAATCACGACTGATCATATCTCACCCGCCGGTAACATCAAAAAAGAGAGCCCTGCAGGCAAGTATCTGATCGAAAAAGGAGTAGAAGAGAAAGACTTCAACTCCTACGGATCCCGCCGTGGTAACGACCGCGTAATGACGCGTGGTACTTTTGCAAATGTGCGATTCAAGAATCAGCTGGCACCCGGAAAAGAGGGTGGTTTTACCAAATACTTTCCTGATGACGAGATCACAACGATCTTCGAAGCTTCTTTGAAATATAAAGAGTCTGGCACACCGCTTGTAGCTTTGGCCGGAACGCAATATGGAACAGGATCATCCCGCGACTGGGCTGCCAAGGGAACCAACCTCCTTGGAGTAAAATCGGTAATAGCCGTGTCGTACGAGCGTATTCACCGATCAAACCTCATCCAAATGGGCGTGCTGCCACTCCAGTTTAAAGAGGGTGAAAGTGCCGATACGCTTGGTTTAGACGGAACCGAAACATTTGATATTCATGTAGACGACAACGTCAAAGCCCGTGGTGAGATCAACGTAACGGCCACCAAAGATAATGGTGAAGTGGTCGAGTTTACAACCGATTGCCGAATCGATACCCCGGTAGAGGTAGATTACTACCGAAATGGTGGTATCCTCCACAAAGTACTCCGCGATTATGTAGAAGAAGACAAGAAGAGCAATTAAGGCTTGAACGTCTTTTAAACACAATCATGACATGTATGTTATAAACCTCCGCAGATAGGCTGCGGAGGTTTTTTTATGTGATAATATCCATTTCTATGAAAGAATTTAATACAAGAACGGCTCAGCTATCCCTTCTTCCTTTTGTACTGTTTATAGGCCTTTTTCTGGGATCGGGGCTGTATATGCAGATGCAGGGAGTAGAGAGGGCATTTCAACAGCTCCCCGGGCAGGTGGCGATTATTCCCGCGCTTATTCTTGCCGTTATACTGCATCGTAAACCATTAAGTGAATCCATCGCGATGTTGGTTAAAGGGGCAGGAAACAGCAATATCATTACCATGTGTATTATTTTTCTGCTGGCCGGTGCTTTTTCGAGCGTTGCGGCAGCTACCGGTGGCGTCGACGCCATTGTTAAAACCGGCTTGCAGCTCATTCCTACAGGATTTGTTGTGCCAGGGCTTTTTATCATTGCGGCCCTTATTTCGCTGGCTATGGGTACATCTGTTGGAACAATTGGGGCCCTTGCCCCCGTTGCTGTTGGCTTTGCGGAAGGAACAGGCACTTCACCGGCCCTGCTTGCCGGTGCTCTGTTTGGAGGTGCCATGTTTGGTGATAATCTCTCAGTAATATCTGATACAACGATTGCAGCTACCCGGACACAAGGGGTTCCAATGAAAGATAAATTCAGAGAAAATATAAAAATTGCTCTTCCTGCTGCCATCATAACCGTATTGCTTTTTGTTTTTTTGGCAGATGCCTCATCCTCGGTTCAGGGAGATTTAAGCCAATGGACAGCAACGCTTCCCTACATCATAATTTTAATACTGGCCGTTGCGGGCATGAATGTATTTGCGGTTCTTGTTCTTGGCACCATACTGGCCGCACTTCAGGGTGTTTTTACGGATAATTATGAGTGGGTTTCGTTTGGTGGCGATATCGCAAATGGGTTTGCTGATATGTATGGAATTTTTCTTTTAGCCATGTTCGTGGGATCACTTGCAGAGTTCATTAATCGGCAGGGAGGGCTCCAGTGGATTGCAGGCGTGATCAGCGGGTTTGCACAGCGGGCATCAAAAACCGGGAACCGAGCACAGCAGCTTGCTATTGGAGCCCTTGCTTTCTTTACCGATATCTGTATCGCCAATAACACGGTTTCGATTGTGGTGACGGGAGAACTGAGTCGGTCGATCGCAAAAAAGAACCATATTAGCGGAAAAAGAACGGCTAGCCTGCTCGATATTTTTGCATGTTCGGCCCAGAGTTTTATTCCCTATGGAAATCAGGCGTTGCTGCTGGGAGCTACATTCTCTATCTCACCCTGGGAAGCGGTAACTCACAACTATTATGGAGTTATTTTATTAATCAGCGCTATTTTATTTGTTTTGTTACAGAGGCCATCGTCCCAATCCTCGCATCGTAAAAAGATTGGCTAATATCTTTTTCAGAGGCGTGTTCAAAACAATCTGTAGTAAACCCTTATAGAACAACGTTGAGCTCTCTTTACGTCCAAGGTGCATATTCATTTCTGCTCGCCTGGCCGCCTGCTTAGCGATTTTCTTGTGTGAGCCTGTATAGCTTTCAAAGAGAGAGGTCATTCTTGATGGATCATTTAGTGCTAATTTTATAACAGAATAGGCTTTTTCTGCGCCGATCCATCCGAGGTTCATTCCCTGTCCGCCAATAGGGCTCACAACATGGGCGGCATCACCGGCAAGAAGGATGCGGCCGGCATGAAATTTTCGAGCTGTAAATTGTTGTACTCCGAAGCCACTCATCATCGTATTTTGGCAATTTGTGAGTGAATGGTGCAGTCGTTCATCTACCATCAGCCTAAGTGTATCCGGTTGCGGGTCAGAGACGTATTCATCAGTCTTTACAACCCAGCGGCGTTGACCATTGGGGAGGGGGAAGCTCTCAATTAATCCATCCTGATGAAGATAAACGGCGGCATCGGGGCCCAACGAGGTGTTATCATCAAAGTCACCCATCACATAGGTATCGGGGTAGCGACCGCCATCAAACGGGATGTTCGTGGTCTGTCGAACAAAACTATTTTTCCCGTCGCACCCTACTGCAAATGGTGAAAACATACTGTATAGGTTGTTATTTTGTGTGTATGAGAGCTGCACGCCTTTTCCATCCTGCTGAATTTTGTTAACAATAGCGCCGCGAATAATACAGTCAGGATCTAAACGCCGGACTTCTTGCTCTAAAATTTTTTCAGACTTCCATTGCGGTATGGCAAGGATATAATTGTGGGGTAATGGACAGTCTTCAAATGAAATATCACCCAGTTGTTTACGATTCCAAAATGCCAATCCTTTTTTAATCTTGAGTCCCTCCGTAAGGAAGTGGCCTGTAATACCGGCTTCATCAAAAAGCTCCAGCGATACAGGGTGAATGCCAAGTGATTTTGAATGTTGATTTATAGCCTCTTTTTTCTCTAATACTCTGCAGGAAATTCCGCTTTGTATCAGTCGAAGAGCGAGATAGAGGCCCACGGGACCACCCCCAATAATTGCAATGTCGGTCTTCTTATCCATCGCTCCCATTTTTTAGGTGCATGGCGAGAAGACGAAATGGAAATTGACGCTGAACTGACCAATCATCAGGGATCAAATTCTGTAGCTCCTCTTTTCGAAAACTTCGTTTTATGGAGATTAGACCATCCTTCACAATGTAGCTCTTTCTAAAAATCAGCGGAGCCACAATAGAAAAAAGCCCATACCCAATATCGGTGCGCTCAATGTCGCTGAAAATTACCAGTTTCTTTGCAAGATATGAGGCATCTGTACAGATATTAGTTAATTCTTCTTCTTGTAGATGGTGCATTACATGGTTGGAAATAACAATATCAAACCGTTGTTTTGCATTCACTAACGTATGTGAGAAAACCGGTTTAAACTGAATATTATCGGGCCACTCTAAACCGGAAACATATTCAATTGAACGCTGATCGGGATCAATTCCGGTAAAATGAACCTTGAAACCGTCTTCGCGGCACAATTTGTTAAGAATACGCAGTACATCACCACCGCCGCACCCGATATCCAGGATTGTAGCGTTGCCTTTAATCTTGTTGAGCACAGGCTTTAAGTGCTTTTTATAAATCTTTTTCCAGCCCGAAAGAAGACGGTTGATATAGGTGAACTGTCGATAAGTTCTGAAAAGCAGCTCCTTATCACAATCCGAGCGATCCATCCATTCCACAAGATCCGGGTTTCGATGTTTTAAGAATTGTGGCATAGAGTGGTTACAAAATTTGTAGATAATACGTTTGATTTACCGGTTACTAACAATTCGGTTCAGGATTTGAATCAAAGCAAAACTGACGCCAACAAAAATAAGCTGCAGAACAGGTAAAAACAGAAAAACAAGCCCGCTTTGTGGATCAAGGTGTTGAACAAATGCATCATAAAGCATCCAAATACCGCCGGCTGTTATTGTAAAAGATGTGATGAAAATAATGATCTCATTGCGCAGAAAATTTTCTGTATTACGCCCGATTATGTAGACCAATGCATATGGAGTGATTGTCCAGAATAAAAAGGGAAGCGCAATAATGTACCAGGTAACGCTGGTAGTATCACCATTCTGGATCATAAACCACACGGTGGCAGCAATCCCGGTAAGCAGAAAGAGTCGTCCGACGTTTTTTAAATGCTGATTCACAAGAAATAAATTAGTTGAGCAATTAAGAGTACACAAATTTGTATTGAATTGGCGGTAATCGTGGTATGATGACACGTATCGTTTATCTCAACTTATTATTTATATTCAACAAATAGGGTGAAAATAATTTCGGGTGCGACTCACATAATCATCTGAAATCTCCGTAATATTGATTTATTTAAAAAAGAGAGAATAGATTATGTTACAAATTCCTATCAAACGACAACCGGATGAAACTACGTGTGGACCAACCTGTTTGCACACGATGTATGAGTTCTTTGGCGATGACATCAGTCTTGAAAGCGTGATTTCGGAAGTTGAGCAGTTCGATGACGGTGGTACAATTGGTGCACTTTTGGGTGTTCATGCATTGGAGCGTGGTTACAACGTAACGACCTACTCCTACAACCTGCAGATATTCGATCCTACGTGGTTTGGCGCTGAATCTCCTTTTTTAATTGACCGACTTGAAACGCAGCTTGAATATAAACGAACACCGAAATTTGAAATCGTTACCAATGCCTATATTCGTTATTTGAAGCTTGGAGGAAAACTTCTGTTTGATGATTTACGTCCATTTATTATCCGCAAATATCTAAACCGGAATCAGCCTGTGATTGCCGGGCTTAGTGCCACATATCTTTACAAAAGTGCGCGGGAGTACGGTCACGATCTTGATTATGATGATGTACGCGGGCAACCCACCGGACATTTTGTATTGCTGCATGGTTATGATAAGGAAGCCCGTGAAGTTTACATTGCAGATCCTATTAACCAGAACCCGATGGGCCAGGGACAGTTTTATAAATTGAAAATTGACCGAGTAATAAATGCCATTTTATTAGGTATTGTAACCTATGATGCAAACCTGATTATAATAACTCCAAAAAGCCATAAGAAAACAGCGAAGCAATGAAACAACTCATTATTGTGAATAATCCAAAAAACTGGACACTGGATATTCCGGGCGTTGATGTTATTTCTGCAAAAGCCTATTTATCGGGGGAAGAGTATGCAAGGCTGGCCAATGTTAAAGTATACAATTTGTGCCGAAGCTATCGCTATCAAAGTATCGGGTATTATGTATCGCTTCTAGCCTCGGCCAGGGGGCACAAACCGATTCCGAATGTGCTGGCTATACAGGATTTAAAATCGCAAACGATTATTCGGATCGCCTCAGACGAGATGAACAATCTCATTCAAAAATCGCTCGCACCCATACAGAGTGATAAGTTTATCTTGAGTATCTATTTTGGCAAAAACATGGCTAAACGATACGACAGGCTTTCTCGTCAGCTTTTCGCCCAGTTTCAGGCTCCTTTGCTGCGCGCCGAATTTATAAAAAAAGAAGGGGAGTGGATTCTGAAAAATATCAACCCGGTTGCTTCTAGTGACGTGCCCGAAGATCATCGCCCTTTTATCTCACAAATGGCGCAGGAGTTTTTCAAGCGAAAAAATACAAATATCGTGAAAAAAGAGTCGCGCTTTGATCTGGCTATTTTGGTAAATCCCGATGAAAAACTACCCCCATCCGACTTGAAAGCCATTCAGAAGTTTGTAAAAGCGGCACAATCGCTCGATTTTTACACCGAGCTGATTACCAGGGAAGATGCCTCACGTATAAATGAATTTGATGCACTATTTATCCGTGAAACCACCAGTGTAAACCATCATACCTATCGAATGGCTCGCCGGGCCGATGCCGAAGGATTGGTAGTAATGGACGATCCGGCATCTATCTTGCTCTGTACAAATAAAGTATACCTTGCAGAACTTTTGGAAAGACATGATATTCCCGCCCCAAAAACCATGATTTTGAGTGCCGAAAATATCAAATCGATACCGGATCAAATAGGATTCCCGATTATACTTAAACAGCCGGACAGTTCCTTTTCTCACGGCGTAGTGAAGGTAGACTCCATGGATCAATATCTTACTGAAACAAAAAAACTATTTGAGACATCAGACCTCCTGATCGCGCAAAAATTTATTCCAACAATGTTTGATTGGAGGGTTGGAATTTTGAATGGCAAACCACTCTATGGATGCCGCTACCATATGGCTCGAAAACACTGGCAAATTTATGAACGAACAGGGGATGGCAAAGTGCATGAAGGCAATGCAGATACTGTGCCGATTGATAAAATTCCCGAGAAAGTTCTGAAGTTCGCGCTTAAAGCCGCAAACCTGATTGGAAATGGATTATACGGAGTAGATTTAAAAGAGATTGACGGTGAAGTATATGTTATTGAAGTGAATGACAATCCTAGCATCGACCATGGAATTGAAGATGCTATTTTGAAGGATGAGCTTTACAACAAGATTATCTCGGAAATTTTACACCGTGTTGAAAAGAAAAAGGAGAAATCGTCCTGATGATCCTGGAAATTAACAATAAGCGACCTCTGCATCTGTTCGAAGCCTTTGGCGTTGAGATGGAGTATATGATTGTTCAAAAAGAGTCTCTCGATGTGCTCCCAGTCTCCGACAAACTTCTGGAACGTATGGCGGGGAAAATTGTAAACGAAGTTTCCCGGCATGGAATGGCCTGGAGTAATGAGCTGGCGCTTCACGTTATTGAAATTAAGACTGATGGCCCGGCAAGTTCGTTCAATGGACTGGGAGAAATATTTCAGCAGGAAGTGCAAATGATGGTCCGGGTACTGGAACAGTTTGAAGCACGCCTGATGCCCGGCGCTATCCATCCGTGGATGGACCCTTATAGCGAGAGTGTGCTATGGCCACACGAATACAATCCCATATATGAAGCATATAATCGTATTTTTAACTGTAGCGGACACGGCTGGTCGAATCTGCAGAGTACACATCTGAACCTTCCATTTTTCGGAGACGAAGAGTTTGAAAAATTACATGCAGCCGTGCGCATTATTCTGCCGCTTCTGCCCGCAATTTCGGCTAGTTCACCCATTGCTGATGCCCAAAAGCAGGAATTTCTTGATTTCAGAATGGAGAAATACAGAACAAACTCCATCCGTATTCCCTCAATAACGGGACAAATTGTGCCCGAACCTGTCTTTTCAAAGCAAGAGTACGAGGATACCATTCTAAGAAAAATGTATCGTGATATTGCACCTTTCGATCCGGATGGAATTCTTCAGGAAGAGTGGCTGAATTCGCGAGGAGCTATGAGCCGATGGGATCGAAATGCCATCGAGATTCGTGTGATTGACATACAGGAACATCCTGCAGCCGATATTGCCATTTTAGAGTGGACAACCGCACTGGCACAGGTTTTAGCAGAAGAGGCGTGGTCTTCAACAGAGATGCAAAAATCATGGTCGGAGCAAGATCTTTACACCATTCTAATGAGTACCGTGAAAGATGGGGATAGAGCGGTGATCAATAATCCTCTGTTTCTTTCACTGTTTGGAATCACATCTGAAAAAATGAGTGCAGGAAATCTTTGTGCCGAAATTGCAGAAAAGCTACATGCCAGGGGCAGTATTTCGGATGAGTCATACAGGATCCTTCAGGTTATTTTTACGCACGGACCACTTGCCCGCAGAATTTTGAATTCCCTGCCCGCTTTATTTGATAAAAAAGATCTTTTTGGGGTGTACGAACAATTATGTGAGTGTCTGGAGCATGGCAAATCATTTATTCCATGAAATTCTTCTAACCTGCGAACATGCCGGAAATAGTATACCGGCTCGTTACGGTACTTTTTTTGATGGAGCCGATGACATATTGAACTCTCACCGTGGTTGGGATCCGGGAGCCGAAGTATTGGCGTATTATCTTTCGCATTCGTTGGGAATACCGCTCATTTCATATCCATATTCCCGGCTTTTAATTGAACCGAACCGTTCTGAACATCATCCAAAGCTATTTTCAGAGTATACAAAATCGCTGCCAGCGGATGCTAAACAAGATCTGCTGAACCATTATTACAGGCCACATCGAAGTAAAGTTTCTAATGAAATTTACAGGATAATTTCCCAAAATAAGCGTGTTTTGCATATTGGCGTTCATACATTTACTCCTGAATTAGACGGGAATCAGCGCAATTTTGATATGGGGCTGCTATATGATCCGTCTAGGAAAATGGAACGAGTTTTTTCTCAATCATGGAAAAAAAGGCTTCAGACCCAGTTCAGTATTCGGTTGAATCAACCCTATAAAGGAAAAGCAGACGGGCTTATTACAACCTTGAGGAAACTATTTTCAGAACATGCTTACCTGGGAATTGAACTGGAGGTAAATCAGGCGCTCTATTTCGAAGGATCTCAGAGATGGGATGAAGTTTGTAAATGGATTTCAAATAGCCTTACTGAAAATCCATATTTTGTTAGTTGATTTGCTGAAGCAGGGCGGTCTCGAGCGTTAACCCGGGGCCAAAAGCCATTGCAATGGTTCTTGAGGATTCAGTATTTGACTGTTCTAGCAATTCCTGCAGCACGAAAAGAATTGTGGCACTACTCATGTTTCCAAATTTTGAAAGTACGGAGCGGGATGCATTCAGGGAATGTTCTGGAAGTGACAATACAGACTGAACTTTATCAAGGATGGCCCGTCCTCCCGGATGAACTCCCCATTCGTCAATTTCATTTTGAGAAATATTGTACTGTTTTAGTACGGGCCTCAAGAAATCTTCAAGACTATCAGCGAGTAAATCCGGAATATAGGACGACAGGATCATATTAAACCCGCGGTCTCCAATTGACCAGGCCATGTCATTTTCCCCTTTATCGAGAAGCGCGGAAGCAAATCCATCAATTTTATAGCCTCGGGTTGAGGGTGCCTTACTACTGATTATCGCCCCGGCTCCGCCATCTGCAAAGACGGATGCTGAAAGCAGGTCATCAAGTTTTGAGTTTGCCTGGAAGTGCAGCGTACAAAGCTCAACAGAAACGATCATAACCGTAGCCTCTTCATCAGCCCGGCATATCTGATCCGCCAGCTTAAGTGCAGGTATAGAGGCATAACAACCCATAAATCCAAGATGGTAGCGCTCAATACCGGGATTTAGTTTTAGTGCACGAATAATATCAAAGTCGGGACCGGGAGCGTAAAAACCTGTACAGGATACCGTAATGAGATGGGTGATTTCTGAGGCGTTAAATTCTGAATGGCTTGCAAGTTTTTTGGCTACATCAACAAACAATTTGCGCCCTTCCCGAATGTATGTATCATTTCGGCTCTGTGTTCCGGGTGAGGGGCCCTGACCGTTAAAAAAAAGTGTGTGTGTCCCTGACTTTTGAAAGTCATTTACCACGGAGTGACGTGTTTCTATACCTGAGCGCGAATATATTTGATGGATGATGCGTCTGTCGCGGTCGGTACCATCCACAACCTGCTTCATGCGTTCACGTAATTCATCTTGGTTAAATTGATATTCGGGAACGGAAGTTGCTATGTGATGAATATGAGAGGGCATAAAAAATTATTTATTTACCTAGTGTAAAATTTTCGCTTCAAATATCGTTCATAATTCGTACATGTCTGATATGTAAATTTGGAAAAGAGATTACTGATCAATACCAATATAGGCATGCGATTCTTTATAGCAATACTATCTCTGCTTTTGTTTCCTCTTGAAATTTTCGCTCAGGATTCATCCTCGCAAAATGCTGGTACAGAACAGGGAGATAAAGCGATGTCAGAGATGTACACCGATTCAACTGCAACAGAGCGTGTGGTTTCACCGGCTGCTGATCCGCGAGTATTTTATGATCCGTACAGTGAGAATCACCGTATTCAAAATGGTCTCTATTTAGGGCCATCGCATGTGGGAATCGAATCTACGTACAGAGTACCTGAAAGTGCACAGTATTTAAGCATCTTTGCCGGCTTAATCAATCCGGATGATTCACAGACGTTTTGGTCGGGAGGGTTTTCATACGGCCGTGAATTTCGGTTGAATGACGCCAGTAAATCATCGGGCAGCTCGAATGTTGAATACTATTTTAGGGCAGGACCGGGGATTGGTATTGCCGGAGCAGGGACGTTTAACGGAAGCCAAACAGAGTATTACATGGGATTAAATTCCACCGTTTATCTAGGTGCGCAATATCACTTCAATAAAAAAACGTCGCTGTTTATTCATGGAGGTGGCAAAGTGTTTTGGTTTCCTTCATTGGATGAAGTGGGTTTTACAAACGTTCCTGTCGTTTCCGTTGGAATCCAGTTTTCTACGTCATCCCAAATGCCATTTATCCGATTTTAATAATATTTATGCTCCCATCGACCCGGTTCGCTTGTAAAAACGAATATTATGAAGGATTCCGGCAACGGTTAGGCCGGCAATTAACCCAATCCATAATCCGGGTGCTCCATAACCAAGAATAATCCCAATGGTATAGGCAACTGGTATTCCAAGAATCCAGTAGGCAACAAGGTTCACATACATCGGCACTTTAGTATCTTTGATTCCGCGAAGGGCTCCAAACCCGCTTACCTGCAGTCCGTCTGACAGCTGAAAAACAGCAGCAAGGAAGAGGAGTTGTACAGCCAGTTCAGCTACGGCTATATCGTCTGTATAAATGGAAACAATGGATTCCGGGAAGAGAAGCATAAGAAGGGCCGTACAGGCCATTATGCAGCAGGAGACACCCACGCCGATAAATCCCCGGAATCGGGCCTCCGCAGGTTTCTTTTTCCCAATTGAGTTTCCAACCCTGGCCGAAATGGCAACTGAAAGACCAAACGGTATCATAAACATCATAGCCGCAAAATTGATGGCCACCTGGTGCGCGGCAATAGCGAGTGTACTAATGGTGCTGGCCAACAAGCTTACAACGGCAAACATCGTAACCTCCATCGTTGAACTGATTCCGATTGGGACTCCGATATGAAGTAGTTCTTTGAGATACTCTTTTTCTGGCAACCGGAAGCGCCCAAAGATGTCAAACCGTTTATAGGGTTCATGCGACCATGTAAACCAGAGCATCAGCAAAAACATGGCCGTAAAAACAATGGAGGAGGCGTATCCGGTTCCAACGGCTCCCAATTGAGGAAAACCAAATTTTCCAAACATCAACACGTAGTTGGCTGGAATGTTAATGAGTGTTCCGGCCAGGGCCACAAACATTGCAGGACGCGTTACGCTCAAGCCTTCATTAAAATATCGAAGTGCACCAAATGCGTATGCCGGAAAAATACCCCAGGAAATTGCGCTCAAATACCCGGATGCAATGGGGATAATATCTTCTGTAACGCCAATAAAAACAAATGCGATATCCAGATTTCGCAGTAGAAAAAAACTGGGTAGAGCAAGAATTTGACTCAGCCATAATACTTGTCGCGCGTTCTTACCGATTTTATAAAGCTCACGTCCACCAATATTTTGAGCTACAATTGGGGTAACTGCCATCATACATCCCAGGCATAAAACCACGAACGGCATTAGAATACTTGAGCCGACGGCCACAGCTGCAAGATCCTGCGGTGAGAGTCGCCCCGCCATCACCGTATCTACAAAGCTCATGCTCATTTGCAGCAGTTGAGCAATAATCACGGGAAATCCAATTTTCAGAAGTGATGAAACTTCCTGTTTAATGTCGTTTTTATATGTGGAATTTTGGCTTTGCATAACGGATGCTGATGGTACGAAAAATATTGGTCAATGTACCACCTAAACTTCTGTAAGGTGAGGTGTTAATCCGTCAAAAAACGAAGAGTAAACGTTGTACCGGTTTTGCCGTTTGAATTGAATGAAATTGTTCCATTGTGGGCTTCAACAATTTTCTTAGTAATAGCCAGACCAAGGCCGGTACCGCTCGATTTTGTAGAAAACTGCGGGCTAAATATTTGATCCTGATCATCCTTGGCAATTCCTTCACCATTATCTTCAACTTCTACAATCACTTCTCTGTTGACGGTTGTTAATCTGATCTTGATAATAGCCTCCTTATTGTTCACAGCCTCAATACCGTTTTTAATAAGATTGATAAAAACTCTTCGCAGTTCATCTTCATCACCATTGATATAAACCGGAACTGCCGGTATTGATTTAAGAATATCTACAGATTCATTGTGCTCATATAAGGATGATGCAGAATTAATGATGTCGACAAGATCTATTTGTTGCTTTTCTGTTTGTATGGGTTTTGCAAATTTGGAAAAATCGGAGGCAATTTTATTTAGAGATTCAATTTGGCTGATAATATTATCTGCCGTTTTCTCGATAAGTGGTTTTAGTTTCAGAACGTCATCCGGATTACTCTCGAGCTGGCGCTGCAGGTGCTGAAGATTTAATTTCATTGGGGTTAATGGATTTTTAATTTCGTGGGCCACCTGCTGAGCCATCTCTTTCCATGCCGATTCCCGTTCCGCTTTAATCAACTCTTTTTGAGCCTCACCCAGTCGTTCAACCATTTCGTTGTAGGCCGATGCGAGCGAGCCGATTTCATCATTTCCGCTTACGGGTACTTTTGATTCTGTATTGCCTTTTGTGATTTTGTTAAGTCCTCTCTGAATGAGAGTTAATGGACGCGTAAGCCTGCCTGATAGAAATACTGTGCCACCGATAAAGAGTGTAAACATTACGAGATAAACGAGCAGTAAATAGCTGGTTGTTTCGAGCATCTGTTCTACAAAAATAGGTGATTCCAGAAACATGGGAATAGCAACGGCACCTACCGGGCGTCCATCTGAATTGAGTATGGATCGGTAACCGATAATTAGTTTTTCGTCATTAATTGTAGTGCTTGAGAATGTGAGGGCTAGCTCATTTTCGTAGAGGCTTCGATAAACCCTGTAGGGCATGGTTGCCGGCAAAATATTTTGCTGAAAAATTTGTGGTGTCGTGGATACCTCAAGATCACTCCCTCTGTATAGCATAAGATCGATGCTAAGAGGTGTGGTGATCTCTGATAAAATTTCGGGTGTTACTTCATCAAACAAAAATTCTGACCTTTCTTTCAGCGACTCACTAAGCCCGTTTAGGTCGTTTGTAAGTTCACGCCTGATGTCCCGTTCATTTTGCTGATAAAGGGTAAACTGTGTTGCAAGGATGAGAACCGTCAATAGTAAAATAGTTGAAAGCGCCAGCCCGTCAATCAGTTTTGCGCTAAAGCGGTTATTTTGCCCAAACAGGCTAAAACTTGGAAAACCTATGGCGGCCAGGATAGCAAAACAGAAAAGGCCAAAGAAAATCATTACAATCTGAAGTTTGAAAAGAGAAAAAATGTGCAAATTCAGGCCCGGCAGGGGGGCACTTGCTTTTACAACATTACGGTCGCTATGCTGGACCAAGAGTACGCGATAACTTTGATCGTTCGTTCGATTGATGAAAAAACGAACGGCATCTTCAGCAATAATCGCTGCTTCTGCCTCCGGTAATTTATGGTAGTGTGGCTGATTATAATAAATACCGTAAAGGGCACTGTTTGTCAGGCGATCTCCAACATATTCACTGATGTATATACTTTCCCGGCTTCTTGGGATGGATTTATCGGAAAGAACAGCCCGAATAGGTTTATTATAATCAAGTCTCTCTTTGAAAATATCCCCAACAACCCATGCAATAATGGTGGACGAATCCGAGCTGTCGTAGATTGGAATCCAACCTCGTTCGAAATTGGTATATATATCAGACAAATTTGCCGGACGTCCCCAAACTACCGGCTGATTGGTTTGCCATTGCAGCTGCTGCCCTCGATATGAACGCAACATAATGTCTGTGTTGAAAAATGGATCCCAGGCCGGTGTGGCAATCGAAGTAGAATAACTTGTAATTTCAGAGCCTTCAGCCGTGAGTAACCTCAGGTAAAATGAATATTCGTTACGTGTGGAATCGATATTTGCCTGAACAACACGCTGAAATCGATTTGAAACAGGTTGTCTGCGGTTTTGAATGTCGGAACTGGTGAGAGTTTTTAAGTTTGATTCGGTACGGGCCAATACATCATAAAGAATCTGCCCTGATGTAGCCCCCCCGCGAGAGAGATAAGTGATAACTTGAGAGTAGAGATTTTGATCAAGATTTTTCTGATAAGTGTTCCAAATGAGGCTGTATGATCCGGCCGATATGACGATAATCAGCAGTAACATCTTTCGAAATCCCGACATCGATTCAAAAGTAGCTCCGCGCGACTGCATTTGGTAGATGATGAAAAGGGAGAAAAGAAAGAAGAAAACAGCAGCACCAAAAATTGACCCTTCAAAAAGTGCAATTTCTGTGTAGAGGTCAATCAGGAAATAGGTTAAAATAAATCCCGTTGCCGACAACAGGCTTAAAATGGCTAATTTATCCGCTTCGCTAATATTGAGCGTGTATCCCAGAACGATGATAAGCCCCAGTGCTCCGGAGAAGAAGAGAAGTGATGAGAGGTAGAAAATAAATGGTAAAATTCCGGGAGATAGCTGTAGCTCTATTAATGAAATTTTGCTCGTGATTAAGACGTCCAGTGTGGAATACATTGCAAACGTAATGATTCCGGCACTTAATACTCCATAAAGAAGAGATAAGCCAAACATTCGAAAATGCTTTTCGCTGGAAGAAGGTTTTCTGAGCATAGAAATAATACTTTGCAGCCCCGCAAAAAAGTACATTATAAAAACAGAGTGCAACACATATTTCAACAAAGCCCCGATTTGAATGCGACTATATTCGGGTGTTGAGCTGCTCAGGAACTCTGATCGAATCGTCAGAATTTCAGAATAGGAGAGATAAACCCATCCTGTGGCCACAATAATCAGGTATATAAGATGGGAATAGACAGACCTATTTGTAGAAATCCAAAGGAAAAGCGTGCTTAAGAAGATAAACACAAAGATAAGCTCCAAGGCGAATGATAACCGGTTAATTGGAGGTGAACGTTGTTCTGTTACTGAAAGTAATTCTTGATCGGGCAGGGTAACCACACCCAAGGTGTCGTTTTCAGAATACATTATAGGTTGCTGTGGTACGCTATCCGGGAACTGCTCAAAAAAGTGAAAGGATACCGGTTGGTTTAGGTTGCGAAGAATATTTTTCTGGATAGCATCCCGGGCGGGGGTAATCGGCAAATCGGAAGATTGTTCAAAAAGAACTGATGAATAAATAGTAAAGCTTTGATCTCCAACCCCCAGCGTTTCTTTATGGAGCAGAAGGGTAGAGTTGGTAAGTGTGGCAACTGATAATCCCGGTGGACGGTCTTCGATATCGGGCATTGACGAAACGTCAAACCCTTTCCAAATCCATTTATCGTCGTTTTTAAATATTGTTATTCCCCAGAAATCAGATTCCGGGAGTAAGTTGTATGCTGCGCCACCGCTGGCGTCCTGAATATTATTTTGACGGAAGATATTGAGAAGCTCACTATTCATCCGCTCAAAATTCTGCAGCTCAATATTAAATAATTCGGCTGCAGATTCTAACGTCTCTCTGGTCGAAATCTCCTGATTATCAGTGTGAAACCCAGAAGATTGATCGGCTGAGAAATTCTCTAAATAAATGTAACAGAGAATCAGGGCGACCGAGAGAAGCACCCCTGTCCAAAACAAAATTTCTTGTCTGTTCATTAAGAGAGAAATTTCTATTTAAGAAAAACATCAGAATCTATTGGAAGCTGATTTTAGCCTGAATGTTCCGGAAGATCTTCAATATCGGTGATCACAGCGTCGTTCCACATTCGCTCTATTCCATAGTATTCTCTTTTCTCTTTGTTAAAAATATGGACGACTACATTTACATAATCCAAAATAATCCATCGCCGGGCATCCATGCCTTCCTGCTTCCAAACTAATTCGGAGAGATTCTCTTTAACTTTTTCAGTAACGCTGTTTGCCAAAGCGCGTATTTGAGTTTCGGAAGTTCCATGGCATACAATAAATGCATCGGTCAGTGTTGTGAGACCTCTCACATCAAGAACCCGAATTTCTTTAGCTTTTTTCTCAAGAAGACCTTCTACAATGGAATCGATAAGTGATTTTAGATCGGTAGATTTCCTGGGGCTGTCTGATGAAAAATCTGTTTGAGATAAATTATACTCGGTTTTAGTTGTCATAGGCATATGATTTTTTAAAAATTCAAGTTTTCGTAGTCGGCTCCGATTACCAAAGTTACATCGAGGTAAAAGTCTGGTGATTCTTCAATAATCACCCGGTTTTCACTTACTCCAATTGCCTGCGCAACTCTATAGGCATTCTCTAAAGATCCACTCCTGGATAATATAAAACTGTGTTCGACATTAAAATGATCAAAATTCCCAGTTTCAACCACATCAAATCCAAACTCTCTGATTTTATCTGTGTATCGAGTTGCCATGCCCGGAACGCCACACCCATTCAGCACTTCAAGCTGAATAATGTTGGTCACGAATTCGGATTGCTCCATCACTCTTTGATTTTCAATTCTCGGGAAAACAATCCTAGTAATCAAGCTGACAATAAGAATAAGCAGCAGAACACCCAGAAAACCGATTGCAGTATTTAAAAAGAGAGGCGTAGACTTATTTTTATTAGAGTTTTTAGCCATTAAAAAAGGTTAATAGCCAAACTGTGATCTGCCAAATGGGGAGTGAACACCATATCTGTCGTACATTCCAAAACCTCTTCCGTAGTAGGGTCGTTGAGAGAACTGAACAGAAATGTGTGCGCTGTCAGAAATTTTATAGTCGAGCCTTGCCTGATCGATAATAATCTTCGCGCCGAAGTCGTTCTGAGTCCCCATAAAGCTATTTCCGAAAGGAGAGTGAAGTACGGATACATCAAATTGTGCATTAAATCTTTCACTAATATCAAAGTTCATATGGTTTGTGTATGCGTTTAAATTCTGCATTTGACCACCATAATTGCTGAACGACATGGAATAAGAATGATTCATCGTCATATTTAGCATGTTCATCCAATTTCCAACTGTATTCCCGCTGTTGGGAGTTGTCGCTATTGTAGCTGAGTAATCATGATAAGATTGTACATCATCTCTCAGCTGGCTGTAAGTGAGGCTATATGAAAATGCTAAAATCAGTATTGTAAAAAATAATGTCTTCATAAATACAATTAATGCAAATTTGCTCATAGAACGAAAGAATACATCATAAATTATACATAATTCAAAGATGTTAGTAAATAGCGAAAGCTAAATGATGAGCTTTTTCCCGTCTTTGAAAGAAAAATACGTTTCTTGCTCAAAATCATAAAAAAATTTATCTTATTAAGCTTGATTATAATTCAAAACTTTTAACATAACCCCCAAAGTATTGAAGATGAAATTAACTGATTTCAAATTTGAAATCGACGAATTTAACATACCTGAAGAGCCCGTAGATCCAAGAGACTCCGCAAAACTTATGGTTCTCAATCGTGAAGATAAGACCATTAAACATGAAACATTTTCTGATATACATAAATATCTGAACAAGGGCGATGTAATTGTTTACAATAATACCAAAGTTTTTCCCGCCAAACTGAAAGGGAAAAAGGAAAAAACAGATGCGGATATTGAAGTCTTTTTACTCAGAGAACTTCAGCCTGAAAATATGCTGTGGGATGTACTTGTAGAGCCGGCAAGAAAAATAAGAATTGGTAATAAGCTTTACTTTGGTGAAGACCTTATGGCAGAAGTTGTAGATAATACAACATCAAGAGGACGCACGATTCGTTTTCTTTACGAAGGCCCGAACGAAGATCTCTATGACCGCCTGGATGAAATTGGCGATATGCCACTGCCACCTTATATTGAAAGGGAGCCCAAAGAGAGTGACAAGGAAAGATATCAAACAATATTTGCGAAAGAGCGCGGAGCAGTGGCTGCACCTACAGCCGGAATGCATTTTACCGAGGAGCTTGTCGAAAAGCTGAAAAAGAAAGGCGTGGATTTTGTACCCGTTACTCTTCATATCGGATGGGGCACATTCCGACCCGTTGAAGTCGAAGATTTGACTAAGCACAGAATGGACTCAGAGAATTATTACATTTCGAAGGAGTCTTCAGATCGTATTAATGAAGCTCTTAAAAGTAAGAAAAGCCGCGTAATTGGTTGCGGAACGTCTTCCGTTAGAGTTATCGAAACCAGCGTTATGGCCAGTGGCATGTCGAAGCCCGGTACCGGATGGACAGATAAATTTATTTATCCGGATTATCCGTTTAAAATAACGGAGGGAGTCATCACAAACTTCCACAGACCGGAATCAACATTGCTTATGCTTGCTGCTGCGTTTGGAGGATTTGAATTTATCAAAGAGTCTTATAAAGAAGCTTTAAAAAACGATTATCGCTTCTTCTCTTTTGGAGATGCAATGTTCATCCAATAAACATAGTTCGTGGAAAAACAACAGGTAGGTTTAATTGTGCCGGCAGCGGGTGCCGGGAAAAGGCTTGGGAAGGAAATCCCCAAGCCCTACCTGAACCTTGCGGGCAAAACGGTTCTGGAGCATACACTGCAGGCATTTATGAATATTGAAAGCCTGGGCGAAGTCATTGTTTCCACATCACCCGACTATGTAGATCTTACCAAGGAGATTCTCTCAAGTTTGTTTCCGGATATTACTACCCATGTTGTGCTTGGAGGTCTTGAACGGCAAGATTCAATTCGTAATGCTTTGAATAAAATCTCCGGAAAAACAGGGCTCATCGCGGTTCATGATGCAGTTCGGCCATTTGTTGAGCTGAAAGAGATCAATAAATGCATTAAAGGAGCAACACGGTGGGGTGGGGCAATTTTAGGTTCGCCGGCAAAAAATACAATTAAAAAGGTGAATACTGATCTCGAAATTATGGATACCCCCGATCGAAGTATGCTTTGGGAAGCCCAAACCCCTCAAATATTTTGGGCTGCTCTTGTACGCGAAGCCTACGATTACGCCTACCATCACGATGTAAAAGGCTATGATGATTCTTCACTGGTTGAAAAAATTGGCGGGAAGGTTGTTATGATTAAAGGATCTGATAAGAACTTTAAAATAACCTATCCCAATGATCTGAAAGTTGCAGAGTATTTATTAAAGGAAGATAGCTGATGAGTTTTAGAGTAGGTTTAGGATTCGATACGCATCAGTTTGAAAAAGGGCGTGATTTGATATTGGGAGGTGTGAAAATTGACCATCCCAAGGGATTAAAAGGTCATTCCGATGCTGATGTGCTCTGCCACGCAATTACTGATGCTTTATTGGGAGCTTTGGCGTTAGGAGATATTGGAACCCACTTCCCGGATAACGATTCTGAATATAAGAATGCAGATAGCATTGAGCTGCTCAAGAAAGTGAACAAGCTTATTCAAAAAGAAGGTTACCAGATCGTAAACATTGATTCTACAGTTATTGCCGAAAGACCAAAGCTGATGCCATACATTAAGCAAATACAGGAAAGAATTGCAGAGTCATTAAATCTAAACCCGGCGCAAATATCTGTAAAAGCAACAACTAGCGAAAAAATGGGGTATGTTGGCAGGGAAGAGGGGATTAATTCGCAAGCCATCGCATTGATCCAGAAAATCTGATTATGGAAGCATACCTCGATCAAATCGTGGAGTGGATTAAAACGCTGTCGCCGCTGGGTATCTATGGTATTTTTGCGTTTGTAGCCTATATCGAAAATATCATTCCTCCATTGCCGGGCGACGTATTAGTGGCGTTTGGAGGGTACCTGGCTGCCGAGCAAATTATTGGGTTTGGACCCACATTAGCGGTTACTTCAATATTCTCGGTTTTCGGGTTTATTACGGTATATGGGATTGGCGCCTATTTTGGAGACAGGATCGAAGAATACAGGAATAAATTCTGGCTCGCTAAACTTGTGGATATCAAATATTACGATAAAGCAAAGATGTGGATGGCGCATTGGGGACAGCTGGTCATACTTTTAAACCGCTTTCTGGCTGGCACGCGTTCTGTGATATCTATCGTGGCCGGAGTAACACGCACAAAGTTTTCTTCAACAATTTTGAGTTCGTTTTTAAGCTCTCTGATTTGGAACACTCTTTTGCTCTCGTTTGGATGGATCGTGCATGAGAGCTGGAAAACAATTGGACACTATCTAAATATTTACGGCTGGGTTATCCTTGGGCTGATCGCCATGGCATTAACTCTTCGATATCTTTATATGAAAAGAAAAAATAAATGACTTTCCAGTGTTGCTTAATTGATAAGATGTTTTTAGCTTACAGGTCTTTCGCTTGAAGGGAAAGATACATCCAAAAATTAGTGATAAACGGATAGCGGATTTTTGAAATTTTGAATAAGCCAGTGTAGCTCAGGGGTAGAGCAGCGGTTTTGTAAACCGCCGGTCGTCGGTTCGAATCCGGCCACTGGCTCGCTTTAATTTTCTTTAAGTAAATTGGGGGGATACCAAAGTGGCCAACTGGGGCAGACTGTAAATCTGTTGTCGTAAGACTTCGCAGGTTCGAATCCTGCTCCCCCCACTCGATTAATATTAATGATGGAGTTTCCGGAAAGCAATTATTAAATAAATTTTCCGGTCTTTACAAGCGGGCGTAACTCAATTGGTAGAGTGTCACCCTTCCAAGGTGAATGTTGCCGGTTCGACTCCGGTCGCCCGCTCACTGAAAAAAGCCGATATAGCTCAGGGGTAGAGCACTTCCATGGTAAGGAAGGGGTCGTCGGTTCAAATCCGACTATCGGCTCTTCAGGTTGAACGTTTCAAACATTATAATAACACAAATAGATTAACCATGGCAAAAGAGACATTTCAACGTACCAAGCCCCATG
>CAZJBI010000008.1:0-201929 GCA_964544445.1 uncultured Rhodohalobacter sp.
CAAGCAGTCATGCCGGGCCCCTCAGTAGTCATGCCGGGCTTGACCCGGTATCTCCTCGTTTTGGGCGTTGGTAAGGTCAGGAGATGCTGAATCAAGTTCCCTGATTTTCATCAGTGCATGCAGCATGACTGTATCACATTCATTGTCCTTAAACAAAGCCCGTCCTCCCGGCCCCCGACCCGGGACCTCCCTGTACTGGGAAGGAATGAGCGCTGATTAAGCCAGGAGATACTGAGTTAAACTCAGCATGACTGTGTTCTTGTTTAGTCTCGTAATGACAATGATAAAGAACAACGCCTGTCATCCCGGGCCCCGACCCGGGATCTCCTCGCACTGGGAAGGGGGGAGCGTTGGTAAAGCAAGGGGATCTCGGTACTCAGAAGATTACCAAATCAACAAATTTACATCGCTCTCTTTCATCTGACCGGATAATTACGTTAATTATTAAAAAATATTAATATAACATGACTTCTCGTTATCGTCAGAATTCAAAATTATAACTAGCAGTTACAAAAAGTCCTTAAACTATTCCTCAGTTTTAGTAAATTAGGGAATAAATGTTAGCGTCAGTTCATCAGTATCGAGAAGTACAATTAGGACATCAGACAGTCTATCTGTCTAAATTCATCAAATGATAATCTTGCTCAACGGCAACGAGGGGCATCAGCTACGGAGACTAATGACAACCCAAACATCTATCTTTTTAACAGCAGCGCTGTTTCTATCAGCTATCATCGCGGTTTATAAAGGAATCCCGGTTCTAATCTCAGCCGCGAAGTCGAAAAAACTTCTGGATAAACCGAACGATGGCCGAAAAGTTCACCAAAACCCCACGCCGGCTCTTGGTGGTGTAGCCATCCTCGCCTCCCTCTGGATTTTCTACTCCCTTCATCCACTGAGTGCATCCTTTGCAGGAAATTCATACATGCTGGCAGGCTCTATTTTACTTTTTGTTGTAGGTATTAAGGATGATCTCTACATGATGTCGGCTACCAAGAAACTGGCAGCTCAAATATTGGCGGCCCTTTTTATGGTTGTGGGTGCAGGTGTATCAATTAACACCTTTGGAGGTGTGTTTGGTGTGGAATCAGTTCCTCCGTTGGCTGGTTCACTAATGGCCGTATTCGTTATTGTGGTGGTGATTAATGCCATGAACCTCATAGATGGCGTGGATGGCCTTGCGGGGAGCCTTACTGTGATTTCGGCCCTCTTTTTTACCGGCTGGTTTGCCATGGCAGGGCACTATGGTGAGGCTGTTTTTTCAATTATTTTAGCCGGTGCATTCCTGGGTTTTCTGTATCATAACTGGCAGCCCGCTTCAATATTTATGGGTGATACAGGTGCTCTGCTCTCCGGGTTTTACCTGTCGATTCTTGGAATACGATTTTTAAACACAGCTGTCAATGGCCCGGTAGTGGCCGGGTGGCAGATTGCAGCACCCGTAATTCTTGTGTCTGTACTGATGGTTCCACTTTATGACACGCTGCGTGTATTTATGATTCGTGCATTGAATGGCAAATCTCCGTTTAATGCCGATGCAGACCACATTCACCATCATTTAATTAAGATGGGCTTTTCTCATCAAAACGTCACGCTCGTGTTATCTGCACTGCAAATCGGGTTTATTGCCCTCTCGATTGTCATTGCTCCTTATATTGGCGTGAATGCGCTTCTTGCGATTGTCATTGCAAGTGCCCTGCTGGTATTCCCTACGCTCTCTTTGAAGCGCAAACTTCTCTCAAAAACTCCGATTCCAGGCTATATTGAAAAAAACGGTGGCGCCAGCAGGCAGAAGGCCTTTAAATCTACGGATGAAAATAGTTCATCTTCCTTGAACACCCCGCTCCCCGATAGGGAGGAAAATGAAGACAGGCCGGGAAAGCCTGAACGGGTATCCGAACCCGAATTAGAAGAGGATGTGAGGGCTTGAGAATAGGGAGTATTGAGTATTGAGATGGTAGATAGCAAATGGGAAAAGTGAAAAGGCAAAACGCAAATCGTAAAAGTGAAACTTACCTCGTTACTGTAATTTCCATGGCTAAACTTCCGGTCTTGGAATGAATGTAATATCAAAATGCCTTAAGCGAATTAGGAATCGGCGTTTCGCAATTCGTTTCCTGTCAGTGAATATGATACGCCAGGTTTATAAGAATACGACCCGTCATCTCGAAGAAGCCGAACATTCGTGAGGCGCAGCGAAGGATCTCGTGGTTCACAAGCGGTGACGAAAAAATTGTCATTAACCATGTTGGCAACCCGTAATGACTTAAACAACGCCCTGTCAAGTGCCCCTCGAAACCGATCTCATTTTAAACCACGTACAAAGTCTCGGGGCTCTCTGGGACTGTATTTTGTCCCCCGGGTTGCAAACAGTTTGCTAGCGCTCCTGTTTTTACCCGGGGCTATTAACATTCAGCCCCGCTATGGCTCTTTCATGGCCGTTCTGGCCATGGTATCATGTTCAGGTTTTAAAGTCCCCCTTTGAAGGGGAAAAGGAGGCAACGCCGAACAGGGGGATGCCCACATTCAGTGCATACGATTTTCGACCGGCAATGTTTTTAACCACTACCCCTTCGACTACGATTGTCATTTCAATCCACATCCACCGCCTCGGGGTTCTTTTCGGGTGTCACCTCAACCCCACGGCTGCAAAAACATCGCTGTGCTTGTTTTTTTGCCGCTGGCTATGTTATGACGCCCCGCTGGGGCTTTCCAATGACCGTTCCGGCCATGGTTAACCTGGCAGCGAATGAACAAAACGGTGGTTGACAAACATATGCAAAGCAAGGCACCCGATACGCCGGCTTGTGTAAAAGGCCACCTGTCATTCTGAGCGAAGCCGCGATTTTGCGGCGAAGTCGCCCCGGAGGCCCCAAAGGGATTCCTTGGGCAGATCCCTTCGGGACCTTAGATTCCCCTTGGTGTATTTGAGGAAAATAATGAGCAGATTGGGTAGACATATAAAGCTGTCGGGTAGTGAACCATCCTTTGGGAAAGACTCTAAGGTCTAATCCTCTATTTGGTACTACCCGACATTTTTGAACATCAGGCCTGTATAAGAACTCAGTTTGGAGCTGATAAGGTTTTTAGGACAGTGTTCAATGCTTTGTACTCTGAACCTTTCAAATAGATAATCCTATGAGATATTCATACGTTTGTGGCATCGATATCAGCAAACATCATCTGGACCTGAGTCTGATCAGAGGCGCTGGACCGCCCCTCTTCAGTGGTCGCTGCGAAAACGCGCCCAACGATCTGGGGGCTTTGCTCAATGAGTTACCTGTTGATGATCTCAGCAGTGTGTTGTTCTGTGCGGAGAACACCGGTATGTATGGCTACATCTTGCAGCAGATCGCCGCCAGCCGGTCTCTGGCCCTGTGGATCGAGCATCCGGGGCAGATTAAAGCATGCAATGGCCTGCAGCGGGGCAAGACGGACCCGGCCGATGCAGAGCGTATTGCCCGCTATGGATGGCGATACCAAGATCAGGTACGTCTGTGGCAGCAGGCGGACTCAGAGTTGGATCAGCTACGATGCCTGCAGAGTGAGGCCGTCCTGCTGGTCGCGGATCGGGCTAAATATAAAGGGCAACTGAGCGATCAGGCGGACTATATGCCAACGGCTGTCTACCAGTCCAAACAGGCCAGGCTGGCCGCGATCATCGCTGTTTTTGATGAACAAATTGCCCAAATTGAGTGCCGAATAAAGACTATAATTGCCGGCAGTCAAACGCTTAACCGACAGAACAGGCTGCTGCAGAGCATCCCTGGGGTGGGCCCGAGGGTGGCCCTCGCCGCCATGATTCTCACAAAAGGGTTTACCTGTTTCGATAATGCCCGAGCTTTCTGTTGCTACTGTGGAGTCGCACCGTTCGTGTGGCACTCTGGAACGGATACGAACACCAAAGCCCGGGTGTCACATCGGGCAGATAAACGTATGAAATCGCTGCTGCATATGGGAGCAATGGCTGCGGTAAAAAAGCCGGGAGAGCTCAAAATATTTTATGAACGAAAATGTAAGGAAGACAAACCTAAAATGAGTGTGATAAATGCTGTACGAAGCAAGCTGGTTCACCGCATGTTTGCAGTCGTTAAACAAAACAGAATGTATCAACCAACACTCCCAACAATCGCTTGATTTAACCATAAGAATAGGGGTTAGTACCCTGATGGCCGTTTCGGCCATAGTTTATATTTGATCCCGTCAGTTCGAGCCTGCCGAGAACTCGAAGTGACGATTTATATTCTCAACCTCAACCTCAACCTCAACCTCAACCTCAACCTCAGCCTTATCCTCAACCTCAGCCTTATCCTCAACCTCAACACCAATTCCTGTTGGCAAGAACCGCAAATCGTAGTAAATTATTCTCCTAAACCGTGAACCTTCATCGAGACAGCTCTGAATTTATGAGGCGTTTTCTTCTTTTACTCTTTCTTTTCTGTTTGCCGTTTTCAGCTGCCGCGCAGTTCGGGTACCAGAATCTTCATGATGATGAATATTATCTGCGACTGCTTCAGACTTCAGGGCTTACAGATCATGACTCTTCGTTTATGCTGAGGCCGGTATCAACACGCGGAATTGAATCCGAAGAGCATCCACGTAGCCATCTATTTACAAATCGTACCGCTCCCCTCTATTCCCCCTCGAAAGGGGTTGAAGCGAATCTGTATGAGCCGGTGCTGTTTCAATCGTACAATACCCGTCTGCCCAGAGGGACGAATGACGGCCGGCTATGGCAGGGAAGAGGATACAATAGCGCATTTACAACCGGAGCGGAAATTTCAGCGGGTCCGCTTAACGTTCGGCTAAACCCTGTGATTGGGATGGCACAGAACAGAGCCTTTGATTTGGGTCCCTATCAGCCTCCCTTAATAAGTTCTTCTTTTTATGGATTGCGGGAAAATGCCAGTGTATATGCATATCGTGATTTTCAAGGTTACATTGACTATGTTCAGCGATACGGCGACAGTACATATAGCTGGGCAGATTTGGGCGATAGCTATATAGAGCTTAAAGTTTCCGCGTTCAGACTGGCCCTGTCGAACGAGCGGATCTGGGCAGGCCCCGCTGTGAATAACGCTCTTCAATTTGGCTATAGTGCGCCAGGGTTCAGGCATATTTATGCAGGCACCTACCGTCCATTTCATACACCGGCGGGCTCATTTGAAATTGCCTACATTTTCGGCAAAACGGTGGAGTCTGAATATTTTTCTGTTAACAGAGGTATTGACTCTCACTCTGTTCAATCTTTGCTCTTTGTTTATAAACCATGGTTTTCAGAGAGATTTATTATCGGGCTTAACCGCACCTATTTTCTTCCTTTCCCGGATAATTTTTCAGATTACAGGAATCATTTAGGAAGACTGTTTGAGACTGGACTTAAAAGTAACATTGCAAGAGGAGATGATCCGGATAATCAAGTCGTTAGTCTGTTTATGAGATATTTGATTCCCAAAAAGGGCTTTGAATTCTATATTGATTTCGGACGTAACGATCATAGTGCGGATTTACGTGATTTCAGGGCACAACCTGCTCATCAGGGTGCCTATACGTTTGGCGCAATCAAAACCTTTTTACTACCTGGCGAACAGCTTCTTGCCTTTTTCGCAGAGATTAATCGTTTTGAAGCCAGCCGTACATCACTAACAAGAAATAATGGATATCTGGGAGGATGGTTTACCCACAGTGGACAGATTCTTGGTTATACGAATGAAGGCCAGATAATGGGAACGGGGTATGGTCCCGGAGTGAATATGCAGATGGTGAAGGGAGATCTGTATCAAAAGAATCGTAGCTATTCGCTTAAATTTGCACGCATCGTCTATCACAACTCCCGTACAGATCAGTTTTTTGAGGAGATCCGGTCAGTCAATGATGGAAATATAGAGAGGTGGCAGGTACGTAATGTTGAGTTTATGGCCGGGGGAGAAGTGACGACTTCTCTTAATGCAGGCCTGGAGGTTACAGCAGGCCTGGAACTTAGCTACATTATGAATCATCATAATCTGAGCGGTAATGACCTGTTCAATACAAGATTTGAGCTTGTTCTCAGAAAAAATATCCCGGGATGGCGACGATGAGCATGAATAAACCTACCCGTTTTTTGCTGGTTCTGTTGCTATCTGTTTTTGCCAGTCATGCGTCAGCGCAGGAGAGGATCACAGATGCGGATAGTACCAAGACTACGCGATCAGGTTTTTTTGTAAATACAAACGCTCCGGATGATGTGTACCAGGTGTACCTGCGGGCCGTTTCGGGCAAAGCATTTCGGGTAAACCCAGCACTACGTGATGAAGACGGCGTCTTTGTAGGACAAAAAGAGATGGGAATTAACCGATGGGACGGGAAACTGGTGAACCCGCGATATGGAACAGATGATAGCAAGCTGCAGTGGACGCTTTTTTCGCCTGAGCTGGTCTACTCTTCAAACAGTGATTTTCCACTGGGCGTAAACGACGGAGCGCTGTGGCAGGGCGTGGGAACCAATATGGCCGTGCGTGCTGGTGCTGGAATAGCTATTGGCCCGCTCACGGCGGTCATCCGGCCGGTCTATGTGAGCAGTGAAAACAGTGAGTTTACGCTCTCGAGCTATCCGCAGTTTAACGGTATTTCCGACTATGGTCGTCCTCTTAGCAACATCGACTATCCCCAGCGGTTCGGGGAGCAGAGCGTAGACGCATTTGATCCCGGCGATTCGTATCTGCAGCTCGCGGCCAGGGGTGTGGCCGTCGGGTTTTCCAACGAGCGTTTTTCCATGGGCCCTGCCATTCACAATCCGCTGCTGCTCAGCGCCAACGCCCCCGGCTTTTATCACGGTTATCTCAAAACGGATGCACCGGTTCAGACCCGGGCTGGAGAGCTGAGCGGATCGTGGTTCTGGGGCACCATACAGGAGTCTGACTTTTTTGATGAGGATCCTTCCAACGATCGGCGCTACATCACCGGGTTTTCTGTGAACTATCGCCCCTCTTTTTTGAATGGGCTGGATGTAGGGATCAACCGGGTGGCATACGGGAATGAATCGTCCGGCGGTTTTGGGTTTTCTGAATTTATGACGGCTTTTCGCCTCTCTCAACCCAAAACGGAGAGGATCGGAGCCGACACCTTTCACGTTATGACCTCGCTGTATGGCCGATGGGTATTTGAGTCCGCCAACGTGGAGCTTTATGGTGAATGGGGGCTGAACAACAATCGCCGGCGGATGCGGGATCTGCTGGCGGAGCCGGAGCTGAACCGCGGCTTTATGCTGGGCGTGCTGAAAACGTTTTCTCTTTCTAAAAACGGCCGGCTGGTACTGAATATCGAGGCGACCAACCTGGAGAACTCCAGCGTAGGAGCGCAGTTTCGCGATGAGAGCAACACCTGGTACGAACATCCCGCAATCCGGCAGGGGTTTACGCACGAAGGTCAGCTGCTGGGCGCGGGAATCGGCCCGGGCTCAAGCGCCGAAACGGGGAGGCTGATCTATTTTGGAGAGTGGGGGATGGCCGGGATCACGCTGCAGCGAGTGGCGTCCTTTTACGATCGTTTTTACAGGGAGCAGGAGACCTATATCCGGCTCTACCCGTTCGGTGAGGAGAACTGGTTTATGCTCGATCGGTTTATGAACCACTGGACCTACGGAGCAGACGCCGCGCTCTTTCTGCCTTTTGATACGGATCTGCGCGTGGAGTACCTGCACACCTCCATTCACAATCTTTACAACCGCTATCAGAGAGACCTGGTGAACCATATGTTCCGTGTGTCGCTGCGAAAGAACTTTTAGATTCTACAGGAATTCTTGTGATTAATTTGAGTAGAAGTAAGAAATATTGGTTTTGATAATATTGGCAAAAAGCTGATAAGTTTAAATTTCAGACAAAGCTTTGGTTAACTTAAATCATTTAGGTGATATGCGATTTTCAGGAACTCCCCTCCTTGTCACACCGCTTTATTGGTGTGATAGGGAGGGGACAGGGGTGGGTCAGAAGGACTGGAACCGCTGTATTTAACAGGAATTTTAATTTATTTTGATTTCTTTGAAAATCAATATTCTCAAAGACTTTATTGCGGAGGAGATTTTCCCAAAGAGATCTTCCAGCTGGAGTGCAGGGGTGATTATGCCCAAGGCGTCCCGTTGTGGAAACGGGTTTACAGTTTTATATGATCTTAAAAACATTAGTGCTACCACCCCCGGCCCCTCCTTACACCCCGAGGTATCGAGGGCAAGCAGGAGGGGAGAATTCTTACCCAGATTTACAATCGAACTCAGATTACGATGTTCATTTACCCTCAAGATTCCCTGTAGAACCAACGATTTAATGGCAAAACGTAAAACCTAGCCGGGCTTATGGCTGTGCTGTGTCCACAATACGGGCTTCTCTATCTCTGCGTACCGAAGACCGGGTCTACCTCGGTATCGCGGTTTCTGATTGATCACGCGGGCGGACAGTGGCTGCCCCGGGAACATCTTTTCAACAGCCGCGGCGAGATTGTGGCTGACCGCAAGCACACCCGAATGGATCAGCTTGTAGAGCACGGTCTTCTGAGTGAGGCGGAAATTCGGGATCTCACGCTTGTCTTGTCCGTCAGAAACCCGTTTGATGTGGTTCTGTCCAATTTTTTCTTCGAGAGTAAGATTTATGAGCAGTTTCGGGCCGGTATTTGGATGAGGTCTCTTCTGGGCAGGAAGTTCTATAATCAGCTGCGCAGGCGGTTTCGTGTGGACAGGGATAATCACTACTCCTGGATCATGCCCCAGGCTTCCCGCTACCGGTTTACCAGCAGGAACAGCTTCACCGACTATGTAAAGCGATACTATGCCGGTAAAAAGGGAACGATGTTTCTGCACTATGCCGGTGGCTACCCGTTTGAGACAGTAAAGCAGGAACAGTTAACCAACGACCTGGGAAGGATTCTGCAGTCATTCGGGTATGATGGAGATGTGAATTTGCCCAGACTGTCGGTGAGCCAGAACAACTCCAATAGCC
The DNA here is from genome assembly GCA_964544445.1 of uncultured Rhodohalobacter sp. Classification (GTDB taxonomy): domain Bacteria; phylum Bacteroidota; class Rhodothermia; order Balneolales; family Balneolaceae; genus Rhodohalobacter. Next base: position 8,970 of record CAZJBI010000008.1, read on the forward strand.
GAGAACTCTACACCGATGAGGCGAGAGCGATCATCGAACATCGTTATTCCGAAGAGCTCAAAATGTTAGGGTATTCGTTTTAACATGAGGGTTTCAACGTCCCCCTTCTCCCAAAGGGATCCCTTCGGGAGAAGGGGGAAAGCGAACGGAGTGAGCCGGGGGATGCCAGCCATGCCGGAACCCCCGATGGAGTTTGACAGCCTGGAGGATGGCAAGGACCATAGACGTGTATTACGGCGGGCATTATAAGACATTTTTACCGGGACAGCACGTTATGCCCGCCGCTTTCTCACCCGCTGCCACGTCATCCCAACCAAATGAGCTAGCGAATGCGCGGAGGGATCTTGTGGCTGTAGGGTGCCAGGCAATCTGAACGACCCCTTGGAATAATTCAATTTTTAAGTCTGATTTGGGCTCGAAATCTAAAGCTACCACCCCCGACCCCTCCTTACACAGGAGGGGAGTATTTACCCCGATTTACAATCGAACATGCCCCAAAGGGGCAACGTCAACAGCATAGCGCAGCGCGCTATACAAGAGTATTCAAACAAATATAAAAGCCCTGCCACAAAGTGATCCCTGTGGGAAAGGGACGTAATCCGGACAATGTGTTTTATCCCGGAGTAGTTCATTTTAGAATTTATCGTTAGCTTCACTTCACTTGTCATAAACCTGACCGAAAACTGTACTACATGAAAGACCCTCGCATTTTAATCATATCGGACATCGGCTGCGGGCCACCCTGGCGAGGGAACAGGATGCGTATGAGGCGTCTGCTTGTCGAAATCAAAAAGATGGGGTTTGAGATCTTTTTTGCGGGAGTCCGCATGTCAGACCGAGAAAAGGAGTCGCTGAGCGGGTTTGTGGACAAGTGGATCACCAACTTTACGAAAAAGCCCACCCTCAGAGAAAGATTGCAGAAGCAGATCAGAAAACGATTGGGAATTCCGGGAAATAATAGCGGCTTTCAGTTTAACAGCAGCCTGAATGTGGAGAACGTGGACTGCCTGTTTGAGCCGTCTTGGGAGGAGGAGGTTCGGAGGATACAGGAACTCTATCAGTTTCAACGGGTTCTTGTTCCCTATATTTACAACTCGGCTTTCCTGGAAATGCTTTCAGACGTTCCCGTTCGGATCATTGATACCCATGATATGTTTACCGACAGAAATATGAAGCTAAACTCGATCGGTGTGGATCAATACTGGTTTTCAGTTTCGCGGGAGGAGGAGAGAAAGGCGCTGGAGCGGGCAACGCATGTCCTTGCGATTCAGGAAGAGGAGGGAGAGCTCTTTAGACAGATGGTATCAAAAGAGGTGCAGGTGATGGTGGTGAAGCATTTCACGAAACCATCCGATGCCCCGACCGATGCCTCGAAACGGCATCACTTTGGGTTTATCGGATCCGACAACCCGCTTACCAGGCACAGCTTTCTCTGGTTTGCGGATGAGGTGTTGCCGGCTATCAAAGCTGCATATCCCGATACGTCCTGTTTGGTTGCGGGGGGCGTCTGTAACACACTGCCGGAGAGTGGGCTGTATAAATTGTTGGGGCGGGTAGATAATGCGGAAGATTTTTATGTACATTGTTCCTTTACCATAAACCCTGTTCGCGTGGGGACAGGATTGAAAATAAAAACCATCGAATCGCTTGAGCACTACCGGCCGGTGATCACTACCGGTGAGGGCGCACTTGGGCTGAATAATTTTATTGGCGCAGGCATAACGGTCTGCCATACAAAAGAGGAGTTTACAGAGGCTATGATCAGACATTTAAGGGAACAGCCTTCAACCGAATTTATTAAATCGGTACAGGATTGTTTACTGGCGATGAACCGGCAGTCGGCAGCAAACCTCAAATTGGCCCTCAACCCAGATGTATGATCATATACGTAACTGAGATGTCCCATTCTGTTTATGGATATATTAAAAGCCTTGGCAGATGAAATTCATTTGGAGTCTGTTGCAAAGAAATATACACCAGAAAAAAATTCTGATTATTGATAAAGAGTTGTTTTGAGAAGATCCATTGAACCTTTGCTCATAAAAAAGAGGTGGCGGCATCATACAGCTTCCGGCGGGTATGATCAGCTTTGCGATTTTATTGAGGGCAAAACCGTATTAGTCAAAAAAGAGAGAAACTATCCGTTTAAAGAGGTGCGAGAAGGTGTACGGAAGAGGCTGTTTCCCTCCACGGCGTATGCCAATCACTACCGGCGGGCAGATTTTATGGCGGAACTGAAAACCCTAGCTTTACAAAGACGATATCAACAGCCGTTGGTTCATGCGATTTATGCTGAAGATCAGCTCAATTTACTTCTAAAATACAGAAACTGGCTCAACGCAGCGCTGGTGGGTTCATTTCACCTTCCTGAAGACAGCGGTTTTATGAGGAGGCTTATCCGTGGGAATTACAGTGATAAGTACACACATCTTGATGCAGCGATTGTGATGTCGCAAAGTATGATTCCCTTTACGGAGACCATTGTGGGAAAAGGCAAGGTTTTTTGGGTGCCTCACGGCATTCGCACTGATATCTTTACCCCTGCAGAGGAGAATCTTCCCGTTGATCGAAAAGAAATACCGAAGATACAACTTCTTACCGTTGGGAACCATGGCAGGGACTGGAATACCTATAAAAAAGTTGTGCTGGAAGCGAAGAAAGAGAAGCTACCTGTGGATTTTACCGCAATTGTGTCGACCGGAATTCAGAGAAAGCTATCGGGCTTACCGGGTGTGAAGTTATTTTCAAAAATTTCGGAAGAAGACCTCATCTCAATCTACAGATCGGCTGATATTCTCTATATGCCGGTTACATTTTCATCAGCCAACAACTCGATACTGGAGGCCATGGCGTGCGGAGTTCCTACACTTTCGAACCGGGTTGGAGGTGTGCCCGACTATGTGGGTGAATCCAGCGGCTGGCTGGTTCCCGGTGGTGATGTTACTGAAACGGTATCTATCCTGAAGGAGGTGGAAAAATACAGAAACCGACTTTCAGTGATGAAGAGAGCTGCCCGAAGCAGATCGCTGGAGTTCGACTGGAATCGCATAGCGGGTCAAGTACAGGAGGTGTATGCGCTTGCTCTTGAACGATGGGAGAAGTCGGTTTAAGGACTCATCCTCCTGCCCCCCCTCTCTACGTCACAAAAGAACTCCGCAAAGAGGGGGGAGAAAACCATGGCAGGTTTGTTGCCAAAGCCATGGCCGAAAAGGCCATTGAAGAGCCCCAACGGGGCGTTCCTCAAATAGCCCCGGGTGAAAATAGGAGCGTTAGCGAACTGTTGGTAACCCGGGGTGTAAAGGCGACAGCCCAATGAGCCCCGAGGCTCTGCACGTCTTTTGAAATGAGATTGGTTTCGAGGGGCAGAGGATAGATCATTGTTCAAGCCACCATGGGTTGGCGACTTCACAATGGTGTTTATGTAATTGTCTCTGCCTGTGTGCCATGAGATACCTCGATGCGTATTTGTTCACATTCGTTTACAAATACTTACTCGGTATGACAGGTGACACAAGTACAGGCCCGGCGTTTCAGGAATATTCTTTCACCACGATCTCAATACGCCGTCTCAAGGGACTATTCACTACTCAGTGCACCACACGTAAAAAATCTTAATCCAGAAACTTTAAACACTTTGCCATGGCCGAAACGGCCATCAAGCCCTGAAAGGGCGTAAAAACACAGTCCGCGGTAAAAAAACGAGCGCAGTATTGTTTTGCAACCGTAGGATTAGGCGACATCCTAAAGACACCCCGAGGCAGTGGGTGTGGTTTGAAATGAGATTATATTTGAGGGGCAGTGGACGGAATCGTTGAAAGGGATTTCGTTGTTTTTGACAAAAAAGCATTTTATTTGATACCATTTTTTTGCCTTTTCACTTAACTACTACTCTTCACACACAACAATAACCCATGAACAACTCTGTTCAAAGAGCTATATTCACTACATGTTGAGCACGATCGTAAAATTTTTCATTGACCCTGTCACGATATTTTTAATGCTGGTGGCCGTCGGTTTTCTGCTTCGAGTGCGAAAAAAGTCGTCAGGATATTGGAAGGCCTGTTTCTGGTTGGCGGGAATCTGGTTTTACATTATGACAACCCCGTTCATTCCTAATGCATTGGTCTACCAGCTTGAAAAGAATTACGACCCGATCCTGGTTCAGGCGGGCGGAAATACGGACGCTGTACTCTCGGAGGCCGAGAAGTATCGGGGTGCAGATATCGTGGTCCTGGGAGCCGGGCACGACAGCGATCTTAGACTACCGGCTACCTCCTCACTCGTTCGGAATTCGTTGTCGCGCCTGACTGAGGGAATTCGACTTTACCGGCTCATCCCGGAAAGTCGCTTGGTTTTCTCCGGTTTTCAGGATTCTTGGGAGGGTGCACGATCGCAGGCGGAAATGTATGCAGTGGCCGCTATGGAGCTGGGAGCAGATCTGAGTGAGAGAAGCCGCTATGCGCTGCTTCCGGCTGCTTCAGATACGTGGGAAGAGTCTGGAGTATATAAAAATCTAAGAGCTAGAGAGGGAGATGCACCCGGGGAGAAAAGGGTGATTGTGGTGACGAATGCCATGCATATGCCGAGGGCGATTGCAGGGTTCAGGAAAAGGGGGTTTGATCCGGTTGGATCCCCGGCGGGATATGAGGTAAAGAAAGATCGCAATGAGAAGTCCTATCTGAGTTTTGGTTTTGGGGACTTGTTCCCATCGTCGGAGCATGCGGGACGATTAAAATCTGCAATTAAAGAGTATGCAGGACGTGTTGAGCTGTGGTTTTTGGATAGTCTTGAGTCCTGAGTCCTGAGTCTTGAGTCTTGAGTCTTGAGGTGGTCGAGGTGTTATAGAGAAGGCAAGAGGGTTTAAAAAGGGTATAAAAAAACGTGCAACGGCAAACGGCAGACAGGAAACCCGGGCATGCTCAACGTTTCATCCAATAACCCCTCGATAACATCTTTCATTTCTTTCCACATTTATCGCCTCGGGGTACCATATTTTGGATTCCTTATCCCACGGGTTGCAAACAGTTTGCTAGCGCTCCTGTTTTTACCCGGGGCTAATTATATGGTACCCCTGACGGGGTACTTCAATGGCCGTTCCGGCCATGGTTATGATTTTCATCTCCTTTCCATCAATTATACTTCAATACAAACTCCCCTCTTTGCTCCGAGAGAGGGGCCGCCCCAAAGGCCCCAAAGGGATGCCTTGGGCAGATCCCTTCGGGAGGGGTGAGTTCTTCGGCCGTTCCGGCCATGGGACGGATTCAAGGTTCAGGGTGAAATTTATCTCATATCGGACAGATCACGTTTTAGCTTTTGAATCGTTTCTTTTAACTCAGGGACATGTTCATCACATACTGTAAATACAGTTTCGGCATCAATATCAAAATAGTGATGCATGATGATGTCCCTCATTCCCATTACTTTCTTCCACTCGATTTCAGGATATTTATTTAAAACCATCTTATCTGTGATTTTATCCAACTGCTTTAGCGCTTCTCCGATATTGATAAGTTGCATACAAATACTATCCAGTTTTTCAAGTCCTACATCGCTATCTAAGAAATCATCTGGAGTATCTATTACCAAAAAACGTTTCTGAACCTGATCAAGAGACCATAAAATATTATCAAAAATATTTTCAATAATTTCCGGGTCATAATTATGCATAATATGCATCCCTGTCAATTCTCTTTTTCAATACCTGATTCATTCTGTCACGATATCGAACGATGTCTACTTTTTTATCGAAATGCTCTTCTAATGCTTGTTTAATACCTATCAAATTGAAAAGGTCAGGTTTTTCAAGTTCTACCACAATATCGATATCACTATCCTCTTGATTCTTTTCTCTGGCATAACTCCCAAACAAGCCAATCCGTCGTACACCAAATTTCTTTTCAAATTCGGGCTTATGTTCTTTCAGATATTGTATTATCAGTTGTCTGTTCATTATTTAGGTTTTTCTAACCGTTTCTTTACATAAATAACGAAAAATAATTTATAATCGGTACTCATACTTTGTTGGGGAGGCAAAGTTCAAGGCACAGGGTACAGGGTTGTACAACGGACCGCTGGTTCGTTACTCAGGAATGATTTTATGGTATGAATTCAGTATGAGTCCTTCAAACGCCGCAAACGGGAAACCACGGATTTTATCAACGGTTCATCCCAAAACCCCTCGAATACGTTTTTCATTGTATATCATATCACCCGCCTCGGGGTGGATGGTAGGGTTACCTTAACCCCCGGGTTGTAAACAGTTTGCTAGCGCTCCTGTTTTTACCCGGGGCTAATTATATGGTACCCCTGACGGGGTACTTCAATGGCCGTTCCGGCCATGGCAAAGATTTTGGGTTCGGGTTTGATGTCTAAGTTCTTTTTACGTTAACCACCCGGCCTCGGAATGGATGGCGGGTGTCAAAGGGAGCTGGCGGACATTCAGTCCGTGTCGGATGGACGACACTCACTCCCGCCAGGCATTCCGCAGCCTTGAACTTTTGGTTCGTTTTGGTTCAAGCCAAAATGAACATTAACGAACCAAAGGTTATTTTGTTAAAAACGGCGAAATTCCTGTCAACGATTCTATCCTCTGCCCCTCGAATACAATTTTATTTCAAAACAGATCCATCGCCTCGGGGTACCATATTTTGGATTCCTTATCCCCCGGGTTGCAAACAGTTTGCTAGCGCTCCTGTTTTTACCCGGGGCTAATTATATGGTACCCCTGACGGGGTACTTCAATGGCCGTTCCGGCCATGGTTATGATTTTCATCTCCTTTCCATCAATTATACTTCAATACAAACTCCCCTCTTTGCTCCGCAGAGAGGGGCCGGGGGTGAGTTCTTCAATAGCCGTTTCGGCCATAGTTTATATTTGATTTCGTAAGTTAGACTTCTCAATGCCGCTACACTTCATTCTGCTCTACACGAAGTGACGATTATTTTTTCGTTCATTTCATCGAAATGTCAGTTCGAGTGTAATGAGCGATGCGAATGCAATCGCTCATCTTTTCACTTCGTGTACAAAAAATGAGCCCCGCGTAGCGAAACCTCAACCTCAACCTCAACCTCATCCTTACCCTAAACTAAACCTTACGCGTAGCAAAGTGCGTTCAGATCAAATATGAAGAAAAAAAGTTCTCATTATCAGTTCAGAATCAGCTCAATCCACTCTGTGAAATAGACTTCATTCGAGAAGCTGATGAATACATCCATACCACCCAATAGGATGGATAAGCCTGTAGACAGAACGATTAGATACCAGTATTTTTTTGATACTGATATCAGATTAGATCGAAACTCTGTATCTGCAGATAAAAAAGAGGTCATGATAAATAGATTCAGAATTGTGAGCCCGAACCACCGGAAGAGATCAAAGCCTATGGGTATAAGGCAGAGAGGAGAAAAACATGACAAAATGATACCTGCACGAAACAGTCTTTTTTTATGGGGTGTTAAACCAGATGAATTGGGTAATAGGCCGTTTATTATCATATGATAGCCGTATTGGATATCCGGTTTGTACAGCTTCCAGATGAGAATCGCGAAAGGACTCAAAATCATCAAGAAAAAGACTGTGTAGATGGGGATTCGCGGGGAGCTAAGGAGCCATCCACGGGTATACTCCAGGTTCATAGATGTATCGCGAAAAACTACGATCAGAGAATCATAATCAGCCCGAACTCCATACTGTTCCCTCATCGCCTCCATATATGGATAATACTGTTCTATGTTGAGAGTGCCATGTACCGTGATCGCCCATGTGAGAATTGATGCGCATATAAACAGAGCAACTCTCAAAATATTAAAAACAGTTGTACCTCTGTCCGTATAGATCCAGGCCATAAACAGGAGAGGCAGGAAAAAGAAATAGAATGCCTCGTGGATAAGGAGAGAAACTATAATCGTGACGGATACTGCCAGGAAAAGTCCCCAACGTGTGAAGGGGGAACCGGTATGGAATACACGGTCAGAACGCTCAATACGCAGCATGAGCAGAAGACAACCCACCGTTAACACCAGCTGAATGTGTTCGAGCCTGCCCAGGTTATAAAATAGCATCTGAAAGGTGGCAGAGTGAAAGAGGGCCAGCAGGAAAAAGAGCCAGCCCGCGACATGGGGGGGAGAAGATAACAGATGTTTCCCTCCTTGGGCGAGGTTTTGGTTGCCGATGAGTAAAATCATGAACATCCGAAGCATCAGAATGGAGGCCGCAATTAAAAATATCGCTGCAAGCATCACAATGACCGGATAGCTGCCATCCAGGCCCAGCCAACGAAGGATTTCCCCATGAAGTCCGCGTTTTACAAATCCATACTGGTAAGAGAAGAGCCACTGCGTATATACCCAGTCACTCATGGGACGAAAAACCCGGGCCAGTGCAAAAAGAAAAAGCAACGTAACGACTCCTGCAAAGCGAAGCGTTTGCGGGTGATAAGAGCCTGATGAATACGAATTTTTCATACTCTTATTATAATTTCAGGTGTTTAAAAAGTTTTTCCGGAAGGCACCTGATAATGAGCATGATAAAGTACCAGATCTTCCTGACGTAGATAATCTCTTTTCCTCTCTTTATGCCGTTCCATATCGCTTTAGCTACTTGGGCCGGAGACGCCGTTAACCATGCGGGTGTTTTCTTTTGGAGCATTTTGGTATCCACAAACCCGGGTAGTACAGTCAACACCTGAATGTCCCCTGCAAGCTCGTTTCGAAGCCCGCTCATATAGCTGTTCAGCGCGGCTTTAGAGCTTCCATATATGGTATTCGATGCACGGCCACGTAAGCCAGCAACCGAACTAATTGCGCAGATAAAGCCTCCGTTTCTCAGCGAATAATCGTGTTTCAACGTTTCAAGAATTTCGACTACGCTGGTAAAGTTGGTGTGAATGACCTCACGGCATTCAGAAAGTCTCTTCTCATCCCTGCCGGCTCTGTTCGAATTGGCAGGTGGTTCAGGCACTGCGTGGGCGATCAATATTCCGTTTGCCTTCAGCTCACGTTTCCGGTACTCACGAATAAATGATGCGGTGTCAAGAGCATCAAAATAGATAAGGGAAGCTTCAGTTTGATACGTGTTCAAAAGTTTCTGGCAGAGCTCATTTGTACGCTTTATGCGTCTGGATGCAAGAGTCAGCTTCCAGCCTTCGCGGGCGAACAGTTCTGCAGCAGCGACGGCAATATCGCTGTCGGCACCGAGAATGAGAAGATGTTTCTTAGAGTCCAAGGCGTTCGGATTGAAGGGAATTAAATACGTGTGATAGCTGATTCTGTTTTCTGAACGCCCTGAAACGATCTGCGTGTGGATATCCCGCATCAAACAGCTCTCTGTCCATCAGGGAATCTTTACATAGGTTTATTCGTCCACCATGCTTTTTTGCAACCTCGTTGAACTTGGAAATTAGTTTTTGAAGATTTTTTGTTGGTTTAAAATCCATAGCAAGACTGAACCCTTTTTGTGGAAAGGATAGATAGTTGTTGTTGACCTCTCCATGGTTCTTTAACACGGCCAGCGTGCAAATATAGTCAGATTGGTTGAGTATTTCCGCTAGTTCCGAAAACGCACGATCTGTGGCATCCTCAGGAATGATGATCTGGTACTGGATAAATCCATCCTTACCAAAAAGATGATTCCATCCACCAATTTTATCAAGCGGGTACATAAAATCAATCAGGTTGACCCATTTTTTGCTTTCACGGTTTATAGCATACCAAAGAGAGTTAAACAGGGAAATCGAAGCCTTTTGGATAAAAAATCCCGGCCAGTACCGTGGAATGTGTATGCGAGGCTTTACGACAGGCGTTAAATCGGGAACAGATCCAGATGGTGGCTGCCTGTCAAAACTCCCAAGCTGAACCACTCCCCGGCCAAGCTGCTCTCCTTTTTTTTGAAGGTCAACCCACGCCACAGAGTATGGTGCATCCCGGTTTTCGTGCAGAACCTCTATCGACTCGGCAAGTGAACGGGTTCGAATGGATATTTGATGGATATGGCCTGAAGGAATCTTTTTTAGCTTGATTCGGACTCGTTTGATATATCCTGTGAGCCCCATACCACCGCATGTAGCATGAAAAAAATTCCGGTTATCTTGTTTGGAGCATGATATCTGTTCTCCACCTGCCGATATCAGTTCGATCTGCTCTACATATTCAGAAAAACACCCTGCGTGATGGTGGTTCTTACCGTGTACATCAGCTGCAACTGCGCCACCGACGGTAATGAATGATGTGCCGGGGGAAACGGGAAGAAACCAGCCATAAGGTAAAATATGGTTTATGATGTCGGACAGAAGAACTCCCGAATCGCACTCTATAATCCCATTTTCATCATCAAAGTCGAAAGTCGTATGCTGATATCGGCTGCAGATGACCTGTTTTTGCAGAGAACTGTCACCATAACTACGTCCATTTCCCCTGGGAATTACCGGCTGCGGTAAGTTTCGGTTTTTATGACGGTAAGATGATGTATGATGCGAAGCATCAGCGGTTGTTGCCGGGCGATATAGTTTTGATGAAACCTTTTCTCTGTTCCCCCATCCGGAAATTGTCTTTTCAACTTTCGTGTATTCGAACTTCATTGCCATTCAAATCCTTGTCTTGTTGCGCCTTCTCATGAATATAGGAGTATGAAAAGTGTGATACCCCATCCTGTGCTGCTGCCCATCAGAACGAGGTCATGAATAAATAAATTGACCGGGTTTTTACTCTCATTCTTTACCAGGATGAGATATGTGTAACGCGTAAGCCCAATGAATACGAAGATGGAGGTGATCCAGAGATATTCGCTGCCCAGCCTCTGCTGAACACCGGGATTCAGGGACCACAGAGCATAAATGATAAGAATAAAAAGGGACACAGAGAGTGTAAGTGCTTTCTGAAATTTGGAGTGGCTTCGGGAGTCCGGTTTTAAAAAATCTGCATCTGCCTCTTTTTTGTTGAACCCGATCAGCAGAGATAGTAGAAACGTTAATACCAGAATCCAAGCAGAGGCTTCTACACTGCTCGCTTCTGCTCCTGCCAATACTCTTAGGATATACCCTGACGCCACAATCAGTACTGCAGGAAGAGCATATTTTTTTAGCCACCTGCTATAAAGGATATTAAGAAACAGATAGATAAAAAGAATAAGAGACAGGGATGATGAGATGATATATGATGTAAGAAAAGCGGCTGTTGCCATGCCTGTAAGTAGAATTCGGGCGGATTGAATGCTAACCGTGCCGGATGCGAGTGGCCGTGATCTCTTTTCTGGATGCAGGCGATCTGATTTGTAGTCATTCATATCGTTGAAAATATAAACGGCTCCTGCCATCAGGCAGAAAGAAAGAAAAGCAGTCACATTACTCTGTAAAATATCAGGGTCTAAAAGGTTGCCCGAAAAAAACATGGGAAAAAGTACAAGCATATTTTTTATATAGTGGGCCGGCCTGATAAGACTCAAAAAATGACTCATGGTTTTCCTTAGTAAAAATCGGATACAATCTACTCTTTTTTTATGATTTACGCAGGACGACACGCCAATGATTGTAGTTTATGGGCTCCATGCCTTAAACTGTCAATAGTCCTCTGCAAAGAGCCAGTGAGCGTGCGCAGATCCTCACAGCGTTCGTTTTACCAGCTCCTTCCAGGCTAAGCCTGCTCAAAAAAGGGGGCACATTGTAGTATTAAAGTCGGAAGCAGTGAGCTTACAGTGGACAGTTTTTTTATAAGCTTCATAAAAACCTAAGTTCGATTCTAAATCGGGGCAAAAATTCTCCCCTTCCTATGTTTAGGAGGGGCCAGGGGTGGTAGTTTTAGGTTACGAGCCCAAAATGGACTCAAGAAATATAGTTATTTCAAGGAATGGCCAAAGAAAAACCACCGCTTCCAACGGGATCCCTACGGAGAAATCCACTCCTTGAGAAAGGAGGGGACTTATTTAATTGCCTAAAATGGGATTATTAATCGAACTCAGGTTAAAAGTAAAAATCCCTACGCAGATACGAGGATATATTTGTAGGTTATTTGATACATTTTTTTAGATTTTTAGCAGATATGGCAGAACCATTTATTCCAAAAAAAATACACTACTGCTGGTATGGCGGGCAGCCGCTTCCTTCGTTGGCAAAGCGATGTTTGAAGAGTTGGAAAATACATTTGGCGGATTATGAAGTAAAGCGCTGGGATGAAAATAATACGGATTTGTTATCAAATCAGTATGTAAGGGAGGCCTATCAAGCGGGCAAATATGCGTTTGTTTCTGACTATGTTCGGTTAAAAGTTTTATATGAAGAGGGAGGGATTTATATGGATACGGATGTAGAGCTTATAAAAAATCTGGACACATTTTTGCACCATCATGCCTTTTGTGGATTCCAAAATCCTACTTTGATATCACTTGGGGTTATTGGTTCAGTCAGAAATCATAATTTTATTCGTTCGATACTTGATATATATGATTGTCTTAGATTTGTTGATGAAGAAAATCACCTTGATTTAACACCCAATACTGTTAGGATCACAAATTACGCGGTAAAAAAAGGCCTGGAATTGAATGACAAATTACAGAACTTTAATGATTTGACAGTATATCCAAGTGAATATTTTTGTCCTAAGAATTATGACGAATATTATTTCAATATCACTAAAAATACTAAAGCCTTGCATCATTATGCTGGCAGTTGGTATTCACCAAAAACAAAATGGCTTATGTGGTTTCGAATTCACATCATAAAACGGTTTTTGCCGTGGATTGACACTCCTTTGCGTAAACTGTACCATAGAATGGCTAACAGGTAATTTCGAGTCAAGTATTTATGAATTCTACTTATTTGGACAAAATAAATCTCTCATTTTGGAAATGAATAAGAGGATTGTAGGACTACCCAAATTATTAATTACTTGGTCTTTCTGTAAATGAAAGATTCGGATCTTTCTTTTATTATCCCGATTTACAACATGGGAAATACTCTGCCCGATGCGTTGGAATCCGTTTCAAAGGTAACTGGGATTTTTTTTGAGGTCGTGCTGATAAATGATGGCTCCACGGATCAGACGGCCGGGGTTGTGGACGCGTTCAGAAAAAAGATGAATAGCCGCGAGGAAGTTTCTGTAAAAATACTATCCGTGAGTAACAGCGGTAGAGGGGCAGCCCGAAATCTTGGTGTTCGGCATGCATCCGGAAAATATATCAGTTTCCTTGATGCGGACGATACTATCGATTCAAAGGAGTTTTTGAAGCTGTGGAAGTGTGCAGATATGAATAATCGAAATTACGATTTGGTCATTGGACAGTTTAAAATTGTTGGAGAAAATGGTGAAACCTACACTCGCAGGGCGTTGAAACCTAACACAACTTCTAAGCAGCTGTTAAACCGCATTGCTTTATCACCTTTTTCTCCCATTCATATGAATGCAATGCTTATAAAGAGAACTCTTTTTGATCGTATTGATGAATTTGATACAAAAAATATAAATGCCGAGGATAAGGATGTTACAATCCAGCTTCTGAAAGCTGCTGATACCGTTACAATTTGCCAAAGTGTTCATTATCTATATCACAAACACCAGATAGGCAGGCTCAAAACGGCAAAAAAGAGATTGCAGTGGCTCTGGTTTCGCCAGAAATCTCTATACTCAAACTACTCTGGGTGGCTGCGAATTCTTTCGATGATCCTCCAGGCAAACTACGACGTTGTTAAACTGGTTTATGAAATGATATTAGGATATCGGGGGAGACGGGGATGAAGTGGAATCTGATAAAAAAATGGCTATTGATGGCCGTTATTCAAACCGGAACGGTTTTACTCTACTTCTTGGGGATTCGTCCGCTGCGGGTGCTGTTCAGCGAGTGGGTTGGGTCAGCAATTTTTCAGCTTCAGAGTGAATCAGTAGACTATATAGAATCTGTTGTTAGGGTAGGTGTAACTATTGATACAACTTTTATTTTTCAGGGGACAGAACTGGTTTTTTCTTATGCTCCCCAGTTCGGATTTTTCTTTCTGATTTCCGTATTCGGACTGAATTTTCTTCGGCCCGGAATAAGAATTTATCTTTTACTCATCATATTTCACGCATTCATTGAACTGGTATCGCTTGGGTTCACGGCTGTTGCATTTAACGGTTTTCCCATTGGTTTCGTTATTGCAGATTTCTTACTTCTCTATCTGTCACCGCTTGTGAGTCTTGGATTTATACTGTTTGTGATATTACAGAAGAATGGGAAATTGGGAGGGAGATTGAGTTGAGAGTCCTGAGGTGGTAGATGGCAAAAATGGCGAAATCCCTGTCAACGATTCTATCCCTAACCCTTCGAATTCATGATTCATTTCAATCCACATTTACCGCCTCGGGGTGGATGGCTAGCTCACTTCCACCCCCGGACTGCAAACCGTTCGTTACACTCCTGTTCTCACCCGGGCCTGCCCCTCAAAGCCTTCCTGATCCTCGAAATTTTAACGTAGTGGATGGCGTCGTGGGGGCTAATTGTGTGCCGACCCGTCCCAAAGGCCCCAAAGGGATGCCTTCGGCAGATCACTTCGTGGTTGGGGCTTTCCAATGGCCGTTCTGGCCATGGCAAAGAGTTTAGGGTCTAAGGTTATTCACGTATGATGTAATGAATAGTGGGTAGTCCGTCGAGACGGCGTGTTGAGATCTTGGTGAAAGAATGTTCCTGAAACGCCGGGTTTGTAAGAATCCGATTTGTGATCCTGAGCGAAGCGAAGGATCTCATGTTTCAAAGGAAGAGGGCATAAAACATCGAACGGCCTCAAATCTTAATCAATGCTAATTGCCATCACCCCTTCGAATACAAATCTCATTGAATGCCAAATCTACCGCCTCGGGGCTCTTTTTTGGTGGCACACTATCCCCGGGTAACAACCAGTTTGTTTCACTCCTGTTTTCACCCGGGGCTATTGACATTCAGCCCCGCTGGGGCTGTTCAATGGCCGTTCCTGCCATGGAATGATGTTCAGGTATCAAAGCCCCTCTTTGAAGAGGGAAAGGGAGGCACGCCGACCAGGGGGATGCCCAGATGCGGTGCTGACGACGTTCGCCGTGCCACGTTTTAAATTCCTACCCCTTGACTTCAAATCTGTTTGCATTGCGCATTCCCCGCCTCGGGGGTTCCTTTCGTCTGTCGCCTCAAGCCCGGGTTGCGAACTGATCGCTGACTGATTCATTCTCACCCGAGCCTGCTCCCCAAAGCCATTCTAATCCTAGAATTTTGACATAGTGGATGGCGACGCGGAGGCTATTCGCATGCCACCCCGACGGGGCTTTATCAATGGCCAAAAAAAGCCATTGAAAACCCTGAACCCTGAACCCTAACTTTTCCAACATTCTGACCTCAAAGTTTCGTAATTTTGTGCCCAATTGTGAACTGAACCGAATTGATTCATTTGAAATTCATCAAATCGTACGCTTCTCTTATTGAAAAAGAGCTTCAAGATCTTGAACTCCCCCAGAAACCATCTACGCTATACGATCCCCAGAGATACATCCTGTCGGGGAAAGGAAAACGGGTTCGACCTGTTCTCTCACTTTTAGCCTGCGGGCTTTGCGGTGGCAAACCGAAGCAGGCCATTCACGCCGGTCTGGCCGTTGAGCTGATTCATAACTTTACGCTGATTCATGATGATATCATGGATCAGGCCGAAAGTCGCCGCGGGAATCAGACGGTTCATAAAAAGTGGGATCTTTCCGCGGCCATTCTCTCAGGCGACGGTATGTTTGTTCAGGCCTGTCTGCAGCTGCAAAAGATGCCGGCTCACGTAAACTTGAAACAGGCCAACGAAATATTTCTGAACGGAATCAATCATGTTTGTGAAGGGCAGGCGCTCGATATGGAGTTTGAAGAGCGGAATGTGGTAGAAACGGCGAAGTATCTGGAGATGATTGGCGGAAAAACAGCCGCCCTGATATCCGTTTCACTGATGCTTGGTGCGCTCGCTGCGGGTGCTGACGACGGGGAGGTTCAGAAGCTCGATCAGCTTGGACGTTCTCTCGGTTTGGCTTTTCAGATACAGGATGATCTTCTGGATGTCGTGGCCGATCCCGAAAAATTTGGAAAAAAGCAGGGCGGAGATATTTTTGAAGGCAAGAAAACATTTTTGATGGTGAAGACGTTGGAAGCGTGCACAGAAGAGGAGCGATCGTGGCTGCTGGCCTGTATGAACAGTGGCAATGTCTCGCCCCGGAACGTGGAGGGGGTGATTAGCCTCTATCAAAAGTATGAAATTACTGAGTTTACAAAGAGTGAAGTAGATCGGTATTATAGTGAAGCAGAGCAAATTCTATTCTCATTTGATGATTCCGTATATAAACAAGATCTTAATCAGTTAATTACATTTTTAAAAAACCGTGAGTTTTAAATTTATGCGACCACTTTTCATTATTATCATTGCGGCAATGGCCCTGGTATCCTGCCGGAGTAAAGACCTGATTCGTCCGGGAGATACGCTGGAAGTAGCGTACGAAAAAGCGATGAATCAGTACGAAAATGAGAACTATTCGGAGGCGGCCAGTGCTTTTGAAACGGTTATTTCAATAGGCCGCGGAACCGATTTTGGTCAGAATGCCCAATATTATCTTGCTGAGTCGCACTATTTAAACCGGCGTTACCTGATCGCGGCATCTGAGTACAATCGCTATGTTCAGTTCTATCCAAATTCGCCACGTCGGCAGGAAGTTGAATTTAAACAGTCGCTCTGCTACTACAACCTAAGTCCGAGATACCGGCTCGATCAAACATATACGGAGCAGGCGATTGAAGGATTTCGCCTCTATCGATCCCGTTATCCCGATTCAGAACGAAGTGATGAAGCAGCCGAATATATTGCAGAGCTGCGCGAAAAACTGGCCCATCGAGAGTATAACGCGGCAGAATTTTATTTCAGAACCGAACGCTACAAGTCGGCAGCCATTTACCACGACCTGGTTATCGACCGCTATCCTGAGACAACCTGGGCAGAGAAAGCTCTGGTTCAGCAGATTGAAGCCTACATCCTGTATGCTGAAAACAGTGTACCGAGGAGACAGGAGGAGCGATTTGAACAAGCATTGGACAGCTACAGCACTTACCTGCAGCTCTTTCCGCAGGGAGAGAACAGAAGCCGGGCAGAAGAGCTGTACGATCGAGCCCTCTCCGGCCTGAATGATGTGCGGGAACGTGATGCAGTAGCACAAAATCAATAATGCCTGGCCGGCTATGAAAAAGAGGACGGGCATCTTTGGCGGTTCGTTTGATCCGGTTCATAGCGGACATATTGCTCTTGCCCATTCATTTCTGGACAGCGGTCTCATCCATAATCTGCTTGTGCTGCTTACCCCCGAGGCTCCCCACAAACAGGGGAGGAATAAAACACCGTACAAAAACCGTCTTGCAATGCTAAAACTGGCATTTGAAGGGATCGAAAACGTCGAGATCAGCACGCTGGAGACGCAGCTGCCCGAACCTTCATTTACTCTTCAGACCATTGAGTACCTGCAAAAAAACCACCCTGGGACGCTATTTTATCTCTGTATGGGAGAGGACAGCCTGGTTCATTTTCATCAGTGGCACAAGTTCAGGGAAATTTTAAAAAGGGTAGATCTGATTGTTGCAGAGAGACCGGGTTATGATTACAGATGTGTATCGGAAGAGATACTGGAATCGGTAATTATGGTTGACCACCGTCCTGTGGATGCCTCATCGACCGACGTGAGAGAGCAGTTAAAAAGAGAGTCATCCGGAATAAAAAAAGAGATTCAACTGCCTGAACCTGTCTGGCAATACATAGAGAAAAAGGGGTTGTACGGGAGAGGGTGAGTAAAGGTTGAATTTGAGGTTAAGGTAAAGGCTGAATTTGTGGTTAAGGTAAAGGCTGAGTTTGAGGTTGAGAATGCGTAAAAACAGTCGAGAAGTCTTTCTAATTCAATAGGGTTCTCGATTACGTTTCGCTACAGCTCAACTTCACTCGAACTGACGACGTTTTGTGTAGTTTTTATAAAGTAACCCGTCACTTCGAGCTTGTTTTATGCTGTTCAAAACATTCGAGAAGCCTAACTGACTGAATCAATGAAAAACCATGGCCGGAACTGGTGTTGAAGACTCACCCCCGGCCCCTCTCTGCGGAGCAAAGAGGGTAGCTTGTTTTGAGGTTAAACTGAAAGTGTGATCGTTTGGCAAGATCTGTGCCTGTGACAAATGATATTCAATACTATGGCCGGAACGGCCATTGGAAAGCCCCAAAGGGGCTGAATATGATTAGCCCCCGTCAAAAACAGAAGCGTTAGCGAACTGTTTGCAGCCGGGGGTGAAAGGCGCCTCTACAATCCACCCCGAGGCGGGGGATATGAAATACAATGAGACACATATTCGAGGGGTTTTGGAATAAAACGTTGATGAAGCCTAGGGTTTCACATCTGCCGTTTGCCGTTTTACGTTTCCCGTTTGTCATTTTAATGCCCTCTGTCTGCTATCTACAAGATCTTTCAGCCAATGGAAAAGCACCATTATTGAAGGATGACAAAGGCTTTTCTTGGTAAATCCGGCGTATCTTTTTTATTGGTTTGAAAGGGCTTGTCTCACGCCGGTTTCTTCATTCACTGCCTGGGTTCCACTTCCGTTACGGCTATTGATGGACTCATCTTGGATTCTTTGCATGAAAATATTTCCTGATAAAGGGACCGTCGGTCTGTTGTACAATCCTGCCCCTGAACCCTTTACCTTCTCAGGTCTTTTCAGAAGATCAAATCACCTGTCACAACACGTACTACCGTTAGTATATTGAAAATCGCTATCTTGCAACGTATTATTCTATTATATAACGGTACACTCAAACAGAAACAGGTTAAAGTTTATAGTGAAACGACGATCTTTTTTGAAAATGGCAGGTTTGGGATCTGCTGCGGGTTTTTTAGAGCGATATCTGAATCCTGAGGAATCCACAAAAAACCGGAATCTGATCAAACCGAAACGACTGAAATCCGGAGATACCGTCGCTCTGACCGCGCCAGCAGGGATTCTGTATGATGAGTCTGAGTTTGACCGTATGAAAAAGGATCTGGAGTCATTTGGATTTAATGTGGTCTTCGGTGAATTTGTCCGGGAACGATATGGCTATTTTGCGGGCAGAGATTACCAGCGTGCGCTGGACCTGAATCGCTTTTTCGCCGATCCGGAAATTGATGGGATTATCTCCGTAAGAGGAGGTTGGGGATGTTCACGAATTGTGCCGTATCTGGATTTTGAACGGATCAGAGCTCATCCAAAGGTATACTGTGGTTTTAGTGATAACACGACGCTGCATCTTGCATTTCTTGCATATAGCGGCCTGGTATCGTTTCACGGACCAAACGGAGCCTCTGAATGGAATGAATTTACAAAAAAAAGCTTCCGGGACGTTGTAATCGAAGGAAAGCTGGCCAGCTATGTCTCTGAATCCAGTGTGGAAACACTTTATGGTGGCTCAACAGAGGGGCCTCTGACGGGTGGAAACTTATCAATTCTGGTTACGAGCCTTGGAACACCGTATGAACTGAACCCGGAAGGGGCCATTCTCTTTGTGGAGGATATCGGGGAAGAGCCCTATAAAGTAGATCGAATGCTCACTCATCTGGCACGTGCTGGTTTTTTGGAGAAAATATCCGGTTTTATTTTTGGACAGTGCACAAATTGTGAACCGGACAATGACCGGGGATTTACAATGAAAGAGGTTATTCAGCAGCATATTATGCCCCTCGAAATTCCCGCCGTGTTAGGCATGGATATCGGACATGATGCCAACAATATTACTATTCCCGTTGGCGTAAAAGCCTCACTGAACGCTGATTTGGGAGTGCTGAGCCTGCTGGAACCCGGAGTGATGTGATACGAAGCGGTATTGCAGTGAGGAGCTGCTGTGAGTGATACAGATTCTAAGGTGATACTGATGGTTCGGGTTGAGGTTGAGGTTGAGGTTAAGGCTGAGGTTGAGGCAACAGCCGAAAAGAACCTCTAGGCGGTGGATGAGAATTGGAATGAAATTCGTAGTTGAAGGAGTAGTGGTTTAAAACATTGTCGGGCGAAAATCGTAAGCACTGAATGTGGGCATCCCCCTGGTCGGCGTTGCCTCCCTTTCCCCCTTCAAAGGGGGACTTTGAAACCTGAACATGATACCATGGCCGAAACGGCCATTGAACAGCCCCAATTGGGCTGAAAGTCCATAGCCCCGGGTAAAAACAGAAGCGTTAGCGAACAGTTTGCAGCCGAGGGGCAAGGCGGCAGGCCTATGAAACCCCGAGGCGATGGGTGTATTTTGAAAAAAATGTATTCGAGGGGTTAGAGATAGAATCCTTGATGAACTACCCCAACATATTCAGCAGAGCCGCTTTACATTAGTATGCGTATCTTTGTCTTTTTATTTTCTGTCTTCTGTCTTCTGTCTTCTGTCTTCTGTCTTCTGTCTTCTGCGATTGCTTTAAAACGCATACCCTACACTAAGCTGAAGCTGGATATTATATTTATCGCGGGGTTCGTGGGTGGCAATACTGATGCCCCGGCCAAAAACACCGTAATCAAACCGGCCGTAGTCAAACAGTTTGGTCCATGATGCCTCTCCGGATATCAGAAAGGATCGGTATTTGTACAGTCCACGGAGGCCGAAGGTCAAATCTGTACGGTGTCTCCAGTAATCACCGAAGCCGTTTCGAAACTCTTCAGGTCGGTTCAAACTTCGGTCGAACTCAAAGTGAAAATGATTGTTATCGGAGAGCCGTCTTACAAAAAATCCAAACCGTCCGTTAGGAACATATCCGTCAACGCTGATAAACTGGCTGTTGGATCCCGGACCGATGGCCGCACCGAGCACTTGTCCGCGGTTGGTATGGCCCTGCGGTATTCGTGTATCCGAGTAAAAATAGTTTTGAGGGCGTACCTCTTCAATGAAACCGGGCGTCATGTTTGTGATTTCGACATGGACTTTATAGAAATCGGCGTAGGGTGCATCAAACAGTTTTAGCAGGCCGAAGGCATAACCGCTGTTGTGTCGGGGTTCCATGAGCAGATCGCGCGAATCCCATGCAAAGTCATCCCTGAAATACTCGGCAAAAATTTCAGCTCTGCTCTCAGGCCACACCCAGCGCCCAAAGACAGAATTGAGATGGTTTCTGGGTTTCACATCGCGCAGGGGGCCTCGAACATCGATAAACTCCTTCAGATAAAAAGGATCAAAAATCATTCCTAGATCTGATCCCTTTAGTCCGTCATCATCAATATATGTATGAACCACTCGAGCAAAGCCGAGGTGCAGATTTGGAGAAAAAGCGGGTGAGTAGATCAGATTAATTCCCGCCATGAACCTATCTCGCTGAAACTCCGCATCCAGATCAAAATAATCGGAATCCTCGGGGAAAGCACCGATCCATTTAAACTCAAATTTACCGACCCAGGGTATTTTTACCGGATATCGTGTTCCCACAAAGAAATGTTTGAGACCTGGGGCGTTATTGCTCATCAACAGCGGATACTTTGCATTGGCTCCCCACCACATCGGTTCATTGCTAAATCCTGCTTCTATAGGTTTGTAGTGTACGCGAACAGAGGTGTAGCCGAGACTCACCGTGCTAAACGGATCGGGCCCGAACCTGAACGGAGCGTCAATAATCCCCCTTAAAGCTTCAGCTGTGTAGCGAATATTGGTATCCTGGTTGGGGATAAACCGGGGCACCAGGAAATCCTGATTTTGCTGAGTGACTATCTGAGGCCTGAACGTGATGGTGAGATAGTCGGATGTGAGCCACAATCCTCCGCGAAATTCGGTGTTCAGTCCTTTGCCATACCATGCGGCCTCGTTGTTTTCTCCGTACGGAACTCCTGTGTTCGAGGTTACGCGGAGTGATGGAAGATACGCGCCTGCTTTAAATGAGTACCCAAGGTCATATACCGGAAGTGAAAGAGGTTCCGTCCAGATTCCGGAGTTTATTCCGTCCGCTGCATTATCCATATAGAGATCATATATGTGATTCCATACCGGCCGATTGGCGAAGGAGGAATATTCGGATCCCTGGATTAGCTGCTGGATACGAAGCTGATCCTCCTTTATATCATCAATAGGTATAATTTGAGCATAGACCTTTTGTGGTACAGTAAATAGATATAATATCAACAGTGCCCACTTCACTCTATGCCAGAGGTTTGAAGCCAGGATAGTAAGGTACGCCCGGGGAGTTGTCTCAATCATGATCATAATACGTAGGTGACCCCGATTTGAAGGTGTACGTTAGTGCGGTCGTTTCTTTCGTAATTTTGGATGGTTACCCCAGAAAACTCGCCATAGTCGAAACGACCATAGTTGTAGGCTTTGGTCCATGCAAAGCGTCCGTTAATATAGAAGGGGCCTGGGCCATAGAGAAAATTAAGTCCGAAAGAGAGGTCGACTCTGTGCCTGAAGTAGTCCCCAAAGTCACGGGGCGGAGCCAGGGATCTTGATCCACGTTCAAAATGAAAGTTATCATTATTTACAACTCTCTGGGTAAATAAACCGACTTTAATATTGTCTTTATACCCATCC
Source organism: uncultured Rhodohalobacter sp. (assembly GCA_964544445.1). GTDB lineage: Bacteria > Bacteroidota > Rhodothermia > Balneolales > Balneolaceae > Rhodohalobacter. Next base: position 31,478 of record CAZJBI010000008.1, read on the forward strand.
ACAGCAAGATACTGGCTGTTGGAACCCGGGCCAATGGCTGCCCCGATAATCTGACCGTTGTTTGTATTGCCTTGTCTCGTTTGTCCTGTATAAAAATAAGTTTGCGGTCGTACCTGTTCGAGCTGAGACGTGGTTAAGTTCGTAAGTTCAAAATGCGTTTTAATGAAATCTACGACAGGTGCATCAGAGAGTTTTTGAAAACCAATTGCATAGCCGCTGTTGTGCGTTGGCTCGTTTAAAAAATCACGGGTGTTAAAGCTGAAGTCCTCTCTTGCAAACTCAGCAAAGATCTCTGCTCTTGCATCCCTTAAATAAATATGGAGGTACACAGAGGCTAATTGGTCTTGATTGTCCAGTCCCTGTAAATTAGCAGTATTGGAACTTTCAAAAATGTTAAAGAAATCGATAATTTGGGATGCGCTGAATCCGCCATCCTGATAAATGTAGCTTGCACGAATGGCACCCAGGGTAATATTTGGAAAGATGGATGGAGTGTATGATAGGTTTAGCATGTTTACATATCGCGTGCGCCCGGCTTCCAATCCTTCATAATAATCTGATTCTTCCGGCCAACCACCAAGCCATTTTGCCTGAACAGAGCCAATCCACGGGATTTTAACAGGATCCCGGGTTCCTACAAATACGTGTGTTAAGCCAGCGGCATTATTGCTCACCATTAGAGGATAGCGCTTCATAGGCCCCCACCAGAGAGGCTCTGTGCTTACACCGGCTTCGGCTTTACCATAGTGTATCCGTAAAGAGGAATAACCGGGGTCAATTGTGGTATATGGATCGGGGCCAAAGCGAAAAGGGGCATCATAGCGAAATCCAATTCCTTCGGCTCCATATAAAATGTTACCATCTGCATCTCTCGGAACAAATCGAGGGGTTAGAAAATCTTCATTTTGCTGATAGATAATATGTGGTTGCAAGTTTATGGATACATAATCAGATTTCAGGTAGATGCCGCCGGTAAATTCTGAAGTATGCCCGCGCCCATACCATGCAGCCCCGTTGTTATCTCCGTATGGCAATCTGGAATTGATACTGTTTTGTATCTGAATGGGTGTTGTTCCAATAATGACAGATGGATAAATCTCAACTTCTGAAGTCTGAATGGATCTGCGCCACCAATTTGGTTCATTTTGATCAGAATTCATTACTTGATCGTAAAAATCGCCAGAGGATGGACGATTGATAGCACCAAAATTTAGTGAATCTTGCAACAGCAGATTAATCTGAAGCTGCTCGTCTTGAAGGCTGCCTACTGGTATGGATTGAGCCTGTATTTTCAAGCTATTAAAACCTAAAAATGTCAGAATTGCGAATAATACAATGTGAAACGTTCTATACATTAGTAAAGAATGGAAATATGTTGCTTAAAACTTCGTGCTTAAATGCAGATAAAAAAAAATATTACCGAAAATATAGACATATATATTTTTAGTTGACGAAACGTTAAACTCAAATATATGCATATCAATGAAAATATCTTCTAACTAAAAAATATTATCTATTTAATAGGATTAAATAATTTGGTATTTTCATCAGCTATTAACGAGTTGATTTCTTAATAATCATTGTATTTTTAACGTACAATTGAATAATTACAAAAGCGAATTATGAGCAATGTACCTTCGTCCATCTCTGTTGAAAAAGATATACAAAATGAACAGTCGGACAGTCTTGGGATAGTAGAAATAGACTTACTTGAAAAAGCGCAACAGCTTTGGAAGGGCAGAAAGATAATCATTTTTTTTACGGCAGTATTCTTAGGATTTGGACTGTTTCACTACCTTTTTGCACCTGAGGAATACGTTTCAACAGCAACTTTAATTCAAGAAGCAGATACAGGAGCTAGTTTTCAAGGCGGGGGCGGGTTTTTAGAATCACTCGCGGGAGGTTTAAATTTTCGAAATAATTCCAGTTCACTTTCTGCCGCAGCAAGAGGGCGTGCTCCATTGCCAGTAAGTTTATACCCTGTGATTGTTGGCAGCACTGATTTTCAGCTTGATTTAATCCACAAAGACATTACATTCTCAAACCCTGATAGTACACTGTCCCTTTTTGAATACTATCGAGATGTATATGAAGAACCATTCAGAAACAGGGTTTACAGCTTTGTAGGGGATATGACTATTTTTCTACCTGTAACTATATTTGACCTATTAGTAGATTTAATACGATCAACTCGAAGTTTTATTAGTCAGGATAGAGATGCAAATACGGTTGAAGACAATGAAGACAACAGATTAAGAGCGGAAAATGCTCAACAGAATATAACACAGGACATTCAAGTAGTGAGTGGTCCGGAAATGGGCGTGATATCAAGAATGAAATTAAATATTGTCTTAACGGCTGATGGAGGCCTTACCACTATAAGCGTAACGTTACCAGATCCTCTGGCAGCAGCAAATGTAAATGCATTTTTAGTTGAAAAATTACAAACTTTTATAACTGAATACAGAATTGAGAAAGCAAGACAAAACCTTGAGGCGATTAGGGAGCAAGAGGAAGAGGCAAGACTGAGATACGAACAGGCACAAATGGAGCTTGCCAGTTTTGAGGATCAAAATATTAATTTATCGACGAACATTGCACAAACTCGAGTTGAGCATTTAAGAAATCAAAGGAATTTACGTTTTCAGGTTTATAATTCCATTGCACAGGAAGTTGAACAGGCTCGGATGTCACTCGAGCAGCAAACGCCACTTTTTAATATTTTAGAAAAACCGAATCTACCTAGATCTGCAAATGTAGGATCTTCACCATTTCAATTAATTTTTTCTATTATTGTTGGTTTTTTTGCAGGTGTGGTATTCGTGATTGTGAGGAATTCTAAATTCTTTAGTAATCAATCTTCGATTTCTGAATCATAGACCTAGATTATGTATAAAGCACTAAAGAAAATTTTTTTTCTTTTTCCCTATAAAGATCGAGTAAAGCTCTTTATACTTTTTTTAATGATGATATTGGCATCGTTTTTTGAAGTGTTGGGAATAGGTATGATACCTGCTTTTGTTGTTGCGATAGCCGAGCCAGACAGAATATTACAATTACAGTACATAGGTCCCTTTTTAGAAAGCATTGATATTACCGATTCGCAATCCTTGGCATTTTTTGGTGCAATAATCCTGATCTCTGTATATCTAACAAAAAATCTGTATTTAACTTTTTTCCGTTTTTATAAGGTTAAATATGTTGCAAATCTCAGAGTATATTTGCAAAACAGAGTTTTTAAAGCCTATATGGCAGCTCCATATACTTTTTTCTTAAATCGTAATTCTGCTGAACTTCTTAGAAATGTCAACTCAGAAGTAGGTAAGGTGGTGAATGGTACAATTATGCCACTACTAGCAATCATGCTTGATGCGTTGATGTTCGTTTTAATAATTGGTGGTTTATTATATTTAGAGCCGCTAATTACGGTAATTACACTATTTATGATGGGTGGAGGAGGGTATTTATTTTTACGGGTTACCCGAGATAAATCAAGAGACTCTGGTAGGATCGCAAGAGATGCAAGTGGTGATATGAATCGTGTTATCCTACAGGCTATTGGCAGTTTTAAAGATGCAAGAGTTTTAAACCGTGAAACTCTATTTTTGAAGCAATATAATACCTTCGCAGAAACCAATATTCGTGCATCGATTTATCAATCGATCATTAAGCATTTGCCTAAACCAATAATGGAAATTCTTATGGTTTCAGGAATATTGACCATAACATTAATAATGGTTTTTGAGGGTAGGTCTTTCACTGAAATTATCCCAATCCTTACTCTTTTTGGAGTGGCAGCAGTTAAACTCATGCCCATATTTAATGGTGTAATAAATCAGATTAGTACAATTACTTATAGTGCTTACTCGGTAGAAAATATTGTTGATGATCTTGAGCTTCTGGAAAATGAGTATAAAGATTTTCGAAAAATGATTTTATCTGACGCAACCAGGCTGAAGTTTGACCATCAAATTGAGCTAGATTCAGTTAGTTTTAAATATCCAAACGCTGATGAATATGCAATAAAAAATATTAGTTTAACGATTCCCAAAGGTAAAGTTATTGCATTTGTAGGGCCGTCTGGGGCAGGTAAAACAACTTTAGTAGATGTTATCTTAGGATTGCTAACACCAGAATCTGGTTGTATAAAAGCTGATGGGGTAGATATCAGCCAAAATACAAGAGGGTGGATGAAAAATATTGGTTACATTCAGCAATCTAATTATTTGATGGATGAAAGAATCTTCAGAAATATTGCTTTTGGTGTTCCCGATCATGAAGTTGATTATGAAAAATTAAGAAAAGCCATACGAGCAGCTCAACTTGAGGGATTAATAAACAGACTGCCGTTAGGGCTAAGAACATCAACCGGGGAAAGGGGAGTGCGGTTATCAGGCGGTCAGCAGCAGCGGATTTCTATAGCGAGAGCTCTCTATAATAATCCGCAAATTTTGCTTATGGACGAAGCTACATCGGCCTTGGACAATATTACTGAAAAATATGTTATAGAAGCTATTGAAAGATTAAGAGGAGACAGAACAATAATAATGATAGCACATCGGCTCACAACTGTTCGTAATTGCGATACGATTTATATGATAGATGAGGGAGAAATAGTATCACAGGGTACCTATGATGAACTACTCGAAAGCAGTGAAGAGTTTAGAAAAATGAGTTTAGTAGATGACTAGGAACAACATCAACAATCAGTTTTCGATAATCGGCTAAAGGCGCGATCCTGATATTTAGCAGTTGACTAGTATATTTGGTAAGAAGACGAGATAAAGCAATTAAATTTAATCAGTTGCTACAATAAGATATGCAAGTAGTGAAATCAATTTCATCCATAAACGCATATCTTAGTATTCGCTATGGTAAAAATCTTTTACAGAGCGTTTATTTTTTTCTGATTCTTCCCAATAAGTTTCATTTGTCTTTTCAAATCCTTTATGAATGAATTTCACTCCAAAAATTTTTGCAACAAAACCAATAGGAGTGATGACTAAATAGTAGATTATGCGATAGAAAATATTTTTCATCTTTATATTTATTTAACTAATCAAGTTCAAATTCTTCCTGCCAATCGTCCTGCTCTTCAATCGGATCTTGTTCCTCTTTCTTTAACAGAAAATTTCCCAATACAAGGTAGTCCATTTCCGTTCGCATAAAACACCTAAAAGCATCTTCAGGTGTACAAACAATTGGCTCTCCACGAACATTAAATGAAGTATTAATAATAACAGGAGAGTTATATCCTTCGTCAAACTCTTTTAAAAGTTGATAAAACAATGGATTTGTTTCCTTATGAACGGTTTGAACCCTGGCAGAATAATCAACGTGAGTAACCGCAGGAATCTCTGACCTTATTTGTTTAAGCTTTTTTAAAATCGTGTGATCTTCATTGATATCGATATTTTCGGTTTCAATACGTTTATCATTTTTCACATCGAACGTTAGGAGCATGTAGGGACTATCGCCTTTCATATTAAAATATTCAGAAGCTTTTTCAGCGAGTATGGACGGAGCAAAAGGGCGAAAACTTTCTCTGTATTTAATTTTCAGATTCATGATTTCCTGCATTTTTGGAGATCTGGCATCACCAATAATAGATCTTGCTCCCAAGGCCCTCGGTCCAAATTCCATCCTTCCCTGAAACCACCCAATAACATTTTGATCGTTGATTAATCCGGCCACTTTCTTTGCTACATCACCAGCTATATCGTGATATGGAATAGAGTTTTCTTCAAGAAAGAGTTTTATTTCCTGACTATTAAACTCAGGACCAAGGTAGCTTCCCTTTTGGGAATCATTTTTTCCATTCGCTAAGCGTTTATTCCCCAGGTATTGGTACCATCCAGATAATGCCGCACCGAGTGCTCCACCAGCATCTCCAGCAGCAGGCTGAATCCAAACGTCAGAGTAAGGCCCTTCTTTTAGAACTTTTCCATTTCCCACACAATTTAATGCCACACCCCCGGCAAGACATAATTTATCGATACCGGTTATTTCAAATGCATGTTTTGAAATCCTAAGCATTGCATCTTCAACAACATCCTGTACAGAGCGAGCAAGATCCATATCTCTCTGAGTTAAGCTAGTTTCTGGCTTTCGTGGAGGCCCTCCGAACAGATTATGAAATTTCTCACTTGTCATTGTAAAACCAGTGCAGTAATTAAAGTACTCCATATCTAATCTAAATGAACCATCAGGCTTTAGATCAATTATTTTTTCAAGAATTAGATCTTTGTAGATGGGTTTGCCATAGGGAGCCAGCCCCATAACCTTATACTCCCCGGAATTCACACGAAAACCCGTGTAATATGTGAAAGCAGAGTAAAGTAGACCTAATGAATGGGGGAACTTTATATTTTCAAGCTCATTAATTTTATTACCCCGTCCAACCCCGTAGCTAGTGGTAGCCCATTCTCCAACTCCGTCAAAACTGATAATCGTTGCGTCTTGAAACGGTGATGGAAAAAAAGCTGCGGCTGCATGTGATTCATGATGAGATGTAAAAATTATTTTCCCATCATAGTTGAGTTTTTTCTTGATAATCTCTTTAATCCACAATTTTTTATCAAACCATAAAGACATAGCTTCAGTAAAAGAATCTGCACCTCTGGGGGCATAAGCCAAGTATGTTTTTATTAATCTCTCAAACTTTAAGTAAGGTTTATCATAAAAAGCTATAAGGTCTATATCTGAAATATTTAACTTCGAATTTGATAAGCAGTATGTAATAGCGTTTAAAGGAAAAGATGGATCATACTTTTTTCTAGTAAATCTTTCTTCAGATGCTGCAGATTTTATATCTCCGTCCTGCACAAGGCATGCTGCGGAATCGTGATAAAACGCTGAAATTCCAATGATGTTCATCAACTAAGTCTTAAAAAAGTTTGTTTTTTCTTATGTCTGGCTATAATTTACAATCTGAAAAAATAGTCATTAAGTCCGCGAAAATCCATATTTCATAATAATTAAAGTTTAATTGATGAGTATCTATACCTCGCTAATTTCTGCGATCATTTTAATCGCTCTAGTTATTGTTTTACTATTTGGTTTAGAATTATTGACGCGGTTATATAATTGGTTCAAAAAAACTTTTTTAATCAAACAGGTTTCCAGAAAAGATTTTATAGCTGATGAATATCAGGATTATTTAAAGAGGATTGAAGACTGGAGCAAGCCTATGTTTTACTATTTTCCAATTGGCCTTCGCCTTTTTAATCTGGATAATCCACTACCTGGAAAGGTAGAAAATAACTCATTAGGGTATAGGTGTCCCGAATTTATACCACCCGAAGAGGGCACAATGAGAATTGTACTCTTGGGTGGTTCTGCTGCATGGAGCTCTGGATCTTCAAGTAATAAGACGACGATTGCTGGCTATCTTGAGAAAATGATAAATGAAGATAAAAGATTTTTAAAACAGGGAAATAGAAATTTTGACAGAGCTGAAGTATTCAATCTTGCACAGATTAATGGAATGCAAACCCAGGATATATTATCTCTAATCTTCTTCTATGATAAAATAAAACCCGACCTGGTATTATCATTTACAGGATGGAACGAATTGGTTACTTCGCACACACTTGATGAAGACCTGCTCGATAAGTTTGAACTTTTTTATGTTCAGGAAATGGCAGGGTGGGAGCCATTGAATGTAACAGGGCATAAAACAGACCATTTTAAAAATGCATTTAAAATGTGGTTGTATGATAAGTCTGAGTTCGCAAGCCTCTTTAAAACACAGAGGAGACTTAGAGAACAAAAAGCACATATGGATTTTTCCTCAATGGTTGAGAAGCGGAGACCAATATTCAAGCGTCATCTTAAAATTCTTAACCAGTTGAGTCAATCTATTGGCGCAAGACATATACAATTTTTACAACCCTATCTATATCAAAAGAAGTATCCATCTGAACAGGAGCAAAAAATAATTCGTCTTTATGATGAACTCAGACCTGTGCATGGGGGGGCAAGTATGGGAGATTTCTTGCGTAATAATAACATTTATGAACCAATGATGAGCGACTTGCAATCAGATACTTCGACTTATGGTGAGGTCCATGATTTATGCGAAATGTTTCTTAATGAAAAAGAAACAAAGTATTTTACGCTTGTGCATATGACAGACTCTGGTTATTATAATGTTGCAAATCAAATTTTACGTAGGCTATGAAAAAATTTATAATATTTATCGTTAAAGTCGTTAAGAAACTCTTTAAAAAATCGTCCAAGAAAGAAGAGTATGTGAGTGGAAAGAGTGATGAAATATATCCGCTATTCTAGTAATTTCAGATTTAACATCATTTAGCATAGTAACAGATATTTTAGTTAGTTGAAATGATCGGTTAAATCTACCAAATTTATAATTTTGGTTTTGGGTTTAATACTCAATGAAATTTCTATATTAGTAAATATCTGATAACCTATCTCTAACATATTCAGGAATTAAGACAGCATCTGTGGAAACGTTGTAAATCTTATGGAATCCCGGGTTACCATCCTTTTTATATAATAAAATCCCCCATGTTACCTGATTAAAATAGTTGGCTTCTTTTATTTTTTTGAATAGATATCCGTTAGGAATTTTTCTAAAATTTGGCGAAAGACTATATAATCTCCTTAATCCTTCCCAGCTTTGGATGTTCACTATTGGCTGATGAATCAGAGTAAGTGTACCATTTGTCGATAGATGTTCAAATTGAGAATGTGCCAACTTACCATCTTTCATTAACCAGGCGCCAATGTATGCAAAGACCCCATTATCATTTAGAATATTGTAGGAAATATCTAATATTCTGTTTGGAACTCTATCGCCAAATAATCCAGAATGAACAGTAACATCCAGCTCTTCTTTACTCACAATATCGTCGATAATTGAATTATAAGGTGGATTAGAAACTACTACATCGAATGAGAGGTCTGGTCTATTTTTGGTTATGTCTAGCAATGAATAGTTAGAATCTACTTTATTGATGAGAGCGTTAAATCTTGCATATGATACCGCTCTTTGATTTATGTCTACTCCGTATAGTTTAGCATTATTTACATCCAGTGATTGCCCAATAACACCACTACCTGAACATATGTCAAGAATTTGATCACAATCTTTGTTTTTTTGGAGTAAAATATTGCAAGCTTCAATCAGGTAAGGTTGTTCCTGAGAGATTGCAAATACATGTCTTTCAGGTTTGATTTCTGGGTCACCGTCGTTTAGGAAATACTTTCCATTAAGTGGGGTAAGAAAAGCAGAAAAGTATGCATCTTTTCCATCAACAGAAATGATTCCAAGATCTAGAAAGTGCTGAAAAATTCTAGAATTAAAATACTTGACAAACGATTTTTTGGGTATTGGATAAGCTAATAGGAAAAATTTAACCAAATCCAGTAGTGTTTGATCTTCATGGAGAACTTGAGTGAGCAATAAGAACTCTTCTCTAGGGCTGATTCTGACATATCTGGTGAGTTGCTTGCCACTTATACTATTTATGGTTTTAGAATTAAAGTTCAGATTTTCCAACTTTTTTTTGAAGGAGAACAGAATATCAGTATCAATTCTTTTAAATAACATATGAGAAATGATAATTGATTAAGATTTAATCAGTAATTGAACATCACGTTCATTAGAGAAATATTGTTGAAAAATGGATCCTTAAATTGAAAGTATCATAATTTTAAATAATGTAATATTAACGTATTGTGACATGAGATTTAGTTCAACTATATACTGTTTTTCAGAAGAGGTACCACTTTTGAAATTAAATTAGAATGTTGTTTATAGATAGAACCTTTTTCATTAAATAGGGATTGAACATAGTGTTTGTCTAGATAATCCCAAAGTAAAGATTGATCGTAGGAGAATACCACCTCTTTGTAGTGATCAATGTTTTCATTGAAAAATTTCTCTCTTAATATATCAGAATTTTTTTTCTGTTTTGAGCTTCCAGAACTTGGGAGGTATTTATTCAGTTTGTTTCTGGAAACTTTTTTCAGTTTTTCGATTTTTCCGGCTTCCCAATGAAGATTTTTTGTAAAGCGAATAGGTTTAGAGGATTTACCAACAAGTTCCATAGACATCTGGTGATGTATGCTGTTTTTTTTATGTCGCATCAATTTGTCTAATGAGCTTGCAAAAGAAGTTTGCAAAAATCTTAGATTGCCATAGGGCAGGTAATAATCAAACTTATTAATTGCTGATAAATGATTTTTTTGAGCCTGATAGCCCCCAAAACGCTCAAGCAGATAGTAAATATTCGATAATCTGCTAAGTGGTGTTTCTGTATGTAGGTATTCAGAATATTTGCTTAATAAATACTCTTTTAAATTTGATCTAGTGTTATTGTAGCCCTCATCAGTTAAGTATTTACTCTTAATAAAAAAATCTAAAAGAGCAGCTACAGGTTCTTTATTTTCAAAATCATCTATTTTACTAAACTGTTTAATGCCTAATTCTGTGTCGCCGCCTAAACCGGTTAATAAAACGCTATTATCAGGTTCTAAAATTGATGAAATTTCTTTTTCAAATAGATATCCAAAGACATTGTTGTAGTTGAAAAATGGGGCGTGATCCTTTTCAAGATATTTATGCAGTGTGTCGACATCAGGAAAGTCTGAAGGATTTAACAATTGATGACTGATCCCATGATCCTTTGCAAGTTTTATTGCCAGCATAGTATCAATTGAATGATCAGGAAAGGTATATGCCTGAACATTTTTTTTGTTGCTGTTCCAAAACATATTAATAGCAATTCTCGAATCAAACCCGGCTGAAAGTGAAATGACAGCTTTGTGAAAAGTAGTCAGATAATTTGCCGTCTCTTTTAGCTGACTAATCGTTTCTTTAAGTAAAAAGTCAAAATCTTCCCGGGGTTTGATGATCTCTGAAAGATCTTTGTAACTGTCGATTTTTAAGCTTGTTTCAGGGGTCCACCTTAGTCTGCCAAATTCGGGTAGTGTGGAAATGTCCAAATCATCGGTTGATGTACCATTTGTACGACTTGAAGCAATATAATTGATATAAAATTGAACATTAGGATTAAAAGCCTTAAACAGCTTCAGCAATTTGGGATGATTGGACACATAAACATCCCCATTTAGATGTTTGAAATAGTAAACCTTACTTGTTGCTAAACAATCAACGATGCATTCAAAACCAGACTCAGATATTTTGAACAGAGAAAATGATCCCTCGGCAAATTCAAATATATCTGTAAGACGGTCAATTTGAGCATTAATTTGGGTAGCTGAACGGAGATTCTGGCTTGAGGTTCTATTTGCTGTTATGAGACCACTGTACCCAAGAAGGTATCCATTGGAATAATGATGATTTACTTTATCAGTATCAGATTTTATAGGTATGGAGAGATAGTGAATATGGTCGGTCTTATATTCAAAAAGGTTACTGGAGTAATTAGGTAACTGTTTACTTGCAAAATTTCTAACCTTAGTGATGTCATCTTTGCTAAAATGATCGATTCCGAGTTTTACAATCCAAGTGTTCATTTTGATCTGACTACTATTAAAGAAGTAATTAATGTTAACTTTGTCTACCGAACAAAAAAGTGGCTAAAAGAAGCGCTGATATTATACTTGTTAAGTAGAAGAAGGCAATATGATAACAAGTTCTTATTTAAGATGGTAAAATTATAAAAGCAACTCTTTAGTTTTTTGAGACTACTGTTTTTCATTATATTGTGCCCTTCAATTAAATTAATGCAGTTTCATTTTTTTGATGAAGTTTTGATCAAAAATCCATCTAAGGACGATAAGCTCCAATTCGAGAGTAATAAGAAACATTAATAACTGATTTAAAGGTTTAACCGGTACTAAAAAGTCCAGTACATGAATATTTATATACCCATAGAAATTAAAGCCAGAGAATTTGAAGGCAGAGGGTTGTTAGCGGCTGTTGCCGCAGAGAGAGGTCATACTGTTATATTAGGTAGTAAAGCTGACACCAGAAATCTATGCAAGAAAAAAATATTGCCTAAAGGTATACTTCATGAAAAATCTTTAACACCAAGTAAGAGTACTGTCGATTATTTTCGTGAATTAAGTAAAAATGGGTATGTATTAACTTCGCAAGATGAAGAGTCTGGCGTTACAGTGGTAGATCATGAAGATTTTGCAAAAGCAAGATATTCAGATCAATCTTTACAGTATGTATCAAAAGTTTTTTGCTGGGGTCAACATGATAAAAGCTTTCTTGAGTCATATTATCAAAGACATGCAAAAAAGTTTATAAATAGCGGATCCCCTCGTGTTGATTATTGGAGAAGTGACTTTAGCGATTACTTTAAAGGTACTGACATAAAAAGTTTGCCGAAGGATAAACAATTTATACTCATCCCAACCAATTTTTCACTTCTTTTTGGAAGAGACTATCTTTGGAACATATTTGCCCGGCAAAGAAGGGCTGGATACTATGAAAGAGATGAAAACAGGGAATATTTAACTTATAGAAGTCAAAGTGAACGACTTAGGTTAGCCGGGGAGTATGTTAAAATGATCCGTACTTTATCCCGAGAATTTCCAGATCAAATTATAGTCGTTCGTCCTCACCCAGTAGAGCTGGAAGATGCATGGAGGAAAATGATTGGGGATTTTTCAAATGTAATGGTTCTTCGAGAGGGAAGTGTAAGCCCCTGGCTTAGAAACTGCTCGTTAATGATCAATAATGGTTGTACAACGGCATTAGAAGCGGCTGCATCTGATGTTCCTAGAATTGCTTATAAACCATTTAGCATGTACTATGAAGAATCAATCCCAAATCGTGTTTGCCATCCCGCAACATCGTTGAACCAGTTAATTGAGATGGTCAAACTGATATTAAAAAATCAAACTCTTGAAGATATTGATGCTGTCCAATTATCTACTTATGAAATTCTGGACAATCGATTTTCCAATCTAAAAGGAGAATTAGCTGCTGATCGAATTGTTCAGGAGTGGGAAACTATTGACCCCGGCTTAACGGCGAAGCAATCAAGTGTAGATGAGTTAATCAATTTAAAGAAGAATCATAAAAAAACATCTGTCAAAACAAGCGTAAAGCGATTTCTTGCTCAAAAGAAGAACCAGATTCTTGGCGTTCAACCTTCAAGTAGCAAGACCGAGGAAAGACTTCTTTACAACCCTCATAAATTTCCGAGTTTAACAGAAGAAGAAATTGAAAAGCTATTATTTAATTTAAAAAATTCACTGAGTCGCTTTCACAAAGTAAAATATCAAAAGTTTGGTGATAAATCCTACATCTTCTATACTTGAAAAGCTTAAACAAAATAATTTATAGTTTGTGAGACAGTACTATATAATCAATGAACAATAGATAAAAGGATTTTTGAAAATTATTCCAGGATTACTCTTTATTGCCACATTTAATCATTCTATTCTATGAATAGGGTTCTATTCGGTTTAGAAAAATTTGGTAGAAATTTTCTCTCTTTTTTAGATAAACTTTACTCAAGAATTATTAATAAAAAGAGACCAAAAGAGAAGAAGCAGAATACCGACCCTGATAAATTTGTAGTATCTGTACGATTGGCGGATATCAAAAAGTTTGTACCAAATAAAAAATTGAAACCAGTATTTAAACTAAATCGCGTTCACTTTTCAAATATCCCTTCCTTTATTTGGGATGGTAGCTGGGACAAAGAAGCTTTGTCAATTGAAGAGAATTACGATTTATACAGCAAAAGTTTTAAATCTGTATTTCAAATGCTTGAAGATGAGATTCACTTTACTGAAACTGTAGAGTATATAGATAAATTAAAGACTATTCAGCAGCATGGTAGTACAGCACGTGGTGATACAGTTGAGGAATTAGATAAGTATTTTGAAGATCTGCTAAACCTCGCTAAATCCATAGCCAATGATGGCTACAAAAAGCAGGAAGATCTAGGCGGTGAATGGTACGACGAGATAGGAGTATTTCTTGGCAGAAATGGGGAAATTATTAAGGCTGAAGATAAATTTTGTGGTACTCACAGATTTGCCATTGCAAAATTTTTAAAATTAGTTTCAGTGCCCGTTTGTGTACTTGCAGTACATAAAGAGTGGGAAGCTAAAAATGGTGATATATTAAAAGATAAGAACAAATTAGAATCATATCTTAATAAAAAAAGTACATGAGAACTACGTTTTTTATAACACTTGGCTCCGGAGCTACCGGTTCCTCAGCTATTGAAGATTATTTATTGGGTAGAGGAGATATCAAAGGGGCTCCGCTAAATCAGGAATTTCGATTGATACAGGACCCCGGCGGTATAAGTGACCTTTATGCTGCAATTTGTTCAGAATTCCATATGAACAGGGCGAGTGGGGCTATTGAAGCTTTTTTAGATTTATGTGATCGATGTGGCAGAGCAAAAAGCGGTTACCCTAAAGGATTAAATTATAGAAAAACGGTCGATAAATACGATGACAAAGTACAACAGTATATCAATAAAATTGTAGAGGTTAGCTACAGTGCGATGCCTTTCTGTGAAAGGTCGAAACTGTCTAAGTTTCAGTCTTATATCTACGAAAGAAAGAGAAAAAAAGCGAAGCGAAATCATACCAAACCAGATGTTGGGAATGTGAGGCTTCCAGTTACTGAGGAACGTTTTTTAAAAGAGACTACCAGATTTTTGGAACTGCTGCTAACCGATGGAAAACTATTTTTGAATAAACCAATATTAGTTGAACAGGGGGGATCATTTTGGGCTCCAGTGAGCAGCACTAAATATTATGGATCAAGAAAAGTGATAGTAGTTACCAGAGATCCCAGAGATATTTTTTCTGAAATTCTGCACGACGGTTATGCTTATCCCGGTAGAGACGTCGAACTCTTTTGCTCCTGGTTCGATAATATGATGAGTCATGTAAAATATGATGAGTGGGAAGATGACTGTGTAATCCATATTAAGTTTGAATCCTTTGTTAATAATTACAAAGAAGAAAAAACCAAACTTGACAGCAGGTTAGAAATCTCAGAGAGTGTTGAATCCTCCTATAATCCAAATAAATCGGCAAAAAATATTGGCAAATACAAAAATATATTAACCAATAAAGAATCAAACTACATAGAAGAGCGGCTAAAGGATTACTTGCATTATTAATTAGATTTAAAATAAAAAAGATAAAATGAAAAAAGTTTATATCGGGATGACCATTGATATTTTGCATCATGGTCACATTAATATTATTAACAAGGCAAAGCAGTACGGCGACGTAATTATTGGGTTACTCACAGATTCAGCTGTTGCAGACTTTAAAAGGCTTCCTTATTTGTCTTGGGAACAGAGAAAATCTATAGTTAAAAGTATAGATGGTGTATCTGAAGTTGTTCCACAAGAAGAGTGGGACTATGCGCCAAATATTAGGAAATATAAACCTGAGTACATGGCTCATGGAACCGATTGGCTTCAAGGCCCATTAGCCCCCTACAGAAAGTTGGCAATTGAAGCACTAAATGAATACGGTGGAGAATTAATAGAGGTACCATATACTGAAGGAATTTCTTCTACAGATATGTATGAGCATTTACGTGGAATAGGTACTACACCTGATATTCGTCGGAAATCACTCAAGAGGCTGATCTCGGCAAACCCGATTACAAGAATTATTGAAGCTCACAATCCAATTTCAGCTTTAATCGCAGAAAACATTGCGATTCAGAAAGATGGAAGAAAGAGGGAATTTCATGGCTTTTGGTCAAGCTCCCTTACTGATTCGACTGCCCGAGGCAAGCCTGATATTGAAGCTCTGGAAATAAATAGCAGGTTAACTAATATCAATGAGATATTTGATGTTACTACTAAGCCTATGATTATCGACGCAGATACCGGAGGTAAAATTGAGCATTTTGAGTTAAATGTCAGAAGTATGGAACGCCTCGGTATCTCAGCAGCGATAATAGAGGATAAAACAGGACTCAAAAAGAACTCGCTTTTTGGGACTGAAGTTGAACAAACACAAGACTCTATTGAAAATTTTTGTCAAAAAATTAAAGTTGGACGTGCTGCCAGAGTGAGTAATGATTTTATGATCATCGCTCGAATAGAAAGTTTAATACTTGAAAAGGGTATGGATGACGCTTTAAAAAGAGCAAATGCTTATATTGAGGCTGGTGTGGACGGTATAATGATTCATAGCAGAAAGAGTGAGCCTGATGAAATATTTGAATTTGCTGATCATTTTAGAGCAAAGCATTCGTCGATACCATTGGTTAGCGTACCTTCCAGCTATAATAAGACAAAGGAACAAGAACTCATTGAGCACGGTTTTGACGTAGTAAT
This sequence comes from uncultured Rhodohalobacter sp., assembly GCA_964544445.1. GTDB lineage: Bacteria > Bacteroidota > Rhodothermia > Balneolales > Balneolaceae > Rhodohalobacter. The sequence goes on from CAZJBI010000008.1 coordinate 47,758, forward strand.
CTATGCTAACCATTTGATGCGAGCGGCATTTCCAGCTATGCAAAAAGTTGCTAAAACGATATTAACCCACCAGCGTGCATATGAAGCTGAGGAAGAACTAATGAGCATTAAAGAAATCTTGGATTTAATTCCGGGAACTAAATAAATGATAGATCCTAATACGTTTATTGATGCACTGAAACAAGCCGATATTCGCTTTATCACAGGTGTGCCAGATTCATTATTAAAGGATGTATGTGCCTGTATAACTACTCATTTTTCTGACAAGGATCACATTATTGCGACAAACGAAGGGTCCGCTGTCGGATTGGGAATTGGACATTACCTCGCAACTGGAAGACCCCCACTAATTTATATGCAGAATTCAGGATTGGGTAATATTGTTAATCCAATTTTATCACTTTCAGTGAAAGAAGTTTATGGAATTCCAATGGTTTTGATGGTTGGTTGGAGAGGAGAAATTCTCGAAACAGGTGAACAATTGAAGGACGAGCCACAACATGTAAAACAGGGCCAGATAACGCTCCAGCAACTGGAGTTGATGGGTGTACCATACACAATTGTTGATGATGAATCTGATATACTGAATGTTATGCTTCGTACAACTGAGCAGGCTGTTAAACTTTCTAAACCGTTTGCAATTGTTGTGAGGAAAAATTCTTTTTCACCGTTTAAATTGAAACAAGAAAACTTGAGTAGTAAATTGCTTTCCAGAGAGGAAATTGTTCGGGTTTTGCTTAGCCTAATACCAAAAGAATCACCAATAGTTGCAACAACGGGAAAAACATCTAGGGAACTTTTCGAACTTAGAAAGGAACGATCAGAAGGTCATAATAAAGATTTCCTTACTGTTGGAGGTATGGGACATGCATCTCAAATAGCATGTGGGATAGCTAAATCAATACCAAATAAAAAAGTATATTGCTTGGATGGAGATGGCGCATTTTTAATGCACATGGGAGGACTCACTATTGGGGCTGACTTGGAGAACCTGGTTCATATTGTGATTAATAATGGTGCTCATGATTCAGTTGGTGGGCAGCCAACCAATGCTGCTAATTTAGATTTAACAAAGATTGCTGCAGCATGTGGATATAAAGAAATTGAATCAGCTGAAACTGAAGGTGACATAATCGATGTGTTGACAAAACATAGAACTACTGATAGGAGTCTTTTTCTTGAGATAAAGTGTACGAAAGGTGCAAGAAGTGATCTTGGAAGACCCGACCGAACACCTCAGGAAAATAAGCTTTCGTTCATGGAATTTTTGATGGAGTGAAATGATGTCTAAAAGTCAAAAAACAATTAATGACTTTGTTATTAATAGAAATTTAGATAAGAAACTATTCACCGCTGGTCCCGCCAGTTTACTGGCTGAGAACATAACGGGTCTACGTCCAAGTTTTGGCAGAGGGGATCAAGATTATGAGCATGTTGAAAACCGTGTACTCTCCACACTGAAAGAAATGACAGGTCATTCTCATATTGCCAGATTACAGGGGTCTGCGAGTCTTGCTCTCGAAATAATGACTTTAAACTTTTTGTTTGGCAAAGTCTTATGTGTAGAAACAGGGTATTATTCCGATCGTATGAAATGGCTCACTGAGTCAGCAATGCGACGACATGGTGCCATTACTCAAGTAGACTCAATAAATTGGGTACAATTGGGTGAAGTCGTTGGTGACTACGACTGGTTGGTTGCTTGCTCTACTGAAACCAGTTGCGGATTGAAACTGGGAATTTCCTCGCTAAGTAAAACTGCAGGCAAACTCAGCGCAAAATTAATGTTGGATGCAACAGCCTCAGTGGGTCTTGAAGCAGGTCATGAACTTGCAGATGTGATAGGATATAGCTCTTGCAAAGGCCTTTTTGGTTTGACGGGTGCTAGTTTTATAGCTTTTAATGATATGCATACTCAGGATATCGATTCATTTTATCTAAATTTGAGTACGCATCTGGAAAAACGGATGACAGGTCCTTATCATACAATTTCTTCACTTTATCATGTATTACCAAAGCATAATGAAATTAGGGAAGCTGTTTTTGTAAATAAGGAACGATTTTTAACGAACTTCTCTGATGAATTAATCTATAGCAAGGAGCATCAGCCACAATTATGTACCTATGTTGATTGTAAAATTGAATCGAATGATGAATCCGTAATATTATATAAGCCCAGGAGTGAATTAAAAGGCAGCGTAATTTGCCATCTTGGAGAGGTTCATCTTGGGAAAAAAGCAGCTGGGGACATTCAAAATTCGATTTTTATTTCAAAGGAAAATGATAATCCAAAATTTGGAAATGAATAAAAACCAAAAGAGAGTAATGGTTGATATGTCTGCTACACTTATTCACCATGGACATATCAGACTTTTAAAAACTGCTAGTGAATTTGCTGAAGTTGTTGTGGTTGCTTTAACTAGAGACGATGAGATCGAAAAAAAGAAGGGGTATAAACCAGAACTAAACTATAATGAGCGAAAAGAAATTCTGGAAGCTATAACTTTTGTAGATGAAGTCGTACCTTGTAATTGGCTAATTAATGAAGAGTTTTTAAACAATCATGATATCGATTTCTTGATCCATGGTGATGACAATACAAATGATATCTCTCCAAAAAGACTAAAATTATTTCCAAGAACTGAGGGGATAAGCAGCAGTATTTTAAGGGCCAGAGTTCTTGAATCGGTATCAGCTATTTTAAAGCAAAAGGAGGCATTATGACACAGAATTGGAAAGCAATATGGAATAAAAGATCAAGTGAATCTGAGAAGCTTACTTTAGATAATCTAATAAAACTTGATGGATTTGACACCGGCGCCGGAAAAATTGAACCGTCTGATTGGCGAATTATGACAAGCCGAATTGCCGATAAGCTTAAATTAGAAAACGGCAATAGCATATACGAAGTGGGCTGTGGTGCAGGTGCATTTATTATGTCGTTAACTGAAGAATATGAACTTACTTACGGTGGCATTGATTATGCCGAAGGCCTCATAAAAGCTGCAAAAAGAGCTATGCCAGAGGGTAATTGGGAACATGGCGAAGCGAAAGATTTAAGTTTAACACCCAAGTATGATTTTGTAATTTCACACGGGGTTTTCCACTATTTTGATGAATCATATGCTTCTGGAGTTATTGATAAGATGATTGATAAAGCTAAGAAATCAATTGCAATTCTCGAGGTTCCCGATTTAGAAACCAAAGAAGAATTAGAATCAATACGAAGAGATAAATTGTCTAAGGAAGAATATGAAAAAAAATACAAAGGCTTAGAACATACTTATTATTCAAAAGATTGGTTTAAGAATAAAGCAAACCAACTCAACCTAAATTGTAATATCATTGAGGGGTGTGTTCCAAATTATGCACAGAATGACTACCGATTTGGTGTCATTATAAAACGAATTTGAAAATAAATTCTAATCAGCATTAAAATTATATGAATAAAGTATTAATTATTGGCGGTGCCGGATACGTTGGAACAGTATTAGCGTCTCATTTACTTAAAGAAAATTACCAAGTTAAGGTTCTGGATCAGTTTATTTATAATAACCAATATGCGGTTCAGCAACTCTATGGGGATCCAGATTTTGAATTAATCCGTGGTGACTTCACAAAGAAAAATGACTTAGAAACTGCTCTCAAAGGTGTATCGGACGTTATTATTCTTGGAGGTTTAGTTGGAGATCCCATCACCAAAACTTATCCTGAGGAGTCTAATGCTATAAACAGTAAAGGGATTAAGGATTGTATTGATTGGTTAGAAAACAAAAATCTGAATAAAGTAGTATTTGTTTCGACCTGCTCCAATTATGGGTTAATTGGAGATGATGAATTAGCTGACGAAAATTTTAAGTTAAACCCTTTATCTCTTTATGCTACTGCTAAAGTTGAAGCTGAAAAACATTTGATATCTAAAAAAGATAAAGTTGATTATACAGGAGTAATTTTACGTTTTGCAACAGCTTTTGGAATCTCACCACGAATGAGGTTTGATTTAACTGTTAATGAGTTTGTTCGAGATTTATACTTTGGTAAAGAATTGCTTGTGTATGATAAAGACACTTGGAGGCCATACTGCCATGTTAGAGATTTTTCTCGTTTGATTAGTATGGTTTTAGAAAGTGATGAGTCACCAGTAAGTTTTGAAGTCTTTAACGCTGGGGGTGATGTAAATAACTTTACAAAACAGATGATTGTAGATTCAATTCTTGAAAAAATTCCTGAAGGTAATGTTGAATATAAATCAGTTGGCAGCGATCCTCGAAATTATCGGGTATCCTTCAATAAAGTGAATGAAGTTTTAGGTTTCGTTCCGGAGTTTACTGTTGAAGACGGTATTAAAGAATTAATTGATGCCTTCAGCATTGGTTTATACTCAGATTCTATTGAGAATAGGGATAAATATGGAAATTATAACATTGATTATTGATGGCTGGCGACATAAAGGTAAGTGATTTTATCTCATTTGTTAGAAGCATATATAACACAAATGATTTTATTCCTCTTCATGAACCAAGATTTATAGGGAATGAAAAAGAGTACGTATCAAATACAATTGATTCTACATTTGTTTCCTCTGTTGGAGCATATGTAGATCAATTTGAAAAACAGTTTGCTGAAATTACACATACGGATAAATCTGTTGCGATTGTAAATGGCACATCAGCATTACAGGTTGCACTCCGATTGGTAGGAGTTAAGCAAGGTGATGAAGTGATTACTCAGGCATTGACGTTTGTAGCCACTGCGAACGCAATAAGATATAATGGAGCCGATCCATTATTTTTGGATGTTGATTCAGATACAATGGGTTTGTCCCCACTGGCAATCAAATCTTTTCTGGAAAATTATTGCCAGATCAAAAATGGCGATTGTTATAATAAGCTTACTGGAAAAAAAATCTCTGCTTGTGTACCAATGCATACTTTTGGATTTCCGGTTCGAATCACTGAAATAATTGAAATATGTAAATCATGGAATATTCCAGTTGTTGAAGACGCTGCTGAAGCATTGGGAACAACCTTTAAAAACCGGCCAGCCGGAAGTTTTGGTGCTTGTGGTATATTTTCTTTCAATGGGAATAAAATAATTACATCGGGTGGCGGCGGAGCTATCGTAACAAATAGTATTGATCTTGGAGAAGCTGCAAAATATTTGACTACAACTGCTAAAAAGCCACATAAATTTGAATATTTCCATGATCAAATGGGTTATAATTATAGGATGCCTAATCTAAATGCCGCCCTTCTTTGTGCTCAGTTAGAAAACTTATCAACCTTCGTAGATATTAAAAGAGAAACTGCCAAGAGGTATGAAGAGTTTTTTAAAGGATCACAAATACGATTCAAAAAAGAGCCGAATGAAAGCAGATCTAATTACTGGTTAATAAGTGTCGAGTTGGATTCAAAAAAGGAACGGGATAGCTTTTTAAATGAAACAAATAACAACGGAATTATGACAAGACCAGCTTGGCAATTAATGTATAAATTGCCAATGTATGAAGATTGCTATCGTGATGAACAAACAAATGCAGAATACCTGCAAGATCGTATTGTAAATATTCCAAGCAGTGTAATCCAAAACAAGGCTAGTGATTAACTGGTTTAATGCCGATCAAATCGAATAATAATTAAACAAATTAATAAAAATATTTAAATGATAGTTTTAGGACTGAATCACGGTGAACTAAATTCATCTGCTGCTATTTACAAGGATGGAGTAATAGTAGCAGGTTGTTCTGAAGAAAGATTTAACAGAAAAAAGAAGTCTAAAGATTTTCCAATTCAGGCTGTAAAATACTGTTTAAATGAGCTTGGGATATCTATTCAAGATTGTGATTACATTGCGCAATCCTGGAATCCCTATGCAAATCTAATAAAATTTAATCCCTTTATTTCAGGTTCCAGAATAAGAAGAGAAGACTATTTATACTCAGTTCCGGATCACCTTAGTACTTTACTTGAAGAGAAAAAACCATCTGATTGGTCTGTTACACACTTCAAGGATAATTATTTACCACCTGTCTATTTTGTTCAGCATCATCGAACACACGCCGCAAATTCATTCTTTCTATCTTCATTCGATGAAGCAGCTATCTTAACTTCTGATTATAAAGGAGAGTTTGAATCATCAACTATGTGTTTCGGTAGAGGAAATAACATTGAATTGTTGGATTCAATGAATTTACCTCATTCGCTGGGAATGCTGTATTCTACATTTACAGAGCTTCTAGGATACCGAGTTGATAGTGATGAATGGAAAGTTATGGCTCTTTCTGCTTTTGATGTTGATTATCAGGATGAATATGAAAAAATAAAATCATTAATCACGTTCTTAGATAATGGTTTTATTGAGATGGATCAGACATACTTTAAAGGCGCTGTTGTAGATCAGCCAAATCTTTATACTGATAAACTAAAAAATTTATTAGGTGGAAGAATTGGTATTAAAGGAGAAGACGCTGATTTGTGGCACAAGAAAATTGCATGCGCGATGCAACACGTTGCTGAGGATATTGCAGTGCATATGCTTACCAACCTATACAAAAGGACAAATTGTAAAAATTTGGTACTGGGTGGTGGATTTTTCATGAACTCAGTATTTAATGGTAAGATTAAAGATTTAACTCCATTTGAGAATATTTTTGTCCCTTATGCACCTACGGATGCAGGGAACAGTATTGGAGCTGCACTGTATGTAGCCCATCAGATTCATGATGAAAAAAGAAAATTCCAATACAATCCAAGCCAAATTGGGCCGAGTGTTAAAGAAGAAGATATTAAGACCTCACTGCATCGTAGAAAAATTGGATACAAAAAAATAGAGAATAGAGAAGAATTCATTGCCAAGCTGTTAGCTGATGGTGAAATTATTGCTGTTTGCCATGGTAAGATGGAGTTTGGTGAACGCGCTTTAGGCAATAGATCGATATTGGCGGATCCCAGAAAAGTAGAAATAAAAGACAAAATTAATGCTATAATAAAATATAGAGAGAGCTATCGCCCCTTTGCTCCAGTTACTCTTCAGTCTGAGGTATCAACATACTTTGATGTTGAGGATTCATTTACCAGTCATTATATGGAAAGAGTTGTTATGATGAAGAAAGAGTATCGTGAGCAACTACAAGCTGTGGTACATGTTGATGGATCGGGGAGAGTTCAAACTGTGAGTGAAAGTACAAATTCTGAGTTTGCTAACATAATAAAATCATTTAAAAAATTTACAGGTCTTCCATTTGTTTTAAACACCTCATTTAATGTAAATGGAGAACCGGTTGTTTGTACTCCAGATGATGCTTTGAATACATTTTACAACAGTGGGTTGGAACACTTGATAATTGGCAATTACTATATATCAAAAACAAAATAAAAGGAGTGTTTTTCATTCCCCCTTTTCTTAACAACTATTTATATTCAACTCACCTACCAACTCTTCCCATGAGACAGCTGTAACATTTGAGTCATTATTTACAATATAAAGAGCGCCCATTGGAAAATTTGGAAGTTGCTTTTGGGTGATATAAATACCATCAGTATTTTTTGTTTTTTCAATTGAAAATGAATCTATCCAATCAAGTGTTTTTCGATTAAAAACATGTACAGCATTATCTTCATCATGTTGGTCTACTACTAATAAATACCCTTCATAATTACCGCATGTATAAATAGCTATACCCTCAGGTTCATATTTTATGATACCATCTCCAATCGTTTTTCCTAGAAAATCGCCGTTTGATTGATAAACTTTAACATTTCTCTTTTTGGTACTTTCATCAGCTATATAAATACGATTTAAACCTGAGTCAAAGATTATAGACTCAACGTCTAGTAACTTACCATTTTCAACACTGCTGTTGAAAGTTCTGATTAGATCAGTGAAGATTCTGTCATTATCAATTTTAGCTGAAAATTTATGTACCTGAGATTTATAATCACTTTTGACTGGTTTAACTTTTACATCTGTAATAAAAATGAAGAATTGATTATTAATTTTATCGCTCGATACTGAAATACCAAATGGTTCTGATAGTATATTTTCACCAAATGAACCTATGTATCTGAACTCTGGAAGCTTTGAAACGTGTACTTTTTTGTCCCCTCTTCCCGTAATAAATAAATAATTATCTACAATGGATATGCCATTTGGTTGATTTATAATATCAATGTTGATATTAGCAGCTGCAGCAATATCAAGTTCTGTGCCAGAATTTGCATCGTAGATATAAATACGATTGGAATTATTTGCAGTAACGAGTAACCAATTTTCACCATCAGGCCCGTGCCATACAGCAGGAGAATCTAACTTGGCATTCTCTTTTTTTAATGTTTGGAAGGTTGCAGAAATAGTAGGGTGGGTTTGAGATTTATCATCGAAGTAGCACATCATTAAGATTGCAATAAATACAATCAATGCTAAAACTGAAAGAGTTAAATAGATATAATTTTTCAAGAAAACGAAAAATATAATTTATTGGTAATGACTGACTTAAAAGTGATACTTACCTATCTGTTTAGCTGCCTTTTTACATATTTCTTAAGCCTTGTTCCTAAGGTTACTTTTTCCTTTTGTTCTAGTCTCTTTTTGATCATATCATTATCCCGGCTTAAAACAACGAGTGCTTTGGTTAATGTTATTACAGCCGACTCAAGTGTTAGCCCCGGATAGATTTTCTGATTGGAATTATCTAGATCTTTTAAATCAAAAAGTTGTTCTTTATTAAGATACTCTTTTGCTAATTTATTGTTTGAAATTTCATATTTAGATAGATATCCAGCTCTTTGATCTGGATTAAAATACGTATAGCTCTCAAATGGTTGTTTAGAATTTATTTGTTGAAATACATTTCTTAAATGTTCATTTTCTTCTCTGCTAATATACGGAGTTGTTAACTTTGCTATTTCAAGTGCATCTCTCGTGTAGCCCTGATTTCTTGCTTCCAGTTTTATATAGCTTTGTAAAAAGTCACTTCCAATAATTTCTCCAAATTCATTTAATATACTTTCAGGTCTTGATAAACGATTCTTTTCGTAGGTGTGTATGTGGATTCTCTCCTTTCCAAAGCACTCAGCATAGTTTGATATAAGATTATACCAGTTAAATGAATCATCATCATAAGACTTTAAAAAATCATCAAAATTATTTGGATTACCACTTTGAACGGATTGTGTATACAATGATTCTATAAAACTATCTTGGCGACGCAAATAGACAATGATTTGAATATCTAATCCAAGTTCACTGAGCATCATTTGAAGATTTTTTGCAACCATGTGACTATTTTTATATCCAGTTCGCCAACCTCCTGATAGATCTTCGTGACTGCTTATGAAAGTAGAAATCCCATTTGGTTTTTTGGACCGAATCCAATTTTCTAATTCGTCAATACCTTTTTCAATGAATTTTTTTTCAATAATTTCGATGGTGCCGAGCCTTAAAAAAGCATTAGGTTTATATAAGAAGGTAATCCCCTCGTCTTCGAGTTTATGATTGTTCTCCCTGAGGTATTTCTGAACAGTTGTTGTACCAGTTTTATGAGTGCCAATGTGTATGTAGAGTTTGTCCATTCAACTATCAATTATTTTCAGCGTTTATGAGTCTTCGCATTACTCAATTTTAAGTAATTTATATATCAAAACATTTATAGTATATGCGGGAAAACAGTCTTACGTTTGACCCGGTGTTAAAATTAAGACTAAATTTATGAATCTAATTTTTAATCATATCTGATAAAATTGTTAGTTTATAATTCTAATTCAATTTAGCTGTAAAAGACTAATGTAAACTTAAAATACTGTAATCGATTGAAAAAAAAATGTATCGTTATTGCGGAAGCAGGTGTAAACCATAATGGTGACTTTGATATTGCAAAAAAATTAATTGATGCTGCATCAGAAGCGAACGCCGATTTCGTCAAATTTCAGACATTTAATACAGAAAAGCTTGTTAGTAAAAAAGCAAACAAAGCAGATTATCAACTTCAGACCGTTGATGACGGTGATAAAACGCAGTTTAAAATGTTAAAAAGACTTGAGATACCAAAAGAGTGGTATCCAAAACTAATAAATTATTGTGATCAAAAAAATATTGGGTTTCTGTCTACACCATTTGATTTAGAAAGTATTGAATATCTTTATTCACTTGATTTACCACTTTTTAAAGTTCCTTCAGGTGAAATTACAAACAAACCTTATTTACAGAAAATTGCTCGTTATGGAAAACCTATTATAATATCGTCGGGTATGGCGAATTTGCAAGAAATCAAAGATGCGCTTACTGTTTTACAAGAGAATGGAGCCAGCCTTGAAAATGTGACTGTTTTACATTGCAACACTCAATACCCGACCTCCTATGAGGATGTTAATTTATACGCTATGAAGGAGATTCACAGAGAGTGCAAGGTGCGAGTTGGTTATTCTGATCATACTTTGGGATTTGAAGTTCCTATTGCATCTATTGCTTTGGGGGCAGAAGTGATTGAAAAACATTTCACTTTAGATAGGAAAATGGAGGGGCCCGATCATAAGGCATCACTCGAACCAAATGAATTAAAGAATATGATTACCATGATCCGAAATACAGAGAGTGCGGTTTCCGGTGATGGTGTTAAACGTCCTTCTCCATCTGAGATTCCAAATATTCCAATAGCAAGGAAAAGCATTCATTTGAAGAAAAACGTGGAAAAGGGGGATATTTTAAAGTACGAAGACCTAATAATTTTGAGGCCAAATATCGGTATATCTCCGATGGAGATCGACGATGTAGTTGGCCGAACTGTAAATAGAAACATGGAAAAAGAAGCTTGTCTAACATGGAGTGATATTACATGAAAAGCATTGGTGTTCTAACGAGTTCAAGAGCGGATTATGGAATATACAAACCACTGTTAACTTCTCTGAAAAATCATGAAAGCTATTGCCTAAAGATTATCTCTTTTGGTACACATCTTTCTCCTTTTCATGGATATACTATTAATCAAATATTATCTGATGGCTTTGATGTAAATTTTAGAATAAACAGTTTATTATTGAATGATGATGAAAACTCCGTGGCCTCAGGCTATGCTTTAACTGCTCTGAAGTTTGCTGATTTTTGGGACAGTTACAGAAAAGAATTTGATTTGGTGCTATGTTTAGGAGATCGCTACGAAATGTATGGTGCCGTATCAGCAGGAATACCATATCAAGTAAAATTTGCACATTTACACGGCGGAGAAACAACTCTTGGTGCAATTGATAACATTTACCGACACTGCATTTCCCTTGCATCTTCATTGCACTTTACATCTACAGCAAAACACAGTTCTAGAGTTGAAAGCATTATTGGAAACTCTGAGGGAATTTACAATGTAGGTGCTCTCAGCCTTGATGGGGTTAATAATATCGATCACGAGAGTGAGACTGTCTTTAGAAACAAATATTTAATACCCGAAGGTGATTATATTTTAACTACCTTTCACCCTGAATCAAAGAACTCAGAATTGAACCACAAATATGTTGTGGAAATGAGCAATGCTATAAAAAAATTGGCACAAAAATATATTTTTGTCTTTTCCATGCCAAATGCTGATACACTGGGTACGCTTTATAGAGATGAAATAAAAAAACTAAGAGATCTATATCCCAAGAGAATTGTTTGTGTCGAAAATTTTGGCAAACGGGATTACTTTACTGCGATGAAGTACTCTTTAATGATGCTGGGTAATAGCTCAAGCGGTATTATTGAGGGAGCAACTTTTCATAATTATGTAGTAAACATTGGCTCAAGGCAGCAAGGAAGAACAGTGAGTGAGAATATAATTCAAAAAGAATTTACGATGGATGAAATTATATCTGGAGTTTTAGAAGCACAAGAGCTTGGAATCTACACGGGCACAAATAAATATTATATGGAGAATACATCTTCACGAATACTAAAGATTCTCGAAACATATTTATAAAGTAAACTATATCATCGAATTAATAAGATAAAGATGAATTGGAAAGATGCATTGGTCAGACCTGATCAAACTATCAAACATGCTCTTGAGGCTATAAGTAGAAGTAGTATTCAGGTTGCAGTAATTGTAGAAAAAGATGGGGTTTTAAAAGGAATTGCTACAGACGGTGACATTCGTAGAGCCATTCTAAATGGCATACCTTTAGAGAATAAAATTGAGGAAGTAATGAATACCTCTCCAACTACTATTCATGAAGGTATTTCAAATGATGAGGCAATTGGTTTAATGCGGGAGAAAAGATTGCATCAAATACCAGTACTTAACAGCCATCAACAGGTTGTTGATGTATTATTATTTGATGAACTTACAAAACCTGATATTAAGGAGAATCATGTTGTTATAATGGCTGGCGGTTTAGGTCAACGACTTAGGCCTTTAACAGAAAATTGCCCTAAACCAATGTTGGAGGTGGGTGGAAAACCAATTTTAGAGACAATTATTGAACAATTTAAAAAGCATGGATTTCGAAAGTTCTATATTTCTCTAAATTACTTGCCTGAGAAAATAGTGGATTACTTTGAAGACGGTACTGAGTTTGACTGTGAAATAAGTTATTTGTTTGAAAAGGAAAAGATGGGTACAGCGGGATCTCTCAGTTTAATAAAAAAAAGGTTGGAGAAGCCATTTTTCGTAATGAACGGAGACTTGCTTACAAAGGTAAACTTTGACCAGCTTCTAGAATTTCATTTACAAAACGAATCTGTAGCAACAATGGGAGTCAGAGATTATGATTTCCAAATTCCATACGGAGTGGTTAATTCAAAGGGACATGAATTTATTGGGGTTCAGGAAAAACCTATTGAAAGATATTTTGTAAATGCTGGTATTTATTTATTGGAGCCGAAAGTGCTATCTATCATTGAGCCAAATAAACCTCTTGGCATGACCAGTTTGTTTGAAAAATTGGCCGATAGAGGGGATAAAGCAACAGTATTTCCAATAAGAGAGTACTGGATGGATATTGGAAGACCCTCAGAATTTGAGAAAGCAAACAAGGATTATAGAAAATATTTTAACTGATAACATTCAGGTCAAGAATTAAAGATGAAGTTTATATGGATAAGCATTTGATAACAATTTGTGCAAGAGGCGGCTCGAAGGGGTTGCCAGGTAAAAACATCCGCGTTTTAAATGGCAAACCACTGATAGCTTATACTATAGAAATTGCCAAAAAACTAAGTCATGAGCTAAATATTGATATTGGTTTAAGTACAGATAGTCTGGAAATTAAAAATGTTGCTGAAGACTATGAATTAAGAGAAGACTACACGCGTCCCAAAAACCTTGCCCAAGATACTACTGGTAAAATCGATACTATTCATGATTTATTGCTTTTTTATGAGAGAAAAAAAAATATAACATATGATTATATTTGGGATTTGGATGTAACATCACCTCTTCGAGATATGAGGGATTTATTGAACTCCTTCAAAATATTACAAGAAAAACCTGACGCTTATAACATTTTTTCAGTAAGTCCCGCGAGAAAGAATCCCTATTTCAATATGGTCGAAGAGACCGGTGATGGTTACGTGAAGCTAATTATGGACCAGGATGAATTTCGAAGCCGACAAAAAGCGCCTGTTGTGTATGACATGAATGCATCAATTTACATATTCAGGAGAAAATTTTTTGAAGACGGATACACAATGAGTAATACACCTAAAACCTTACATTATCTAATGCCTCATATATGTTTTGATATTGATAGTGAGTTTGACTTCAATGTCGTGGAATATCTTCTTAAAAATAATATGATACAGCTTTAGCTCATGAAAGTATTGATTATAGGACTGGGGTCAATAGCAAGAAAGCACATTAAAGCCATCTTTGAGCTTGAACCCAATGCAAATCTAGTTGCATTACGTTCTGAGAAGATTTCGGGGAACGTGAGCGGCGTTGAAAATATATATCGCTGGGAAGATGTAGATGATGATATCAATTTTATCATTATCTCAAATCCGACAAATCATCACTTTCAAACGATTAAAAAGGCTTCAAAATTTGGGGTTCCACTATTCATAGAAAAACCCCCTTTTGACAGTTTGGATGGCGCAAAAGAATTAATTGACCATATTGAGAAGAATAATATAAAAACATACACAGCCTTTAATATGCGTTTTCTACCTGTTTTACAATGGGTGAAAGAAAATATAAGGAACAAGAGAGTTATAGAAGTACAGTTATACTGTGGTTCATATTTGCCAGAGTGGAGGCCAGGAAGAAATTATCGAAATATTTATAGTTCTATTAAAGAGATGGGAGGTGGGGTTCACTTGGATCTTATTCATGAATTAGATTATGCAAAGTGGATTTTTGGAGAGCCTGATAATGTCACCTCATCATTGCAAAAGATTTCCGATCTCGAAATCAATTCCATTGATTGTGCGCACTATGTATTTCACTATAAGAAAAAGATTGTTACGATTTTGCTTAATTATTACAGAAGAGAAAAAAAACGAACTTTGGAAATTGTAATGGAGGATGATATCTGGAATGTTGATTTAATCAATGGAACAGTCATAGATAGTAAGGGTGATAAAAAGTATCATTCGGAAGTTACAATTGCAGATACCTATCTTTTTCAGATGGACTATTTCCTTCGTAAGATAAATTCTAATGAAGGTGTTATGAATGATTTGAGAGAATCCACAAAAACTTTAACGTATTGTTTATAAATAGTATGGAAGATAAGATTATTATAGTAACTGGTGGAAATGGATTAATTGGAAAATCAATTGTAGAGTTTATTTCTAATGAAGGAGCAACTGCCTTAAATTTAGACATAAATGTTAATAAAGATTCCGCAACTGAAATAAAATGTGATATTACTGATCCTGGTGAAATTGAATCTGTTGTAAATTTTATTTTAAAAAAATATGGTAGAATAGATGGACTGGTAAATAATGCGTATCCAAGAACAAAAGATTGGGGCACGCCATTTGAGAACATTACTCCAGATTCACTAAGAAAAAATGTAGACTATCAGCTCAATAGTTATTTTATTTTTTGTCAAAAGGTATTGCCAGTTATGAAAGAACAAAAATCGGGGAGTGTAGTTAATATCGGGTCGACTTATGGTGTAGTTGGTAATGATTTTACCATATATGAAAATACAAATATGAATCCTCCCTCAGAATATCCTGCTATTAAGGGTGGAATTATAAATTTAACCCGATACCTGGCATCATTATACGGTAAACATAATGTGAGAGTAAACAGCGTT
The DNA here is from genome assembly GCA_964544445.1 of uncultured Rhodohalobacter sp. GTDB lineage: Bacteria > Bacteroidota > Rhodothermia > Balneolales > Balneolaceae > Rhodohalobacter. Next base: position 62,985 of record CAZJBI010000008.1, read on the forward strand.
TCTCCCGGCGGTATATTTGATCATCAACCGGAACCATTTGTGAAAGCATATGAGAAAAGGGTACCACTGAAACGAATGGGTAATCCAGACGATATTGCGCCTCCAGTTTCATTTCTATTATCAGAAGGTGCTAAATACATTACTGGTCACAACTTAATGGTTGACGGTGGTTGGACCTGTATATAGTGAATTAACAGTGTTATTCGAAGATTCATATTGGAAAAAGAGAAATGGAACCTATTGATGATCTCACTGTAGTTATACGCTCTTCAAATGAACGTACAGAACAGCTGTGTAAATTTTTAATTAAAGAACAAGGTGTACAAGAAAAAAACATTTTTATAGTCCGTGAGTCTCCTTTCTCTAAAGCCATGAAGATGGGTTATCAAATCGGCCTGGATCAAAACCTCACCTGGACGTATGTTTTTGATGCCGACGTATTGTTGCATAGGGAATCAATTAAAAATATGCTTAATGCTGCACAAGAAATGCCCAATAATTTAATTGGTATATCAGGTAGATTGCTCGATAAGTTGATGGGCATGAAAAGAACAGCTGGAAACTATCTTTTTTCTACAAAAATTTTAAGTAGAATGATTGGTGAAATTAAGCCTTATGAGAAAGAAAATATTCGGCCTGAATCAACAATAATTCGAAAATTACAACATCAAGGATATGTTTATAAAAAAGTAAATCAATTTATTGGTCTACATGATTTTGAACAGCACTATCATGATATTGCAAGAAAGGCATTTACCCATGCCCAAAAACATACTGCATATCTGGGTGAACTAGTTACATATTGGAAGCATGCTTCAAAAAATGATCGTGATTTTGAAGTCGCACTATTTGGTTTGTCAAAAGGGATAGTTCACAATGAAGCCGTAAAAATTAATATAGATAATTTTATAGGTTTATATGAAGAAGTGGCAAATGAATTTGGTTCTTTGGATGATGATGTAACAAATTTTAAAATTCATAATTTTAATGATGTTGAATCAGCTATGAAAAACCAAAATAATTATTTTCATTCAAATGAAAGATTAGAAAATTATTTAGATAAAAAGCTACAAAAACGCTTACAAAATCTTACAAACAAAGAGTTAGCTAAAAGATTGCTAGTAAACTTAAAGAACAAAATTTTATAATAGAGAAATTACCTGTTTATATAATTTGATATGTGGGTATTGAATAGCAATAATTCAGATCGTTAAGCACTTCAATATCCGCATAATAAATATTTAATTGCTACTATACTTTTTGCAAAACTATTAAAAAAACTGGGCACCAATTATACGTAGTAAACTATATACTAAATAAAATTTAAGACTAATCCTTCCTTGCTAATCATTGCTAATGTGTTTATTTGCTTAATATGCTCAAAAATTTCGTTTTAATTAGTAATAACCATTTATCCAGAAACATTGGTGGTGCAGAAGTTCAGGCTGATATACTCGCAAAAAAATTGTGCGACTTAGGATTCAATGTGAGCTATATATCAGCTGACATTGAAAGTAAATTCATCTATCAAGGCTACGATGTATATCCAATGCCGAAGAATAAACGCCAGTTTTATTACTTGCTGAAAAAACTCGATGCTGATGTTTATTATCAGAGGGGAAGAAAAACATTAACCGGCCAAATTGCGTCATTTTGCCAAAAAAATAAGAAATGTTTTGTATTTGCAAGCTCGATGGATATTGATTGTAATTATTTTAAAAATTTTCTCCGTGAACCAATTTTTAAAAAAAACCGATCAAAAATTAAAAGCTTAATTAAGAGTATCAGAAATAATATACATAATTTTTTTTCTGATTTATTTTCGCTTTGGGGAATGTATCAAGCCAATTTAGTTCTTTCGCAATCGGCTTCTCAGAAAGAATCTCTTCACAGTAAATTAGGAATAGAAAGTGAAATATTTTACAACATACACCCAAAACCAGAGTTACAAAAAGTTAAAATTCATAGAGATGTACCAACCGTACTTTGGTTGGCAAATATCAAATCTTGGAAGCAACCTGAAATATATCTTCGATTGGCAAAAGATTTGTCTGCATATAAGATTAATTTTAAAATGGCAGGCTATATTAAAGATCAAAAGTACAAAAGCTTAATTGAAGAAACTGAGTTAACCAATAAAAGATTTGAATACCTTGGAGGACAGACATATGAAAGTTCGAACGAACTGATTGATATTGCGGATATTTTCGTAAATACAAGTAAGTCTCAGGAAGGTTTCCCAAATACATTTATTCAATCCTGGCTTCGAGGTGTTCCAGTCATCTCTTTAAATTTTGATCCTGATGATATTATTCTTAAAAACCAGCTCGGATGTATTTCAAACAGTTACGAAAAGTTAAAAAGTCAGGTAATTGACCTTGCAGAAGACTCTGATAAACGATCAAAAATAGCAGAAAAAGCTATTGATTTTTCAAATAACCATTTCATATCAGAAAGAAAAATCGATGACTTTATAAGACTGGTAAGTGAAGCAAAATCAAAAATGAATTAAAATCTAGGTATGGTTAATAGGCTTTTAAAATATTTTGGGAGTGATTATAGATTTATAAAAAATAATAACGCTTCCGATTTAAAAAAATTAATAGGTGGTAAAAGCCTGAACATAGAAACACTGAAGCTAAAAAATGGCACTGATGCGGTATTTTTTGGGTATCACGATAAATCGCCTTTCAGTGAAGATGGAAAAAAAATTTTGGCAGGTTCAGTGCCGGCGAATGATAAAAAATTATCTAGCGAAGGTAGCTTAATGAACATTGGATATTATGATGTGAATTTTGGTAAAACGGAGCAACAAAAATTTCATAAGGTAACTGAAACACATTCATGGTCATGGCAACAAAGCTGTATGCTACAGTGGAATCCATTGAAGGCAAATCGAGAGATTTTTTTTAATGATATAATCGATGGTAGTTATGGTTCAATTCTTTATGATTTAGAAAAAAAGGAGGTTCTTAACAAATATGAACAGCCGATGTACTCTATTTCACCTAATGGTAAATATGCCTCATCGCTAAACTTTTCAAGATTAGCAAGATTGAGAAGTGGCTATGGTTACAGTAATTTACCTGATGAATTTGAATCATCGGCAGCTCCCCAAAATGATGGGGTGTATTTGATAGATTTAAATAGCGGCCAAAGCGAGTTGATTGTCAGCTTAAGATATTTGGCTAAAAATACCGACAAAAATAACCATCATTATATAAACCACATTAATTTTTCTCCTGATAGCAACTTAATTACATTTTTCCATATATACTCTGACATATATTCTAAAAAAATCATACGATTTTATTTATATAATATAGTTGAAAAAGAACTAGAGCTACTGGAAGCCTACAGAACAGTATCACATTATTGCTGGTTGAGCAAAAGTAAATTAATCACCTCTGAACTGTCATCAGACGGGACAAAATATTTCTTATATAATATTGACCAAGGTTATAAAGAACCGCTTGAAATTGATAATGTTGGTGATATCCATCCCATGGTCAGCCCAGTCGATAATTCAACCATAGTGATAGATACTAAACCAGATAGAAACTCACATCAGCATTTATTTTTAGTTAATTTAGATTCGAAAGAGTTTATGTACGTAGATAGTTTCTTTTCACCACCTAATTATAAAGGCCCTGTTCGTTGTGATTTACACCCAAGATGGGATAGAAAAGGTGAGAATATTGCGGTTGATTCTATTTGTAATGGAAAAAGGTGTCTAACCGTATTGAAATTGAAGTAATGAATACTTGAGCGGATTAATTTTTTAAAGAAATTTTAAAACAAAAATTTAAAGGTCTGTAATTGAATAATTATATCATCATAATACGTTCGGTCGGAGAAAGGACTGAAGAATTATGTGAAAAATTAATAGTTGACCAAGGTGTTGATAAAAAAGATGTTGAAATAATTCGCGAAACACCTTTTTCAAAAGCATTAGAGGTATCATTTGAAATTGGCATAAAGCGGAAAAAGAAGTGGACATTTATGGTGGATGCTGATGTTTTATTAAGAGAGAATTCAGTAAATAAAATGATTCAGTTTGCCGAGGCACAAGATTCAAACATATGTCAAATACAGGGGTATATACTAGATAAATTTTTTGGGGGAATTAGAAGAGGTGGTGTTCATATTTACCGTACAGAGCTGCTTCCATTGGCATTAAAAATGATTCCAGATGAAGGCACCAATGTACGACCTGAAAGTTTTCTATTGCGTGAAATGGAAAAGAATGGGTATCCCCATAAAGTAGAACCTTATGTTGTAGGTACTCACGATGATGAGCAGTATAATTTTGATATTTATCGGAAGGCATTTGTACAAGCTGTTAAACACACGGCCAGAGCAGAACTATTTATAAAGCTATGGAGGTCAAAAAGTGATTTTGATCAGGATTTTAAAATTGCGTTGAAGGGTTTTTCAGACAGTCTGCTAAATCATGATGAGATTTATATCAATAAAGATCTTTCCATTTTTCGTGAAAAGTTTAATGAAGCTGGTTTTTCAGAAAAAGAAAAAATAGAGAAGAGCAGCTATTCACCAAAGAAAATTGATGAAATTATTAATCAATGGATTTATCCAGATATTTATTACAAATTTTTCCCTGATAAGGACAAATATGAAACAAAGAACTTCTTGTCGAAAGGAAAAATCAAAAATCTTGGTTTTAAAAAGTCATTGTACTTGGGAATAAGTAAAATTCTCTTGAATACAGGTTATGCTGTTAAAAGAAAAAGTAAGTTAGTCTAGATCTACTCACGATAAAAAAATTAAAATGTTGATAGGTAATTGTTCATGAGGTTTCCGGAACTATCGCGCAATGAGATAAACAGTATGAAAGCTTCTGAAGCCTTTTTTAGAGGGCTTCCACGAAGGATTAGAAATCGATATAAGAGAAAAGTTTTTATTATTGGATTTCATAAAACGGGCACTTCTTCTATGGGTAAGGCATTCCAAATATTGGGGTATAGAGTGTGTGGAAGTATTAAGGAAGCAATGGATTTTGGTGAAATTGATCAAGATCCAAGAGAGTATATACTCAACAAGGCATTGAAGTTAACTTCAAAGTACGATTGCTTCCAGGATACTCCGTGGTTTATGTTTTACAGAGAACTTTATGAACTGTTTCCAGAAGCACATTTCATCTTAACTAAACGTCCTGATGAAGACTGGATTCGTAGTGTGAGAGATCATTTTGGTAATAGAAATAATAGTAATTACCATTCATGGATTTATGGTTACCAAGATCCCATTTCACATGAGGATATATACTTGAGTAAATTCCGCGAGCATAATAAAGCAGTAGAGGATTTTTTTAAAAATAAAAATAATTTTCTCACAATAGATCTTTCTGAAAAGGATAAGTGGAAAAAAATATGCAGCTTTTTACAAGTATCTGAACCTATGTACAATTTTCCATATGTTAATACTAAAAAAAGTAGAAAAAATGTTTATAGTGTTGTAAAACAAAAGCTTAAGAATTTATATTATCGCTAATATTGTGTGTAAAAAAAATATATATACTGAAGCGAAAATTAAAAAAAACTCACTTTTGCAATAGTAATTAGAGAATTTTGGGAAATTGATGTCTAGTAAAACTAAGCTTTTTGAAATCTTGAATAACTTTTTTGACAAGATTTACCTCATTACACTAAAAAGAAGTAAAGACAGGCATGAACTTCTTGAAAGTAGATTAAAAGGACTTGATTATGAAATCTTTTGGGCCGTTGATGGCAAAAAATTAGATAGAGATAAACTTCATAATGAAGGTATTTATCATGCATCAATTACCAAATTGCTAAAGAAAAGGGATGGTCGTCGAGTGGGAAATATGTCTCTAGCAAAAATTGGATGTGCACTTTCCCATGTAGGTGTTTACAAAGAAATAATTAGTAATAACCATCAAAAAGTGTTGATTTTAGAGGATGATTTAAATGTAAATCATAATGCTGTTGAAAGTTTCACCGATGCGTTAAATGAATTACCGAAAGACTGGGAGCTTTTATATTTAGGTTATTCGGGTTCTAACAGTTCACCATCAATTTTGCATAAAGTTCAAAACACAGTTCTTACACAAATATCAAGGGTTTTATCCAAGTCAAATAGATTTAGAAAGTTGGACCCTGAGATTATTAAAAATTCCCTTTCAAAACCTTATTCAAAAAGCTTAAATAGATCAGGTGCAAATTTTGGGACGCATGCCTATGGTGTGACCATTGATGGGGCCAAGAAAATTTTGTGTTATCAGACTCCTGTTGTTCAAGAATCAGATAATGTGTTAGGAGAATTATGTAGCTACCGTTGGATAAATTCATATGACGTGAAAGAAGAAGTGTTCTATCAAAATAAAGAACTGCCAAGTACAATCGACAAATAAAACTTTACCTAAAAAATTTCTCGACTAAAATACCAAATAAATAAATATGCAAAGAGAGTTTAATTCTCTGGAAAAATTGATAAAATCAAATATAAAAGGAAGACATGTATATTATGCTGCGAATTCTGGCAATTGGGGAGACTCACTAATTAGAGAAGGAACAACTAAGTTTCTAAGGGATGTTGGAATAGACTATGAAGAACTTAGATTGGTTAAACGTGACTGGATTCTTCCCGTCATGAAAGGTGGGGTAGTGCTATATGGAGGTGGCGGTGCATGGTGTAATTCCTGGAATAGTTCTGAAAAGTATGTTCGAGTCATAAGTAAGCGTTTTAAAGTAATCGTATTGCCTAGTACATACGAGTACACTTACAAAATCCCTAATACTATTTTTACAACAAGGGATATCTATAATAGTAAAAATGTCATGCCTAATGCTCTTTTTTGTCACGATATGGCTTTTTACTTAGGAAGTCAGAACTATGAAAACGGTAAAGGTGCAGGGTATTTTTATAGAACTGACAAGGAAAGTAAAGGGAATTTAACTATACCTGCATCAAATAGAGATATATCTGCCGAGGGAAATCATTTTTCAGAAGGGATTACTTTTTTTAATGAACTTGCAAAATATTCTGTAATTCATACTGACAGGCTTCATGTTGCAATAGCTTCATGTTTACTTGACAGAGAAGTACATTTATACCCTGGCTCTTACTTTAAAAATCTTGCTGTCTTTAAATCTAGCATTGAACCATATTTTAATAACGTTCACTTTCACAAAAGTTGAATTGATTGCTTATTCTATCTAGCTATTTTTAAATTTATAATTGCTAGAAATATATTCAACTTTCTCTTTAATAAATAAGGTTTTTTCTCGAATCAAATGAATCTGCTTGGCACTTAATATTAATTTACCCTTTCCAGTTTTATCAGTTATTTTTTTAGAGACTTCTTTTGATCTTTTCTTCTTATTGTTTTGATCTGTTTGGCCCCAAATGTGGAATACGCTATTGGTATCCGTGATCATTTCTTTCTCAAATCTTAATCCTAAGAAAGAACAAATATGCTTAATTTCAGAAGTACTATCTTTTACAAGATTTTCAAAACTACATAGATACAGCATATCTAAATTAGCAAAATGGAGTCCTTCCCTATTTGAATTGATGTATTTTTTTAAAGCATAGTTAAAATCAACTCCTCGAGTTACTTGTGAGGCAATTGTATCCACCGGATTTCTAATTATATATAGAACTCTGGCGTCTGGAACGAATTTGAAAATTCGCTTAATTTCATAAATATGTTTTGGGGTTTTTTCTACAAAAAAATCTTTATGTAGTTGTCGGCTAATAATATCCCATTGTTTCAAGGAAGCCTTTATATAGATCTTATCTTGACCAAAGATATATGATTCATCACCTAGAGCAAGAACAGATGTATTTCTTCCCAAAATTGTGGTAAGTAATGTAGTACCACTATTACTACAGCCAACAACAAAAATAAACTGTGTTTTAAGTTGTGGGAAATGGCTGTAAAGGTTTAGGTATTCTAATACGTTTCTAATTGTTACCTTAAGTGTTCTATTAAATCTGGTTGGCGCAAAATTTTGCATCTTCGAAGTTTAGTTAGTTATGTATCTACCTGTAAGAGTATTTAAAAAAGGTAGTACGAATTAATTTTTTATAATTGTGTTCAAATTTAAATAAAACTATTGTTTTTCAGCCTGATGATTGTTTATTCATCCATGAAAAACATACGAAATTAACGCATGTCAAAAATACTTTATGTTTGTAAAAGAAATGGGGAAGCGGGACAATATGAGAAAGATCGCCTTCGGATTATTTCTGATGAGTTAGCACCAGACAATATTAAGACTAAAGCTGTTCATCAAATCGAGGTTTATAAGTCTATCGCATATTCAATTATGATGAGCAGAAATACTCCCGTCTCAAGTGATGGAAGTGTATTACTGGGCAAGGCATTTGGGGTTTTTGAAATTGAATCTTTACAACCGGGCGCATCAGTTCCAGATGGAAATTATGCACTATTTAGAAATAACGACGCTCATATTGAAATCATCAGTGATTCTGCTGGTACCCGAACGATATGGTACTACCAAGACGAGAACGTTTTTATTGCATCAACCTCACAGAGAGCTATAATCATGTATCTTGGTGATTTTGTATTCAATGATAAAATAATTCCCTGGATGTTGTCTACGGGTTCATTGGGGCCTGCAGAGTCGTGGGACAAAAGATTGTCCAGGTTACAAGCTGCAGAGTCATTAACTCTTGATAAAGCAGATTGGAATGTTACTATACATAAAAATCACGTCTCATTTTCACCAACCGTAAAGAATAAAGAGGAATGCAAAACAAAGGTAGTATCCGTAATTAAAGAGACTCTATCTAGCTTGACCGAAATTGATTATCACAGCTGGGTTTTACCTTTATCTGGTGGTTATGATAGCAGAGCAATTCTGATTTTTTTAAAACAGATAAAAGATTTACCAGATTACTTTAGAAGCATTACCTGGGGGCTTGAAAGTTCAATTTATGAAGATAAAAATGATGCAAAAATTGCAAAAGAATTAGCTGATCGCGCTTCTGTAAAACATCAATTCTTTCATACTGATTTATCCACTGAGCCACTGCACTTAGTTTTAGATCGTTTTTTGAAATGTGGCGAGGGAAGAATTGATCATTTAGCTGCATATATGGATGGACTAGATATATGGAGAAGGCTTTATGATGAGAAAATTGAGGGTGTAATTCGTGGTGATGAAGGTTTTGGATGGTTACCTGTTTCTTCTGAATTAACAGTTCGGCTAAATACAGGTTGCGCACTTTGCAATGATTTTAAAAACCTTCAAAATTTAGATCAGTACCAAATTTTTCCAGACCAACATTTGCCAAAAGAATATTTAAAGAAAAATAAAGAGAGTATAGATGAATGGAGAGACAGGCTTTATCATATTTATCGACTACCTACAATTTTATCTGCATTATCAGACATAAAATTTTCATATGTGGAGCAAATCAACCCTTTACTCTCTACTAAAATTTTAAAAGCGGTAAGAGAGCTGCCAGATGACTTCAGAACGAATAAATTTCTTTTCAAGGAGATAGTTTTTGAACATGCACCCGATATACCAATAGCTACTAAAAGCGCAAATGCATCACCTGAAAAATTACTTAGGTCGGAAGAATTTGTTTTATTTTTAAAAAATAAAATGACTACCAAAATGGCTTCCAATATCTTTTCAGAACATTTTTTGACGTTTATTAAAAATGGCATAGAGGTTTATCGGCCAAAGACAATGAAATCACGTAATAAAAAAGGATTTATAAAATGGATAAAACAACTGATTCCGCGGAGAATACTTTTTTGGATAAAAGATATGGGTATTTTACCGACAGTAGATGGCAACAAACTTGCATTTCGAGTTTTTATGATTATCCGAATGAATGAAATATTAAACCGTGATAAAAAGCTTTTACAGGAATAGTGGTCGGTGAGGTTTAATCACGGAGTGAAAAAGAATTTACACATAGATATTTAAGCGGTATTAAATAGAAACCATATATAAAAAGTTACTCTTAAGGCTTGAAAACAAAAATCACCATCTTATGCCCAGAAAAAGTTAAACGTGGAGGGCTTCTATATTTTTATTCCCTTTTCCCATTTCTAAGAAAAAAATATTCGTTTGTTAAATTTGAAATCACAAACTCATTAGAATATTGTTTAACTAAAGATCCGAATGAGAATCTTTTAGTTGTACGATACATTTCAAATAATCATAAGTTTGATAACATTGATACAACTGAGATTTTAAATAAATTAAGAGATAAATATAAAAATCTTTCAATATTTGATGATGGTGCCAGAACTTCCATAGATTATCCACAGGCACTGCCTATTGTAGACTCATATTTGCATTGCCAGCTACATAGTGATCTAAATAATTATAAACGCCCAATTAAAAGAGGTCAATTATATAGCGAATTCTATAGTCAAAAGGGAGTCAGTGATAATTCCGATTACAAGTCAAAGCCTATTGATGATGAGCAGTTATCAAAAATTCATTTAGCTTGGAATATTGGGGCCGGCTGCTATCCAAGAAAAAATTTACTTCGAAAAGCAGGACTACTGGCAGCAAACTATATATCTACAAAGTTACTGCCTTTTTTCTATACCGACCCAACAAATTCAAACCTACCATCTAATGAAGAAAACTTTGATGTGCAAGCCAGGTTTAGCATTCAGTCAGTACCTACGATTGCTTATCAGCGTGAGCTTGTACTTGAAAGAGTTAAAAATGATAAAAGAGTTTTGACAGGGTTTATTTCACCCAGAAAGTTTAATCACGAAATAAAAAACACTAAAATTATATTGAGCCCATTTGGTTGGGGAGAAGTATGTTTTAGGGATTTTGAAGCAGTTTTAAATGGAGCACTTCTGCTAAAACCCGATATGAGTCATATTAAGACTTGGCCAGATATTTATATTCCTGATGAGACTTATATTCCTTTTAAATGGAATTGTGAAGACCTGCCAAATAAAATTGATGAATACCTGGCTAATACAGATAAAAGAAGAAAAATTACCAAACGAGCATTCCAGGTTTACATGGATGAATTAAGTAAACTTGACGAGAAAGTTGAAGAAATTGTTAAAGTGATAGTTAGTTAATGAAACATGACTTTCAATAACATTGATCTTAGTAAGATTGTAATTCAATAAAATTTATTAATCAGTAAATAATTCAACAGCAGATAATATTGAAATGAAATTAATAGACCTGATAGCCGGAACGCGTCCGAATTTTATGAAAATCGCACCTATTATTCATTCTATGAATCAAATTTGGGGAGAAGGTGGAAAATATAAATACCGTCTTATCCATACCGGTCAACATTATGATCATAATATGTCAGACCAATTCTTCGAACAGTTAGAGATTCCAAAACCAGATATTAATCTAGAAGTTGGGTCAGGTACTCAAGCAGAACAAACTGCAGGGATCATGATTGGCTATGAAAAAGTATTGATGAATAAAAAAAGTGATTTAAGTATAGTTGTAGGTGATGTCACATCCACTATGGCATGTGCAATAACTGCCCAGAAAATGCAAGTTCCTGTAGCGCACGTTGAGGGTGGTATTCGTTCTAATGACTGGAGTATGCCGGAAGAGATCAACAGACTTCTCACTGATTCTGTAACAAATTGGTTTTTCACAACTAGCAAATTCGCTAATCAAAATTTAATTCAAAGCGGTATATCTTCAGATAGAATATATTTTGTAGGTAATACAATGATAGATACTTTGCTTAAGAATTTAGATAAAATAAAGAAACCAAGATTTTGGGATAATCTAGATCTGAATGCAAAAGGTTATTTCGTAATGACCATGCATCGCCCATCAAATGTAGATAGCTTAGACAAGCTAAAAAGAACATTAAAAGTTATTGTCGATAACACAGATAATATACCAATAGTGTTTCCTGTACATCCAAGAACCAAAAAGCAATTAAATAATCTTGATATCCATGCTTCAAACTTAAACTTTGTGGACCCTCAGGGTTATCTAGAATTCATTTATTTAGTTAAAAATGCTAAAGGTGTGATTACTGATTCGGGAGGAATTACAGAGGAAGCATCTGTTATGAAAGTACCTTGTTTATCCCTTCGCGAAAACACGGAGAGACCAGAAACTGTATCTATTGGAACAAATGAACTTGTTGGGCAAGATTCTGAGTTAATCATTTCAGCTCTTAATAAAATTATCAGCGGAAATTGGAAGAAAAGTTCAGTTCCTGAAAAATGGGATGGTAAAACTGCCAATAGAATCGTCAAAACAATTCCCTACCTTATTCATTCTTAATTGCATCCTGTAAATAGCATTGAATTGACTTTTATCATGCAGGGTATTTTTATTTGGCCGGTATATAATTTAATTATTTGTATAGTTTTTAAAATATGTTTGATATACGACTTAAATGAGTAAAAAAATTAATATTGATTTTTACGTAAGCTTTCATGTTGATAATGGAATTGGTGGTAAAAGAAAAGCTTCCTTGTCGAAATCAAAATTTCTGGAAAAGGCAAGCCACAAATTTAACTTTATCAGCCTTAATAAAAGAATAATTTCGGTAATTGGTGTATACTTTACGGCTGTATTTACTGAACTTGCCCATGTAGTTAAAATCCTGTTTAGAAGTGAAAAGCCCGATATTATTTTTTGTAGAACGTTCTTTGGGTACTTCTATAATATGTTGAGCAGAATCAGTAAAATTAAAGTGATTCGCGAAGTCCATACTGAATTCAAAGACGATACAAATATTATTTATAAAAAAAACTACATTAAACAAAAACTAGGGATTGTAGTCAATTACTTTGAAATTAAGAGTTTGCAACAAGCGGATGGTGTAATTTTTAATAATCCGGATTTAGAAGACTATTTTCTTAGTAATCATAATTTGAACAGTAAGAAAACTACTAGCATATATAATGCTTGTGACCCTGATGAATTTTATCCAGGTAATAAGTTAGAAGCTCGGAAAAATCTCAATTTGGGCCGAAATGAAAATGATATCATTCTATTATTTATTGGATCAGCTATACAGTGGCACGGATTAGAATATTTAATAGATGTGTTCATAAAGATTAAGGATAAGAAATCGAATTATTATTTATACATAGTTGGTCTTAATGACAGTGAATATAACATTCATTTAAAGAGTAAATATTCAGGGATTAAAAATCTGTTCTTAGTTGACAGAGTCCCAACAGATGAGGCTAGGCAATACATAAATGCAGCAGATTTGTGCATGGTAACTACAGCTAAGATTTTAATAAGCCAGGGTAGTCCTACTAAACTTTATGATTTTATTGCATGTGGAAAACCTGTGATAACTCAGCGAAATGTACGTGGCTATGGAAGTGTAGTTGATGAACATAAGTTGGGTTGTTCTGTAGATTTTATGAATTCTGATGAAGCCGCTGATGATATAATCGAATTTATAAACAGCACAGATTTGGAAAGATTATCAGAGCATAATAGAAAAAAAGCAAAAGAGGAATTAAACTGGGAAAATGCAATGGATAAATGGATTGATTTTGCTTTGAAGGTATAAATTGGCCGTCGAAATTTTGAGTTAAGTCTGTTATTGGAACAATAGGTCTTTTTACAAGTCATGGCAAAATATATAGAAAGTGAAGACGGTACATCAAAATCCATTACTTTTATTTTAGGCGGTTTAACCGGGGGTGGGGCTGAACGAGTTGCTGTTCATTTAATGAATTTATGGGTTGAAAAAGGGTATCGCGTATCCCTCGTTTCTATGAGGGACGAAACAAAAGATGCATTTTCTTTATCTGAAAAAATAGATAGAGTAGTACTGGGTGGAGAGGGAGAATCGTCGAATAAGTTTATTGGTCTTATAAAAAATATTTTCTATGTGTTAAAACTCAGAAATGCAATTAAAGACAGAAACACTGATTTTGTGATTTCATTTTTAACGAGAGCGAATATATATGCAATTCTAGCATGTATAGGATTGCAAAATAAGGTTATAGTATCAGAAAGAAACGATATTTCAAGGCAACCATTACGCTGGCCATGGCCATTTCTCAGATCTTGGCTATACAAATACGCTGATATAGTGACTGCTAACTCAAAAGCCTCAGTTCAAAGTTTAGAAGTGTATATACCAACATCTAAGCTATCTTACATACCAAACCCGGTGATAATACCAAGTAGGTGTGCGACACCAGAAAATTCATCTACTATACTTAATGTTGCCAGATTGTCGGGTCATAAACGACAATTGGATATAATAGAGGCATTGAGTCAATTTAAAGAAAGTAATTCAGAGTGGACATTGAACATATTGGGAGAAGGTGATGAACGCAAAAGACTTCTAAAAGCCATAGAAGAAAAAGATTTAGAAGGAAGGGTTTTTCTTCCGGGATTTGTCGAAGAAATTTCAAAATATTATGCTTCGGCAGCAATTTTTGTAATGCCATCTCAATATGAAGGAACCCCTAATGCTTTACTAGAGGCAATGTCATATGCTATCCCGGCTATTGTGTCTGACAGTTTACCCGGAGCAATGGAATTAATTGAAAACCATAAAACAGGTCTGATCTATAAAAGTGGCAATGTGGAGGATTTAGCTGATAATTTAAATCTTCTAATGTCCAATTCTAACCTTAGAAAATCTCTGGGAAAAGCTGCCAGAGAACACGTTAAAAGATATTCACCTGAAAATGTTCTGGCTATTTGGGATGAATTATTAAAATCATAAATTAATAAAGCTGATTTTTAAATGCTTCGAGTACTATTGTTTTCACAAAAAGGGGCGGGGAATCACTATTATGGTCCTGGTATGAGCGCATATCGAATGTATAAATCAAAAGAATTGTCTGATAAACTGTCGATAAGCCTAGCGCATGGGCATAAAAATCAAAAAGATATGGAATTTTTTGATAAGCAGTTTTTAATATCAAATATTGAAAAAAAGAGTGTTTTTTCAGGGGTTAAATTCTTGATAAAAGCTAAAAAGTGGGTAAAAAAGAATGCACATAGTTTTGATGTAGTGCACTGTCTTAGTGCTTTCCACCACTCTTTTATGTTTGCCTTTTGGTTTGAAAAGGCTGGGGTGCCCTCGGTTATTAAAATCTCGGAATCAAAATATATTGGATTTTCCGGAGGCTCATTATTATCAAATATTTTGGGGCTTAGAAGGTTTAGGAAAAAAAATGCCAATTCAATTTCTGCTTATATATCAATAAGCAGTGAAATACGACAAAAATTGTTGGAGGCTGGTATTAAATCTGAAAAAATATATAATATTCCAAACGGTGTTAATATTGATAGATTTAAGCCTTTATTACAGTCGGAAAAGAAAAAACTGAGAAAAAAATTAACGCTTAAAGATAAGTTCACAGTAATATTTACCGGTTCTTTCAGTGATAGAAAAAATCCATTATTAATAGTAAAGGCATTTGGAGAAATTCATAACAAGGACAACATTCAGCTTTTACTGGTAGGTCCAGACAGAGAAGAAAGTGATCAAAGAGACCGAATAATATCTTACATCAGTGAACACAAAATTAAAAATGTTATTATTAAAGATTTTCAAGAAGACATAGAGTTATACTATCAGTCCTCAGATATTTTTGTCCTGCCATCTAATCAGGAAGGACTTTCGAATTCCATGTTAGAAGCTTTAGCTTGTGGATTACCAGCAGTTGTAACAAAAATATCAGGCGCAGAAGATGTGATTGATGAAAGAGAAAACGGCACGTTTATTGATGATGATCCAATTTCAATAAAAAAGGCTTTAATGAGTTACATTAATGATCCAAAAAAATTAACCAAACATTCAATCGGGGCACGATCAACTATAATTGAAAACTATAGTTCTAAAACTATTCTCCAAAAACATCTTAATTTATTCAATTCATTAAAATGAATTTTCGTAAATGAATATTGTAATATAGTTATAGAAGACATAGCTTTTTAAGCTATGGAGTAATCACATGCTCTTACCAACATTTAAATTCAAAACAATTTATTGAAACAAATTAAGCTGACATATAGAGATATATCAATTGATGGGGAATATGTATTTATAATATTCGTCAAATTTATATATGTGCTCTTTTTGTATTACTCCTTGTTTAATCGAACAATGGGGCTTCTTGGATTATCTGGTGGGATGACAGCTTCATTCCTGGCTTTTATTATATTTTCTCTAAGTATAGTATATACTTTCTATGTAAAAGAAAGTTTTGTTATATCTCAATTAGTTGCACTTACACTTGTATTTTTAGCTTTTATAGCGCTATCTCCACTAATTCCTTTCTTTTTTTTCGATCTTAATGGTACTACTGTTTTAAGATTATCTATAGAAGTAGGTGTTGTGATCTTTATTTTTATAGGAACATACAACTTTGTACGCACCAAGGTAATATCACCAAAGTTTTTGTTGTATACCATAGCCATTTTAGGTTTAATAACAGCTCTCTATACCCTAAGCAGTTTAATTGGCAGGGCTTCTGTTCATAGACTGAGAAGTGTTACTGGAGTAAATTACTTGGGTAACATATTTGCCATTTGTGCAATTATTTGGCTTATGATATTAAATAGAAATACACTTGGAGTTGGAAACAACTTTAAGAAGCGAACTATTATTAAATTTTTCTGTTTTTTCTTTGTTTTCTTGACAATGATGTTAACGGGAACAAGGTCAGCAGCAATTGCTTTTTTTTCCGGAATACTGGCGTTACAGTTTTTTGGGATTAAGAGTAAGAATTTTAATCGGTATGCATTTTTTGTTTTAGTTCTAATTTCTGCTTTGTTGTTGATACTTTCGACCCAAGTTGATTTTTCAAGCCTATTTTATCGGTATACACTTGAAGAGCTTTCAAGAATGGCTTACATACGATTTAGTATTTATGCTGAGTCAGTTACTGATTTAACACTAGTAGAATTATTTACAGGTAGACCTGATCTGTATATATTCACAAGTGGCCAAGATGGTGATAGAATGGTTAATACGCATAATTTATTTTTGAGCTTAATACGATATCATGGCGTTACCGCCTTAATTCTATTTGTTATACTTTTAGCAGCTGTCACTTTAAATTATTTAAAGCTATACAAGAAAAACAAAAAAATTACAGCCTTCCGATTTACTGAGTCATCTACAATAATTATTCTCGTAATAGCTTTGGTCTACTCAATGTTCAGCGGAGGGAGGCCAACCCGGACTTTTATCTTATTTATATCTTTAGGATATATGGCTGGTTATTTAGAGCTCTTGAAAAATGTGAACTCCATTAAAGAGTACAAAAAAATGATACTTTAGTTTTGAAAATAGTTTTTTTAGTTACCAGGTCAGATAATATTGGAGGCTCCCATATTCATATCCGGGATTTAGGAACACAATTATTAAAGGACGGTCATGAAGTGACAGTTTTTATTGGTGGGGATGGACCAATTATTGATTATTACAAAAATTTTGGCTTGAACACCATTAACATTCCAAACCTGAAGAGAAATATATCTCCGATCAATGATTTAAAGTCTTTTTTTGAAATAAAAAAAAAGCTGAAAGATTTTAGCCCAGACATTGTTTCAACTCATTCATCGAAAGCCGGATTTATAGGTAGATTAGCTTCCCGGGCACTTTCTATCCCAGTAATATTTACGGCACATGGTTGGTCTTTCACTACAGGGAAAAGTACAATTTCTAGGGTTATCTACAAATTCTTAGAGAAAATCATAACACCATTTACAGATTTTGTGATAACTGTATCTGACTATGACAGAAACTTGGCTATAAAGCACCTAAATATAAATTTAAACAAAATAAAAACAATATATAATGGAATGAGGGATATAGATCCATCATTCTATGCGAACCCTGCGAAGCAAGGGAAAGTAAATATTGTAAAGGTTGCCAGATTTGATCAGCAAAAAAACCATAGAGATTTATTAAGGGCCGCATCTGGTCTAAGAAACATTGAATTACACTTTATTGGTGATGGACCTCTTTTAAATGAGGTGAAAAAATTTGCAAAATCTTTAGGCATGTTTGATAATGTAAAATTTTACGGAAGAGTAGAAAATGTGCATGAAATATTATCGAAATGCCAAATTTTTACACTAATTTCAAACTGGGAGGGTTTTCCTAGGTCAACTGTCGAAGCAATGAGAGCTGGTTTACCTGTGATTGTTACAAATGTTGGAGGCGCAGCAGAAGCTGTTTCACACAATGTAAATGGATATATAATAGAAAAGAATGATCAAAGAAAACTTAAGTATTATTTGAAGATCCTTGTTGAAGACAATGAAAAAAGATCAAAAATGGGTAAAGCTTCAAGGAGTATATATAATGATAAGCTACAATTTGAAATGATGTACAAAAAAACGGTAGAGATTTACCAAAAAATCTTGAATTTACAGTATGACACTAGTAAAAAATAGAAGCGACATCTTGGATGTGCTGATTACTGGTATCAGTGGTTTTGTTGGTAGTAACTTATTGAATTATCTAAAATCTGATGATTCAATTAAAATAACAGGATCATCGCGGGATATATCTAAAATTTCGCATCTAAAAAATACTATAAAAGAAGTGTGCTCATATTCAAAAGTATATAGTGAAGATATGCACTTTGATGTTTATGTTCATTTGTCAGGTAAAGTGCATGATGAGAGTAATATGAGTAGTGAAGCAGATTACATGGAAGCAAACTATGTGTCAACTAAAAAATTATTCGAATCTTTTCTAAATGATAAAAAAGCAAAAAAATTTATTTTCTTAAGTACGATACATGTTTTAACCGAATGTCCTGAACGCGAATTGGATGAATCTTATACTCCAGCACCTTTCACACCCTATGGAAGATCAAAATACAGGGCTGAGCAATATATAGAAAAGAATTGCCCACCTGAAAAAGATTATTACATATTACGTCCAAGTATGATTCATGGAGCGGGTAATAAAGGTAATCTTAATTTACTTTATAAATTCGTAACAAATAATTTGCCTTATCCTGTTGGGGCGTATAATAACAAACGTACATTTGTATCTGCAGAAAATCTTTGCTTTGTCATAAGTGAATTAATCAAACAGGATATTAAGAAAGGCTTATACCATGTTGCCGATGATGAACCAACTTATACTCATGATTTAGTAAAATTGATTGCAGAACTAACAGGTTCAAAAGGAAAAATCTGGAATATCAATCCACTTTGGCTAAAAACGATCGCTAAAATTGGAAACATTCTACCAATACCTATTAACGAACATCGATTAAATAAATTGACAGGTGATTTTATTGTTTCAAATAAGAAATTAATAAAAGCATTAAATAAAACACTACCGGTAAAATCTAAAGACGGTATTACAAAAACAATAAAGTCATTCAATAATTAATTTAGTATGCTCAAAAAATTTGCTCATCACATAAAAAATAAAACTTTAATAAATGTGTTGCTCAATCTCGCAAGGAAACCTCTAAACCGATTTAATGATCGTTATCCTCTTCTATTTAGTAGAGACATTTATAACAAGTTGAAATATGGAATGTCTGCGCCGATTAATCATGAACGGATATGGGTTAATCCAGCAGAGGTAAAACAAATGCTTGTTCCAAGTGAAGTTAAACGAATAACTGGAAAAACGAGGTTACATACCAGCGGTATGATTATTGATTGGAATGAGGTTGAAAAGACAAGACCTGTTAGAGATGAATTTAAAATTAAATATTGTATTGATCACTGGGTACATGGAAAATCATGGGAAGAGCTACAAGTAATTGACTGGTTACAAAAAAATTCTAAAAAACATCGAGTTAGAACGCGTGAAGAACTAGAGAATAGATTTAAAGAATTAGATCTTGCATTTCAAGAAGTGAAAAAAGATGGCCGATTAAAAACAAGGGGTGAAATCGAAGAAAATAATTATCGTGAAAAGGAAGGAATTTTAATACATATAGGTAAAAATGGTGAGCCTTTTTTTGGTTCATGTGGTAATCACAGATTAGCGATGGCAATAATTTTAGAACTTGAAAGAATTCCAGCTTGGTTAGGATTGGTTGATAAAGACGCAATTAAACACTTAGAAAAATACAGGATAAAACCAAAGCATTAAGGAAATCACAGCTAGACTATTTTCTCTTGGAAATTTCAGGAATCTTCATCCTTTTATTAATTTTTATAGCTGTTATAGCATTGGCTATAAAAAACTACCCACCCGACTTTGTATTTGCCGGAATGCTGACAATTATCATAATTGCAGGATTTGTTACACCTTCACAGGCGTTGGTTGGTTTTTCTAATGAAGGCATGCTAACCGTTGGTGCACTATATATAGTTGCAACAGGTCTTAAGGAAACGGGGGGGGTGCAGCTCATCATTCAGAAATTACTAAATAAACCGAATGGAATACGGAGTATACAAGCAAGAATCATTACTCCAATAATGGGTATGAGCGCCTTTCTGAATAACACACCCATCGTCGCCTCCTTTATTCCAGCTTTGCAAGAGTGGAGTAGAAAGTATCGTGTGCCGGTCTCTAAACTATTGATTCCGCTTAGTTATGCTGCAATCTTGGGTGGAACGTGTACACTTATTGGTACAAGTACGAACCTCATTGTTAGCGGCCTGTTAATATCAGAGAAAGATGTTTATCTCAACTTGTTTGACCCTGCGTATGTAGGTGTTCCAATTGCCCTTGCGGGTTTTGTTTACTTGATTATATTCGGAAGAAAACTCTTGCCGGATATTTCTTCTGCGTATTCATCTTTTGAAAATACACGAGAGTATACGATTGAAATGATTTTAAAACCAGGCAGCCCGATGGAGAACACCACGGTTGAGCAGGCTGGCCTTCGTCATCTTCCGGGTCTGTTTTTAGTTGAGATTATCCGAGATGGTGCGATTATGGCTGCTGCAGAACCTGACGAAACGCTTCTTGGGGGCGATAGATTGATTTTTACCGGTTTGGTTGATTCAATTGTGGATTTGCAGAGTATGCAAAGTCTTAAACCCGCAACAGACCAGGTTTTCAAGCTCGACACACCACGCAGAGACCGTCACCTGATTGAAGCAGTTGTTTCTCAAACCAACCCATTAAATGGAAAATCTATTAAAGAAGGGGAGTTTAGAAACAGGTTCGGTGCCGTAGTTGTAGCAGTTTCCAGAAAAGGTGAACGTATTGAAAAAAAGGTAGGAGATATTGTGCTGAAAACAGGAGACATTCTCTTAATGGAGGCACCAAGAGACTTTACTCAGAGGTATAAATATTCAAGCGACTTTTTGCTGGTAAGTACACTTTCGAATAGAGGTACGCTTAATTACCAAAAAGGCAGCTGGGCTTGGGGAATATTAGGTGTTATGGTTTTGCTTGCTACCTTTAATGTTTTATCCATGTTCCAAGCTTCATTTTTAGCGGCTGGAGTAATGGTGATTACCGGATGTGTTAGTGTTAACGATGCCAGGAGTAGTATAGATTGGCAAGTGCTTATTGTGATTGCTTCTGCTCTTGGAATAGGTAACGCTTTGCAAATAACGGGCGTTGCTGAATCTTTGGCAGGAATATTTATTGGATTCGCAGGCGATCAACCTTATCTGGCACTGATTTCCGTATATTTTATTACCTGGATGTTAACAGAATTGATAACAAATAACGCAGCTGCGGTACTAATTTTTCCATTTGCATTATCAGTTGCCACGAACCTTGAAGTAAGCTATATGCCGTATGTAATGACGATAATGTTTGCGGCATCCGCTAGTTTTGCAACTCCAATCGGTTATCAGACAAATTTAATGGTTTATGGTGCAGGCGGTTATCGATTTTCTGATTTTTTAAAAATTGGCCTTCCACTAAATTTAATTGTTGCAGTTATAACAGTATTAATTGTACCAATTATATGGCCATTTTGATGAATATGCATTTTCACTGAAATTTAATTGTCCAAACTTCTATCTACTGAATAATTTTTCTTCGTAATTAATAGGTTTGCTTACAAATAGATAAAATTTTGATCTCCCCGTTATTTCTGCATTAATTTTTAAAATCCAAAAAAGCGCAATTATAATTTCTTACATCACAATGTAAATTCATGCTGAATAAAAAAGCGATATTGGTGTCTGGTTTTAGCCGTGGTGGTACGAATATATTATGGAATGTCTTACAATCTCATCCAAAGATATGTTCAGCCAGGTATGAAACAAATGGGTTGTTCAATAGTAATAATGTTACTTTAAAATACCTGTTTAAATTCAACAGAATACCAAATTTTGAAAAAATTAATGTACTTAAGCTGGCTATAGATTATAAGCTATACAATCTTAAAATGACGAATCATCACCATCGTCACAATAAATTTGCTGAGCCCGGTATTATTTATACAAAAAAACAGGTTTCAAATTCTGCTATCTGTTTTAAATCAGTTGATAATGATATCAACTATACCAAAGATCTTCGGAAAATTTATCCAAATCTCTATTTTATCGCACTTACAAGAAATGGCTATGCACTTATTGATGGACACAAAAGAAGAGGTTCTACAGTCCAGGAAGTAGCTAAACTATACCAAAATATTGCAGATAAGATGCAGGAACAATCAGAAAAGTTGCATCACTTTAAACTGGTAAGGTTTGAGAATATAATCAATGATACTTTCTCTGCATCTGATGAGTTATTTAAGTTTTTAAAAACTGAACCATATGATTTGAAACATATTCGTCTAAAGTCAAAAAAAATAGTAGGAAAAGATGGTTTATACCATTCGAAATTTGGGTCAGAAAATGAAAAATATTGGTTTAACAAAAAAACTATTAAAACTGCTATAGATAATACAATCAATGATAGACAAATGAGTAGTTTATCAAGCAGTGACATTAAAACCTTTAATAAATATGCGAAATCAGCTTTAAACTATTTTGGATATAGAATTTTAAATTAAATGACACCTATCGATAATCAAATATTAATTAATATTGCAATAAAGGCTGGAAAAGCTATACTACAATTTTACGACGAACCAATAGAAGTAGAACACAAATCTGATGATTCCCCTCTTACGAAAGCAGATCTTGCAGCCCATCAAGTGATAGTGGATAGCTTGACTAAAGAAAATCCAGACGTGCCGATTATCTCTGAAGAGGGCGGTATAGCAGATTATCTAGTAAGAAAGGAGTGGAGCAGATACTGGCTGGTGGACCCTCTTGATGGAACGAAGGAGTTCATCAAGAAAAATGGTGAATTTACCGTGAATATTGCTTTGATTGAAAATAATATTCCGGTTTTTGGAGTAGTCCATATTCCAGCAACAGGTGTTACATATGTAGGGCACAAATCAGAGGGTTCGCTTAAAATTGACAAAAACGGGAACAGGCAAAAAATTTATTCAGAAGTACCTGACTTGAGTAAACCGGTTCGTGTGGTTTGCAGCAGGTCTCACGGAAGCAGCGACATGGAGCAGGTTCTTGCAGATAAAGGGATAGAGATTGGTGATCAGGTACCAGCTGGCAGTTCTCTTAAATTTTGTCTTCTTGCAGAAGGCAAGGCAGACGTTTACCCACGTTTAGGCCCAACAATGGAGTGGGATACCGCAGCAGGTGATGCAGTTTTCAGATATTCATCAAAGGATGGGAGCAGAAAGTCTCCAATTAAGTATAACAAAGAAAACATGCTGAATGATGGTTTTATCATTGGTCATATATGAACTCTAATCAAGCCTTACAGTCTCTAAAAAAACTATAACGGAAGATGGTATTTAGAAATGGAAATACAGTTAATAAAGCATTAATTTGACAGGCTAAATAAAAGACATTATCCACCAAAAAAATAGAAAGCAGAATACACAATGACTGACATACAGACACAAAATCATCTTAAAGAACTGGAAGATGAAGGCATATTTATTATGAGAGAAGTTGCAGCGCAGTTTGAACGGCCGGTGCTGCTTTTTTCAGGTGGAAAAGACTCAATTTGTATGTTCCATCTTGCTCTAAAGGCATTTCATCCTGGAAAAATTCCATTTCCGTTAATGCATGTAGATACCGGGCATAATTTTCCTGAGACTATTGAGTTTAGAGATGAACTTGTTAAAAAGCACGGAGTAAAACTTATTGTTGGCAGTGTGCAGGAATCGATTGATAAAGGCAGGGTAAAAGAAGAAACCGGTCCGGATGCGAGCCGGAACGCGCTACAGACCGTCACTCTGCTGGATACTTTGAAAGAGCACCAGGTGGATGCTGCGCTTGGCGGCGGGCGCAGAGATGAAGAAAAAGCAAGAGCAAAGGAGCGTTTTTTTTCTCACCGGGATGTATTTGGTCAGTGGAATCCCAAACAGCAAAGGCCTGAACTATGGAATTTATTTAATGGAAGAAAAAATCCCGGTGAAAGTTTCCGGGTATTTCCGTTGAGTAACTGGACGGAGATGGATGTTTGGCAGTATATCGCGCAGGAAAATATTGACATTCCAGAGATCTATTTTGCGCATGAGAGAAAGGTATTTAACCGAAGGGGAGTCTGGCTTGCGGATACAGAATTTGTCAATCGTCAGGATGATGAAGAGATCGAAACCAGAACGGTCAGGTTCAGAACTATTGGGGATGCAACCTGTACTGGTGCTGTAGAATCAAATGCCTCAAACCTTGAAGAGATTATTGAAGAGGTATCATCGGCGAGAGAAACGGAACGAGGCAATCGGCACGATGATAAGAGAAGTGAAACAGCCATGGAAGACAGAAAACGGCAGGGATATTTCTAAGTAAGGCTTAAAGTCTAAGGGTTAATGATTGCAACTTTAGACCTTGAACATTGAACTTCGGACCTATCAATACAGAAATAAACAGAATTAAGTAGCAAAATGAGTAATAGTAACGGCAAAGACTACAATACAGGCAACAAGTATCTCGATATGGACCTTTTGCGGTTCACCACGGCAGGTAGCGTGGATGACGGTAAGAGCACTCTGATCGGTCGTCTTTTATACGATTCAAAGTCCATTTTTGAAGATCAGATGGAGGCGATTGAAAAGTCGAGCCGCAGCAGTGGGGAGGAAGAGGTTAACCTTGCGTTGCTCACAGACGGCCTGAAAGCAGAACGGGAGCAAAAAATTACAATTGATGTTGCATACCGCTACTTTGCCACACCACGGCGAAAGTTTATTATTGCCGATACACCGGGCCATATTCAGTACACACGTAATATGGTTACGGGAGCATCTACGGCTGAACTTGCAGTGATTCTGGTTGATGCAACGAAAGGGGTTTTAACTCAATCGAAGCGTCACGCTTTTATTTCGTCTCTTTTGCAAATACCCCACCTGGTTGTAGCCATTAATAAAATGGACCTTGTGGACTACAGCCGGGACCGCTTTAACGAAATTGTTCATGATTTTAGAGAGTTTGCAAAGAAATTAGACGTAGATAATATTAACTATATTCCAATTTCTGCCCTCAAAGGGGATAATGTTGTTGATAAAGGAGATAATCTGGACTGGTATAAAGGATCCACATTCCTTCATCACCTGGAAACTGTAAAAGTGGATTCATCCAATAATATCGTTGATTTTAGATTTCCGGTACAGTATGTGATTCGTCCTAATCAAAATTTTCGCGGTTTTTCAGGCAGAGTAGCTTCCGGACGTGTAAAACCGGGCGAAGAGATTATCGCGCTTCCATCGCGAATGAGCAGTAAAATTAAAGAGATTGTTACATTTGATGATAATCTTGATGAAGCGATGCCTGGAGATTCAGTTACATTTACCCTGGAAGATGAGATTGACATTAGCCGCGGAGATATGATTGTTCGAAAGAACAACGTTCCCAACGTAAGCAACGAATTTGAAGCTTATGTATGCTGGATGAACGAGGAGCCGCTTGAACTCGATAAAGCATACGTAATAAAGCATACAACCCGAACTGCTCAGGTATACGTCAAAAAATTGATATACAGAATGAACGTGGATACAATCGGGCGTGAGGATGCAGATACTTTGCAGCTCAATGAAATTGGCCGATTGAAATTACAGACTTCTCAATCCCTCTATTTTGACCCATATCAAATAAATCAGAAAACCGGCAGTTTTATCATCATTGATCCGGCTTCAAACGTAACAGTTGGTGCCGGTATGATCCGTGCCGGTTCAACAGATTCTATTGCGCCACCTCTACCGGAGGAATCTGTACCTGAGAAAAAAGATAAAACAGAAGTAAGCCCCAATGTTGTTTGGGAACCTTGGAATATTACTCGTGAAGAGCGGGAAAAACGAAACGGTCATAAAGCTCACATACTATGGTTTACAGGAATTTCGGGTGCAGGGAAAAGCACTATTGCCAAAGAACTTGAGAAAAGGTTATGGGATGAAGGTAAACAAACCGTTCTGCTCGACGGCGACCAGGTACGCCATGGGCTGAACGGTGATCTGGGATTTAGTCCTGAAGATAGGACAGAGAATATCCGGAGAGTAGGGGAGACTGCCCGTCTGTTTTTCGAACACGGAAATATCGTGCTCTGTACATTTGTATCACCTATTAAGAAAGACAGAGATCGCGTACGTAGTTTGTTTCCTGAGGGGAGATTTACTGAGGTTTATGTGAAATGTGACCCAAAAACAGCCCAGGAACGTGACCCGAAAGGTCTCTATAAAAGGGCAAAAGCTGGTGAAATTGAGAATTTGACCGGGTATAATGCAGACCATGAGATGATCGAGCATGAAGATCTCATTACGATTGATACAGATAAAATGGGCGTAAAGGAAGCCGTTAAAAAAATCTTCGATTATTTATAAATAGTAAAAAAGCTTGATGACCCATTTAAAATAACCTTTTTAAAAAAATTTCTGAATCTAAGCCATTTTATGCATTTCCCTTTGATAAAAAATGTTAGCGATTCTGGGCCTGGAAAAGTGAACTTATTTCTGGTCACTCTAACGATTCTAATAACTTTTCTGATTCCTGCAAAAGGTATTTCTCAGGATTTAACACAATCTGAAATTGAGGAATACACGGCAATAAGAGACAGCTTAATTGAAGTTGGCATATTAAATAAACCTGCAGGTCAATTAACAATTGATGCTACTGCTGAGGAGCCATTACTAGATTTTGCCAATTATACTGGCAAGAGTTTTGAAGTTGTTACCGAAAACTCAAGAGCATCTGATTTCAATCCTGACGGTACTCGATTTTATATTTTAGGCCGTAACACTGAAAATATAGTAGAGTATCAATTATCTACACCTTGGGACATAGAAACTGCAGAATATGTACGAGAATTAGATATTTCAGACGAAATGGGGTCTGAATGGTATCCAGAGTCAGCAGCGAATGGGGTATACATTCGTAAAGATGACGGAAAAAAATTATGGGTATTAAATAGGAGAGAAATTTGGGAATACACATTAAGTACGCCTTGGAATATAACATCTGCAGTACCAACAGGATATAAAAATTTAAGTGATTTTCTTGTACGCGGGCACGATTTTGATTTTAAGCCAGATGGAAGTGTGATTTATATTGATGATAGAGTTGTAGAAGCAGTATTTCAAATAGAACTGGATGATGACTGGGACATTGAAACAGGTGAACTAGACTATGCTTTTGATATCTCAGACCAGCAGATTGGAGTTAGAGGAACTCAATTTAACCATTTGGGCAACCGAATGTACCTTATGGATACCGGCAGACAAGCAGTCTTGGAATATTCACTTTCAAATCCGTATGACTTAAGGTCTGCGGAATTTATTGGATTTTTTGATGTTTCAGACCAAGCAGAATCTCCCAGGGGAGTAACATTTAGACCCGATTTTAGTACGTTTTATGTTACAGAGGCTTTTGAAAGTGTTATCTACCAGTACAGTTTAGCTGAACCTGATGAACTAAAGTCAAAATTGATTTCAAGTAGCAGCAGAGTTGTTGCAAACGGTATAGCTTCAAGCAGAATTGAAGTTACCATCAGAAATCAGGTTGGTGGGTTAATGAAGGGCGTAAATGTACAATTAAATTCCAACAATGGTAATGTAAACATTCAGGCTGTAAACGAAGAAACGAATTCAGAGGGGTTAGCAGTATTTAATGTTAGCAGTACTGTAACCGGAACAGTAAATTTTGCAGCTACTGCAATGGGAGTTATAATTGATGAAATTGTGACAGTTCGTTTTGCAGGTGTTGATTCAGAGGAGTCCTCAGTTGTATCAAACATAAATAAAATTGTAGCTAATGGTGAAGCAGAAGCCATAATAACAGTAACAGCACGTGATGAAGAGGGAGAGGGTGTGGAGGGTGTTCCCATTGATTTAGATGCAAATAGAAATAATGTATCGATTCGTGCTAAAAGTGAAACAACTGATAGAAATGGTGAACTGATATTTGAAGTATCATCTATAAGCGAACAGGATGTAACTTTCAGAGCTACCGGTTTTGGAGTAGAAATTGAGCAAACGGCTACACTTCGTTTTGTTGGTGTAGATGCTGACGAATCATCAATAATAGTTGATAATGAGAAAATATTAGCTAACGGTTCAGCTTTTGCTAAAGTAACAGTTATTGCAAGAGATGAAGACGGAGATGAACTAAGAGATGTAAGAATTCAGATAAATACGACTAGCAGTAACGTTAGGGTTGAAACTATAAATGAAATAACAAACTCAGATGGCGAGGCTATTTTTGAGATATCAAGCTCTATAGCTGAGTCAATAACATTGAATGCTGAAGGGCTTAATACACAAATTAATGATGACGTATTAATACGGTTTGTAACAGTTGACCCTGTTACATCTGAAATAATTGTGATCAATCGTTTTGTGGTAGCAGACGGCCAAGAACAAAGTCGAATTCAAGTAATTACAAGAGATGAAGATGGAGATGTGCTTGAAGGAGCTCGAGTAAATCTTATTCCATTAAATGGAGATTCAAAGATTGATAATAATAATCAAACCTCGAATGAAAATGGGTTTGTTGATTTCTTAGTGTCAAATCAAAATCCTGAAAATGTTGATTTTGAAGTTGAAGCAGAAAATATTCGGATACCACCTACAGTTCGAATCGGTTTTACTCCGCTTGCACCTGTTGCTCTTACGGCCACAGATGTTGAGACCCGGCAATTTGTAGCGAATTGGGAAGTTGTGAACGGCGCTGAAACTTATGTTCTTGATGTATCAGAAAATGAAGATTTTACTTCAATTTTACCTTCTTATAGTTCTAATAATGTTGGTAATGTTACCTCGTTTTCTGTTACCAATATTTCACCGGGTACTACGTACTATTACAGACTTCGTGCTCAAAAGGAGGATCTAATAGGTGAAAGTTCACAAACGATTGAAACAACCACCTTCCCTGAAGTCCCTATAGTTAGTGAGGCATCGAACAGAAATGCATTGGCATTTACCGCAAATTGGCAACAAGCGGAAGGTGCAAGAAATTACCGTCTGGATGTAGCCAGAGATAGAAGTTTTGAAGAAATGGTCTCGGGTTTTGATGATTTAAATGTTGGTGCTGTTACATCTTATGAAGTAACCGGCCTTTTGCCCGGTGAACGCTACCATTACCGAGTTCGCTCAGAAGCAGGCTCCAGACTTAGTGATTACTCTCAAGTAGGCGAGACTACTACTTTAACTATTAGTAGTGAACAATCAGAGATCAATACGGAGCAGTTAAGAGTTATGGCTAACGGTACTCAAAAAAATAATCTTAGTGTAATTGTTAAGAGTGATGAAGGTGTGCTTTTGGAAGGATTAACTATTGAACTTGAACAGACTGAAGGAAAATCCGAAATAGAAGCAGTAGAACCTGTGACAAATGAAGAGGGTGTAGCTATTTTTGCTGTTTCAAGCCGAAATCCAGGTAAATCAACTTACTTAGCTTCTGTAGTTGGTATCGAAGTAGGAGAGATTTCTGTTGAATTTCTGCAGGATGATGGAATACTTGAATTAGGGAATAACTATCCGAATCCGTTTCGAAGTGAAACCATTATTCCGGTAACAGTTCCAAGATCAATGCAGGTTACAATTACCGTTTACAATTCTCTTGGTGCACCTGTTAGAACAGCTATAGATGAACAACTAGAACCTGGTTATTATGAAATACCCTTTAGAGCACGTGATTTGGCATCCGGAATTTATTTTTATCGACTGATGACTGAAGAGGGATTAAAAACAGAAAAAATGGTTTTGGTAAAGTAGTATTGGTAATAATTGTATTTGGCAGCGTTTCTTAGGTCGAGGCAAGGATATTGAAAGTTCAAAAGCTATTTTTATTCTTGCAACCTTTTTCCTATAGATTTTTAAATCAAGTAGTTGCTCCTTTATGAACCATTCCCACGCAGATTGGAATCTCCTCAAGCTCTAGAACTTTAGCCATGGTAAGTCGGTGAAACCCGTTCCCTCCAAATACCGGCTTCCCATTTTTGGCTATATGCACGTAAATACCGTCATGCTCCCGAAAGTTACCAGGTTCAATCTCTTTTCGTGGTTTTAAACGCCCCAGGTTTTTGGTCTCTTCGTAAGCTTTATCGAGCATTTTGAATCTGTCCCGAATTTTCTCAACAGGCCACGGTCCATATTTTTTTGTTTTTGACATGAAATCGATGACTCCGATGTCCTCCCATGATTCATTCTCTTTCCAATGCCTGTAACAGTATTGGATTCTGAATTCGTCATCAAGTGGTTTCGGATCTTCCACTCCATCCCAATCCACTATCATGCCGCTAACTTTACTTCTGTGCAGGCCTGTGGCGTTAAATACTTCTTCTTTACCAATAACTGTGTTTATCTCTCTTGGATCTACCCACAATGTTTCCAGAAATAAGGGGGCATCTTTACCGTACTTTATCTTATTCGTGAGATCAAATATCAAAATCTTAAACCTTCGCTGGAATAATTCTAAAATTGAGAGTGCTTTATTCTTCAGTTTTTTATGAAAAGGAGGCATTGTTTATCATTCAACTAATGTTCAACTTAATTATTCAAAAATACGCGTTTTACAGGGAATAATAACCTACTTTTGTGTGTAAAATAAGTTATAGTTTTATTATCTAGATAAATGAATATTCCTCTTAACAGACCTTTCCTTCCATCTAAGAAAGAATTTGATATCTACACCGATGATATCTTTAAACGGAATTGGTTAACAAATCATGGTCCACTGGTTCAACAGTTCGAAAAAAGTGTAGGTGGATTTCTGGGTCTTGAAGATTTCATATTTATGAACAATGGTACGACAGCGCTTCTTATTGCTTTAAAAGCTCTTGAAGTTTCAGGTGAGGTTATAACAACACCTTACTCTTATGTCGCCACAACAGGGAGTATTTTATGGCAGAATTGCAGTCCTAAATTTGCTGATGTTGATCCCAAAACACTTACGGTTGACCCAGAGTTAGTAGAAGATGCAATTACAGATAAAACCACAGCTATACTAGCCACACATGTGTATGGCAATCCGTGCGATGTAGAATCTATCGATAGAATTGCGAAGAGGTATAAGTTAAAAGTTATATATGATGCTGCTCATTGTTTTGGTGTAACTTATAAAGGGGAGTCAATCTTAAAATGGGGAGATGCCAGTATCATCAGCTTTCATGCTACAAAACTTTTTCACACAATAGAGGGTGGTGGTTTTTTTAGTAATCATAATCCGCTAATGCAAAAAGCCAGGTTTATGATGAATTTCGGTCACGATGGACTTTATGATTATAATGGGGTCGGAATTAATGGTAAGAATTCTGAATTTCATGCTGCTATGGGACTTTGTAATCTTCCCCATGCCACTCAAATCCTGGAAAAGAGAAAAATGCAGGTTGAGCAGTATAAAAATGAGTTGCAGTCTGGGAATGTTCGGTTTCAAGCAATAAGGGCCGGTACGCGTACCAACTATTCATATTTTCCAGTAATATTCAACTCTGCAAAGGCATCAGAAATGGTAGAAGAGCACCTTGGCAAATCGGGAGTTCAAACTCGTAGATATTTTAAACCTTCCCTAGATAAATTGAATTATATAAATACCCCTGACCAACATACTATTGCATCAGAGATTTCAGAAAAAGTGCTGTGCCTGCCTCTATTTTACGACTTAACGTCGAAAGAAATTTCTTACGTTTGTAAGGAAATTATTGAAGCACTTGAAAAACAGTAGCAATTACTACTTATGAAGGACTTTTATTCAATTATTGATGTCTCGGAAACTGACAGGTGGAATAGAGCATTGGAAAATGTTCCACATTCGTTTGCACATACAGTTGATCACTGTAAGGCGGTTCATTTTAACTCAGGAAATAGAATTTTTTTGTTCCTGTTTGAAAAAGATGATGTGAAAATATGCTGTCCGCTAATGGAAAGAAAATGGGAAGAAAGTTTTGACATTGCCAAACCGTTTGGAATTTCGGGTTTCACAGGGAATGGTTCTCATCCCGATTTCTATGAAACATGGTTAAAGTTTGTAGATAAAAGTAGATATATAACCGGGTATACTGGTTTGCATCCTGTCTTTGGAGATAGGTCGTGGTTCCCCCAAAAAAACATATATGCTCATGCAGATATTCAGTTACTAAATCTTAAGCCATCTACTAATAAGCTGCTTTCAAATATGAGTGCAGGGAGAA
The DNA here is from genome assembly GCA_964544445.1 of uncultured Rhodohalobacter sp. GTDB lineage: Bacteria > Bacteroidota > Rhodothermia > Balneolales > Balneolaceae > Rhodohalobacter. Next base: position 95,499 of record CAZJBI010000008.1, read on the forward strand.
GGAGACAATTAAATAAATGGAACGAAGTTCAGAAAAGATTAACAAACAATCGAGTTGATATACAGAACTTTTTTTTAAACCACTATAAAGATTTTCTCGACCGTAAAAACGCAGCTGACTATTACTATTTTTCAGATAGAGCTATGAAATCATTCTTTAATACAGAAAAAAGTATCATGGTGGGGGCTGTAGAAGATGATAAAGTAGTTTCTGCAGCTTTCTTTGGATACACTAATTTTCTCGCAGATTACCTATTCATTTTTTCATTACCTAAAAAGAATCACTATACAGCCAGTTTAATATGGTACGCGATCTTAGAACTCAAAAAAATAGGAGTTCCATTACTAAATATGGGTGGCGGCGGTAGTGGTGTTTTTGAGTTCAAGAGACGATTTGGAGCATATGATCTCCCAATGTTCTCGGTCAAAGAGGTATACAATGAGCAGATTTATACTCATTATTTGGGTCAAAAATTAAATGATCAAATTGACCACAAAGGATATTTTCCAGCATATAGAAAAAATAATTAATTCTGATAATGAACACTTCAATTAAAAAGAATAGACTTGCCCTCTTAGGTTTTTATGGGGGAAGTATTCCATTAGTCACAGAAAATGCTTTTGATTGCTTAAATATTTCCACCTTCGACATCATTAAAAATATTGATGTACCGATACCAGACTTTCCCTATTTATTCGATGGATTTGACTTCAATATATATGATGCAGATTCGTATGACTTTAGTGAAATTAAAAATGGGGTTTATTTTGGTGTTTTAGATAGTCACATTAAAAATATTATTTATCACCTATTTGAACAGAAACATGGTGTTGATAAAGAGATGTATGTCAATTTAATTCATTCTTCAGCAGTTAAGTCACCTAGTGTAGTTCATCAAAATGGATTAATGATGGAGCCTCAAACTATGGTAGCAGCTTTTAGCGAACTGGGGTTTGGGGTGACAATTAAGCGAAGTGCATCTGTAGGACATCATGCCAAACTTGGTGATTTTGTTAATATTAATCCAGGCGCCGTTCTTTCAGGTTTTGTGGAAGTGGGGGAAGGAACGGTTATCGCAACGGGAGCTTCCATTGTTCATAATGTAAAAATCGGGAAACACTCTATTGTGGGTGCAGGCAGTGTTGTAACGAAGGATATTCCTGATGGAGTTATTGCCTATGGAAATCCGTGCAAAGTTGTTCGAGAAAATAAAAGATGGCAAAATGCGAACAATCGATTGAAGAATATGTTAGGTGATCCAGATTGAGGTAATGAAAAGAATGAAGAAAAAAATACTACTTCTCGGGGGATCGTATGGACAAATTCCGGCTATAAAAGAAGCAAATAAAAGGGGGCTATATACCATATTATGTGATTATTTACCTGATAACCCCGGGAGAGAGTTTGTTGACATATATTATAATGTAAGTACTACCGATAAAGAAAATGTTTTAAAAATTGCCAGAAACCATCAGATTGATGCTGTTTTCGCATATGCAAGTGATCCCGCAGCATTGACTCAGGCGTATGTATCCAGAGTGCTAAATTTACCTGGGAACTCAGAAAAGTCAATTTTGTTACTTACCGACAAAAGTGAGTTCAGAAGTTTTCAGAAAAAAAATAATTTCAATGTACCTGCCTTTCAATCTATTTCAGCCGGCCAGTTTCAAAAGCTCGAAAGTTTGAGCATTGATTTTCCGGTTTTCGTAAAACCTATCGACGCCTCAGATTCAAAAGGAGTATTTAAAGTCGATAGCATCCAGAACCTAAAAGAGAAAGCGGAAGTTGCTTTATCATTTTCAAGATCCGGAAAAATTATTGTCGAAGAGTTTATAGATGCAAAAGGTGGTATTTTACACGGTGATGCATTTTTCTTAGACGGTAAAATGGCTTTTTGTATGTTAGGAGATCAAATTTTTTATTCTAAAGCAAATCCTTTAAAGCCAGTTTCAACACTTTATCCAAGCAGGTATCCCGCCTCAGAACTCTCTCAAGTAGAAAGTGAAGTGGCAAATATTATAAAGAAAAGCGGATTCAAAAATGGTCCTTTGAATATTGAGGTAAGAGTGAGTGAAGAAGGATCAATTTATATAATGGAAATTGGCCCCAGAAGTGGAGGAGATCTAACCCCAGAGGCTATCGCTTACTGCAGTGGTTTTAATATGCTGCATTCAACTTACGATTTTCTATTTAGTAAGCCAGTCATAGTTACAAATAATCAAAGTTATCCTACTATACTTTATTCGTTACATTCAAACAGATCAGGAATATTTAAAGAATTTGTATTGAGTAAAGATCTTAAACCATTCTTAAAACATGAAGCTTTGTTTATCAAAGCTGGTGATGTGGTAAAACCTTATAGTGAATCAGGTTCAACATTAGGAGTATTAATATTGACGTTTCCGGATTTCAATGTTGCAAATAAACATCTGGATAATTTATACCAGACAGTGCAGGATTCTGTTAAACTGGCATAGAGTAAGAAAGTTATGAAGTCGAATAAAATTATTATCAATTTCTGTCCTACCGGCATGGTGCCGCAAAAAAGAGATACACCCCATGTACCCATTTCTCCAACTGAGATTATTGAGCAGACTCATCAGGCATTTGAGATTGGAATTACCATCGTACATCTCCATGCAAGAGATGAGGACGGGACACCCAGCTGGAAGCCTGAAATTTACCACGAAATCATTGAAGGGGTACGTACTCATTGTCCAGGTTTAGTAGTCTGTGCAAGTACATCTGGCAGAAATGTTTCTGAGTTTGAAAAACGTTCTGCAGTTATAGAGCTTAAGCCCGATATGTGTTCACTCACACTTTCTTCACTGAATTTTTTGCATCAAGCATCGGTCAATCCGCCTGATCTGATCATAAATCTAGCCAATAAAATGAAATATTTTGGTGTTCATCCGGAACTGGAATGTTTTGATTTGGGGATGATCAACTATGGTAACTATTTGATCAAAAAAGGAATTTTAACTGCTCCATTTTACTGGAATTTATTATTTGGAAACATCGCGGGTTTTCAGCCTAAACAGAGTCATATATCTTCCGCAGTGGCTGACATATCGGAATCACATTGTATTGCTTTTGGTGGAATTGGAAAGTATCAATCAGATGTTATCAGGCAGGCAATTATGGGAGGGTTTGGTGTAAGGGTTGGACTTGAAGACAATATTTGGCTTGACAGCGACCAATCTACACTTGCAACCAATATAGACTTGCTTGATGGGGTACATAGAATTATGGAGAGTTACGGAAGTGAGCTGTTCAGTTGCACAGATCTTGGAAACATGGGATTCTACAATGGTCTCAATTAAAAAAAATGTTCATCTCCTTGGGTTGGCACCATCATCAATTGCTTTGCAACTCTCTTTTTTACGTGAACGATTTGATGAATGTAGGTTTGATATTTATAAAAATATTGAGGTTTTAAACAGTCCACATGTACCCATTAATTCAGAACCTTTTCAATTTAAAATTCATCCAGTTGGTAGGTTTCCAGAATCTATAGATGATTTAAACGATATTCTTCTTTTTGGGGTGCCCGGACCAAAAGCAAAAGAAAATGTTTTCAACTACTTTAGTTCCTCTGAAGTCTGTAAAAAACAAAACTACTACATATTCATACACCCAAGGGCTTACGTGTCTCCTGAAGCTAAAATCGATGCAGGTGTATTTATTGAGCCCGAAGTGGTAATATCAACACAATCAGTTATTGAGTTTGGGGTTACCATAAAAAGAGGAGTTTTAATGGGGCACCATAATCATATTGGAAAGTTCTCTGAAATTAACCCGGGTGTGGTGCTATCCAGTAACGTTGTAGTTGGTAATAATACTGTAATTGGTTCCGGAACAATTGTAAGAGACGGCGTAACCATTGGTGCAAATTCAATGATTGGAATGGGTAGCAACGTAATCAGTGATGTACCTGATGATTCTGTTGCTTATGGTAACCCATGCAGAGTCATGAAAAAAAACAAGACAAGTGATAATCCATAACTTGGCCATGACTTTGAGTATTAAGTTTTTATTTCTTCACGTATAAGTTAGAATGAAGGGTTTTGCATGCATGATTTAATATTTGAAAATCTTAGTACAATTGTTAGTGATAGATTTAACCCAAACGAGGAATATTTGGGTTTTGATAAAGAAGTGAACAAGATAAAACCACTCGTTTCTGTCTGTATGGCAACATACAACCATGAGCCATATATAGCCGAGGCAATTGAATCTGTGCTAATGCAGAAAACGAGTTTTGATTTTGAATTGCTAATAGGTGAGGATGAAAGTTCTGACAAAACCAGAGAAATTTGCAAGAAGTATGCTGAGGAGAACCCCGATAAGATTAGACTTTTCCTTCGTGACAGAAATACTTCGCACCTGTATGATGAGAATGGTAAAACCATACAAATTTTTAATGTGCGATGGCTTAGAATGAGCGCAAGGGGAGATTTCTACGCTGTATGTGAGGGGGATGATTACTGGTGTGATAATAAAAAGCTGGAAAAGCAGATTCAGTTAATGATGAAGTATCCGGATTGTGAGATGTGTTTTCACCCCGCAAAAGTCAAAAATATGAAAAATGATCAACTGAATAGAGTTACAGCTATTCACCAAGATTCACCTCACATATATTCCGTAGAAGATATTATCCTGGGCGGAGGGTCTTTTTGTGCTACTGCGTCCCTGATGTTTCGTAAAGAGGCATTAGCAAAATTCGATCATTTAAAAACAGACTTATTGTTACCAGTAGGTGATGTCTACATCCAGATATGTGGAGCATTAAACGGAGGTGCTTTATTTTTACCGGAAGTAATGTCTGTCTACAGAACAGGTGTAGACGGTTCCTGGACCCAAAGAAATTCAGAATATCCGATATTCGTTTTGCACAAGCTGGATTTAATTAAAACAAATCGTGAGATAGATACCCGACTGGATAAAAGATATCATCATGCATTTAAGAAAAGGGAATTGGGAGAAATACATCGTGTATTCAAGGAAATATATCAAAAGGATGCAAAGGTGATATCGCAGGTAAAAAAGATAGTGAACAAAAATACAGAGGGAATACTAAAGTTTTGCTGCAAAAAAACGATATTCTATTCTTTCCTCTACTATAAACTCGGTTTAAAAAGAATAACTCCATTATTACGTAAGCTAAAGATTCGATGAATTTGATTAAAAAATTATGATCATGATTTTTTACCGTGTTGTATTTCATTATTTCAATTTGAACTAAAGCTAGCTTACCAGTTAAAGAATGACTTTTAAACGTTTTAAAGGTTTTGTGTACAGCGCAGCAATCTCCACTCTCAAGTGGCACAATAAGGGAAAAAAGACGCCTGATTTCATTAGTATTTTACTAGAAAAAATAATTTTCTGGGCCAGACAGGGATTTATTCCGGATTTTAATAAACCGCAAATATGGGGAGAATTTATATGTAATCGTAAATTCTATGGAGATTATAGGGCTTTAGCTGCTGTTGCCGATAAACTAGCTGTGCGTGATTACGTAGAAGAACGGATTGGCAGTGCATATCTCAAAAATTTGATTGATGTGGCTGAGAATGAAAATGTTATTAGTAAACAGAGGTATCTTACCTATCCTGAAAAATTTGTAGCTAAGCCGAATCATGCGTCAGAGCGGATTTTTATAAATAGAGAACGAAATTATTTAGCATTTAAGAAAGGCATAAAGGGGTTTTTGAGTGAATTTGGAAATCGAAATAATGAGTTTCATTACAAAAAGATCGAAAGAAAAATTTTGATTGAGGAATACCTTGATCCTGTTAAAAAACCTTTAAAAGAGTATAAAGTGTGGGTTTTCCACGGAAAAGCAATATTTATTGTTCCCAGTCTGAGTGTGCATGAAAGTAAAATGAACAACGACTATCGATTTCGTCTTTATGATAGAAACTGGGATGAACCCTTTATCCAGGTCAGAGATAATCCGGCGCCATGGGAAGAAGCACCCACACAGCTAAGCGAAATTATTCGAATCTCCGAATTACTGGCGAGTGGATGGGATTTTATTCGCGTGGATCTGTTTTTGGCTGACGACCAAATTAAATTCGGCGAACTCACGCCAACCCCCAGTACAGGTCGATCATTTTTTCTATCACCGGAAGATCACAGGTATATTTATGATACGTTTCTTAAGTCTGGAGACGTTTTTTCCTCCTCCTGACAACTTCAGTCAGTATATCGCCAGTCAAATCACCAAATAGCGGGCCATTTGCAGCCTGACAGCCGATAATTCCCTGACTTTTTGGATTAAATTCTATCATTACAGGATTTTCATTAACGTCAACTCCTATATCCCAGGACACAATATCCATGTGAATGAGTTGATGATGCATAGATTTTGCGAACTTTATAACATTCTTAAAGAAAGAAAACCGGGTATTACTGAAAGGTTTTCCTGATGTCGGATGGGTCCTGATTTTTATAAAATTTTGGGTAAATCCAAAAGGATGCATTTCTCCGTTTTGATTCACACCGCACCATACCGCACCTGTACGCGAATTGTCAATTATATTATTATTAATACCAAACTTGACAACACATGAAAGAAAGATGATTTTATCATGAAACCTGAGAGTAACAAGCCTGAATGTATTCAATGAATCACTGTGGAAAGATGATAGCTCTTCGTGTTGATCAATAAGTTTCTGTATGATAAATCCACGGCTATATTCATTTTCGATTTCTGAAAAGTCTAATCTTTTATGATTTACGATCACACAGCCTTCATTAGTATATCCAAGATGAACACCTTTTCCACCTCCACTTCCTACTGACGGTTTAACGATCCATTTGCCCTGAACTTCCATTAAACTTGTTGCAGCATTATCAGCAGATATGACGTTATAATCCCTGTCAAAATAGTTTCCCTTGATGAAGCGAAGAAGTGTTTGAGGTTGTTTGAAACCTTTTAAGAGGATTTCATAATTATTTTTATCTGTGTAAAACGGGGATAAAGACCGGCTGTTTAAAGAGGGTTCTATTTCTGTGAAAAAAAGATTGTCTGGGATAAAATAATTCTTATTTATTCCACTTAGCGACTGATAAAAATAAATCCAGTCAGTGTTAATTTTCAGTCCAAATTTTTTAAAATAGTTCTCAGATTCATCTCTTTTATAGTTTTGTATTATTGGCTGTTCAGTCTGATTAAGTTTATTTAGATACCCAAAAACTTTCTTGTTCCACCGAATCTCATAGTGCAAACTATTAAGGCGGTTTAGTGTTTTTGTGAAAAATCGAACCGGATAGATTAATATGTAAAGAAGTGATTTAACATATCCGAGTTTCCTGAAAGCATATAGCGTTTCTTTCATATCTGTAGTCTAAATAATGTATTTTCAACATGTCGTAGTTTCTATAAAATAAATTAATTCCTCAATAATTGTCTGCAAAGAAGAAGTCAATAACAGGCCCCACAGTTCCTGCTGAAACCGTGATGATTTCCATTATAATTCCTGCCTATAATGTTGAAAATTATCTGGCTGAATCTGTTGAGTCAGTTCTTTCACAAGATGTGGGACATTTGGAGATAATTGCAATTAATGATGGTTCAAATGATAGTACTGGTAAGATTTTAGAAAATTATGAAGAAAAGAACCCCAGGATAAAGATAATTCATCAGGAGAACAGGGGACTTTCAGCGGTCAGGAATCTTGGATTAAAATTGGCAAAAGGTAAATATGTTTATTTTTTTGACAGTGACGACATACTGCTGCCGGATACTCTGCAAAGGGTAATTGATCGGTTAGAAGCCACAGGCAGCGACCTGGCTCGCTTTTCAGTAGGCATGATTGATGAGGAAGGTAATCTCCGAAATTCAAAACACAGAAATGAGATAAATGGTCTCGACTTTTCGGAGCCTGTGAGAGGGGAGGAGTTTGTTCAGTATTTATTTCAAAGTGGAAAATATGGTGCAATCGTCCAGAAATTTGTATTTCTCAGGTCCTTTCTGGTTCAGAATCATCTGCAATTCGATGAAGGATATATTCATGAGGATGAAGCATTTACGATGGAGTCCCTTTGCCTGGCGGAGAAAGTCGTTTCATTTAATGACGTGATGCTGCTAAAGCGAATACGTGCCGGATCCATCATGAGTACTCAAAGAGATGAGAGAAATGTAAAAGGTTGGCTTAAAGCTTCAAGAAGACTGCTTAAATTTATGGACAAGCACTCATTTTCAGAAGAGACAGAGAGTGTTATAAAAACTAAGGTTTCACAGCTGATTCTTATCAGTTTAAATAACATCCGAGAAATTAATAAACGAACATCATTAAACTTGGATCTCTTTAACTATATTACAGAAACTGATCTTAGAAAAATTGGTTTCACGTTCAACTTAAAAGTTAAATACAATTTTATTTACAGGGCCTATTTTAAAACCGTGTCAATAATTAAAAAGGTTTTAAAGACAGATAATAATTGAAATGAAACCTGTCTCACATACATACCGTCCGGTTGTTGTTGTGCCAGCTTTTCGTCGTCCGGAGGCACTCAAAAATCTTCTCCAATCTTTAAACAGGGCGATTTATCCTCAAGAAGGATGTACCCTAATTGTCTCGCTTGAAGGTGAAGTTGAAGAGAATGTAAGCCGCGTGGCGGAGAATTTTGATTTTGACCACGGTGAAAAAAAAATAATTCATAATACTCAAAAACTTGGGCTCAAGTCTCATATTTATAAATGTGCTGACTATTCAAAAAAATTTGGGAGCGTTATTCTGCTGGAAGAAGATTTGATTGTGTCACCGGCTTATTATCTGTATGCGGTCCAGGCGCTTCAGGCTTACGAAAATGAAAGCCAGGTTGCAGGAATATCTTTGTACGCCCAGCGATTTAACGAGACTGCACAACTTCCGTTTGAACCGATGTCGACATATTATGCCGGATATTTTCTAAAACTGGCTTGTTCATGGGGGCAAGCTTGGACTATGGAGCAGTGGAAAGCCTTTCAGAAATGGATCGAAGAGTACCCTGTACCAAAGCAACTCGATGATGTCAGGATCCCTGAAAATATTCGAAAATGGCCTGCTTCATCATGGAAACGAGAATTTAACTACTATCTCACTCAAACCGGCCGAACAATATTTTATCCGTATCAAAGTCTTGCCACAAATAGTTCTCACTATGGTGGACAAAATATGCAAGGTACCGGGAGTCTATTCGAAGTTCCTATTGTGGAAAACTCGATCGGTATAGATAGTATCATTTTCCCAGATTATGAGAAAGCGCTGATATCTTATGATATGTACATGGAAGCAAATGGCGAATATGTTAAAGAGGCCACCGGTTATAGTCAAAAAGAATTAATCCTTGATCTATACGGAATGAAACCAATTTCGTACTTTCACCAATATAAGTGGACGGTTACCTCAAAAGAAGTAAATAGAAGCCAAAAGGGCTATGCTCTAAAAAGAAAACCGGTTGAATTTAACCTTAGATATCCGAGCGAAAAAGATCCGGATACATTTTTCTCATTAGCTCGGTTAGAAGACGTGAACATGATGAAAGAAAATAGATGGGCATTCATCCGGCTTGCTACTCATCTGGGAAGTAATCGCCTATCAACTGGCAGGCTAGTTAAAGATAATTTGTACTTTAAATTGTTGAATCTTATGAAGAGTTAGGAACATAAAAAGATGTTTCTCCCTTTACATCTTTGATCAAACATGCTCATACATTGACTACTATATGATAGCATTCGTGATTTATATTTTTTACTGAACAATATAAAATAATCTGCAGCTTTGCCTTCTTTCCGTATCACAATTATCACCGTCGTTTATAACGGCCTTCCATATTTACAGGAAGCGATTGAGAGCGTGATCAGCCAAAAGGAGGAGAGTCTTTTGGAATATATTGTTATTGATGGTCAATCATCCGATGGATCTTTGGGCGTGATAAAATCGTACGAAAACGATATAGACCAATGGGTGAGTGAGCCCGATAACGGCATTTACGACGCTATGAATAAAGGGATATCGATGGCAAACGGTGATATTATTGGAATCTTAAATGCTGATGACCTGCTTGTTCCTGGAATTATACAAGAAATTATCCAAACGTTTGAGATAACCAATGCAGACTACATCTACGGAAACGTAGACCGCATCACTAAAAACGGAATAAAATATGGCACGATAAAATCACTTGAAGAGTCAGAGATAGCGACAAGTAAATTTCGCCAGGTACCTTTTCCACACCCATCATTGTATGTTAAAAAAGCTGTTTTTGATGAGATTGGGGTATACGATACAAGTTTTAAACTAAACGCAGATTACGATTTCATACTCCGTTTATTAAATACCGGTTACAGGGGCATCTTTCTGAATAAATCCATTGCACGCTACAGGGACGGGGGGAAAAGCAGTGGTATAGAAACCTTTATTGAAAGAAAACAGGTCTGGAAAAAACATGGAGTCCCATTTATTAAGAGAGAATATTTTGCCTTATCATCTGCTTTAAAACTCGTACTTTACAGACTGTTCCCTGTATTCGTAAATAAATTCTTTAAAAAGTTCAGAAGACGGTCGGTTCATGTAATAGATAAATGAAGCAGACAGTCTTGAATGCTCAAATTTTTTATGCAATTCCAGATTTGTGATGATTTGACAGTCATCATTCCACTTTATAATAAAGCTGAAACAATCGGGCGAGCACTGCAATCTGTTTTGGATCAAGTTGCAATGCCGCGCGCTATACTCGTTGTGGACGATGGCTCACAAGACAATAGCATACAGATTGTAAGAGAATTTCAAAAGGAGCATTCACAAATACAGCTGGTTGAACAAGAGAATCAAGGTGTTTCTGCTGCGAGAAATAAGGGCGCTATGGAGTCGAAGACAACCTTTATAGCTTTTTTAGATGCAGATGATGAGTGGTTGCCTGAGCATACAACCAACCTCCAGCTTGTAATCAGTACTAATCAAGAGGCCGATTTTTTTTGTCTTCCCTACGTAATAGACTCACCCAAAGGGAATTTAAAGCCGCGTGTTACGCTGCCCGACTCTTTTAATGGCCTGATTGACAATTTTGTCCAAACCTATTCAAATGGATACGGACTCATTCACTCTTCATCAGTTTGTTTCAGAAGATCTTTTTTCTTTAAAGTTGGTGGTTTTCCTGTTGGTGAGAATAGCGGGGAGGATTTGTATTTATGGTTAAAATCTGGTTTGGATGGAGTGTGTGCGGCTATTAACAGGCGAAGCGTCATTTTACATAAAGAGGATATAGGAAGCCAGGAGAGACGAAAAAAATATGTTCCCTATCACGTATCATACTTTAGCGAGCACTTAAAAGAGTATAGCCCAGAACAAAGGGGCGTGCTTAAAAATTTCCTTACCAAAAATATACTGTTGCAGTGGGCAGCCGCTAAGATTGAAAAAAATCCTTGGCAGAGAAAAATTTTGCGTTCATATATGTATGAATTGAATAAAGTAAGCTGGTTGTTGCTTTTATTTAGTGAAATGATCCCCGCCAGACTATTTAATATGATCCGAAACAGACGTATCAAAAGCAGGTTAAACCAATAAATTGATGATCCTAAAGGTTTGAACAAGCCAGGCAATAAAAAAAGAATATTAATTGTGGTCAATGTCGACTGGTTTTTTTTGTCGCACAGACTGCCCATTGCCCTCGAAGCTAAGAATAAGGGGTTTGATGTGTATGTAGCAGCTGCAGATACAGGAAAACGTAGTGAAATTGAAAGTCACGATATTCATTTTATTAATGCACCATTCCTTGAGAAAAGCCATTCGTTTTTATCTGAATTAAATATGATTTTAAGGCTGGGATTGCTTTACAGGAGAATTAAACCCGATTTAGTCCATCACGTAACCATACGGCCTGTTCTATATGGTGGTATTGCTTCCAGGCTATTCAGAGTAGAGGCAGTAGTAAATGCACTTTCAGGACTTGGATATGTATTTATTAATCAGGGTTTCAAAAACAGAATTATACGAAGAGTTGTTACGTACTTATTTAAGCTTGGGTTTTCGCACCCTAATCAACTCCTCATCTTGCAAAATAATGATGATCGAGAAAAATTTATTGATATGGGGTTAATAGATGCACACAAAATAAAAATTATCAGAGGGTCCGGAGTAGATACCAATATTTTTAAACCGGAAGAAAATAATTCATCCGACAGAGTAATTGTAGCATTTATTGGGCGTCTTTTGTGGGATAAAGGTATAGGTGAATTTGTTGAGGCAGCAAAAAGAATTAGCACTGAATGTAGTGAAGTATCCTTTCATATTTTTGGTGCTCAGTACGAAAATAATCCTATGTCGGTGCCTGATGAGGTCATTAATGAGTGGGAGTCTAATAACATCTTCACAGTACATGGCCAGAAAGACCAAATAGAGGGGCATTTAAAAGAAATCGATATTGTGTGCCTTCCATCATACAGAGAGGGGCTTCCAAAAGCCCTGCTGGAAGCTGCAGCAGCAGGTTTGCCAATTGTTACAACCGATACCCCGGGATGCAGAGAAGTTGTTGATGATGGAGTAAATGGTTTCCTGGTTCCGCCTAGAGATACTGCTCGGCTCACAGAAAAATTAAAAGAGCTAATTCAAAACCCTCAATTAAGAGCCGAATTTGGTAAAGAAGGTCGCAAAAAGGCTCAGAGAGAGTTTACGATTGACAAAGTTGTAGATGAAACAATGAATGTCTATCGTTCACTATTATCTTGAGTTTACAGCTTTATCCCTAATGGATGACATGTCTTGTCACTCTGATTATTTATATTTATTCAACTTTAGTATTAGAATCAGAATATAAATTGTTCATTCATTTTTTTGATACATGAACACGTTCAGCTATTAAGCACTGGGAATCATCAGATTATACTATTTTGAACAAAATCTATAGCAGCACAAATTTACAATCTCTAGCAGGAAAGTGTGCTGATTTTTTAGAATCATCGGCGACATCCGATCCCTTCAAATCACATACAATTTTGGTACCCAATCTTGATAGCGCACGCTGGCTGCGGTTGAGGCTTGCGGAGCACAATGATATCCTGGCAAATACGGATTTTTTATTGCCTGCAGAATGGCAGTGGAAACAAATTCGAAAGCTTTATCCCAAACTTCCCAAAATACTTGCTTCTGATCGGGGACCGTTAAAATGGTCTGTCTATCGTCTTCTCTCCAATGAGAAGATATGCCAATCATTTCCAGTGCTGCATAGCTATTTGGCTTCCCAAAAAGAAATATCCAGAGAATACGCAGTTTATCAGCTTTCTGGAATATTAGCCTCAATATTTGATGAATACATCATCTACCGACCCGTCATGATGAATCGATGGGAAAGGAATTCGGTAGCTGGGGGAGATGAAAAATGGCAGTCTGAACTCTGGAAGAAAATCACTGAATTCTGGGACACTCAAATTGATCTCGGTTATCCTCAAAACAGAGCAAAACTTTTTGCGGAAGCCGAGATTGCTCTTAAAAAAGGGGGCATTCAACCGGAGAAGTCAATTGCTGTATTTAATACAGGGCTGATTCCCAAGTCAATCGTGCGATTACTGAAGCAGTCAGGAAGTTCAGCAGACGTCCGATTTTTTATCATGGAGCCATCTTTGGAAATTGAAAATCCACAAAATAAAATTTACCGGGCCTTTGGCGAGGAGGCTCAAAACATTGCCCATGTCTATCATTCGGTGACGGAAAATCATAAACATCTACAACCTGAAATCCCTGAAACAAAAACGTTACTCGACGATTTCAAGAAGTCAATTATGCTCGACGAGGAACTGCCTGATGCTGATCTCAGTAACACTCCCTCTGTTCACGTTCGGTCTTGCCATTCGCCACTACGGGAAATTGAAGTTCTTCATGAATTTTTGCTAGAACTATTTGAGCTGGATTCCTCACTCGCACCAGATGATATTGCCGTAGTTACTCCACATCCTGACAGGTACAAACCGTATGTTGATGCGGTATTTAATCACAATGAAGAGGAACTTCCGGTCATTCCATATCACATAGGAGAAGGCCAGAGTGGCAGCGGTATTGAAAAAGCACTATTAAGACTTCTCGATCTTCTTGATTCGAGGTTTTCATTTGAAATGGTAATGGATTTTTTTCAAAGCAATACGGTTCGGGAGTGCTACGATATTTCTGAAACTCAAGCGGCCAGGGTGAGAGACTGGATGCAGGATAATCATGTTGTATGGGGATTAGATGGAAACCACAGGGCAGAGTGGGATCAGCCGCGCCAGTCGAATCAAACCTGGAATAGCGCATTTGACCGTGGATGGATGGGACAGTGGATTGGGGAAAACGACAATGATGATATCCTTTACTACCATCAAATTGAGTCGGGTGAAGACCAGGAGACATGGGCAAAATTCAGCCAGTTTATGAGGCGACTGCGTGACGCTACAATCTCTGTTAAACATTCAAAGACTCTTAAAGAATGGCTGAACTGGCTTCAGGATTTACAGCGTTTATTCTTCGTAAAGAGTGACGATATTACGCCTCTTCAGCGCCTTATCGATTCTCTTTTGGATACGGTATTGGCTGCGCCTGAAAGTATCAAGATCCCGTTCCGGGTTTTTAAATCTGAAGTGAAACAAATGATCGAAAAGGGTGGAGCTGCAGGTGCAATCTTCACGCGAGGGGTAACTTTCAGCTCCATGGTACCCCTTCGCAGTATTCCGTTTAAGGTTATTGCGCTCATTGGCCTCAACGATCAGGAATTTCCCAGAAAGAATGTATCGCCAGACTTCGATCTGATGGCCAGGAATCCGCAGCCGGGTGAAAGAAACCGAAAGCTTGAAGACAGAAACCTGTTTCTGGAATCAATTTTGGCAGCAGAGCACGTCCATTATTGCAGTTATGTTGGCCAGAGTCCTGAGGATAACGAAGTAATACCACCATCAACGATTGTGAGTGAATGGGTAGGTTTTATTTCTGAGTGCACAGGAAAAAAACCAAATGAAATTATTAAAAAAGAACCACTTACCGGTTTTTCACCGTCTGCATTCAAAACCAATCCTTCTTACTCGGATCGTTATTATAAAACCCTCCAGAAAATTCGGTCAAATAAGTCGGTATCGGGTATGAAATGTACAACACCCATTCCATTAGCTGCCCAGAATGACGAAATAAAGGCTCAGGACTTTACGCGATTTTTTAAAAATCCTCTGCAGTATTTTATTCAGGAAAAGTTTGGAGGCACGATTCGTGAGGAAAATGCTGATAAAGGAGAATTTTCACTCGATCATTTAGAATTACACCTGCTGTTTCAAAATGTATTTGGATGGGTGATGTCTGGAACTAGTAAAGAGGTTATTCACAAAAGAATCCGACTATCCGGGATTGTTCCCGATGGTTGGCCAGGTGATAAACTTATAAATGAAGTAGAGGGTGCCTCTGCTTTGTCTATCAAATTGTTAAAAAAGCAGAATATTAAACCGGGTGTTCACCTAAAGGATATCGATATTCAAACTGCAGGGTCCAGAATAAGCGGAACCATTCGATCTTATACAGAAGAGCGGTTTGTGGATGTCAATTTATCAAAAGAAGCTGGAAGAGTTGTGTTACAGACTTGGGTGAATCATATTCTCTGGAATGTAGGATCAGGCTCCGGTGAATCATATTTGATAACCAATATCAAAAAAGGCGAACCATCTCTGTTTCGTTTTGATGCACCTTTGGATCCGGTGAAACAACTTTCCGATTTGATTAGAATTTTTAATAAGGGTGTTACCGAGCCAATCAAGTTCTTCCCGGATACGCTATATGAATTTGTGTCTGCATATTCGGAAGAAAAAGGGTTTGAAAATGCATCTAAAAAATTTGAGGGAGGTCAGCACTTTGGAGAAAGAGATCATGAAGCTGTTAAAATGCTTTTAGGGCCTGATATACCCTTTGATACCTCCTATATGAGTTCGGAGTATGTTGAGATCATGAGAGAACTGAAAAATCATATGGTGGAGGTTTAGGGGTGAAAGTTCTGACATCTATTTTTGATATTGAGTGGAAGCAAAGGGTATTAATAGAAGCAAGTGCCGGAACCGGGAAAACCTATACTATTGTAGGTCTATTTGTGAGGCTTTTAGCAGAAAAAAAGCTATCTGTTGACCAGGTTTTGGTTATGACATTTACAAAGAAAGCAACCGCAGAACTGCGAGATCGAATATTTGCACGCCTGCAGGAGTGTTTAGCAATATTGGAGGGAACATATAGTGATACTCCGGACACTTTTTTAAAGGAATTTGCTGAGCATTTTGCGGGGCGCAATGATGTGTTTGCGAGGATACGTGAGTCTATAAAAAACTTTGATGAGAACCAGGTAACCACGATTCACGGTTTTTGTCAGAAAATACTTAGTGAAGAGGCATTACTGGCAGGCACTCCTTTTGAAATTGAGGTTGCTCAACAAGACGAAATGCTAATCCGCGCTACTGAGGATTTCTGGAGACAATTTATATATCAGCACAATAACACGGAGGCTGGTAAGTACTTCATCTCAAAGCTGTTGGATTTAGCTAAATCCCCGGATGACTTGAGAAAACGTATCTCACCATTGTTGAGAAAACCCTATGCTAATGTAGAAGGGGATACTCTTGATGATCCAAAAAGGTATCTTGAAAAAGTAATAGCCCTTCGAAAAAAAATGACAGACTGCTGGTTTCAAGAAGAGGAAAAAATACTTTCAATCCTCAGAAACTGTGAACTATCGAGATATCAGCAGTTCTTTGAGTCGAGATTGAAGCATCTTAAAAACTTTTTATACGACGATAAATATGAAATTGATGTCCCTGAAAAAATTGAATATTTCACATCTGAATATTTACAGGACAGGTCGAATATTCCCAAAACGAAAGATGTAGATCTACCGGAAAATCATCGTTTTTTTGAACTGTGCACCCAGTTTCAGGCTTTAACGGACAACATTGATAGCGTTAAGACAACGATTTTGTACGAAGCTGCTAATTCTATAAAGCGGATGCGGGAAGGGTTAGCGGACCAATCAGGTGTTGTGACGTACGACGATATGCTCTTAAACGTGATGAAGGCGCTTGAACAACCAACAGCTGGAAAAGAGTTGGCTCAAAGCCTTTCAAAAAAATACCCTTTCGCACTCGTAGATGAGTTTCAGGATACCGACCCGATACAGTACACAATCTTTCAGAAAATATTTGAGAACATGCAGGACAATGAAGGTAGTTTGTGCATGATTGGCGATCCCAAGCAGGCAATCTATGCATTTCGGGGTGCCGATGTCTACACATACCTGAAGGCGAGAGAAGATGCCGGGAAAAACGTGTTCACTCTTACAAAAAACTATCGAAGCACACCGACCATCGTAAGAGCTATTAACCAGCTTTTTAAGGAGACAGAGCATCCATTTTTAGAAAAAGAGATAGAATATTTTGATTCAATTCCCGGCCTGGATAATGATGGGTCGCCATTTTTAATAGATGGTCAACCTGCTGATCAGATGAACATTGCAGTTAAAGAGGGGCTGGACAAAAACAAACAAACCGGCCGGGATTTTTCACTGAACTACACGGTGAAAGAAGTCGTAAAACTAATTTCGATGGGAATCAAAAAAACGGCTGTAATTGAGGGGCGACCACTTCGGGCAGGAGATATTGCCATATTGGTGAATACACATTCGCAGGCAGCTGAGATGAAAGCCCGCCTTAAAGAAACAGGCATTGATTCTGTAACCTATTCCAAACAAAAAGTTTTCAACACATATGAAGCAGATCGTGTTGAAATGGTACTTGCAGCGATATTAGACCCTCACGATTCAAGAAATTTTAACAGCGCATTGTTGAGTGGTTTTTTTGGATATGATTTGCCGGATTTGATTGAGAAAAAAGGGAGTGAGGTAGCTCATTTACAAATGATTCAGGAGTTTCAGGAGCTGTACGACCTTTGGAGAACCAAAGGCTTTTACCCAATGTTCCGCCGACTCATATTTTCCAGTGGACGACTGGAAATGCTTGCCGAACTCAATCAGTCTGAACGCGTCATAACAAATCTTTACCAAATTGCGGAGATATGCTCAGAGATGGAAAAGAGGGAAGACTTTGATCCGCAATCACTTTTTACATGGTTTAGGAGAGAGAATCGTGAGCCCGGTGAAGGCGATGAAAATACACTGATGCTGGAAAGCGACCAGGATCTGGTGAAGATCAGCACCATCCATAACAGTAAAGGCCTGCAGTATCCTGTAGTATTTTGCCCATATCTTTGGGATTACAGTCAAAACAGGAGTGATACGTTTGAATATCATGAAGAAAAAACATTTGAGTGCCGTATCAATATCGAACAAAAAAAGAATGAAAATTATCAGCTTGCTTCTCGCAGGGCTCAGTTCGAATCGATTGCTGAAGATGTAAGAAAAGCTTACGTGGCAGTAACACGTGCCCAGTACTACGTTGATCTGTGCTGGGTAAATCATCCGCAGTCTAATATTTCTGGGTTTGGGGCTTTATTGGCTGGGAGAGAGGGTGTTAATAAATTTATTAATGACAAAATTAAGATTGGTCCTAAGAAGAGTATTGGTTCAGATTTTTTTCCTGATTTGATTCAAAAATGTGCTGAAAAAGCGGATCATTCAATTGGTTTACATTTCTATATCGAGCTAAAAAGCCCCGAAGCGATTTCAGTGGAAAGGACGGACTCTGTCGGTGAGGAGTTTGACTTGCGGATGTACAATGGGAGAAAGTCAATCTCAGTTCGGCAGATGATAAACAGTTTTTCTTCAATCAATCGGCATTCCGATGCTGATGTGTATGAGCCTGACTATGACCAGGTTTTGGAATCGTATGCAGGTGCTTTTGAATCGGATGCGGGTAAACCGGAAGATTTATCCATATTCACGTTTCCGAAAGGTGCTACCGCGGGAACAGCTATTCATAAATTGTTTGAGGACGAGTCTTTTAGTTTTTCCGATGTTATGAATACAGACTATTCAGAGATGATTGAAGGGGTGCTAAAGCGATACGGAATTGATGGGAAATGGACATCAGTGGCCAATGTGATGATGAAACATGTTGCTAAGGCTCACATTCCCGGTTTAGATCTCTCAGCAGTTGATCAGATAGATCAGCTGAGGGAGATGGAGTTTCTTTTCAGGGCGAACAGAGTTGAGGCTGAAAAACTCTTCTCTATAATCAGAGAAGGGCAGGAAGGCGATTTTGGAGGTATACCGCAACATTTTATGACGGGCTTTATTGATTTAGTCGTTAGACAAAATGATCAATTTTTTATTGTGGATTACAAGTCGAATTACCTTGGCGATCAGCTGGATGATTACAGTACTGAAAATTTGAAGGTGGAAATTGAGGCTCACGGATATGACCTGCAGTACCATCTTTATACACTTGCACTGGTAAAATACCTTAAAAAGCGGCTGCCAAATTTTAGCTATGATTCACATATTGGAGGTGTCGCCTATCTTTTTGTAAGGGGGAATCGGGAGGGAGAGTCCACGGGTGTATGGTTTCATAAACCTGATGAAAGCGTTATTCGTCAGTTAGACGACGTCATAGGAGGGAGAAGATGAGTGTCTTAACAGAAAATAGCTGGTGGGATGCAGGTATAGAAGATGGTTGGATTGGTGTATATGAAAAAGAAATGATAAGCTATCTTGAGCAGAGACATGGTAAATTACCTGATGATGTAATCTGCTCAATTACCTTTTTATCTCTCTTTTTGAAGGCGGGACATACCGTTCTCCCTATGGATATATCTCCTTTGGAGTGGGGTTCCGTTATTGGGCTAAATCATGCAGAATTGAATGGGTTGGAGACGCTTAAAATTGATAAAAACACCCTGGAAAATTGCCCTCTAATTGGAAAACCGGGAGAAATAAAACCGTTTATTCTTAGTCAAAAAAGTTTATCATTTAGAAAATCATTAAATCAGGAAAACAAACTGCTGCAGTGGTTTATAAATAATAGTAAAAAAAATAATAGTGCCGATATAAGTGAATATATCACCCAGATATTTCCAAAATCAGGCCAAACCGATAAAGATTGGCAAAGAGTGGCAGCTATCCTTTCCATCATCAAGCCATTTCTAATTATTTCGGGTGGACCCGGAACCGGAAAAACAACCACAGTCGCCAGAATTATTGCACTTCACCAAATGATATCAGCCAAGCCGCTGAAGATTGCTCTTGCGGCACCTACCGGTAAAGCAGCAAGCAGAATGGGAGAAGCTCTGCAAACACAACTCAAAGAGATTGATATTCCAGACCACATCAAATCGAAATTTCCAAGTGAGGCTAAAACTGTACATCGGCTGCTTTCAGGAGTCAGAGAAAAGGGACTATTACCGCCTGCCGAGAAAAAATATTTGAATCAGGATGTGATTATTATTGATGAAGCATCTATGATCGATCTGAATCTGATGTATAGGTTAGTGAATCATCTTTCACCTGAAACCACGCTGATACTCCTGGGTGATAAGGATCAGCTGGCGAGTGTTGAAGCCGGATCCGTTTTTTCAGATTTATGTCAAAAACACGAGAATGTTTTTTCCGGAGACACCCTCTCATTATTAAATAATTTTGGAGAGAGGAATATCCCGGCTTCAGACAAAATTGATGATATAAGCAATTCCATTGTCTATTTAACCAAGAGCTATCGATTTGATCAAGACAGTGGTATTGGAAAACTGGCCGAAGCCATAAAAACGGGCGAAGCGTCCAGTGAGAGCTATCACAGAATATTGAATCAGTTTACGGATGTAGCCCATCACGCATTCGATTATAGAAAAGAGAAAATCGAGTATATGATTGAGGAGGTTCTGGCTAGAATAAAATCTGCTCAAAAAATTTCTTCTCCAGAAAAAATGATGATTCACTGGAAAAAATCAGTCTGGTTATCGGTTTTGAGGCGCGGACTTGCAGGTTCAGAACGGCTAAACAGGCTTGTAGAGCAGCAAATGGCTGCAAAAAGAGTCGTTGAATCTAATCGGGGATGGTATCACGGAAGAATGGTAATTATTACACAAAACGACTATAATTTGGGCGTTTTTAACGGGGATCTGGGAGTGTGCATGCGCGAAGAAGATGGTAGTTTCGCAGTACATATAGAATCAGGATCAACTATGAAGAAAGTAAAACCCAATCGCCTGACAAACGCGGAACCGGCTTACTTCTTAACGGTACATAAGAGTCAGGGATCTGAGTTTGACCATGTCAACTTTTTACTGCCACCGTCCTTCAATCCTATTCTTTCGCGTGAACTCATTTACACCGCGGTTACAAGAGCTAAATACAGAGTTTCCATTTACGGTTCAGAAGAGTTGTTGATGAAAGGCATTCGGAATAAAACTGTACGCTACACCGGGCTACAGGCTTTACTCAAAAACGGTTCATTGACCGATATATGAATTTTGTTTCTTTTTAAAAGCTATAAACATCAGGCCTGAGAGTGTGAGAATTAGCATCACATATCCAAACCACTCACCATAACGGCTGTAAAATGTTTTTTCACTGTTGGTGTAGATGCGATATGAAAAGGCGTCTTCAGTCCAGTACTCTGTCTCAAATTGAATTTTACCATCAGGAGAGATGATCCCGGAAATCCCGTTATTAGCTGATCTTGCAATCCACATGCGGTGCTCAATTGCCCGAAGTCGCGCATAAGCAAAATGCTGAATATGTCCATGCGAATCGCCCCACCAGCCATCGTTGGTGATGATAGTTAAAAAACCGGCCCCTTCATCAACAAATCGATTAACCCATCCAGGAAATACAGAGTCGTAGCAGATAAGCGCAGGCGTTTGATTTCCATCAACCTCAAAAAGGGTCGGCTCGCCTCCCTTACCATAGCCACTGATGCTGCCCCAGTCGAACCAGCCAAATAAATCTATAGACTGAAAAAAAACCACAAAAGGAAACCGTTCAACAATGGGTACCAGGCGGCCTTTTTTATAGATTTCAGTCTGCTTAGTTGGGGATAGCGCCAATGCTGCGTTAAAAACATTATACATGCGACCATCTCTTGTTTTACGAACTACTTTTGGTGCACTAGGCTCATCAAAGAAATCTATGTATCCGCTTCCGGTTATGAGCGGAGTGTTCCAAACCCTCAGTGAATCCCGTATTCGGCTCAGCTGAGAGCTGCCGAGCTGAACAGAAGTATCAAGGGCATTTTCTGGCCATATGATTACGTCGCTGCTGTCGGTGAGTACATTTTCCGAGAGTTTAAGAAGATGAGTGATTAGTTCACTATTTGATTCAAACCCGCCATTTGACTGATAAGAATCTGAATTCGGCTGAACGATCACCACGTTAATCGCTTCACCTGTATTGAAATCCTCTGTAGTTATATAATTATACAGTGAGAACCCCGGGAATACCAGGAAGAAGATGGCTGATCCTATTAATAGAGATTTTGAACGGTCCTGTAACAAGTGATAAAGCATGGCTGCGGTGGCAAAAACCCAGAAAGATATACCAAGAACACCGGTAAATGAGATGAACTGGATAACTGCAGTGTGGTTCGACCAGGCATTTCCAAGTGTGAGCCAGGGCCATGCAAGATCCCAGTTATGATGCAGGAATTCATAAGACACCCAAACCGATGCTGCCAAAAGTGAGCTTACAATGGGGTTGATTTCCCGAAGAAATAGCGAGCGAATCACAATAAAGGGTACAACCATGATGAGTGCGTTTGCAAGGATGGCCGCCACTCCGCCGGCTACTGTTGCCATCATCAGCCAGTAGGTGGAGAATAAGTTCCAAAGGATAAACGACGGGTAGATATAGAGAATGGCCTCGCGGTTACCATCAGATAGTACCGTTACCCTTAGCAGCAGAAAAATAGCCGGTATCTGCAAAACCGACAAGTTAAATGGCGGGAAAGAGAGTGCCAGCAGGATCGATGCCAGTAACGACATGCCCCATTTATGATTTAACAATCGAATTTGGTTCATAAAATAAGCAACCGGTCTTGTTTAATATTCTGGGTTGATTCGTTTTTGCTACTCATCATAATCTTTACCGGCTACAATAACGACAATTTCTCCTTTTATGGTGTCTCTTTTTTCCCATGATTTAGTAATATCAGAAAGCCGTCCCCGGTCGACCTCCTCAAATTTTTTTGTTAGTTCACGTGCTATACAAATCCACCGGTCGGGTTCACTGAATTCCATCAATCGCTTTAAAAAACGCACTATCTTGTGTGGGCTTACATATATGACCGATGTAATTTCTGAATTCGCAATATTTTGTATTCTTGTTTGTCGGCCTTTCTTAGGGGGTAAAAAACCTTCGAAGGTATATCGGTCGCAGGGTAATCCACTCGCTACCAAAGCAGTTGTGGCGGCATCTGGTCCGGGAATCACAGTTACGTGATGCCCTTGTTGATGAGCTGCCCTGATGGCAAGAAAACCAGGATCAGAAATTCCCGGCATGCCCGCATCACTTACGATGGCAACCGATTGACCACCATCCAAAATATTGAGTATGTGCTGAACTTTTTGATGTTCATTATGCAGATGAAAAGAGAAAAGTGGTTTATTAATTCCAAACTCTTTTAAAAGAAATCCGGAAGTTCGAGTATCTTCACAGGCAATATGATCGGCTTCACCAAGAGTTTCGATAGCTCGATTACTGATATCTCCAAGGTTTCCAATAGGAGTGGCAACGATATACAGGGTTGACAAGAGAATCTGGTTTTGTTTACAAATTACAACATCTCAAGGATGCCGGCGGCTAAAATCTACAAGAAAAAAAAGTTATCTTACACATCTAAATTTAGGGCAGATAATGTCAGTGCAACAACCTGGAGGTTAACAACCAAGGAGTTTATGAAGAATCATTTATGGACAGGAACGTTGGTGCCAAAAATTTCAACTTGGGGTTTCACATTTTTTATACTTTTGCTTACCCCAATATATTCACAAACTTCTACTGAAGTGGCAGAACAGGTGGCCGGTGAAACTGATAGTAGAGAAGCTCTTCCTTCACTGTTTGTTGACTGCTCTTTTTGCGATGATCCTCACATTCGTCGTGAGATAACTTTTGTTAACTATGTGCGCGACCCTGAACAGGCCGACATTCATCTTTTCATTACCAGGACTCAACTGGACAGGGGAGGAGCAGAGTATGAGATTTCTTTCATAGGATTAAGGCGATTTGCAGATTTGGATATTGAATTGACCTATTTGGCCAATTTTAATGAGACCTGGAGCGAGACCAGGGATTCGTTGAATAATCTCATCCGTTCAGCGTTGATGCCCTATCTTTCACAAACTACTCTACTCAATGCAATAACTCTTACGGTTGATACAAATGGTGGAGGAGTAAGTTCGATTACTTCTGAAGATGATCCTTGGAATTTTTGGGTATTTGAAGCATATGTAGGATCCGTTGAGTTGGAACTTGAGACAAACCGGACAGTTTTCGATTCCAGGTGGGGAATATTTGCCGACAGGGTAACAGATAACTGGAAATTACGATTTCGCCCATACTTTAACTACGATTATGTTGAAATTGAACAGGATGACGAAGACAATGTAGTGAGTGAAGTTGAGCGTCACGGGATTGACAGCTACGCGATTAAAAGTTTGAATCAGCACTGGTCGGCAGGGCTGTTTGCCACCTATTTAACCCGAAACGATTTGAATACAAGAAATCGCATCGAATTAAATCCCGGCGTTGAATATAGTTTTTTACCATATAGCGAGGCCACTCGACGTGCGGTTACGCTTCGCTATTTAATTGGCTATACATGGTACGACTATTTTGACGAAACAATTTTTGGAAAGACAGAGCAGCACTTGTTAAATCATCAGCTTGAAGGGTCTGTTGACATACAACAGCCTTGGGGATCGGTATCTGGTGGAATCGTTGGTTCTCACTACCTTCACGATTTAGAACTTCGGAGGGTAGAGTTTTTTGGCAGTGTTTCAGTGAGGCTTCTGGAGGGGTTGGCACTTCGGTTTTCATCCGGGCTTGAGATGATTCAGGATCAGCTAACACTACGGGCGGGGGACACCTCAATCGAAGATATTCTTTTGCAGAGAAGAGAACTCGCAACCGATTTTGAGTTTTCAGGCTCCATCGCGGTTACCTACACGTTTGGATCTGACTTCGCCAATATTGTGAACACGAGATTTTTCTAAACTGTTACTGACCTTGCTGTTTTGAGGGCGAGATAATTTGCCAGTTACTTTACAATACTTCCAACCTACTTAATTAATTAGAAACTCACCAAACAGGTCAGTATCAATGAAACGAACATTCCTTACATTTCTATTCTTTTTAGCTTCATGTATTCTACTCTCTTTTAAAACCGGTTTTGCTCAGAATTCATCTGAAAAAACGGTAATAAGCACTCAGATTCTTCAAACCAACACGACCTGGAACGGTGTTGCTTTTGAATACCCCGAAACAGTATCTCCAGAGATTACGGCACTGCACATTGAATTTGCTCCCGGTGCGGAGACGACTTGGCACAGGCATCCGGTTCCATCCATGGCATACATAATTAGCGGTACGCTGGAGGTCACTCTTAGGGAAAGTGGAGAAAAACAAGTTTTTAATGGGGGAGATGCGTTTACTGAGGTAATCAACACCTGGCATTTTGGAAAAAATATTGGAGAAGAACCCGTAAAACTTGTGGTTTTTTACGTAGGAGGGAAAGGAATTAATCTCACCGAACAGGCCGAAGACTAGGATGATGTTGATCCCTGATTGTAATTAGTAAATATAGCGTGAATGGTTTGTCTATGACAGCTAAAGGGATCTCTAAATTAATGGTTAGAATGAATCTTTCACCGCAGAAATCGCAAGTAATTCAGACTAGTCGGGGGTTCATCGTTTAAAGCGTAATCTTCGATCGTTTAAGGAGACTTTCTTAAATCCAGAAAGCCTCGTTTCAATTCGAAATTTGCTTTTGTGCACGTATCTAAAATTGAAACGATTAAAATTGTTATTTTGATTAGATTTTATGAAAAACGTTAAACTAAATTTAAGAACACTTTATGGACTTTAAACCTTCCGGAATTAACCACATCACTATCCGTGTAAATAGAATTGAGAGATCTGAAGAATTTTACGGAGAGATTCTCGGTTTTGAGCTTGTACGGAAAATGGGACAAAGTATGGCGGTCTACAAAATTGGAAAAGAAGACACGCTTGTAATTGTAGAAGCAGAAACGAGCTATGATCCTAACTCCAGGGATTTTAGGGTCGACCATATTGGGTTTTATTTAAATTCAGCCGATGAAGTTGATGAAATGGCTGACTATCTGCGCGATCGTGAAGTGACCATTCTAAGCGGACCTGCAAACAGAAAAAAGGGGCGATTTGTTTTCGCATCAGATCCCGATGGTAACTTGATCGAATTTTTCTACGAATCCGAATAAACAATCATAACATTTTGGCACGTTGAGCAACATTGTCATACAGTCTGGAAACTATAGCCTATGGCATGCTATTTGCTTAACTCAGGACCAACGTACTAAAGAAATTAACGACTAATTAAATTAAGACATGAGTAAGGAGCAGGACAAAGTGAAGGATCAAAACACCCAAGAGGCAGATCAAATTGTAGATGAGCCTCGTGAGGATGAACCTTCTGAAGAAATAAATAATGAAAACGAAGAGCTCGATATCATCAAAGAACAACAGACTAAAATCGTAAGCCTTGAAAACGAATTAGAGCAGATAAAAGAAAACCATTTGCGCAAAGCTGCTGAAATGGAAAATATGAAAAAACGGCTTCAGCGTGAGAGACAGCAGTATTTTCAGGTAGCAAAAGAGAATGCTATTCTGGACTTTCTGCCTATCAGTGACGATTTGATGAGAACACTTGAGGCGATGAAAGAAGGAGGAGCACACGATGCATACATAGATGGTGTTGAATTGGTTGCCTCCAAATTTGATGAAGTATTGACCAAATATGATGTCGAACGCATTGACCAAACCGGTGTTCCTTTTGATGTAGATCTACACGATGCTATGATGAGACAAAAGTCGGAAGATGAATCCGTTGAAAGCGGAACAATTCTTCAAGTCATTGAAAATGGCTATCGAATGGGAGATAAAACCCTGCGCCACGCAAAAGTAATTGTAAGCGAATAACCCAATAAAATTCATGTCAAAACGCGATTATTACGAAGTTTTAGGTGTTGATAAAAACGCTGACGAAAAAGAGTTAAAAAAAGCTTACCGAAAACTGGCTATGAAGTATCACCCTGATAGAAATAAGGGGGATGAAAAAGCCGAAAAGAAGTTTAAAGAGGCCTCTGAAGCCTATGATGTACTTCGCGATCCGCAAAAACGACAGCGGTACGATCAGTATGGTCATGCAGGTGTAAATGGTGCAGGGGGAGGCTTTGGCGGAAGTTCTGATTTTGGCAACGCCAATTTCGAAGATATTTTTAGCCATTTTAGTGATATTTTTGGCGGCGACATTTTTGGCGGTGGAGGTCGCCAACAGAGCCGAAGAAAACGGGGAACCGGACGACCAGGCTCAGATATGAAGCTTCGGGTTGCCCTAACACTCGAGGAAATTGCTGAAGGTGTAGAAAAGACGCTTAAAGTAAAGAAATATATTACCTGCGATTCATGTAGCGGAACAGGAGCCGAAAGTGACTCCGACTTTGAAACCTGTCCAACCTGTAATGGAATGGGTGAAGTTCGGCAAGTATCCCGGACCATGTTTGGCCAATTTGTAAATGTTCAGCCCTGCAATAATTGTGGCGGTGAAGGCCGTATCATCCGAAATAAATGCTCTTCCTGCAGTGGTGAAGGCCGTGTGAAAAGCAATGAAAAAATGAAGGTAAATATTCCTTCAGGTGTAGCGAATGGCAACTATATTACGCTTCGCCGGCAAGGAAATGCGGGTATTCGGGGCGGCCAACCCGGAGATCTCATCGTGCTGATTGAAGAAAAGGAGCACGAACATTTTGCACGGGATGGAAATGATATCTACTACGATCTGATGCTCAGCATTCCGGATGCCATTCTTGGAACCGAAGTTGAAGTGCCCACGCTTAAAGGTAAAGCCAAAGTGAAAGTAGAAGCCGGAACACAACCAGGCAAACTACTACGAATGCGTGAAAGGGGAATTAAAGGATTGAATAACAGCGGAACCGGTGATCAATTCATAAAAACCAGTGTCTACATTCCTAAGGATCTGACGGATGAGGAAAAGAAACATATCATGGCGCTGAAGGGAGAGGATCATTTTGATCCTCAGAGTGCTCAGGAGCGTGAAAAAAGCTTCTTTTCCAAAATTAAAGATGTATTTAGTTGAAAACAGTTGGCTTGCTGCGAATTAATTTAATCTCGCTTCCTTAAATCCAATTCAGTTTACACATTAGTTTTTTCAACAAATTCACAAGGAGTGACATTGATTGTCACTCCTTTTTTTTAGCTTAATTCTGTAAATCTTAAATAAAAAAGTAATTGATGACACCATTACAGATCGGCTTGATACTGCTTGCAGCCTGCGCAGGGGCACTTATTACGTACCTTATTTCACGAATGAAAAGTGCCCGGCTCGAAGAGAGGATTTCTATCCTAAAGGATGAAAAAGAGGAGAGAGAAGCGCGTTTGGATGCAGAAACGACTCGAGCTAATGAATCCGAAAATAAGCTATCTACACTGCAGGCGAAATATCAGCATTTATCGGAACGACTTGCTGAACAAAAGGCAGAGCTATCTGAAATGCAAACTCAATTTAGAGACGAATTCAGAAATCTTGCAAATGACATTTTAGAAGAAAAATCCAAAAAGTTTACAGAACAAAACCGGGAAAAACTGGACCAGTTACTGAAACCGCTGGGTGAAAAAATCCAAACCTTTCAAAAGCAGGTAGAGGAAGCTCATAAAGAGGACATCAAGGGAAGAAGTGCTTTGGATCAGCATTTAAAAATGCTGCAGGATATGAATCAAAATCTGAAAGAAGAGGCAAAAAATCTTACGAAGGCGCTTAAGGGCGATACGAAGCAGCAGGGTAACTGGGGAGAGATGATCCTGGAGCGAATCCTGGAGAAATCGGGTCTTACAAAAGGAAGAGAGTATGAAACTCAGGTGAGCATTCGTTCTGAAGACGGAAGGAATCAGCAGCCTGATGTTGTTGTATATCTGCCTGACGAAAAACGACTTGTTATAGATTCAAAAGTATCCCTAAACGCCTATGAAGAATACTCGTCAGCAGATGACCCTGATGAACAAGTCAGGGCCGTAAAAAGGCACGTCACATCACTCAGAAATCATATTAGAGGATTGAGTGGCAAAGATTATGCAAAATTGCATGGATCAAAAAGTCCGGATTTTATTTTAATGTTCATTCCTATTGAATCGGCTTTTGGAGTAGCCATGCAAAATACTCCCGAGTTATATAATGAAGCATTTGATAAAAATATCATTATTGTCAGCCCTACTACACTCCTTGCAACCCTTGCAACAATTGATAACGTATGGAAACAGGAATATCAAAATCAGAATGCCATGGAAATCGCGAAGCGCGGTGGCCTGCTGTATGATAAATTTGTGGGCTTTGTAGATAATCTGAACGAAGTGGGGCAGCGAATTGAACAAAGTCAACAGGCGTACGATCACGCAATGAAACAGCTTTCTACGGGTCGCGGAAATTTGGTGCGTCAGGCAGAGAAATTGAGAGATCTGGGAGCTAATTCATCAAAGAAATTACCTGATTCGCTAACTGATCAATAGATTAGGAAAATTTCTATACAAGTTGGAACCATTTAAAACTGTAGCAAAATTTTGTATAGTTCTTGTACCGATATGAAAACTACTTATCGATATTATTGCTACCGCATTAATTTAATGGTTTAACGAGAGATGCTAAATCATCACCATTATGATTAGATACCGCTGAGTACCAGTAGTCGTCCCACAGCCAGGATACTACATGATGATTTTCTATTTCGGCTACAAAATAATCTTTTGGTGATTTGCAATGTTCAGCCGCTTCGGTATGTCGAATAATATTCTGAAGTGAATTTACCTGATTCATATCAAAAACAAAGAGATAGATGTTTTCAGATATTTCTTCCTGTGTGTAGGCCAGAACAGGAGTATTATATTCTCCTGTGAATGGACCAACTGCCATTCCCATAAATGTAGCCCCTTCAATTTCAGGAATATGGGCAGACATACCGTGATGATCTTGCAGATACTGTTTTGCCTCTATGATGGACGATGTGCTAAAATCTAGTGTAGGAAGTGCGCCACCGGCAGACAGAAAGTGTCCTGCAGCAGCTTGTTCTATCATCACAGTTTCGGTGAACTGTGACTGGTTAATATGGTCCGTTTTGTCTAGCAGCTGTAGAGTTAATAATGTGATAATTAGTATCACAGCGGCCGCAGATACATACCTCATAGCCGTGCCGATATGATGCCATATGGTTGTATTTTCTTGTTTCCTCTTAACTGAGTGAAGCTCCTGATCTAACTGATTCTCTTTCTGTTTCAGTTCTTCAATCGTTCTAAGGACATTATTCTTTAAATGCTCTGGGCATGAATGTCGTTTTAGATTCTTTCTAAGCTGTTCTTTTACATACAGAGCACTTTGATATTCCTCTTCGATATCAGGATGATTTTTAATAAAATCAAAAAAAACTGCCCGTTCGCTTTCGCTTACCTCACCATCAATGATAGCGGGAATCATTAAAAGCGCCTGATTTCGATTCATATTGCTCATTGTGATTGGGATGTTTGTCTTTAAAGCAGATAATGCTGCATGGGACTCTTATCACTTATTTCCGAAAAACAAACAGTATGAATTAAACATTCATATCACTGAAAGATTAGATAGTATTTGTAAAGGTTTGGCAGTAAGTGATTAAGGACGGAAATGCTTCTCAAAATGTGACCATGGATACTTTTTTGGAGGAAAAGTGGAAAAAATTAGTGGTTTTTTGAGAGTTGGATGCATTATTTCAAGCTCGGATGCAAAAAGGGCAATATCAGATTCAGTTGAGTCACCATACTTACTGTCGCCAACGATTGGAAACCCTTCATGAGAAAGCTGAACTCTGATCTGATGTGGCCGGCCTGTTATTAGTGAAATTTGTAGGAGCGCGAACTGTTTGTACTGCTCGATTTTTTGATAAGTTAGCTCTGATTTGGAAGCATTGCTATTTCCAGAGTTTACTACCGAAACCGTATTAGTATTCTTATTTTTTAGTAAATGATGCATCAACATTCCATTTTCTGCCGGATTCCCCGATACCACTGCTAAATACCGTTTTTTTACGGTTCTCTTTCGTATCTGCTCACTGATTCTGGATGCTGCTTTTGAGGTTTTTGCAAGCAGCATCACACCCGCCACTGGCCTATCGAGACGGTGCACCAAACCTAAAAAAACATTTCCGGGTTTATCGTATTCTTTCTTGATATAGGCTTTGCATAGCGTTAGAACATCAGGATCACCTGAGTAGTCTTCCTGAGATAGAACACCAGCCGGTTTATGAATGGCAAGCAGGTGATTGTCTTCAAATAGAATAGATATGTTGGGATTTGTTCCGGTTGTTTTCATGTTTTGCTGTGGATGTGTAAAACGAATAAATTACGACGAGTTTAGTAGCGCTTCAAACTAAAGAATTATATGTCGATATCTCTCGAAGAAAAAGTAGCACACTTACCGTTTGAACCAGGGGTGTATCAGTTTAAAGATAAACATGGTAGTTACCTTTATGTAGGTAAAGCCAAGAAGCTTAGAAACCGGGTTCGATCCTATTTTCAGGACTCAGCCAATCACGACGGGCGCATTAGGGTAATGGTTCGGAAAATTGAGGATGTTGAGGTGATTGTTACAGACTCCGAAGCTGAAGCTCTCATCCTTGAAAATAATTTAATTAAACGGCATCAGCCGAGATACAATATTATGTATCGGGATGATAAGTCTTATCCCTATATCTGTATTACAAAGGAGGATAAACCACGGGTATTCCCAACCCGTACCGTGGTTAAAGACGGCAGTAAATATTTTGGGCCGTACGATCATGTAGGTTATATGCGACGTATGCTAGAGACGATTCGAAAAACATTTGATCTCTGTACGTGCGCTGTTTCACCAAAAATGATTGATAAATCCCGAGGCGTTCCCAAATGGCACTCCTGTTTTGATGATTATTTGAAAAATTGTTCCGGAGACTGGGATACAGAGGAGTACAGGGTGGCAATTGACAAAGTGGAGAAGCTGCTCAGCGGAAAAACGGAAGGTCTCATGAGCGATATAAAACAGGAAATGGAGATAGCCTCACAGGCATTGGCATTTGAAGAAGCCGCGAAGTTAAGAGACAGTCTGCTGGCACTGGAGAAGTACAATAAAAAGATGAAAATTGTAGACAGCAAGAGAAATAATCGCGATCTGTTTGCTGTTGATATTGATGAGGATATGGGTGAAGCATGCGGCGTATTATTTAAAATACGTGAGGGTAAACTTATTGGAAAATTTCACAGATTTATAAAAAATATTTCTGGTCTTAGTATTGAGTTCCTGATGCAGTCTTTCGTTGAAGATTATTACACCGATTCTGGTGAAACCGGGGCTTCTACTATACCCGATGAGGTGTACCTGAGTCATCCTATGGAAAATGATGAACCTCTGAGCCAGTATTTATGGGAAATGCATGGAAAAAAAGTCCCGTTGAAAGTGCCCAAAATCGGTGAGAAAAGACAATTTGTGGAAATGGCAATTTCAAATGCGAGGCTAAAGCTTGGGGAAAGACGCCTGGAAAAAGAAAAGGCCGAACGTAATCGTATTCCCAAAGCTGTGGAGGATTTAAAAGAGTATTTGCGGCTTCAATCCCTCCCAAGACGCATAGAATGTTTTGACAACTCAAATATTCAGGGTAGTGATCCTGTTGCATCAATGGTAACGTTTGTGGATGCCAAACCCAGGAAAAGTGACTATAAACGTTTCAAAATAAAAACTGTCACAGGTCCTGACGATTTTGCATCGATGAAAGAGATTGTGAAACGAAGATATGGGCGCGTAAAAAGGGAGAAGCAGCAGGCTCCGGATTTAATATTGGTAGATGGTGGTAAGGGGCAGCTAAATGCGGCCATTGAAGCACTAGAAGAAGTAGACTTTTTAGACCATTGTGAAATTGCTGGTTTAGCTAAACGACTGGAGGAGGTTTTTTTACCAGGAAAAAAGGATCCTGTAATGATACCAAAAACCAGTCCCGCCCTAAAATTATTGCAGCAGGCAAGAGACGAGGCTCACCGGTTTGCCATAACCTACCATAGACAAAAGAGATCGAAAAGGACGCTAAAAACAGAATTGACGCAGATACCTGGAATAGGTGATAAAAAAGCCAGGGAACTTCTCAAGGAGTTTGGATCGGTTCAGAGAATAAAAAAGAGTGACCTTGAAACTTTACAAAAGAGTACGGGTAAAAAAACAGGTAAAGCTATATACGATTATTTTAAGGCATGATATTTGTAATACAGATAACATGAAGATGTGATGGTTTGGGGTCTTATTGTCTGTTACTTTTATTGAAAGAAACAAAACCATCCAATCCATGAAATTTTTCGTATAAACTATAAATCGACTGTACGAATGAATAAAATATGTTATTTGTTTTGATTTATAGTCACAAACTCATAATCTTTTGAACAATGAGACTTAACAAAAGCGATAATATTCCGGTTAATTACGAAAAGATGAAAGACAGAGAACTGGTTCATCTATTTCGTAAAAATGACGATCAGCTTGCATTTCAAGAGTTAATGAATCGCCATCAGGCTAAGATTTACTCTTATATATACAGTATGATACAGAATAGAGAAACCGCGAATGACATTTTCCAAGAGACATTTACAAAAGTCATCACTAAAATGGATGATACGTATAATGAACAGGGAAAATGGATTGCCTGGGTTATGAGAATTGCGCATAATGCAACAATTGATCATATAAGAAAACAAAAACGATTTGTCGACGTTAAGAGCTCATACGACGAAGGTTCAAAGACAGATTTTTATGATCGGTTGCCCGATGAGGATTCGCCGGGTCAGCAGGAAAAGCTGGAGCTGGATGAATCTACATCAAGTCTGTTAAAACATATTGCAAATTTGCCCGAAGAGCAGAGAACGGTGGTAATGTTAAGGCACTATTACGAAATGCCTTTTAAGGAGATTGCGGAAATTACCGACGTTTCAATAAATACAGCTCTGGGCCGAATGAGATATGCTTTGATTAACCTTCGTAAAATGTTTGATGAAGAACATGAGAAGGAATCAAAATATTTATGAGTAAAATAGAAAATCGTTGTATAGCATACATTTACAATGAAATGGATCCATCTGAGCGGCTCGAATTCGAGAGAGAGCTTCAAAATGATGAGAATCTTCTTATTGAGCTTGAATCCTTAAAGAGCACAGCAAGTAATCTCGACGGTCTCACTCAAATTAAACCTCCAGAATTTGTTATAAATAATGTGAGGTCGAAGATCAATAAAGAAAAATTAATTGAAAACGATCGTGGTTCGTATAAGTACCTCTTTGCCTCAGCCGCAATCACTCTTGTCGCGGTAATGTTGTATGGAGCCATTGTCGTTCAGGATCAGTCTGTTGCCGATGATGAAGCTCGCTTAAGCAATGATGCTTCGAAAGCATCGATTTCTTCAGGTAATATTTCTACTGTTTCTACCGGTTCTGCAGAGGAATTAAATGAGGTATCACCATGGGTTGACCACGATGAGGTTATTCATTTTTATGAGCGGTTTAATAGAGGGAGTGTTGCTAGTGTAGATTCTATGTTTAATAATAGTCTTGAAAAGCTTACCAGAGTCAACTCATCAAGAACTATTCAACAGGTTCAGCAACAAATACATCTTACAGGCAGTAATCGGTAATCTGATTTTATACATTCTGTATAAGTATTTGTTGTTTATACTTCTATAGAAAAAAAATTCAAGTTTTCCACGTTGCAGTCTGAATAACTAATTTTGGTAAGGGATGGTGTGAGGGTTATATTCCATCTTATTATAAGAATCAAAACTCCTTTTTAGCAGAATGGGAAAAATTATTTCAATTGCCAACCAAAAAGGCGGAGTTGGGAAAACAACATCAGCGGTTAATTTAGCAGCCAGCCTTGCAGTAATTGAGCATCCAACACTCGTTATTGATATAGATCCTCAAAGTAACAGCACAAGTGGACTTGGTATCGAACCAAAAACCGTCACTAATTCTGTGTACGAGGTTATGGTTGGAGGGGTAGACATTAAAGATGCTATCCGTGAAACTGAGCTCCCTTTTTTAGATGTCGTGCCTTCTCATATTAATTTGGTTGGTGCAGAGATTGAGATGGTTGATAGAAATGAGAGAGAAAGAATATTATTAAAGGCTATTGACTCACTTGACGAAAAATATGACTTTATAATTATTGATTGTCCTCCCTCTCTGGGGCTTCTCACGATTAACGCACTTACAGCCTCGCACTCCGTAATGATTCCTGTTCAGTGTGAATATTATGCCTTGGAAGGGTTGGGTCAACTATTAAACACCATCAAAATAGTGCGACAACACTTAAACAGGGATCTGGATATTGAGGGTGTTTTACTAACGATGTATGATACACGTACAAGATTATCGAATCAGGTTGCGGAGGAAGTGAAGCGATATTTTGATGACAAAGTTTTCTCTACCATTATTGCAAGAAATATACGCCTGGCTGAAGCCCCAAGCTTTGGGAAACCGGCTATCTTGTATGATGCATCCAGTGTGGGAGCAAAAAACTATTTATCTCTCGCCCGTGAAATTATTCAGAGAAATAAGAAACTCTTTAAATCGAGTCCAGTACTCTCATAAAGTGAAATTTTAGCTATGTCGAAAAAGGTATTAGGCAGAGGTCTTGGTGCTTTTTTCCCAGACTATGATGACGGGAAAGGAGAGAAAGAACAAGATACATCAAAGACAAAAACAGCTGTTTCCATTGATCCGGCTGAAAGAGTAAATATTGTCTTAAATATTCCGGTTGACCACATCCGGCCTAATCCCCATCAGCCAAGAAGTGATTTTAATGAGGAGGCGCTGGAACAACTTGCTTCATCCATTAAAAAACATGGGCTTATTCAGCCCATTACCGTTCGATATCTAGGCCAAAAGCGATTTGAGCTGATAAGTGGAGAAAGACGACTAAGGGCATCAAAGCTTGCAGGGATTGCTGAAATTCCAGCCTACATTCGTGAGGTGAATGATGATGAACTTATCGCCTTTGCACTTATAGAAAACATCCAGAGAGAAGATTTAAATCCGCTTGAAATTTCTTTGGGGTATCAACGATTGATTGATGAATTGAACTATACCCAAAGTGAAGTGGCGGAGAGGGTTGGTAAAAACAGAACAACAGTGACTAATATGTTGAGACTGTTGCAGCTGCCCGATTTTATTCAGGCTGCACTGCGAGATGAACGAATTTCTGCAGGGCATGCCCGCTCTCTTGTCAATATTAAAACAGAGAAAGATCAGAAAAAAATACTTGCCGAGATTGAGAAAAAATCACTCTCAGTTCGGCAAACGGAAGATCTTGTGAAATCGTACGACAAGAAGAGTGATCAGAAAAAGAGAGCTCCGGAAAAAAAAGAAAATCCATTTATAAATGACCTCACTAAGCAGCTCAGGAATAAACTGAGCACAAAGGTGAATATTAAACAGAAAGCAAAGGGTGGTGAGATCAGAATAGAGTATTACTCCAACGATGATTTAGAACGACTGATTCAGCTTTTTAATGAAATGGATTAAGCTCTTATTGTTTACATTTCTTCTTTTTATTGCATCTCAAGAACTAATTGCGCAGAATTTCTCAACCTGGCATGCGAACCGTACATTCAGCTATCAATCTGATGTCACAAGCAACGGATTTATCTCTTTTGGTCAAGACACACTTCAAGATGGTAGAAAAACTTTTCCATCTCCGAAATCAGTCTTATTTAAGTCAATGATGGTTCCGGGTTGGGGACAGATTGAAAACAGACAGATATGGAAAGTTCCGATTATTTATGGGATGTTTGCGGGGATAGGCGCTTACACGATCTACTTAAATAACAATTACAAAGATTACAGGGCAGCTTTCTACAACTCTAATCAGGGTGATGATAATGATTTTAGGTTTGGTCCAACACCAGAGCGACTTGCCAATGTGAATCCAAATCAGCTGCAGTCGGCGAGAAATAGTTTTCGAAATCGGCGTGATTTTATGTTTGTAGTAATGGGGTTAGCCTACGGGCTTAACGCACTAGACGCCTATATTTTTGCACATATGCGTAGTTTCGATGTTTCTGATGACCTTAGTGCGAGTATCGGTCCGGCAATATTGCAGGATGGAAATCCCGGAGTTAGGGTAAGAGTTAACCTGTACTGAAATTTTAAACCAAGGAATATAATATGACGGAAGAAAAATCTTTTTCAGAGAACGGAAAGGGCTTAAGCCAATTTCAAAACGACAGTAACCGGGATCTTTGGAGTGTTTTTAAAATAATGGGTGAATTTGTAGATGGGTACGACTCCCTGTTGCGAATTGGTCCATGCATTTCCATCTATGGGTCTGCAAGGGTAAAACCGGGTTCAAAATACTACGAGCTTGCTGTTAGCACTGCCGAAGCTATTGCTGAGAATGGATTTGGAATCATAACAGGTGGAGGCCCGGGAATTATGGAAGCTGCCAATAAAGGAGCTTATAATGTACGGGCAAAATCGGTGGGCCTGGGAATACAGCTTCCAAAAGAGCAGGGAGTAAATTCGTACGTTTCTCCGAATTATATTATTAATTTTAAATATTTCTTTGTGCGAAAAGTTATGTTTGTGAAGTACGCGCAGGGATTTATTGTTTTCCCCGGTGGGTTTGGTACACTTGATGAACTTTTTGAAACACTCACATTGATTCAAACCGAAAAAATTGAACCCATACCAATCGTTTTGATTGGCAAGGAGTATTGGGGTGGGCTTACCGACTGGATTGAAGATAAATTAATCAGTGAAGCGTACATCAGTAAAAAAGACAAAAGTTTATTTCATATTACAGACGACTGCAGCGAAGCAGTAAAATACGTTTGTGATTTTTATAAAGACAAGGAGCCAAAACCGAATTTTTCCTATTAGGAACTTTTTTTTGGCTTGAATGTTAAAAAAACAGTGACGGTTAATGAATTTGTAGTGAAATTTTCATTAAGTTAGGCACGTTTATTCAGAAAGAATCCAAAATAACCTTATAAGCATGAAATCACTGAAGACCATTTTATCCTACAGTTTCGTAATGTTTCTGTTGTTGGGTACCGCAGAAATTACACAGGCGCAAGACGAAGCTCGTGTGCAGGCCATTGAGATGTATAACAATGCACAGGAACTTGCCGGGAGTAATGATTTTGACGGCGCCATTGATATGTACAGAAGTGCCCTTGAAATATCCCGTGAAAACGGACTGAATGATATTACTGACTTAATTGAAGAACGCCTTCCAAGAGTATACGGTAGCAGGGCTTCAAATTCTTACAGAACCTATCAAAGTGAACGAACAGTCTCCTCAATTGATGTAGCGATTGAAGATTTTAAAGCATCGCAGGAAGCAGCAGCAGAATTTGGTAATCAGCAGGTCGAACAGCAAGCTCGTGGAGCTATACCTCAGCTTTATTACGTACGATCTATTCTGAATTTCCGCCAGGAAAATCTGGAAGATGCAATGAGTGATTTAAATACTGCATTGGAATTAAATTCTAATTACGCCGCTGCATATTATCAAAAAGGTATAGTGCAGAAAAACATGACGCCCGAAGATGTAGAAGCCTGGCTGGAATGGTACGACAGAGCCATACAGGTTTCTCAGCAGGTTGGAGACAACACGACTCTTGAAAACGCAAGAGAAGGTGCTGCTGAAGAATTAATTTTCCGCGGAGTAAATTTAGGTGAAGACCGTAACTTCGATCGTGCTATTGAACTTCTTAACATGGTTGAGCAGTACGATCCAACTTCTGATGAACAGCACTACCGACTTTCTGAAATCTACAACAGACGTGGAAACTGGTCTGCGGCAGAGACTCATGCTCGACAGGCACTTGAATATCACACAGGTGGTGTAGCTGATAAAGCCAAGATCTATTTTGAACTTGGTACAGCTCTTAAAGGGCTTGGACAAGCTGAAGGCGCTTGCTCGGCATTCGAAAATGCC
The DNA here is from genome assembly GCA_964544445.1 of uncultured Rhodohalobacter sp. Taxonomy (GTDB): domain Bacteria; phylum Bacteroidota; class Rhodothermia; order Balneolales; family Balneolaceae; genus Rhodohalobacter. The sequence goes on from CAZJBI010000008.1 coordinate 134,662, forward strand.
CGTTACGGAGATTTTACTGAGCCTGCAAATCACGAGCTGGAATTCCAGCTGAAGTGTGAGGGACACACCGGTCGATAAGAATACCGTTTATGAATTAAGAAAAAGCCGTGTTATTTAAACATGGCTTTTTTTTTGTCATTACTTTTGGCTTGCTGACATCTTGCCTATCTTCTGCAAAATTTAATTACTCTCGTAAATCGTTCAAATCTTCATGAGCAATCAAAATCAATTAGATGAATTAAGCGTAAATACAATTCGTGTTCTCTCAATGGACGCGGTTCAGGCAGCAAACTCGGGTCATCCTGGTATGCCAATGGGAATGGCTGATGTTGCCTATGTTCTCTGGAAAAAGTTTTTAAAACATAACCCTGAGAACCCTGAATGGGTGAATCGTGATCGGTTTATATTATCAGCAGGGCACGGTTCTATGCTTCTCTATTCACTCCTGCATTTGACCGGTTACGATCTTTCGCTGAATGAATTAAAGAATTTTCGCCAATATAACAGCCTCACTCCGGGCCATCCTGAATATGGCTCCACGCCGGGGGTTGAAACCACAACGGGCCCGCTTGGACAGGGTTTTGCAACTGGTGTGGGTATGGCCATGGCAGAAGCATTTATGGCCGAATCATTCAATAAGGATCAATACAGCCTCATTGATCACTATACCTACGCGATCGTGAGTGACGGTGACCTTATGGAAGGCATTTCTCATGAAGCAGCATCACTTGCTGGTCATCTTAAACTGGGAAAGCTTATTTACTTGTACGATTCAAACAGAATTTCTATTGATGGATCAACAGATCTTTCATTTACTGACAACTCTCGTAAGCGATTTGAAGCATATGGATGGCACGTTTTATCCATTGATGGACACAATCATAAAGAAATTGAAGCCGCTATTGTTGAAGCTCAGAATTCGGATAAACCTTCATTAATCGAATGTAAAACAAAGATAGGTTTTGGGAGTCCGGCTAAGGAAGGTACGGCAGACTCGCATGGAGCACCCTTGGGAGATGATGAAATTATTGCAACCAAAAAGAATCTTGGATTTCCTTCAACAGAACCATTTTTCATTCCTGAAGAGGTAAAAAAATCAATGAATGAAGCAGTGAAGAGTGGTAGAAGTCAGGAAAAAGATTGGCAAAGTATGATGGATAGGTATCAGTCTGATTTCCCTGATGAATATAATAGATTTCAAAAATATATTACCCGCGATTTGCCTGAGAACTGGGATTCAATTTTGCCTGTATTTGAAAGCAGTGAAAAAGGGATGGCAAGCCGAAAAGCATCAGGAAAAGTTTTAAACAGCATTGCTGATCATATTCCAAACCTGATTGGAGGATCAGCAGATCTTACCGGCAGCAATAATACGAATCTTGACGGGAAAGGGATATATTCAGCTGAAAACCGAAGCGGAAGGAATCTTCACTATGGTGTGAGGGAACATGCAATGGCGGCTGCTATGAACGGAATGGCTCTTCATGGAGGTGTAATTCCTTTTGGCGGTACATTCCTGGTTTTTTCCGATTATAACAAACCCGCAATACGAATTGCTGCTCTCTCTAAAATTCCAACAATTTTTGTATTTACACACGACAGTATCGGTCTTGGAGAAGACGGCCCTACGCATCAGCCAGTGGAACATCTTGCCGCATTGCGGGCGATCCCTAACGTGCACGTATTGAGGCCTGCTGACGCCAATGAAGTTTCCCACTGCTGGATGGCAGCTCTTACAAGAAGTGATGGGCCATCGGTAATGGTGCTTACACGCCAGTCACTCCCTACGATTGAAAGGAGTAAATTCTCCAGTGCAAGTGGCTGTGCAAAAGGAGCCTACATTATAAAAAAAGAGAGTTCAGGGAGTCCTGATGTTATTTTAATAGCAACGGGATCTGAAGTTTATCCAACACTGCTTGCATCAGAAATTCTGGAGGAAAAGGGGATATCTGTGCGCGTTGTAAGTGCTCCGTCGCTGGAGATATTTGAAAAGCAGGATAAAGATTATCAAGATGCGGTTCTTACGCCCGAAGTTAAAAAAAGAGTCTCCATAGAAGCCGGTTCAACCTTTGGATGGCATAAATGGATTGGCATTGGAGGACTTGCTATTGGCCTAGACGACTTTGGTATTTCAGCGCCGTACGAGCAGGTGTTTGAACATTTTGGCATCACACCTGAGAAAATTGCACAGCGAACAGCCGAACATTTTAACTTGAAATAATAGCTTGCTGAGGTCATACCCGGTTTTGTCTATTCGAAAATAGATCGTTTAGACTGAACCGAACATCAGATTTTATGTACTGTAGTAAAGGTAATGTCATCGAGAGGTTTTTCTTCACCGAGAAATGATTCAACTGATGACTGTATCTTTTTGGTGATTGTTTTCGAATGCAAGGATCCGTAGATGGAGAAGAGTCCTTCCAGCCGTTCAAAGCCGTACTCTTCATTCGCTTTGTTTCTTGCTTCAACAAGCCCATCGGTGTAAAAAAGAAGGCTGTCACCTTGTTCAAATTTGAATCGGGACTCTTTCATATTTTTTTTGAGAGCCGGGGTTGATGTCATACCAAGGGCAAAACCTGTCGTGTTGATCTTAAATGTGGCATCTTTCTCCTTGTTATACACAATTGGATTGTTGTGTCCAGCCCTGGCAAAAGTGAAGTAATTTTCGCCTTTTGGAAAAAATGCAGCACATCCGGTTATGAAGGTTTTATCCCTCTTATTTGATTTGATATAGTTATTCAGCTCAAGGAAAAGATCTTTGGGTCCGGGGTGCAGTTTGTTTATAAGCAGGTGAACCAATGCCTGAATTCGTACCATATACAGTGCAGCACTCATCCCTTTACCAGATACATCAGCAATTATGATATACGTCCCATCTTCGGTGTTTATAATATCAACATAGTCTCCACCAACCTCGAGTGCTGTTGCTGCAAACGAGTTGATTTCCAAATTATCGAAGGTAGCTGATGAAGGGGGGAGAAGGCTTAATTGAATATCTCTGGCAAAATCCAGCTCTTTCTGTACATCTGATTTTTCCAGAAGTTCAATCATCAATATCAGAAGCATTCCTAAAAATGATACGGGTAAAAGAACCGGGTGAAAAATAAGCCCTGAAAGACCTACAATGCTAAAAAGATAGTGGCTGATAAATGTTACAATTGAAATACCAAATACAAGTCGCCTGACCGGATTCAGTCGTTTGGTTAGTGCAGAAAGAAGGCTTAAAGTACGCTGAGAAAACGATAGATCTTCGGAGGCAACTTTTGGGTTTTTCTGTTTTACAACCTCTTCATACAATCTTTTCAGCCGATCTGAGTCCGATTGGAATTCGCGTCCAAGCTGTCGCGTATTCATTCCTTCGACATATTCTTCGTAGAATGTTTTGGTATTGTAGCCTGTCTTTGTTTCGTTTTTTAAGCCCATTGCGAATTTTTTCAGTGATTATGACAAATGGTACGAAAAGAAGCACAAAAAGTTAGCACTTGCCTGAAGTTTTATTCTGCATTTACTGTCTTTTTTCAGAGAGCCAAGATACGTTTTGGTTTGATTGGTGAGATCTTCCAATAATATGGCCGTAAAGCTCAGGCCTTCTGGCTTTTTTATAACGATTGCCACCTGCGTCTGTCAATTTCTCCGGAGTAATGTGTGCTGAAACTATGTCGTTATCCAGTTTCCTGCATTCAGCAATAATATCTCCAAAAGGGTCAATAATCATAGAGCAGCCATTTTTTAATTGGTCCTCATCCATTCCAATTGGATTTGTAAACACAACATAAGCCCCGTTATCATATGCACGTGCAGGCAGCCATTTCATTAACCATTTCCTTCCTTTAAGACTGTCAAATTCTTCCCGAAGTGATATTGGGTCTGATTTACGACTATACCAAAGTTGAGGTTTAACGAAACCAGCTTCCGGTCTGGTTGATGGTGTACACATGGTTACATGTGGCATGAAAAGTATATCTGCGCCAAGCAAATTGGTTGCGCGTACATTTTCAAAAATGTTGTTGTCGTAGCAAATTAGTATCCCACATTTCCATCCTAAAACCTCAAAAACTGTATAATTTGAACCAGCGGATAGTGATGGGTGTATAAAAGGGTGAAGCTTTTGATGCTTCGCAACCACTCCATCTTTATTCACACAAACATATGAGTTATAACATTTCTGATGCTGGTCGATTTCAAAGAGCCCGGCAAGAATTGTTAAATTGTAGGTATCTGCTATAGTGATCAGTCCGCTTATTGAGGGACCGTCAGGTATTGGCTCAGATATCTCTTTAAGTTTCTTTTCTGTTATTGAGTTTGCAATCGTGTACCCAGATATACAGCATTCATGAAAGGCGACTACATTTGAACCTTTTGCGGCGGCGTCGGCACAAAACTTCTCTATTATGGAGAGGTTATAATCTTTATCTAAACTTTTGTGCTCAAACTGAACAGCGGATATTTTTATCGGATTCATGACTTTGATGATTATGACAGATTAATTTCCGGTAATCGTAAGAATAAGGTTTCTAGAACCACCATAATTTCGATGTTCACATAAATATACTCCTTGCCATGTTCCTAAATTAAATGCTCCATTTGTTATCGGTATCGTTACGGAACTTCCAAGAAGAGATGTTTTTATATGTGAGGTCATATCATCGGAGCCCTCCAGAGTATGTTCAAATAGAGAAGTGTCTTCTGGAACCATACGATTAAAGTGAGACTCGAAATCTCGTCTTACGGATGGGTCTGCATTTTCATTTATTGTAAGGCTTGCGCTCGTGTGCTGTATAAAAATATGGGCAATTCCGATTTCAATTTCTTTAAGTTCAGGAACCTGCTTCAATATTTCGTTCGTAATGAGATGGAACCCTCTTTTTTGGGGTTTTAGAGCTATTCTTTTCTGAAATATTTGGTTCATAGTCTTTAATTGTACATTTGTTCAATGCTATACAAAATGGTAAAATCGCCTAAGAATGGAAAAGAGATTTTCCATTACTATGGATGTATAAAAAATCAGAAGGCGTTTTACATAAATAATCCACCTGCTCACAAGAGTTTTAAAAAGCAATTTCCCAAAGCATCTCCGCAGTGATTTTGCATGCGACAGGTTTAAGGGCTTAAGCCGTCGTGGCACAGTGATTGTTTCTTAAGTTGAAAAAATTCTAGCAGGACCTCTTCATTTACGAGTGGCTGCTTGATGCACCAATCACAAAAAAAGAGTTGATAGAAAGCCTAATTAAGCGAACGAATAAGGCAGGATTGTTTATTTATTAAATTACCCGAACAATCCCTGCACTGCTCCGCCATCGTGGCTGAGGGTTTGGCCCGTAACATATCCACTGAGAGGTGAGAGGAGCCAGCATGCAAGAGATGCAAACTCTTCTGCTGTTCCCATTCTGCCGACTGGAATTGACTTTTTCATCGCTTCTTCGGCTTTTTCATAGCTAATTCCTTTAGCTGTGCTATTATTTTTAATAACTCTTTCAATGGCCGGTGTTTTGTGAGCTCCGGGAGCCATGATGTTGACTGTAACACCATCAGGTGCAACTTCCGCCGAAAGCGATTTAGCAAATCCAACAACTCCGGCTCTGAATGCGTTGCTCAGAGTTAAAGCAAGTATTGGTTCTTTAACAGATCGGCTTTCCACAAATAGCATTCTGCCGTAGTTTGCATCACGAAAAATTGGAGCAAGCCTCAATGCCAATTCAACTTTCCATCGCATTACAAGATTCCAGGCTGCATCCCAATCGTCCATTGTCGTTTCAAGAGGAGTACCTGTTGGCGGGCCACCTGCATTCATCAACACGCCGTGCAACGGTTCTCTTTTGGCAGAATCTTCAATTCTTTCCAATGTTTCGCCATAAATGAGGCTTCCTTCAATGATTTCTGTTTTGTCGTCAAAGTGCGAAAATTTTTCTTTTAAAAGATCTCCTCTGCGGGCAACCAAAACTACACGGGCACCTTCAATCAGTAACTGCCTGGCAATAGCTTCTCCAAAACCGCTACTGGCCCCGCATACAATAAAGCGCTGATCGGTAATTTGTAAGTTCATACGTTATCCTGATGTAAAGTTTAAATTTTCGGCACTTGAATACTTAAATAAAAACAATATTTAATTAAAAACTGAATAAACTTAGATACACGTATTTCAATGGTAAAGCGAATAAATTAAATCGATTGGAATAGAAATGTAACTGATATATAAACCTTTGAAGTACAATTTTGTGTAGCTTTTTAACTCAAAAATGGAGTTCTTATTTCAATGGATGTAATATGAAATTGGTAACAAATGTATGGCCGACAGCAACATACTTTCGGGGCGGCTTGTAAGCCTTGATGCGTTAAGAGGGTTTACCATTGCGGCAATGATTGTGGTAAATAGCCCGGGTACCTGGTCGCACGTTTATGATCCGCTTCTTCACGCCAACTGGCACGGTATGACCCTGACCGATCTCGTATTTCCTTTCTTCCTGTTTATTGTGGGCGTATCGATTACACTTGCCTACACCAAGAGAGTGGAGGCTGGTGCTCCGAAAGGGGAGATTTATAAAAAGATTATTTCTCGATCGATAAAGATATACCTATTGGGAATTTTCTTATGGCTATGGCCAGAGTTCGACTTTGGGAATATTCGGTATGTTGGAGTTTTACAACGAATAGCCATTGTATTTTTATGCTGCTCTTTACTGTTTTTACACACCAACTGGAAACAGCAAATAGTTATTCTGAGCTCAATTTTACTCGGTTACTGGGTTATTCTGTACGCAATACCTGTACCTATCGATGGCGTAATACAACAAGCGTTGAACACGGGAATGATTGAAAGAGCAGGTGGCACTATGGTCGATATTGGTGAAATCTCCAAAGTATCGGGTGGATTTATTGCTCCCAATGTTGAGCCTGGAATTAATTTCGCAGCCTGGATCGACAGACAACTTGTGCCGGGATACTTTTATGAACGAACCTGGGATCCGGAAGGATTATTGAGCACGTTGCCGGCTATCGGAACCTGTATTCTAGGGATGATCAGTGGGAAATTAATTTTATCAGAAAAAGAAACTTACCAAAAGTTAACGTGGATATTCTTTGCAGGGTTTGCGGTATTCATTATTGGAATGATGTGGTCATGGTTTTTTCCTCTGAACAAAAATTTGTGGAGCAGTTCTTATGTGATGGCTTCGGGAGGACTTGCGATGATGTTTTTGGGAGCCTTTTTATTGATTGTAGATGTTCTTGAATATAAGAAGTGGACTCGCCCCGGCATCGTATTTGGTGCAAACGCAATCACATCGTATGTACTTTCTGGAATGCTGCTTACTGTATTTTATAACGATCTGTTTGGTATTCAACCTCTGAATCAATTGTTTTTAGAATTGGCAACAGGTATAGGAGTTCCACTAAAGCTTGGGTCTTTCATGTATGCGTTGATTTACACATCAATTTTGTACATACCAGCCGTGATTCTTTACAGGAAAAAGATCTTTATAAAGGTTTAGCCTCTTTATGTTTGAGTGGATTTTTCTTGAAATGATGGTTTAGATAAACTGCTGTTATCAATGCAGCTCCAACATCCGCAATTGGAAAAGCGTACCATATGCCGTAAATACCAAATTTAATTGGAAGAATAAAAATTAACGGGATTAAGAGAAATCCCTGTTTAGATAATGAGAGAATAAACGCAGGTCTCGCTCTGCCGATAGCCTGGAAATATGCACTCCCAAGGAGATTAATTGCTATCAGTGGAGTGGCAAGAAATACCGCTCTAAGTGCAGGTGTTGTTCGCTCAATCAGGGTTGCATCATTTGTAAATGCGGATACAATGAAGGGTGTAAACACCATAATAAGGGTAAAGATCGACACGGCTATAGCTGTTGCACTAACCATTGACAAACGAATCATTTGTTTTACACGGTCAATTAACTTTGCTCCGTAGTTATAGCCCACAATCGGAACAAAGCCCTGCGTAATTCCAATGACGGGAAAATTTGCGAACATCAGCAGCCGGCTTATAATGCCATAAACAGATAATGCCATTTCTCCCCCGTAAACAAAAAGAGAATTGTTAAGCACAACTGAAAGCAGGCTAATTGTTCCCTGGCGAGCAAACGTAACCGAACCAAGTGCACCAATTTCTTTTATAATGGAAAAGTTGGCTTTCAAATATTTACGGCGCAATTGAAGCTGTGAATCACCTTTGAGGAAAAACCACGTTGCAAATATTGCGCTTGCAATGTAGGAAATCGTTGTAGCCCAAGCGGCTCCTGCCAGACCCATGTCCAGCCAAATAATAAAAATCGGATCAAGCAGAATATTAACAATAGCCGGAATCATTATTGTTAACATGGCTATTCGGGGATAACCTTCAGCTCGTATTACATTATTACTCATCATTGCCCATCCCAAAAAAGGGACTCCCAGCAGAACAATTTTAAAGTATGTTTTTGAAGGTTCCAGAATATTTCCTCGGCCACCGAACAAAGATAAAATTTGATCGATAAAGACAAAGCCCAAAATAACAAATACAATACCCAACAGGATGGTTAAGCCCACCTGATTACCAAAGGTGAGAAAAGCCTTTTTATCATTATTCTCACCAAAAGCTCTTGATATAATCGAGGCTCCACCAATTCCGATAGCCATTCCAATACTGGCAATCAAAAAAGTAATTGGCTGAACAACCGTAATTGCTGCTATACCCAGAGACCCTACCCACAAGCCAACAAAAATCGTATCGACGATACCATAAATCGACATTACCATAATGCCTGCAGAGGCAGGTATAGCCTGGTCTCGCAAGAGTTTGCCAAGCGGCTGTGTTCCAAATATTTCTCGTTTTTTTTCTGTCAATATGCAGCCATTTGTTGTTCGCTCATGATGATAAGCTATTCTATCTCAATGAAATTCCCTCTTCACCTTTTTTTACAAATGACAGAATGCATAGCGCGTTAAATGGCGGGTATTTTTAAACAATTGTCAAAACAACATCTGCAGACCGTGTAAAAATAAATATGGATAATTGTATGAAAAAGCATGTATATTTAAGGCTGCCTGTTTTTTTGAAATTGCTTAATTCACAATTGTAGAGCAACTAATCCATGGCAGATCAATAATTCTAACTCTTTTTTCGGCAATCGCCGATCGCTTATACCCACATTTATGATACAAGACATTCGAAACATCGCCATTATTGCCCACGTTGACCACGGAAAAACCACCCTGGTTGACCAGATGCTGAAGCAGAGCGGTACATTCAGAGAGAATCAAAAAGTTGACGACAGAGTTATGGATTCTGGAGACCTTGAAAAGGAGAAGGGAATTACGATTAGCTCAAAAAATACAGCTGTAAAGTGGAAGGGAACAAAGATTAATATTGTAGACACACCGGGTCACGCAGACTTTGGCGGCGAGGTAGAGCGAATCCTGAAAATGGTAAACGGTGTAATACTATTGGTTGATGCAGCAGAAGGCCCACTTCCACAAACCAAGTTTGTACTTCGGAAATCACTTGATTTAGGATACAGACCGATTGTTTTGATTAACAAAATCGACAGAAAAGACGCTCGCCCTGATGAAGTCCTAAATATGATTTTTGATCTGTTTGTATCATTGGATGCTACAGACGAGCAGCTCGATTTCCCGGTTTTATATGCGGCAGCAATTGAAGGATATGCCAAAAATGAGCTTGAAGATGAAAATGTAGATATGGCTCCCTTGTTTGACAAAATTGTGGATCACATTCCACATCCCGAACAGGTGATGGACAAGCCTTTTAAAATGCTTGTGAGCAGTGTAGACTGGAACGATTATGTAGGGCGTATTGCGATTGGCAGGGTAGAGCAGGGCACAATTAAAACCAATCAGGAGATTGTGCTTATGGATCGGAAAGGCACTCAAAAAATTAAGGCCAAGGCCACAAAACTATTTACATTTAATGGATTGAATCGAGAACCTGTAGATGAAGCGCAGGCAGGTGATATTTTTGCATTAGCCGGTTATGATGCCGTAGAAATCGGGGACACGCTCACGCACATCTCAGATCCAACCCCCATCGAGTATTACGATATTGACCAGCCAACAATGGCGATGTACTTCAGGGTAAATAACTCGCCGTTTGCCGGCCTTGAAGGTGATTATGTTACATCTAACATGATTAAAGATCGGTTAAATAAAGAAATTCGTACCAACGTTTCGATCCGTGTCGAACAAACCGAAAATCCCGATATTTTCAGAGTTGCAGGCCGGGGTGAGCTGCAGCTTTCAATCCTTATCGAGACAATGAGGCGGGAGGGGTTTGAATTTGCAGTTTCTCGTCCTGAAGTTCTCTATAAAGAAATAGATGGGAATCTACATGAGCCATTTGAAGAAGTTGTAGTTGATGTACATATAGATTACAGTAACAAAGTAATTGATAATCTGCAGCAGCGTAAAGGGATTATGACCTCGATGGTTCAAGAAGGAGAGAATAACCGGATTGAATTTAAAGTTCCTTCTAGAGGATTGATTGGTTTCCGGGGCGAAATGCTTACTGAGACCCGCGGTACAGGTATTATGCATCAGCAGTTTGATGAATATGGGCCGTTTGCCGGTGATATTCCGGGACGAACCAGGGGAGCACTAATTGCACTTGAACGAGGAGATGTTACTCCCTATGCTCTTGAAGGTCTGCAAGACAGAGGCCAGTTTATTGTTGAGCCCGGTGATCCCGTCTATATGGGGCAGGTTGTTGGAATTAATAACCGCGCCGATGATATGGTTATTAATGTTGTGAAGAAGAAAAATTTAACGAATCATAGAGCCACTCAAACATCTGATTCAGTGAAAATTTCACAGGCAAAAAAAATGAGCCTTGAACAGTGTATCGAATTCATCGATAATGATGAGCTTCTTGAGGTAACTCCCAAAAGTTTACGAATTCGGAAAATTTATCTCGATCACAACGACAGGAAAAGGGCGGAGAAGACTAAGGAATTTGCCTGATCAAGTTGTTTAGGTGATAGGACTTAGGCACTGACTCAACTTCAGTTTTTTAATATTCGTTATTAAGACTCGATATAAATTTGGATAATCAGAGCTAAAAATACTTTTTAAGCTTTTGAATTTATACATTACATGTAAATAAGCAGGTATTTACATGATTACACATAAGCGGTTACTCGTATCCTTCATTATCTTAATTTTATACTGCTCTACGCTTCAAGCACAAAATAACAGTATAACGGTTCGGGATGCATTAGACATAGCTTTTCGAAATAACCCGGAACTAAACAGAGCCACAGAACAGATTGACATTGAGAAGTCCTTTGCAGGGAGAGCTCTGGGAATCCGTTCCCCTGAAGTTTACTACTATAAAGAAGGAATCAATGATAATCTTTTTAGTGAGCAAAGTTGGGGAGTTTCACAATCTATTGCATTCCCGCTAACGAGCTACTACCAACGGAAAAAGGTGTCATCAGATATTGATGTTGCTGAAATGAAGCTCACTGCAGTTGAAATTGATATTCGCGCATCTGTGAAGCTTGCCTATGCAGAACTTGCCTACGCGATAAAAAGAGTTGAATTGATAGAAAGAGAAGTAGAACTGGCTGAAGAACTCCGACAAACAGCGGATGCACGACTCGAAGCAGGAGAATCTACAGAGCTCGATTTAATTCAGGCTGAAATACAGCTTGCACAGTCTCAAAATGCATTAATGGAAGCTGAAAGACTGAAGAATGATGCTCGCTATGCGCTTTTCCGTTTAATTGGCCTAAACCCTGATGAGCAGATGTATGGAGTAGTTTATCCTGACACACTCGCCTATGTAGATGTTCAGATATCACAAAGGCAGGTATTGAATAGGATGGATGAACATCCGGAAATTAAAGTCAGAGAGCTGATGGTTGAGTCTTCAAATCGGGAAATAAGTGCGGCTAAAAGCAGATTTCTTCCAGATATCCGATTTGACTACTACCGGCAGGATTTTGGCAACGGGTACGACTTTAATGGATTCAACGTGGGGTTAACCATACCGCTTTGGTTTGGATTCAACGAAGGGCAGGGCATTCAGCGAGCTAAGGCTGTTCGCAATCAGGTCGAATGGTCACGTATTGAAAGTGGCTTGAGAATAAAAGAAAATGCTGAAAAAGCCTGGCACGGATATGAAGCGAGTCGACAGAAAATTCAGGCTCATATAGAAGTGATTGAATCCAGATCTTCGGTGCTGCTGGAATTGACTCGAGAGGGATACAGAATGGGTGAACTTGATCTGTTACGACTCCTTGAAGCTCAGCGCACATATTTGCAAGGGCAACAGGTGTTCTATCAAACCCTAAAAGATTATTACGTTCAGCTCATTGAGCTCGAGCGTTTCTTACCAAACGAAATTGTATTTACGGAATAAAGTTAATTCAGATGGGAGCCTTATGTATCGTCAAATTATAATATCAATACTTTTTATTGCTGCTCTGTTATCGTGCTCAGAAAATAATAATCAAGCATCTGTTGATGATGTCTCGCTTCCTCCATCAGTTCAGGCGGATACGGAGGAGCCCAGTCGATTTGTTACCCTGACGGAAAAACAATCACAAGATCTGGCGATAGAGACAGTTATTGTGGAAAAAAAGAGAACGGAATTTCCTATAACAGTATCGGGAATTGTTGCCGCCGCTCCTGAACATGTAGCTTTTATCAGTACTCCTGTAAACGGCAGAATTACAAGAATTTATGCACACGAAGGTGAAGAGGTGAGCCGGGGAGAGCCACTTCTTGAAATGGAAAGTCTGGAATATGCGGAACTTGCTGCAAATTTTATGGAGGCCCGTGCTGAAAAATCTTATTTGGAACAGCAGGTGAGCAGACTTTCATCACTTGTTGAGAAGAGGATTAGCCCTCAAAGCTCTTTGGACCGTGCGCAAGCCGATTTAAGCAGGGCTGATGCCAGAATTCGCGCTTCAAGGGCCAGGTTGCAAGCTATTGGTGTAGGTGATGAAACGATTAACAGCTGGAATGGAGGTTCAGAAACTGAAAAGGCGGTACTAACTATGTACGCTACAATCGATGGAAAAATAAACCATCATCTAATTGATTTAGGGCAGTCTGTCAACGCCAATGATATGTTAATGGATCTCGTGAATAATGAACAAGTATTGGTTCGGGGATTTGTGGATCCAGATGATGTTATGTTTTTGAGTATCGGAGCTGAGACGATAGTATCGCAGAGAATCAACAGGGAAGATGGGGAAGGCAGGCGATCACTAAGTACCGTCATTACAACTATCCAGCCGGGGCTCGATCAGGAAAACCGATCGATTGTAGTGAATTCGCACTTGAATACTGAAAACCAATGGCCGGTAATAGGGCAAAGCGTAAGGGTTCAATATAATGCTGTTACACCGGATGAAACATTGTCTGTACCAATGTCTGCCGTACAATATGAAGGCCGGAATGCTACTGTATTTGTTAAACAAAGTGATCGGCAGTACGAAATAAGGTCAATCACAATAGACCGTATCACAGAAGACTCCGCAATTGTAACTGCAGGGTTGACACAGGGTGAAGAAGTTGCGGTATCTCAGGTTTTTAGTTTAAAAGCACTGGGCAAATTTGAAGAATTTGCGGAGGAATAATCCATGTTAAAAGGCATTATTGATTTTAGCCTAAAACAAAAGTTCGTCGCCCTCTCACTCGTTGTTTTGATGGCTTTTGGCGGTATCCGCGCCATGATGGACATTCCCATAAATTCATTACCCGATGTAACGCCTGAGCAGGCACTTGTGATTACAAAGGCCGGACGTTATTCACCATATGATGTTGAACGCCTTGTTAGCTATCCTATAGAAACCGCTATGAACGGTTTGCCGGATGTAAAAGAAGTTCGTTCCATTTCACAATTTGGTTTGTCTGCCGTCACGATAGAGTTCGAAGAGGGAACTGATACATATTTTGCAAGACAGCTTGTCAGCCAGAGGGTACAAAGTATTGCAGATCAACTTCCTGAAGGTGTTGACACCCCGCAGCTGGGTCCCATTTCTACCGCGATGGGTGAAATTGTACAGTATGTGGTACGAGGGGAGGGGTATTCCCTTACTGAACTCAGAACGATACAGGACTGGATTGTAGCGCCTCAGCTAAAAACTGTCCAGGGAGTTACCGAGATTAACTCCTTTGGCGGTTTCGTAAAACAGTATGCTGTACTCATTCAACCGGGAAAATTGAGAACGTTTGGAGTTGGATTGAATGAGGTTGTTGAAGCCATATCGAACAACAACAGTGTATCGGGTGGGAATTATCTTGAACACAATCGGGAACAGTATATCATTCGCGGATTTGGACAGATTTCAAGGGAAGAAGATATTGAAAATATTATTGTTGCAAATACGGGAGACCGACCTGTATACATCGGCGACCTGGCAGAAGTAACGCTTGGCAGACAGCTCCGTCAGGGTGCAGTTACGCAAGATGGCAACGGCGAGGTTGTTACGGGCATTGTAATGATGCTGAAAGGCGGCAATGGCCGGGAAGTGATTCAAGATATTGACGAACGGATAGAAGATGTTAACATGAGTCTTCCCGAAGGTGTGCGAATTGAGAAATTTTATGATCAGGCCGATCTTGTAGATCGCACCACCGATACCATTACAACGAACCTTGTTGAGGGTGGTTTCTTTGTCATTGTGGTTCTGCTATTGTTGCTGGGTGAGATTTCAGGTGCACTCATTGTAGCTTCGGTTATTCCGCTCTCGATGCTATTTGCATTTATTGGTATGGATCAAATTGGGCTCGCCGCAAACCTGATGAGCCTTGGGGCTATTGACTTCGGAATGGTGGTTGATGGATCTGTGGTAATGGTTGAGAATGTGGTTCACAGACTGCATCAGGATGGTGGAAAGAACAAAAAAATTGATGTAATCAGAAAAGCCGCACACCAGGTAGCGCGGCCGATATTTTTTGGAGTATTAATTATTCTGATGGTTTACGTTCCAATTATGACCTTTTCCGGAATGGAAGGTATCCTATTTCGCCCCATGGCAATAACAGTGGCGGCTGCAGTATTTGGATCGTTAATTCTGGCGTTAGTCTATGTACCTGCAATGACTGCTATTGTATTCAGAAAAGGTGTGAAAGTCAGAAAGAACTATATCATAAACTGGTTAAAACCACGCTACCAGTCATTTTTGGAGAAAAGTTTGGATCATAAGGGTATTACAGTCGGGGTAGCGTCCGCTGTTTTCATCATCTCTTTGGTGATGCTGCCTTTTTTGGGTACTGAATTTTTGCCGGAACTTGATGAAGGATCTATTTTGGTTGAGCAGATTCGCATGCCATCGGTTACACTTGAAGAGTCGGTAGAGAACGCAAACTGGCTCGCAGGTGAGCTTATGACAAACATTCCTGAAATCAAAACAGTGGTTCCAAAAACGGGACGGTCTGACTTGGCAAACGATTGGATGGGAGTTCATCAAACAGATGTTTGGGTGGTATTAAAGCCAACAGATGAATGGCGTGATGGTGTATCTAAACCGGATATCATAGAAATGATACGTCCATATCTGGAAACCGAACCCGGCCTCTCCTATAACTTTACCCAGCCCATCGCGATGCGTGTTGATGAACTAACCAGCGGTGTAAAATCGGATATTGCTGTTAAAATCTTTGGAGAAGACCTGGATGTATTAAATAAGGTGGGAGAAGATGTTGCATCCATTCTTGGCGGACTTCCAGGCACAGATAATTTCTTATTAGAGCAAACTGTGGGGCAGCCCTATCTCAATATCGAAATTGACCGGGAAGCGGTAGCTTCTTATGGATTAAACGTAAATAATGTTCAACAGGTTGTTGAAACGGGTATAGGTGGTTCTGTGATTGGTGAAGTTTTTGAGGGACAAAGGCGATTCGATATTGTGGTACGCTACCCCGAGGAAATGAGAAATTCATTCGCCAGCATTATGGATGTTCCTGTTCAGTTACCCGGTGGTGGCTTTATTCCGTTAAAAAGAGTGGCTAATATCCGTGCAGAAGAGGGACCAAGAGAAATCGCCAGGGAAAATAACTGGAGAAGGGTTATTGTAGGAATCAATATCAGTGACATAGATATTGGTACTTATGTTTCAAACCTAAGAACCGCAGTAAATGAAAATATTGACGTTCCGCCCGGTTATTTTTTACAGTATGGAGGAGCATTTGAGGATCAACAGAGGGCAATGCAGCATCTCTTTGTGGTGGTTCCGCTTTCTCTTCTGATTATTGTTGGTCTGCTATACCTTATGTTTGGATACATTCGGTTTGCGTTTCTTATTTTCCTGAACTTGCCCATCGCTTTGTCGGGTGGAATATTTATTCTTTGGATGCGGGGACTCTATCTCTCGATTTCTGCGAGTATCGGGTTCGTTGCACTCTTTGGTGTGGCGGTTCTAAACGGTATTGTTCTCGTTTCTCATCTCAATGAGCTTCGACAATCCGGTAAATCACTTAGGGAGTCCGTATTGGAGGGAGCAGCAGATAGATTGAGGCCCGTATTGATGACCGCCCTTGTAGCGAGTTTAGGATTTATTCCCATGGCATTTAATACCGGACCCGGGTCGGAAGTTCAGCGACCCCTGGCTTCAGTTGTAATTGGTGGTCTTGTCACGGCAACATTACTTACTCTTCTTGTGTTGCCTACCGTCTATCACTGGATGGAACGCAATCGAAAAGTTCCGGCAGCTGTTGATGATAAGACTCTATTCAGCAGTGAGGATAGATCGGAAAACGAATCTGATGAATAACTTTCCATCAAAAAAGGAGGTCATGTGGATGCTGTGCATATTCATTTAGTAGTTAATCACATTCCGGTAATTTTGACGATTTCAGGGGTGGTGCTGCTACTATTTTCACTTTTTAATAATAAGAGAGAGTATAGAAATGTAGCCTTTGGGGCTTTTCTGGTTGCAGCTGTTTTCACGCTGATCTCATTCGAATCAGGCGAAAATGCTGAGGATGTTGTTGAAAATCTTGCAGGTGTCACTCATGATGTTATTGAAAATCATGAGCATGCTGCAGATACGGCACGCTGGTTTATGCTGATAATTGGTGTTATGGGGGCTGCAGGACTTACATATTTTCGGGATGATCAAAAGAAAGGATTTCGACTCTTTTTCTATACAAGCATTTTAATTGGTTTTATTGCAATCGGGTATTTGGTTTATACAGGCTACCTGGGAGGTTTAATCAGGCATACTGAATTGGTATCATCATTGCGTTGAAGGAATGTACGTCTTTAATTATCTGTTAGTAGACGTATGAAAAATTTCAATAGCCACCGCGTTTTTAAACGAAATCAAAACGAACCAAACCCTGACGGAGAGTACGTTCTCTATTGGATGCAGATCAACCGGCGCTTCCACTATAATTTTGCATTGGAGTACGCTATTGGTTGGGCAAATAAACTCGATAAACCTCTGCTGATCCTCGAAGCCTTTTCATGCGACTACCCTTGGGCTACCGACCGCTCTCACACCTTTATGATGCAGGGGATGAAGGAACATCTGGATTATGCCACAGATCAGGATCTAAACTACGTTTCATTTGTTGAGGAGAAGCCTGGTCAGTATGAGAAACTATTGAAGGATTTGGCTTCAAAATCATCACTGCTGGTAACGGATGAGTATCCGGTGTTTATCATGCGTAAGCGAAACGAGGAGTATCCGAAACAGATGGAGATTCCCTATATCACCGTAGACAGCAACGGGTTGATTCCTCTTGGCTTGACCGATAAAGATCCCTACAGTGCATATTTCTTTCGAAAGATTATGCAGAAGAATTTTATTGAAGCATATACCAATCCACCTAAAAAAGAACCGCTCGAGGAACTCGAAAAAAGAGCGCGTATTGACATACCCGAAGAGTTCTTGCAAAACATCCCGGATGCAGAGAAGGCATTAAATGATATTCCGGAATTTATATCCAAATTGGATATTGACCACTCTGTGCAACCTATTGACTGGAAGGGCGGGCGATCAGCGGCGCTGGGCATGATGGGGCAGTTTATCAAGGATGGCCTGAAGGTGTATGATGAGAAACGGAATGATCCCGATGAAGAGAAGACCAGTCATCTCAGTCCTTGGCTTCATTTTGGTAAAATATCGGAGTACGAAATTGTAAAAGCCGTTTTGGATCATCAGCCGGAAGGTTGGGACCTGAATAAAATCACCTTTAACAAAGGTTCAACCGGTGGTTTTTTTAATGGTGATCCCAATGTAGACGGATTTCTGGACGAAGTAATTACCTGGCGGGAGGTTGGCTTCCACTTTGCCCATCACAGGCCGGACTATGATCAGGTCGACAGTTTGCCCGATTGGGTGCAGAAGACCATGGAGGAGCATCGTGATGACCCGAGAGAGTGGATCTACAGCTATGATGAACTAAAGAATTCACAGACGCACGATGAAATCTGGAATGCCGCGCAAACACAGCTGCGAGAGGAAGGAATAATTCATAATTATCTGCGTATGCTCTGGGGGAAGAAAGTGATCGAATGGACACCGGATTACAAAACGGCAGCTCAATACCTGATTGATTTGAATAACACGTATGCCATTGACGGACGTGATCCCAACAGCTACTCCGGTATTTTTTGGTGCCTTGGACGGTTTGATCGGGCTTGGCAGGAGAGACCTATTTTTGGAAAGCTGCGTTATATGACAAGCGATAGCACCCGGAAAAAAGTGAAGCTGAAACAGTACCTTAAGCGCTATGGAGACCAGAAGTCATTTCTATAATATCGTTTAAATAGTCGATAAAATATAATTATCGATTAAATAAACGATAATTTGAAAATATCGTTATAAATAGCGATATTCTTCTATGTTAACGATTATAACAGGAGATATTGTAAATTCACGGTCAGTAACGCCGGAGGTTTGGCTAAACCCTCTTAAGGAATTATTCAATGAAATTTCTTACTCTGAAAACGATTGGGATATTTTTAGAGGTGATAGTTTTCAGGTCTCTGTACAAGCAAAGGATGCATTCCGAATCGCAGTTCTCATTAAAACTGTGATAAAAATGAATAGCTCCAACAAGATTGATGTGAGAATGGCTGTTGGCATTGGTGAAAACGACAGTAGGGTGGATAAAGTGAGTGAGGCTACAGGGCAAGCATTTGAATATTCCGGAGAATTACTTGATAATTTAACACAGGTTGATGTACATCTTGGAATTAAAACTCCATGGAAAGAAATCGATGAAGAGTTTAATATGATGTTTAAACTTGCTTTGATTGTATTAAATTCATGGACGGTAAATACATCGGAAGTTGCACACGAATTATTTAAAAATCCGGGAATTACTCAAACAGAGCTTGCAAAAAAATTTGATCTTGCACAGTCTACGATAAATGCTCGAATAAAGCGTGGTTCAGTGTATGAAATTATAGAGCTCGAAACATATTTCAGAAAGCGAATATCAGAAAAGATAGAAACCCACTATGGAGCTATTTAGTATACTGGCAGCGCATTTTATAGGTGACTTTTTTACACAAACGGATAAGGGAATTCTTCAACGAGAAAAGAGAGGATGGCGTGCACCGTACATGTATCTTCATGGAGTGATCCATTTCGCACTGATTTGGCTACTGTTGTGGGAGATAAATGCATGGGTTATAGCCAGTGTAATTGCCATAACCCATGTAGTTATAGACGGGTTAAAAGTTTTTTTGAAAGGTAAAGTTGGAACAGTTCAATTATTTATTTCTGATCAGTTTGCTCATATTGGCGTGATATTCGCCGCCTGGATGCTATTCTATAATCCAGAATTCACGGTTACTTTGTCAAATGAATGGTTGTTTATTTTAGGCGGATTTCTGTTGGTAACTAATCCGGCAGCATATACTATTGGCACGATTATGGGTTACTGGAGTGACAACATTGAAATAGATGAGAACGAATCCTTACCTGATGCCGGAAAAACGATTGGCATTCTTGAGAGAATATTTGTGTATGTGGCGATGATTATTGGATCTCCGGAAACTATTGGTTTTTTGATAGCGGCAAAAAGTGTTTTTCGATTTGGTGATATTTCAAAGGCAAAAAACCGAAAACTTACAGAATATATTCTTATTGGAACTCTTCTTAGTTTTTTAACTGCTACAGGAGTAGGACTGCTAATAACTAGTCTTTTATAACAAACGTATCAATTCCGAAACAAGGCGGGCGAAATCATCTTTTCGTTTTTCTGCTGCTTCTTTTACTTCATCATGATTTAATTTTGCCTTTAGAACCCCGGAAGCCATGTTTGTAACGAGAGATACTGCAGCAGCCGGGATATCTAGCCTCGATGCTTCTATTAATTCAGGTGCGGTACTCATTCCTACTACATCGGCACCAAGCTTTCGATAGGCGATAATTTCTGAAGGCGTTTCGTAATTAGGACCTTTAACATATAAATATGTACCTCGTTGCATTGTTAAATCAATTGATGCGGCTATATGTCTCACTCTGTTTGCCAGAGCGCCGGCTGTATACCTGTAAACACGACTGCCTTCAGATGGATTAATCATTTGAAAAAGACGGAATACATCATCAATCACCATCAAGTCTCCAACGTTAAAATTTGTATTGATTGCTCCTGCAGCGTTTGAAACAATCAAGTTCTTTGCACCAAATACTTTAGCAAGATGAACCGGTAGAACCGTAGTCTCTAAATCGTGTCCTTCATAGTGATGAAATCGACCCGAGAAGGCTAATATTGGCTTACCAGCAACAAAACCCGAAATTAATCTGCCAGAGTGTCCCTGCACGGTTGGAACTGGAAAATGAGGAATATCTGAATATGAGATCGCTATCGGATCCTGAATTTCATCAGTAAAATCGCCAAGGCCTGATCCCAGAATCACTACCGAGTTATAAGTTGAATAAAGACCGCTATCAACTAAAAAGGACCGAATTTCATGAATATGGGCTGGCAGCATTATAAAATATTTTTAATAGCGTAGCTCTGTTTATCCTTTTTATCGGTAAGCTTAAAAAGCGGATGGTCTGTTTCATGGTAGGCCATGAACGTATAGTTTTCTTTACAGGCGAAATCTTTAAGCTTTGTACGCCACTCCATGCTTACTTTTGGCTGATAATCAAACTTTGCTGCAAAGTTTCTGTTTACTGCTATTCGTCTTCCAATTACATCACCTGCCATAATATATTTATGATCACCATTTTTGTAAAAAAGGACCTGGTGAAACTGAGTATGGCCACCAATAACTTTGGTGCGTACTGTCGGGATGGGAGTCTCGTCATCTTCCAAAAAACAAAAATTAGCTTTCGCATCAAGAAAATGAACAAAACTTTGATTCAGTTCGTCTTCATCTTCTACATCCTTCAGAAGCTTGGTCCATCCATATTTTGATACATAAACTATAGCATTCGGAAAGGTTAAATCCCAGTATCCATTTTCTTGATGCGCGAGACCTGCAAAATGGTCGTAATGAAGGTGACTTATAAATATATCCGTAATATCTAATTCTGTGAGATTATGACCTGCTAAATTATCGATCATCTCGTTGGTTGGGCTTTCAGTCAGCAACAGATTCCCAATACCGGCATCAAATAAAATGTTCTTATTTTTTTCCTGGATCAGAAAAGGATTGATTGATAATTTAAGAGCTCCTTTAGTCGGATGATCACTTTTTTTGATGGGATTAAAAATTTTATCAATTCCAACAGAAAATGTGCCTTCATAGAGCACATGAACGAATACATTGTTCATAAAATTAGATACCTGTAGTTACTTATTATTATTACTCTCGAATTTTTCATAAGCATCTATGATGTCACGAACAAGTTTGTGCCGAACAACGTCTTTTTGATCAAGGTAAACAAATGAAATTCCCTCAATATGTTTTAAAATTCGCTGAATGGATATTAATCCGGATTCCTGTTTTTTAGGCAGATCTGTTTGGGTGACATCGCCCGTAATAATCGCTCTGCTGTTAAATCCGATTCGGGTCAAAAACATCTTCATTTGTGTGTTGGTAGCATTTTGAGCCTCATCAAGTATAACAAATGCATTATTTAATGTTCGCCCACGCATATAGGCAAGGGGAGCAATTTCAATTACATTTTTTGCGAGTTGAAACTCGAGCTTATCAAACTCGATCATTTCTTCGAGGGCATCGTAAAGAGGGCGGAGGTAAGGGTCAATTTTTTCTTTAAGATCGCCAGGTAAAAAACCAAGATTTTCTCCTGCCTCAACTGCTGGCCTGGCTAGTATAATTTTTTTAACTCTTCGTTCTTTCAGTGCCCGAACAGCGAGTGCTACTGATGTATATGTTTTACCAGTCCCGGCCGGGCCAATTGCGAAAAGGATATCATTATTTTCAGAGGCATTTACAATATTCTGTTGACCAGGAGTTTTCGCTGATACGGCTTCGCCTGTATGTGTGTGCAGTATGATATCACCGGTATCTTCATTCCGGTTCGCACGGATTGTGCTTTCTCGGATCTTATCAGATTTATCAGCTAATGCCAATAATGTTTGAACATCTCCGGGTAAAACTTCACCTTTTCGTTCTGCTACCTGTATTAATTCCGAAATAATCTCTTTTAAAGCTTTTACATCCGCCTGTGGACCTAGAATTTTTATTCGATTCCCCCTTGCAGTTATTTTAGTATTGGGAAAGGATTTATCTAGTTTATGCAGATTTTTATCCCGAAATCCTAATACAAGGACAGGGTCAATATTTTCAATATAAAGCGTTTCTTCTGTTATTTGTTGTTCGTCTTCGATAGTTACGTACAATTTTATATTTAATAGATAATTTAGACTATGGTATTGTTACCGCTTTTTGCAAGATTCATTAATTTTTGAATACGAGCCTGGCGGTTATCTGATCTGAAAACACTGCTTCCTGCAACAAGTACATCTACTCCGTTTGCAGAAAGTTTTGATATATTTTTTAAACTCACTCCACCATCAACTTCAATAAGGAAATTTAGCTGCATTTCATTTCGTAAAGCTACCAGCGCTTTGATTTTTTCATGGCTTGATTGGATAAATGTCTGACCTCCGAACCCTGGATTTACACTCATTACTAGCACCAGGTCAACATATTCAAGTATTGGTTGCAAAAGATGTATACTGGTTGCCGGGTTTACAGCTACGCCTGCCATACAGCCCTGTTGTTTAATGTTTTGGATAGTCCTGTGAAGATGAGGACAGGCTTCGTAATGCACTGTTATCAGGTCAGATCCGGCATCAGCAAACTCTTCGATAAAATGATCAGGATTTTCAATCATTAAATGTACATCAAAAAATGCATCTTTTGCGAATTCCCTGGCGTCTCCTACTATAGAAGGCCCATAGCTGATGTTTGGAACAAAATGGCCATCCATAATATCACAATGGATCCAATTGATACCAGCTTCGATACATTCGCCTATATCGCTTCCAAGGCGAGTAAAATTGGCTGCTAGTATTGAAGGAGCAAGTACCGGATAATCAAAATTCATTTTTCTTCAGGTGGATTACTATTCACATTTGTTGAATCATCGACTATCGCCCCCGATTCAAGTTCTTCCCTGGCATCAAACCGCTCGGAAACTATCAGCGTTACTCCCTGGCCTTCAGGCATTTCAGTTTCATTTGGGATGACTTCAAGTATTGTATTTGGAATTGTATCACGGGCAGGTCGGAATTGTATTTCATCTACCTGCAGACCAGCATTGATAATTCGTTGCTGTGCCTCTGATAAACGCAGGCCCTTTACATCTGGTACAGATACAATTCTTGAACCCAATCCGTCACTTACAGCAAGGTTTACAACGGTACCCCTTGAAACGGTGTCTCCTGCAGCTACGGATTGACGTAAAATCGTGTTCCGAAATCTTGATGTCTCATAGCTTCTGGTACCAATAACAAGGCCATGATTTTCTAACTGAATTTCAGCATTTCTCAGGGACATATTCACCACATTGGGAACAACTGTTTGAGGAGTTACGTCTGTATTGACGGTTAAATAAACTTTACGATTCGGTTTTACAATGCTTTTTGCGCCGGGCTCTTGGTCAATAATGTAATTTGCGGGATAGGCAGAGTGAGCACGACGCTCTAATACTTCAAATCTTAGTCCAGAATTTTCAAGGTTTTCGCCCGCTTGCTCAAGTGATAACTTAGTAACATCAGGTACAGTTACACCTTCATTATAATTCGTATACACCGGCATTACGAATTGATCCATGATAATAGCTACAAAAATTCCGAAAATTACAAGAGCCGCAGCTAATTTTAGCAGAAGTTTGGTCATATGTATAAACAGCTATTTCAAAAATTAATTAAATCGGTAGGACAACGATATTTGTTGGCCGGGGGCGATACTAGAACTCAGCTGGAGGTCTTTTTGTTTCAGCCGAAAGCTAAAATACGAATCAAAAGCAGAAATGATATGGTTTGCAATTATGATTGATGTAAAAATACGACTATCGCGATAATCCTGGTTAAATGAACTTGCCATATCAGCTGCATCAAAAAAGAATGTACTCGCAGTTGCACCTGTTCTGTCCACAATAAAGCGTTCGTTAAAAAACAACCCTGTGTTGCCGATATTATCATGGAATTGGTTAAAATCGCGCCAACCTCCCTGAAACTGAAAATATTTTGCTACAAGTTCATAGTATTGCTGCGAACCATAATCTGGCAGAGTGTGAGAAAAATTATTAGCAACCTGCTGATCGGACGTAATAAATGGTGTGTTTCGCTCAACGTTTCTAAGCAGTGAAATAGGAATAGCGTTCCAGTCGGTTTGATTATTAAATTCAGCAGTTCGTCCTTGCGTCACGTTTTTTAACTCATCAATAAATGGATTATTTATCCCATTTACCTCATGATAATTAATCAGCCAGTTTGAGTACTCAACCACGCTCCAGTTATTATTGATAAATTGTTCATAGCTGCGTTCTCCATTAACAGCTCTGTTTCGGTTACTTACCGCCAGGTATACTCCAGTCACTTCAATAGCCATGAACAGACCAGCTCTCCACCAATTTTTTTGAGTAATTTGACCAGATCCGGGAACAAATAGTGAACTAAAAAATGCAGAAGCCGGGCTGCCTATTTGAGAGTCATCAAAATTATATTGTCGGTTTCTATTTGTATAAACCCTGTTTAAGATTGGCTCAACCAACATAGAAACGTCCGGTTTAGCATCTGCTGATTTAATCACAACAGAACTAATATCATTGGGAAAAAAATGTACATCCTGGCGGGCTTGAGCAGCTGTTGCGAGAACCAGAAAAATAATCAAACCAAAAATGTATCTCATAACAGATCGAAATCAAATGTAAGACCAAAATAGAAAAGTACTTCGTTACCATACTCAACTATGTTATTTCCTTCGGCAGAAATAAAGCTTGATGGTAAAGTTACATTAAATTGATTAAAACCATAGCTGCTATTTATGAAAAATTTCAAAGGAAAAATATATGAACTGTTCAATGATAGTCTCAATTCAGCTCCAATTCCGTGCTTTAACTGGTTTCCAATGTTTAATGGACCACCCCAGCCATTGCCTGTTTCGTAATATATATGAGCAAAAATTTTATCGATAGTATACGCCCGGAACTGACTGTTAATATCTAAAAATAGCGGGAATAGGACAGAAGCTCTAGTGTAAAGAGTTCGCTGACCTCCCAAGGCAAAATATGGATATGAACGCATTCCACTCAAACCACCTGCATAGTCCAAATAGAAGAAATCTTCTGGTGAGTTTAAATAGCTAAAAAATCTGGATTTTATAGATCCTGTTGTTCTGTTTTTAATTTTGAATCCCACACTGCTATTTAACTCAACAGAGTGATTGTTGTCTTTAAAATAAACAGGCGATAAGACACCATCGTCTAGTTCAAAATTATCAAGCAACCGACTTGGTTCATACCGATAGCGAAGTTCATTTTTAAAGCCTCTCGGTGCGATATCTGCATTCGCTTCGGGTATAGTAAATTCAATAACGTGAGCGGCTGTATAGGAAAATCCGCGAAAATATTCTGATGTTGATCCAGGTATTTGTTCCCTGAATTCGTTTGAGAAAAAAGTATCGGTTATAACACTGTATGGGGAGTAAGAAGCTCCTAATTCAATAAGATTAATCCTATTTAGCTTACTTCTTAAAAATAGACTCGCTTCCCATATGCTGTATCGAATATCAATAGATCGCTGCTCTGGCAAGCAGGAGGTACATGCAAATTCTTCTAGTTCAAGCCCGTTTCTTACATTTCGAACCGTATTATAAAACTCCAGGCTTATAGTTGGAGACCAACGTTTTTTAATGAACGGAATGCCTGTGTAATCAACGATAAAAAATAGATCTCTGTCGAGAGAACTGAGCCTTGATGGCGAGAAGAAATCCCCTGTACCATCAGCTGATAAAGAACCAGGGCCTAACATCACACCACCGAAAAGTGATAAAGACTCGGTTACGTCTCTCGCTGACAAATATGCGCCAATTTTTACATCACGCCATAAATTCTCTCCAAGATCACCAACCTGCAGATTACTAATAAGCCTTGAGTTATTCCCATTAAGTTTAGAGTAATTGTCGAAACGAATTACCGGAAGAACATTCAACCGGGTAGTGGTATCATCATAATCTGTAATTAATCGACTATATTTAGTTGGCTGATTGTTATAAGTATAGGTGTATGAAACAAGACCGGTGCTGTCACTCTCTTTAACGTTCAGCAACTGTTCTTCAGATATATTATTCAGACTGAATTCAAAATCACTGGCAATTAAATCAGGACTTTTAAAATCAGTAAAGGTAGTTCCATCACGGTATCGCAAGTTCATTTTAGCAATCTTATATCCATCGTGATGAAATTCGGAATAAAAAAGAATTTCGTTATTCAAGAATGGCATAAAAGCACCGCCACTAACATTTGTGATCTGCTCTACCAGCCCTGTATCGGTGTTGAGCCTATAGATATTAAAAATCCCGGATTTGTCCGATGAAAAGTATATATCATCACTTTTTTCATCTATAAAAGGATCTCTGAAGTCAATATTGGGATGTTTAAAAATAAAATCTACGTCACCTGTTTCCATACTATATTTATACAAATTTCTGTTCCCATCTCCGGAAGCAGAAAAAATAATTTCAGAAGTTTTCTTATTGAAGACTGGTGAATTGATGGACGTACCAAGCCCGAAATTTGTAAGCTCGCGAATAGAGCCATCAGTAGAATCGACTAATACTAAATTTTGTCGCCCATCTTGCTGTTGAACGGCAACAATTTCTTTTCCACCCGGAAGCCAAACCGGATCTGTTATTCGTGCATTTTTTGTTATTTGATGGATTTGCTGTGTTTCAAGATCTACTAAATATAGATCTTCATACAGTTCACCCAGAGGATTTAAATCTCTGTGAGTGTAAATAATACTTTTTCCATC
This sequence comes from uncultured Rhodohalobacter sp., assembly GCA_964544445.1. Taxonomy (GTDB): domain Bacteria; phylum Bacteroidota; class Rhodothermia; order Balneolales; family Balneolaceae; genus Rhodohalobacter. Next base: position 162,040 of record CAZJBI010000008.1, read on the forward strand.
GGTGCTAAATGAAAATTTATTTCTAACCCTGCCAATCTCTTTTTCAGTTTGATACAGAAAAGCATGTTTAGATAATTCATTGTTTAATGATGCGGGGCTTGAGTGGCCAAGTGAAAAGATGTCCAAAGACCCAATTGATAAATCTTTTATTACTAATTTTGTTATTCCTGATCCTTCAAACTGGTCTGATATGTAGGCAATTTTCTCTCCATTTTTGCTGATAGCTGGGTATAGATTGTAGCTTCCTTCTGCCTCGATTAAACTACTTCTTGTAAGAGATAGAGAGTCTGTTTGTGCTCGATATTCGATTTTTTTGTGAGTTAGCCAATTAGAATATAAAGTATCTGCAGAAACGCCCGTAACCTTCTCAATCGCAGCATTAAAATTTCCATTTCTTTGTTTTGCCGATTGATGAGTAATATCTGATACAATCGCTTCATCAAACCGGTCCGTAAGGTAACGGGTAAAGGAGAATCCCTGATTATACACCAGCTCTCTTTCGAGACTACTTTTTGATGAGAATGTCCCCATTTCTATCAGGTCAAGCTGAGTATCTTCAAGAATTCTTGTTCTCAAGAGCATATCTCTGTGTGTGTCCCAAAAATCATGAAACACATTTTCTCGCTGGTACTGTGCGGTACCTTCTGCAAACCAGGCGGGAATTCGAACTGTTGATAAGGGAAGAGTTACAATACCTTTGGGAAACCCGTAAAGCACATCAGGACGCCGGATATCCTCGTAAGATAGCCACTGAAGGTAAATGGCAGGAATTTTATTGTTTCGGTTCATGGAAGCACCGAGCTGCACAATGTGAATAAACTCGTGCATAATTACATTCGAAAACCAAGCGTGCGTACCACGAAATGGAGTGTCGAGTGAGGGAAGCCAAATATCTATTTTATTATCAAAGAAATATGCGGCCCCATTCGAAATATCTTCCCTGTCGCGCAGAATAATACTTGTTTTTTCAGGCGGGGCATATTTATAAAGTGAGGTTACAGGTTCGTAGATTTCCTCTGCAATTGCAGAAATGGCCAGTGCAGATTCTTGATTTCCTGTCTGATAGTGAATTAAAAAATGATTGCTTTCAACTGTATTCCAGTTAAGGTGATTGTATGGATAATTAAAGTTGCCGGGGCTCACCTGTCCAAACATAGGTGAAGTGATTGCAAGCAGCCCCAAAAGCGAGGCTATAAACGGAATGAGCCAGTATTTTATATTCAGAAATTTCACTTGGCTACTGCAATTTTAATTGTAATCTGTTCGGTTTTAAGAGCGCTTTTCGCCTTTACTCGGGCAATATAAGCTCCGCTAGACCAATGGGTTGTATCGATTGATATTTCCTCAGAAATGGATCCATTTGTTACGGCAGAATCAGAAAATACTTTTAATCCACTTGCAGATATAATGTCAATATCAATATCTGCTGCTTCAGATGTCTGAAAACGAATGCTCGTAAAGTTTTGAGCGGGATTTGGCCAGGTATAGGTTTCTTCATTGATAATTAAATTCTCTGTTATTGGGGATCTATCATCCACAGATACAAATGCAGTAACTTTGTTATTTGTACCATTGCCATACTTCGAGGACCATAATGTATTGCTGTTGTTAGGGAAACTCCACAGCCTAAGATCTCCTTCCGGGCTTACAGCCAACAGATCTTGATCATGAATTGCGGGGTGAACTGTTCCTATACTTTCCTCTACACCACCTCCAACGAGCAGCGGGAACTCCGGGATTGGGTTTGCTTGTGGATCAAATGCCTGAAGTGAAACAGATGAATTGGCTTCTGTTTGTATAATAATGCTTTGAGTTCCGTCACTATTCAAATCTGACAGCAGTGGTGTGCCTAAAAAAATGGAATTATCACTTGCCGTTATAGGGAAAAACGGGAGGGTAGCTCCAGTAGCTGATTTTGCTACTAGCATATTTGAGCTTTTATTCACAAAAAGTATGTCTAAACTTCCGTCATCATTCACATCTCCAAATGCCGGCCACTCTATTTTCGCATTTTCATTAATTCTGTAGGATTCAGAAAAAAAGTCTGAACTATGATAGAGCAGAAGTAAATCATCCAGAAGCAGATAGATGTATAATTCTCCATTCGACTGTTGTACAAGCCCGGTATGCTTTCTCTTGCTGTCTTGAATTTCGGGTATTAAATGATTCTTTTCACCATTTGGATATTGGATGATAAGTTGATTGTCTAGAATTTTGGATGATACACCATCAATTTGGTCAGATACCTGTATTGCGCTCTGATTCTGAATGATGGTTCCCGTAGCCAGCTCAATTTTCTCTGATGAATGATCCAGATCTAAAAAATGAGGTGATGATTGACTAATAAATCCCTGATTGGCTATTGCACTGGATGACCAAATTTGAGTGAAATTATTTTCATTTATTTTAAACGACTGTAGACGAATTTGGTTTTGGTCTTCCGGGTTTTCGGCAACTGTAAGCAGTTGAAGTGTTTGATTCCAAACAGGCTGCTGCAAAGGGTAGCCCGTTTGAAGGTTCGGCTCGAAAAACTCAATATCTTCAGGGTTAAATATTTCAACACCATTTATGCCCGGAATAATGAAGTGTTGCTCTTCATCTATGTTCACCGGCTGTATAGCGAGTGGATAGGCTGACCAATATCGATTATTTGATGTGAATGCTGATATATTCAGGTCTCGTAATCCAGTCAGGTCACGTTTGGTGTATAGTGATGAATTTGGATTGAGCTGCTGAAGGGTAAAACTTGCCAAAGGAAGATTATCAGAAAAATCCAGGAGTTCAAAGTCTGCAACCGTTCCACTATTACTGCTATTATCTGGGGTGGTATCGGGAGCAAATCTATTTTCATAAAGCTGAATGGTGCTCGATTGTGTAATTACTGACGCATCATTGCCGCTCCACCAAAAGTCAAATGCCCAGCCATTACTTTCATTATTAAACAGGCCATTTGAAACCGGATTTCCAATATCTTGAGCTCCATCAGCTTCCATTAGAGACACACCATTAGGGCCAACTCCCGCATTTATGGAGTTGGTGGATATTTTGTCAGAAATAATATTTTCGTCAATGTGCCATATTAAAATACCGCCATTTAATTCTCTGAACGATTCTGAATTTTCATCTTCTTCAAATAGCCCCCCCGGAAGTGAAAAATCGTAATCAGATACTGATATAACAACGCCGGGTTCCAGAAGGGCTTCAAATCCAGGCAGTTGAAAGGTAAAATCGCGATCATTGTTTGTAAATGTTTGCGTAACGACCGTGCCATCAGCTTTTTGTATGTCAATGGTAATCCCGTTGCCATCAGGATCTCTGTGTCGGTTTTCTATCAAAAAATACTCACTTCTTGAAAGTCCAACTTTCACTGCAGAATTATTCTGTCTGAGTGATACTGCGGGCAGCTCAACGGTTTGATTACGATTTGTTGATACGTTCAATGGTTCGGTCCAACCAAGGTACATTTTTTCCCACGCAGACATCTCAGGAGGGAAAAGGCCGTTGTAAGAAAAAATTCCTGCACCATCCATCAGCCCTAAGCGGCCAATACCGGATTCACCGCTCTCTGTATCAAATAGGTCTGGCAAACCGATATGGCTTCCAATTTGAGCGGTTACAAGACCATTGATGGATAACTGCAGTACGAATGAATTGCCGGAAACATCTTCTCCGGGACGGCTGAGAGTTCTTGGCAGTATAAGTGTATTCTTGATGGTTGTGTCTGCCTCATCCAATGGAAATCCATCAAATGAGGGATCATTAAAAATGTCCCTGAAGGCATCATTGCTTAAGTAAACAGATGGAATATCTTGTGGTGTTTTATTCAAGGTTGTGCCAATAAGCTCAATGTCTCGTCCAACACCCGCGTGAAAAATTACAAATGCAGTTTCAACTTCTGAATGTGGAATGGAATTTACCAGATTTTGGCGATTTACTATTTCCCATGTCTCAGCCGCCAATTCAGCCACGGGTCGAAAATCTAAATTTCGTCCGGTTGGTGAATATTGCTCCATCTTACCGGATAATGTTATCGTTTCTGGCAGAACTGTATAGTCTATCTGAAGGGTACCATTTGAAACGGTTTCAAAATAGTTTTTAGCGAACTTCAGATGGGCTTCGAAATAGGAACGGTTGTGGGGGAGAGGGTCTATTCGTACATCAGGATTGTCAAGAAATGATAGACTTTCTGCTGAAAACGTGCCGTTTCCGGTAGTAAATCGATTGTCATCTTCATCAAATTCCACCATTACGGCTACAATATGCAGTTTACCAGAAACGGGATTTTTTAAATCCGGAAGATGACGAACTGTAGTGGGTGGTTGTTTTAAATCTGCATCAAAGGTTTGAGCGAAAAGAGGAAATGAATAAACAAAACATAAAAAAAGCAGTGCCAAAAAAAATGATATAGCACTGCTTCTAAAATGTAGAAAAACCATCAAAAAGTTATCATCTGAAATTAATCAAAACGCTTAACCGAATTGTGTTTGCAAGCGGGTGATCATCTTCCAAAGTGTAGAGATAACTAAAATCTACACCAAAAATGTTATATCGGAGACCTGCACCAAGAGTGATAAACTCCCGGTTTCCGTTTTCAGGATGCTCATAATAGTAACCCGTTCTGAGAGCGAAAAGCTCATCGTACCAGTATTCCAAACCAAAACCCCACATTAACTGCTGTGCAAGGCTTACTGAGACTGTCTCAGTTCCGTTAAATCGCTCAAATGACCCCCAGGAATTGAAGAGAGCTTCGAATGAACCCATTGTTTCGAACTCTGGATTTTCAGGATCGTTACCAATACGTTCATTTCTCGCCATTATTTTTGAAATATCATTGGAAAGGGTGATTGTATTAATACCGTTGCCATCTATATTCATTTTGTACGCCCAGCCTGCTCGTAGCACAGTAGGGAGGGGGTCTTTCTGAGCATTATCGGTATATTGAATACCGGGACCCAGGTTTGAAAGATTAAATCCGGCGTTGAAGGAAGCTGTTCGGTTGGCAACTTCGAAAGGATCAGTTTTATATAGGGCGGAAAGATCAATACCAATACTTGATCCGGGATTAATATCCTGACCACTCACACTGCCATCTGCAAGCGAACTGTAAATAAAACGCAATCCAGTTCCTACAGCAAAATTATCTGAAAGCAGAAATCCATATGAAAGACCACCTGAAAGCTCAAAACTGTTAAATCTGCCAAGTTCTAAACCGGTTTCATCAGTTCGGGTTTGTTCACCCAGGTTTAAAAATGTAAGGTGTCCACCAATGGTACCAATTCCCTCAACATAATAGGTTCCCACAAGGTAATCGTAAAAGAGGTCTGCATTAAATGATGGAAGCCAATTCGCATGTGTTAGGCTAATCTGATTTTGGTTTTGAAATGCAAGCCCTGCAGGGTTCCAGAAAATGGCTGAAGCATTATCAGCAATGGCTACACCCGTGTTTCCCATTCCTGTAGACCTCGAGTCAGGTTCAATCTGCAAAAAGGGTACAGCTGTTATCCCCACCTGTGCATGAATCTGGGAAAATGGAACTAGGGCGAGAATTAGTAGTGAAAATAATATTCGTTTCATAGCGATGATGCTTTATACCTGTTTAAATAAACATCTGAATATAAGTAAAACTTTAATCAGACCTGATATATTGTTTAGATTTAAAATTCATCCAATCAACTGTTTCATTGAAGAATGAATCTGCGTTTTGAGATTTTGGAAAACAAAAATCAGTAGCGATTCAGAATAGGCAGTTATCTTTCTAAGATGATAATAATTACAAGAATTGTTATTTGATGATACGCTCAGGGCGCAAAAAAATCAACCTGTTCGATTAATATTTTATAAATCTAATGTTTGATAATCAGAGCATTTCAACGACTATGGATGAAGCTCCTCCACCGCCATTACAAATACCCGCGCACCCTGTTTCTTTTCCTTTGTTTGCCAGAGCATTTAACAGCGTGACGACAATGCGTGCGCCAGAACAACCTATTGGGTGACCAATGCTTACGGCACCTCCATAAATATTGACTTTTTCAGGATCGAGTTCAAGAAGTTGATTATTTATAAGTGAAACAACTGAGAACGCCTCATTTATTTCAAACAAATCAATATCATTCTTTTGTAGGCCGGCTCTTTGTAAAGCAATTGGGATAGCATCTGCGGGAGCTGTTGTAAACCATTCAGGCTTTTTTGCTGCGCTTGCATGGCTTTTAATTTTTGCAAGTGGTTTTAATCCAAGATCTTTAGCTTTCTCTTCACTCATAAGCAGTATGGCGGCTGCCCCATCATTAATACTGCTTGCGTTGGCTGCTGTAATGGTACCGTTTTTATCGAAAACCGGCCGTAAATTCGGAATTTTATCGAAATTTACTTTGTCGATCTCTTCATCCTGCGATATTTTTGAAACATTCCCTTTTCGATCAGTGATTTTCATCTCAAGAATTTCATTTTTCAATGCGCCAGAATCTCGTGCAGCAATAGCACGTTTATATGATTCGATTGCGTATTTATCCTGATCCTCCCGGCTTATTCCACACTCTTTGGCACAAAGTTCTCCAGCATTTCCCATGTGGTAATCGTTATACACATCCCATAATCCATCTTTAATAATTCCATCAATTGCTTTTGAATGGCCAAGTTTGGCTCCAAAACGCTGTTTGTCGAGGTAGTAAGGAACGTTGCTCATGCTTTCCATTCCTCCTGCTACTATAACGTCGTTATGACCAAGAGCTATTTGATCTGCGGCAATCATGATTGCTTTCATTCCTGATGCACAGACTTTATTGACGGTTGTTGCGGGTGTGAGCTCAGAAAGACCGGCTTTCAGAGCAGCTTGTCTCGCTGGTGCCTGGCCTATCCCTGCAGTAAGTACATTTCCCATTATTACCTCGTTAACATCATTTGGTTTGATGCCTGCCGATTTAATGACTTCATATATAGCGCTAGCGCCCAGTTCAGGAGCCGAAAAAGATGAGAGTGTACCACCAAATGAGCCGATGGGTGTACGTTTTGCTTCTACGATAACAACAGTTCTCATGATAATCTATATTAGGAATTTATTGCTTTATCGAGGTCTTGAATAAGATCTTCACTGTCTTCTATACCTACTGAAAGTCTGATTAATGAATCTTTTAAACCGGCTTTTTCTCTCACATCTTTTGGTATTGACCCATGAGTCATTGAAGCGGGGTGGCTGATTAGAGATTCTACACCACCTAAACTCTCTGCGAGTGCAAATATCGTTGTTTTACTCATCACATCTGCAGCACGCTCTATGCTGTCATTTTTCAAACTAAATGAAACCATGCCTCCAAAATCATCCATCTGTTTGGCAGCAGTATCATGCTGTGGGTGAGATGGCAAACCGGGATAGAATATTTCGTCTACTCGTTCATTACTCTGAAGATAATTTACAATGGCTTTTGCATTTTCTACCGAACGCTCCATTCTTACATGCAGGGTTTTTATACCTCTCAGAGTGAGGTAGCAATCCATAGGGCCGGGTACAGCTCCGCTTGTTTTAACCTGAAATTTAATTTTTTCCATAAACTCTTTATTCGAGCTGGCAACAGCTCCTCCAATAATATCAGAGTGTCCGGCAAGATATTTTGTAGTGGAATGCATTACGGCATCTGCACCTAAATCCAGAGGTCTTTGCAGGTAAGGCGATGCAAATGTATTATCCACAACTGTAAGAATATGCTTGTTATTACCAAGCTTGGAAACTTCTTGAATGTCCACAATTCTCAAAAGTGGGTTTGTGGGTGTTTCAATCCAAATTAACCTTGTTTCACTGTTAATAGCCGCTTTAATGTTGCTGATATCCGTCATATCAACAAACGAAAAGTCGATACCATATGGCTCAAAAACTTTTGTGAATAACCGATAGGTACCGCCATATAAGTCATTGGAAGCAACTACATGGGATCCGGGTTTCAGAGTTTTTAGAATGGCATCGATAGTGGCAACACCACTTGCAAAACAGGCGCACTCATCGGCATTCTCCAGTCCTGCAATCAGGTTTTCCAGAGCCGTTCTTGTTGGATTACCAACACGTGCATAATCATATCCTTTATGAACATTGGGTTTATCCTGCACAAAAGTGGATGTGAAAAAAACGGGCGGCATAACAGAACCCGATGTTTCTTCATGTTTTTGCCCGGCGTGAATAGCTTTTGTGTTAAACTTCATAAATCAAAAATTATAAGATTGCTCTAAACTTTCAGCTTCTTCAAGCATATTAAGTCTGTTATACAAGGTGTAAAGTACATTGAGATTTTCAATGTTGTCAGGTTGTAGGTCTATCAATTGCTCCCAGTAGGGTAGTGATGCTTCCAAAAGATTAATTTCCATAGTTTCGGCCAATTCAGAAGACGAAAGAGATAACGGCAAGCTGTTTCTTATATCATTTAAATAGAATGCCCCGTTCATAAGGTAGGCAGCTGCGCTATACGTGCTTTCTTCGTCCATCAGGCTATTCTGATTTAAATCGTCATAGATCACCTTAACTTGTTCCAGTTCTGAAATTAAACGTTCAACTTCTTTATCAACATTCTCTGAATTTCCAACAGAAAGAAGAAGTGAATCGGCCGTAATTTCTACCTGTTGAAATTTTACTGAAGCGAGTGATTCGAGGTAAGATACATGATCAGGGTACTCATTTGAGAGCATTTGAAGCTGTTCTATTGCCTTTGTTGCCTCATTATTCAAAATATATGCGTTTATGAGACCATGCTGAATCGTTATTGACGAATCATTCTCATTTTGAAGCATTTCATATTGCAACACTGCACTTTGAGTATCACCTGATTCAAGGTAAATAAAAGCAAGCTTTTCATTGGCTGATAAGGTCAGTTCCGGATCATCCGTAATTTCTAAAAGCTTTTGTAAAGTTGACTCGGCATCAGAATATAATCCGCTGCTGTAATACGCAGTTGAAAGTACATTGTAGCTTGAAAGACTATCTGGCTGAATTATTATTGCATTTTGTAAGTGATCAATTGCCTGATTAAGCGTACGATCTGATTGACTATCGTTACTTCTTCTTGTTTGAAGGAGCCTGGCACCGCTGTTATGTTCTAATGACCACGCATCGGATAATAACCGGCTAAATTGTTGTTCTTCATCGTTAAATTGACTGATACCAATAGACGCTGTATTTCTGGCGTTAAGATAAAATGGTTCGCGGAGGGAAGGGAGGTATTCTTGTTGTGCAGCCTCTATAAAAAGTTCCGTTTTTCGCAGTAAAAGGGATTCATTTTGGCCGTTTTGTTCAATCTGTCTATTGATAGCTTCAATTTCAGCTAAGGGGCCGGAATTTATGGCAACATTTTCAGACGACTCAGTACTTTTAAGAGATGAACAGGAGATAAAAAAAAGCCCGAAGACAAGCATAAGGCTTGCCTTTCGGGTTATGTAATTTTGCATATAAAAAGAATGTGGCGTAATTCGATTAATTTTCAAAGCCCGCTTTTTCCATGGCTTCGGCTGCTTCTTCTTCCATTCCTAAAGTAGTGTATACCTGGAATAGTGATTGCCAGTTTTCTGGGTTATCTGGGTTGATTTCTGCAGCACGCTCATAATACACAAGAGCGTCTCTGAGAACGTCCCGTGCCATAGAATCGTATTCGTTGGCTTGAGCATTATCAGTTGTATTATTACGTCTTTCAAAAAGATTCGCAGCTCTATTTTGATAAATAATTCCAAGAATGAAGTTTGCAGATTCATTTCCAGGCTCTAGCTCCACAACTTTTTCCATCTGCTCTACAGAAATTTTTGTTAACTCATCGATATCGGCTTCAATATCATCAATTTCCTGTGAAAGCTCTTCGATTCTTGCCTCAGCTTCTGCACGCTCATCACCACTCAGACCGCGAACTTCCTGCCGGAGTTCAAATACCTCTTCATACTTTTCTGATGCTTCACCGCCCAGTTCCTCAACACTTTGATAGATCTGCGTTCCAAGAACTCTTCTGTATTGCGGATTATTTGGTTCCTGATCAATCAAGTCCTGAACAATTTCAATTGCTCTATCACGCTCGCCAGATTGGATGTATGCATCAGCCATAAACTGAACAAACATGGAATTTCCGGGATTTCGCTCAAGTGCATCTTCTGCCATTGTTATAGCTTTTTCGTACTGACCATCATAGAGGTAAAGGCTTGTTAAGTACTCATAGTCGCTGGCTTCAGGTTCTGCCAGACGCTCCATGGCCATTTCATAGGTAGTAATTGCCTGATCAATCTGCTCAAGCTGGAAATGAGTTGACGATAGTACTTGGTATGTCATGGCACTATCGGGATTGATTGTAACAGCATTCTGAAGGTGTGCAAGAGAAGTTCTGTATGGATCTTCAGTAGCATTAAACAGGCTGTCATCATTTTGAATGTTTACAGCCATATTATATTCATCTGCCCAGTATGAAACGACGGTGTTGTTAAGCTCTTCCAGCTCTGCCGGAGTCTCTTCCATTTGCTGCATTAAGTTGCGTGCAGTGTCATAAGACTCTTTTGCTCTTGCATAGTATTCTTCTCTGGCGCTTGGATCTTCTAAGGATTCAGCTTGGGAACTGAGAACTACTCCTTTATAAAAATGCGCTATGTGATTGTTTTGGTCTTCTTCAATTGCAGTATTTACGGTTTCTAGAGCTGCGTCATAGTCTCCGGTTACAAGGCTTAGCTGAACTTCATTAACCAGGGGACTTGTAGATTCGCATGACCATAAAAAACCTGCAAATGCAAACAGGAGGAGAAATAATTTGTAACGTTTCATATGTGTAAAGTATCGTTGATTAATTATTTTGATATCAATGCAAAGTAATCATATATACAACTTTGTGCAATCTCGGCTTATTCATAATCCTGATAGTTCAAATTCTACAGTTTTCTTTATATGTTCAAAAATAAACAGAATTCCTTTTTAAAAGTTCAATCAAATAAATGGCGATGAAAAAGAAAATTATCTATACGGAAAATGCACCCGAAGCAATTGGTCCTTACAGCCAGGCTGTTGAATTTGGAGGTGTGATATACTGTTCTGGACAAATAGCACTGCAACCGGAATCTATGCAAATCGTTGATGGGGGTGTTAAAGAACAGACCCGCCAGGTCATGAAAAATCTGGGGGAAGTTCTAAAAGCTGCAGACACATCTTTTGAAAATGTTCTAAAATGCTCCATTTTTTTGCACGACATGAAAGACTTTCCAGACGTAAATGAGGTTTATGGTGAATACTTTGATGAGTTTCCTCCTGCCAGAGAAACGGTAGCAGTTAAAGAATTACCCAAGTCAGTACTCGTAGAGATAAGTTGTATAGTTGCGAGCAATTAATAAACAATGTAATCTATGGGGTGAACCTAAACGATGAAGATCTGCTTGAAAAGTTGCCCGCACGGTCAAAAACACTGACTGAGGCTTCGTTTACCTTTTGAAGGGTAAAGCCGGGTTTATAGAAATAGAGTTGTCGTTTATCCGGATCGTATCCTGTGAGACCACTTTCACCATTAACGGTTATAGTGGATTGTTTATAGTCAATGCCTGATTCTTCATCACGAACAGGGAATATTACAAGCTGGTTTCCAGCCAAATCTTTACCTATCCTCGCCATTCCAATCCAGGGTGCGGTTTTATCTTTTGTTACAATCAGACTGCTTATTTCAAATAGTTCTGCACGAAGAATCCCATCTGAAATCGAAGAATCTAAAAAGTATCTTCTGTTACGAAATTCGTCGATAGAGTAAAGCGCCAAACCATCTGTGTTGTCGAAATATTCTGATAATAGTATTTGAACCTGGATAGGATAATGAATCGGTAGCCTGTCTGGATTAAACGATATTTTAAGACCCTCATCTGTCAAAGAGGTGGACATTTGGAGCGTAAGCGGATCGTAAAGTGTGCCTTTTGGAAATTTGAGCCATAAAGTTTCATCAGGATTGGAAAGCACATTAAATTGGTCGGAATCCAGAAACTGAATGGCAGTTCCATTCAGTTGAATTTGTTTTTTGGCTCCTACTTTCTTTTTTACAGGTGTAAAACCTGTTTCCAGTGATTTTAATAACGTTGATCCAAGTAATAGCTGAGAAGTGACGGTATTTTTATCGGTATTTACTCGATCAATTTGTAAAGAATTCGGATAGGTAGGTACGTGTTGAATGTTATTTTTTGGGTCAGTTTTATTCTCTTCAACATGTAAGGTGACCCTGGCACTGGACGTATTTCCATAGATGTCTTTTGCCAGAATTCTGATATTGTGAACTCCCTCTTCCATCCAAAGAATGCCCTTATTCTTCACCTCCTGGTAAAAAGGTAAATTATTGCCGTTCACGATAAAAAGCCGCTGAAACCCTCTTCTTGTTTGAGCGAGAATTGGATAGGATCTGTCCAGAAACATATGTGATGAGTACTCATATGGAAAATAATCTGCAACTGAGTGGAAGAGTGTATCGGAGTCAGCAATCATCATTAAAGAATAAACAGCGTAAGAATTTGGTGTGGAGTTAACCTTATCCGATACATTCACCGATAGCCCTATCGGGCCCGATACGTTAATTTCGCCAAACTGATATTCATCTCCAGCGGAGTAAGCATTATAAATTTCAAACCCTGTTGGGTGAAGAGATTCAGGGTCTTTGAATTCAACAGCCAGCTGTTGAAAAATGGGTGCAATTGTATCCCTTACTTCGAGGTTTGTAAGAAGTGGATTAAACGGTTTAAAGTCCGGCGTTCTCAATTCAAAATGCAAATGGGGTGGTCCGATTCCGGTTGAGCCTGTGTAAGCTATTACGTCACCCTTCTTATATTCGATTTTATGCTCAGTAACCTCTTGATCCAGGTCAAACTGCAAGGTTCTCATTCTAATTGAATCTGCAAAAGCCTGCAGCTCGGGTTCAAACCGGTTCAGGTGAGCATATACTGAAAATGATCCGTCAGTATGCTTCAGATAAACAACATTGCCATACCCATGAGGCCCCATTCCAATCCTATGAACCACTCCGTCTCTGGTCGCGTATACTTCAAAACCTTCTCGACCGAATGATCTGATATCTAAACCGGCATGTAAATGGGCGGATCGCGTCTCTCCGAATGTTGATGAAATTTGGCGGCTTGAGTTTGTTGGCCAAAGATACTCCTCCTGGCCGGTTAAAAAGTCCAGCTTCTGAGCTTCTGCTGTCGTCGTTAAAATGAACAGAAATAAAAATATAAATGCGGGAACGTTATTACTCATGGACAAATATCTCAAGAGTGGATTCCCCGTTATTTAGTGAGGCTTGAATATGGTCACCACCCGAAATTTTACTAACACCTTCCGGAGTTCCGGTAAAAATCAGATCTCCCGGATAAAGAGTAAACTGCGTTGAAAGATAGGCTATAAGCTCTGCTGGAGAAAAAATCATATCAGAGGTAGTTCCATTTTGCCGAACTTTATCATTTACCGACACTGTAATATTCAGATCAGAAAAATCGTGATTTTTGTTGTACCGAACGAAATTTCCAAGAGGTGCAAATCCCCGAATTCCTTTGGCTAATGTCCATGGGAGTCCATTTTGCTTAGCTTCAGACTGGATATCTCTTGCAGTAATGTCCAGGCCAACTGCGTACCCTTTAATGTATTTATGGGCCTCGCGCTTCGAAACGTTCTCAGCTTTACTGCCTATTAAGAGTACGAGCTCTACTTCGTGGTGTACATTACTCGATGAGGAGGGGAGTACAAGTGTATCGCCGTCAAAAAGAATACTATTTCTTGGTTTTAAAAAAACAACCGGGTCTGATGTTCTTTCAGACTTCATTTCTTTTATGTGTTCTGCATAGTTTCTTCCTATGCAAAATATAGTGCCAAACTGTATGTCAGAAAATAAAGGTATTTCAAATTTCATACCCGAAAATAAAAAAAGCTCCGGCAAAACGAATTACCGGAGCTCTTAAAAAAAGTAAAATAATTTATACCTGTTCTACAGTAACATATTTTCGACCGTTTGCTCTTCGACGGAATGTAACTTTGCCGTCAGAAAGTGCAAATAGTGTATCATCTCCGCCACGACCTACATTTTCGCCGGGATGAAATTTGGTTCCGCGTTGTCGTACAATAATATTACCAGCACGTACAACTTCTCCACCATATTTTTTCACGCCGAGGCGTTTCGATTCTGAATCTCTGCCGTTTCTTGTTGAACCTTGACCTTTCTTATGTGCCATAGCTATAAATTTTTAAGAAATTTTGTCAATTTTTAATTGAGTGATTGCTTGTCTGTGCCCGTTTTTTACACGGTAACCTTTTCGTCGTTTCTTTTTAAAGACAATTACTTTATCGGCTTTAAGATGATCAACAATAGTAGCTTCCACTTTTGAGCCTTTTACTGTAGGAGTTCCAACCTTAACTTTACCTTTCTCGTCTTTAACAAGAAGGACATCTTCTAAAGTAATCTTATCATCTTCAACGGATAACCTGTTCACAAACACGGTTTGATCTTCAGAAACTTTATACTGATGCCCGCCAATTTTTACAACCGCGTACATATTTTTGTTTATTTAATTATAAATTTTTCAAGATTCGTAAAATAAACGTTTTTGAGTTAAATTAAAAGAGTTTGCATTTATTTAATTTTCAAAAATGAAACGTTATTATTCAGCATAATAATTGTTTAACCTGAAGAGTGTTCAGAATTTAAATCAGATAGTTCCATGAGTAAATTACCAGACCTGCATAAACAAGCATTCAAATATAAGAACCGCAAAAAACTTCAGCACGATGGTGGCAGAGCGTGGATCAAAGATTCTCAGCTTTTTGAATCCAGAAAAGGTGCAAATGGTAAGCTTGAAACTTCATCTGACGGCAAAAAAGAAAACTAACTGGCTTTTCGAGTAGGAACAGCTCTGTGAATCCCCGTTCGGTTAACATGACCGATATACTTACCGATGATTCGTACTTCCTCAAAAACATCGGGCTCAATGATAATGTTTTCGTACTCTTTATTTGCGGGTTCCAGCCTTAATCCGTTTTTATCATGATAGATTTTCTTTAAGCTTGTTTCGCCGTTATAAAGCACCGCCCCAATATCTCCATCCTTAACGTCGCTATCCATCAGCAATACAAAATCGCCGTCATAAATACCCACTTCTTTCATGCTCATTCCGGATACCCGTAGCGCAAACATGTCGTCGATATTTGGAAAAATTGTTTCAAGAGTGATGCGTCCAAGATCTGCCTCAACAGCTTCTTGTAGATAACCGGCGGCAATAAGTCCACGAACCTGGATCCCCGATGTTTTGCGAATTCCAAGATTCTCCTCAAATTCGGGATGGATATCATATTCTTCGTCCTCCGTCTTTATCAGGTACTCTTTTTTGAGCAGTGCCTGTATATTTTGAGTTACACTGTTTGGAGATTTATAGTCAAAAGCATCTGCAATTTCTCGATAGGTGGGCCACACATCGTGCTCTTTTTTATACTCTACAATAAAATCGAAAAATTCTTTTTGCTTTCTTGTAAGTTGAGCTTTGTCCATAGGAATAAGATTTATGTATAATATATGTGTAAGAAACGAAGATATTTTATAAAAACAAAAATTCACCGATCAGTTTTATGGATCACTTTTTTATTGCTTCTGTTCATTCCCTTAGACGTTGATGCGCAGGTTAGTAATGTGCTGGCAGATACAGAAGATCAGCTTAACGAAGCTATTATACAGCGAGATTTTGATACGCTTTGGGCTTTAAAAGATCATGCAGATATGGATATTTCCTACCGTGCATCTATGGCATTAGTCCATTCTGAGCCCGTACAAAGCGAATGGCTTTTTCAGCAGGTCGTTCGGTCCAAAAGTGTTCGCGACTGGATTATATTAAGTCACTCAGATTTGAACTCTGATCTAATGGTGGAACTGCAGCGACTATACATTAAAGAGAGAGTTACACCGGAACTGGCTTGTGAAGTATTTTACAGACAGGGGGTCAGTGCGAATCTTGAATTCCTTTTGAAAGAGTTTGAAGAGAAAATAATAGGTGAGCGATGCGCTATGGCACTGGGAGGTTTATTTTCGGAAGTTGAGGTACCAGATACGTACGTTCATGCGCTCTTGAACACATTTGAAATCAATCTGGATCACAATATTCGCAGAAATCTGCTTTACGGTTTTTTCCGGTCAGAATTAAACAGACCTCAACCTCAAAGTGAGAACCACACAAGATTGGCTAATCTCTTTACCGAACACACAAATTCTAGTTCTATTTCACTTTTAGACGAGTATTTTGTGAGGTCTTTAGGGGCTGAGGGAGTAGACATAGCTTTGCAAAACAGGCCATTTGAACAAATTATCGCAAATCCGCAATTTGCCGTGGAATTAGCGAAAGCGGTAGCAAAAGCAGAAAACGAGGATGAACTTATTCGTTTTACTGAAACTATGATTCAGCACCCCAACACCCATGTAAAGTTACAGTTGTTAGAATCCCTGAATCGTTCTGAACACCTAAATTCCGAGCTGGTATCAATCCTGGACGATTACTTGACCCTGGAAACCGATAACCCACAAATTCTTCTGTCGTATTATGATCTTATGGTAAGTCTGGGCCAGGATATATCCGGTCTACGTCAGTCACTGAACACAATGATCGATACCCAACCATATTTAGCTGATCATGTGTATCGTCTAAAGCATTCAGTGATGAATAAAGACGAGTATATAACGATGTTACTCAACGAATTGAAAGGAGAGGGTATAAGAAGTTACAGGGCGTCTGAAGCGCTTTGGAATGCAATAGAAAATGGAAATGTGGAGGCAGAAAGAGGTTTGAGTATTAAAAAAGAAATGCTCTCACAGATTTTGCAAAAAAACAGAAGTGTCTTTTCATCTGCACGTCAAATTTTCAGTAAAATTCATTTAAATGAGGACGAAATTACTGAGATTGTAGAACTATACCTGGATGAAAATCAATCACCCGCATCTGATTTTGCCAGAGAATTATATAGTTTGCTGGCAGAGGTTGTTCCTTCAAGGGTATCTGAACTACCTGAACCCCGGGGAAAAATATTTCGCAGACCTGATATGAATGTTTTAGCAGGTATGGGAAATGATACGCAGTGGGTTTTGAGAACCAACAGGGGAGAGGTTCGTATTCTTCTATATCCCAACGAAGCTCCCTTTACAGTTTCATCTATTTACCACTTAACCAAAAGTGGTTTTTACGATGATGTAGCCTTTCATCGTGTAGTTCGTAACTTTGTAATTCAAGGAGGAGATTTTGACAGGAGAGATGGATTTGGTGGGCCGTCGTATCGTATTCCAACGGAACCCTCTGTAGAGACGTTTTCAAGGGGCAAAGTAGGTATAGCCAGTTCCGGCCCAGATACAGAAGGCAGCCAGTTTTTTATAACTCATTCGTGGTCGCCTCATCTCGACGGGCTTTATACTATTTTTGGTGAAGTTGTCCAGGGCATGAACATAGTAGACCAAATACAGATTGGTGATACCGTTCTTGAAGCACGGATCGAATAAACTTATGGAAGATAGAGATTTACCTATTCGTTACCTTTTGGCGTGAAGGCTTGAATGCCCGTGATTTCACGACCAAGGATTAAACCGTGAATATCATAAGTCCCTTCATATGTATTTACTGATTCGAGATTAACCACGTGATGAATCACACGATATTCTCCCGATATACCATTCCCTCCGTGCATGTCTCGTGACACACGAGCAATATTCAGTGCCTTGCCTACATTATTGCGTTTTGCCAATGAGACCATTGATGGATGTAGACGGCCTTCATCTTTTAATTTACCCAATCGCCAGGCAAGCATTTGCATGGAGGTAATGTCTGTTAGCATGTCAGCTAATTTGGTTTGCGGTAGCTGATTTGCCGCCAAAGGTTTTCCAAATTGATGGCGCTCTGAAACGTAATTTCTCGCTTTTTGATAACAATACTCGGCTGCGCCAACAGCTCCCCAGGCAATTCCGTATCGGGCACTGTTTAAGCACATAAATGGCCCCTTGAGTCCGCGAATATCAGGAAAAACATTTTCATCGGGTATAAATACATCCTCAAATACAAGTTCACCTGTTGAGGAGGCTCGAAGGCTCATCTTATGTTTGGTTTCGGGAGCGGAGAATCCTTTCATACCCTTTTCAACCAAAAATCCGCGAATTACAGGTTTATCATCTTTCGACTCTTTTGCTTTTGCCCAAACAACGGCCAGATCTGCAATAGGGGAGTTGGTAATCCACATTTTGGCACCGTTTAGGATCCAGCCTCCGTCGGTTTTAAGAGCGGTTGATGTCATGGAACCGGGGTCTGAACCATGATTGGGTTCAGTTAATCCAAAACAACCGATTTTTTCACCGGTAGCTAAACGTGGTAAAAAACGCTGCTTTTGTTCTTCGGTTCCAAACACTGAAATAGGGTACATTACCAGCGATGACTGAACAGACATAAATGATCGATAACCGGAATCGACACGCTCAACCTCTCTGGCGACAAGACCATAAGCTGTTTCACTCGCACCCACTCCACCATATTCTGGAGCGATGGTGGCTCCCAGCAGACCAAGTTCACCCATTTCTTGTGCAATATCGAGATCAAAAATTTCATTTTGATTACCTTCAAGCGCCCGAGGCTCCAGCTTTGACTGGGCATACTCCCGAGCCGTTTCCATAATCATTTTGTCATCTTCTGTAAGCTCTGATTCAAATAGGTAAGCGTCGTCGATATTGAATTGATTTTTCGCCATGTATGCTGATCTTTTGTTTACTTCTAATTTCCTATACGAAGGTAAATAATTCGTAGCCCTCTGTCATGTTCAAAGTCAATTACTGAACCAAATATTTTTATAAGTTCAAAACATCATTCAAATCACAAAGAGATAATCATTCCCGATGATTAACAGGCCAGGTTTGGCTTTGTACTCTGCACCGTTCAAAAATGTATATGTATCTGTTATTTTATAACCGGGAGCAGAATATGACTGGGATATTGTTCGGAATGATGGATTGAGTTTGTTGCGATAACGCCTTCGCTCTCATCATAATTGTTTCCGCCGGTGTTCAGGTTTCGATCGAAGCGAGGAAAATTTGAACTTGATATCTCAATTCTGATTTTGTGCCCTTCTTTGAAATAATTGCTTGTAGACATCGGGCTCAGCTTCACTTTGTATACATTATCATTTTCCATGAATACTTCTTTGTCATATCCTTCCCTGTAGCGTACGCGCTGTATTGTTTCATCCAGGTTATATGCCGTCCCATCGGGATATACATCAATCAGCTTGATTGTGATATCCGTGTCTTTCACATCAGAGGATAGATAAATTGTAGATTCAATAAAACCGCTCACTTCCATTCCTTCTTCCAGTGGCTCGGATGTATAAACCAATATGTCATCCCTGAGCTCCATATCACTTTGATCGAAAGCGCCCCCCTGTACTGCGTTACCTGTACAGCAGACATTTCCGCCGTAAGAGGGTACAGGTTCCATGGGATTGTATACAAATGTATCGGGGATGTCGACAGAGGGAGGCTCAGAAGCTAATACTCCATCCCCCAATCTTGAATTGGCATTTCCGCTGCTGCTGAGATAAAAATGAGTTAATTCGGAATTTCTTGGGGGCCATTGTTCAGCCGTTTGCCACTGGTTGCTTCCCATTGTGTAGTACCGAACTCTGGGCAGTTCGTCGGTAATGTCATTGGGTTGTTCTTTTAGCCAGAAATCAAACCAATCATAAATCATTTCGGAATATGCCAGGGTAGCATCTCCAACATTGCGTTCACCAACAACTGTATTTTCGGTTGCACGAGTAAACCCACAATGTAGAGTCGGAGCAATCACAAGGTATTGATTGTCCCGAATTAATGGATCTGTCGCATTTTCCCTTATGTGATTGAATAGCGTCAGATTTGGACCTGCTGAAACATCATACCAGGAGACAAACCAAAAACCGGGCACTCCAAAGTCCATGTCGTCGTGGTATAATCCACCCTGGTACCACTCCGGATCATTTGGTTTGCGGGTAATCATCTCTTCGTAGATGCCTTTAGGGCCGTCTACATTCTCGATAATATCTTCTACCGGCAGGTGTGTGAGTGCATCTGACCAGTCAACAGAAGGGTACCTTGGCGCCATATCGTAAAATCGCTGCAGCCTTAGCAGATCTTCCTGGGAAATACCGGTTGGTAGTTTCGGGGCTAAAGGGTCGTGCTGAGTTGAGTATAGCCATGCGGTAAACAGCATCTGTCCGGCACCTCCTCTGTACCAGTTTCCTTGTTCATAAAACTCTCCTATGCGGCCTACTCCCGCTCCAAATCCCTGGGCAACCATAGCAGCGTGCGCGGGGTGGTCCATAGCGGCTACAGCCATCTGCCATTCTGCTGTGGAGGAACAACCAAGTGTACCAATTTTACCATTACTCCAATCCTGCCCCGACATCCAAGTAAACGCATCATAGCCATCGGTAAGCGGGGTACCTAAAATATTCCAGTTTCCCTCAGAAAAAAATCTGCCGCGCTCGTTTTGAACTACATAGGCATAGCCACGCTGAACAGCTTCATAGGCTGCATTTAGTGTTCGGTTTGATATTTGTCCGTTACGGAAGGTGTTAAAATTGTAAGGTGTTCTTGAAAAGATGATCGGAACGGGTTCTTCGGTTTTAGGACGGTAAATATCTGTAGCAAGTCGAACGCCATCACCCATTGGCATCATTACTTTTTGGTCGATAATTGCAATTTCTTCCAGTTCCTGAAGCATGTTCAGATCCTGTGCAACAACTGAATCAGAAATGATTAAAAAACAAACAAATACTAAAGCTGATAGGAAAGATTTCATGAGGATATGATTTATATAGAGGTATAACTGAATGTACCATTTTCAGAATATAGAAAAGATTCAAATAGCATTGAATGATTCAGAACACAGGATGCCAAAAACGGTTTCGCATCTTTAGTTTAGATCATAAAAATCCTGCACAAAAAAGTATTTGAGTGAATAGTAAGATTCCCCTGGGTTCTTGTATCTATTTTTTGATTAAGTAAGCTTCCGTACCAGCTGATTTTCTATCTCTTCCAGGGTTCTTCCTTTGGTTTCGGGTACGATTTTAAAAACAAAAATAAGCCCTGCAAAAGCAAACAATCCATATATCAGAAATGTGATACTGTTGCCAAGAGTTGCCAGTTCCCAGGGAAAAACAAGCTGTACTAAAAAGCTTACTGCTGAATTGATAAAGCCTGCAAATGAAATCGCAAGTCCCCGAACTCGGAGAGGGAAGAGCTCAGAAAACATAACCCACATTACCGGCCCGATTGAAATAGCAAAGGAAGCTACAAAGCCAATAATACCAAATAAAATGAGGTTGGGGTTCATATCGATTGCAGCAGTAATAATTGGGGTTTCGTTAGCAAGGGCTGCCTCGCTTCCGATTGCTTCTGCAAGCGCCTCTTTAAATAGTACATCATTAGAATATTGAACTCCGCTCATGCTCACCCTGAGAGATTCTTTGTCAATGGTTTGGTCGAGTGTTTCTATGGATTCAGGTGTGAGAGTATATGTAGCCGAATGAAAACCGTAAGACAAGATGAACATTGTGATCGCGATACCAGCCATTCCAAAAATGAGCAGTGGTTTGCGCCCCAGCTTATCAATAAACAGCATTGCTAAAATTGTAAAAACCAAATTGGTTACACCAACAAGGATGGCCTGCATGAATGAAGCATCGGTACCTATACCGGACTGCTCAAAGATCATAGGAGCGTAGAAAAAAACAGAGTTAATACCGGTTATTTGCTGAAGAACAGCCAGCGTAACCCCAACCAAAAGCACAAGGCGAAGGGCAGGTTGAAAGATCTCCTTGATAGATACCTTTTCTCTCTCTTTATCGGCTTCTAAGCTTTTTATGGCATCTTGCAGCTGTTTGTCTGCTTCTTTTTCACCCACCAGATTTACCAGAGTTTGTCGGGCTTCCTCAGTTTTTCCAACAAGAATCTGCCAACGAGGGCTTACGGGCACAAAGAAAAGGCCAACAAAATATAGAATGGCGGGTAGTGTTTCCAGTCCAAGCATCCATCTCCAGGTGTATTCACTAAACATGAGCGTTTGAGTCCAAGATGCATCTGATTGGGCCCACTGTAAGATCATATAGTTGGTAAAAAATGCAGCAGAGATACCAATAACGATGTTGAGCTGATTAAAACTGACCATCCTGCCACGAATGTTTGAGGGAGAGATTTCGGCAATATACATAGGGGCCAAAATTAAGGATGCACCAACACCGAGGCCGCCAATCATTCGGGCAATAACAAGTAAAGCAAACGTTGGAGCAAAAGCTGATGCGAGAGCTGAGATAAAGTAAAGAATTGCAGCAATCTTCAATACGGTTCTTCTGCCAAAACGATCGCTTAGTGGTCCGGCTATCATCATAGACAGGGTGGAGGTCAATGTGAGTGAGCCAACCGCCCAGCCAAGCTGAAATTTGGTGAGAGAAAATTCAGGTTCAATAAATCCAACCACCCCTGAGATTACTGAAGCATCAAACCCCATTAAAAACCCGCCCAAGGCAACAATCATTGCGATACGCGTTACAAAGATCTTTTTCCTATTCATAATATTCTTCTTCAGATTCTAGGTTTGGGGTGCTTCCGGGTTGAACACGTTACAAGGTAAAGAAAGAATAAAAGGTGTATAAAAAAAGAGCCGACAAATAATTGTCGGCCCCTGGATTTTTTAAAAGATGATGGAAGTATTACCGTAACACGATATCATCAAAAAAGTAAATATTCTCACCTTCTTTTGGAGATTGATCACCGTTGGGATCGAAGTTGAAGAATATAACTACTGTATCGAATTTTTCACTATCTGCAGCCGGAATTTCGTACGTCAATTCTTCCCAGGTATTAGCCTCAGAAATAGTCTGATCCGCTTCATAAAATATGTTTGGATCTGCACTATCTTCCAATTTAAATCTGATAACTGCATCCTCAATGGGTGACCACACTTTAATATCGAATGTGTTTTTCTCATCAAAGCTGATATATCCTTCTAATGTAGTGGCTGTTCCTGTATAAAATACACTTTGATCAGGGTCCAAGAATGATCCCACAGTTTCACTGGGATTTGCATCTGATTGATCAGGATTTTCAATTACAGAAAACTCAACTCCTGCGCCTTGATCATCAGTTCCACCAAATATCCGGAATTCGGGTGCTTCACCTTCAAAATCGATGTTTACATCATTAATGATTGTTTTTTCTTCATCCCCATCATTATCATCATTATTACCTTTGTCTAAATCATTCGTAAGACGGTAATACCATGTTGTTTCACCGGCAAAGCCACTAATGAACACTTCGAGAATAGTATTGTCTTCAGATAGTGAGTACTCATATTCAATCGTGTTACCTGCAGGATTGCCTTCTTCATTGTCATTATTGACTTTTGCTAGTCCGAGAAATACACCATTACCATTGAGTGTGATGGTTTCACCTTCAGCAGACCATGTACCAGTATTGGACCCATCATGAGGTGGAACCGGTGCTCCACAACCTTCATTTTCTACACCGTCTTGCCAGGATTCTAACCATGTTTCATCACCTAACTCGTTTTCAAAAGTTCCGTCTTCATTAAATATGTATCGGTCATCAAAAAAACAATCACGTTCAGTAACACCTGATGCCGAAATTGAAAAGAAAGAAGAAAAATCTTCTCTTGAGGGGCCAACAGAAAATGATCCGGCTGTTGGATCCATTTTCCAGGTATCAACTAAGAGGGGATCTATTTCTGGTTCTTCACCGGGATCGGGTTCAGGTTCTTCTATGTCGATAACGGAGACACTGTCATCAGAACTGCAAGCAGTAAATACAAGAAATATGCTCAACATCGCCGCGATAAATAGTTTTAACTTCATAAGATCAAAAATTTAACAGTTTATTTATTTAATAGTTCATGTTGATCATGAGAACGTATGAAAGGTAAAAAAAATTATTAGTTAATTCACTCTAATTATCTAATGAAATTGCTAGTTTATTGTTCATTTTTTAATCAGGAAAAAAATGCACTTTTACAGGAATTAAGCATTCTGTTACATGAAATCTAAAAACCCATAAGCAATACCTAAAAAATTGGATGATGAATTTTATTTTGGGTCTTATTAAGTAAAGTATGTTCTCTTGTTTCCAATAAATCGGTTACCTCTTCTAAGCATTGACCTGGCTGAATCAACCCGCATAATATTTGTTTTCACACCTAGCTTATGTTTCAATAAAAAAGAAGCTAATATTTCATGACCAATACTATACACATCTAATTTTATTCGTGTAAATAAGTCTGTTGTACTTCCTGATTAAAAAAATCCTGTAAGCGATGAGTGCCGTGACGTGTAGCAATACTGTCGCGCGCCATAACTGTGAGAAAGAATTCAAGTGGACCAAATCTTTGCTCTGTAAGAAAAATCTTAGCTGTTTGTAGTATCAATAACCTGATCCAGCCCGGAAGGTGAATAACATTAGCCGGTTTACCCCACGCGCATAAGGCCATTTCTGCTATCTCATTTTGAGTGAGTATATCTGGTCCGCCTACTGATATCTCTTTTTCTTTCTGAGCAATAGCTTGTACACACACTTCCGCGAGGTCGGCCCCGTGGATAGGATTCAGCTTTGACTCTCCATTTCCAAATAGCACAACCCTGCCTTTCTCAGCCATGTAAAGCACGTCCCGCAGATCTGAAAAGAATCCATTGGGCCGAATGACGGTATATTCTAATCCCGAAGCTTTGAGGCCATCCACAAATCGTTCTTTAGCTTCGGTGATCTTAAGATGGCTCAACTTGTCTGCGTCTATGACAGACACATAGATAAATTTCCTAACCCCGGCACTTTTTGCTTCCTTCAATAAATTGATATTTGCCTGGTAATCCACATCCATATAGCTAAGCCCATCTTTTTGGCGGGTGATACCAATGGTTGATATCACAGTCTCGACACCCATGCAAACACCTTCCAATGTTTCTGGCCGAGTCACTTCAGCCTTCACAATCTTCATATTTTGGTGATTTAGGTCCTTCAACTGAAGTCAAATTTAGATGTAATTTGAATTGTCGGGACAATGTCACTGCAGAGAATTTTTTTAAAACCCTTGAATATGAGTTAGGTATTCCCGAGCGCTATGAGATCCATATGCAGGACAGGGAGAAAATCGTTGAGTTTATTGAGATCTGGTATTATCGAAACCACCTGCACTCGGCACTGTTCTACCAAAGTCCGGTGCGAGCTAATCAAATCCTAAACATAAACTAGCGGCATGATCATCCTTAACCGAAGGTCCTCTTTTTGTTGCAAGTCCACTATTCTACTTTTTATTTCAATTCCTTTATCATTTTAGCGCTATCCATCTGTAATTTTAACATGGTTTTGTTTGACGTGAGATGCCATTAATTATAAAGAAAGCTTAACTAGTCTCGGATGATTACGCAGCGTAGCCTGTCTCTGAATTCATAGGTATACTCAGCGATATCAAGAAATACAGAGATCAGGAATTTCAAAAAGCTTTTATGTAACGGAGTATCTGTGATTTATGTAAGAGTCACAACTATTTATATAACTCATGCAGTGGGGAATAAATTAACTTACAGTATTGAAACAGATTATTTTATGAGTGGGAAAAGTATGTTGAGTTAGAAGGCTTGCAGAAATCTTTGAATGTTTGATTAGTGCAATAAAATAGCTTATTACTTAATTACAATAATTGATAAAGTATGAAGCTGTACATAAAATACATGGTGAGTTTGCGATGTAAGATGCTGGTTAAAACGGAGCTGGAAAAACTTGGTATCGATTATTTATCCGTTGATCTTGGGATGGTTGAAATTCAGGGAAATATTTCAGAAAAGCAGAGAGAGGAATTCGGGAGAAATCTGAAAAAATCAGGTTTGGAACTCCTGGACGATAAAAAGAATATTTTGGTTGAAAAAATCAAAGCTGTGATTGTAGAAATGATTCACTACTCCGACGAACTACCCAAAGTGAATGATTCCGACTACATCAGCAAAAAGCTGGGGTACGACTATACATATCTCTCCAACACCTTTTCGGAAGTTCGAGGTATTACCATACAGCAGTATGTAATTATGCACAAAATTGAAAAAGTAAAGGAACTTCTTCTGTATGATGAACTTTCGCTCACCGAAATTGCATACCGTTTACACTACAGCAGTGTGGCACATCTTTCAAATCAGTTCAAAAAAGTAACCGGACTGACTCCTACCTATTTTAAAGATGTAAAAGAAAAAAGGGAGAAAAATCTTGAAGACCTGTGATAGCGTATATTTTTAAAAAAAATTTGGAATGAATATTAACAAGCACCGAGATGATCATATAGATCTGGCTCTAACGCGGTAAGTATAGATCTTGTTATGAAGGCCAGAATAAAGATTTCCTTTCTATTTAAGGTGATACATTTAAATTAACTTCCTCATACCCGCTTTTAATCACGGTCGAAATCATTTTAAAGCGAACTTTTGCTTCAATTATATTTCGTGTATGAGCAGGAATGATAATTGATTCACCTACATACAGTATATGCGCAGTCCCATCGATCAATACTACAGCTTCTCCATCAATAATCTGAATAAACGTATCGAAAGGTGAGGTTTTTTCTGACAGTGCTTCTCCAGAATCAAAAGATACAGCCGAAATATTCCCCGTGGTTTTCTTTATGATCGTTTTTATGACCACAGAGTTCGGAATATACTCGATAATTTCTACGATGATATAAGTTTTTGCTTTTTCTAACTCTTGATTATTTAAGCTCATAATAGAAAGGTAAGATTGGTATGGTAATCGTAGTTTTTGGATGTTTATATGCACATGATAATACGAAATTAAGGATAGATCTTTTGTGCAATTTTCATTTTCTACAATCAAAAAACGAATTTAAAATAAAAACGAGCCCCTGTTCCATCAGAAGCCCGCTTGAATAGATTTATTGTGTTTTACGCTTTCTTATTTTTAGCTTTTTCGTCAGAAGCTTTTTCGGGCTTGTGTTGGGGGTTTTTGTTTACCGGTTTCTTCTCTTCTTTTTTGTGGTCTCTGTTATGTTTATCCATGGTATCTCCATTCTATTAACTGTTTAACTATAAACCAATGTATAGAATTAATCAACGCAAGGTGTTACAGCTTACCATATTTAAGTTACATAATTACTACAGTTTAAATCTTTAGAAGTTTTGAATGCCACTTACGGTTTCTGCTGACGTGGTAGCTTTAACCAAGTACCGCTACTGATCTGTTCATCAAGCCCCACCTGATTCATGATAGCAAGGTCTTCTGGCAGTAGAGTGATCGAAAAGCTTTCTAGATTTGCAGGTAGAAAAGATCGGAAGGTGCCTGAACGGCTTGTTTTTAATGATTGCAGGCGAACCGGTTGAATATTTAATATACTTGTATCAGAAAGTCGCTTGAATCCGTTGGATATTTCATTGAAACGTGAAGAATAGGTGCCATACTTTTCAGCTTCCGTGTAGTGTAAAAAGCGATAAATGGAATCATTATATTCTATCGCATAGATTAAGAATTTAAGTTGGGTACCACCCTCAGTTTGCCCGGTGGCTTCTGCCTGAAATGCAGCCAGACCGTTACTCTGTTTATTGGACTTTGCAATGGTAGTAATTCCCTCTTGGTTTAAGAACTCATGAACCGAGGCCTCTGCACCCGCCGACTTGCCGTCCAGTGTCATAATCGAAACCGCATCCTGATCTCCACTTACAACAGCAACCAGAGACCGCTGGTTAATAACCTGCCAACCGTCTGGGTACGGAAATTGAAATTTCATATCCGGGTGGTAAAAAAACGTATCTCGGGTAAATCCTTCCCGCGGATTTTCACCATAGATCATATTGTCAAGCTTGCCCATATACTCATCAGTATTGTCAAGGGTTTGTTCATATCCTTTTACCTTCCATTCTTCGGCGAGTTTTGGAATATTATTTGCCCTTTCGGCAGGGTCTGGGTGTGTTGATTGCCAGGATGGAAGACTTTGTCCCGATTGTTGTGACATCCGTTCCAAAGAAATGAAAAACTCTGCTCCTTCGGCTGCCTTGTAATGTTGCATGGAAGCGTATTCCACACCAAGACGGTCTGACTCACGCTCATCTTCCCGGTTGTAGCTTAAAAACAACATTTGTGCTGCCTGGCTGCCAATACCAAGGATATCTCCACCGGGAAGTCCCATCAGTTCCCCGCCTAAGGCCCCGCCGATCAGGGCAATCTGTCCCATCTGTTGTTCGAAGACTCGCTGCGAGGCATGGCGTGCAACTACATGTCCGATTTCATGACCCAGCACCACAGAGAGCTGGGCTTCATTATCAAGATGTGACAGTAGCCCCCGTGTTACATAAACGTAGCCGCCTGGCAATGCAAAAGCATTAACCACCGCGTTGTCTAAAACGCGAAAATAGAAATCAGTTCCTTCATATTCAGAAGGTGTATCAGTTCTGTTCATATGGCTGACGGTGAGCATCTCCTGACCAATGTTATCAACATATTTTTGAAGTTCATCATTATCATAAACACCGTATTGCTGCTGAATCTGCTGGTCGGCATCTTTACCGATCTGTTTTTCCTGTTCCCAGCTGTAGCCATACGCCCGTTTCTCACCGCTGATTGCACTTCGTTGTATGCTACAAGCGGAAACTATAAATACTAGAATAAGTAACAGACTTATATTTTTAAAAATGGATTTCATAGTCGCCACCTCTCGATTCAGTATTATATTTTTATTATGAACTTTATGGGTTTGAGACTTGAATGTGTTGTTTCATTCGGAAGTCCTTTTCAAAGGACCCAATGCGGATTACTTTGACCGAAAAATTACGACCCCAACAATGAGGATAATCAGCGATATCAGAACTGGAACATAATCACCGGTACTTACGGCGACATCTGCTCCTAATAATTCAAAAGATTCAGAGTCGTCCAGGTATTGATATCCGAAATATAAGACTCCGATTAATCCGCCTATGCTCAGAATACTGCCTAATGTTTGTTTCATAATCATTTTTACTTTTTGTTTTCCTAGGAAGGTACACTGCTATATACTTTCAGCAACATCAATTTTAGAATATTGAGGGAGACATGCATTATGTGTTATGAACAAAGTGTTACATATATCACGGATGCTTAAGTAGAGTTGGAAGATTTGTATATGAGCGGGGGAGGATATAACTAATCTTTTCAGCTAACTAGTGCGAATGGAACGTGAATCCCTATTCATTCGGGAAAGTGATGTGCACTTGCGTTTAATGCTATTGCTAATTGATAATCATGATTTTGAATAAACCCAATCAAAATACATAACAAATCGTAGTCAGATAATTAGAATTTTACTTTTATAAAAGCTTTGAAAAGTATGTATCTAAAATGCCTGCTAATTTGTTTGGAAGGAGAGCAGGAGAATTATAAAAGAGTAATCAATGAAAATATATGGTTGCTTTAGCTTTTAGTACCATTAAGTTCTAAAGCTTTATTTTTAAAAAGTGAATGTGTACCGTTCGTTTGATTTAAAAATTTATCAGTTAGAGGAAACGAAAGTGAAAATTCAGTTCCGACTTCTTTTTTCCTCTTCAATTTAATGCTTCCCGCGTATTCAGAAACTATTTGTAAAACAAGCAAAAGGCCGATTCCAAAACCTCGTTCCCCATTGGTTCCGTTTGTTCTTTTTACTGGTTTACCCTGATTAAATGCTGATACCTGATCTGTGGACATGCCTTTCCCGGTGTCAGTTACAGTCACGTTCAGTTTGTTTTGATTTTTTTCAACATCCAGTCTAAAAACAACATCAACAGATCCTTTTGGCGGAGTAAATTTGACGGCATTGGCTACCAGGTTTCCAGTGATTTGCATCAGATTTTCAAAGAATTTTGGTGTGAGTTGTATCTCTTTATCGGTTTGACTTCTCAGCGATAGTGAAATGTCTTTACTTCGTGCCATTGGAAGATATACACGGTGAATTTCCTTGATAATGGAAAAATGATTTCTATGAAATTTACCATTCTTATTCAAATTTGTTTGCGCATCCTTAATTACCAATGAATTCTGTATAAGATCCAATATGGATTGAGCGGCTTCCTTAATTATGATTAGATCACGAGTTTGTACTTCAACCCGATCTTTATCTTCAATAATCAAATCAATCATTCCCGAAATACCATCAAGCGGGTTCCGAAGGTCATGACTAAAATTGAGCATACTTTTTTTTATTTGATCTAATTCTGAAAGAGCCAATGAGTATTTATACTCAAGCTCCTGTTTCTCGTCATCCACCCAGGAATTCTGATGTGAATGGTTTATTTGATCAGATATATCGGGCCGATCTTTTTTTTGTGTCTCCATAATATTCAATTTACCCGTTGGTGTTTGGCTATTTTGAAAATATAAAATGGAAACCATCTGTCCGTTATAATAAATACAGGTGGGGTTACATATATCACGTTTATTTATGATAATTGAACATTGAATCCAATTCCATTTTTTTAAATGAAGCCATCGGAATGGAAAGCCCGAATACCTGTGATATGTATAACCTTTTGTCTTCGCTTCTGTAACGATTGTAAGGTTTCTGGCAAGTAAATTGTAGTTGTGGAATTCAATTCATAACTGGCCCGCAAGCTGCGGGAGATGAGGGTTTGATATGCGGAAAGCCTGAATCAGTAATCTTAACGCTGGATAAGTATTTACAATCAACACCGGTTTTAAATATGTAACCAAAGAAACCACCTTAGAGATTGGTGAGCTGGAAAGTACCGCTAACAGAACTCATAGCACAGACTGGTAACCGCTGGCAGGTGCTGCCGTAATGGTTGCGGGTGGTGTAGCCTATCTGATTGGCGGTTTAGATTCATGATTAGCCTACTGATCATCACTCTGGTTTTTTAAATTCAAAAAAGAAAAATAAAAAAGAGCAAGATCTAACAGTCTTGCAGCGATACCTCGATTTTCTCGCTAACCTTCCAGTTCGATAAGCCAACATTTTTAATTAAGACAAATAATTTCAATATGAAAAAATTAAACCTCCTTTTTGCAAGTTTTATAATTGCATCGCTATCCGTTTTTATGGCTTGTGGGAATTCATCACAAAAAATGGAAAGAGCGGAAAGCCCGATTATGAAGTCGGGAAGGGATTTGGATATGAATGAAAGTGAAGTGTTGGCTGAAGTCCAAGTGTTCAGATTAAAGACCGAGAATGAGATTAAATCAAATTTCCGAAAGATTGCAGCTCTCAAAGACACCATTAAAACCAGGGATGAAAATGTTAGAGAAGATTTCAGAATAAGACTTGAAGTTCTGGATAATGCCAACCGCGAAATGAAACGAACCATCGACAATTTCAGTGAATCCGGAAGAGATCAATGGATAATATTTCAAGATGAGTTCAGTGGTTCGATGGATGATCTTGCAAATTCTTTGGACAACTTTTTTGCCGTTGACGTTACAAAAGATGTTCAATAACTAAACGAGGGCTATGCAAAACGCGATGTCATTGCTGCTTTCTAAAAAGCAAGGAATTCGAGATGACAGATTCACTTATTGTGATTTTGCAGAGGCTCTTTAACATTCAAATCAATAAATATTATGGGAAATCTATTATACCTCGTAGCCGTGATCTTAGTCATCGCCTGGCTCATTGGTTTTATCGGCTACAGCGCCGGTGGCATCATTCATGTCCTGCTGGTTATTGCAGTAATTGCAATAATACTTCGTGTTATTCAGGGGAAACGAATTTTATAAAAAAAAATCAAAACATATGAAAGCATTAAAAATTATTACCACCACATTAGGTGCAACGGTAATTGGAGTTGCATTAGGGATACTTTTTGCTCCCAACAAAGGGTCAAAAACAAGGCACTCAATTTCTAAAAAAAGTCATAAATACGCGGATCATCTATCTGATAATTTTAATGATTTTCTGGATACCGTTTCTCATTCATTTGAAAGTGTTGAAAATGAAACTGCACGTTTAGCAAAGAAAGGAAAAGAAAAGGCTAAAAAAGTGGCTGCCGATTTAAATTCAAATAAGTCTTAACCCTACCAAAATTCAATCAATTAATTCAAAAAAATCAGAAAAATGAAAACAATACGCTTTTTAATAACGAGTGCCTTTTTAATATTTGCCATCTATTCAATAGGTAACGCACAAACAGTCGATGTTTCTGAGATGTTTAAAAAGCATTTTAACGAAACTGTTCTGCAGGTTACACAAACAGAGAGTGCCGGCGAAAAACGATTGATTCTAAACGAATCATTTACAAAAATGCTGTCTACATTGGATCGAATCGAATCGAAGGCAACCCTTTCTGAAGATGAAATCATGCAGGTTCAGTCCTTTAGACTTGGAATAGAAGAAAAACAGAACGAGTTGAACGGTTTGGACGGGTTTGACGAAGTGCAGGATGAAGATCTTGAAGATTTCTCAAATTTTTCCCAGGATTTTATGGAGCAGGCTGACCGCACCGTAACTATTGGTGTTACAACCGTTCTTTTGATCCTTATTATACTTCTGTTGCTGTAAAAGATATGAATTCTGTCAAGGGTTCTCATACCCTTGCAGTTGAAAAATTAGTGATAGATTTTTCCTTCTTGGATATCTATTGAATAGGGAGAGCCCTGGTTTATTCAGATCGTTCAGAAGTATGGGTTCCGTTTTAGTGAACAATCTCTAAACAAATTTATGCTCAACTCATATGTAGCACGTAAAATCCTAGTTTGGCAGGCCTTGGTTCTTAACATGCTTCTTCTAGCAGGATGTAGTTCTACGTCTGAACTATTCAGGGAGGACCCTATGGAAAAAACTGTGGACCCGGACTATTTGGTAGTCTATTACATCCATGCCGATGCAGATTATCTCTATTACGATGCTGCCGGTAAATCGGTTCGGGGAAACAGAAAGATTTTTGATACTGCAATTAAAGTTGCTGAAGAAGCTAAATCGGGAGAGGTTTTTGTTTTTTATCAGGAATCGGAGACAAACTTTCTGGGATTGTTTCCCCGAAAAAAGAGCTGGTTTTATCACTATACAAATGGGGAATTATCTAGCCAGGTTAAGTATCACCACTCCAATAAAAAGGAGGACTTTTTAACAACAGAAGCTCAGCTTTATAACCAATACAAATCCAATACCAGAAATGAAGATCAACGAAACTACTTTCTCTACTTTGGTCAC
The DNA here is from genome assembly GCA_964544445.1 of uncultured Rhodohalobacter sp. Taxonomy (GTDB): domain Bacteria; phylum Bacteroidota; class Rhodothermia; order Balneolales; family Balneolaceae; genus Rhodohalobacter. The sequence goes on from CAZJBI010000008.1 coordinate 195,220, forward strand.
GAAATTCCGGATGCAGATGGAAAAAAATACCACCGAACGTTGCCGGATATAATAGTAAATACCGAGTCATTTTCCATCGGTATTCAGAGATTTTTAGCTTCAAATAAAGATCGATTTGATCTTTCCGTCCTTTCAACCTGTAATAACGGAACTCCTATGACAGCAGAACATCTGATGCCCTATTCTGATGCCCTGCTTGCTTCTCCACAAAATCTTCATCTGTCTCATATTGATTCAAAAACTTTGAATTTGCTGGAGAGTCATCCAGAAATCTCATCCATTCAATTAGCTGATTCTATGGCCGAACGTACCTATCAACGTCTCGAAAATGAAATTCAAACAACGATTACACTTACGGTATACGATTTAGATTTTATACGAAAAATGAAAAGCGAACTTCACGCTTTTTCCAAGAAGTTCAACGCTTTAGATAGCACGCAGAACTTATCTGATAATATTGATTGTAATCAGTTTGAATTCTTTGATGGGGAAATATTCGAGAACGGTTTAAAAACGTGGTACAGACCAGCAAGATTCGGAAGAAAAGCGACCACAACTCATTCCGGATGGGGATGCAAACCGCTCTTACAAAAATAACAGGGTGATGTAGTCTCGACATGAATTCAAATGGCTTCATAAATGTGTGATCTATATAATATCATTCTTCAATTATATAACACTTCCGATAGGAAAGGGATGCATTTTAACACTACTTAAAAGGATTCCAAATGGATGAAAGTACCCTGGCAAGAACATATTAAACACTAGATCATGAAATTATATTTGATTACAATCATTACCACGTTGTTTATGGCAGTGGGCACAGTGAGTGCGCAAAACATAAATATTGGTACAAAGATAGGGCTGAATTCATACACCATAAATAATGACAATAACTCTGATTTCGACTCAAGAATTGGGATTCATGCGGGCCTGCTTGGCCATATCCACCTAAACAACGATTTTGCTCTACAACCAGAAATTGTCTATTCCATGCAGGGCGCAAAGAGTGGTAATGACGAGTTAAAGATGGACTACATTAACATTCCGGTACTCGTTCAATATATGTTTGATAATGGATTCAGACTACAGGCAGGGCCACAATTAGGATTGCTGATTAACGCTAAGTCGGAAAACAATAACTCTTCAAGAGATATTAAAGATCAATTTAAATCTTTTGATGCAGGTTTAAGCTTTGGAGTGGGCTATGTACATCCACCCACCGGCTTCGGGATTGATGCCAGATATAACCTTGGTTTAAATGATATCTCTGAAAATTCAAATGTAGAGTCAACCAACAGGGGATTCCAGGTAGGTGTCTTTTACCTCTTTAGTCATAATTAGAACGATTATTCTACAATGAACCATATACTTTCCGGCAGGCAATGAATCGGTAACAAATTGACGTTTCAGCGCTTTTTTCTACTAAATAAATATTAAAAATCAAGACTATGAATATTATAAAATTATCGGTCATTATATCCATGCTACTTGCAGCAGCCCTCTTCGTATCAGGTTGTAAGAGCATAAACAATACGACGAAAGGTGCAGTAATAGGGACAGGAGGAGGCGCGGCTGTTGGTGCTGTTATTGGTAAAACTCTTGGTAATACGGCCGCTGGTGCTATTGGTGGCGCAGTTGTTGGTGGAACTGCAGGTGCAATTATCGGTGGTAATATGGATAAAAAAGCCAAAGAACTTGAAGAAGAGGTGGATGGAGTTACCGTTCAGCGCGTTGAAGAAGGAATTGCTGTCAGCTTTGATAGCGGTATACTGTTTGATTTCGACTCAGCTACACTTCGTCGGGAAGGCAATGAAAATCTTCGAAAGCTGGTTACGATTTTAAATCGCGATAAAGATACGACTCTTATGATTGTTGGCCATACAGATTCAAGAGGAGAGGCGAGTTACAACCTGACGTTAAGTGAGCGTCGGGCCCAATCTGCCAGTACATACATGATTTCCCAAGGGCTTGCATCATCCAGAATACAAATTACCGGCAGAGGAGAATATGAGCCTCTTTCCGAAAATGAAACGGATGCAGGAAGACAGAAGAACCGCCGAATTGAGGTAGCAATCTACGCCAGTCCAGAGTATGTAGACCGGGTGCAATCTGAAATTTAATCTCATCCAATACTGAAGATGTACCGGGATGAGTGAGCGGCAATTTTGGATAGAACAGTTTGATTAATCAGTATAAAAGACCATGCAAATTATTTTGTATGGTCTTTTTTTAGCCCTTCTTTTTCTTCGATAACAAAGCCTTTGTTAATATTGTTACCTGGAAAATCCGAATATAAGCAGCTTGAACAATATTTTTTAAAATTTTTGGAAAGGATGATTTACAAAGGCTCACATAAATCTGTGGATTCAAGTCTTAATTAAAATTTGAAGCGATTCATATAAATCAATTCTTGAAAATAATTCTTAAACCCGGTAGGATTTAATGTCAATCCCTCGCTTCCGCATATCTGAATTCAGGATCACCAAATTTTTTGAGAGTCCTGTAATGAGATGCTATCGCTTTAAAAAAAGTTTCATGGTGGTTGTAGGGAATATTGAACTCATTGGCTGTATTCTCAACGATTGGACTGATGGCCGGGTAGTGAATACTGCAAACCCTCGGGAATAGATGGTGCTCGATTTGAAAATTAAGTCCGCCAACAAACCAGCTTAATGCTTTATTATTGCGTGCAAAATTGTTGGTCGTTACCATTTCATGAATCATCCAATGTTCGTCAATCATATTGCCTTTATCCGGGAGAGGATAATCGGTACCCTCTACAACATGGGCAAGCTGAAAAACCATCCCGATAATGACGCCCGATGTAAACTGAAGAGTGAGGAATCCAATGATAAGATGTATCCAGCTAATGTCGAGCAATACCATTGGCAATACCAAAATATATGCATAGTACATTCCCTTGGTTAAAAAAAGGATGACCCATTCGCTGAGTGGATGTTTTTTGCTGTCATAGGGGCCTATATTTGTCTTCAGAAAAGTCTTGTAGTCTTTTATAAATACCCACGTTACCATGGCCAGGCTGTAAGCAAAAAAAGCAAGTATGTGCTGAATACGGTGGATCGTCTTATGCTCTGAATGAGGGGAGAGCCGGATAAAGCCCGCTATTTCCAGGTCTTCATCGTGTCCGTGAATATTGGTATAAGTGTGATGAATAATGTTGTGAGTGATTTTCCAGATATAGCCATTAGCACCCAGTAGATTGAATGTATATCCCAGGGCGTTATTTATATGATTGTTTGATGAATAGGCCCCGTGAAGTGCATCATGAGATATGGAAAAACCTATACCGGCTGTTCCTATTCCCATTAAGAACGTTAAAAACCACATAGTGCCGAGAGAAAATTGCCCCGAGATAATGAGCACATAAGAGCCAAGATACACACTGAGCATCACCACGGTTTTTACCACCATCTGAAAATTGGCATGTTTGGAGAGCTCGTTCTCCTCAAAATAATGGTCAACCCGTTGCTTTATTTCTTTACTGAATTCCCGGCTTGTGCGATTGTTAAAGGTTATCCTTTCTACATTTTTCATGGTAAATAATACGTCTGGTTTCTGAGTATACTATTTAAAAATATGGGAATGTTGCGGGGTACACATTGCAGAGATTTGGCATAATGTTACACATATCCCACATTTTGGTAGCCAAATCGTGCTTGTAAGTCATTAAATCAATATTTAACTGAATTTGAAAGACTGTGGTTGGGAAGCGAAAACACCTACTCAATATCTGTAATGTCTGTAACGATGAATGCATTGAGTGTAATAGTTATGAATGGGCATCTTTGTAAACTTATACTCACAGAAAAGAGTACTACAATAGATACGTAGAAATAGTAAAGTTTTTGATCGTTGTACTTGCTCAATAATTCATTATTTCAATAAAATGGAACCATTGGAGTTAGAAAAATCAAAAGCGATGATTATTGTCGAAATTATCGAATACGTTCCGGATTCGGTGGTTATTAAAACAATCATTAAGAAATCAACAGGAAATATAAATGCCGTATCCTTTGATTCAGGTGAGAAGTTAGAGGAGAAAACATCCCCGTTTGATACCTTTATTCAAATTATTGACGGGAAGGCTGAAATTATTATTGATGACATTTCAACACTTCTGGATACCGGGAGTTCAATTATCATACCGGCTCATGCCCGGAATTCTATAAAAGCCAATGACAGGTTTAAAATGATATCGACAGTTATTAAAAGCGGCTATGAGGATGTTAGCTGATGCATCGATTTTTTTAAGCAAAACAAATTTTAAATTATCAGAAGGCCTTCATTTACCTGTGATTTCTGTAACAGTATTCAAAATTGGTGTAAGAGGTCAATGACAGGAGTTCATTATTTTTTTGAATTAGATTTAATGCAATAAGCAGTTTATAAGCAGGAGGAGAGAGGCAGGGATTTCAGTCTTTGTTTTTTTTGCGTTTTTAGATGGTTCATATTTAAACCAACCGTCAGACCCGAAAATACGTTAATTTATTTTTTGATTTATGAATAAAGCAGGTTTTAGTAATGATGGAAAAATGGAAGTTGTGAGCAAAAAACTCTACGTGAAATATATGGTGAGTTTGCGATGCAAATTGATTGTGAAAGATGAATTAAAAGATCTCAATATAAAATATTCTATTTCAGTATATGGAGCTATCATTTTTCTTGAAGCGATTACAGAATATCGTCTTAATGAATTAAGTCAGAATTTACAGAAATCGGGGATGGTATTGCTGGATGAACAGAATAGTTTACTGATTGATAAAATCATAAATACCATTATAGAGGTGATTCATTATTCTGATGAATTACCGAAGCTGAGTTTTGCTGAAGTTATCAGTGACAAATTTGGAGCGGATAATGGATCCATATTAAAAATATTTTCGGACGTAAAAGGTATGTCGGTCATGCAATTCATCATCATTCAGAAAATTGAACGGATTAAAGAGATGCTGCTTTATCAAGATTTTACTCTCGAGGAAATTGCCGAAAAACTTTATTATAAAAATAAAGATCTTTTGATTGCTCAATTCGAAAAATATACAGGACTTACTCCTGCCTATTTCAGTGAGTTAAAAAAAGAGCGCATAACTCTTTCAAAAGGATTACACTCGACTAATAAGCATGCCGGGTGATGTTGGCGCAAATTTAAGTGAGCATTCATGATAAGGAAAATGCTTTTAAAATCCCCTAGTGAAGGGGGAAAGTGAACGAAGTGAGCAGGGGGGAAGACCCATTGAGTATAAAATGGAGCGAATAATTATAGTTTTGAGTGGAAATCCAGTTCTTTTCATTCCCAAAATGCCCCCTTCAAAGGGGGAAATTCTTAAACTACTACTTATCTCGAACTGATATTTCATTATATAGATACCCGAATCCACTTCTAAAACAGTGATCTATGTAATCATTTGCAATTCGAATGTAAAGCTTCTAACCAGTGGTATGATCATATTGCTTTGTGATAATCATTTCACAACTGTCCCGCAAGATGCAGGAAATTAATTCTACGATTATGATACAATTAAACAAATCAGGCACCTATATCGCAATATTGTTCCTGGCAACTTTCATGTTTTTTACTTCATGTTCAACAACCGGAATGCAACGCTCTGAAGAAGTTCAATCAACCATGCAAACGGTAGATAACGACATCAAAAAAACTATTGTCCAACTTGATGCCATTGGAGCTTCACTGGATGAATTGACCAAACCCGGACAGGCGGATGTGAAAAGAGCCTTTGAACTATATTCTAAAAACGTCTCAAAAATTAAGGATATGGAGAAAGATTTTGATAAACATGCTGATGAAATGAAAAAGAGTGGTAAAGATTATTTCTCGGAATGGGATAAGAAAGATCAAAAATACGACAACCCCGAGATTCAGAAACGTAGTGATGAACGACGTGCCGCATTGAGTAATATTTATGATAAAATTGCCGAGAACAGTGTGGGCGTAAAGCAGGCTTTCAAAACGTACGTTTCTGATGTGAATCAAATTCAGGCCTATATGTCGAACGACTTGACAAACAAGGGAATCACATCCATCGCTTCTCTGTCAGACAAGACCGTATTAAACGGTAATTATCTTAAAAATGAGCTGGTAAATCTACAATCTGCAATTGAAGATGCCAGGTATGAAATGACCCAAAGTGGTGTTTCGATGAATTGATAGAGAGTAAAAGAGAGTATTGGATAAGACTTATCGAGAGCAAAGATAGGCACTTTTCGAAAACTTGTAATCAGGAAAAAAAACCTGGTTATGAAACATCGGAAAGTGTCTTATTTGATATGGGCTCCTGCTTCTATGTCTGGGAGCGTGCAGAATTGAGTCGCCACCATATGGATATTCAATTTTTTTAACAGCTGATAAAATTCAGAGAATGGTTTTCACTACTTATTTAACAAAAAAGTGATTGAAGAGTGCGAATTAGCTCGGCATTTTATTAGCTCAACCAATGACTTTATGTGAATAGAAAAGTTCCATTCGTAATCGAATGGAACCTTTCATTCATAGCACTATAATATCTACTTAATTTATTCAAACTCAATGATATCAGCGGTAATAGAAACAGATGCTTTTGTATAAACGATAAAGTTCGCCGTGTTGGAGTCATATTGAATGTTAATAAGTGCTAGTGTTCTCCCTTCTATCGATTCCCCTTGTTTCTCGAAGTTATCCCAAAGCGATT
>CAZJBI010000009.1:0-122426 GCA_964544445.1 uncultured Rhodohalobacter sp.
AACAGGCCCGGGAATCTGAAATTCAATTGGCATTAGAAAGGGTTAGAGCAAAAAGCCTTGCCATGCATAAGAGCGAAGAGCTTGGTGATCTTTCACTTGAATTAGTGAAGCAGGTACAGAATCTTGGCATCGAAACCTGGTTTTGTGCATTTAATATTCATGATGACCATCCGGATGGATCACTGGAATGGGGCAGCAATGGAGAGGGAGTGTTTCCTCAATATCGAACACCTAAAGAAGGAATATTTTTAGAATACCTTAAAGCAGGAGAACGAGGAGAAGAACTTTATGTAAAAGAGATCCCTGAAACAGAATGCAAAGCCCATTACGAATATCTATGCAGCCTGCCTGGGGTAGGTGATCAGTTATTACAAATGAAGGCCAATGGAATACCCTTTCCAACGTCCCAAATCGATCATGTTGCATTTTTTAAATATGGATATGTACTGTTCATTACTTTTGAACCGGTCCCTGAAGCACATGATATTTTTAGACGTTTTTCTCAAGTATTCGAACAAAGCTACACCCGTTTCCTCGACCTCCAGAAAGCAGAAGCCCAAACCCGTAAAGCAAAGATCGAAGCCGCCCTTGAGCGCTCACGTGCCCAAAGCATGATGATGAAGCATTCTGATGAAATAGATACTGTTTCAAATGTATTTCATGAGCAACTTACCCTGCTGGGTATCCCAACTGAATTCTCTTATGTATGGCTGCCGGACGAAGATAATCAAACCCATCAATTCTGGGCCAGCTGGTCGGAAGAGAATAACGGGGAAACCACCCTTCACAGCAAACAGATCACATATCCTCTTGACAAATCGGAACCCTATACCGCAGCGTGTTTTGAAGCCTGGGCCAATCCTGATAAAGTCCTGGAAGAATTTATTCCGCCCGGGGATATTGCCGGATTTTTTGATGTTTGGAAAGAGCTGTTATCAGGAGCTGAAAAGCTGAAAGCTGAAAATTTTCCGGAAGGGATCTACTATTCAGAGGCGTACATGCGATTTGGATGTTTTGGGATCAATATCCGGCGCAAACTTTCGGGAGAGGAAAAAAATATTCTAAAACGCTTTTCTGTAGAATTCGAAAGAGCATACACTCGATTTCTTGATCTCAAAAAAGCTGAAGAACAGGCCCGTGAAGCAAAGATAGAAGCGGCGCTGGAAAAAGTGCGATCCCGATCTATGGGAATGCAATCCAGTGAAGAGCTGCCCGAAGTAGCCAATCTTATGTTTCTTGAGGTACAGAATTTAGGTGTCAATGCCTGGAGCTGCGGATACTGTATTCTGGAAGAGGATCGCCGATCCAGTATTTGCATCATGAGTAGTGAGGGTACCATTCAAAAACCTTTTCTTCTTCCTCATTCCGGGGAAGAGTCCTTTGACGAATGGGATGAATTTATGCATAGTGATGACACCTTCTTAATGCAGGAATTAAAAGGTGATGCAATTGAAAGCCACTATGATTTCATGACCTCTCTTCCTCAGTTGAAACCCGTTTTCCAGGATCTGATGGATGCAGGTCTTTCATTACCAACCTACCAGATCAATCACCTGTGTAAGTTCAGTCATGGATTTCTGCTCTTTATCACCTATGAGCCGGTACCTGAGGCCCACGACATCTTTAAGCGCTTTACTGCTGTATTCAATCAGACGTACACCCGTTTTCTCGATCTGGAGAAGTCGGAGCAGCGAGCACGGGAAGCAGAAGTAGAGTTAGCCCTTGAACGGGTACGATCTCAGGTTACAGCCATGCAGACGTCATCTGACCTGTTTGACATCGTGGTGAATATGCGAAAAGAGTTTATTTCTCTTGGTCATGACGCCGACTATTTCTGGCATATGACGTGGGGGGCTGATTCATATGATATGTCGATGACCTCGGAGGACGGTAATCGCATTGGCATGGTTATCAAAATACCCAGGTTAGTGCACGATGCTATTCCCGGTTTATCTGAATGGGAAAAAGGCACCGATCCTGTATATGTACTGGCCCTGAACGGTGACGATGCGTGGGATTACATTGAAAACATGAATACCCATGGCAAGTATGAGCAGGCCGATCCCAATGCGCCAACGGAGGAAGTCATCCAGGCAATTGGCGGCCTTACCTTTATCATTGCCCGCACAACACACGGGGAGATAGGATACAGCCTCGCGGGCGAAGTACCCAATCCGCCGGAAGAAGCACTCGACACGCTGGTCCGTTTTGCCGGTGTTTTTGATCTGGCCTACCAGCGATTCGAGGATCTCCAGGAGTCGGAGCAGCAAGCCCGGCTGATTCTCGAAGAACGGGACCGTCTTGAAGCTGCCCTGAACGAACTTCATGCCACTCAGGATCAGCTTGTTCAGCAGGAAAAACTGGCCAGCCTCGGTCAGCTCACCGCCGGTATCGCCCACGAGATTAAGAATCCGTTGAATTTTGTCAATAATTTCTCGGATCTGAGTCTGGAGTTGGTTGAGGAGGTTAGATCTGAGATTAGAGAGTTGAGACGTGAGAAGACAAAAGGCAAAAGTGAAACGGCAAGTCCCCTCTCGAGAGGGGACGGCGACCCGTCGTTAGACGGAAGCGCCAGGGGTGTGTCGGGGCAGGCCGAGAACAGTGGTTTTGACTCGGAACTGATCTTAGACATCCTCTCCGACATCGAAGCCAACCTCAAAACCATCCACAAACACGGCACTCGCGCCGATTCCATCGTTAAATCCATGCTCATGCACTCCCGTGGCGGAGATGGTGAAATGGAACCGACTTCCCTCAATCCTCTGATCAAAGAATACGTGAACCTGGCGTTTCATGGAATGCGAGCCGGAAAAGAGTCGATTAATGTAGATATTGACCTGCAGCTGGATGAGAATGTGGGTGAGGTTTCGCTTGTGGCTGAGGATTTTTCAAGAGTGATTTTGAATTTGACAAACAATGCGTTTGATGCGATGAAAGAGAAAACCCTCCAAGGGTTCGAAACCCTTGGAGGGTTGGAAGATTACCGGCCCAAACTCACCATCCGAACCTTTCGCAAAGAGAACACCATAACCATCGAAATCGAAGACAACGGACCAGGAATTCCTGACGAGATGAGAGACAAAATTCTGCAGCCGTTCTTTACCACAAAGAAGGGCACACAGGGCACGGGCCTTGGGTTGTCGATTACCAACGATATTATAAAAGCACACGGCGGGAACATCAAAATAGACTCTGTTCCCGGAGAGAGCACCACATTTAAACTTACTATCCCGGGTAATTAAGATGTCGCCGGGTGGATTTCACTCTACTGATATTGATAGGCTGCAACTGAAGCATTCGTCATGCATACGCCGACGTCTGATGACGTCTCTGCAGACATGGTATGTTTTGAGGTGGAGAGAATGAGTTCGGCAGAAGTGGTTTCCCGCCTGCGTAAACGCTCCATCATTGCGAGCACAACGCCTTATGCCGTTACCTACGCGCGTCTCTCTGCTGCCATCTTTAATACAGAGCAGGAGATTGATCAAATCATGTCGGCCGTTCACGAGCTTGGTTGATGAAGGCACTCCTTTACAGCCCGACTCGCTTCAGTTTAGTGTGAGCCCAACTCAGACTCTGATTTGTTTGCATTCTGCATATCCGCAGTTTCCAGAGCCCGTTTTCTGATATAGTGCTGGAGTTCCTCAAGTTCTTTGTCAGTCATTTCGGGGTAACCGGGCATGCCTCTGCCCGTTAATTCACCATCACGAACTACCGAGGCAAAGGCTTCAAAATTTGTAACAGTAACGGATGCTCTCAGGTCCGGAGCCATGCCACCTGCAAGGACTCCTCCCCCGTGACAACCGTCACAGCTATCGTAAATAAAAGCACCTCTTAAAGCCATCACATCGTTGATCGTAAAATCAGGTTCAATCAGGGGCTCGGGAAAAAAGGGCGATGGCTGAGCTGCCATCACTGCAGATCCATCCAGCGAAAAGCTGATCAGTCGGCGTGTGTGAACACCATAAGACCAGCCAAGTTCGGCAGCCGGAGTGTAACCGGCAAACCCACCGCCAAAACCAACCAGAAGCGAAATGTACTGCCTGCCGTCAATTGTGTAGGTAATTGGCGGGGCTGAAATTCCCAAACCGGCATTAAATTCCCAAAGGATATCACCGGTTGTGGCGTCATAAGCTAATAACATTCCATCTGACCGACCCTGAAAAACAAGGTTTCCGGCCGTAGTCAGGGTGCCGGCGTTCCAGAAAGTTTCCTGCGGGTGGTACCAGGCTACTTCTTGTTTTACAGGATCCCATGCCTGTAGTGATGCCGGGTATTCTCTCGGTTGTTTATCAGGAGGCCCCAATCGAACTCCAATTCCACCACTGAATTCCCGGGCCTGCCAATTCTCAAGATCGATTCCTTCATCTGAAAAATTTACTGACATATGATGCGTGGGTATATAGGCCAGTCCGGTTTGTGGATTGTACGACATCGCCTGCCAGTTATGAGCTCCCCAGGGATTTGGGGTGATATCTGCAGGTGCGTTCTCATAGCGGGATCCTTCCACTTCTACGGGGCGGCCAGTTTCCATATCAATATGAGAGGCCCATGTTGTTTCAACATAGGGCTCTGCAGAAATCAGTTTACCCGTCTTGCGGTCTATCACATAGAAGAAACCATTTTTGGGAGCATGCAGTATTGCTTTTCTTTCTTCCCCAGCGACGGTTAGATCAGCAAGTACAATATCCATATTGGAATTGTAGTCCCATGTATCGCCGGGTACAGTCTGATAGTGCCAAATATACTCGCCCGTATCCGGATTCAGCGCCACGATGGAGCTCAGGAAAAGGTTGTCGCCGCCACCCGGACTCCTGATTTTCCGGTTCCAGGGCGAGCCATTACCGGTTCCGATATAGAGCATATCCAGTTCTGCATCGTAGGTCATGCCATGCCAGGCATTACCTCCACCCCCGTGTTTCCACCACTCGCCCGTCCAGGTTTCGGCGGCCATTTCCATAGCTGCATTCTCGAAGCCATCGGCCGGATTTCCTGGCACGATATAGAATTTCCATGCCTCCTCGCCGGTATCTGCATCATAGGCTGTAACCCAGCCCCGGGTAGGGCCATTTTCAGTTCCGCCGTTTCCAATCAGCACTTTTCCTTTAAATGCTTTTGGCGCCCCGGTAATGTAGAGAGAGCGCTCCATATCATAAGTCCTCACAGACCAGATTTCTGCGCCTGTGTAAGCATCAACGGCGATGAGCCTGCCATCCCAAGTGGCTGTAAAAATCTTGCCTTCATAAAATGAGATACCCCTGTTATGAACCCATCCGATTTTTCTCTTACCCTGTACTTCCTCACCGACTTTTGGATCGTACTCCCAGATCAGATCGCCGTTAACTGCATCTACCGCCCTGATGATGTTCATGGTTCCGGTAAAATACATCACGCCATCAACGACCAGTGGAGTTGAAACCAAGCCCACATCATTGGGGAGATCAATAAACCAGTCCACTTTCAGATCAGACACATTGCCGGAATGGACATCCCCTGCCGGACTAAACCGCCGTTCATTATGTGTGCGGCCATACGCCAGCCACTCTGACGTTTGCTGCTCATCGGCAATAGCTTCATCACTATAGGTGGAGCTTTGATTCTTATTTCCGCATGATGTAAATAAAAACAAGCAGATTAAAGCCGAAATGATCTTTTTCATAGAATAATTGTTGATTTTAATTTTAATCAAAACAAATGTATCTGTATCCTATACATCGTAAGTGCAAAGCATCCATCGGATGTAATAGCAGACCCCGCTATATGGCTTGCCTGGTCTGAATACAAAAAAGCGACGTTTCCCTGTCCGCTAATTCTTTAGTACGATCCGATACCTTGCTTTTCCGGATTCCAGGTGGGCAATGGCATCATTTACCCGGCTCATTGGGAACTCTTCCGTAATCGGATAGATATCATGCCGTACACAGAATTCAAGCATCGTTTTTGTGAGCGCCGGACTTCCTAAAGGACTGCTTGAGACCGATTTTTGACCTGTAAGCAGTGTAAAAGCCGGGATAGCCATTGGCTCTAACACCGCACCTACATTGTGAAACTTACCTTTGGGTGCTAAAGCCACCAGGTACGAGTTCCAGTCCAGCGTTACATTGGTCGTGTTCAGAATAAAATTGAGACTACCGGCAATCTTTGCCAGCTCTTCAGGATTTGTGGAGTCCACAACTTTCGTTGCCCCCATTTTCAGAATAGACTCCTCTTTATCGGGACTGGAGCTAAAAGCGATAACTTCACAACCCCATTTATTTAGAAATTTGAGCGCCATATGTCCCAGGCCTCCAATGCCGATCACACCAACTTTATCCGTTGCTTTCACTCCCGCCAGAATAATAGGATTAAACACCGTAATTCCCCCGCAGAGAAGAGGTCCGGCTTTATCCATATCGATACCGTCGGGAAGAGGAATGGCCCAGGACCAGTGGCTGCGCACATAATCTGCAAAGCCGCCATGTCTGCCGCCAATTGTAAATTCGGCTGATGAACAGAGATGGTGAGAACCATTCATACACTCACTGCAAGACATGCAGGATCCGGAAAACCACCCCAAGCCAACTTTATCCCCAACAGCTACATTTTTAACAGAGTCCCCAGCAGCCACAACCTCACCGATAATCTCATGCCCCGGAACAAAGGGGTATGCAGACATTCCCCAATCATTATTCATCATACTCAGATCTGAATGGCAGATCCCGCAGTTGATCACCTTTATATCGACTTGTTCACTGCCGATTTCACCCATCTCGTACGAAAAGGGCTTTAATTCTTCATTTGGTCCATGAGATGCATATCCTGATACTTTCATATTCTATTTAAATGTATGATTTGAGTTAAACCTTGACCTCTGCAGCCATGGTAATGGGTTCCAGTACCGTGTGAATATTTTTGATATCCTGATTTTTGGGATCGTTGATCACTGCGCCCAGTTTCTCGATATCGTCTGTATCAACCATAAGTAAGATGGAGTTAGGATCATCTGCATCCTGAAAAGTTCTGAAACTATTCGAAACAGGTGCGAATAACCTTTTTCTGTCTTCATGACCGTTTAGCCATGCGTTAATATCCCCAACTTTGTGACGAAATATGAATGTTGCCATTTATAGTAATTTTGAGTTCTGCCAGTTCTGAATCTATTCCAGCTTTGACGATCTTTTTTAAGTACCTGTGCTGCCAACCTAATGGAGCATCGTAGGATAACCAGAAGACATCCCAACCTTGCTCACCCTACAGAATATAGTTGTGCAACCCGTCCGGTAGTTAGGATTAACTGATCAAATGTTTGGACTATTTGAACAAAATGAGCCTTTGGCCTGTAAAGTCTAACGCGGTTAAAAACCATTTCGAAAATGGTGTAATTATTACGAATTGAATGTGTAAATGCACAGATAATCCAAACTTTCGTTTAAAAAGTGCAAGACTCAGGCTTGATGGAAAAGTACATTCATGTGGGTACACAAGACCAATCCAAACAGAGCCAGACCTTTTATGAAAAATGCCTCTTCCCAATTTACCGAGTCATCCGGTTCAGTATCCATCCTGCATAAAGAAGAAGGATTGAAACGTACCATCGGCGTTTGGGGACTGAGCGCCAATATTGTAAACATTGTCATTGGAGCTGGAATATTCGTTCTGCCGGCTATTGTGGCAGCAGGACTGGGTTCCGCGAGCCTTATAGCATACCTTTTCTGCGGTTTCCTGATTGCATTGATTATGCTCTGTTTTGCAGAGGCGGGCAGCGAAATTACAGACTCGGGTGGACCATATACCTACATTGAATCGGCCTTTGGGAAGTATGCAGGATTTATCACGGCCAATTTATTCCTAATTGCCATCCTGACTGCCGGCGGTGCCGTTGCCAATGCCGTTGCCGATATCCTTACTTCCTTTATGCCGGTGCTTGATTACACGCCTGTAAGGATACTTTTTTTCATCCTCATGTTTGGTTTTTTTGCCTGGATCAATATTCGTTGAGTTCGCCTTGGAATCGGCCTTGTAGTAGTAACAACGATTGCAAAACTGGCACATCTTCTGCTGCTGGTATTGATTGGATGGAAAGATGTAACTGGCGCCAATCTTCTTTGGAATTCGATACCCTCGGTGGACAGTGTTGGTGAAATGTCACTGATTCTGTTTTTTGCTTTTATGGGAGCAGAGGTTGGCTTGTCGGTGGGCGGTGAGGTAAAAAAGCCGCAGAAAACTATTCCGAAGGCAATTTCTATTGGAATTGGTAGTGTGTTGCTTCTCTACACTCTCATCCAAACCGTTTCAGTTGGAGTACTTGGAAACGATCTTGCCAATTTCCCGGAAAATCCGCTGGCTGAGGTGGGAGGTTTGGTCTTTGGTCCGGCAGGGCTCACAATGATTACCCTGGGGGCTGCTGTTTCCATGTTTGGAAACCTGAATGGTGGAATTCTGAATATGCCCCGCGTACTCTTTGCTGCGGCCAGAGACCGGGTAATCCCACCCGCCGCGCTTGCCAGAATTCATCCCGAGTATAAAACACCGCACGTCTCCATTATTCTCTTTTCATTGGTTTCATTTCTTCTGGCATCAGTCTGAGGCTTCCAGGTGCTTGCCATTTATTCCAGCGCTATTTCCCTGATCGTTTATCTCGGCGTGGTATTGGCTGTGATCAAACTCAGGAAACTCATGCCTGATCATACACAATCCTTCAGAATCCCCGGGGGATATACCGTTCCTGTTGCGGCAACCATCGCCATTCTCTGGTTCTTATCGCACCTCAGCATTCAGGAAGCTATTGGTATAGCCATGCTGGTTGCTGGGCTGACAGCTGTTTTTGTTGTTATGCAACGGGCACGTTCTAGGGCTGAAATGGAACTGGAAGAGAGTCCTGCCATCAATGAGTTCAAATAAAAATTACGTCCTAAATCCAGCCATGACCCGATGAAATTTCCATCTGCACTCACCATTCTTCTCATAATCGCAGCACTTGTGGCCGCATCAACCTGGATTATTCCAGCCGGCAGCTACAGCACGCTTACTTACAGTACAGAGAACAATACTTTTACAAAGTCAGGGGAGGAAATAGCTGAGACACTACCGGCTATTCAGGAAGTTCTGGATGAATTGAACATCAACATCCCCCTGGAAAATTTCACGAGCGGAGCCATTTATCGGCCGGTAAGCATTCCGAACACCTATCAACAAACTGAGGCTCAGCCCCAGGGATTTTTTGCTTTAGCGATGTCGCCCATTAAAGTTATCATTGATGCGGCTGATATTATCTTCCTGGTACTCATTATTGGCGGACTAATTGGAGTGCTGAACCTTACCGGGGCTTTTAATGCCGGTATTGCGTGGCTGGGAAAAGTGTTGAAGGGCAGAGAATATATTCTCATTATTTTCACAACTACGCTGGTTGCACTTGGTGGAACGACGTTTGGATTTGCTGAAGAGACCATTGCGCTCTACCTGATCCTGACTCCGGTATTTATTGCCGCAGGATATGATGCAATGGTTGGATTTGCGTGTATTTTCCTGGGATCGGCTGTGGGAGGTATGTGTTCAACCATCAACCCTTTCTCAATTATCATCGCCTCCGACTCGGCCGGCATTCTCTGGACAGAAGGATTTCACGCCCGGGTTGCCATGTTTGTAATCTGCATAATCATTACCATCCTCTTTATCCTTCGGTATGCCAATAAAGTAAAAAAAGAGCCCTCCTCATCCATTCTTTTTGATCAGAAAGAGAGCATTGAAGAGTACTTTGGCATGTACGCAAAACAGGACATCCACACGTTTAATCTCTGGCGCATTTTAATTCTGGCGGTCTTTATGGGCTGTTTTGTAATGATGATTATCGGCGTGCTTATGCTGGAATGGTGGTTTTTAGAGATGACAACGGTGTTTCTTGTCGGGGCAATTGCTATCGGCTTTATCGGCCGGATCAATGAAACTGTATTCTCTGAAGCTTTTGTGAAAGGTGCAGGCGATCTGCTTGGAGTGGCGTTCATTATTGGAATTGCAAGAGGCGTTTCCATCCTGATGAGTGACGGGATGATCAGTGATACCGTTCTCTATTTTGCAGCATCAGCTACAGATGGAATGAGTGAAGGGTTTTTCATTAACTCGCTCTTTCTGCTGTATAACGGATTATATTTCGTTATACCTTCATCCTCAGGGATGGCCGTTTTAACCATGCCAATTTTTGCACCACTGGCGGATACCGCCGGGCTGGGTCGCGAGATGATTGTGAATACCTATCAGTATGGCCAGCTTAGCCAGATTATTTATCCCACCGGCCTGCTGCTGCCCTCGCTTGCCATTTGTAAAATCGGATACGATCGTTTTCTGAAGTTTATTTGGCCGCTGATGTTCATTCTTTTAATTGTAATCATGCTCTCTCTGACAATACAGGTTAGCATTTAGTCCCAAACGAAATTGAGTCAAAATTTCATCAATCACTCATTGTAAATTACGGAATTGGAACCACTCAGCTGAATCTTGATTTAAAACCTATTTATTCCTTCATTCAAAAAAAAAGCGCTGATCCTAAAAAATGAATCAACGCTTTAAAAATGATGGGCTTATAAATTACATTCTAGGCAGCCCTGCTCCATCCGGCATAGGTGCAAAATTGGAGTGCACGAGCACCCAGCTACCTCCTTCAAGCTGCCACACCTCAGAAGCGCGCGTATGGTAGTCGATTATCTCACCCGATTCGTTCATGGTATAGTTACCGGTGCTGGTATAAGCGGTTATAGCCATGGTCATCTCTTCATTAAACTGAACAACTATATCACCTACCTCCCAGTCATTCCACGTGAAAGCATCATTTTCCATGGGTTCATCAACCATTTCACATGGCCCCATATTTGAGTTGCAGGCCATCATCGTCATACTTTCCGGCCGAAATCTCTCCAATCCTTCAAGATCATTCATCATTGTGGCTTGGATACGCTGTTTTGTGTACGATTTCACAGAGTCGGTTAATGCCTCCTTATTTGTATGACGCCAGTAAATCATGGCATACTGCTGGTATGGTGAGGGTCCGGCGGCATAATTTAAAGCCTGCAGCTGGCTGCTGAATGCATTGTCGTAATCTTCGGCAGCCGCGTAGTGTTCAGCGCGGGAGTCATAGGCATTGGGTCCGTCATGTGCAGCTATCGCTTTCTCTACGATCTCCATGGCCATATCCATATCCTGTTCCACACCATCGCCTCTTGCATATGCGTAAGAGAGCATGTTATAGGCAGGGGATGCATATTCCGGAAAATTATCAGCATATTCTTGCATTGCCTCAGCTGGATCATCGTCAGCCATTACAGCCCAGAACTGAAAGAGTGGAACGTTAGGATATTCTTCAGCTAAGGCTTTTCTTGCTGTGGCCCAGTCACCCGAATCGTCTGAAAGCAGAGAGTGCCACGCCTTTTCACTCTCACTTAATGCATCCACGTCTATCATATCCAGTTGTTCTTGCTGATTACCAAACTGTCCGCCAAGACTGAGATTAGCTTTAATTAACTTTGCGGTTCCGCAATTTTCATCGATCATCAAGGCGGCATCAGCCATTCCCACCGCAAAAGGTGATTCCAGGTTTACCATGTGCGCAACAGCCTGATCCGCAATCTCTGAAGCCATCGCGTTACATGATTTTCCAGGCAGCCACTGCCCATTTGCTGTCGTTGCAAAAAGAAAGCATAGAGCTATTGTTGTAATTACAGTTTTCATTGTTGTCCCCGTATTATTTATTTATACCTGCCAGAAAAGCTACAGGTTCGATTTTTGGTTAAAGACTTCCGGATGAGGCTTGGAAGGTCCCGATTATTTTAGTCCTCCCTAATTAAATTTAAAATAGTGGGAAAACCAAATTGTAAAATCGTGAAAAACCTATTCTGGAGTTATTTATAGGTGCATTCACCAGAGATTATTGCATAAATCAGACTCTATACTAAAGAGTTACAATTATTTAAGATTAAAGCATTAACATTGGTCCTGTTTTCTTTCCTCGGTAATCAATTAAGGCATTATAATCCCCAAAAGATTTGACAATATAGATTTTTTACAATTCACCAGCGCTTGCTTTGTTTTGATCACTCTCACTGCTTATAATGGCTTTGCAGCATCTGTGATTTACTCAAAAAATAGAAACCTATACAACCTGGCCAGAAAAATCTCCATAATTACAGGCAATTTCTGCACGAATTTACAATGATTGCGCCCTCCGTTTACAGACCATGAAAAAAACTAGCGCACAAACTATAGACAAAGAACAGCTTGAAGAAGTTTGCCGGGAATGCACCCAAAACACGAAGGTGTCTCATGGGCCTGAGCGGAACATCTTTCACCCGCGGTTAAAAAACCTCAATAGAGTTGAAGTTCATAAATCCAGAACCCACGGAGGAATCTTTAATCGTCTCGGCCTTTTTTTGGTAGAACTCTATGAGCATTCCAAACGCTTCTACCATGCGGTTCACAAGTTTATTTACCCGAGGCGCGACAAGATTTATGGCGACCCCAACCCAAACCACCGGATAACCGGACATCTCACCTTTGGCACAAGAAAAGAAGAAGCGGACTCCCCTGTTTTCAATATGCACCTTGAACTCTGGGGGCGAACCTTTTGGGGTGGATTTCGAAAGCTAAGCGAAGGAAAATCTGACCGAAATGGCAGATTCAGCCTGCCTTACGATCTGCACTATGTTCATAGATTTTACATTGCCAGTGTATGGGTAGCGGCTTACCAAACCGGACATGAACACTTTCATCGTGACGGTCAGCATCATCCCGAATTCACGGAGTACAAACGGGTTAAGATACACAAGGGAGATCTGGTTGGCATTGAGTACAGCTGCGGTCAGATTCAGCTGTCGTACTGGCAGTATCGTAAAGACACCCTTCTGCCGCGTGTTGTGATCAAAGATCATGATAAAGACGCCCCCGATGAATATTCTCCCGGGTACAATGAAGCACTTGAAAAACAGTTCATCCCCATTGAGCTCACCAAGCTCAAACACCTTGAGATGATTCGCCTAGGAAAGGGTCTTACGTATGAGCAGATCATTGAGGATTATCCTGAGAATTTAACGGTATGCATGGAAAAGAAGCTGCCAGGAGTCACCCGGGGGGATGACTGGTTTGGAAGGCGTATGATGAACGGCATGTATGCTTGCGACTTCGACCGGGATCCAAAAAATCCGGATCTCTACTGGGTTCATCATCACTGGAGCTCCTATGAAAAGACCTATCATCACTACGCCATGCCCGACGTAGACATGTGGTTCGAACTGAAAGAGGATGGTCTGCCAAAACCGGTAAAGATCACACTCACGGGACCTTTGACCGCAGAAGAGAAGGACTCGAAAAAGAAACGAACGTTTACTCCTGAGGATGGTGAAAAATGGCTGGCAGCCAAACGAATTTGCCGGGTAAGTGCAGGGCTCTATGCTGAACTTGCACACCACTTTGCCGGAACGCATGTGAACACAGAGCAATACGCCATTGCCTGTTTCAGAAATCTGAGACTGAACCCAATATCCGGACTTCTCAAATCGTTTCTGCGATCAGTTGTATTGGTAAATCACACGGCAGACCGCATCCTGATTGGAAAAGGATATATTACATCTGCCTGCGCGCTCACACCTAAAGGCATTGATCAGGTTGTTTATAACGTAATGGGGACGTTAGACT
Organism: uncultured Rhodohalobacter sp.; assembly: GCA_964544445.1. Taxonomy (GTDB): domain Bacteria; phylum Bacteroidota; class Rhodothermia; order Balneolales; family Balneolaceae; genus Rhodohalobacter. Next base: position 13,657 of record CAZJBI010000009.1, read on the forward strand.
GGAAGGGATTCCGCCCCATGCAGCCAATCAGCGAGGCTCATACCTATGCCAAAGCCGCCAACCTGTACTGGCATGTGGTTTACGATTTCGTTGACGAATTTATCGAGCATCCCCATCACAAACAGGAGATTCTGGACCATTGGTTTGAGATCTACTGTTTCTCTGAAGATGTCGTGAATCATAGTGTACCCGCTTTTCTCTGCCACTATCTGCAAAACGCACTGCTGGATGGAAATGGAAAATTCAAAGACGACGGCAGCACCGACTGGTATCATCAGCATCACCGAATGGATTTAAAGGATGAACGGCCTGAAGTAAATGGTATCAAAAGAGCCGTTTCAAGGATTACAGACAAAAAAGACGGACACCAAGTAACGAAAGCCGATCTCGAACAACTGAAACAGGCCTGCACCTACATGATTTACCAGGCAACTTTTGGCCACACCTGGTCAAATTCCAAACAATATGACGACATTGGAGAGGTTCTCTACTGTAGCCTGGGACTGCGATTCGGAAATGGCCCTGACGGGGTGATGGGGCCGGAATCCGATCATTCCATCGCGCCGGATCTTACCCGCTCCACACAAATGATGTGGTGGAGCAACATGCTGTCCCGCACCGGCTACGGCTTTATTATGGCAAATGAAGACGAGGATGTTCCTCCACAACTGCGTGAACATCTTGAAAGACACCGGCAAGAGTTCGCCGATCTCGACTTAGATATCGACATCATCCAATCACGAACCAATATTTAACAGAGCTGATCATGAAATCAACAGGCATTCCCGTTTTAAGTTCAGTTCATACGGCCATACACCGATTTTTCGGCCTTCTTTCTCTTTGGATAGCCACCAGGGCATTTACCTGGGCACTTACGATTTTTGGCAGCATCATGGCCCGAAAAAAGATGTCGCACAATAATGGCATTGCTGCAAAAGGATCCATTCGGTTCGTTGATAACCCGGAATTTCCGCTCCACACCTTCTTTGAACCGGGAAAGGTTCTGCCCTGCCGGATACGGCACGCTGCCGCCTCCTTCATGGACGATGCCATGCGAGTGGTTCGGAGTATGTCGATCAAAATGGCCGATACCGATTACAAAAGTCCCATGGACATTGAGCTGAACACGGGCGAAACAGCCCTGTTCTGGTCGATTGCAAGCTTTTTCAGATTTGCCAAGTACAAAAAAACCCGGTTTGGTATGCAGTATGAGGAGTATTACCGTAAATATCCGACCGGAGTCGAGGGCGCCCAGGTGGGCATGCGGCGTAACCCAACCTCATTTTCCAACCTGAAGTACTACTCGCAGACCCCATACATGTATATTGCTGAAGATAATGTAAAGAGATACATCAAATATCGAACAGTTCCTGCCGAACCTATGCCCGAAACCGGCCTTCTGGACGATTACGACATGAAGATACCAACCGAAAATCAGCGAATTTTACCGGGGGAGACTCGAAGCCGTAATTATCTGAAAGATGAGTATGTGGAAAGACTGCGGCAAGGCCCCGTAAAGTACAAACTCCAGGTTCAGATTCATGAAGCATCAGATGATGATGATGAGGAAATTTTCAACTGTTGCCGTAAATGGGATGACGCTTCCCATCCATGGATGGACCTTGCAGAGATCACGATGAATAAGCCTCTGGACTGGACTGAAAGCACCAAAATGATCTTCTCTATGAAGAATCTGCCCAAAGGGCTGGGCATTATCCCGTCTTACTCCATTTACGATTACAATTCACTTAATTTCCTCCGTAAACACTCGGACCTGGCCCGATTTGCCCGGCTGTGGACTATAAAAATATTCGGAATGCCATCTGAGATTCCTGATAGTGATGTTCGCAACTGTTAAACGTCATTTTTATGGAAGAAATACTCCTGTACGAAAGCAAAAGCTCAAAAATTTTCCTGAAAGAGGATAAGGCGAGAGGAATCCGCGTAATTACCAAAATACTGAACCAGGAATTTCCGTCTCCACAGGTTATTAATCAATTTTACAACGAACACGAGCTTACACATGATCTGGCTATTGATGGAGTACGCCAAAGTTTGGAACGAAAAAAAATCAATAACCGACACGCCATTTTATTGGAATACGTGCCGGGACGAACCATTCGGGAGATTGTACAGGCAAAACGGCTTAGCATCGCAGACTTTTTAAAGTATTCCATTGAAATATCCAGGATCCTATCAGAGGTGCATTCAGCCAAAATCATCCATAAGGATATTAACAGTCTGAATATTGTTATTGATGAGCAAAATGAGACTGTTACCCTGCTCGATTTTGGGATTTCTACAAAACTCAACCTCAAGAAGAAAATTCTTGAAAACCCCGAAAGACTCGAAGGGTCTCTGCTATACGTATCCCCGGAACAAACCGGGCGAATGAACCGAATGGTTGATTATCGAACCGATCTCTATTCACTAGGCGTAACGTTTTATGAGATGCTGACCGGACAACTTCCATTCCGCTCTGCCGATGCTATGGAGATTGTTCACGCTCATATTGCCAGCCAGCCACCACCCATTTCAGATTCCCGGGAAGATGTGCCCCATATGCTGGAGAAAATCATCGGCATATTGATGGCTAAAAATGCAGAAGACCGCTATCAGTCGGCTTTAGGACTCATGAAAGACCTGCAGCTTTGCCTGGAAAGCTGGGAAGAATCCGGTACTATTGAAGATTTTGAATGTTGCCGTCACGACTTTTCGGGTGAATTTCAGCTGCCACAAAAACTGTACGGAAGAGAAGAGGAACTTCAGTCGCTGATGGAAGCCTTTGACAGGGTTTCTGACGGCAACTTGGAAACCGTATTAGTTGGCGGATATTCCGGCACCGGCAAATCAGTTCTGGTCCACGAAACACACCGTCCTATTACGGCAAAAAGGGGATACTTCATCGAAGGAAAGTTTGACCAGTTCCAGCGGTCAGTACCCTACCTGGCCTTCATACAGGCATTCACCAGCTTCGTTTCTATTTTATTAACAGAAAATAAGACACGGCTGGAACCTATACGGAAACAGATTCAAAACATGGTGGGTGATGAGGGCAAAGTGCTCACCGACCTGATTCCCAACCTGGAGCTACTGATAGGTAAGCAGTCCAACATCCCCAAGCTGGGTGGCCTGGAGTCTCAGAATCGCCTGAACTATCTTTTTACCTCGTTCATCAAAGCAATAACGGCAGAACAGCATCCCATTGTTCTCTTTATTGATGATATGCAGTGGGCAGACAGCGCATCCTTATCTCTGCTCGATGTGCTGATGTCGAATGCAGAACTAAGTCATCTGATGTGTATTTGCGCATATCGCGACAACGAGGTGAGCCCGGCACATCCGTTTATCAAAACGGTGGATGATTTGCGTAAAAAAGATGCTTCAATCAGTGAAATCAATATTGGAAACCTCGAAGAGTCGGATGTGCAGGAGCTGATTGCTGACGCAACCCGTTTGCCACTCAATAAGACCACCTCTCTGGCAAACCTGGTTTACGAGAAAACTCATGGAAACGCCTTTTTTGTAACGCAATTCCTCAAAAATCTTGCCGAAGAATCTCTGTTACAGTTCGACCATGCTAACAGGGAGTGGCGCTGGGACGACACGCAGATTCGTGATCGAAACATAACTGATAATGTCGTTGAACTTCTTGCCGATAAAATCACGTTTCTGCCAAAAGAGACACAAGATATTCTTAAAGTTGCCGCCTGTATCGGAAACCAGTTCGATATAGATACGCTCGCAGCCTGCCACAATCCAGAGGCTGCATCTGATTCGGCCATTGAAAATGAAAAAAGTCCGATTTTGGAGGCTTTGCAAGCCGCTCTTGCCGGCGGTTACATCACTCCTTCGGGAAACAAATATCGTTTTATTCACGACCGAATTCAGCAGGCGGCTTACTCACTGATACCCGACGAGGATACAAGCGCAATGCACTATCGAATCGGCTCTCTTCTGCTGGAAAAAGTTTCGAAAGAACAGCTCGAAAGCCAGCTGTTTGAAATTGTGAATCAGCTCAATCAGGGGCTCGAGCTCATTCAGTCAGATGAGAAAAAAGATAACCTTGCGGCTTTAAATCTTCGGGCCGGTATTAAAGCCCGGGAGTCCTCAGCCTTCCAGCCGGCTTTGGCCTATTTTGAGACGGGTATTGATTTATTAAAAAACGATCACTGGGAGTCTCAGTACAAGCTGAGCCTCGGGCTGTTTACCGAAGCGGCTGAAACATCCTACAACATGGGTGAATTTGAGCCGATGGATGAGAAACTAAATGCCGTGCTTGAAAACCGGAAGGAACTCATGGATGTGGTTCGGCCTTATGCCATTCGCATCAATGCATTAAAAGCTCAAAATAAGCTACAGGAAGCCATCGACACGGGCCTGGAAGTGCTTGAACAACTTGGAGAAACATTTCCAAAGAAAGGCCCATTGCCATTTGTAATGGTTGATTTGATCCGGACAAAAATAAAACTGATGGGTAAGGATGAGAAAACGATCTCTAACCTGCCGGAGATGACCAATCCCTACAAAGCCGCGGCGCTGAGAATGCTCAACGACATCGCTTCACCGGTCTATTGGGCACGTCCGGAAATCCTGCCCTTCATCATCTTTCGGATGGTTCGCCTTTCATTAAAATATGGTGTGACGGAAATTTCGGCGTTTGGATTTGCCACCTACGGACTCTTAATGTGCGGTGTACTTGGAGATATGAGCACCGGGTACCGTTTTGGGCAGATTGGGCTGGCTCTTCTCGATCGCTTTGAAGCAAAAAAATGGCTTTCTCAAATCTATACACCCATCTACGCTCTCATCAACCACTGGAGTGAGCACGTACACAAGTCGCTCGAACCTTTTCTCTACTCTTATAAAGTTGGTTTTGAAACCGGCGCTATCGAATACGCCTGCATCAATGTGAACATTTACTGTAACCATATTTACCTGGGCGGAAAACCTCTTGAAGCATCTGAACGCGAGATGAAAATGTTCAGTGAACAGATGCTGAAATATAAACAGGAGACAAACTATAACTACAACGAGGCGTACCGGCAGGCAGCACTTAATCTTCTCGGGCTCTCGGATGATCCCACCGTACTTGTTGGTGATGCCTACGATGAGCGAAAAATGGCCCCGATTCATAAAGAACGGAAAGACAGGGCCGGCACATTTTTGATCCACATCAACAACATGATGCTGAAATATCTTTTCCATCAGTATGATGAGGCGGCAGACCATGCGGCACAAACCCGTCCACTGCTCGATGCTGTACTGGCAAAATATGATGTGGCAATTTTTTGGTTTTACGAAGGGCTGGTCAATATGGCCGCTGCTCGTGAAAAAAGCGGAAGAGATCGGAAATCTATGCTGCGACGGGCAAAAAAGAACATATCTCAATTCAAGAAATGGGCGCGATACTGTCCAGAAAATCATCAGCACAAACTCGACCTGCTTCTTGCTGAGATGGCATGGTGCAAAGGGAAGGAAGAGAGAGCCCGCAAACACTTTGATTTAGCCATAAAAGGTGCCGAAAATGGCGAATTTTTAAATGAAGAAGCTCTCTCACTTGAAAGAGCTGGCTTATACTATCTGGACACAGGTCAGGATTTTATAGCAGAAAATTACCTTCGAAAATCGTACCAGATTTACAAGGAATGGGGCGCTGCGGCAAAAATGAAAAACTTAAAGACCCGCTTTCCGAAGTTTCTTATTGGTTTGGGCAAAGATCAGCAGGAAAGCAGCGGAACGCTAACGCAGGGTATTGATTCAGCCTCTGAAAGCTACACACTAGACCTTGATACACTCATGAAAGCTGCACAGGTCATTTCGGGTGAGGTGGTTTTAGACAAACTACTGAAAACACTGCTAAACATCAGTATTGAAAATGCAGGAGCTCAATCGGGCTGTATCATCATGAAACAGGAAGAGGGCTGGTATATAAAAAGTGCATATTTTACCGATCGGGAAGATCCCTCTGCGTTTACAGAAACACCCCTTAGCGAGAGTAACCGGATACCCGAAAGCCTGATTGAGTACATCAAAAACACCAGTGAAAGCCTTGTTTTGGATGATATTGCAAAAGACCGTCGCTTTATGGCGGATCCTGCCGTTAAGACTCATGGATTGAAATCCGTAATGTGCCTGCCCATGTTCAACAAGGGACAATCTGAAGGTGCTCTCTACCTCGAAAATAATCTGCAGGCCTCAGTCTTTACCGAGGGCCGGGTTCGCTTTCTTGAACTGCTGTCGGGGCAGATTGCCGTCTCGCTTGAGAATGCTCACCTGTACGAAAATCTTGAATCAAAAATTGAGGAGAGAACCATAGAACTTTTTACGTCGCTTGAAAATTTAAGGGCCACCCAGGAGCAGCTTGTTCAGCAGGAAAAACTTGCGTCTCTGGGACAGCTCACCGCCGGTATTGCGCACGAGATCAAAAATCCGCTCAATTTTGTAACGAATTTTTCAGAGCTTAGCAAAGAGCTGCTGGGAGAGTTGCTTGAGGATATGAAAAACGGAGATATTGAAGCAGCCTCGGACACAGCAGACTTCATAATGGGGAATTTGGAAAAAATTAACAGCCACAGTAAACGTGCAGACAGTATTGTAAAGTCGATGTTGCAGCACTCAAGAGGCGGAAGCGGCACCATTGAACCCACTCCGTTAAATCCAATGATCAAAGAGTATGTAAACCTTGCCTTTCACGGTATGCGCGCCGGGAAAAATCCAATCAACGTTGATTTACAGTTTGAGCTGGACGATTCTATTGATGAGGTTCCTCTTTTTGCAGAAGATTTTAGCCGGGTTATTCTCAATATCTGCAATAATGCATTCGATGCCATGCGGGATAAAAGTGAGAAGTTAAACGAGTCGGCAGAAGACTCGTCTGCAGACTATGTTCCAAAATTAACCGTGCGAACAAAGAAAAAGGAAAACTCCATCACCATCGAATTTCAGGACAATGGCCCCGGAATACCCAAAGATTTAAAAGACAAAATTCTTCAGCCATTTTTTACAACCAAAAAAGGGACCGATGGAACAGGGTTGGGCATGAGTATCACACACGACATTGTGAAAGCCCATAAAGGAACGATCAAGATTGAATCAGAACCCGATAAAGGGGCGACATTTATCGTTACTCTTGGTGAAGGGTAAAAAAGTAGATACTTAGATCGCTTTCAGACATGACGCCGCTTTTTTTGCCCCTGGTTTAACAGAGCTAATCGGCAGGATTTTATTATTGGCTTATCCACTTAATCGTAATTAGCATTACAAACACTTTTGCATTGCTAAAATTATTTATGAGCTTCTGTTGGGCACCAATCGATTCAAAGAAATAAACAAATCCACACATGACGCTCAATGAATTTGCCAAAACCGTTCTGCCCGGACCAATCTACCGGAACCTTTTTTTGCTCAGACATCTTCAAAAACTGGCCACCCGTAATGGAGCTTACCTTGTAGAAACCGGATATATCCAATCGATAAAAAGTTTCGCGCCGATCAACAAACTGGGTGAGCCGATTCCATGGATGAACTACTCTTTCCTTGATTTTCTTGAACCACGGTTAAATAAATCGATGAATGTTTTTGAGTATGGATCGGGATACTCAACTCTCTATTTATCTGAAAAAGTGGGCTCTGTTGTATCGGTTGAGTTCGACAAATCATGGTTTAATAAAATGAAAAACGATCTTGCCGGTCTAAGACATTGCTCCATTATGTTTCGACCCGGTCATCAAGAGTATATCGAAGCCATCAACGAATATGGCGATGAACGATTTGATTTGATTATTGTAGACGGACGGGATCGAAAAGAATGCGTAAAGCACATTTTACCCTACCTAAACAACGATGGCGTGGTGCTCTTGGATGACAGCTGGCAGGAAAAATTTGACGAGACCTTTGAATTTTTTAAAGAAGAAGGGTTCAGGGAGTTGAGCTTTACCGGGTTGAAACCTGGCGGGATGATTGTAGAAAAAACAACGGTTTTTTACAGGCAAAATAATGTCCTCGGGATTTAATCTCCTCAGCCAGACTGCTTTGCCGAGGCAGCTAAAGCCGCGCCAATTATTCCGGCATGATTCCGGCTTTTGGCAGGTACAATTTTTGTATCCAATTCGAGATAGGAGTTAAATTCAGCAAATTTTTTACTAACTCCACCCCCAATAATAATTAAGTCGGGCCAGAACAGGGCTTCTATTAACTGAAGATATTCATTCACACGTCCACCCCACTCTTCCCAGCTCAGTTTCTTTTTTTCCCTCACGGAATTAGCCGCGTAATCTTCTGCATCCATTCCGTGCATAGGTATGTGACCTAACTCCGTATTGGGCACGAGCTGCTGATTATGAAAAACTGCCGTTCCAATTCCGGTTCCAAACGCTGCCATAAATATGGTTCCTTTACGGCCTTTTCCTGCACCAAATTCTGTTTCTGCATAGCCAGCGGCATCCACATCATTCACCAGGTGAGTTGGGCAGCCCGTCTTTGCTTCTATTTGAGCCGACGCGTTTACTCCGATCCACGAATTGTCGATGTTAGATGCCGTTTTTACAATTTCATGTTTTACGGCTGCCGGGAACCCGCATCCAACAGGCCCGCTCCAGTCGAAGTGATCAATGATAGCCTCGATCGTTTTAATAACCGATGCGGGAGTTGCCGGTTTTGGCGTAGGAATTCTATATCGCTCCGATAAGAGTTTACCTTTTCGGGAGTCTACTATCGCCCCTTTTATGCCAGATCCGCCAACATCGATTCCTAATATTTCCATAAATGATGATAATAAAGATGCAGGAATAATTGAAGCTCACAATTTAACAAGTACAATAGCTTAGTTTTCAGTCATCAAAAAAGTTGTATAAACCCTCCAAATCCGTTAACTAATAGAAACCATACAGACGACCTATTTGAAAAATCTACTGCCCAAAATATTCCCAAAACCATCTGAATCACGCTTCATCTGTTTTGCGGATAAACACAGGTCAAAACATTGAATAAAACCGCCATTGTACTGGGGGCTACCGGCCTCATTGGTTCACACGTTACAGAACTTCTGCTGAATGACGAGCGATATTCCTCAGTCAAAATATTTCATCGCCGTTCCACGGGAATAGATCATGAAAAGCTGGAAGAGCATATCATTGATTTTGACGCAATAGACAGATGGAAAGATCTGCTTACCGGAGATGAACTCTACTCCGCTATGGGAACCACAATCAAAAAAGCCGGGAACAAGGATGCTCAGTACAAAATTGACGTAACCTATCCGCTAAAAGTGGCCGTGGCCGCAGCCGAAAAAGGAGTAAAGAAATATTCGTTAGTCTCATCTGCCGGTGCAGATAAAGATTCAAAACTATTCTATCCGCGAATTAAAGGTGAACTGGAAGAAGCTGTGATGGGTCTGCCATTTACCCTTATTACAATCATGCGGCCATCCGTGCTCGATGGTGACCGAAACGAAAACCGCCCGGGTGAAGCATTTGCAATATTTGCGATGAATATTCTGGGCAAACTTCCCGGACTCAGCAAATACCGGCCTATTCATGCACGAACAGTAGCCCATGGCATGATTCAGTCGCTGAATGACCGGTCCGGTGGCAGTCATATTATTGAGTCTGAACAGATATTTTATTTGTAATACAGTTTTATTAATATCAGAAACCTTTTAACAACCCTTCTTCTTTCATGAAATACCTATCATTTATTCTGCTTTTCCTGTTTGCCACATCTGCGGCATATTCTCAAACATCAGAACTTAAACGTATAATCGACGAACGTGCCGATGAAATTGAGCAGGAAGTGATCGAATGGAGGCGCCATTTTCATCAGAATCCTGAACTTTCGAACAGGGAATTTGAAACAGCCGCCTACATTGCCGACTATTTAACAGAATTAGGACTTGACGTTGAAACAGGTGTAGCCAAAACCGGGGTAGTAGCTTTGCTGGAGGGTGGAAAACCCGGCCCGGTAATTGGCCTGAGAGCCGACATGGATGCATTGCCCGTCACTGAACGAACCGACGTACCTTTTGCATCCACGGCGACCAGTATCTACCAGGGCAAGGAAGTTGGAGTGATGCATGCCTGCGGGCACGATACACACATGGCAATCCTGATGGGTGTAGCAAAAATACTCACTGAAATGAAAGAAGATCTTTCCGGCACTGTAAAATTTATTTTCCAGCCGGCTGAAGAGGGAGCACCTGTGGGTGAAGAGGGCGGTGCGCAGCTCATGGTGAAAGAAGGAGTACTCGAAAATCCGGATGTGGACGTCATTTTTGGCCTGCACATCAGCGATTATACACCGGTCGGCACAATTACATATCGACCGGAGGGCATCATGGCAAGTGCCAATACATTCCGTATCGACATTAAAGGCAAACAAGCTCATGGCTCCACTCCCTGGAATGGCGTGGACCCTATTGTAACAGCAGCACAAATCATCAACAATGCACAAACCATTGTGAGCCGAAGCATGGAACTTACAGAACAGGCAGCAGTGGTAACCTTTGGCGTGATTGAAGGGGGTGTTCGGCATAATATCATCCCCGAAAGCCTGAGCATGCAGGGTACCATACGTGCACTTGACGATGACATGCGCCAGCTCATCTTCGATCGACTCGAAACCATCGTTACAAATACAGCTGAAAGTAATGGTGCAGAAGCAACATTAACCATTTATGATGGCTACCTGATAACCTACAACGATCCCGAACTCACAGCGATGATGGCACCCACTCTTGAGGAGGTTGCAGGTGAAGGCAATGCCAACGTCATTAATGCCATTACAGGAGCTGAAGATTTCTCATTTTTTCAGAAAGAGATACCCGGCCTCTACTTCTTTGTTGGCGGGAAAGCGCCGGGCAGGGAAGCTGCAGGGCACCACACTCCCGATTTCTATATTGACGAAAGCGGTATGAAACTGGGTGTCCGGGCTATGAGCAATCTGGTAATTGATTATATGGACAGCGACGGTATCTAAACCAGACAGAGAAAGAGTTTTTAGATACTTCAGAAAAACATCCACCGGGGCTTTGCTACTGTCAGTTGGCGGAAACCGAAGGTCCGGAGTCCAGAAAGTGAAAAAATTATTTGAACGGTATATCTCATACCCTGGCATACTCACGCCAAACCAAACGACCCCTTACAAAGCAACGTGAAACGATTCCTGGCCAGTATATTTCAAAAGCGTGATATAAAGCCTCCTGATCGGTCTTTTCTGATCCAGTTAAAATCTGAGCTAGATAAAGCGATATCGGATGAACTTCATGCATGGTACCCCAGTTCCATCGATTATGAGCAGGGTGGCTTTTACACTGATCTCAATAATTCTTTTGAACCGGAAGGCGCCCATCTCAAATCTATCGTTCATCAATCCCGTCATCTCTGGACTCTTTCAAGGGCATGCTTCCGCTTTCCTCAAACCACACTCTTCAGGGAAGCTGCTGAGCATGGATTCAGATTTATTGCCGATCATTTCTGGAATCACGAACACGGCGGTTTTTATTCGGAAGTAAATCGAAATGGCTCCGCAGCAACGCCCAACAAGCCAATTATCGCGTTTGGGCAGTCCTTTGCTATGTACGGCATCCTAGCTTATCACAGCGTTAAGCAAAGCCAGGAATCTATAAAGCTAGCGATTGACACCTTTCACTGGCTGGAGCAGCATATGTACGATCCGGTTGATAAAGGCTATTTTTCATTTACCGACATGGACAGAAATATCATCGGTCGCCCCGATTACACCGGTTGCCTCAACGGACCCTGTATGAAAGGGATCAATTCCATCCTGCACCTGCTTGAAGCCTACACAGAGCTCTATAAAATCTGGCCCGATCCCCTACTGTATGCACGATTGTGGGAGCTCCTCGAAATTCTTGAAGATAAAATGGTTCAGGAAAAAGGCTACCTGCATAACTACTTCGACAAAAACTGGACACCCGTCAGTATCGATAATCCATCAAAATCAAATGTTCGAAGATACCTGTACCTCGATCATGTGTCGTTCGGCCATGATGCAGAAGCGGCTTTTTTAATGCAGGAAGCATGCTCTCTTCTAAAACAGTACGATCAGCAGAAAACGCATCTCGTCACAAAGAAGCTCGTGGATCATTCCATTACCTATGGTTTGGACCGCAGATACGGCGGACTGTTCGGGAAAGGGTACTATTTCAAAAACAAGCGAAAGCCTGCCATCATGGATAAAGATAAACATTGGTGGGTACAGGCTGAGGTGCTCTATGCCCTGCTTTTAATGGGGTTCTTATATCCCGATGATGATCAAAATTACTTTAATCTCTTCACGCGTCAATGGACCTACATCAAAACCTACTGCCTTGATCAACAAAACGGGGGGTGGTTCGAGCGCGGAGCAGATAGATCTCCAAAACCGAAAAAGCAACAAAAAAGCCATGAGTGGAAATCGACCTACCACACATACAGGGCACTTGAAAACTGCATACTCCTGTTGGACAAAATGCTTGCAGAAAATGGTCCAGAATAACAATTGAAAGGCAGAATCTCCTCAATAACTTCCCGATGCTTTTATCACACATCTACCATAACGAATCATTTAAAGATATTTTTGCATTGCGAAAAGTGATCTGTAAAAGTTGCAAATAATCTATATAGAACTATATTAGAGCGTTCTTGGCGTCATTGAAGACTTAACTTATTTCATAATCAAAACAGGCACTACGATGGGCATTTTCTGGGAATGGATGCAGGAAGAAGAGTTGGAAGAACAGCGAAGTAAATCCGAATCGCTTGAGGAGAGAGTTGAACAGCTTGAGACAGATTTAAATCCACCCGTTTATATAACTTATGTTTCTTTCAATAATTCCTTTTTCCTGATTACCAACTCACCTGATGCTGAAAATAAGCTGAATGCAGAATCCCTCTGAATCCATGAAAATTCGTTGTTCTACATAATCATGATCCAATGCTGAGATTCTTCCGTCATATCAGAAAATCACTTATGGAACAGAATAAAGTTCGAAACACCATATTTTATGCTTTAAGAGAAATCCTGCAGGGTATTGAACATACTTGTCCCGTTAGGGACAACATATCGGTAGAAACAATAACGCCAGCCGCCAAAAATTGTGCCGTTAGGTACAACATATAAAAAAGCTATGGCGAACACCTACACCCAAATCCACATTCAAACCGTATTTGCTGTTCAAAACCGGAAGAGCTTAATTGACGATGAATGGAAAGATGATTTATATAAATATATCACTGCCATTATTCAAAACAACGATCATAAGCTGCTTCAGATTAACGGTATGCCGGATCACATCCATTGCCTGTTTGGGTTACGACCGGTTCAATCTATATCGGATCTGATGAAACAGGTGAAGCAAGATTCATCCAAATGGATCAATAAAAACCACCTAGCAAAAGGTAGATTTTCCTGGCAGGAAGGTTTTGGGGCGTTTTCGTATTCGAAAAGCCAATTACCTCTTGTCATTAAATACATTCAAAATCAGCAAGAACATCACAAGACAAGGACATTCAGAGAGGAATATCTGTCGTTGTTAAAAACGCATAGTGTGGATTATGATGAGCGATATATTTTTAAACCAATTGAATAATAGGATGATAAATAATGAACTGAATATTGCCATCAACCATATAGCGTACCTACGGCACGCGAATTTTTGTGTGAATTCTAATTTCTACCCATATGCGGTCCCTACGGGACTTGTATTGACTCAAACCGAAAATCTCTTAATCCCTTAAATCTGCAATTCCAATGCTGAGATCCTTACGATACATCCGAAAATCACTTATGGAAAAGAATAAAACTCGAACATATTTCCTGTATGCAATTGGTGAAATCATTCTGGTTGTGATTGGTATCCTGCTCGCTCTGCAGGTAAACAACTGGAATGAGGGGCGAAAAGACCGGATACAGGAAAAAAATTATCTTGAACGGCTTACCCTTGAACTAAAAAGCGACAGTCTCAGACTGGAAGGCGCTATCAGTTTAACAAACTACAAAATTGATCAGGCAAATTTTTTATTGAGCAAAATTGATCCGGATGTACAAATGTCTGACAGCTCTGCTTTTGTAGAAAATGCATTCCTGGTTGGTCGTGGTGGTAGCTTTATGCCTTACCTGCCAACGTACCAGGAGCTGGTTTCATCCGGTGATATGGGATTGATTCAAAATGAAGAGATCATTAATCATATTTCAAGATATATCAACAGGGTTGAAGGATTCGAATCGTTTGTTTACAGAGAGGGGGAGCAGCGAAGATCTGCACATAATAACCACATACATCATTATTTCTCGGCATTGCTTATGGACGAGATCTGGGAACTCCATTCGGATGAGGCATTTGAACTGATGAATTACGATGGATATCTGGTTAATATTGATGGATTCAGAACAGACTCAGACTCTGCATATTACATTCGAAATGTTGCAGCTCTCAATGCAGAATTGAACAGACTGTATAAGCAACTGATGGAGACTTACATTAGCCAAATATTGGGTTTACTGGATAACGAATTACAAAGACTAAATGAATAAAATGGCGTTGCCCTGTGCTTTTCAAAGATTTCGCATGAATATCTATTTCCGATTACTTGCTTCGTTTTCTCTGTCACTATTATGTGTATTCAGCTTTTCTCTGACCATCCCAGGTATGGGCATGGCACAGGACACTGATGTTTCTCAGTCTGCAGCAGACAGCAGCCAATCGGAAGAGGTGAGTCCGTGGTCGAAATCGTGGGTTGTAGGACTGAACGCCACTCAGTATAACTACCAGGATTGGAGTTACGGTGGTAATAATTCATTTTCTTTCACGGCTAACACACTTTTTGAGCTGGTTTACAGCCACGAGAAATTTCTAAACACCTCAAGGGTAAGGCTGCGTTTTGGACAGAGCCGATTGAAAGAGGGTGAACTAGAGAAAATTGAGGATCTCATTCGAATTAGCAATCGAATGGAGTACGAGCTCAATGACAATACGCTCAGTGCTTTTCTTGAACTCGCATTTCGAACTCAGTTTACAGATGGATTTGACCCTGTTACAAATGAACGTACATCAAACTTTTTAGCGCCGGCTTATTACATCCAGAATATCGGCATATCGTACAAACCTGCCGATTATTTTAGCAGCTATCTGGGTATCGGCCTCAAGCAAACGTTGGTTAATACAGATGGACTTGACCAGTTTTACGGGCTTGGGGAGGATGAGGATGTTCGTTCTGAAGGTGGACTCACGCTGGCTTATGAGCTAAATAAAGAGATTATGCCGAACATAACCATTATCTCAGAATTCAATGCGTTTTACAATCTATTGCTCCATATTGAAAATACCGACATCTTTTTGAACAACAGTATTGTGGGTGAAATCAACAAATACTTTCAGGCAACCTTGGATATAGATCTTTTATACGATAGTGACTTTGGACAAGTATTACAGAGAAAAACAGTAGTAGCTCTGGGCGTTCGTTTCAATCTGCTGTAGTTTCTGTTTTAGTTAAATGTCATATTCATAAAAATTGAAAAGTTTGTTCATAACTGAAGGCTTATCTAATGCTGAACTATTTGAAAATTGCTCAAAATGCCCTTAATTATCTGTTTAATAAAATTGGCATTCAGCAGTGATCACCGTTTTCAGACGTTTACGAAAAAAGTTAGTTGAGAAAGGAGGTATCTGGCGGTATACCCTCTACGCTATTGGAGAAATCCTGCTGGTGGTGGTTGGCATCCTCATTGCCCTGCAGGTAAACAACTGGAATGAAGATCGAAAAGAAAGAGATCTTGAATTAAAAATGCTCAGCCAGATTGAAGCTGATCTCAAGGGTAGTTCAGAAAATATCAGCGAGCTGTATATGCGCCTGGAGATATCAGTCAATTCTGCAGACTCACTGCTGAAAAGCTTCCGCAATCAAACTAAAACACAAGGATTTGTCTTTCATGCTTCACTCATTCACAGGCGATTTTTCTTTAATCCTTCTACCTCAGGCTATGCACAGCTCAGAACATCGTCAGCAAATGTGATTCAAAATGACGTTTTACGCAACAGAATTGTTGAAATCTATGAGGGAGAATTCGAAGAGATAAAGAAGCGCCAGGAGCTTCTTTCTGAACACATGACAATAAACCTGTTTCCATTATCGAGATCCCGGTTTAATCTGAACAAGCAGATATCATTTCGCATGAGTAATTTTGACGATAACTCGTTGGATTTTTATGAGCCAAATGATTTCGAAACACTGGCAAAGGATACCGAGTTTGCTAACGCCATCGTTGTCCAAAAACGCCTCTACACCATACAGCTTAACCAGCTTGAAATAACACGCAACGTCATTAGCAAAACTCTTGACATGCTGGAAAATGATATTCAGAGGCTGGTTGATTAGCTTACTAACATACAGCTCGCGCTACATATTATTATGATGTATTGACGCTACTGTTCTAAATCGGCAAAAAATATTACCAAAAGTTAAATCCACATACCCAATTCATCCATGCTTTCTTTTTTTCCTGGTTTTCGAGAATAACTAATAGATTGCGGGAACATCAAGAAGTATCTGCTTTGCGCCATTAATGAAATTATGCTGATCTTATCCGAACCATGGTTCACCCAAACATCACTGGCAAAAAATTGAATTAAAAAACAAACATCGTATGCTCAGACATGCTTTCATTACCTTACTCCTGCTATTTAGCCTCGCTGGCTGTTCAGAAAGTGAACAAAACTATTCGAGAGATGTAGCCTGGCTTATAGAAGCACTTAAACTATCAGAAACATCCGTTGTGGCAGACGTAGGCGCGGGTGACGGGCAGCAAGCACTGCAAATCGCTAATTATCTTGGGACGGACGGAAAATTGTATGCTACTGAATTGGGAGACGATGCTCTCCAAAATCTTCAACGGATTATTGACATTCGAGAAACTGAGAATATCACCGTTCTGGAAGGTCATCCGGCAAAAACCAATCTCCCTGCCGGGTGCTGCGATGCCATCTATATGCGCAGGGTTTATCATCATGTAGCACAGCCCGATTCCATGAATCTTAGTCTCTTCAATTCCTTAAAGCCCGATGGTCGTCTCGCCATCCTTGACTTCGAACCGAGCGGAACTGAAGGTGAACCGGGAAGCAGGGATGAAGGCGATAGCCACGGGGTCACTGCAGAAACACTAATCACTGAACTCTCCGACGCTGGCTTTGTTCAAATCAGTGAGGTGCAATTCGATGGCATATATTACCGTGTGCTTTTCCAAAAGCCAACAAAGGATTTGTAAACCACGCGCAGTACTTACTCTTTGGCCTTTCATTACGCCTGATTTTTGTACTTTTTTAGCCTTTATCTTCACGCTTTCCTGCTGTAGAATCAACGGCTGCATTGGTTTGATTTATTATAGAAATGAAACGGATTCTATTTACTATTTCATCCGAAAGAATTTATCAAGACGTTCGCTGTGATTTTTAAATATTTTAACGTATAGTGCTCTTTAAATAAATAAAACAGGGTATTTGAATGATTTTGCTGTAGTTTCGAGGCAGGTAATCGATACTGCGATACGGGTACAATCTTCTAAATTGAGATAAAGGTTTATTTATGACTGCAGAGATCCCAAAAGAGCTGACCGAAGCGTACGAAAAAGCTATATCGTACATTTTCCATTTAATGCCTGTCTCAGAAATGGATATTGACTCTGTGATTGCGGAGGATATCATGATTTATGGGACCACCGTGGGTGAAAATATTTTTGGTCTCGATGATTTCAAAAAAATCAAGAAGCTGCAGGCAGAAGAGATGGAGGGGCTTAACATCAGCTATGAGCGTATTCCGGTCTCTCAAATTTTTCCGAAAGATGGCTCAACCGGATTGTTTGTTGAAGAGGTGACAGTGACAGTCAAAACAGGCGAAACTACGAGCGAGAATAACGTGAGGCTGTCTGTCCTGATGGAGAAAAGAGACGGATTTTGGAAACTGATCCATGCTCACGGCTCCAAACCGGTCGAGCCTGAGCAGGATTTCTGGCACATAAATGAGTGGAAAGCTGAAAAGGAGAAACTTGAAAAGAAAGTAGCTGAGCAGACCGCCAATCTTCAGAAAAAAAACCTCGAACTGGAGATTGAAGGCGCTACTGAACGCGTTCGTGCTGAAGCAATGGGAATGCAGAAACCCGATGATCTGCTTGCTGTTCTTGAGGTGATAAAAGCAGAAATCGATCGTTTCGGTCTTGGAAACAACAGCACCTGGCTATGGACAATCAGAGACAATAATGAAATTGTTCACTGGGAACTTGCCGATCATTTTGCAGAAAGTACACTGGAAGCACTGAACCTAACATTTGACGCTAATGAAAATGAACTTGCCAAATCTTTTTCTGATCAGATCGGCAATAATTTCTTCATTTATCACTACAAAGACCAGGGCATCCTCGACTATCTGAATAGCGTTTCAGAACTGCTGGGTTCGGATGTAGTCGACGCGGAAGCTGCTGAACATTTTAGAGATGCTTTGGAGTCCGGAAAAATCACGAGTCTTTGGCAGGCCTGCTCCACGTTTAATAAAGGATTGCTGGGCCTGATGTTCGTTACTGAACCTCCCGATATCACCAAACAGATTCTGATAAAAATCACCGATGCGTTTGCGATTGCATATCAGCGGTACCTTGATATTGAAGAGGCTGAACAGCGCAGAAAAAAAGCTGAGCTGGAAGCCTCAGCGGATCGGGTACGCGCCCATGCTATGGGAATGCAAAAGCCCGATGACATCATGAATGTCCTCAACGTAATCAAAACAGAGCTTGATCAATTTGATCTGGGAAATATCGGCACATGGTTCTGGATCTTTAATGGTGACAATACGCTTACACAATGGGATATCTCAGAAACAGGCCTCGGCGGATCCCTGAACAATATAAACATCACGGTTGATCTGGAAGCATCTATTGCCGGAAGCTTCCACGGACCTAAATGGCATAAAGAAGAGTACTATAACATGCCCTGGAACGGTGATCCTCTCCAGCAGCTTATTGATGAAATAATCGAGCTTGACCCGAAAGGTGGTCAGATATTCCAGGAATTGGTCGACAATGGTGAGATTACAACCTACTGGCAGGCCTGCGCGCCGTTTTCAAGAGGAGTTTTGGGGCTCGATTTTGCTATTGAACCACCTGACGATGTTGAACCCATTCTTACAAAACTGGGATCTGTATTTGGCATGGCCTATCAGCGGTTTGAGGATTTACAGAAAGCCGAAGCGCAAGCGCGCGAGTCAAGAATTGAAGCTGCCCTGGAACGTATTCGGTCACAGTCACTGGCCATGCAGTCATCAAATGAACTTCGTAAGGTTGCAGATGTACTTTATGAGCAAATGAGAGACTTGGATCAGCCGCTTTTAGAGGGAAGCGCCATCCATTTTTACGATAAATATGATGACGACATCGAGGCGTGGTTTTCGATGCCTACAGGAAATGAGAACGGAGAACTATCATCAGGCAGCACACTTTTCCCTAAAGATGCCTGCTGGGTGACAAAAGAGTGGATGCGACACTATGAGTCGGATCAGTCGGTTTATGAGGTGTTAACAACAACAGACCAGCAAGAAGAGTGGCTGTCGGTTCTTGAAACACACATTCCTGATATCAGATCAATTGTTGATATCGACAACCCGCACCCTACCCATATGCATTTTGTGGACTTTTCGGGTGGGGCGCTAGGCGTGATTTCTCCTCACGAGATTTCAGATGAGGTAAAATCACTTCAAAAGAGAGCGGCAGCAGTATTTGATCTTGCATACCGGCGATACGAAGACCTGAAAAAATCTGAGCTTCAGGCATATGAATCAAAAGTTGAAGCGAGCCTTGAACGGGTAAGGGGAATGGCGGCGGCTATGAACCACAGCGACGATTTGAAGCAGATTGCCGAAGCTATGTTCAAGGAGATGGAGATTCTCAGAATCAATCCTCTGCGATTTGGACTTGGTATAATTGATCCAGAAAAAAAAGAAGCAGAACTATGGGCTTCAACGGTTAATGACGGAAAATATCTCGACATTTTAGGTAAAATTTCACTCACCTGGCACCCCATACTTCAGCAAGTCTTTGATGCCTGGGACGCCCAGCACGAAGAACTTATTTATGAGCTGTATGGCAAAGAACGGGCTGATTACTACAAAAAAGTTGGGAGAGTAAATCCACACATTCCTGACCTCAAAACATTACAAGATCCATCATCAAATATCACTCAGTATGTTAGCTTCTTCCCTTTCAAATCAGGAGCGATGTATGCATTCACAGAAATTGAACCTGATGAAAAAGGAAAATCTATATTAAAACGTTTTGCAAATGTGTTTGAACAGGCTCATATCCGATATGATGATCTTCAGATGGCAGAAAAACAAGCACGTTTGATCCGTGAGGAGCGTGATCGCCTTGAAATTGCACTTAAAGAGTTAGAAGCTACAAAAGATCAGCTTGTACAGCAGGAAAAACTCGCATCCCTTGGTCAGCTCACCGCCGGCATCGCCCATGAGATCAAGAATCCGCTTAACTTTGTGAATAACTTTTCAGATTTAAGTCTGGAGTTGGTTGAGGAGGTTAGATCTGAGATAAGAGACTTGAGACGTGAGAGAAATGGTGAAAGGTCAAACGTCAAAGGTGAAACGAGAGAAGAGACTCCCCTCTCGAGAGGGGACGGTGTTGCCGACGGCAATACCAGGGGTGTGTCGGGTGAAGCCGAGAACAATGGTTTTGACTCGGAACTAATCTTAGACATCCTCTCCGACATCGAAGCCAACCTAAAAACCATTCACAAACACGGCACCCGAGCCGACTCCATCGTCAAATCGATGCTTCAGCACTCCCGCGGTGGCGATGGCAAAATGGAGCCAACCCACATCAATCCGCTCATCAAAGAGTATGTAAACCTGGCGTTTCACGGGATGCGGGCCGGAAAAAATCCCATTAACGTTGATATCGACCTGCAGCTGGACGAAAGTGTTGGCGAGGTACCGCTTATCGGCGAAGATTTTAGCCGGGTGGTACTGAATCTTGTAAATAATGCGTTTGACGCAATGGGTGAAAAAGCAAAAGACAAAAGTGAAATGGGACCCAGTAAGGACCTGACAGGTTTTGAAAACCTGTCAGGTCTGGATGACTACCAACCTAAACTCTCCATACGGTCTTCCCGAAATGAAAACACCGTAACCATCGAGATCGAGGATAACGGGCCTGGAATTCCGGATGAGATTAAGGATAAAATCCTGCAGCCGTTTTTTACAACAAAGAAAGGGACTCAGGGCACGGGGTTAGGATTGAGTATTACTAATGATATTATTAAGGCGCATGGAGGATTCCTTCACATTAACGCATCCGAAAAGGGTTCTATTTTCACCATTCAAATTCCCCGTGCATGATTGCTTTATTGATAGGAATGCTAAGCCTTTTACAGCCACAAATAGAATTTCCGGATACAAATACCAGCATAGTGGTGCTTCACGATTCGTTGACAGTACAGGACGGAGAGGTTTTGTCTCTTACCAACTTGGAGGGATGGGAATTTACCACGGATAATCTTGAAGATTCTATGGCATCTGTGCGGTGGATGAGGCTTGAACAGCCGGTATCCAATCAAGATGCTTTTCCCGACTCACTTTGGAATGGCTTTGGTTACTTCCGCTTGAAATTCAAAGTGGATTCTACATTCAGCCAAAAAGAAGCCTTTCTTCGATTTTCATCTTTTAGGAATGTGTCTACTGAGATATATTTAAATGACAAGTCGATACTAAAGATCGGCAATCCGTCAAGAGAAAAGGAGAGCGAAGAAATCGTTGCACGATACACGGGAATGGGACAGCCGGTTAATTTAAAACCGGACACAGAGTACACGTTAGTAGTGAAGAAGTCTTATCTCCGTTATTCACAGTATATCGCATTCACTAATCTTGGAAGAACTAGTAAGCCACATTCATTTTCGCTCAGTTTGGCAAGTACGGATTATGTGCAAACCGCTATAGAAAGAGAGAAAGTAAATATTTTGATAGCCGGCACCTCAGTTTCAATAATTTTTATCCTATCTATTCTATATCTCATTCTGTATTTCAAAGTCAAGGATCAGAAAGAAAATTTATGGCTGGTTCTGCTGATGGTATCGATTGGTGGAATCGCTTTAAACTGGTTTCTAACTCAATTTACCCTTCATTCATTTTGGTTCAGTCTTGTTCTAGACTTTATTATACTAAATTTCCTATCGGCACTTTCTTTTCTACTTGTGCCTTTAGTAACGCATAAATTACTGAAGGTTCAAGCTCATATTTTTTGGAAAGTGTATGTCATCGTAGGAATCGTATTATATTTTTTGAGAATAGACATTTTGGGAGAGATAACCTTTACCTTAATATTATTTATTTCGCTTACAGGGGGATTAATTGCCATATACAAGGCCTATAAGCAAGGTGTGAGGGACACGGTCATCCCTGCTTTATCTATCTTAGGAGTACCTTTAGTTGTAATAGTAGGTCTAGCTATTGATTATTTTGGTTTTAGAGGTGTATATTTTATTCCTACACTTACTTTTTTGGTTTACAATATATTGCCGGTTGGACTCTCCATATATCAGGGCAAAAAGTTTCTGAGGCTGAATACAGAAATGGAGAATTTAGTGACACAACGAACCACCCAACTGGAAACAGCCAACAGTAAACTAGAAGAATCTTTCAGCGAATTAAAAGCCACACAATCCCAACTTGTCCAACAAGAAAAACTCGCTTCACTCGGTCAGCTTACCGCAGGCATTGCCCATGAGATTAAAAATCCGCTCAATTTCGTAAATAACTTTTCAGATTTGAGTTTGGAGTTGGTTGAGGAGATTCGGGAAGAAGTAATAAGGCAAAAGGCAGAAGGCAAAAGTGAAACGCCAAAGGTGAAAGGTGAAAAGTCCCCCTTTGAAGGGGGAAGTGAGCGACGCGAACAGGGGGATGACACTGAGGCAGATTCGGGTTCAGCCAACATACCCCTCAATCCCTCTTCCCATAGGGATCCCTTCGGGGCAAGAGGGGAGGATGAATCAAACCCTCAATTTAATCTCATCCTCGAGATCCTCGACGACATTGAGACCAACCTCAAAACTATTCACAAGCACGGTTCCCGGGCTGATTCTATCGTAAAGTCGATGCTTCAGCACTCCCGCGGTGGCGATGGCAAAATGGAGCCAACCCACATCAATCCGCTCATCAAGGAATATGTGAACCTGGCCTTCCACGGGATGAAAGCAGGTGAGAATCCAATTAATGTGGATATTGACCTTCAATTAGATGAGAATGTGGGGGAAGTACCGTTGGTGGCGGAGGATTTTTCAAGAGTGATATTGAACCTGGTAAATAATGCGTTTGATGCGATGAAAGAGAAAACCCTCCAAGGGTTTCAAACCCTTGGAGGGTTGGAAGATTACCAGCCTAAACTCTCCATACGGACTTCCCGAAATGAAAACACTGTAATCATCGAAATCGAGGATAACGGGCCTGGAATTCCGGATGAGATTAAGGATAAAATCCTACAGCCCTTCTTTACGACAAAGAAAGGTACAGCAGGAACCGGGCTTGGACTGAGCATTACCAATGATATTATTAAAGCGCATGGTGGATCATTAGATGTGCGCTCCAAACCTGACAGAGGTACACTTTTTACAATAAATCTGACCGCATGAAAGCAAAAACGATAAAAGGAAGTACGTTTATCGTTTCAATTCCTCAGACATAAACAAAACCAATATCAATAGTACTGCCTGATTGAGGTTAATTACACAAAATCTCAAACTTAAAAATATGCCCGGTATTTCAAATCTAAATATTTGGTGAAAGACTGGATTCAGACTCATTTTTTGCTAAGTGAGCAAATAGTCCAAAGATTTGTTTAAATAGTACAAGATTTTCTGTGCCATGTGAGCTTTATTATAATTGACCCATAGCTAGTATTTCCGGATCTGTATTTCTATATATCGCCTGATCGAATCTATGATTCCAAATGGGGCGTTTGTTTAATGTGTAGATCATTGCAAATATTCATGCAAAATGGTTCACCCCACTGGAATTCATTAAAACCTGATACCAAAAAAATATCTATGAATAAAGTAGTTATACTGGGCGGTGGTGTTGCCGGAATGAGTGCTGCTCACGAGTTGGCAGAACGAGGATTTAAGGTCGAGGTTTTTGAACACAACGACAGATATTGTGGAGGTAAAGCAAGAAGTGTAGACGTACCCAACTCGAGTATTGACGGGCTCAAGCCACTACCCGGAGAGCATGGATTTCGTTTTTTCCCGGGTTTTTACAAACATGTAACGGATACCATGAAGCGTATTCCTGCAGGGAATGGCAAATCTGCTTTTGAAAACCTGACCCCAACCGAAACCATTACCCTTGGCAGAGATGGAAAACGCCCGTTCCGGGTACTGGCTCATTTCCCCAGAAGTATTCAGCAAGCTGAATTTTTGGTAAAAAATCTCTTTGATGCCGATCTCGGCCTAACAAAGGAAGAGGAAATATTCTTCGGTGAACGAGTTTGGCAACTTATGACAAGCTGCAAAGAACGACGCATCAACGAATATGAAGCCCTTGGATGGTGGGAATATTTGCAAGCCGATCGGTTTAGTAAAACCTATCAAACGCTTTTGGTGGAAGGATTGACACGAACGCTTGTTGCTTCTAAAGCCAAAACAGCGAGTACAAAAACAGGGGGTGATATCTTTTTGCAGCTTCTGTTCAATACATTAGATCCATTTGTAGATACCGACCGCGTTTTGAATAGTCCTACAAATGATGCCTGGCTAGACCCATGGCTCAAACATCTTACTCACGACCTACATGTGAGCTACAGCTTTAGCAGTACTGTAAAAAGCATTGCTATGAACGACCGTGAAATTGAACACGTCGTTGTGGAAAGAAAAGGAGAGAAAATAAAGGTCACTGGTGACTATTATATTTTCGCCCTGCCTGTAGAGCGCATGGCTCCCCTTCTCAGTAAAAAAGTGCTTCAGGCCGATCAGACGCTGAAATCCATAAAAACACTAGCTCCATCCGTTAGTTGGATGAACGGGCTTCAGATTTACCTGACTGAAGATCTGAAAATCAGCCGCGGCCATGTTATCTGTTCAGACTCAAAATGGGCCATCACCTGTATTTCGCAGCCCCAGTTTTGGCCGGGAATTAATCTTTCAAAATATGGGAACGGGAAAGTAAAGGGAATTATCTCGGTCGACATCTCCGACTGGTTTAACCCAGGCTCTAGTGGCAAAACTGCCAGTGAATGCTCGAAAAAAGAAATTTTTGAAGAGGTTTGTGTTCAATTAGAAGCGAGCCTTAATAATGGAAAAGACGGCCCGTTTAACAAGGATCTGATTGTAGACTGGTACCTGGACAGCGACATTGTTGAAACCGAAAAACCATATCCATCGAAAGTGAACCCCGGACATAAAGATTATTCATTCGACCGCGAACCACTCTTGGTAAACCGCGTAAATACATGGGGGCTTCGTCCCGAGGCACATACCCATATTCATAACATGTTCCTGGCATCCGATTACGTAAAGACCAACACCGATTTGGCAACCATGGAGGGGGCTAACGAAGCTGCAAGGCGCGCTGTGAACTCAATTATTCAGCAATCAAGTTCAGACAGGTCCCTTTGTAAAATTTGGGATCTGCATGAACCCTGGTTCCTGGCTCCGTTTCGCTGGGCAGATCGGCGCCGTTTTAATAAAGGTCTTCCCTGGCACTATAAAAAAAGTTTAGTAACAACAATCCTCGTCGAAATTGTGCATATTTGTTTGAAGGTGGCGAATCTATTTAGCAGAAAAAAGCAGCGATCAAAAAGCGTTTAACAAATCGGGTCTAAATGATGAATCGTTCTACTACATCCCAGCCATTTCGGGGCTTTTCTCTTGAAGCAAAATTTATGGTTGCTTCCATTCTTCTTACGCTCACGGTTGCGGCAATCAGCAGTGCCACCCATGCAGGATGGATTTCTGCTTTTATCCTGGCCACAGGTATGTATGCAATTCTTGCGGGATTTACCTACCTCACAAAGGACAAGTTTCTTTTCAAACTCCTACTGTTTGGAATCGTTGCCGGGGTTATTGAGCTCTTTGCAGACTGCTGGCTTGTTCACTCAACCATGACGCTCGTATACCCACAAAATGAACCAATGATTGCCTGTTCTCCACTCTACATGCCTTTTGCATGGGCCGTGGTGCTTACACAGGTTGGTTATCTGGGGTGGCTGATCTCCGGACATAAACCACTCTGGGTCAGTATGTTGGCAACCATGGTGCTGGGACTGTTATTTATTCCTCTGTTTGAACACTGGGCTTTTGGCGCTGATTGGTGGTACTATCGAGACACCCCTATGATATTCAACACTCCTTACTATATTATAGCAGCTGAAGGACTCATCTGTTTGGTCTTGCCGTTTTTCTTTAAGGTTCAGTTTCACAAAAAATTTAGCCTGGCTGCTCTTTTCGGAATTGTACAGGGATTCTGGATTTGGGCAGCATATTATATATCATATATGATCCTGGGATAGATCCATTGCCGTGTTTTCAAACCTAATAAAATATTTTGTTCCTACTGAGTACCATAAGACAGAAGAGTCGTCCCGGAAGGCTCGCCTGGCCGTTGGTGTCTATTTGGTTATCTCACTCTTCTCTTTCACCTACTCAGTCATTTCCCTTGTCATCAACTATTGGGGAGGAATCATATCTCAGATTCCTCTTTTAATCGTTTCGGTACTCTGCTTGTTCCTGTACCGGTCAAAAGTAAATCCCCTGCTGGTTGCGTTTCTCTTTTTTACGGAAGCCATTATTTCAATTTCAATAACTATTTATTATTCCGGTGGGTTTAACTCCTTTATTCTTCCCTGGCTTGCCACGACCCCGATTGTAGCCCTTCTTGTCTCCGGAAAACGAATGGGGCTATATACGCTCTTTGGTCAGCTTACAATGCTGACAATGTTCTACTTCTTCGAAGAGTTTAATATCAATCCGGCAGAACAATATCTTGCAAATTTCCCAACCCTATTTATTCTCTCATGCCATGCTGGATTGATTCTGCTGCTCTATGCCATTGCTAATTTTTTTGAAACTGGAAAATCAGATGCGATGGGGCTCATGTCAAAGAAAAATGATGAGCTTCAGCATACCATCGAAAAAATTAAAAACATGCAGGGACAACTGGTTCAGCAGGAAAAACTTGCCAGCCTGGGACACTTGACCGCTGGGATTTCTCATGAACTAAAAAACCCTCTCAATTTTGTGAATAATTTTTCCGAGCTGAGTATCGAGCTGGTTGATGAAGCACGGGATGAGGTGAAAAGGCAAAAGGCAAAAGGTAATAATAAAAAGGAAGAGTCCCCCTTAGCAGGAGGAAGCGAGCGAAGCGAACAGGGAGATATCCGAAACTCTGAAACTGATACAGATCCAAGTTCATCTGACACACCCCTTAATTCCCTCTCTACAGGGGACTTGCTACTCGACATCCTCAATGATATTGAGTCGAACCTCAAAACCATACATAAGCATGGCTCCCGGGCCGACAGTATCATTAAATCGATGCTGCAGCACTCCAGAGGCAGCGGCGTCATCATGGAACCGACAAAACTAAACCCACTTTTAAAAGAATTTGTAAACCTCTCCTTTCATGGAATGCGTGCAAGCGACCAGCCCATCGAGGTTGATATTGAGTTCGATCTGGATCCGTCAATCGGAGAAGTACCCATCATTGCCGAAGACTTCAGCCGCGTTATGGTGAATCTTTGTAATAACGCTTTTGACGCCATGCGTGAAAAAGTGAGAACCGGAGATATTGAAACATACATCCCCAGATTGTTTATCCGAACCATTAAAAAAGACAAAGTGATTAATATCGTTGTGGAGGATAATGGAACTGGAATTCCCGAAAGCCTGAGAAAAAAAATCCTGCAGCCCTTTTTCACTACAAAAAAAGGAACCGAAGGCACCGGGTTAGGGCTCTACATTACCAACGATATTATCAAGGCCCATGGAGGCATGCTTTATATTCAGTCAGAAGAGAATAAATTTACTCGGTTTATCATTGAATTGAATGATAAAAACGGATAACGTTTTTTTTGACCCTGTGCTTGAAACGATTGTGAAGGAAAATCTGCAATCCGTGTAATACATGCTTAGCATTACACACGATATCATCAAATTGTGTGCGGGGGGTTCAATAATTGTTGAATCAGAGAGAGGAAAAGCCGTATTTACAACACAATTATCAAACAACTACGTTTAAAGGATAAAATTTTGATAACTTATCGACTCCGGCAATATCCCGGACTGTTTTATATCAGTCTTGGATGTTCATTAATGATTATCTTTTTAACGCTGCTTGCCTGCACAAGTACTCCCCAAATCAATGACTCTGATCAAAGAACATCGGCCGTCTCGTCTGCTCTCTTAAACACCGAAGCGGGGTATTCTGTCAACCCATTCACTGGCGAAGATACCCAAGTCATTATAAACTCATTGGGTGACACTATCGTCACGGGGCAGCCCATTATAATTGAACCCGAGGTCATTGATCTTGATACGATTCCATCGCCAACCATCGTTTCTGCTGGCGCCCCGGAAGTATACCCGGCCAATCAAAATATTACTCAGCTTCCCTCTGATTTAACCTCCCTGCCAATCGATCTGGCCGAGCTTGAAACCTCTCCACTCAACACTCCGGAGTCTGCAAACACAATCATCCAATCTATACATGAAGATCACTTTATCATCAATGCTGTAGGTGATACGATCGCAACAGGTGTGCCCCTGAAAATGAAAGGCACCATTATACAGCCTTCGTCACCTCAAATAAGCACAGCCGCCCCATTTGGAATGCGTGATAACGCTATTTTCGATATCCAATACCTTAGCACAGCGCAAGGGTTACAAGATCCGTATGTATACACAATAACCCAGGATCAGGATGGTAACTTCTGGTTTACAACAAATCTTGGAGGGCTCACACGTTATGACGGAGAACGTTTTACAACGTACAATCGTAACGAAGGGCTTTCCGGCAATATGGCCGGCGATATCGTTTGGGACGACCAGGGACATTTATGGATCGCCACTTCCGATGGAGGTTTATCGGTCTTCGATGGAGTTCAATTTACTCATTTCAATGTAAACAATGGGTTTATCACCGATTCGATATCGAGTCTTTACAAGGATCGTGACGGTAATATTTGGATAGGTACAAGTTTGGGAGTTACCCTATTTAACGGTGAAACCTTTACCCACTACACCGAAAATGAAGGACTAAACGGTACACGGGTATCAGCTATTTTCGAAGATCGGGACGGTTCAATGTGGTTCGGAATGATTAATAGCGGTGTAAATATTTTTGATGGTAAGCAGTTCGCCTATCTCACAATTGATAATGGCCTGCCCGATACCGGTGTTCTTTCAATTGAACAAGACAAAAACGGTGATATGTGGCTGGGAACCTGGTCTGGGGCTGCCAAAATCAACGGCTCCTCAATTACGGTATATAGCGGTCGCGAAGGCCTTACAGACAGCATGATTTTCGATATCTACGAGGACAAACAAGGCAATATCTGGTTCGCCACCCTTTTTGACGGGCTGGTTAAATTTGAGGGAGATAAATTTCATCGCTATTCCGAGTCAGAGGGACTTAATATGAATGGCGTAAATACTATTTTTGAAGATCAGAATGGTATACTGTGGCTTGGCATGAACGGCGGTGGTATTATCCGTTTTAACCAAAATAGTTTCAAACACTTTGTTCAAACGGGTGAACTCGACCACAGATCACCACTTGCACTTCTTGAAGATCAGGCGGGTAATTACTGGTTCAGTGCTATTGAAGGGGGAATAACCCGCTACAATGGAAATTCATTTGACCTGTTTACTTCCGATCAAGGTCTGTCTGGTAACTCGGTTTGGTCATTATTGGAAGACTCAAAAGGAAACATCTGGATCGGTACGAATGGCGATGGTGTAAATAAATATGATGGACAGACATTTACTCACTATACATTGCAAAACAACTTGCCTTTTCACACTATCGAAAATATGATAGAAGATGATAGCGGAAACATTTGGTTTGGTATTTGGAATGGCGTTGCAAAGTTTGATGGTGAAAATTTTTATAACTATAGCATGGATGGAGGGCTTTCTGCAAACCAGGTGTGGTCGTTATTTAAAGACAGCGACGGAACTCTTTGGTTTGGAACCTACTCCGGCGGGGTTATTAAATACGATGGCGAAACATTTACGGCCTATACAGAACGAGAGGGACTATCGGGGAATAATGTTTTCTCAATAACAGAGGACAACCATGGAAATATGTGGTTTGGAACGGATGGTAACGGGCTCAATAAGTTTGATGGCAAGAAATTTGAATACTATACCACATCCGATGGCCTTGCCAATAATGTTATCCGATCACTTTTCACAGATCACATAGGAAATATCTGGGCAGGTACCGACAGGGGTTTGTCACGCATATCCATTCATGAAAATGACACCGAAGAGATTATCACAATCACTAACTTTGGTATTCAAAGCGGGCTTAAGGGCGTAGATTTCAGCTTTACCAGTGGCTTATTAGATAGCAAAAACCAAGCCTGGTGGGGGAATGGTCAGTCTCTTGCCATGCTGGATCTAAATAATCTTGCCATCTCGCAGCAGCCGCCAAAAGTACATTTATCGGGCGTAGATGTTAATGGAAATCCTGCGATCGAAGCATTTTCAGAAGACATAGAGTCTATCGAGCCATTCTATCAATATCTAACCATACTTGAAAACGAATACTTCCAGAATCATCTTACTTTCCACGTTGCTGCCATCGATTGGGAGGCCCCGCACAAAATACTTTACAGCTATAAACTCGAGGGGCTCGACAATAGCTGGTCCTCTCCTACTCAAAATTCACAAATCGATTATCGAAACCTATCGTATGGCGATTATGTATTCCAGGTGAAAAGCATGGGCGAGTCTCGTGTTTGGGGCGAACCCGTTCGGTATGCATTCACTATTTTACCACCTTGGTGGCACTCATGGTGGGCATACGCTGTGTACTCATTCCTATTTTTATCCCTGTTGGCAGGCCTTGATCGATACCGGCATCGATTTGAGCGTAAGCGACAACAGAGGCTTGAAGAAATGATACAGCTTCGAACTGAACAACTTCAGCATGAAAAGCAACTCACCGAACAACAGGCCAAAAAGCTGCAGGAACTGGATGCCGAAAAAAACCGATTTTTTACAAATATCAGTCACGAATTCCGAACGCCTTTAATGCTCACCATTGCCCCGCTTGAAAACTTGAAGGCAAAAAAATATGGGACTTTGCCCCCCAAAGGGGAACAACAAGTAAACATGGCTATTCGAAATTCAAAACGGCTGATGAGGTTGGTAAGTCAGCTTCTTGATCTGGCCAAATTTGAGGCAAATTTATTTAAACTTAAACCCGAACCGGCAAAACTAAATGACTATGTTAAATACATAGCTGACCGGTTTATTGGCGCAGCTGAGCGCAAGCAAATTTCATACAATATTGAAATACCAGACGGTAAGATATTTGCGGAGATTGATTCTGAACAATTTGAAAAAGTGATCTCCAACCTTCTTTCCAATGCGTTTAAATTTACGCCAAAAAACGGTGCTATATCACTATCTCTGCACTCGAACAACGGTCAGGCCATCATCAAAATTAAAGACTCTGGGATTGGTATATCCAAGTCTCACTTGAACCGGCTCTTTGATCGATTTTACCAGGTTGAAAAATCAGAACTTCAGCCCGGCAGCGGAATTGGCCTTGCATTGGTGAAAGAAATTACGGAACTCCATGGAGGTAGTGTAGAGGTGAAAAGCGATGTCGATAAAGGAACAGAATTTACCGTTTATATTCCTTTAGTCAGCTCTGATATTGATAGTAAAAATATCATTGACCAACCCGCCGATTTTGAGTTTGATCCTGAACAGGAACTCATTGAGCCTGCCGATGATGGTGACACTCTAAAGAAGGCTCCAGATGATGAAGAACGAAAAACGATACTGGTCATTGATGATAATCGTGATATAAGAGCCTATCTTAATGAACAGTTTTCAGATGAGTTCAATGTACTTGAAGCAGAATCAGGAAACGAAGCCCTGACTCGTATTGAAACACATTTGCCAGACGTCATCATATCAGATGTAATGATGCCAGATGGAGATGGATTTAGCTTATTAAAAGAGTTGAGAGCTAATCCGGAAACCAGTTTCCTTCCTGTAATTTTATTAACTGCAAAAGCTGAAGCCGAAGATAAGTTGGAAGGGTTGGGAATTGGCGCCGATGACTATCTTACCAAACCATTTAGCATGGCTGAGGTTCAGGCACGGGTTAGCAATCTTATTCAGCGACAAAAACGGCTTCAAACACATTTTGCCCAACACTCTAATGGAGCTGCATCGAAGAAACGAAATCTTCACCCAGACAGTATAGAGGTCGAATCAGCCGATGATAAGTATCTTGAAAAAATACGAATGGTGGTACAGGAGAGAATGCACGATGAAAATTTCAGTGTGGAAGAACTTGCAAATCTGATGTTCCAAAGTCGAACTCAGCTCTTCCGGAGAATGAAAGATTTAGAAGATGAAACACCCAGTGCTTTTATCAAACGGATGAGAGTTGAACGAGGTGCTGAGCTCTTGGTTCAGAATTCCGGTACGGTGAGTGAAATTGCATATTCAACAGGATTCAAAAGTGTTGCACAGTTTTCAAAATCGTTCCGCGAATATTTCAGCAAAACCCCAACATCTTATGCAAAAAACAGAGCTAAAACTACGTCTTAAACAGCCTCAAACGTTTCATTCAACCAAATAAAATGCACCCTGTGATCTATTTAAGGCCTATTTAATTACAAATGCAACATAAGAACAAAACATTGTAACATAGCGATAAAGATATTTCGCGTCCCCGGTATAGATTAAGCTCAGAAACTTACTTCTCACAATCTATCGGAGGATTTTATGAATCGTTTTACTCTTTATTTTTCCATTGCAACACTTCTTATTTCACTCAGCTGGACTGTACTCACTTCAGCTCAACAAATGAGGGAATTACGTCCTTTAAGTGCTCAGGATTTCAAATGTCTGCAGTCTCTTGAATGTATTCAAAACAGTGAAAGTCTAAAGGCAAAAGGCTGGTCGTTTGTTTTTGATAATACCGTGGAGAAATTTGCTCAGGAACTTACAGCAAAAATGGAGGGAAAAAACATCTCATTTTTTGCAGTTTACGATAAGCAAGGCAAACTAATTGAGTCTGAGTATAAGCGATTTAACATTGCTCTTCCGTCAGAACTACTCTCGTACCTGGCAGAAAATAATAATGATAAATGGCTTCTTACCGGTTCTGAGATGATTATGCAGAATTTCGATGAGTCAACAATATACTATAACGTAACGCTTGAAAAACAATCTCAAATAAGATCTGAGAGTTACGATATGGCATTCATTAACACAATTGATGTAGAGGCAGAAAATTACGCTGTCAATTAATATTCTACCCATGTGTAAACCGGCCGGTATTGAAATATTCAACATTTCGCTGGCCGGATATATTACAGTTACCTATTAAGCACAGTAAGTTTTCCAGCCTGTCTTTCAAAAAGTAACATTGGTACTTTTAATTTTTAGCCCTTCTCTATACAGAATAATGAATTAAAAATGTTATTGATTTGATACCGGAATCAGCATTGAATTTGTTAAAAAATAATAAGAAAAGATACCTGATACATTCCATCTGTGAAGTCCCAAACTTTAGGCAAAGGCCCTTCAAGTATTAATTTTACGATTTCTTTAATCAACCTCCCCAATCACAAGTTTATTTCTGTTTTGTAATGATAAATTAAGAATATGGTTCATAAGCACCTGATATTGCTAAAAAAATATCCGTCTTTGTTTTTAAAATTGATTCTCCTGCTTTATAATCCATAATCTTATTTACAGGTCACTACTGGACCAATTTTTTTTTCAATCAGCAATAAAGATTGTGCATATGTTCCACACAGTAATTAAAGCAGCCATATACTGCACTTTATTCCTATCAATTACATCTACTGTCCTATCTCAAACCATCGAGCCCGAAGCTCAGGAGCGCACCATCCTCTCCAGCGAAGCACCAACACTGAGGTTCGAAAATCTGAACCTCGAAGACGGAATGGTCCAGTTTTCGGCAGAAAATGTGATTCAGGATAGCCTGGGATACATATGGATAGCCACCCAGGGGGGACTGCATCGCTATGATGGATATGAATTTGAAGTGTACACATCCACAGCGTTTGACACCACATCCCTGACCAGCAGCAGCACATACGGAATAGAGGAATCATCCAATGGCGATTTGTGGGTAACCACAACGGGCGGAGGATTGAATCGGTTTAACCGTGAAACTCAAACGTTTACGCACTTTACACACGATCCGACCGATTCAACAACGATTGCGTCAAATAATGCCACTTACGTTTATGAGGCAACAAATGGTGATCTATGGGTAACAACTTCCCCGAATGGCGTAAGTCGTTTACCTGCCGACAGCAGTAACTACTTTATCCGGTACCAGCACGACCCGGACAATCCCAACACGATAAGCTCGAACTATACAGTTCGAACCACCGAGGATTCGGCAGGGAACATTTGGGTTGGGACACGACAGGGAATTAACCGGATCAACCCGGCAACGGATGAGATTACCCGGTATTATGAACCTCAAGGTTCAGCACCGGGAATCACATATGCGGTTCGAAGTCAATATCACCCGCCTGAATCGCCTGAAATCGTATGGATGGCAACGGGTAATGGAATTGTTAAGCTTAACTCAGAAACAGGCGAATATACACGCTATTTACCCGAACAAACCGGCACCGAAGATGGCACCCTTGAGTTGGCCGATGTAACACCCGATCCGGAAAATCCATCGATTCTCTGGGGCGTTGGATTTGATACCGGCCTTGTCCGGTTCGATACTCGTACAGAGGAGTATACTTTTTATAGAAATGATCCAGGTGATCCCAACAGTCTGGTTAATAATACGGCGACGAACATCATGGCTGATCGTACCGGAAAGTTATGGATCGGGCATTTGACGGATGGTGTCAGCCAGTTCACTCCCTCCTCCGCAAATTTTTTCCATATTCGTCACGATCCCCGGGACCCTCAAAGTCTGGGTCCGGACGGCGTCTGGGGACTTTATGAAGACAGTAATCAAACGCTTTGGGCAGGAACCGGGTATTCAACGGAGTTTTACCTGAATCGTATTGACCTGGCTACGGGAACTGTACAGCGTTATGAACATAATCCCGACGACAGCGAGTCGATTACTCAGTATCAGGCGCACACAATTACTGAGGATAAATCCGGGAGACTATGGGTGGGTACGATACGAGGGCTGAACCTTGTTAATCGTCAAACGGGGGACGTAACTCGTTATCAGCGGGAGCCACTGGCTGATAACTTACCGGAAAATTTTATCAACTCAGTTCTTCAGTCGCGAGAGGACGAAAACAAGTTATGGGTTGGGACTTTCAATGGTTTGAAACTATTTGACGTTGACAATGGAAGCTTTTCAGATGTGCCAATCAGCAAGGATGGCATTAATAACCCAACGATTGCGTACCTATACTATGATTCAGAAGCCAGACTCTGGGCAGGGTCATATGAGGCACTTATTCGGGTAGACACTGATGGTGAAAACCATGATATATTCAGGCATGATCCCTCTGATACAACAAGCCTAAGCTCAAATGGTATGACTGTCATATTAGAGCGATCAAATGAGAATGGCATATTGTGGCTCGGTACGTTCGATGGTGGAGTCAATCGGTTTGATATTGAAACAGGGAAGGCCACGCATATAACAAGGCAAGACGGGCTGGTTGATAATGTCATTTATGGAATTCTGGAAGATGATATGGGCACCCTGTGGATCAGTACAAACCAGGGGATCAGCAACTATAACCCTGATGACAACACATTCCGTAATTACGGACTGGAAGATGGCCTTATTCAGCTCGAACACAGTCAGTTTGCGTTTGAAAAAGGAGCAAATGGCATTCTTTATTTTGGCCATAAAGATGGCATCACGGCCTTCAACCCCGAAAACCTGAGAACCAACACCATCCCACCGCAGGTCGTCATTTCCGATTTCAGATTATTCAACGAAAGCGTGCTACCCGGCCCTGACGCCCCTTTTGACGAGCAGATCGAAAAAGAGACCGAGATTACCATTAGCTACGATCAAACCGAGATTGCCTTTGAGTATGCGGGGCTTCATTACAGTAACCCGGCCAAAAACCAATACAAATATCAGTTGGTTGGATTTGATGAGCAGTGGGTGAACGCGGGAAACCGGCGTACAGCCACCTACACCAATTTAGCACCCGATGAATATACGTTCCGTGTACAGGCTTCAAACGCAGACGGTGTCTGGAATACAGAAGGAGCCACCCTAACGTTGATAGTGCTTCCACCCTGGTACCGAACCTGGTGGGCATACGGTTTATTTGCACTTCTATTGGCCGGGATCATTTTTGGAGGTGATCGGTTACAACGCCGCCGACTTGCCGTGAAAGAGCAGGAACGGGCGGCTCTTCGTGAGGCCGAACTGCGGGCGGAAGAGGAGAACAAACGCCGGGCTGATACCGAACAGCTCAGCAAAATTGGACGCACCATAACCTCCACCCTGTCGGTAGATGAAATCATCCACACCACCTATCAGAACGTAAATGAACTGATGGATGCGGAGGTGTTTGGAGTGGGTATTCTCAACAGAGAGAAAAACCGGCTGGAATTCCCGGCAACCACCGAAAAAGGGGAAACACTAAAACCCTACAGCCACCAGCTGGATGATGACACCTGGCTGTCGGCCTGGTGTTTTAAGAACCAGGAAAAAATTGTGATTGGTGATTTTGATCAGGAATATGGCAACTACATTAGCAAGATCGTTGACCCCATTCGCGGTGAAAATCCCGAGTCAATCATTTACCTGCCGCTGGTGCACAACGGAGAGACCATTGGCGTTCTGACTACCCAGAGCTTTTCGAAACATGCCTATTCGGAATATCACGTTACACTGCTTCAGAACCTGGCCAACTATGCGGCGATTGCCCTGGATAACGCCTCGGCCTACCGTCGGCTCAATAAGACTCTCGAGGATCTGAAAGCGGTACAGACGCAGCTCATTCAGCAGGAAAAACTGGCAAGTTTGGGCCAACTGACGGCAGGTATAGCTCACGAGATCAAAAACCCTCTCAACTTCGTAAATAACTTTTCAGAACTGAGCCTGGAGCTTGTTGAGGAGATTCGGGAAGAAGTAAAAAGGCAAAAGGCCAAAGGCAAAAGTGAAACGTCCTCCTACGCCAAGGCTTCGGAAGACGAGGAAGATAAAGAGAATGTTGATTCCCTCTCGAGAGGGGACGACGACCCGTCCTTAGACGGAAGCGCCAGGGGTGTGTCTGATGGGGCTGAGAGCGACGGATTCGACCCCGACCTCACTCTCGAGATCCTCAACGACATAGAAACCAACCTCAGAACAATCCATAAACATGGTGGACGGGCCGATTCCATCGTCAAATCGATGCTCCAGCACTCGCGGGGCGGTTCAGGCAAAATGGAACCGGCCGATCTGAACGCCATCATCAAAGAATATGCAAACCTGGCCTTTCACGGAATGCGTGCCGGTAAAGACCCTATCAATGTGGATATTGATCTGCAGCTTGATGAAACCATCGGTGAGGTACCTCTGATTGCCGAGGATTTTTCCCGAATTATTTTAAATCTTTCGAATAATGCATTTGATGCGATGAGAGAAAAAATGAATAATACACCATCCGGTTCGGAAAACTACGACCCAAAATTAATAATCCAAACTAAATCAGATGGAAACAAAGTTACTATCGACATTGAAGATAACGGCCCCGGAATTCCGGAAGATATGAAGGATAAAATTCTGCAGCCGTTTTTTACAACGAAAAAAGGAACAGACGGTACCGGTCTCGGACTTAGTATTACAAATGACATTATAAAAGCTCATGGCGGAGAGTTGAAAATAAATTCATTTCCTGAAAAAGGAACCACATTTTCCATTATATTAACATCCAATTGATACACATTAACGTATCAGCCAATTACTAATTGATTGCTATGAAATTTCTGGTTGTAGACGACGAAAAAGATGTTGAACTTCTATTTAAGCAAAAGTTCAGAAAAGAAATTAGAAGCGGCTTAATTAAACTGGTTTTTGCATTTTCGGGGGAAGAAGCTCTTAGTATTTTAAACGATAAACAACCACCGGATGTGGTTTACGTATTTTCTGATATTAACATGCCCGGTATGTCAGGACTTCAACTTCTGGAAACGATTAAGAAAAAATATCCGTCTATACGGGTGAGTATGATTTCTGCGTATGGTGACGATGAAAATTTTCAAAAAGCGAAAGAGACCGGGGCTAAAGAATTCTTTACCAAACCGATCGATTTTGAGTCGTTAAGATCTGAAATCCTAAATATTGTGAACAGTAATTCGTAAATAGTACTACCATGAGCGCTCCACAGAAAATTTTAGTTGTTGACGACGAGCCTGATTTACAAATGCTAATGCTGCAAAAATTTCGCTCGAAGGTTCGTAACAAAGAGTACGAATTCCTGTTTGCCGAAAATGGTGTCGAAGCACTCGAAAAAATTCGATCTCACGAAGATCTCTCCCTGGTAATGAGCGATATTAATATGCCTAAGATGGACGGGCTTACAATGCTCAATCAAATTCAGGACATGAACCGATCCGACCTCAAAACAATCATTGTGTCGGCTTATGGTGATATGGAAAACATCCGCACAGCCATGAACTGTGGTGCATACGACTTTGTAACAAAGCCAATCGATTTCAAAGACCTGGAAACAACAATCGAAAAAACGCTGAAAGAGATTCGAGAGCTTTTAAAAATGCAGGATATGCAGGAGCAGCTCGAATCACTGAACTATGATCTGGACATGGCAGCCAGAATTCAGAAAAAAATACTTCAACAGGATTTCCCTGTTTATAGCGACGACCCACGCTTCGATATTTATGCCGAAATGATCGCTGCAAAACATGTAGGTGGTGATTTCTACGACTTCTTTAAGTTTGATGACGACCATCTGGTCTTTTTTATTGGAGATGTGGCGGGCAAGGGAATGCCAGCAGCCATCTATATGGCAGTATGCCGCACCATGTTGAAAGCTATTGGCTCTGAGGTAAAAAGTCCGGCTCAATGCATGTATAAAGTAAACAACATGCTGATTCCCGAAAGCGATATAACCACTTTTGTAACTGTTTTTTATGGGGTTTTAAACGTTAAAACGGGCGAGCTGCAGTACTGCAATGGCGGTCATAATCTTCCATATTTGCAATCAAAAGAGGGCAAAGTTACAGAGCTCGAAGATGTTGGCGGACTACTGCTTGGTAAGTTTGAAGATGCAGCTTTCGATGAAAAAACCATCCACCTGTCGCCCGGAGATTCGATCATCACCTTTACCGACGGCGTTACAGAGGCCGTAAATGAAACCGGTGACTTTTACGAGGAATTCAGGGTCATTGAGCACCTTGAAAAAACCGGGGAGAAAAGTATTACTTCAAAAGTAAAAGCCCTGCATTTAGAAGTGATGAAATTTGCCGGTACAGCGGAACAGTCTGATGATATCACTGTTCTCGCTACGTCTTTTGCGGGTGAATAAAACCTGCTGTTGAAAAATTCGCAGCAGGCGAAAACCTATTCTTCTATCTGGTGCACTTCCTTTAAAATTGCCTCAGCGTCTTTATCCCCTTTTTGCATTACACGATGCTGAAGGTTTGTGACAATTTCTGGTTCGGCATTTTCAAAAGCCAGCTCTTTAGCCTCCTTTTCGGTTCCCGTGCGAACCAAATCATAGATGTCATCAGCTCTGACAATACTATAGAGTTTATCATCATTAAAAGCATGCGACCGATACTCCTCATATTCTTTAAAAAGGGCAGGAAAATCGTTGGTCTTGTCGGCACGATTAATCACTTCAACATCAGTCGGACCTTCGGCGCTCAGTGGTGTTTTTGTGAGGTAATAGAATTTTTGCTTGTAGATCATGGGGTTTCAGCTAATTCACAAATTATTCGATGTGTACGTTTTGCCGCACTTTTTTGATGAAGAACTAATATAACGGAAATCAAAGACTAATTACACAGGAAAGCTTTGAGTTTCTAGGAAAGCTCCTTCGGACTCATAATCCACTTAAGGTCGCAGCCGCCGGGGACAAGGTCCGCCCAATTTTCTATATCAGCTGTAAAGCAGGCAATTGTCGCTGTTTTAATAGGCTTGCTTACGGGAGTGCTTGAAAGATCAGATACCAGCTCCTCTGTCATGGGATTGTGTCCCAGAGTCATCACAATGTCAATATCAGGAGATGTTGAACTAACTAATTTCAGGTACGCCTCAAAACCCTGAAAATAGAGACTCTCATCAAACACAGCGATTTCTTCACCTCTACCCAGTTTCTTGAGAACTCTTTTTAAGGTCTTTCGGGTACGTTTTGCTGGTGAACAGTATATTTTTTCGGGGATGAGCTTCTTCTCTTTCAGAAACAAACCCATTTTTGGTGCATCATTTTTACCACGGGAGTTTAGGGGCCTGTCAAAGTCTTTGAGATATGGATTTGACCACGAAGATTTGGCGTGCCTCATTATCAAAATAGTTTTCATTGTCTTTGATTTGAGGTTTATTGGTTAGTAAATCTAATATACGCCGTTTTTTATGAATTTGATTATGCAAGAGATTTTTTTAGCACAGTCCCCGGCAGATAGAACCCAAGTGCCACGCCGCGGCTCAGCATGAATAACAACATGGCAAGCCAAAGACCATGCACGCCAAATAAGTCGGTTAAGAGATAATATGCAGGCAAAAACACGGCAAATGTTGAAATGAGCATGGTATTTCGCATAGGACCTGTTTCAGTTGCTCCAATAAAAACACCATCAAGTATGTAGCAAAAAGCGGAGACAATCGGTGCCAGAACGGTCCATATCAAGACGGTTTCAGCATGCGATATCACGGGGACTTTGTTCGTAAACAGCGTAAGCAGATTGGTCCCAAATAGCCCATAAACCAGTGTACCTGTAAGCCCAATAAGAAGACCCCATGTTGTTGTGTAAACGACAGATTTCTTCAGTTTTATAGCGTTTCCGCTACCCTTAAAGCGCCCCACGAGACTTTCTGCAGCGTAGGCAAATCCATCAATCCCATAAGAAACGATAAACCAGTACTGGAGCAGAATGGTGTTTGCCGCCAGGATAATTTCTCCCTGTGTAGACGAAACCGCGGTAAAAAAAGAAAATGTAAATATGAGGCACAACGTACGTATAAAGATATCTCTGTTAACGCTGAAGTACTCCTTCAAGCGACTCGCATTCAGTAACGCGTTCCATGCAAAGTGGGGAACATAGCGGCTGTATTTTTTAAAATAGAGGATAAAGGCCAACACTACAGCCAGGTACGTGGAAATAAGCGTGCCATACGCTACGCCATCCACATGCATTCCGAACCCGTAAATGAACATCACATTTAGTGCAATATTCAGCAGGTTATGCGTGATTGTGACAATCATTGGATAGGCTGCATTCTGCATACCCAAAAACCATCCGTTTA
This sequence comes from uncultured Rhodohalobacter sp., assembly GCA_964544445.1. Taxonomy (GTDB): domain Bacteria; phylum Bacteroidota; class Rhodothermia; order Balneolales; family Balneolaceae; genus Rhodohalobacter. The sequence goes on from CAZJBI010000009.1 coordinate 55,344, forward strand.
TACCATATAGCGCAAGAACCGCAGGAGCCGTATAAATCCGGATATCAAAATAGATACGGGTATACTTACCAACATCAGCGGTCGACTCAATCATCCAGAGACTCAAGAGCGCGATGGGGTTCTGCAAAAACAAGATGGTGAGGCCAATACCCATGGCAATGAGCTGTACCCGCGCCAAAATCATCATCATCTCTTTTCGATCGCGTTTCCCATACTCCTGTGCCGTGAGGCCGGTGGTGCCCATCCTCAAAAAACCAAACCCCCAAAAAATAAAATTGAAGATAACGCTTCCGATTGCAAGAGCGCCGATGTAGGCAACATCATCAAGATGACCAACAAGTGCTGTATCTACTGCCCCTAACAGTGGAACAGACAGGTTACTGATGATATTCGGAATCGCCAGTCGTAGTATCGATCTGTTCAAAAGTGATGATCTCAGTGTTTATTGTCATTTTATGAGAAACAAGGTACTATATTTTTTGTCGCTTTTCGCCCTGCACTTTGTACCTTTCAGTGCTCAATAACCCAATATCTGTAATAAAAACTATGGAGCTTAGCTACTGGCAAAGCCGCTGGAGAAAAGGAAATATCGGTTTTCACATGAAGGATGGATATCCCCGACTTCGAGAATACTGGAAGAGCCTTCCACTGCCTGCATCCCCAAAAGTATTGGTGCCTCTTTCGGGCAAAACCAAAGACATGCAATGGATAGCAGGGCAAGGCGGAAACGTAACGGGAGTCGAAATATCTGAATTGGCGGTCCGGCAGTTTTATGATGAATCTGGTATAGCTGCGAATGTCTCACCATATTCATCCTTTTCAATTTATAGATCCAAAGATATTACCCTTTGGTGTGGAGATTTTTTGAAGCTTCCAGAATCTAAAATGCCCGAATTTGACTTGATTTATGATAAGTCTGCACTTGTGGCCCTACCTCCAAAAATGAGGCAAAAATATGTTAAAAAAATTATATCGCTTTCAGGGGCTCGCACCCATATTCTTCTCCACGGCTTTAGCTACAATCAGCAAGAAATGAATGGACCGCCCTTCAGTGTCCCCGTAAAAGAGGTTGAATCTTTCTATGAAGATGAATTTTCCATCAAAATGCTCGAAAAAAATTCCTTGAATACAGAGAAATTTCAAAAATTTAAGAAAAGAGGGCTTGGTAGTCACTTCATTGAATATTTATTGCTACTTTCAAAGAAGAGTGAACGTAAGTAACTTTCGGGCATCATGGTACCTGCAATCTTGCGTAGAAAGTTGCATATCAGATTGTTCGCAATTATTTTGAATTTTTATTTACGCTGAACCACAACATCGATAAACAGATAATCTCACATGGATATTACAACTCGAAATAACATAATCACCATTATACTGGGTATACTTATCGTCTTTTTGGCCTGGTTTTTATATCACTCTATTGTTGATCCCTACCAAGCCGTTCTTGAAGAAGAAGCAATGGTTGAGCGCGAGCGGCATCGCATGGAAGTTGTTCGCGATGTATTGGTTCAGTACAGAACACGAAAGGGTGATTTCCCTCCCACTGAAGGCGGTCTGGACAGTCTTATCACCTTTCTTAAAACTGACTCTATGATGGTTGAACGCGGTGATTCTCTTTTTGCATTTTTACCGCCAGCAACATACAGCCCTGATTCGATTGTATTTTCTCCGAGGCCACCTCACAATCGTTTTGAGTATACTCTAAACGACACGATCAGGCCGAAACTTTATCTGCTTGAAAATCCGGGAAGCGAAGATCGTATAGGAGATTTGGAACGTACCACGCTTCTCAACGCTCCAAACTGGAATTAACATGACTGAAGACGGGTCTTGTCTCGGTATATGCTATGCAGAAAATCATCTGTACTTTGCAGTAAAAAATCCGGGGCAAGCCAACCTGCTTCAAAGAATCGGCTGTATAGATTTTAATTTTGACGTGCGGGAAGCCATCACCGACAGCTCTCACGAAGGGTTTCCCGTATTATCAAACAGCCTTCACGACCTAAAAAAAGAGTATAACAGCAATTCATTACGCGTATTAATACCCGCTACAAAAGAGTGCTGGTCTATCGTACCCCGATCTGTTTATGAAGTTGCCTCAGAGAGAGAAGCACATATTCGTCTGCTGATGCGCTTTCACGATCGCAGCTCTATTGAAACCATCTGGCATCCGGTAAGCAAATCCGATTCACAACTACTCGTCCTTCGCGATCATGCGTCCGTTACCGGCTTTGAATCACTGATGCATTCATTTGGCAATCTCGAAACAGTATCTGACTTTGAGCTTGCACACAGCTGGCAAGTGAATACCCACGATAACGGCGCATTCATTATGGTCCACTGCCAGCATGGCTACATCTCGATTGCATCCTACGTGTTGGGCAAGCTTAGGAGCTGCACCTATTTTCTGTACGACTATGTGAAAGACTTACCCTATCTTTGGAACCTGTATGCAGCAAATATGCCCTGGCTGAGCGGCATACACGATAATATCTACATCTTTGGGCACTCAGCAAGGAAAGCTTCAGAACAGCTGTCCCCTTACTGGCATGATCATGGCAAGTTAACCTTTCTCGATTCGCTGGATGCCATGCAGGTATCAGCTGCAGAAAAAACATACGGGTTCCCACTCGAAAGTGCTTTTCCGGCGATTTTGATGAGCCTTAATGTTTAAAGCGCGCAAACATCATGAGAATTATTACCGGCAAGTTTAAAGGCAGAACGCTCACGGTTCCAAAAACGGATAAAGTGAGGCCCACCTCCGACCGAACTAAAGAGGGTATTTTTTCCGTAATTGCAGCCCGCCGATATTTCGACAATTTACGGGTTCTCGACCTGTTTGCAGGTAGTGGCAACCTCGGCTTAGAAGCCATTTCACGAGGGGCTGTTCACTGTACATTTGTGGATGATGAGCCGGCTCATATCGCTCATATTCAAAAAATTGCTGCTTCCTTTGGAATCAGCAGCGCTGTTCGAGCAGTCGCGGCAGACACCGAGGAGTTTTTACAAAAAGACCTGCAGAAATACGACTTAATCTTTGCGGATCCCCCCTACGATTATTACGCTATGCAAGATCTGCCAGACCTCATTTTAAATAATGAGATTCTTACTGATGACGGATGGTTAATTCTGGAGCACGACAAGCACAGTGATTTTACAAATCATAAAAACTGCGTTTTTAGTAAAGCGTATGGCCGAACCGTTGTTTCTATTTTCACTTTGCATGGAGAGAACTTTTAATCACCTATTAGAAAACACAACCCACACAAATAACTGATCTCATGAAAAACGCTGCCATTTACCCTGGTTCATTTGATCCGCTAACAAACGGTCATCTTGATATTCTGGAACGATCTGTGAAAATGTTTGATAAAGTGGTGGTTACTGTTGCTGTCAACAATAAAAAAACAGCCGTTTTTTCTGGAGAAGAGCGGGTACAGCTTATCAGGGAAACCATCAAAAATAAACCCTGGGCGTCCAGCGTAGAGATTGAGCAGTTTACGGGTTTGTTGATTGATTACGCCAGAAAAAAGAAGATAAACGTTCTTCTTCGAGGTGTTCGGCAGCTTTCAGATTTTGAATATGAATTCAGAATGGCATTAACCAACCGAAGGCTGGCTCCCGAAATCGACACGGTTTTTATGATGCCCGACGAGCAGCTAACGTTTATCTCTGCCACCATTGTAAAAGAGATCGCCGCCTGGAATGGCGATCTGAGTAGCTTTGTCCCCGATCATGTAGCTGAAGCCCTGAAAGATAAATTTAAAGAGCAGCAGGGCAGCTAAAAAATTCATACCAGCTTATTTTTTTCTAAACTAAATTCAGCGTAGACCAGCCGTCTTTATTGCATCAATTTTTCATTGACAATAGAATTCCGCCCTCCATTTTGGTAACTTTCAAGAAAATTTTACACTTATGATTTCTAAAAAAGCCCGGCAAATTTCACCCTCAGAAACATTAAAAGTATCAGCAAAGGCAAAACAGCTTGCCCGTGAGGGTAAATCCGTTGTTTCGCTGAGCGCTGGTGAACCCGATTTTAAAACACCCGCTCATATCTGTAATGCCGCAATTGAGGCGATAACTGATGGGTTCCACGGCTACACCATGAATACAGGAATGCCGGAGCTGAGAGAGGCTATCAGCGAAAAACTTATGCGGGACAATCGGCTATCGTACCCGGCTGATCATATTGTTTGCTCAAATGGTGCCAAACAGAGTATTGGATTTTCACTACTTGCCACCATCGATGATGGGGATGAAGTAATAATCCCGGCGCCATACTGGGTTTCATACCCTCAAATGGTGAAGCTGGCAGGCGGCACTCCCATAACGGTATCCACACGGTTTGATAATAATTATAAACTTACACCGGGTCAGCTTGAAGAGGCTATCACGAAAAAAACAAAAGCGATCATCCTCTGTTCACCCTCAAATCCAACCGGTGCATGCTACACCCGAACCGAACTAAAAGAGCTGGCTTCCATTCTTGAAGACCATCCAGATATTCTCATTATATCTGATGAAATTTATGAATACATCGTATTTGAGGATGATCATGTAAGTATTTTAAACGCTGCACCCGAACTCAAAAACAGAACAATTCTCATTAATGGCTTTTCGAAAGGATTTGCCATGACCGGGTGGCGACTTGGCTATATGGCCGGCCCTAAAGAGATCGTTGATGCTGTGGCAAAAATTCAGAGCCAGGAAACATCCGCCCCATCTTCGATATCTCAAAAAGCAGGACTGGCAGCCTACACAGGCAGTATGAAACCTGTTCATGAAATGAGAGATGCTTTTAAACAACGACGGGATTTTATCGTTGAATCCCTGCGCTCCATTGATGGCGTTGAGTGTTTCATGCCCTCGGGTGCTTTTTATGTATTTCCCGACATCAAGGCATTTCTTGGTAAACATACCGAGAACGGAGAGCTTATCAACACCAGCACCGATCTGTCTATGTACCTCCTCGAACATCACGGGGTGGCGGCTGTACCCGGTGATGCCTTTGGAGAACCAAACGGTTTACGCTTGAGCTATGCAAGTTCTCTTGAAGAACTTAAAGAAGCTGTTGAACGGCTGAGGGACGGACTATCATCCTTATCATAATTAAGTTTTTACTCTGTCAGCTTGGGTATTTTACCTTTTTTGGCACATTTTATGCTGTAAAAGCAGCAATATTTTAACCAAAGACAAGAATTATATGCCTACATATGAATATAAACGCGAAGATGGTACAACCTTTGAAATTACTCAGGGGATGAATGACCCTAAGCTTACAACATGCCCAACAACCGGTTTACCGGTAACAAGAATTATTTCCGGTGGCGGTGGCGTATTATACAAAGGCACTGGTTGGTACGTTACCGACTATAAAGATTCTGACAAGAAAACGAAATCTGCAGCGGAGAAGAAAAAAGACGAACCGGCTCCATCCGATAAAGAAAGCAAGAAAAAAAATACCAACGGAACCGCCAGCGAATGAGCGAACCAAAAACCGGCAATTACCAGCAGGCTGTAGACCAATTTGTTCTTCTATGGGGGGAAATGGCTTCAGCCTGGGGTATCAATAAAACCATGGCTCAAATCCACGCGCTGTTATATGCTGAAAATGATGCACTGGATACGGATGCAATTATGAAGCAGCTGAGCATTAGCCGTGGAAATGCCAACATGAACCTTCGGAACCTGCTGCACTGGCAGCTTATACAGAAAGTTCACTACAAAGGTGAGAGAAAAGATTTTTATACGGCCGAGAAAGACGTTTGGAATATTGTCGCCATCCTGGTTAAGGAGCGACATCAAAGAGAAATCGACCCCATCAAGCAAAACTTAACCGAAACACTTGCGCTGTTTGACAAGGATGCATCTTCAAGCTCACAAGAAGCTGAATTCAAAGAGCGAATCGAAGAGTTTATTGAATTTCTAGAGATGTTCGAGCGTTTTACTCATGCCCTGCTCCCCTACATCAATAAAAAAAATCTTACTTTTTTAAAGCACTTGGTAAAACTGGCAGAGGCACATCAGTCACTCAAAGGAACAACATCAAAAAAAGAAGACTGAAAAATTGGATGAGACAACCAAACAGATTGGCGACAGAGGCGAAGATATAGCAGCTGCCTACCTTGAATCGAAAGACTGGCTTATTTTTGACCGAAATTACCGTTTTGAAAAAGCTGAAGTTGATATCGTAGCCACCGATCGGAATTATATTGTTTTTGTTGAAGTAAAAACTCGCTCCGGAACTTATTTTGGGCGCCCGGAAGAATATGTTACTCCTCAAAAAGAAGCGAATATTAAAAAGGCCGCAGAAGCCTGGATTTACGAACGTAAAATGGAAACAGCCGTTGTTCGCTTCGATATCATATCCATTGTAAAGAATGGCAACGAAGCCCCCGAGATAACACATTTCGAGGATGCATTTCGATAAGAAAATGATCTGGATTTTTATCGCACTCTTTTCTTATGACATGAAGCGCATTGGGTTTCCTGATTTTTTCTCTGTATATATGGTTTCCTGTTAATTACAAAAACAGTTTATGCAGTCAAAATCTGAAGGTTATTCATTCGGCGATTACATTCGCAGTGCCGGTTCAATTCTTCTCTTTTTTCTTTTACTGGCTTTTTTTACTCCGGTTATTCTGCTTCTTTTGATTATATCCTTTGGCAGAGCTTCAAATTTCATTGTTGAGAATATTGCCCCGGCCATAGCACGACCTGTTCTATTTATTTTGGGAATCCGATTTCGGGTTCAAAAACATGTCGATCAGATCCCTTCACCTGCGGTTTACATCATCAATCACTCATCTACGCTCGATGTATTAACGCTTCTTGCTATGGGATTACCCAGAGTTCGCTTTGTTGCAAAATGGCAATTCCAATATAATCCACTCTTTTTTATCGTAGGCCGATTAACAGGCCAGGTTTTTATTCGGCGTGAAAAATCTGATAAAGCTATTCAAACGCTTAAAAAAAATGTCAGCCGCATTCGAAAACAAGATCTTTCACTGATGATGGCACCTGAAGGAACACGCAAACATGAAGGAATCATTGGTCCGTTCAAAAAAGGTCCCTTTCGAATGGCTATAGAATTGGGCTATCCAATTGTGCCCATTTACTTCGAAGGAAACCGAAAGCTCAGCAGCGGTTCATTTATGATTTCAAAAAAAGGCTCCTGTACCGCACATGTTTTTGATGAAATACAGACTGAACAGTGGGATAAATATCAACTTCAGCCCCATATCGATCAAATACGAAATCAATATATTGAGTGGGCAGAAATGGAAGAAAATAATGAGTTATAGCGCTATAGAGGTATAACTACTGAATGTCTTCACAGATTGCTGATTATTTTTAGTCAAATAGCTACTCTTTTTACAAATCTTTTGTTTTATTAACTGCTGTTGGTTTTTTTCTCAGAAAATGTAAGCGATTTCACGAGCGCCAACAGATGTAATAAATCACTCTTTTCACAAGCTACGTAGTTATGACAGAAATTACGCTCAGTACCTTAGATATTGCCATCATCATCGGCTATTTTCTATTCATTATTGGCATCGGGGTTTACGTTACAAAACGTACTAAAACAGGTGAAGATCTTTTTCTTGCAGGCCGCTCATTGGGATGGGGAGTCATTGGGTTTTCCCTTTTTGCGTCCAATATTTCAAGCACTACACTTATCGGGCTTTCGGGCCAGGCTTACCAAACCGGCATATCCGTTGCTAACTATGAGTGGATGGCAGCCGTGGTTCTTGTTTTTATGGCCCTGTTTTTTATCCCCTTCTATATCCGCTCAAAAATAGATACCATTCCAGAGTTTCTTGAACGGAGATTTGATGTCCGATCTCGAAAATATTTTTCAGTAATCACCATATTCTTAAGCATCATTGTTGATACAGCCGGTGGTTTGTATGCAGGTGCCATCGTCGTGAATGTGTTTTTCCCGGATATAGCAATCTGGCAGACAATCGCCGTGCTGGGAATATTTGCAGGGCTTTATACAGCCGCGGGAGGATTAAAAGCGGTTGTTTATACCGATGTAATTCAAGCCGTTATTCTGCTATTGGGATCTACAACTATCGCCTACCTGATGTTTGCCGAATTTGATTTTTCTTGGTCGGCAGTACTGGCAAGCGTTCCCGAAGGCAATCTATCGATGATACGCCCCATAGATGACTCAGCTCTGCCATGGCTTGGCACATTGATTGGCGTACCCGTATTAGGATTTTACTATTGGGGAACAAACCAATATATCGTTCAGCGCGTATTGGGTGCTAAAAATACAAAAAACGCACGCTGGGGCGCCCTCCTTGGCGGATTTCTTAAACTGCCTGTTCTGTTTGTGATGGTCATTCCCGGTGTAATGGCATTTTCAGTATTTCCCGGTCTTACCGATCCCGATATGGTGTTTCCAACAATGGTTGCCAATATTTTACCCGTTGGTATTACAGGTATTGTCCTTGCTGGCTTGATTGCCGCTATTATGTCGAGCATCGACTCTACACTCAACTCTGCCTCAACCCTCATTACTCTCGACTTTGTAAAACCAAAAAATCCAAACCTTACAGCCAAAGACACTGCAAAAATTGGGCGCTGGACCACGATTATTTTGATGATTGTAGCCGGAGCATGGGCACCTATAATCCAGCAGTTTCCGGGTATGTTTCAGTACATACAGGAAGCTTTCTCCTACGTTGTACCACCTGTGGTTGCCATCTTCATCATGGGTATGTTTTGGCGCAGGGGAAATCGCCATGCAGCTTACTGGACTCTTGTTGGTGGCCACTCTCTTTCTGCTGTAATTTTTGTTTTGGCACAGATGGATATTGTAACCCTGCATTTTACAATAACCGCTGGTGTCCTTACTGCTGTAAGTATGATCATATTTGCCTTCATCAGCCTTACAGGCGAAAAACCAGCCCCTGAAAATATCGATGGAGTTGTCTGGAAACCAAAAGATCTGTTACCGGAGGATCCCGACACGCCACTTCTAAAAGATTACAGGTTTTATTCTGTAATTGTGATATTGCTTACGGTTGCGCTCGTTGTAGGTTTTTGGTAGGCAAAAACGATTTTCGCCTGTTTCAAAAAAAAAGGGTTATCTTTGTCTGCATCAACCCGACGACACAAATCGTTTTTATGTGAATACGTGTAGCTTTCCCAGCGGAGTGAGCTCATTACCAGGTAAAAATTAAACCATATTCCATGACCCCTTCAGTAAACATCTCCAAAACCCAGGAAGCCGCAAGTGCCTTAAAGTTTGACGTATCAAAAGGCATTACGCATTCAAATGCTCCATCCATTGTACAAAAATTGGGAGCCCATGCAGAAGGAATCTCTTCACGGTTTTTAATCTGGCATCCCAGGTTTAAGGAGTGTACGAAATCCTTTATTCACATTTTTATTCCCGATCCAAACCTGGTTTTCGATAAGCCCGATCAACACTGTTCGGTTACCTATTTCAAATTTGAAACAACGGTTGTTGATGAATTCGCTACTATCGTAATTGATCATTTGCCGGCCGGTAACAGAGATCAGTTCGGAGCTTTTTATGAATTTACCATTATTGATGAGGACAATCGTGAGGAAACTGTTCGAGATCCAATGGCATGGTCGCTTCCATATGGAATTCATGCACCTGCTGAACTTTACGACATCGAAGCGGTATTGGCAGGAAGAAAAGATGCAGAATACTTCCGGAAATTGAAAAACCAAGCGGATACAACTCCATTTGGGCGAGTTCCACCCAGCACTAATTTACTTGAAATACATCCCGGTACCGCCACTCTTGACGGTTCTTTGGGTTCACTAGCTCAGCGCTACAAGCAAATTGCTGCTGCTATAGAAGATAACCGGGAACTCGCACCAGATGAGCAGAACCTTTTAGGATTCGACGGCATCCAGCTAATGCCTGTTGACCCCGTAATTGAACATCCTGAAAAGCATCGTTTCTGGAAACCAATACAGCCACCAACCAAGAATAACAGCGAGATTACGGTGAGTCTGCGTAAACCTTCAGTAATTAACTGGGGATACGATATCACCATTTTTGGTTCAGCGGCAGTGAATCCTTCCATACTCTCTAACGGCAGACCGCACGAACTTCTCGATTTGATTGAAACCCTCCATACTTTTCCGGAAAGACCCATAAAAGTAGTGCTCGATGTGGTTTATGGTCACTCTGATAATCAAGGGCTCGATGTTCTTCCCGAAGAATTTTTTGCAGGCCCTAATATGTATGGGCAGAATATCAATTTTAAAAATCCACTAGTACGGGCCATGGTGCTCGAAATGCAGCGCAGAAAAGTTAACTGGGGATTTGATGGTATTCGGGTAGACGGCGCTCAGGATTTTAAATACTATGACGCCGAACAAGATATCATGCTGCATGATGATGACTTTCTTAAGCAGATGAGTGCGGTAAATCAAACTGCTGCAGGTGTGGAGTATAAGCCCTGGATGATTTTTGAAGATGGCCGACCGTGGCCGCGGGACGACTGGGAACTTGCCTCTACCTATCGCGTGGTTACTGAACAACAAAAACACCCGCACCAATGGGCACCTATGATTTTTGCGTACAATACGCCCTATAACTATACATACTGGGTATCAAAATGGTGGAGACTAAAAGAGCAGTTTGTATTTGGTGAGAAATGGATTAGCGGTTATGCCAATCACGATACGATGCGCAGGGGCACACAAACCGATCCTTCTACAATCAACGTGAATTTTTTACTGGGCAACTCTCTGAAAATGGTGATGGATAACGCCTACAATAATCCATCTACTACCCTGCTGATGAACGGATTTCTGCCGGGTGTGCCTATGGACTTTATCCAGGCTCTTGGGAACACTCCCTGGAGTTTTATGAGGAATACTGACAAAACCTACGCCATCAAGGTTGCCGCGGAAGAAGCTCATTTTACAGAATGGCAAATTTCTGAAGTGGAGTACCGAAAATCACGCTTTTTCAAGACGCTGAAAAATATGGGCTTTAAAAGCATTCAGGACCTCCGGCGTTTTGCAAAAGTATTGCTGAACCTGCTTAAAGCGACCGATTACAATCCAAAAAATATGGCGCTTTTGCTAAACCAAATTGATCCACCGCTGCCCGTAACCGACTGGACCGAAGATAAACTTCATCAGTATGCGCTTGCCTGGATGAACGATGTAAACGAATACTGCAATGTTGATCTGCACGCCGACTACGTAGACGCAAAGAAATCGGCATACAACCTTGCGGTAAGAAACTACCGGCTAAATAATCCATGGTTGAATCAAAACTTCGGGGAGGCAGACACTCTGCAGTACAGGGAACCGGTAAACGGTACCGTGATCTACTATGGCTACAGGCGAAGTGAAGAAGCGGGTAAAGAAATTGCTTTCGTTGCAAATATGGAAGGCCAACCCCGGCAGGTGATTCCTTTGGAGCTAAACCTACCGATCAAAAACACGGGAGATTGGAGAGTTGCTCTCGCCACACCATCCGTTCGAGCCAGAAAAATTGACAATCCTATACGGTTGTCTATATCACAGGGTATATTGTTCGAAAGAGATTTTTAATTCAAAAAAACCAGAAGCTAAAATCTATTTTTCCCTGTAAAAATAGATCTTTTTATTAGCAGCATCTTTACCGCTCTTAATCTTCACTCCATTCTCCTGATTATACTGGTAAACGGCCGTTCTCATAGAATTTACACCCTTTTCATTATTATAGGATACTTCCACCGCCTGCCCTCCCGGCTCAAGTTTGTCAAGAGCATCCATAAGAGGTTTAAATTTCGAAGATCGTCTCTTACTGGATTTAATTTGTGATCGTTTAACAAACTTAATATTCATGGGCATTTTTTAATTCACAACAGCACTGGTGTAACTATCAAAACGATATTTACTTTATAATTACGATTATAATTTAGCTGATTTATAAATTTTATTCAATTTTTTGATCATCCAAACAGTAATTTTAAGATATACATTTATTTTATGAAAGACTTTCATTCTTCGTTATCAATAATCTAAACATCTCAAAAAGGGAGCTAAATTCCTGCATTATATTCAATTGGGATTATATTTGATTTATAGAAGGTCTTACAACAGAATAAATACGATTTAAAAACAGCAGGTTGCCGCACTTTCATGCGATGATACTATTTAAATATTCCTATCTTCAGGGCAAACAAGAAACTTACAATCAACGTGTATGATCGAATCAAAACGACACAACTACCGGCTTATCGCTATTGCGATATCAACTCTTGCGGCCGGCTTAATGGTTTGGACACAAAATTCAAGACAAATCGACTTCACAGATCCCTCATTTCTTATCCTGTGGCTTCTGGTAGGTACCATCGCCTCGTTTTTTTGCCAGCTGATCGTAAACCTGCGGATGTCGGACATTACAGGCAGTTTTGCCATTGGTTACGTGATTGCAATCGTTATACACTTCATATCAGGGGTACTTGTATCCAACTACGTTCAAACCCGGTTTGAATTTTTCCTTTTAATTGCACTCATCACCGGCTCGGCAGCAGGATGGCTGGGTGCATTCCTCTGGAGTTTACTTCGCAAAAGCGGAAGAAAGAAAAAATAGCTGATTTGCTCTCAAAAAATAGATTCCAAAAAGCTTTTCAGCTCACTTCTGTATTTCGAATATTCTGGTAAGTTATTGTGTGAACCACCCTCTATTTCTACAAGCGTTTTACTTTCAGATGCCGATGCCTCATATACATCCTCAGCCATTGAAAAAGGCGTCACATCATCGCTGGTACCTCCAACAATCATAAGAGGTGCTGCAACATTCGATACATTCTCTAAATTGCTCTGCGCGGCAATCTCTTCAGCTATATCAAAACGAACAAACGGACGCAAAATCCAGGGTACCAGTTTTTTTGTCCACTGTTTTACTTCCGAAACCGGGCTTTCCATAATATACCCATCCACCTGATTTTCACCCGATATATAGGACGAAAGAAACGCACCCATCGAGTGCCCGTGCACAATAATTTTTTGATCATCCGAGCTCAGTTGATCTATGGCAAATTCGTAGGCAGTCTGTGCATCAGATTTTACACCCACCACTGTAGGTTCCCCGCTGCTGAGCCCGTACCCCCGGTAATCAAACAGCAATAGATTCACATCCATATCAGCATATGCCTGTATCAATGGCCGCGATTTCACCATTAAAAACCCATTTCCTCCAAAATAGACCACCGTCGCTTTTGCATTATCTCTGGTCAAATACCATCCATTCAATACTTCGCTATCGTCAGTTTCCAGCTCAATTTCATTAAGTGTAAATGGCTCAATATTAAATGTAGCGGGTGTGATGGTTCGGTGAGCATCAAACGCATCGCCTTCAGAAATTTCAATCGTGGTGCAGGCAGAAAACAAAAAAATTGCCAGAATTAATAAAATAATGTGTTTCATAGTTGTGGAATGCTATTTGGTTTGATTTGTATACTGCCAGCGGCCTGGTTAATGCACAGGTTCATTTAATTTTTTTTGTGTTGATGCATCGGGTCCGGGAATATACCCCAGGCGATTACACTCTTCAATAATCATTTCCGTCATGTCACTCTTAAATAAAAATTCGTAACGAATATCTAAAACATACGCTTTTACTCTGAGCTTTATAACAAATTGCTTTTCGTGAATTTCGTTCAATACAATTACGTCCACAGGTTTATTCAAAAACGTATAGGGTGATGCATACACGGCCTTCATGGCTACTTGCTTCACACTGCTGACGTCAACAGTAGCCGGAAGGTAAATTTCGGCAACAACCTGGCAGTCGAGTGCACTCGAATTAGAGTTACTAACTGCCTTGTTCATCAGTTCTGCATTGGGGATCGAAACAATAGAATCGTCCGGGGTTACAACGCGGCTCGATCGCAGCCCAATGCTTAACACCTCTCCATAATGTTCACTGACGCTAATTTTATCACCAACCTGAAACGGTCTGTCCAGAATAATCATCACACCGCCGAATATATTTTTCAAAATATCCTGGGATGCAAAACCAACAGCAATTCCAACGGAAGCTCCTATAGCAACAATCGTTTCGAAGGGTGGATCAATAATTCCCGCAATCACTATATAGATTGCAAACGACCAAATCAAAATTCGGCTGATCGGAGCAAGCCGCTTTACAAAAAGGCGATAATTGGTTGCCTTTTCTGCTATGTTATCAAGAATGATTGAGAAATATTTATTAAAAACATAGGTGATAACCAGGATAAGGAGCGAATAGAATATTTTGCTAAGCGATATTAACTCCTGTATCTGCTGTACTTCATTTACTTCAGGTTCGTTTTCACTTTCGGAGGAAACTGTTTCTTCACCAGGGGCTTCATCTGAGGTGAGGCTATCCGCTCCCGCAGAAAGTGTAGGTGGTTCTTGCAGATCAGAATCTTCCTGAGTTGTAAATGAGCCGCTTTGAAGTTCTGTCGTATCAGCAGTTTGTTGTACCTGGAACGCACTCCCTTCGGTAACACCTAGTGCAAAAAAAATCAGCAGAAGCGGTATGATATGATTCCATTTTCTGTTCATTTTTATCCTCAGTGAATAATATTTCTTCGTTTTAACAGTCGAATTACCTGCCGGTAAACAAGCTGATTTAGAGAATACGTTTGATCCTCTTCAATAACCATCCCTTTAGATTTCAAACGGGTAATCATCAGACGGCTTTGAACTTCCGACTGATGAAGAGACATGGCCATTTCAGACACCGTAAACCTGTCGTGGATAACCAGTGAGGCCAGCGTAAAAAGAACTTCACGCGAGGGTATTTCCAGTTTGTCTACATCAGTTACTTCAACCGGAGAAATATAAAAGGTATTATTTTCTACCTTTTTGATAGCCTGAAGCCAAAACATAATCGCAATAGACATATTTCCCTCTGCAAGCTTCGACAGCTTTTCAAAAAACAAATCTTCCTGAATTTCCTGAAGTTTCCGCGGATCTATTTCCCGTTTGCGAAAAGATCGTGTTTTTTGAATCGCCGTGTTCTCCACGAAATGAAGATCGTATCCGGTAGCGCGATGACGGGCCATAATCGCCTGACGGATTTTCTGTTTATCAAGGGTGTCAACATCAATAATGTGGGTAAAATATTGATCTGCACCCGATATTTTTTTGATGAAGTCCCAGCTATAACGAGAAATGGTTACCGTCCAAAACAGCTCTTTTGATGTAATGGATATCAGATGCCAAAAAGCTTCCAGTGCATCAAAACCGTGAATATGCCGAACAAACAGGTTCTGCAGATTCTCGAACTGAACAATGGTTTTCTTCTGCTTTCTGCGCTTTATTTTTTCTGCAAACTCTTCGACCGATGCCGTTTTTTTGAACCCAAATGCACTGCACAGAATTTCAAGAAGTGATTCAACCTTATAAATGGTGTTTTCCAGTGATACGGTAATAACAGGCTGTTTATCCATATATTTATTCAGAAAAAAGAGGGCTGATGTTGATTTTCCACTCCCTTTTTCACCAACAAATAGCACGTTGCTCACAGACGTTTTTTCACCCAGCCACGCTTCAAAAGCGTTCTTATAAAACTGATCTCCCTGCAAAGGTACTATATAAAAACGCTCGTCTATCGTAAAATCGCTCTTAAATATACTTTTGTAAACAAATGGAAGGTCTCTATACGCAGAATCCCTGGATAGTTCTTCTGATAAACTCCGCTTTCGCTGCTGGCTTACCGTTTCTTCGCCAGACATCCCAAGATATCGGCTCAGCGTACTCCGTACTGAAGCAGTTCTCTTTTTTAGAAAGCGCTGACCCAGATTTAACTTGTTGGTAAGAGCTTTCCACCTGCTTAAAAAACTGTTCTGCCAGTTTACCGCCTGCTCCTTAACCATAAGGGCTTTGTCCTGCATCTCGAACTCGCCATATGCACGGTTTATCATGTAGCCCGACAACTTATGGAGAGCCATTGGCAGCTTTTCATGGACAATCTCTTCATAGCTGTTCTGTTTTGCCCGGGCTTTTTTAATAGTCTCTTCGAGCAGTTTTGCCGAACGATCGAGCCCGTTCATTGCAATCTCGATTGGCGACTCACCAGTCTGTTCGTCCTTTAGATTCGCCGATTCAAGAGCTGCAGAAAGGTTTACATCAACGATTCTCAGGGCCTCCTCAATCTCTTTTCGAACTGATTCTATAAACTGGCCCAGTTCACTTCCTGCGGGATCAAGTTCCCGAACGGCATTCTCTTTAAAAAACCTCGTAGCTAATGCACTCCAGCGAATTGTATCGAATGTTGTGGTTGGTACCAGATTATTAACCTTTCTCTCCTTTGGCAGCGTAATCGACTCGGTAAAGATTCCCGTCTTGAACTGCATTTGGCTCACTTCTCTGCCAATTCGATTAATCATCTCATCCTGAAGTCCGGTATTTCGAATGCTTTCTAATATTTCATCTGCAAATTCGCTGCGTACTTCGGCCTGTATTTTTTTGGTTTCTCCCTTGGCCAGGTTTTTGCCTTTTCGACTCTCGCCAAGTTTCTCTTTTATCTCCTTAACATAGCTTACAGATCCTTCCAGCGGCAGGTAGCAGAAATCGCGAAAAAACTCGTGGGTCAAGTTTAGAATATTTTTATGCCCTTCAGCAACCTCCAGTCCGTACATTCCCAGCTCTAGCTGAATCCTGAAATCTGCAAACTGTGAACGGAGATATTTTTCCCACTCCGATATATACTCCTGCAGCTCCAACTTGTATCGAATCCGTTTTTTATTAACTGCTGCCTCATCAAAAGATGCACTTCGCAATTCTGTAGTATCCGCTTTTTCAGCTCTGTTGGTTGCTTCTTTTTTGAGCTCTTTCATGATGGATGCATCAGGCTCAATCACGCTTTTTAGCTGCTGAATACCATTTTGAAGATGCATTTCGATGTTCTCAACCTGATCAATTCGAAAATTATCTCTGTATTTCTTCTCAACCGTTTCGGCTGCAGATTCCTTATCGGTTTGCAGTATAAAATCAAATGCATTTGTTATCTTTAAATAACTTTCTCCAACAACTTCTTTGCGAATATAAGGGCTCTCGAGAAGTACGGTTTCAACGATGCGTCTTAATGGGATATTTTGATACACCTCATCAGAACGGCCGGGTAGATTTTGGCCTGTTCTCTTTACCATTTTTTTGATGCGTACTGTTACAGAATCAGCCTCCTGCGACTCAAATCTCTCCGGCGAAGACTGCTCCTCAACATTTTCAGGAAGAGAAGCTGCCAGTGATTCCAGATCACTCAGCCAGCGCACATCCTGTTCGATATCAGATTCTTGAAGCAGAGTCTGAAGGTGTGGAATTCGTTCATTCAGTGCCTCTATGATCTTTCTTTGTCGCTGTGGATCATCTTTTTTGATTTTCAGCACGGCACTATACGTATCTGTAAACCATTGAAGAAACGGCTGAACAGTTTCTTTGGCTAACTCCTGAATTGCTACGGGGAGACTCTCTTCAAAGAATGAGTTTATTAGCTCATGAACCTTCCGATAATAGCCATTTTGTGGATTCATATTCCTTTCTTGCAAGTTGAATCAGGTAAACAGTAAACTATGTTTCCCCATTGCAGATAATGTAGGTGTGCGTAAGTGAATCTGCAATTGTATAATGAAACCAAATAAACAACAGTCAATTAAACAGAAAGAATATTCATATGATTCTGGTAGGGTTATCGTAAAGTGTGGATAAACTACTCTTCAATAATCCCGTTTTCCAAGCCATATTTTTGGCCATGCGAAGCATTTCTGAAAATGTCTTTGGGTTCGTTGTTTTCATCAACTACTACAACTGTAGGCTTGTGCCCTTTGGCCTCTTCGGGCTCCATTTGCGCATATGCAATCACAATAATCCGGTCATCAACCTGTGTGAGCCTGGCAGCCGCACCGTTCATGCAGCATATCCGGCTTCCGCGCTCCCCGGGAATGGTGTAGGTTTCGAGACGGGCACCATTGGTTATATTTACAACAGAAACTTTTTCATATGGCAGTATATTCGCCATTTCAAGCAAATCTTCATCAATCGTTATACTGCCCTCATACATCAGGTTTGCTTCAGTTACTTTCATCTGATGCAGTTTGGATTTAAACATCGAAAGTTTCATAATCTCGGTACTTAAAATTCTATCAAAAGGTTATCTATAAGTCGTGTACTACCTGCATAAACGGCTCCGGCGACGATATATTTACCATCTTTCTCAACATGTTTCACCGGCTTCAGCGTTTGCATCGAAAACACATTAAGATAATCAATTTTCAATCCTTTTGCTTCGAGTTCACTTTTCTGATGCTTAATAAGCAGTGAAGGAGAGCTAACTCCGTCTAAAATCTGATCCTTAATATAGCGTAGTGTGCGATAAAGACCCGGAGCGACCTGCCTTTCTTCATCATTCAGATATTGATTTCTGCTGCTCAGTGCAAGCCCGTCATTCGCCCTTTCAATCGGTCCCATGATCATCGTAATATCATGATTAAATTCCTCTACCATCCGGCTTATGATCTGAAACTGCTGAATATCTTTCTGCCCAAAAACCGCACTATCGGGTTTTACAATGTTAAAAAGCTTGTTCACGATCAATAGCACTCCCTCAAAAAAACCGGGACGGCTGGCCCCGCACATTGAGCTGTTTAATGACTCTATTCCAATGGAAAGGTATTTTTCTTCGGTATAGATGTCTTGGTGATCGGGAGCAAATATAATTTCCACACCTTCATTTTCGCACTTCTTGATATCGCTCTCAAGGTCGCGGGGATAGGTATCAAAGTCTTCGTTCGGCCCAAACTGAGTAGGGTTCACATAGATCGAAACCACAACCGTTTCGGCATCTTTGCGAGCGAGCCTCATCAGTGAGAGATGACCATCGTGCAGAGCCCCCATGGTTGGTACAAAAGAAATTCGGTTACCCTTTTGACGTTTAGCCGCTACGGCTTGCCGAACATCGTGAATGGTTCTGCAAATCTCCATAAGTCTCCCGTGATATGTACTTGAAGTCTGTTAAATCGCCCGTTCGGGATCAAACTCTTCCAGAAGCTGTTTTACCCTGCTTGTAAATGCGCCACCATGGGCCCCATCGATAATCCGATGATCGTAACTCATTGAGAGGTACATTTTGTGGCGAATTCCAATCAGGTCTCCATGCTCCGTTTCTATAACAACCGGTCTCTTCTCAATAACACCGGTACCTAGAATAGCAACCTGTGGCTGATTGATAATCGGCGTTCCCATCAAGTTGCCAACGCTTCCATAGTTTGTAAGCGTTATGGTGCCGCCAACAAGATCATCAGGACTCAGATCTTTGCTGCGTGCTTTATTGGCAAGTTCATGAACAGCTTTCGCAAGGCCCGGCAGGTTCTTATCCTGCGCATGCTTAATCACAGGCACAATTAAGCCCCCTTGTCCGCCTTCACCCAACGCAACGGCAATACCGAAGTTAATATCTTTTTTCAGGTGAATTTCATCACCGTTTACAGAGCTGTTAACCAGTGGAAACTCACCAATCGCCTTGATAAACGCCTCAATAAAAATTGGCGTATATGTAAGCTTAATGCCCGTTTGGTCGTAGAATTTTTTCTTATTGGCGTTTCTCCACTTCACAATATTGGTGACGTCTACGTCGCTAAATGTTGTAACGTGCGCGGATGTCTGTTTTGATCGAACCATATGCTCGGCAATCATTTTGCGCATGCGGTCCATCTTTACAATCTCCACATTTTCATGCGGTCGGCTGACGTTTAATTCTCCTGCAGAAATCTTACCGTCAGATTTTGAGCCTTTATCGCTCGATGCTGTGGGTTTAACAAGCGTACTTCCCTTTTTCTGTGATGAGGAAGCCGTTTTACCCGATTTTCTATCTTCAAGATAGGCCATCACGTCATCTTTTGATACACGACCGTCTTTCCCACTACCCTCAATACTTTCAAGCTCTTCCTGGCTGATCCCCTCTTCAGATGCTATTGAACGCACAAGTGGGGAGAAGAATCGACCGTCTGATCCTATTCGCTGGGGTTTGGATGTTTGTGAATCAGCCTCTTCGGACTTCGACGCCTCCTCTTTCTGAGGTTTTTCGGCTTTTGATTTTTCACTGGATGCTTTTGAGGCCGACCCGGACGCCGGTTTTCCAGTACCGATAATGGCAATTGTCTGCCCCACTTCAACGGTATCGCCTTCATCCACAAGAATCTCAAGCAGTGTACCTGCCTCTGGCGAGGGCACTTCAGTATCTACCTTATCGGTGGCAATTTCGAGCAGGGTTTCGTCAACCTCAACGCTATCTCCCACATTCTTCGCCCATTCAATTACGGTACCTTCCATCACCGATTCGCCCATTTGGGGCATTACCACTTCAAAGCGTTCACCTCCATCCCCGGCATTATCTCTGTCATCATCAGCAGCCTCACTCTCTTTTTGCTGATTCACTACATCGGATTCTTCTTCTACTTCATCAACGGACTCTTCATCGGATGGCTCGTCCTCTTTATCGTCATTATCTTCATCTTCCGTCCCATCAGTACTTGCAGATGCTTCCCCTTCCGTATCAATGATGGCAATAACCTGTCCAACCTCTACCGTTTCATCCTCTTCTACAAGAATTTCAACCAACACTCCTGATTCGGGCGACGGCACTTCGGTATCAACTTTATCAGTGGCAATTTCGAGCAGGGTTTCGTCGACCTCTACTTTATCTCCCACTTTTTTTGCCCACTCAATTACGGTGCCTTCCATTACAGACTCGCCCATTTGGGGCATTTCAACTTCAACTTTTGCCATCTTTACCTTCGTTTTTTTGGTAGAAATAATTGATAAAAACATTTAAAATCCTGACCTGTAAAGATCAGAATAATCGTTATCAGTTCAAAATAACGCTTTTATCATAATGGGCTTTTTTGAGTGATCAACATGCTTTTCAAATAATGCAATCTGCAAAAGCATGTCAGTCGATTGCTATCGATTTTTTGCCACTAAAATACAAAAGTACAAAAGATTTTGAGTTCAGACTTATTTTCTGTGTTCAAGCTCGTTTCATAGATTGGTCCACACACCCCTCAATTGAACGAAGAACGCCTTGCGTTTTCTTTCAATTTTTTCCCTCTGCGGAGGTGAGGTTCAGAGCCTCTACTCTTGCCCCGAAGGGATCCCTATGGGAAGAGGAGACAGAGTGCAGAGTGTTCAGCGATGCACTCAGAGGTGTGTCAGAACGCGGATCGTTTCGGAGATCAGAGTTTTGGATTCGATTAAACTTGCACATGTTTCAGTTTCTCAATAAATACAGGTTCTTCAAAAATTGGATTGAAGTAAGCGAATTGTGATCTTCTTTCGTTAAGATCATTTATATCAGCCCAATAATTTAATAGATATTATGGCGAAAGCGTTTTTTGGTATTTTTATTTTTTCCTGGATCATCGCCCTCTTGCTTCCATGGTGGGCTCTTTTCATTCCGGCATTTTTGCTCAGTGCGTGGGCTATCAAAAATAGCTTCGCAGCATTTTTGACCGGCTTTCTTGCCAGTGGCTTTGGCTGGTTTGTGCAGGCCTTATATATCCACTTTGCAAACGACGCAATTCTCTCATCCCGAATGGCAGAGATGTTTGGTGTAGGTTCACCCTGGGCCGTTCTATGGCTCACTTTCCTGGTTGCCGCTATACCCGGCGGCCTCGCTGCATTTGCAGGAACGCTGTTTGCAACCATTATGAAGAAAGATGCCGTCTCTGCCTCCCAATAGTCAATCCCAACTCCTTTCTGAAACACAACCATGAGTGAATACCCAAAAAGTGACGATCCGAATGTGCCTCAATCCGGAAAGAAAAAGCGTACGCTTTTTACCCGTTTTCTCGACTTTGTTGAATGGCTAGGCAATCTGCTTCCTCATCCTGTAACTCTTTTTGCCCTCTTTGCTTTGGGAGTTGTGCTGTTCAGTGGTCTTGCAGACTGGCTTAACTGGTCGGCGCCCGATCCCCGTCCCGAAGGCTCTGCCGGACGTGCTCCCGGTGGTATTATTGAGCCCGTGAGTTTATTAAACGGTGAAGGGCTGAGAATGATCGTTGAAAATATGGTCGATAACTTTACAAACTTTGCGCCCCTGGGTGTGGTTTTGGTCGCCCTTTTAGGTGTTGGCGTAGCTGAACACTCAGGCCTTATCAGCGCGTGTATTCGCGGGATTGTGTTAAAAGCCGCATCTTTTCAGCCCAAACCAGCAGGAAGCAGCGGCATCATGCGTTATGTAAAAAAGGGACTTAATTTTTTCCTGAACCCGCGTAATCTCGTAACGATTGCCATCTGTTTCGCTGCAGTTATTTCAAATACCGCTTCCGAAATGGGATATGTGGTTCTCGTACCGCTTGCGGCCGTTATTTTTCACTCTATGGGTCGGCATCCTCTTGCAGGGCTTGCCTGTGCATTTGCCTGTGTATCCGGTGGATATAGCGCAAACCTTTTACTTGGCACGATCGACCCGTTGTTAGCCGGGCTCACAGAAGAAGCAGCTCAACTCATCGATCCGGATTACACGGTTGTAGCGACGGCAAACTACTACTTTATGTTTGCCAGCACTTTTTTAATCACTGCCATGGGCACATTTGTCACGCTCCGAATTGTTGAGCCCAAACTTGGAGTGTACGACGAAAGTATGGCAATGGAAGATGTTTCGGAGGAAGCATCTATGGATCCGCTGCAGCCAAATGAAATTCGTGCTCTAAAATGGACAGGCGTATCCGTACTTATTATGTTTGGTATTTTGGCCCTGACCATTGTGCCTGAAAATGGGGTTCTCAGAAATCCCGAGACCGGGGATTGGAAAGACTCCCCATTTCTGAATGGTGTTGTTACACTGATTTTTATCTGTTTCTTGATACCGGGTTTTGTTTATGGACGAGTTGTTGGAACCATGAAAAGCGACAGAGATATCATTAAAGGGATGTCACAGGCTATGTCGACGCTGGGCCTTTACATTGTGATTGTATTTTTTGCAGCACAATTTGTAGCCTATTTCGGATGGAGTAATCTCGGGCAGATCTTTGCGGTAAAGGGTGCACAGTTTCTGCAGGATATCGGCGCTACCGGCCCCATTATTTTTGTGGGCTTTATCCTCGTTTCAGGATCTGTTAACCTGATGCTTGGTTCAGCTTCTGCGCAATGGGCCGTTACAGCTCCCATTTTTGTTCCCATGCTTATGCTGATTGGCTATAGTCCTGAGGTCATTCAGGCAGCCTACCGGATTGGTGATTCAGTTACCAACATTATCACGCCTATGATGAGCTATTTTGGTTTGATATTGGCATTTGCCAATAAATATGATAAAGACCTTGGGATCGGGACGATCATCGCAATGATGCTGCCCTACAGCATCTTCTTTTTCATTGGCTGGATCATCCTGTTTTACCTGCTCATTTTTGGTATAGGCATGCCTGTTGGGCCGGGTGAAGTAATCTACTACAACATGGGACAGTAATGATTATGGGTATTAGGCAGCAAATATCAAGAAAGTTATGCTGCTCTAATCTGTGACTAGTGGCGTATTGCACTTACTACTTGCTACCTTATACTCTCTACCAATTACTACTCACTAATCCTCATCGCGCTCGGCAGGAACCAGCAGAACGGGTACCTTGCTAAATCGAGTAACCTGGCTGCTTACGCCTCCCAGGAAAAACTCGTGTACAAATCCTTTCCCCTGGCTACCCATCACCGCCATTGTAACGTTATTCTCTTCAATGGCCTGAACAATCTCCTTCCCCGGTGTTCCAAAGGTGATAATGATTTCAGAATCATCACGGGTTTTATCTGAGAGTGAGTTTCTCATCTCTTCAAGCTCTTCCATATTCTGATCTGTAAGTGCCTCACGGCTTACCGGATCTTTAAGTGCAATAGCATGATGCCCCTGCACATGAATAAACGACACCTTGTCAATCAGGCCGCTGGAATCCAGAGCTTTTACAACGTCAAACGCCCTGTCTGCAGTTTCGGAAAAATCGGTAGCGTGGAGAACATGCTTCAGAGAGTCTTTCATGGACCGTGTCATCACCAGCTTTCGTTTTTTGGGATCTTCCTCATCGGTCTGCATATCAATATTGATTAGAAAAACCGGCAATCTTGAGCGATGCAGCACCTCGGTAGCCGTACTTCCCAGCAGCATCTCCTGCACTTTGCTATGTCCGCGGCTGCCAATGATCACGAAATCAGCGTCATGCTCTTTTGCAGAGGATAAAATTTCTGATGGGGGATAAAAATAGGTACCCGAACGCAAATCCACATCTACAACAAACCCTTTCTCCTCCAGGATTGCTTTATACCCATGAAGACGTTCAGTGTGAGCATCCGTTTTGAACTCAGTTCGTTCACCTGTAAACGGCACCGGTACAACGGTAACCAAAGTTATTTTTTTTGTTCCAAACTGCTGAAAATGAGGAAGTGCATCAACAATCAGGTCACTGGCATCGGAATCATCTAGTGCAACAACGGCATGGACAAACGTGGATTTCATAATCATCTCCTTATTTAATGTTCTCCTATACATAAGTATACAAAAGATTCATCAAGAGGTGATGAAAAAAGTCTGAGAAAGGTATGCGATATTTTTCTCAACGCGAACTCTCATGCTTGTATATAATACAACTCTCTAGAGGAGGGGCATATATCCTCCCCCTCGAGAGGGGAAATGCTCAATTCAAAAGCGAAGCTTATTGGATTGAGCGAGGGGTGTGTCCAAAGACCCGCACCAAACAATTACCCTGAAACTCCAAATCTGAAAACACTCCACTCATTTACACACCTCTGACCGCTTCGCATTCGGTCTCACCTCAAGAGAAAAGGCTCTGAAAATCCCCTCTCGAGAGGGGAAATGCTCAAGACAAAAGCGAAGCTTGTTGAATTGAGCGAGGGGTGTGTCCGGAGAACTAAACTGAATGATTGCCCGAAACTCCGAATCCAGCTACACAACGTCCACTAACACACCTCTGATGGTTCAGCTGAACGCTTCACCATCTGTCTCCTCTTAAGAGGAGATTGCCCAATTACTCCGGCTTCTTTGGATTCCCCGGCTGTCCTTGTCCCTGCTGCTCAGATGGGTTGCTAAACTGAATCTGGTTGCTGAGGCTGGTTTTCAGCTCCTCTACATCATCTTCGCTCAGAACTTCGCTGATATCCTTCACACCCGATTTAATTAAAAGGTTATACACCATTCGATTGAACAGCATTTGATGAGCTGCTGAAGTAAGCTGCATCAGCTGTTGCTGGGGAACTTGCGCACCGGAAAGCTTAATTTTATTCATTACCGGTTCCAGCATGGTCTCTATCTGCTTTTCAAGCTGGCCCTCGAGCTCCTTTGCCTGTTTATTCTCTTTGCTGGTTACTTCCTTACCTGATGGGTCTACTAATTTCATATATCTAATCTTTTAAACTTTATTGGTTTCTGGCTCTCAAAATAGAGGTTCTGTGTCGCAATATGAAATGACTGCCATATCTGCGCTCATATAGCTGAAATATTCTTTTTAACTCTAATCATGAATTTTATTATGTACTTAATAACGATAAAAAATTGAACGTTAAAATTACTTAATCGTAAACACCCTTCAATTCGTTAGGAAGATCTAACTATAAGTTCTGTAAGAAATTTTAGAAATTTATCTATGTGCATGACTCACATTCACTTATAGATTATAAATTTTTAATAAATATTGTATTCAATCGTATGGTTACCTCTTCATTTAAAAGCAATTTTACAAGTTTCATTGTTGCGCTCTTTATAGCCTCAACTTTCGTCGCATGTAGCGACGTAACAG
Organism: uncultured Rhodohalobacter sp.; assembly: GCA_964544445.1. GTDB lineage: Bacteria > Bacteroidota > Rhodothermia > Balneolales > Balneolaceae > Rhodohalobacter. The sequence continues at coordinate 81,122 of CAZJBI010000009.1, forward strand.
GTTTTGATGATCATGCAGAATCACTGGAAAGTCAGGAGCTTGAATCCACTTTTGATAAGAAAAAGGGAAACAAGAATAGTAAGAACTCTGCTGAAACAGTGTTTTCAGAATTAAATTACTGCGAAGAGCAATCTTTCACTCTTTGGGCAGGTCAACATCATGATGCAGGCAACGTTGTGATAAAAGTTGAAGATGGCACCATTTCTGTGACTTACATAGCCACCGGCGACTGGACTATTCAACATACTCATATGCATATTGCCAAAGATCTGAGTGGCGTCCCTACCAGCGGTAACGGGAGCCCTGTTATGGGACACTTTACTTATTCGCAATCACATGACAACGCAACATTTTATAATAAGACCGTTTCGTTTGAAGAAGCTGGTCTTTCGGTTGGCGACACATTTGTGGTCGTGACTCATGCCGAGGTTTCTAACGGATCCGGTGGTGAAACAGCTTTTGGCGGCAATCTTGAAGGTCCGGGTAAAAGATGGTGGTTTTATGCCAGCGGTACCATTCAAGAATGTGAAACAACGGTTAACCGATCCAACATCAGAAGAATACGTGGTAGTCGATGGTAAACGCTGTGACTTACAAATGAATATTTCATACATTTTAAAGGGAGCCTATCTATGACAGGCTCCTTTTTTTTATTATAATCCTATAATGTTTTATTGTAATACTTTATTTTAGAACATTGGTAAAAGTAACCAGTACATAGAACATGCTCAAAACAATACTTTTCTATCTCTTTTCCTCTACTCTTCTTTTAAGTGCAGCAGATGATTTTAATGGGTATACCAAAAATTTCGGAACATCTCATATTCAAGTAAATAATTGCAGCTATAATCTTGTGAACGATGAAGGTGCTGTTTTAGGAGAGTTAAACATCTCCAACAATAATACGCACCTGTTTCTCTCCTATAATTTGTTTGGTAACAACATTGCCATCACCGATGTTGAAATGCAATACAGCACTTCAAAAGACACCTTTACCAAATCAAAGATTAGTAATGTTCAACAATACGTTCAAAAGATCACGCTGCCAAATGCCGATAGTGCATCAATGCTGGAAGTAACCGCAAAAGCAACGATTGTCCGGATTGATCGCAGTAATTCCGAATCAAGCATGTTAATAAGTTCACTACAAGACAGTGATGAACTTGGCAATAACATTGTTTATGAAATAGATCGTTGCTTCAACAATGATTCAAGAAGCTACCAAGTGCGTCGGGGAAGCAGATGGTAAATAAAATTGAATATGTATCTGTACAGCAATCCAAAGCAAAATACTGTTGATTATTTACATTATGATTAAACATCTGATTAATATAGTTTTGGTAAAAGCTATAGCTATATCTTTTTTTATGATGAGCTTCTCAGGTTTAGCTATTGCCCAAGAACAGGTTTTAGAGTTTACAGCAGGTGATGGAAATCCTACTTCAACGGATCTAGGGCCCATATATGAAGTTCCAATACGATTTATCAACAATACGAATAACCCCACCGGCAACAATTTCGATTCGTATTTACCTGAAACAACGGCTACTATTCGAATCATTAATCCGAATACTGCCTACGATCACGCTCAAAATACCGACCCCAATAATCTTTTTTCAATTAATCCGGTTTTAGTTGCCGGCTGGAACTTTGACGACGATCCAGCAATATTCGAACCTAATGGAGAGGCCTTTGAATATTTTAGACTTTTAGAGGTTTTATCAACCGATGGGGCCGGAGCATTACTACCAAACAGTTCTGATTATACGTCTATTGCCAGCAACACTGCTGGAACGGGAATCGATACCGGGGTTAACAGGGGAGTTCAAATTGTTGCCGGTTTTGAAGGTTTACGTGATGAACCGGTAAACGGTCGCTACCGGCTGGCTGATATGGAAATTGAGTTTAACAGACCCGTTGACAATCCTGTACTTCACATCACAGGGTTGGGCGGATACTGGTTTGTCGTTTTTGAAACTGAGGAAGGAGATCTAATTGATCGATACGAAAATACAGCGAGCGTAGAACTCGATCTGATTGCAGTTGATTCAGAGTCGTTTACTGGATTTAACAGATTATCCGGCACCTCCGATGGTGGTAATGACATTTTTCTGATTGAAACTGGCCCCAATGCTACCGACAATAAAATCTTAAATGGTGCTACAGACCCAAATGATATTCCCCCTGGTGTGGCTCACGGCTCAGTAGAAGTACAGGGCACCGGCATCAACAAACTTACGTTTGAAGTTTATGCAGAGGGTACTTCAAATCCTGACCCTTGTGGATTTGGTTGGGCCGGCGACGTTTCAACTTGGTATTTCACCGATAATAATGGTGACTGCAATACAAACGACCCAGTAGGAGAAGTCTACAGTTTTGCCCAGGACGCATGGATACTCAGTATTTCCAGCCAGGTACAGCCCGATGTAGTTGAGCTTACTGAAGGTGAAAGTTTTCGAATGTTAAGCTCGCCTGTACAGAATACATCATATAGACAACTGCTTGGAGACTTGTGGGTACAGGGTGATAATGTTACAAATACTGATTCTGGTGACCCAAATGACCTTCAACCCGGAACTCCTAATGGCACGTCGAATATTTACACCTGGAACCCGGGCCTTGATGACACAAACGCATGGAATTCGACATTAGACGTCGCGACAAGTATACCGGCTGGCGAAGGCTTTCTGTTTACGGTATTTGAAGATGATGATTTTAGCGGCACAATTGAAGCAGGCGAGGAATTTCCTAAAACACTCAGCGTTACGGGCTCTGAACCTACACCGCCTGTTGTCAATGACGGGGGTGGTGATCCTGAAGGGTGGATTTTGTTTGGTAACCCCTTCAAGGAACCTATAGATCTTGTATCCCTTTCTTCTTTTGCAGACAATTTAGGTGCTGTATTTTATATTTGGGATCGAGGTACTTCTACCGAACCAACTAAAGGCTACAGGTCCGGAGCTGTTATACCTGCCGGGCAGGGAATTATTGGTGAAATTAATAATAACGTAATCATGCCTTTCCAGGGCTTTTTTATGCAGCGCTTGAATAATAGCGATCCTGCCCAATTAGATTTTTCAGATCGAAGTACAATAACAACCAACACAGAAGGCACTTTTTACAGAAAAGACCAAGAAAATGAGATCAATAACGTTGTTCGACTCGAAGTAAATGGCGAATCGCCCTCCAATTACATGTGGCTAACATTCTCTGATTACAGCACTATGGACCGACAACCCAATGATGCTTTGGAGCTTACCCCGCTTACTGATCGTTTTACATTAATGAGCACCCAAAAAAATGATGGTGTATTATTAACAATTGGTCAATTCCCCATTCCGGACGAAAAATTTGAAATACCTGTAACCATCGAAACTACTGACCCCGGGAATTATACGGTTCAGGCTACCGACCTTAATCTGTCGCTGCCCTATGATCTCTATTTTTCAGACATCGAAGAGAAAATTAGCTTAAAGATAGATGAACATTTCTCCTATAATTTCACATTGAACAATGCTGCAAAGGCAGATCTGTCATCACCCAAAATGAAGGTACCAAAAGCCGCAAAAGCCCAGTTTAGTGAACGCTTCCTGATCAGTACGCAGCCTAAAGAGTTTGCTCCAGAGCTCCCGTCAAGTGTTGCCCTAAAACAGAATTACCCCAACCCCTTCAATCCTGTTACTCAAATATCTTACGAACTGCCACAGCAAAGTGAAGTCCGCCTTCAGGTATTTGATATGACCGGCCGACAAGTTGCCACGCTGGTTAACGAATCTGTAAAAGCAGGCGCGCACACCGTAAATTTTAATGCATCCAACCTCTCCAGTGGCGTCTATCTCTACAAACTACAGGCAGGTTCTACAGTCCTTACCCGTAAATTAACACTTATTAAATAGTTGTTAGGTAAAAAATCCATATTTAAAATCTTGTACGTTTTTCAAACGCTTAATTGATATTAAAATTGATTAATTATTTCGGGCTAAGTGTTAAGAAAGTCTATAATTAAGTATGGTTTAAGTTTTATAAATTTACAGTACAAAAGTATCACATCTCATACTGTTAATTTATACGATTATGGTCAAGAAAGTCTTTTCTGCGTTGTTTACAACTATTTTTGTTTTGGGAATGCACTCATGGGTACTAGCTCAAACAGGTGCACCTACAGTGAATGGTCTTTTTTATGGAGATGGTGATGACGCGCGATACAGTTTATACAGTACAGCAGCCAGTGGAAGTAAACTTTATTTTAACGTCACCAACGATGTACTGTATGTTGCTTTGGTTGTAGACCGAAGCGTGAATGATATTGTTTTTGATTCGGGCAATTCAGGATACATGACTTCTGCAGGCTGGTCGGGTGGTAACATCAATGCGTGCCGAAGAATTGATTCTGAATTTGCTGAATTTACCCTCGAAGTTTCAGGTGTTTCTACAACCTGGAGACAAGGACTTGCGGGACAGACAGATCAGAATAGCTCCGGAAATCCTTGCACTAGATACGATAGATCCTCGAATACATGGTTCTCAGATGAAACCGTCTCAGGTGGCAGTGGAACACCTCCCAGTTCATACAACTCTTCAAGTTCTTTTGTTTATAATATGAATTCGTACGCAGAGGGCAATAACAACTGGACTATGCCTGGCTCAGATACCAATGCAGATACTTGGAAATCACCATGGAAAAATGCGGGTACTGCCAGCGAAGATCCCAATACTATTATTGACGCAAATGAAGGATATCCATCAACAGGACCGCTTACATATAGTGAAACATATGATTGGGAATGGAGTATGGTATACGAATGGTCTGTAGATCTATCTGAGTATTCGAGTACTAGTAATCCTATTTTTATTCTTTCAGGGGCTTCTCACCACTCACCCAGCAAAAACGGCGATGAAGACGATCCATTTGTTGATAATGATCTTTTAGGCGCCATTGGTAATTTTGTATGGCAAGATTCCAACAGAAATGGAGTTCAGGATAGTGGTGAGCCCGGTGCCGCTAATGTAACCGTTAATTTATTTGAAGACGGCAATAGCTCTCCAATAGCAACAACAACGACGAATGCGGATGGATTTTATCTTTTTTCAGAACTGGACGCCGGAACATATAGTGTAGAATTTGAATTACCATCGGGCTTTGACTTTACCGCACAAAGTGCCGGATCTGACAATGAAGTAGACAGTAATCCCAACATAAACTCCGGAATTACGCCCAGCATCAATCTTGCGGCCGGTGAAATCAGACTGGATGTTGACGCCGGACTTGTCGAATCGTTAACATCATGCCCGGTTTACCTTTTAGGACCGGTAAGGGATGCAGATGGAATAACCTGGAATGCCATTGTGAAAGGTGATTGGACCACATCAGGCGCCGACTCAGAGGGACGTTTGGCAATTGGTGGCAATTTCACCGTAAATGGGGCCTATGCCATCGGATTTGGAAACACCCAAAATCAACTCCCACAATCAAACGGTTCCAGGGATGATTTGATCGTCGGTGGAAATTTTGCCAACAATTCCACCAACTGGCAAATCCAGAACGGCAACGCAGTTTACGGTGGATCATTTTCAGGTACAGCACCAAGTTTCGGCGGAACCGGGAACCAGCTCATTTCCGATCCCAATCGCTTTGATTTTGATGAAGCCTTCAATCAATTTGAAGACATAAGCCAATCTCTCGCATTTTTACCTCAAAATGGTACGGTTAATGACAACGGTTCAGGGGGACTAACGCTGAATGGCTCAGACCCGGATCTGAATGTTTTTGAAATTACAAGCTCTATGCAGCGAAGTAATGGTGGTTTTGAATTAACAATTAATGTTCCTTCTACCTCTTCAGTCGTCATCAATGTTCCTGATGAAACGTTTACGTTTACCGCCGGTAGTTTTCAAACAGATATTAGGGAAAGAGTGATTTTAAACTTTCCTAACGCTACAGAAGTCAATGTTACTTCATTTGCTGTACTTGGCTCAATCCTCGCACCATATGCCGATTTTAACGGTAGTGGAGGTAATGTTAACGGGCACATGATTATTGGTGGTGATGTTACCCAAACCGGCGGATTTGAACCTCACTACTACCCCTTCACAGGCTGTATTGAACCAACCGGAGCCGTGGGTAACTACGTGTGGCTGGACGAAAACAGCAACGGCATCCAGGATGATGGAGAACCGGGTGTGGAAAACGTTTTTGTAACACTGCTTGACGGAAATGAAAATTTCATTGCTACAACTCAGACTGATGCAGATGGTTTCTATCTTTTCAATGGGCTTGACGCAGGAACGTACATCGTGAATTTTGAACTTCCGTCAACTGATTTTGACTTTACCCTGAAAGAACAGGGAAGCGACAGCGAACTGGATAGTGATGTAAACTTTAGCACAGGAAATACCGACCCATTCACCCTTCAAACAGCTCAAGTGCGGTTGGATATAGATGCGGGTTTAGAGGAACAAATTGAGACCTCAGAAATCACTTCTCTAATCGTTACCGAAGGTTCTTGCTGGAGAATGTTTTCATCACCCTTCCAAACAAAACGAACCTTCACAGACGGTGTACCCGATGATGGGTCTGTAAGTGACTTTACCTATAATGATTTTGTTGGCCCGTGGTGGACACAGGGCCCTGTTGGTTCCGGAAATCCAGATCTAAACGCCTCAAATGCAAATATTTTCGTTTGGCCATTAGATGCTGCTGGTAATAGTGATACGGACTGGTCTATCGATTTTGGAACAAATGGGCTGAATGAACAAGTTACCGCGGCCCGAGGCTTTCTAATGAGTATATTTGCCGATGATGACCCAACAGACGGAATTGACAATACATGGCCTGCAGGTGACAAAGAAAGAACTTTTGAATATGTAAATGCAGATGTTTGGGGATTCGACAGTAATAACCCTGAGGTTTCCACAAATATCTCAGCACCTATGAACACAACCTCTGATGGATGGTCATTAATTGGAAATCCTTACGATGAATCGGTAACATTTAGTCAATTAACTACCTCTAATATTACCGGTGTCGCATATGTTTATGACAGGAATCTTACCGGTACGGGTGAAGAAATAGATGTAGGCGATAATATTGGCGGCTGGCGGACTACCAGCGCAACTGATCAATATGGAGATATCACAAATGGCGTGATTGAGCCATTTCAAGGATTCTTTGTTCAAAATAGCGGCACTAACGGTAGCGTAACCTTTACAGATGCCTCTAAACAAGGTACAGGTGAATTCTACGGCAAACAGAAAGAACGAATATTTACCCGACTTGAACTGCAAGGTGAAGGGTTATTTAACTCTGCCTGGGTTGCGTTTTCTGACGATGCCAGCTTTGAACAAATGTACGGCGACGCGTTTGAGCTGAATCCGTTTAGTGAGCAGTATGCCCTGCTGGGGGCCCTTAAAGGCAACGACATGTTTGACATCGGCCAGTTCCCGATGGAAGACGGCACTGAAATACCTTTAGCTATTGAAACAACGCTGACCGGTGAATATACCCTCAGCGCCACAGATTTTGAGCTGCCTGCCGGTACAGAGCTGGTCTTTGTGGATAAAGACAAGGGGCTGAAACTTCCCGTAGATGAAGACTTTTCTTACACGTTTACTATGAACGGTGTTCAGCAAAAAGGAATGGGAATGGATGCTCTGCCCTGCGGCGCTACCCAGCAGCAGATCGCCGACTTCTTTAAACCCACGAAATCCAAAGCGTCGGGCGATTCGCGCTTTTCTCTGATTGTGAATCCGGATGGATCACTTGATGAGAACGAGCTGCCCGGCGATATCCAGCTTAAACAGAATTACCCCAACCCGTTTAATCCCACCACGCAAATTACCTATCAATTACCCCAGGCATCCGATGTACAGCTTGCCATTTACGATATGGCCGGAAGACAGGTAACCACCCTGGTGAATGAGCGGATGAGTTCAGGGTCGCATACCATAAACTTTAATGCTTCAGAGCTGTCCAGCGGTGTGTATCTGTACCGGCTGCAGGCTGGATCTACCGTGCTAACCAAAAAACTTACGTTGATTAAATAGGAGTCTTTGTTATGAACAAATGGTTTATCGTTCTTTTTGCAGTATTCATGATCATTTCGGCCATCCTGATTCTACCGGATCTGGCATCGGCTCAGCCACCCCCGCCTCCCGGCAAACCCACCCAAACTCCTATTGATGGAGGGCTTGGGCTTTTGGCCGCGGCCGGAGGTGCATATGCAGTTAAAAAACTACGGGATAAAAAGAAGGCATAAATAGAAAAGCCGCTCAGACCCTATTGAGCGGCTTATACTAAACATTTGATAGCATTTCTATTAAAACATCTCTCTTTTTCTATATCAAGAGGGTTTTCAATTCTTACCTACCATCTGCTACCTCGTCGAACAACTCTTCTGGTAGATGTTGATTTCACACTTTCTGCATCGATATATAGAAGATGATTGTTTGTGGAATTGCTGCCCGTTACAACATTTTTTGTAGTTTCACCCAGGATGTACGCTGCAATTTCCTGAGGCGATGCATCCTGATTATCCTGAAGGTATATAGCAGCCGCTCCAGCTACATGAGGCGCTGCCATTGAACTTCCGCTGATTGTTCTTTCCATGGTGTTGCTGCCAATCCACGCAGACCGTACGGAAGAACCGGGTGCAAATGTATCCACACAGCTACCATAATTGGAATATGAGGCACGGCTATCAACAGAAGTGGACGCCCCAACAGTGATCCCTTCTCCAACGCGCGATGGGCTGTAATTACATGCATCAGCGTTTGAATTTCCTGCAGCAAAAATATAAGTCACTCCAGACGCAATCGAGTTTTTGATCGCAGCGTCCATTGCATAACTTCCGCCACCTGATAAACTCATGTTGACTACGGAAGGGCCATCAACATTTTCATTAATCCAGTTAATACCTGCTATAACTCTGCTTGTAGTACTGTTTCCATCACAATCAAGCACTCTCACAGAAACAAGGTTTGCTTTTTTGGCTACGCCCCATGTTTTACCGCCAATTGTGGCTGCAACGTGCGTTCCATGGCCATCACAGTCGGCACCGTTTTCTCCAAAAACATCAAACCCAAACGAAGCCCTGCCTTCAAAATCTACGTGATCATAGTTAATTCCTGTATCTACAACATAAACCGTTACATCTTCAGCTGTATTTGTATAGTAGTACTTTGAGTCAAAATTAACGTCCCTTTGGTCAACTCTGTCGAGGTTCCACCGCACGGAATTCTGATAAGAGGTTCTCTCAACAAGTCTGTCAGGCTCTACGATGTCAACATGAGGGTGATTTCCAAGCTTCTTCATCACTGTATCGGCATGCTTTGCCGGAACCGTTAACGTAAAACTGCGTGTATTTTCATAGTACTCGCCTGCTACACCCTTTGTTCTTTTTTCAATTTGTTCAATTCGCTTTTCAATCGTGCGATTACCTTTAACTTCTTTTAGTATCACTATAAATTCGCCTGGTACTGCTTCTCCAACTCTTGCATTTGAACTGTATGCTGGAACATCAGTAACAGGTTGGGATTGATGAACTTCAGGGTTAGACTCATAGGTTGGAAGCGAAGAATTATCGCAGCCTGTTACAATAAACGTACCCAAGAAGAGTACTGCTAATATCTGTTTTGCTAACGTATTATAAGTTTTCATTTTACTTCAATTTTTGGTGCAGCGAATCGCTCTCTTTAAAGCCGATACCGTAGTTTGTACTGCATCCTGTTAATATTTGTGTACCACGTGTCTTTCTGAGAGTTAAATTAAGAAATTTTAATCTTTAGGGGAAATAAATATTAATTTTTTTTAATATTTGAGTACTTATACCTACAGCCCTCTATAGGTACTTTACTTTAGTCAACTATAATCATGAGTTTACAACGCTCTAGATGGGTCCCTTGCAGATCAGGGTTTTTTGTTAACGTCTATCTGAAATAGCTTAGCTATGTAAGTCGCTAATTACTTTTATTCCAGATTTTTCTCACTTGGTGTTGATGAAAAGTCTTATACAGATAAAATACTCACACATTGGGCGTTTTCTCTATAAATGCAGCGCAAGTTTGCAATCCAATTTTATGTGTCAATAACATTGGGGCACTCAATAATTTCTAGCAAGGTATACATTAATTTCTTTTAATGTTACAATTAATTGTTTTATTGGGGCTTAAGAAAATTCAAGACCCAGCCTTAGAAAGGCTGTAAAAATAACATTAAATAACTCTAATGTTATTTTTACATAAATAATTGTTTTTATTACCTGAAAAGTGGTTATTAGACGTTATTTAATGACTAATAACTCATCATCTTTTCAGGCATGCTCAAGTTAAACAACCTGCTCGTTTCTGGTTTTTTTTCTGCTCTACTTATTTTAGCAGGAAACTCACCAATATTTGCTCAAGTAAGTGTAAATGGCACTCCGGGAAACGCGAACGATTTAAAAATATGTTCCGTAACCTATCAAATTGGAGCCGAATTCTATACTCAAAACAATTCGGGTGACGCCATTACACTTACTGGTTTTACAAATCCGGGAACCGACCCTGTAGATATTTATAAGATTACATACGACCCCGACAATGATGCTTGCGACAATACGCTTGACGTTTTTCCCCGATCTAATGATGTTGATGTTGTAGATTTCAATAATCTTATAGATGTAAGTTTAACTCCTACAGCTACAAATGTTCAGGTAATTAGAAACAGTAATATAACTCCTTACAAAACGGGCAGCACTTTTAATCCGGTTTACAGAACAGAAATGGAGAATGTTGTCTCAGTACCTGATCTAAGGTCATATTGGACGGTTGATGGCCCTGCCCTGGATACTGCCCCTGATGAACCCGGAGGTGGGGGTTATAAATTCTTTTTTAGTTTTAATTTTGTTGATCAAAATAATGATCCGGTTATTATTGAAGATTCTGAATTGATCTTGGTCACAGAGAGATGGGGAAATAGCAATATTGGTTCACATGCTCTTGATATTAACGGCAACAGAATAGGTGACCAAGTACGAATTGACGGGGGAACAGGTACAGACGACCTATACTCATGGGATACAACTGTATTACACACTGAAAATACCGGCCAATCTCAGTGGTTGATTTTATTCAATGCCTCAACATACAATACAAATGCAGATATTTATGGTTTGGATATAGACCTTAGTTCTACTTATGCTGATGGCAGTATACTCGGCTTTCGAAATCCCGGCACCTTGCTTCTTGAAGGTGAATGCTTTCGAATGCTTTCGTCTTCACCGTTTCAAAATATACGATACTCTGATATTTTATCTTCGATCTGGACACAGGGAATGCCTAATTCAGATCATCCGGGCAGCAGTGATCCCAACGTCTTTCTTTGGGATAAAACGACATCAGGTAACTCCGCTAGTGATTGGGCACCGGTACCTGACTTAAATAACACAGTTCCTACAGGTGAAGGATTCCTCGTCAGCGTTTTCGACCTTGATGATTTTAACGACCCAAGTTCAGGCGGCTTCCCAAAAGAACTTACCGTAACAGGAACTGAAAATACGGGACCGATAACCCCAACATTAAACTCAGATGATGCAAATGGCTGGACACTATTAGGAAATCCTTTTGGGGCCCCTCTTGACTGGAGTGAGGTTACTGCAAATGGAAATACGTCCAACATTACTAATGTAGCATACATTTACGACCGAAATTTTTCCGGAACAAGCACTGCGCCAACAAACGGCAATGTAGGCGGCTGGAGAGCAACATCTACTTCAACTGGCGGGTTTACATATGGAGAAATTCAAAACGGATTAATAGCTCCTTTCCAGGGATTTTTTGTTCAAAATTTTAACAGTACAAGTGCTACTATTGAAATGCAGGAGGATGACAGGAGTTCTTTAACATTTGAAGCCGGAACAAGCAACGAATGGGAATTTTATGGTAAAGAGAAAGGAACACCTGATAATTATCTCAGATTTACAGTAGAAGGTGAGGAAACGTTTAACACAGCCTGGCTGGTATTCTCTGAGAACGGAGCACCCGTAAAAATAAAAGGTGATGCATTAGAACTGATCCCGTTTACCGAAGATTACGTTCTGCTTGGTACGAAAAAAGGGGAAGATATATTGGATATTGCAATGTTTCCCGACAGCGAAAACTCAGATATACCGCTACACGTCGAAAGTACCCAATCGGGTACGTTTACCTTAAGCGCCACAGATGTGAACATCAATTTTGCCGGACCGCTCTACTTAACCGATATGCTTGAAGAAAAATCGATGCTGATTACTCCGGATTTTAACTACACATTTTCAATCAACAGGGCATCCAAGCGATTAACAACTCCGCTTAAATGCGGGATGACCGGAAGTGAAATTGCCAATGCTTTTAAGCCACAAAAAGCGAAATCATCAGCTTTTGGTGATCGCTTTCTGATCTCAACTCAACCCAAAGAGTTCAGTTCAGAACTTCCAAGTGAATTAGCACTTAAACAAAACTTTCCAAACCCATTTAACCCAACTACACAAATTACGTACCAGTTACCTCGTCAATCTGATGTTAGACTGGAAGTCTTTGATATGAACGGCCGTCAGGTAGCCACGCTTGTGAACCAAAGCGTAAGTGCAGGCACCCATACTGTAAACTTCGACGCATCGGATCTTTCCAGTGGAATTTATATGTACAGACTTCAGGCCGGTACCACGGTCCTAACCCGGAAACTAACACTGATTAAATAAGGTTATAATACCATGAAGAAATTTATTATCGCACTTATTGCATTATTCGTATTCGCAGCGGCTTTATTTATTTTACCGGACCTCGCATCGGCCCAGCCACCCCCACCGCCATCCAAGCCAACGCAGACTCCCATTGATGGTGGCCTAGGCCTGCTTGCCGCCGCCGGTGGCGCCTACGCCGTAAAGAAACTACGCGACCGTAAGAAGTAAGCAACTCCTTATTCTTTTTTTTAGGAGTGAATGGTGTCCCCGTTCACTCCTTTTTTATTTCAAGGTCCAGACTTCAAGATAAATGTTGCTGAGTACAACATCCCGCTGGTCCGTTTTCTCGGTTGGAACGTACGTTCAGGGATCTCTCTTCGCGGGTAATAGATTCAGGATAGACATGGGTTGTTTATACCCGCTGAAATCTCGCTCATACCCAGGTTTTTAGATTAAACCCAAATCGTCATGTACAGATCATTCAAACATACCATGTCTCCCACGCAATATTCTGAGCCCTGAAAGACATAGTTTGTTTATTTCTCATCGAATATCATTTAGCTGTCGAACCGTAGAAAGATCTACATCGTCATCTCATGGTCGAACAAACATACCTTGTCTGGGTGAAGAAAAGCCGAGATGAAGAAAAACATGGTATGTTTATTCAACACAGATATCGGTTCAACTGGCAAACCGTAGAGAGATCCACATCCTCTTCTCAAAATCACACAAACATACCATGTTTGGATGACGAAACGCCGAGGAGAAGAAAGACATGGTATGTTTCTTCTCTCCTCATTAACAGTTCACATACCTGCTCCGATTAGAAGGGTAATCAGATCATGCCGATTCAAACATACCATGTCTGAGTGCGATTAAGGCGACAACCGTTCAATCTTCCACTCTTTATTTTCTTGAAGTACGTAACAAATACGGTCATGAAGCCGGTTCAGGCGTCCCTGCCAAAATTCTATTCGCAGAGGTTTTACACGGTATCCTCCCCAGTGAGGTGGGCGAGGAATCTCGCTGCCCGCATACTTCTTTTCAATATCTCTCAGCTGTTTCTCAAGCTGTTCTCTGTTGGCTACAATGTCACTCTGCTGAGATGCCCAGGCGCTTCGCTTACTTGATGATGGCCTTGTTTGAAAATAAGCATCCGATTTTTCTGCCGATACTTTTTCAGCCATGCCCTCAATATGAATTTGCCGCATCAAATCGGGCCAGTAAAAAGTAAGCGATACTGATGGCTGATGTTCAATATGTTTTGCTTTACGGCTATTGTAATTGGTATAGAATAGAAATCCTTCCGCATCGAATCCTTTGAGCAAAACCGTACGGGAACTTGGTTTTCCTGCTCCGTTCACAGTAGAGATGAGCATCGCGTTGGGGTCAGCTTTTACGGCGTCAACGGCCTCATCAAACCAAACGGAAAACTGCTTGATTGGATCTTGATATACGTCACTCTTTTTAAGTGGCTTTCCGCTATACTCACGCCTCAACATTTCGATCGCCTGTCCGGCAGCTGCTTTGGGCTTCTTTACCTCATCCCCGGCAGGGAGCCATCGTTTCAAATATTCAAACATTCTTTTTTATTTTTTCTGATCTGGATAAAGCCCTCCACCCGTTGACGGGTTGAGCGTTATTTAAATGATATCAACTCCCAGCACATCAAACAAATGGGAAAAGAGAACCGGTAATCTAAAGACATGGTATGTTTATTCAGTGTCGATCACAGTTCAAATATCAATTTAAATGAAGACTCTCATTCGTCTATCAAAATCGTACAAACATACCATGTCTGCACGGCAGCAATCTTAGCTCTAAAAAACATGGTATGTTTATTCAATCACGAACATCGTCTACTTTCAAATCGTATTAAGGCCAAAATCGTGAACTGCAGGCCAAGCAAACATACCATGTCTTAGTTATCTTTCCTGTTATTGCTCTTCAGCCGTTCTGGCCCTTTTTGCTTGTCCAAAAACGGCAACAAAAAAGACACAATGAATCCGAACTCGCTTGGATGGATTCCGATTCTCACATTTCCACATTTTCCGCCCATCCTGCACTCAAACAGCGGATTCTTTGGGAATTGGGGTTTCGGGCTTTTCGTAGTTTTTTTAAAATACGTTTTCAAATCTACTTCATCGTATTGAAGATGAACGTTCTGTTTCACGCACAAATCATCCGAATTCATGTCAGGAAAGCCCGTTAATTCACGACAAATTCATCCAAATTAATTCATACCTGCCCATCTGAAACATCAACCCGCCGGCTGGAAATATGCCTCTGCAATCTGCATTAAGCGTTCTCTATAAATCATAGCAAATACAGTACTTCAGGAAGCGCTTTTATAAAAATACGTTGGTACTATAATTCTGCATTTAGTTACATTTAGGGTATGACATATTAATAAATCAACAGAGGTTTTCTTGCCATGTCTAAAGTAAAACAGGCCGGTCTGCTCCTTGGTATCATCGGTTTTATTCTGCCCCTGGTTGTTAACTTCCCGGGGCTCTCGCTTGCCGGACACATTGCCATGAGTATTTTTTTAATGGCCGGTGTCTTCTGGATGTTTGAGTCGATACCAATCTATTCTACATCCATTCTCGTTATTCTTTCACAGGTATTATTGCTCAGCCGCGAAGGGTTTATCGATTACTCCGAACTAGCCTATACACCACTCCCCTACTCAGAGTTTATCGCTACTCTTGCAAGTCCCATCATTATTCTTTTTTTGGGTGGATTTGTTTTAGCGGATGCATCCGTAAAATACGATTTTGATAAAAATATGACCCGGGTTTTACTCAGGCCATTTGGGAAACGAACCATTTTCATCATTCTTGGGCTTATGCTCGTAACAGCCATGCTCTCTGCATTTATGAGCAATACAGCGACTACTGCCATGATGATTACGGTGATTTTACCCATCATTGCAAAAATGGAACCGGGAGATCCCGCACGAATTGGTGTAGCCCTTAGTATTCCTTTTGCCGCAAACATTGGCGGTATTGCGACACCCATTGGAACACCCCCTAACGCCGTGGTAATTGCGGCTCTTAACCAGCAGGGGCTGGATGTGGCATTTAGCAGCTGGATATTATATGCGGCCCCACTGGCAATTTTTATGCTCTTTTTTGCATGGCGAGTTCTGCTCTGGCTCTATCCGCCAGCCACAGAAAACGTTGCTCTAACGCTTGATAGTAAACTGAAGAAATCACCCAGTGCGTACATTCTCTATGCTACGTTTGCGGTTACCGTCGTATTATGGGTTACGGAAAATCTCCACGGTATAAAAAGCAGCATGGTTGCGCTGTTGCCGATTGCGGTTCTTACGCTTACATCCGTATTAGACAAACATGATATTCGCAAACTTCCCTGGGAGGTACTCTGGCTGATGGCCGGCGGTATTGCCCTAGGTATATCCATGGAAGAGACAGGCCTTGCTGAATGGATGGTGAGTGCCATATCGTGGGATAAATTTGGCTATCTGATGCTCCTGGGTGTTTTTGGAGCCGTTGCACTAACCATGTCAAACTTTTTATCCAACACCGTTACGGCTGCTCTTCTCATTCCATTGGCCATTTCAATTGCCACCTCGGGCGTTATTGAGGGCCCCGAGAGTATGATGCTTATTGGCCTGGTTGTAGCTCTTGGCTGTAGTTTTGCTATGGTACTGCCCATCTCCACTCCACCAAACGCCATTGCCGTAAGTACAGGCATGCTCGAAACCAAGCACATGATACCGGCTGGCCTGATAGTGGGAATCACCGGCCTCATCGTTATCTTGCTCTTATCGTTCTTTTACTGGCCAATAATCATTTAAAATCACACCGCCATGAGTAAAAAAATATATATTCTCGTTGTTGAAGATGAACCTGAAGTGCTGGACGCCATTGTACGTGATATCTCTGATTTTGAAGATTTTTTCCCGATTGAAATGGCCGACACCGCAGAAGAGGCTCGCGATATTGTAGATGATATCATCAATCAGGACGACAAAATTGGCCTGATACTGTGCGATCACGTTCTTCCCGGCGACAACGGCGTGGAGCTGCTGGTTGAGCTTCAGCACAAAGAAGAGACCAGCACGACAAGAAAAGTGTTGATAACCGGCCAAGCAGGTCTACAGGAAACCGTTCGGGCCGTAAACGAAGCCGACCTGAAACACTATATTGCAAAGCCCTGGAATAAAGATGAGCTGGTTGGGATTGTTAGAGAACTGCTTACCAGCTACGTGCTCGATCACGTAGACGATGTGCTTCCTTTCATGAAAGTTCTGGATGGCGGAAGAATAGCTGAAGCCATTCGCAAGGGGCGTACCGTAACCGATAAGTAATCATTAATCATGGATTTTCGAATAGGCAAAGAGTCGGTTCAAGACCGGGAGAAAGTTACTTCTCTAATCCATACCCTGTTCGAAAAATCTGGACAGTCTGACGAATATCTTCGAAAATATGATAAGGGAGCGGTTCTTCTAAAAGAGGGGGATGAGCTAAAAGATATCTTTATTCTGCTGGATGGAGGGGTAGAACTCTACAAAAAGAAACCCAACTCAGATATCGACTATCCAATTATAAAACTGGAGGCGGGATCGTTCATCGGCATCATCGCTTTTACTTCGGGTGAGCCCTCTCTTACAACAGCCGTGGTTACTGAGCCGTCAACGGTCCTGAAAATCCCCGACTCTGAGGTCAGAACCCTCTTCAGAAAAAACAAAAAATTTCGGGAGTACATGGATGAGTTGATTCTGGCCAATCTTCTGGAGCGGTTCAGGACCACAATCATTCTTCAGATGAAGCTCGATTCGGCTAATAATAAACTGCGTGATGAGAGAAACGAACTCAAAATTGCGCTTCGGGATCTAAAAAAGGCACAGGAGCATCTTATTTACCAGGAAAAAATGGCTACGCTTGGTCAGCTGGTGGCAGGTTTTGCTCACGAAGTAAATAACCCAACGGCCTCACTCCTGCGCTCAACTGAAACACTGCAAAGCCGGATATCGGAGATGATGCAGCGTGTAGAAGCCGGAAACAGAATCAACACGCTTGCAGAAAAGCTATTCCAGGCCGGAAAAAAAGCCGATTATCCGGATACCTCCACCCTTAGAAAAAAATCGAAGGAGATTAAAAAAGAATTTTCGGATGCCGGCCCTGCGCAAATTCGTCTTTTAGCCCAAATTCAGGCACCGATATTAGAAGATCTCAAAAACATAGCTTTCTCCGACTCAGCCGAACTAAGCTTTTACCTGGGGTATTTCGACCTGGGTAAAATGTTTAAAAATATTGAATCGGCCGGAAACCGGATAGCGGGTCTTGTTAAAAGCCTGAAGAGCTACAGCCGTTCCGACACCGACCGTGAATGGGAAGAAGTCGATATTCGGGAAGGCATCCACGATACGCTCCAGCTCACCAGCAACCGCATAAAATATTACGATATTGATATTGATCTGCCAGAAGTGCCCCTAATTAGCGCAAACCCTGCTGCTTTAAACCAGGTTTGGACAAATATTGTGCTCAACGCAGCTGATGCGATGGGGAAAAAGGGAGCCCTCAAAATCCACTGCACGCATGATGATGAAAAAATCACCGTAACCATCAGTGATACAGGGCCCGGAATTGATGAAGAAATTCTTGAAAAAATATTTGAATCTAACTTCTCGACAAAAAAATCGGAAGTAAAATTTGGGCTGGGTATTGGACTCTCTATTTCACGGGATATTGTTCATCAGCATGGGGGCCAGATTACGGCCACAAACGCCAAAGACGGCGGAGCCATATTTACGGTGACGCTGCCGGTTGGGTGATTTATCTGCAATTATTGCCATCATTACTCCTTTCAACTCCTGATATTGCAGCAGTCTGAAGTTATTTTTTTGAGTTGTTCATAACCAAACTCCCTTACATTTTTTAAGCTGATTATACCTAATAATCTATCTGATGAAAATTTAAACTGTGGCATAGCCACCATGATGTTTTAAACCGGGGATTTATCCCCGGAGATACTCAATATCAAAATAGAAAGTGCCATCAGGCACGACCCGTCACCACCGTATCTCAGTATAATCGGGAATTCTTATGTAAGGGTTTACCAACTCTTGGTTCATACATATAGAATAACTCAAACGCTAAACTGGGATTGAAATAATGGCAAATACCTACCATCAACTATATATCCAAACGGTTTTTCCAGTCAAATACAGAAAGTCTCTCATACACCCGCACTGGAAGTCAGAACTACAGGGCGTCATGGGGAATCTGATCAATGAGACTGGTTGTAAAACAATCATAGTCAACGGATGTGAAGACCATATGCACTGCTTTTTTGGGTTAAAACCTTCGATATCTGTTTCAGAAGTAATGAAATTGGTAAAGGCAAAATCCTCAAAATGGATAAATGAGAGTGGATATCTGGTAAATCGTTTTGAATGGCAAAAAGGATTTGGATGCTTTTCCTATAGTCACTCTCAAGTGGACGCTGTATATCATTACTTAAGAAATCAAGAAAAACATCACCAGCGAATAAACTTCCGGGAAGAGTATATTACCATACTGGAAAAGTTTGGGGTTCTCTATGATGAACGATACATCTTTAAGAAGCTGATGTAAGATAGCCTACATTTTTTACTTTTTCCACAGATTGTCAGATCTGTTGTACCTAACGGCACTTTCTCTCATCTGTGCATTCTATCCACCCAGGGATAAATCCCTGGGTTACAAAATATGCTTGGCATATCCATTATTGACCAGTGTGTACGTGATCTGGAGACTTTGCTGTTCACCATTCAATCCTCATTTACCGGTTATTTCTACATGTATAACAATATAGATCTTGGATGGATTTTTACATCAGGTGTTTAAAATAAAAATATGCTCAGCAGCTAATATCTATCTTTTTATCTTTTTGATACACTATTAAGTGTTCAATCACCTATTATTAGTCAATGTGCCACATACCATTAAAATCATACTCCATTTTTCTGTTAGTCACCCTGTTGTTCAGTGCCTCCTGTACAGATGATGAGCTTGGGCAGGCTGAAATTCCCGCGAATTATTCACAACAGGTCGGGGAATGGAAAAATGAGAGAATTGAATCTTTAAAAGAGCCAACCGGTTGGCTGCGGCTTGCGGGAATGTTTATACTCAACGAAGGCGAAAACAGTTTCGGCAGCAGCCCTGAAGCCGATCATACATTCCCAGGTAATATTTTACCCGCCATTGCCGGCTCATTTATTCTTGAGGATAATCGGGTACTGATGGATATTCGAGAGGGAGTTGAAATTAAGCATGATGGGATTATTATAGATCAATTTCTTCTCTATGATGGTGAAAAAACGCCGTCTGTCACCTATAAGAGCCTGGAATGGTTTGTAATTGTTCGACAGGAGATCATTGCTATACGACTGTATAACAAAGAAAATCCTAAAGCAGATAGTTTTAACGGATTCCCCACCTATCCGATTGACCCCTACTGGAGCCGACGCGCCCGGTTTATTCCCAATCCCGACAGTACTACCATATCCGTTGCAAATGTTTTAGGGCAAATTGTAGATTATCCCTCACCCGGAACATTGGAATTTACTATTCGTGGAGAACATTACAGACTAGACGCCCTTGAAAGTGATGAAGCGATGTTCGTCATAGTTGGAGATCAAACCAATAGAAACGAAACATACCCGGCAGGTCGTTACATGTATGTTGAATACCCTGAACCTGGAAGCAATATCACCACTATCGACTTCAACAAAGTCTATAATCCACCCTGTGCATACAACAACTACTCTACATGCCAACTACCTCCTCCGCAAAACAGGCTGAATGTTGCCATTGAAGCAGGTGAAAAAAAGCCTTCTGAATGGACCGGACGATAACAACAAGTTTATGATCAAAAACAAATCTGCTTTTTTTCTTTTTATTATTCCGATACTAATCCTCGGCTGCAGCAATGAGGAACTGGGACGTGCTCCGGTACCCGAAAATTATGAGCAGAGTATCAATGAGTGGAAAGAGTACAGGGTTGGAGTATTAACCGGACCCACAAACTGGTTGCGGCTTCATGCAATCTATTGGCTTAGCGAAGGCGATAACAGTTTTGGCAGCTCAGAGGAAAACGATATTACTTTTCCTGCCGGCACCATCCCCGCCACTGCAGGAACCTTTACGCTTTTAAACGGCACGGTTAACATGACCGTAGAGGAAGAAGTAACGATTACGTATGATGGAGAGCCTGTATCAGATTTTCTTCTGTTTGATGGTGAAAATAGGCCGCACGTAGAGCATGAAGATCTGGAGTGGTTTATCGACAGTCGTGGTGACGATCATGGCGTGCGACTTTACAACAAGGACAATCCAAAAGCAGATAACTTTGATGGATTTCCATTTTTCCCGCTCAATACAGAGTGGCATCTAAAAGCAAAATTCATACCCAACACCGACAGCACCACCGTCACGGTTGATAATGTACTAGAACAAAAAGTCGATTTAGTATCTCCGGGAAATATCCGCTTCAAAATCGAGAACCAGACTTTTGAAATGATCGCATTTGAGGCCAACTCCGGTTTGTTCATCATGTTCAAAGATGAAACAAACGGCAATGATACCTATCACGCCGGCAGATATATGATTATCCCGTTCGCGGATGAAAATGGATACACGATACTCGATTTTAATAAAGCATATAACCCTCCCTGTGCGTTTAACACATTTACGACATGCAACCTGCCACCTCCCCAAAATCGATTAAATGTTTCTATTACTGCCGGAGAAAAAACGCCTGTTGAGTGGGAAGGCCTTTGATTTTTAAAATTTACCGGGCAAAAGGGCATCAATTCTGAATGAATTTCGTTGCTTAATAGGCTATCTTCAATTGGCAAAATCTGTTAATCATTAAAGAAAAAGCATGAGCAACGTTCAAGACTATATCGACTCC
This sequence comes from uncultured Rhodohalobacter sp., assembly GCA_964544445.1. Lineage (GTDB taxonomy): Bacteria > Bacteroidota > Rhodothermia > Balneolales > Balneolaceae > Rhodohalobacter. The sequence continues at coordinate 102,742 of CAZJBI010000009.1, forward strand.
AATATTGAGACTTTTCGTGAGCAGCTATTCGACCTGCTTCGTATCCCCAGCGTTAGTACTGATTCTATTCATAAACCCGATGTAAAACAAGCAGGTGAATTTCTTAAAGATCAGCTATCGTCCATCGGGCTTGATAAGGTGACCCTCCATGAAACAGCCGGCCATCCAATCGTTACCGCTGAGAAATGTCCGCACAGCGATCGGCCTACCGTTCTTATATATGGACACTACGACGTGCAGCCACCCGATCCCGAAGATCTTTGGAACACGCCTCCTTTTGAACCAACGATTAAAGAAAACCGTGTTTACGCCAGAGGCGCCAGCGATGATAAAGGTCAGTCATTCACACACGTGAAAGCCATTGAGGCCTATATGAAAACGGGAACAGAACTCCCTGTAAATGTGAAATTTATTCTTGAAGGAGAGGAGGAGATCGGCAGCCCGAATCTTGTTCCATTCATAAAGAAAAACAAAGAACTGCTCTCCTGCGACATGGTGCTGATCTCAGACACGGCAATGTTTGGAAAAAATCAGCCATCCATCACCTACGGACTACGCGGATTAGCCTATATGGAAATTCACGTTACCGGACCCAACCGCGACTTGCACAGTGGTGTATTTGGCGGTGCGGTAGAAAACCCTGCAAATGTTCTGGCTGAAATCATCGCAAAATTGAAGGATGAAGACGGTGTTATACAAATTCCCGGTTTTTACGATGATGTGGAGCCTATGACGGATGAAATGCGCGAAGCCTATAAAGCCCTTCCGCATGATGATGAAGAGTATAAAAAAGACCTTGGCCTAAAAGCGCTGCATGGAGAAAAAGGTTATAGCACACTCGAACGGGCTTCTGCTCGCCCTACCCTTGATGTGAATGGGTTGTGGAGCGGATACCAGGGAGAGGGTGCAAAAACGGTGCTGCCATCCAAAGCCGGTGCGAAAGTGAGTATGCGACTGGTACCGGATCAGCATCCTGATAAAATTGCAAAGCTGTTTGAAGAACACGTAAAATCGTTGGCGCCGGATACTGTAACTGTGGATGTCGAAGCGCATCATGGCGGACATCCTGTTGTAATTGACCTCGATTTCTACGGCCTGAAAGCCGCAGCAAAAGCATTTGGCGATATCTACAACAAAGAGGTTCTTTTCAGTCGTGAAGGTGGCTCCATCCCCATCGTTTCCGATTTCAAAAAGGTACTGGGAGTGAACTCCATATTGATGGGATTTGGCCTCACACGGGATGCACTGCATTCGCCTAACGAAAGCTTTTCGCTGGAAGACTTTCACAGGGGCATTAAAACATCTGCCCGGTTTTTCGAAGTGCTTCCGGATTTCGTAGAGTAATTTTAAAAAAGCCCCCGGCAGCTTACACAAGACTACCGGGGTTTTTTCTGAGGTACGTAGCTTGCTGTTACTCTGTAATCATAAATGCTTCCAGAGACCGAAAAAGCCTCATCATTTCCATTCGATCTGCATGACTGTTTAAAAACAGATAGAGCTGATCATCTTCCGACTCGTAAATATTGAACAGCTCGAAACCTCGATCTGAGCCATCTAATGTTACCGAGGGTTCCCTGAATTGTTGCGAATACTTTGCCTCCAACACTTCATCAGACCGAACCAATTTGTAAAAATTAAGCAGATCTGGTAAAGACGAATACATCCCGCCACTTCCTTTGATAAGCCACGATGTTGGGCCCCAATTCGGTGGAATATTGGGTAGTCCTACAATTTGAGGACCAGAACCCACAGCAAAATCTTCAAGGCTATGGATTCGTTGATCACCATAGTTACCGGTTTTACTCATAGCTGTGGGTTCGAAAAAATATCTCTGCAGATATTCTTCGTACGACATTCCTGAAATTTTCTCAACAAGAATGGCGAGCAGCCCGAATGCTGTATGAGAGTGCCTCCTGTCGGTTCCCGGTTCAAAAAGCAGCGGGAGATTCATAATCCGTTCTTCTGCTGTTTTCCTATCAATCCACTGTAGATCCGGGTCGCTGTCATTCTCTGTGTGAAAGAAATCAGGCAGCCCCGACCTGCCGGTCATTAAATGCTGAATTGTCATTGAATGTTTATCTGCAGGAACATCATCAAGATATGCGGCAATGGTTTCATCAGTCCTGAGCATACCCCGCTGTTCGAGATGAAATATTGCTGCTTTGGTGAAATCGATCGGCCTCGAACCAATGCCAAAAATTGTGTCCGTTTTATTTAAAATCCCAAGCTCTTTGTTGGCGTAACCAAATCCTTTTGATATCAGCAGTTCGCCATCTTTTACAATGTGAACCACTCCGGCCATTCCCCGCTGCTCTGCTTCCAGAAACAGATCTGTAATACTCTCCCTGTTGATATCATATAGTTCGAGTTTCTCTTCACTGATCTTTTTCAGTTCCGTAATCCCTTCCGGTGTAGCCTGCATCCGTACTTTCACGGATGAATCACTACCGGAAAAGGTAAAGATTAATCCTTCCGCAGCGGGTTCTATCGTGATGTTATTCATCTTGTCCCGAACCTCAGCACGAAGTTCTTTTAAATGATCAAAAAGACGCTGTTCATCTCTGCTCTCATCTACCTTCATGTTCTCATTGATGAAAGACCAAATGGAAGCGTCATCACTACCCTCAAGCATGGCTTCTGTAGCTCGCACAGATTCTATCATATAATCAGGAGGGGAGTTCTGTGCCTTTAGAGTTGGTGAAGCCAAAACTGACATCGATCCCATCAAAAATGCTAAAAGAATATAGATTCGCATAATTTTACTTGGTTAAGGTTCTCCAAATTCAGAACTATAGTTCTACTGACTGAATGTCTGTTCCACTTAACAACTCGTTCTTTGAAAGGTAATAGAGTTGCCTTCCCGGTAACGCAGAGCTTCTTCCCCGCCAGTTTATGCTTATCATTAGATATTCATTACCGTTCAGGCTGTTTAATGTCGGCCCGTATGTTGATACAATCTCTTTAATCTCACTTTCAAGTTTTTCCATATCCGCAATGATCACTTCATCTCCGGGTACTTCAGCAGACTCGAACATGGCTTTCATTCCTTCCATCATTTTAGGCATGGCAGTTTTCAGAGAGTCCATCAATTTCGGAAGAGCAACTGCCAGGGAATCCATCGATTCAGATAGTGCAGACGAAAGATTTAGTGTGTCGACCATTACGGTAACTTCTTCTTTGCTGGCATCCATCTCCTCTTCTCTCAAATCCTGAATCTCTTCATCAAAGTTAAACTCCAGTTCGGTTTCAATTTCTTCTCGTTCATTTGTCCTCAGAAGAGAGAACAAACCTCCACCTTGTGTGCTTACTGAAATATAGTAGCGGACTCCCCATCCGGGAATATAGTTCGATCTCACGGTTCTGTTTACACGCAGTCCCTCCATCTCAATATCTTGTATGGCGGTTTCCAGTATGGATGAAAAAATTTCCACATCCCGCGGTTGATCAGCAAATGGAATTGTTTCTGTTTCAACTCGCTGCAGCAAAGCATCTGACGAAAGATTTCCCTCCCGTACTCTTCGCAAATCACGCCCGCTTACCGATTTACTGATCATGCTGTTGCTTTCTGCCAGTGAATCACTATCTGAGCTTTGAAATACGGACGCCCATCGATTTGTATTCGTGTTCAACCCAAATGTGATACGCAACTCTTCATTGTCTCTTACACTTCGAAGCTGAGACGCATAGCTTGTGATGTATTCATTCAAAAGCCCTTCAATTTCGTTCATACTCAACCTCTCACCGTTATCTTGCCGGTCGAAAGTAAAACTGCGCTCTGGACCGTCGTCTTCCTGAATACGAATACTTCCAGACATGTTTGTCACTTTCGAAAAGTAATTCTCACCCACCGAGAAATGGAGCCCAACACCCGGGATATATTCTCCTCTTACTGTTTCATCGCTGCCAAAAGGAAACCCACTATTTGTACTGGATATATCCGTGAACAATTCATCAAGAATTCGTTCTGCAATTCGAATATCACGGTTGGCATCTCCATCCTGGCCAAAAACGGCACTATTTATAGTTGTTGAGAAAAGAATCGCTGCGCAAATGCTTACAAAAATTTTCATAGTTCTAAGATTATTGATTATTGAGGGCATAAATAATGTTTTCAATGGTTTCATCGGTCTGGAGAAACTTATAGGCCGTTTCAACCTGCAGCTGGTTCATTCCATCTGCTATGATGTTCAAATCTTCCTGGCGCTGCTGAACGTAATAGGTATTCAGCACCTGTATGGCCTCCTGAAGCTGCTCCCTCTGCTGATCCTGGAGGTCGTCCATCATTGCAGTAATTAGCATTGAGTTTTCTGTCCGGATCTGTTCTGCAAGCTGCATCAAATCTTCGTGAGTTACACGGAACCGTTCATCTTCTGCGGGGACTGCAGCAAATTCACCAAACCCTACAGAAAAACCTTCACCGCTGCTGTTAATTTGCAAACCGGCAAGTGATGAGCCAAACAGTATAATCAGGATGGATGCTGCAATACTGAAGGCAGTTATCGCGGCCGGCGGCAATCCTGCGAATCGTTTTTTACTCTCCTCTTTTGGATGGAGATTGCTCTCTGAATTCGGCTGCATAAATATCATTGGCGAGTGCGACTTCGGTTCAGGTGCAAGCTTTAGTAGGCTGCGCGTCTGTTTTAGGTCTTTCAGTTCATTTTCTAAAGACGGATCTTTGGCAATCCAATTTTCCAATTCTGATTTTTCATCCGCCGAAAGCTCATCATATAGATAGCTCATCAATTTTTGCCTGGCTTCTTCTCTATTCATCGTTCAGGTAATTTGTGTTAATATTCCATGTATCAAGAATTTCACGGAGTTTTTTAAATCCATAGTACAGCCTCGACTTCACCGTATTCTCCGGTTCATCCAGTATTTCTGCAATCTCTTTAAACGTAAGCTCTTCATATTCTTTCATAATGATGACGACGCGCTGCTCCTCGGGTAATGCAAGCATTGCTTTCTGAATCCACTCCCCTAAATCCTTTGCCTCGATTTTTTTTGATGGGGTTTCGTGATGAACGCGATCGTGCTTCACCAAATCAAGGGACGTTGATCTCTTCCGGCCTGCGCGCTTTAGTTCATCCAGGCACAGATTTTTTGCAATGCGGTATATCCAGGAGGAGAATTTACGGGGATCATCAAGCTGATCCAGGTTACTGTAAACTCTAATAAACGTTTTTTGGGTAATTTCCCGCGCGTCATCTGTATCATAAAAAAATCGGTAAGCAAACCGGTGGATCGAATCCTGCCATTCTGCAACAAGCATGTTGAATGCTGTAGCATTTCCCTGCCTTATTTCCTTTAGAACAGCTATGTCGGTTTGTTTTGCCAATCGTTTTTTTGTTTGATTCGTGGGTAAGACGAGGCAACCGGCAAAATAGTTTTAAAGAATTGGAAAGTTTTTCAGAAATGCGGAAAAATTAGTCCAGGACAAACCGAAATGTAATGGTACCCCATTGTGGCTCCTGCGGTACACCGGATGGAAGCCGTGAAAATCGCCAGCTTCGAAGTGTTCTCATTACTTCACGCTCGAGTTCGGGATTCATTTTCTTCAATGGCATTACTCTTCCAAGAGAACCATCCGGGTTTACCTGGAATCGTATAGTAATGACGGCCTCTTCGTTGGTACTGTTAGATGGCAGCGGCTGTACCATAGGTGAACGATTGAGCTCTCCCTCCCACTGCAGATCGTAGGGAGCGGAGCGATCTGGATTATTCCCCGTACCCTGGTCGGCATTGGGATCTCCCCGTGTTCCCCTCTCGTCACCACTCTCTTCAACACCTTCAGTCACCTCTTCTGCTTCCTGTCTTTGCGGCGGCACAACCTCCTCTACCTCAACCTCCGTTTCATCCTGAACCTCAGGATTAATAATGTCGGTTTCTGGTGTCTCTACGGTTTCATCATCCACAACTTCTTCGGTCTGTTCGGGTAAATTAACCGGTTTTGTTGTCTCTTCAACCGTATTCTGAGGTGTCTCTGCCGGCTGTTCCACTTCCGGATCAGTCTCTTCGGGTGGGGTTTCCACGGGATCCGGCCGTGTAGCAACCTGCTCTCTCTGTACATCTGCCTGCTCAGCAACGGTTCCGCTGCGAAATTCACCCAGCGTTACCTCCATAAATGCTGCTCGATTCTGAAGATTAAAGTCAACGGTGTAGAGAATTGCGATAATAAGGATGACAATATGGATAGCCGCAGTAATGCCCAGGCCAAACTGGTCTTCTTTATCCACATGATTGTTGATCCATTCTCGCATAATAGGCTCAGTTCCTTTCGGTGGCCATTACAATACTCATATTCAGCGCTTTGCCAATATTCATTGCAATAACTGCATCATCAACTCTTGCATCTTTATCTGCACGTACTACTAACGTAGCTCCCGGCTTATTCTGATATGCCGATCGTATCGCAGTCGATAAATTGGCGCGGGATACCTGCTCGCCATCTACAAAATAATCTCCCTCCGGTGTCACAGCGACAGAAATTTGAGTGGATTCCGTGGTAACGCTTGATTCAGCTTGAGGAATATTGATGCGGATTCCAAAATTGGATACAAATGACGATGTTAACAGAAAAAATATCAAAAGTAGCAGAATAATATCCGTAAGCGATGACTGGGAAAACATCGTTAACGGTTCACTTCTGCTGTCGTCTCTAAAGTCCATGTTTAGCCCTCTTTACGTTTTTTGGGCGATGGAGCCTGCAGAAGATCAATAAAATCGGCAGAGGCGTTTTCCAGTTCAAAAATCATTCGATTAATTTTACCATGGAGATAATTGTAAAAACCGTAGGCAATAATACCCACTATGAGTCCTGTTGCGGTCGTAATCAGCGCTTCCCAAATTCCGCCTGCAAGTACACTTGGATTCACATTCCCCTGCAGCGACTGAATATCCATAAATGCACGAATCATACCCGTTACGGTACCTGTAAAACCGATAAGAGGAGCTACACCGGCAATGGTTGCAAGCCAGTTCATCCGTTTTTCCAGCATGAACACCTCTTTTTTTCCGGCATTCTTAATCGTTTCTTCGATATCACGTATTGGGCGGCCCAATTTTCTAATTCCCGACTTTAATATTCTAGCCAGGGGTTTTGGATACTCTTCACAGTATTGAATAGCTCGTTGCTGGCTGCCGGATTTCAATAGCGTTTCTATGGTGTTTAGCGTCTGATTAATATCCATTTTCGAGTTTTCCAGCGTTCGCCAGCGCTCAGCGATAACGTAGATAGCCAACACCGATAGAATAAAGAGCGGAATCATCAGCAGCCCGCCCTGTGATAATATTTCGAAGAATGACATAGAGGTTTCCTGTTGCAGCATAAGCGCCAGGGAATCCTCTTCTGCAGTTTGGGTTTGAAGGAGAAGAAGAGAGTAAATATTCATGTAGATGGTTAGTTAATCTGTATTCTGTGGATAAAGTTCTGTGTATTGTAGGGCTCTGGTAGATTTCTGGTAGCTTGTTGTGCATCCTGCAGCGTTTCAAACTGCCCTACGCTAACCCGCCACATCGTTCTGTCTGCCACTGTTCTGGAACTCACAATTGAGCGGTATCCCTGCCTTGTTAGTTGTTCGGCGGTGTTTCGTGCATTTACCTCCTCTGTAAAAGAATGAAGTACTATGGAATAACCGCTATTGGCTGCATTCATAACAGTACCTCGCAATCCATACAGTGGCTGATTTTCATTTGATACCTCAGCTTCACGTGCAGGTTCCGCAGGATCTGAAGGAATTATTTCTTCAGGTGGCTCTACGGATGATTCAATCTCAATTTCGGCAGCGGGCTCCTGTTCGGCGGTCTCTGTTTCGGCAGGTTCATTGCTACTCTCTGATTCTGAAGGTTCTGACTCCTCATCTTCATCCATAGTGTTTAGTGACTCGGGCTCAACCTGGGTAACTGCGGGGCTGGGCTGCTGAGTTGATGTAGCCAGTGAGCCAATAAAGTATAGATAGGCAAGAACCAGAACAGCCACAGCGACGATTGCTGCAAATACCCATAGTAGTGACCCCGACCTTTTTTTACTCTGAAGTTTCGGGGATTTAAGAGGTGCTTTCTTTGATTTTTCAGCCGGCTTCTCTTCGTCCGTAAATACCGCTTTCTCCTCCTCTGTCCCTGCATAAACATTTGAATCGTCTTCGGTGATATCCGAGAGGAAGTCAAAATCTTCCAGCTCATCATCCTCTTCGGCCTCGGGGAAAGAGGTGTCTCTTTCCGGTTTGAGCTCTACCGGTTTCATGCCGGCATATTTAAAACTGATCTCTGTGCTCAACTCATCCGACGGATCAAATTTAAGTTCTCCGGCCTCATTAAAATAAAACAGTCCAAATTCTCGTATTTCGAGGGCTTTACCGCGCTTTGCCGCATCTAAAATACGTTCTATGAGCTGATCGAGCTGACTTTTAACCTCTTTTTCATCCATACTGGTTTTTTCTACCAGCAGTTCTACAAGTTTTTGCTTGTTAATCTTCATGGGATTGTTTGATATTTGATTTGAATTCAACCACATCAGCCGGGGGCATCAAAACCACTTTACCGCTTTCGAATTTTTTTTGATGCTGTTCGCGATGTTTCACTTCAAACTGGCCCAGCCCTTCTATTTCTACCGTGTTTTGTTCGATGAACTGTTCGCGTAAAACCTCTTTAAAGGCAATTATAAATGTTGATTCCATAACTTATAAAAGTACTGTTAACCCTATAAAACCACGGAAACCGTGTTCCCTGTAGCCGTCCCAATATTCATAATCTTCATCCAGAATATTGAGCAATTTGCCGTAGATACCAAAATTCTCTGTAAGTGATATTTCAAAACGGCTGCCAAGTGTAACGAATGATGAAAGAGACTCTCCGGTATGGCTTTCCCGCCCGCTTTTAAATTCTCCCCAGCCCTCAATCAAGAGCTCTTTCGCTGGACGAAACGACACTGATGAAGACACGGATAGCGTCTCCATAAACGGGATGTTTCTGTCATCCCCTGAAAGTCGCGGACGCTGAATATGCGCATTGGCAGAAAGCCAAAGAACTTCGGCTTTCAGGTCCTGAGTAAAACCACCGTATATCTTAAATATTGAGGCCTCATCAAACTGAGCAGAATAGTACCCTTCAGAAATGGTATTTATTCCATAAGGGAATTGTGCCCGGCTGAAATACATAAAGTTCGTAATATCCTGCAGAGATACTCCCCCGGTTATTTTGGTACCGTAAAATGGCTCCGTAGTGAGTTCTCCAAGCACCATTTTTTCATACTGGTGGCGAAGATTGCTTTCAAGGTCAAAAAATCGGTTTGTCTGCTGTACATCGAGCAGGCTTTGATGGGAGGGTTTTCCCTGAGCCTTTACGCGAATATCCAGCCCTCGAAATACTGTATGGGTTACCTCAACTTCCGGTGCAAAATAAAGCACAAAATCTTGTGCGCTGTCGGAGGCGCCACTCACGCCCACGCTGGCTTTGAGATCTGTTCGGTAGTTAAATAATCGTTCGTATTGAGCCGAAAGCGTAGAAACCGACCAGTTTGTTGATACATTTAGAACCGGATCAATCCCGCCCATCTGCGATTCTACCTGCAGACGGTACACTTCATTCACGCGCTCACCAAGTCTGGAATATGCACCCTTTGCGTTCAGCCCCCATTCTGTAGCATCCATTGCGTTAAATGGCTGAAGATCAGAGTCGATAGAAAAACTATTCGAATAACCCGATATAGAGACATCTGTACCTGATAGCGACGTTTCACTGAAATTAACATTTACTCCGCCATAAATTCCTTCAACGCCTATTTTTGATTCTGCCTGAAGAAAGGTTTCATTTTCTGTACCAAGCTGCAGCTGTCGTTTGAAGTTCGACAAAAAGCCGGCATTTGCTCTCATTGTAGTTTTGTCAGATAGGCGGCTATAGGAGTTTATTTCAGCATCGAACAGACGATAGCTTGTGTCTAACTGTTCTTCGTGGCCATCGCTTGATGTGAAACGCACATTCCCGGAAATCCAGCTGTTCTCCGCCACCCTGGCTGTTGCGAAAAGGTCTGATTCAGGCGTGATGTCGCTACCAATGCCCATTCGTAAAAACGCATATTTTGGGCTTCTATATCCAAGCGCACTATACTGAGGCGGCTCCGGACGGTCAAGGCTTCCGACCGGTAAACTTGCCAGCACATCTTCTTCATCTTCGAGAAATGGAAGGCGGTTTGGGTCAATTTGGTATACCCTGGGCCGCGGATTAAATCCTAAAATTGGTTGGCGGTTCAGGCCGGGAAAACGTGCCTGGAACTGACTGCGAATTTCGATATCCTGAGGATCAATATCAGGAAGGAGCGATTGTTCTCTGTCGGCCTGTGTTTGTGCTTTAGCAGATGTAACCGCCACTATTAATAAGAGCGGAATGAAAAGAATGATTTTTAGATGATATTTTTTCATATACAAACTACGGCTGCAAATGAGGTTGAGAACTATGAGCAAAAGCTTTTTAGCCCGACTGTTGAAGATACTATTTCTTTATCGAAAATTTAACTCCTAACGCTTCCAGAGTTTCGGAGTGTGTAATATTTATCCCACCACAAAATCATCGGACCTGTCACAAATATAACCATTACCGTTACGGCGTGAAGCACCGTTGCGAAAGTAAGTGCTGTAACAAGGTCTACATCAAATAAAATATGTAGTGCCTGCTGCATGAGAAGGTGGTATGATCCAATTCCTGCCGGCGTTGGGATACTCACACCTATCGACGATACCACCGTTAACACCACTGCATCCGAAATGCTGATATTATACAAAGCATGTAAATCGAGCATATACAGTGGTATATAGGTCATTAAAACATACCCAAACCAGATCCCTGCCGTTAAAAGAATAAACAGGGGCCAGTTTTCAACTTTTTTTAATGATGTAATTCCCTCACTAAAAGATCGAACTTTCTCAACTACTTTCGACAGTAACCGGTTGCTAATGTTCCCTTTTTCATCAAGGTATGTAACACCTTTATGAAAAACCCATATGGCAAGGGCGGCCAGCAGAAATAGAGTCGGTATAACTGAATAGTGAATCCAGCTCCATGTTTTAACTCCAAATAAATTTTCAATCACCACCGGATTTCCTGCGAACAGAAATATTGAAAACAGCGTGAGCAAGCCTAATACAAATAGATCAAAAAGTCGTTCAATGACGATAGTGCCAATTAAGTTACCTGTACTTACATCTTCTTTTTTCGCAACGTACACCGGGCGGGAGAGTTCTCCAAGACGAGGTATGATATTATTCATTACGTAGCCAAGCATGACGCCTGCAAACAGGGTACTCCTATACACACCTGAGTTTTGTTTGGGGAACAGAAGCCGCCATCTTTCCGCTCGCAAATAATGGCTTAGAAGTACTGCAGGAATGAAGAGAGCAATCCATCCATATGAAATCTCACCGATCTGAGCCCAAAGTGCCGCGATATCTATACTACGAAAAGCAAGCCATAAAAAGAGGGCCGCTACCACCACCGAACCCGCTATTTGCAGCCACTTTTTTATCATCTCGACTCATGCCGCAAATCAATAACTTCTGCACCCTCGGGGCTTGGAAATCGAAAAAGAGTGTCGCCAGAGCTGATAAACCGACCTTCAAAAAAAGTTGTAACCAGCTCATTTTCTACCTGATCGAGAGCGTTAATTCTCTGCGGTATGCCCGATTCGTTCAGCCGTATTATTACTTCAGAGAAAACAGAAAAGGGATCATCCGATACCATCTGAATCCGCACGCCTCCCTCATCGAGCTTCTGCTCACTAATGGAGTATGAATTGTCCACACCCTGCAGCATTCTGGAAGGAGCAAAATCGTCGTCTTCCTCTACGTATTCGCTGATGATGACCCTGTTTTTTGTACTATCATACACGTATGAAACCTCTCCATCCACAACCATGATGCTGTTTCCGCTAATGATTTTATACTGTTTACTATCGATCCAGATTGTTCCGGTTGTGGTCTGGTTTTCGCCTGTAAATGTATCCCTGTAAATATGCTCGAAGGTCGAGGTGAAAACTTCTCCATTCTCGAATGTTGCTCTCAATGAATCCAGAGATTGTGCCTGAATATTTACTGCAGAGGCAAACAGAATAAAAAGAAACGGCAGTAGCTTATAATCCAAGTTCTTTAAAAATTTCATCCAGTTCCTCCTCTTCGTTTACTTTAACATCGCGAGCCGTGCTTCCCTGAAACGGCCCAACAATCTCTGCATTGTAGAGCTGATCAATAATTCTTCCTGCACGGTTATATCCAATTTTCAATTTTCGCTGGAGTAACGATACGGATCCCTGTTGATGCAGAACCACTATTTTGGCAGCATCCTTAAACAGCTCGTCGATATCGTCCAGCGGATCGGGAATACCCGACTCTTCTTCTTGAATAACAGGAAGCAAAAAAGGTTTCTTATAACCTCTTTGATTTCCGATAAACGATGTAATTTCTTCAACCTCGTGAGTCGAAACGTAAGCGTTTTGAATCCTGGTCATGCCTGCTCCGTTGGAAAATAGCATATCACCGCTGCCCACAAGCTGGTCGGCACCTCCCGTATCCAGAATGGTTCTGGAGTCGACTTTTGATGCCACCTGGTAAGCCATTCTTGCCGGAAAATTTGCTTTGATAGTTCCGGTAATCACGTTTACAGAAGGCCGCTGGGTTGCCACTACCAGATGAATTCCAACTGCCCTGGCAAGCTGTGCAATTCGGGCAATAGGCTCTTCAATTTGTTTACCGGCGGTCATCATCAGGTCGGCAAGTTCATCTATCACAACCACAATATATGGCAGGTGCCTGTGCCCCAGTTCGTCATCAAGATCCCCCGCATCAAACTTTTCGTTATAGGACTTCAGATCTCTCACCATCGCCATTTTCAGCAAATCGTAACGATCGTCCATCTCTTTGGTTACGCTCTGCAGCGTTTCCAGGGCAGCGGTCGTGTCTGTAATAATTGGCTCTTCCGCGCCGGGAAGCATAGCCAGGTAATGATTCTGTATGTTACGGTACAGCGAAAGCTCAATTTTTTTGGGATCAACCAGAACAAATTTCAGATCGTCGGGATGGCACTTATAAAGCAGACAGGTAATCACCGTATTAATACCCACTGATTTACCCGATCCTGTAGCACCGGCAATAAGCAGGTGCGGCATTCTGGTCAGGTCAATCATAAAAACTTCGTTCTCAATCGTTTTTCCGAGGGCTACAGGTAAATTATAATCGGTATCTACAAATTTCTTCGTGTTTATCACCGATTTGATGTAAACAGTTTCTCGGGTTTTGTTGGGAACTTCAATGCCCACGGCCGACCTTCCCGGAATAGGAGCGATAATACGGAGCCCATGTGCAGCTGTGGCCATTTTCAAGTCGTTAGCATAGCTCTCAATCTTGCTGATTTTCACATCAGGCGCCGGCTCAATTTCGTACAGCGTAACGGTTGGGCCAACAATTGCATTGATGCTTAAAATCTCAATTTTATGCCGTTTCAGCTTCTCAAGAATAATCTTTTTATTGATTTTAATCTCTTCAAGATCCACCTCATTCCCCTCATTTGGAGGTGAATCGAGCAAATCTATGCCGGGGAATTTATATTTGATGACGGGAACTTCCTTCGACTTGATCTTATTTTGACGTTCAAGCTCTTTTGCACCCGCTTCCTCTTCACCTTCACCAATAAAAACCGACATCTCCAGGTCATCTTCAGCGTCGGTAACAGGCTCTTTTTCGCCGGCATTCTCAGCTTTTTCGAGAATAGCCCTTGGAGGCCTGTTCGACATCTCTTCTCTCTCTTTTTTCTGCTCCTGAAGCCGCTGCCTCTCTTCCTCCTCAGATGCAGCCACAATTTCATCTATACTCTTGTGCGGTGTTTCTTCTGGCTTGTCTTCGGTTTGCGCAGTTCTTTGACTTTGACGAGATTTTGTAGCTTTTTCTGCATTTTGCCGGGTCTCAATTTTTTCCCTCTTCTCTTTCTGCTTTCTGGAATTTTCTCTTTTTTCCCGAAAGGCAGAAAGCCACTCTTTGGGACGATCAAATGTTTTTTGAATATCCCTGTCTACAAGAATAAGCAGCGACGCCACCAGGAATACAAAAAGCAGAATGATGGAGCCTATACCAATAACGTTCTGCATCATGCCGGCAATAGTAATCCCGAGATTACCCGACCAGGCCATTGAAAAACTTCCCTCATAAGAATTATAGAACCAACCAATAATTGTTGATACCAAGAGAATCATCCAAAACCCATAAAAAACAGGCCACTTTAGCAGTGCTGCATCTTTTTGCCTGAAAATGACCCACCCGATACTCGTGCCGATAACGGGAAAAAGAATGCTCACATACCCAAACATGGTATGCACCAATAGAAATGCGATATAAGCCCCGGCTACATTCAGCCAGTTTTGAACCATCAGTGACTGATCATGGTCGGCAGTAAGAATGGTATCGTACGAGAGAGATTTTACGATAGAGTAATCTCCGGGATGATAGGAGGCAATACTGAGAAGCAGCAAAACCGACAGGGCAATGATAAAAATACCTGCCACTTCCATTTTGCGCTTATGATCGAAGTTGCCAAAAGAAGTATTTGAGCTTGTTTTTTTAGCCATTATTGAGGGTAATCATCCCGTCCTTTAGCCTTGGCACAATATCCGTTGTGTCGATTTGACTGCAGAAGTCGATATCTCCGGTTCCGACAATGTTTTTTAACCGGGTTGCGTGGTTCGATTTATGAATAACTTTCGGGATATCCTTACCGTAAATGCTATAGATGCCGTGAGCCACCCTGGCACCATCGGTAGAATCATCAGGCAGTTTGCCATCTGTAAGCAGATGGATAATATTACCGGCCAGCAGCATATCTTCAAAAGCAAGTCTGCCTTTCCATCCCGCACAGAATAAAACAATATCTTTTTCCTGAGTTTTCAAAATCTCAACAAGAGCACTCACATTTAGAAATGCTGCAATAAAGATATTTGATGACCCAACGGATTTCTTGATCGCCTTTGTGCCGTTTGTCGTGTTAAAAATCAGTGTTTTATCTCCCACCATCTCTGTCGTGAACTCAAGCGGGGAGTTACCGAGGTCGTATCCTTCAATTTTTACTCCATCTTTTTCACCACACAAAAGATAATTATCCGAATCTACGTTTTGGGCAATTTTACTTGCTTCGCCCATATCAGCGACCGGAATTACAGCTTTTGCGCCATTTTTCAGCGCCGTTACAATCGTTGTTGATGCTCGCAAAACATCAATAATGACCACAGACTTGTTTCGCAGCTCATCCTCTTGAAATGAGTGGAGCGAGTAAAAAACGTCAAGTGTTTGTTTCTCAGACATGTAAATAATCTATTTTTTTATAAAGGGTGGTTTGGCCACGGTGGCCTTCACTCGTTTATTCCTGATGTTAATATAAATTTCTTCGTTTTCCGATGCTTTTTCAGTTGAAATGTATCCCATTCCAATACCTATACCAAGAGTAATGGATTGGGTTCCACTGGTTACAAAACCAATTTCGTCTCCATTCTCATTACTAATCGAGTAGCCGCTGCGCGGAATTCGTCTTTTTTCATCAATAACAAATCCCATCAGCTTTCGCGAAGCACCTTCTTCTTTCTGTTTCAGGAGATTGCTCTTGCCTATAAAATCTTCTTTATTGAAGTCAATCAACCAGCTCATCCGGGCTTCTACAGGAGTTGTATCTTTTGTAATATCATTACCATACAGCGGATAACCCATTTCCAGTCGCAGCGTGTCCCGAGCTCCCAGGCCCGCCGGTAATATGCCATGATCTTTTCCTGCACTCATGAGTTCTTTCCAGATTTTTACCGAATCCGAATTCTCAGTGTTCACATACAGCTCAAAACCCTTTTCACCTGTGTAGCCCGTTGCAGAAATAATGACATCTTTCTGGCCTGCCACTTCTCCTTTTTCAAATGTATAGAAACGAATGGACTCTACATCCACGTCCGTAAGTTTTTTCAATATTGCTACTGATTCGGGCCCCTGTATAGCTAATAGTGCATATTGGTCCGACCTGTTTTCGAGCGTTGCCCCAACACGATTTTGCGAAGCAATCCAGCTATAATCTTTATCGATATTTGACGCGTTTACCACAAGCATATATTCGTTTTTAGCCAGCATATATACCAGCAAATCATCAACAATACCGCCGTCTTCGTAGCACATAGCCGTATATTTTGCTTTCCCCGGCTCCATTTTCGATATGTTGCCAAGTGTAACCTTATCAAGTAAGGATGCAGCATCCGGACCCGTTACAAAAAATTCGCCCATATGAGAAACGTCAAACAGACCGGCTTTTTCGCGAACTGTAGTATGCTCATCTTTAATACCTGAATACTGTACCGGCATATCAAATCCGCCAAAATCAATAATTTTAGCGTCCAAAGCTACATGTTGATCATAGAGCGGGGTTCTTTTAGACATGATATTCGTAACTGAAAATTTCTGAGTTTTATTGGCTTTTATTAGTCTTGTGGATTTTGCATTCACTCACAAGAGTGTATAAGTGTTCTTCCGCACAACAGTTGGCAATAATTTGGTTTGTCGAAATAATCCCTTAATACATCTCGACAACCCGCAATTTCACCTTGATGCCTCAAAATCAATTTTGTGTATTGTTTGACTGTCTGAAACCCGCAGGATTCAGAACATTAAAGTTAACTATTCTTGATCACTATAAACAACTTAACAGTAATTTAAACACACTCCCTTCATTTAGATTATTTACTATTCTCGTTATCTTTCATCGTATTTTAATGCACGTTATCACAATATCATACTGATCCAGCCATCAGAAAAATCGCATTTAATTAGAACCTGTATTAATCATTTCAACTAAGGCTATGCCCATACATAAGGAACAGATAAAAAGCGCACTATCCCAGGTTATTCATCCTACATATAAAAAAGATCTTGTTTCGCTGGACTTAATTCAGGATCTGATTGTTCAGGAGAAATACGTAGCTTTTACACTCGAGCTCCCAAAGAAAGATGATGAAGTTTCGGCCCATTTAAAGCAAGAGTGCACCAAAGCGGTGAAAAAATTTGTTGATCCTGACATTGTTCTCGACATCACTATTGGAATCAATATTTCACGGCAGCGTGAACTGGAAGGTGAACCTGAACAAAAGAAACCCCAGACTCCCCAGCAAGAGCCTGTTCTATCCGGAGTTAAGAATGTAATTGCGGTGGCCTCCGGTAAAGGTGGCGTGGGGAAATCTACCGTTGCGGCAAATCTTGCCGTTGCCATGGCTCAAACCGGTGCAAAAGTAGGATTACTCGATACCGATATTTACGGACCCAGCGTACCCACAATGTTCGGTGTGAAGGATCGGCCAAATATAACTACACAGAAGAAGCTTGTACCGATTAAAAAACATGGCGTTCACCTTGTGTCCATGGGTTTTTTAGTAGATCAGGATCAGGCTATGATCTGGCGCGGACCCATGGTGACCAGCGCCGTTAAACAGTTTATGCAGGAGGTAGAGTGGGGCGAACTGGACTATTTAATTTTAGATCTGCCGCCCGGAACCGGTGATATACAGCTCACGATTGTACAAACTGTACCTTTAACCGGCGCCATTGTGGTCTCCACCCCTCAAACCGTTGCACTGGATGATGCCCGAAAAGGAGTAGCGATGTTTAGCAAGGTCAACGTGCCCGTGCTGGGAATAGTGGAAAACATGGCTTACTTCGTTCCGGACGATATGCCCGAGAAGAAGTACTATATCTTTGGAAAGCACGGTGCAAGAAAACTGGCTCAGAAACTTGAGGTCCCATTCCTCGGTGAAATCCCGCTGCGCGAAGATGTACGGAAAACCAGTGATGACGGCACCCCGGTTGTTGCCAAAGATCCCGGATCAAAATCGGCCATCGTGTTCAAAGAAATTGCAAATCGTGCACAGCAGACTTTGGCCATCCGGAACAAAGAGCAAGGGAATACAAAAAAAGTTGATATTAAAATACGCCCTTAGATTTTATTCTTCATGAGCACCAAGAAAAACAAGGATAAAAAAGCATCTCTGCGTCGTTCGCTAATAGAGTGGGGCGTCATTATTGGCGTAATTGGCCTGCTCTACGTCACTGGCTTGCACACCCAGGTATTGGGAACCATGCAGAGAGGACTGCTTGCTACAGGACTCATCAAACCAAATATTCCCGCAGAAACGGAAAACCTCCCGGATGCAAGCCGCGAGTTCTATTTTGCTGATGTGAACGGCAGGGTATCATCCCTGAATGAGTTTGAAGGGAAAGCGGTATTTATGAATATATGGGCCACATGGTGTCCGCCCTGTATTGCCGAAATGCCCTCGATCCAGGCTCTGTATAACGACGTGAAAGAGAATCCCAACGTTGCCTTTGTGCTTGTATCTATGGACGAGGATTTTGAGAAGGCAAAAGCTTTTATGGAAAAAAGAGAGTACGATTTGCCAATTTATCATTACAGAACAAAAGCACCCGGAACGTACCAAAGCACAGTTATACCCACTACATATGTTATTTCTGCGGATGGCAAATTGGCCCTGGAAAAGAGAGGGCTGGCAAAGTACGATACGGATGAATTTAAAGAGTTTTTGGAGAGTCTGGCGCCATCTACGTTTTAACCGGTTTTGGCAAAAAATATGAGCCATACTACTGTTATGCCAATTATATATTGCGTTCTGTAAAGCACCCTCCTACAGTCATGGGATAACTGACATAGTCCAGACAAAATATAGCACATCACACATCAAAGGTTGTGAATCACAGGTCAGGTTGAAGTACGATTCACGATGTGAGATATATTAATCCTAACCGATTCAGGTCAATCGCCAGAATCGTTTCCGTGCCAGGTATTGGACCTGTGGCTGCCATACCCGGGGCAGCATCCATCTACCACCCTCTATGTACCATCTACTAAAAAAGTATAACATTTACCCCTAACCATTAGGAATTCTTAACGAATGTAAATAGTTTGAAGGAAGGTATAAAATAATGACTTTACCCGGCTAAGAGAGCCTCGATGGAGAGTGTTGAGAACGATTTCAAGTGGCTGGCGTTCATCAACTATGATTAGAGACAAAACGATGAGAAAACTACAACACTATTCAATCTACAATATATTTTTTGTTACCCTGCTTGTTCTATTATATGGTTGCGGAACAGACTCAGGACCACTTGATGATCACCCATTTGTGGGTGGCAACGGGACTTTGGAAAACCCGTTTCAAATTGCCAGTCTCGATCATCTTGTAGCCATGGCTGATTCAATATATCTTGATAAACACTTTATTCAGGTTGCAGACATCGATGCCTCTGCTTCGACCGAACTACAAAACGGCTCGGGCTTTAAATTCATCGGAGACGCTGATCAACCTTTTACCGGTTCGTATGATGGAAATGGGTACTCCATCACAAATCTGAAAATCAACTTCAACAAGTTTGACCAGTATAACGGCATGTTCGGGTACGTAAAAGAGGCTGTACTTGAAAACATCACCATCGACAATAGCGAACGGCTCAATAAATTAGATACGGACTCTTTTGCATCAAAAAAACAGAATAATCAATCACTTGATGAAATATCAGAGTTACAAAATATCGACATAGCAGACATGGATGGAGTAGGCGGGCTTGCAGGAATGAATGACGGGGGCCTTGTACAAAACTGCCATTTTATAGGGGCAATAACTC
>CAZJBI010000010.1:0-100853 GCA_964544445.1 uncultured Rhodohalobacter sp.
GCCTCTCAACAATCTGTTTATCACTGTCTATAATAACATTATGTCCAAAGAACTACTTTCGATTTGCGATGTTTTGTTGACATCGTTTTCTCGAAAGGACAATAAATATAGCGGGTGTAAGCCTCCAATGTCAACCCTTAATCTCAAAAAAATTTCCTGAATTTTGTAGTGAACTTGCAACCATATTTTTCTCGACTAATTCATCTTAAACCAACAATCTTTCCTAGTTGTGAAGGGAGTTACCACCAGGGTCTTCATCATATTCTTTAAAAAACCATACTGAAAAATAAAATATTGGAGTATCAAAGAGCGCGAAGAAAAATTTAAACAGATATGAGTTGATAATTAATATTCCAAGTGCCCCTATTGTTGTAACATTTTCCCCCAGATTACCAGAGAAATAGAGTATCGATAATATTGTTGTACTGTCAATTAACTGGCTAAACATTGTTGAGCCGTTATTGCGAACCCAGAGATACTTACCTTTCGTAAGTCTCTTTAAATAGTGAAACAGACGAACGTCTACCGACTGGGCTATTAAGTACGCGATCATGCTCGAAACTGTGTTGGCAATTAAAAACTCATAAACCCCTTCAAACAGGTTTAGGCCTCCACTCACCCCATACGTATTGGGAAACCAATGCCCGATCGACATCATCAATAGCATATACAGGTTCAGGAAAAAACCAACCCAAACGACAGACTGGGCTTTCTTTCTTCCAAATAGCTCCGAAATCAAGTCGGTCACTAAAAACGTAACCGGGTAGGCAAGAAGTCCCGCGGGCACACTCATCGTGTATATACTGCCATCTCTTACCAATGCAGGAGTAATGGACTGTAGCCAGCCGGGCATGGTAAATGAAAATATAGTCACGAATTTTGTTGTACCGATAATATTTCCCATTACCAGCGATGCGATAAACAATCCCGCCAAGCTTAAGAAAAGAATGTCCCGACTATGACGATTATGCTTGCGTATCGAGGAAAAAACCATTTGAACCTTTCGTATTGTAAAATTGGTTATACAATCAGGTTTAACTACATAAATTTTTTCGACGTTCAAAATGATTCTTACAGATGGACAATCAAACTGAGTTAAAAATTTCGATTGCTGAACTGGCAGTCGAGAAGTATATCACAAATCCAAGGTTTACTATTCAGTCAGTAGCGAAAGACCTGGACATATCTGCAAAGGAAATATTCGACCTGTTTCCCAACAGAAGCTCCATACTTCGTTATTATTATGAATCGAGGTTCATACTCTATCGTAAACAAGTCGATGCCATTGACGATTATGTTGATTACACGCTTAGTGAAAAACTGAGCAATCTTTTTCTATCGCTGCTAGATCAGTTTTCTCAGAAAAGAGAATTTGTTTTGAGGACATATTCCGGCGGTGTGTGTTCGAACAATTTTAAAGGTTCATTTGATGAAAATTTGAAAAAAGAAGTTCATAATATATTTCAATCAGATTCACGTATCTCAAGCAGCGCAAGTTTTTTTAAGCGCCCCTTCATTTATACTGCCATTTCGAAACATTTTGATGGCTTTGTTCTTTTTTGGAAGAATGATAAAAGTGAAATGCAGCAGCAGACAATGGCTCTTATCGACAAGTGGACCTCATTTGTGCAGGAAATCTTTTACTCCAAAATTGCTGACCAAGCCTTTGATCTAGGTAAGTTTTTATTCTACGCTTCTCCTCTTAATAAATATGTAAACAGATAATTATGTCGGATTTTCCTTCTACCAAGTTTCAGCGAGGAAAAATTTTTGCTCAAACCGGTCTTCAGGTCGGAAAAAATTACGCTGCTCACTACCTAAAATCGCTTACCGGCAATGGAAATGATTCCGCAGACCTGTATCGAAAAACTGCCGAAGATATGTTTGGCCAGTTTACGAAGCTCAGGGGCACTGCCCTTAAGATTGCCCAGTCGTTTAGTATCGACCAGGGATTTTTACCTGAAGAGTTTTCAGAAGTGATGTCGAAAGCCCAGTATCAGGTACCTCCCATCAATCGCACTCTTGTTCGCTCTATCATAAAGAGAGAACTTGGAAAATACCCCGAACAGCTTTTCAAAAATTTTGAAACGCAGGCCATGGCTGCAGCTTCCATCGGCCAGGTTCATCGTGCAACACTAAAGGATGGCACGGAAGTAGCTGTTAAAATTCAGTATCCGGGGGTTCGTGATACCATTTCATCAGATATTGCACTCGCTAAAACTATTTTCAAACAGCTGGTTGCCAGAGGAACCGATTTGAATCCCTATATAGAGGAAGTGAGAAGTACACTTCTTAAAGAAACAGACTACAGGGAAGAGGGTAAGTCGATTGATGCTTTTCATCAAAGATTTTCATCCGACCAAATAATCACGCCGAAATGGCTGCCTGACTATTCTACAGAAAGAGTGCTAACCATGACATATATAGATGGTATGCACATTCATGAGTTTTTGAAAGGAGATCCGTCTCGACGTGATATAGATAAGTTCGGACAGTCTTTATGGGACTTTTTCCATGATCAAATTAAAGATCGAAAAGAGGTTCACGCCGACACTCATCCCGGAAATTTTCTATTTACCAAAAACGGGAAGCTGGGAGTCATTGATTTTGGGTGCGTTAAAACTTTCCCCGATGAATTTTTTATGAATTACCTAAATCTGCTTCCAACCCACCTAAGAAGAAATGATGAGGAAATAATAGCTCTCTACGAAAAGTTGAATGTGCTTTTAGGAGATCCCGAGAAGGACAAAAAAGAGAAAGAAGTTTTTGAGTTTTGTAAAAACTACGGATATACGTTTGCAATGCCATATGTAAATGACACATTCAATTTTGGTGATCAGGAGTATAAAAATCTTTTAAAAGGTTATACTAAAAACCCACCCTTCACCAATAAACCCAGAGGCAATAAACATTTTATATATACTACACGTGTTCATCTTGGGCTCTATCATCTGCTAATGACGCTTGGTGCCACTGTTGACACGACCCACTCGAAAGAGATTCTAGAGAATATTTTTAAAAATAGATAGTTATTGAATATCATTGGTTGAATTAACTTTAAGCTGATTAAACAACGATACGCTATGTTTTTAAAACGACTCTTTTCAACTCTGGTATTTACAATCGTATTTGTAATAACTGCATTTGGACAAACCAGCCAAGAAGAAATTACAACTGAAGATTTAAGAAATATTGTAAGACATGATGTGATTGAAGGTGTGCAGGCCACTGAAGTTATTGGATCACCATACCTCTTTGATGATTTCGAAGAAGGTATGATCACGCTTGTGGATGGAAAAAATACGGCAAACCTTCAGCTTAACTTTAATATCTACGAAAATCGTGTGGAGTTTGCCGATCAGGGCAGCATCATTGCAGTAAATAATGAAATGGTTGACAAATTTATATTCAATAACTCTGGCAGTGAAATGGTTTTTGCAAAGGGGTTTGATTCACGCAGACTCAACGATAGTGACTTTGTTCAGGTGATTGGTGATGGCCCGGTAAAATTTCTCAAAAAGTATGAAGTTAGTTTTCAAGAAAATGTTGCTACTTACGGCACTGCTACACAGAAAGATGAGTATATATCAAATGAACGCTATTACATACACGAAGATGGTAAAACCAGTCGACTTCGAAATTTAAGTGAGCGTCAATTACTCAGGACACTGAATGATCACCAAGACGAACTCGAATCTTTTATTGATGAAAACAGTTTAGATATTGAAAAACTTGACCATCTTGCAAAACTAATCCAGTACTATAACGAAATCAAAGAATAACAGGCATATATTTTCATAAATATTGTAAATAACCCTGCGATTTTTTTTTAACAGTGATATCTTAGCCTCCTGCCAAATTTCAGGCAGAAGGCTTTTTTAATTTAAAATTTATTTATCAAAAATGAGACTTACCTTATCGGCATTAGCATTCTGCCTTTTTTTACTTTCCTGTGGCGGCACTACGAATCAATTTATACTCGAAGATTATAGTATAGACCAAAGAGATGTATCCATATCAGTGTTATTAGTTGAACCCGACTATCATTTTGAAAATTTTCCCGACCATGTTTATGGAGCACTTCGCCCCCAGGAACAACAGATATTTAACCAGGACTTGGCATTTATACTTAACGAGAAGACAGGAGCACGTGTAACGGGAATAACCTCACCCCCTACTCAAGTGAATAATAGCTTTGAGCTGCGTGAATTTAATCTTGATGGATCGGCATTCACGGCATTGGCACCAAAAGAAGGTCAAACTTTTACAGTACTACCAACGCAAACCCGTTTCGTTTTAATATTAGACCAATATTTTTTCACAACTTACACAATTGAAGTAGGCGGCGACTCATATGCAGGTCATGAAAGTGAAACAGAGGATCGTCTTAGATTTGAGTCGAACTACATAATATGGGACACAGAACTCAATGATGCTGTAGCCTGGGGTAAAATTAATACGACTGAACAAATAGAGTATAATAGTTCTCGTAACTCTTATTTAAATATGAGAAACACTTACTTAGATTTAATGGACAAAGCAATGGAAAGAATCGTCGCCGTGAGTCCATTCAATGGAGTGGATGTGTAGTTGCCCATAAAAAAAATCTTTCCCTAAGATTTCACAGCACACAAATAGTTTAGACGAAAAAATAGTACGTCGAATGAGAAGGACTTCGAAGACATTTAATCAATGATGTTCCTCAGCTGAGGGCTATTCATGGCACCACTACCCGGTACGGATTAAATTAAACGCACACAGTCTTAAGAGTAGTGCCACGAGTAGTCGGATTTTTTTAAAAAACAGATTCAGCCCCAAAATTAGCGACTAGGTTCTGTTCGATATTCTGCATGATTAACGGTTCATTTTCTTCTATCGTCGGATCAAGAAAATTACCTTCTTCATCAATAAATACATTTTCTAAATCGATAGATGAAGATACTATCAGTGTTTCTTCCCGGTCTGTAAGCTGCACCCCTGAAATCTCATAAAGCTTTTCGAAGCTAATTGACGACCTGAATAAAAAATCAACATCATTAACGGTTCCCCTTATTACCTGAGAGAAGTTTTCCCCGCTGCCAAAAAATTCTGCATCTCCAATGTTGGCATTGTTGCCAACAGGTTCAAAAAATATTTCAAATCCATTAAAGTTTTCGATATCGCTGAATCCAAGTCCTACATCCAGAATTAATCGCTGAACATTGATTTCATCGGTATATCCAAATATAAATCCACCCACATCGCCGGTACTTTGAAGAACAATGTCATTTTCGGCATAAAGGTTGAAACGAGTAAGTGTGAACTTAAAGTCTCTAACCTGGATCGTATTGTCGTCTACGGTGAGCTCATTTCCAATATTAAGAACTGAAAAAAATATTGAAATTCGTTTCTCATCTGTTTCTGCAGTAGAGCTTATACATGAAATATTGCTTAAAACAAGAATAGATAGTACAAATAGAGTAATTAGACGTTTCATAAGGAAAATAGGTTATAAATAAAAAAGCCATATCCGTTAAGATATGGCTTTTAACTTAAAACTGAACTTCAGCGTTCTACGGCTGAATAATTGTTCGTGATTCATCCAGGTTTGGAGCTGCCGGTACGCCGGTTCCACCTTCAAGATTGAGGTATAGATCTACGGGGCTTCCTTCAACACTTCCGGGAATTAACTCTACTACTACATTTACGACACTAGTGCCTGCAGATATAGTAACAGGCGAAGGTGTAGTAATGTTGTAGTGTACACCTGCCTGTGCGGTAGAATTACCACCCACTGAAAAGTTCACTGCAAGATCGGAATCTCGCTGTGGGCCAATCAGCTGTACGGCAACGGTTGCTTGTCCTGTGGCTGCGCTCACTTCCTGCTGAAGTGGCTTAAATTCAACCTGCGGATCATCATCAAACGTTTTTCGAACGTCGCCTTCATCAAACAGGTCGTTCATATCGCAACCCAGAAAGAGAAGGGGCAAAATAAAGGCTATTAATATTTTAATCTTCATTTGAATAAAATTTTAGGATTTTGAATTCATTCGTCTCAATCCGGGTTAGTAACCGGGATTTTCAACCAATTCTGGGTTAACGTTGAGTAACGAGTTACCGAGCGGAGCAAGAATTCTGTAAGCATCAGCAAACATTTTAATAGTTCCGTCCGGATTTCGGATATCTCTTTCCAATCTCTTAAGATCGTAAAATCGATGACCCTCAACGCCTAACTCTCGCATTCTTTCATCCAGAATGAAGTTTTCAAATGCATCTACACTGGCAAGTGCTTCTGCTGGAACCGGTCCTGCATTACGTGCGTCACGCAGTGTTTGTAAAGCACCAACACCAGCATTTGGATCGTTCGCTGCTTTCGCGGCGGCTTCGGCCCAGATTAGATACATTTCTGATAGCCTCATCATAGGCATGTCGTCTACAGAATTTCCTTTGTCGCCTGTAAACTTCACGCTAGAAAGGCCATTCGTATTTACGCCATCACAGTTTGTAGGCTGTGTAAGCGGATTGCTCTGTAAATCTGCGCATGGTTGGTACCAGCCCAATCGATAGTCGCCTTCTCCATATTTATCGAGAAGAAACTGAGTGGGTAGCTGTGCCATAAAACCATCTGATGTGTATGTAGCCGGACCGTTGTTTCCAAATGTTCCGCCACCGACGCCATTCTCTGTATCGGGATTTACCACGATTTTGAATAGTGCTTCCGGATGATTTCCAGCTCCTTCAAAGAACATGTTGGCAACACCAGCTTCTGTTGATTCAAGAGAACCACCAAAAGCAGCGATGGCAGCCTGCGCCGCAGAAGAAGCCTCGCTCCAGTTACCAGCATATAAATTACCACGAGCTGCAAGACCTTCAACAAATGCGATATTTGCAAATGAGTTGTTGGTTGTACCTGCAAGCAAGCCTCGTGCCTGGTTCAGGTCTGAGAGGATCTGTGCATACACTTCAGACACAGAGCTTCTGGGTCGTAAATCAGCGTCTGTAACATCAATTACTGGCTCATTACGAATAATGACTCCTGCATCCCAGCTGGCAGCACCTGCTGTGCCGGGCTCATAACCAAATACACGAACAGCATTGTGATAGGCAAATGCTCTGATTGCATAGGCTTCACCACGATACTGATTTAGTTCATCGGGAGGCAGAACTCCGTCTTCTACCGCTCCAATAAGGAGGTTTGCATCCTGGATAATTTCATATGTATCTACCCAGTTGCCAAAGTGTGCCGTTCCACTGGTACCAAACGCCTGAGTAAGGGCTTGAAAACGAGTAGAACCCGGTCGGTTACGGGTTTCGTCCGTAAACGCACTGGGTGCTACAAAGTATTCCGTTGTATAGCCAAAAGCCTCGCGGATTTTGGAATACATGGACGATCGAAGAGCTCGCACACCGTCTTCTGAGGTGAGAACAACCTCACCTGAAACGGATGTAGCTGGCTCCACATCTTCTAATATGTCGTTACAGCCTGCAAAGGCGATTAGAACAATCGCTGCCGCTGCATATTTGAAAAATTTAAGTTTCTTCATGGTGTAATCTAATTTCTGTTATGGATTAAAACCGTATTTCGATACCAGCATTGACCTGTCGCTCGGTTGGATACGATGCAGCTGTGAAGTTGTTGTAAATGTCATTTGAATCAAATGCAACTTCAGGATCGTACCATGGCCATTGAGTCCAGGTAATCAGGTTAATCGCAGAGGCAAAGAGCCTTACGTTATTCAATCCAATTCGCTCGGTTACAGCGTTGGGCAGATTGTAACTCAGAGATACGTTTTTCAGACGGATATAGCTGGCATTATAGAAAGACTGCGTACCCAACTGCGTTCTGTAGTTATTGGTTTCGAGGAAATCGGTTCCGGCTTCCATAGCGCGTGGGTAGTGAGTAATGTCACCAGGTGTTCTCCAGCGATCTTCAACCTCTACAGCCATATTCATCAGGAAGTCTGGCGTTCTTGTGAAGTAGTAATCGGTTCCGGGGAATGCCCACTGGCCGAGATTAAACTGGAAGAATGCATCCAGTGATAATCCTTTGTAGCTAAATGTGTTTCCAAATCCACCAACACTATTCGACTGACCGTCTTTATAGTTCACTTTGTCATCAGCCTGTACAGGTGTGTATGTCAACTCACCGTCGGCATCGTACCACATCGGACGACCGTCGGCGGGGTTTACACCAGCCCATCGTGGAGTTTGAATCAATCCAATAGGCTCGCCTTCAATCAGAGCTTCAAATGTGTCATCAGGAAGGATAGAAACACCGTCTGGCAGAGAAAGGATCTCATTATCCATAAAGGCGATGTTAAAGCGAGAGCTCCACATAAATCCTTTGGTGTTCACGTTCACTGTGCTGATTTCAAATTCGATACCGGAGTTCCGAACTTCACCAATGTTCTCGGTAATGCTTCCAAATCCACTATCAGATGGGAGTGGTCGGTTGAAGAGAAGCTCTGTGTTATCTTTTTGATACACGTCGATAGCACCTGTTACACGTCCCTGCCACAATTCGTAGTCAAGGCCGATGTTAATCTCTTGAGCTTCTTCCCAGCCAAGATTTACGTTGGCAAGCTGATTAGGACGTAGTCCTGTTGAACCCTGGTATGATCCCGCTGCAGAGTAAAGGCCTCTGGATGCAAAGTTACCAATAGCAGAGTTACCGGTTGTTCCATAACCAATACGAAGTTTCAGTTCATCAACGGCACCTACATCAAAGAAATCTTCTTCAGAAATTCTCCAGGCACCTGAAAGAGAAGGGAAGAAACCCCATCGTGTTTCATTACCAAAGCGGGAGTGTCCGTCGTATCGAAGTACGGCAGAAACAAAATATTTCTCGTCATAGTTGTACTTCACGTTACCAAAGTAACTTCCGAGTCTCCACTCTGTAGAGATACCGGCAGCAGTGGTTGGGGTAGCCGTAGCGTTCAGAACTTTAAAGAAAGGTCCTGGAAGGCCATCGCCCTGTACGAGCTGTGTTTCTGAAAAGTCTCGTCGATACTCCGTTCCAATCAAACCAGAAACGTTATGTACGCCATTAAAGGTCTGTCGAGCATTCGCAACAAGGTTGGTGTTAAAGTTACGTACGTTTCGGTTTGCAAAGAATACAAAACCGCCTGTTGCAGGAGATGCAATCGCAGAGCGGAACTGATTGTCTTCTGTGTTTCTGTAGTCAACACCCACAAGACCGTTGAAGGTCAGCCAGTCGTTGGCACGATATACAAGATTCATATTACTGATGATCTGTGTAACGTCGTTTGTACGGTCAACTTCAGCACGCTGTACGGCTGGGTTGTTTGAAAGACCGAAACGTGTTCCCGGATTGTACTCTCCATTTGCAAGGAATGGAAAACTCATCGGAGCTTCGAACATTGCTTGTGAAGGAGGGCAGTTAATAAAGTTACCATCCTGGCAAACTCCAAACTGCTGGCTTCTGGAAACGTTAATGTTCAATGATGTTCTGAACCGATCGTTAATTTGATGATCCAAGTTTGAACGTAGATTTACTCTAGTAAAGTCACTTCCAAAGGCAGTTCCTTCCGTGTCTTCGAATCCACCGGAAATAAAGAATGCTGTTTCCTGAGTACCACCCGATACTGAGATGTTGTATCGTTGAGTTACTCCCTCATCGAAAATAAAATCTTGCCAGTCGGTGTTTGCCAGTGTTCCGCCTTCTTCTGCTGGACTACCGAAAAAACTTAAGAAAAAGTTTCTGTAGTCATCTTCAAAAGGAGTGTAGTCACCCGCTGCATATTCAGTAGTGCCATCAAAAGGACTGATGTAAGACTGAGTTGGATCAATTCCAAAGTTAAGAGCAAAGGCCTCGCCCATATACTGTACATACTGATCAGTCGATATATAGTCTACATTCTGAGCAAGCGAACGAACACCTGTTTCTGCTCGTGCCGTTACTTGGGTTGAACCGGCTGAGCCTCGTTTCGTGGTAATAATTACAACACCGTTTGCAGCCTGTGCACCATAAATGGCAGCAGAAGATGCATCCTTCAGAACCTCAATCGACTCAATGTCGCTGGGATTCAGGGCATTCAATGGAGTAGTACTTGCCTGTGTTGACTGCTGAGAGAATGATACCTGAACGCCATCAATAATGTAAAGCGGCTCAGATGCAGCGTTTACAGAACCATTACCACGGATGTTCACACGGAAAGCACCACCCGGGTTACCGGAGGTTGTTGTAATGTTTACACCTGCAGCACGACCCTGTAGAAGAGCTTCTGTACTTTGCAGAGAAACATCTTCAATATCCTGCGCACGAACACTGGTAATGGAACCGGTTAGCTCTCGCTTGGTTGTTACGGCATAGCCTGAAACAACAACTTCGTCGAGCCCAACGGCACCAACCTGCATTTCGATATTGATTGTGGTGGTTTGATTAGCATTTACCTGAACTGTTTGACGGAAGGTGGTATACCCAACGAAAGTAGCAGTCAGTGAATAGGTGCCTGTTGGCACATTTTCGATAACATAGTTTCCATCCATGTCCGTTGCAGCTCCACGCTCCAACTCAGTTATCAGGATGTTGGCCCCCGGTATGGTTTCGCCGGTTTCGGCGTCCGTTACCTGCCCCGAGATTGCACCTGTTTGGGCAAATGCAAGCTGAGACGAAAGAAGGACCATAGTTAATACGGTCAGTAACTTTTGATACATACGTAACCTCAGTTTTGGTTTATGTTTTGGTCTTAGAGATGTGTTAAGCATTTAAGAACACTAACGTATTTAAGTTTTGATGTTAAATTAAACACGTTTCGTTCAAGAATAACGGAAAAATTTAACCAAATTTAAACAATATGTTAACTTTTTTTATGCGACTGTGAATATTTTTGGGATTTAAACAGGAATTCAATCAAACTAAATGGTTTAATATCAATGGGTAAGAAAGATTGACGATCGATTCTATATAATCGCTTTAATATTGTATTAATTTGGCAATCGTCATTTTACGGACGTATAGGCAAAGTTCTGGGCTTTATTGCGAGCGCAGAGTTTAAACAGCCGTTACTCAGAAATTGTAAATGGGATCTCTTTAGAATATATAACTTGCGATTCTTCCTGCTCAGAAAATTCAAGAGTCAGATTATATGAACCGGGATCCAGTTTTTCCGTTACAATTTCAAGCATTTGATCAAAAACGGGTAAATCGTTTGTATTGGTAATCGTCATAGATGTCTGTTCATTTTTCCAGAAGCGAAGCAGACTTCCAATGGCAGAACGATCCCTCTCAATTGTATAGGTGAGTGCAAATGAAAACAGGCCTTCGGAGTTTTCAGGCAGATTATACGCTTCGTAGTAAAAGTTGATGGAGCTGTTTTCGGGAATTTGACGATTGTGAGCCAGTTCAAGATCCATTGTATCGTCCACATTTCTATAGCCCAGTATTACGTCGGATGTGAAGAATTCGTCTCTATTAATATCTGTAGGCTGCACCTCAACGCTGCTGTTGGCTATTCCCTTTATTCTCTCTCTGAACACGGACCCCTCTCTAATAAGCCCCTCATCCACACGAGTATTATGCAGTTCAGAAACTGCACGAATTTTTATTTCGTCAGCATCTAACGCAATTTGATGGGTATTCGAAAGCAATGGGCCTGCAGAATTATCATCCGTCTGGTGGATAATTGTAACATTTTCGGATATATCATCACCAGAGGAAACCTCAAGCGTTCTTACAATCTCATAGTCTGAAAACGAAATGCTATCCACTGAGTTTATTCGCCTAAGCTGATCAAACGATACGGCCTCCTCAATATCATCCTGAAAATAGAGTCGTAATTCAGGATTTAACTCTTCATCATAAAATCGATATGCGTGCACAGTTGTACCGATATCAAACATCTCATCGTTTCCAGCTGAGTATTCATCAGGAGCCCGGCTTTGGGCCACGAGCAGCCTTGCACTATTTGTCTGCTGAAATTGACGCGCCAATGAGCGAGAGATGGGTGTTGAAACATCCATATATCGGTTCAGCATTTCATCATACTGAGCGCTGAAGTAGTGGTCCAGGCTGGCCAGCTGTCTGTAATACATAAACTGAAGCACAAGCGCCGGTGATATTCGCTCCCCACTGCCCAAATTACCACCTGAAGACTGATTTAATACATTTGTATCTTCCTCGTCGTCTCCGCTTGATTCTTCAGAATCCTCTCCTCCCCCCGAACTATTCAAAATACTCATACTAACGGGACTATTCCTTTCTGTCATACTGTAGGCGGCTGAAGGCACAAAATCATCTACTGATTGCTTAATCAGCATCTCGTTCCCTCCATATGTATTTCCAAACAGATAAATAACGCTTTCGGAGTGATCAACAAGGTTTTCATATACCCAGGTTTCAAATGAGGGATATTGATGATACTCCCTAACCTGGTATAGTGTATTCAGATAGAGTGTTGTGTTAATGGCGTTGGCAGCGTTCGAAACCCCACCCCTTCCATCATCCATTCGGGTTGCTATAATGTAGTTGGCAAAGCCAGGATTATACATAAATATGCCACTGCGCTTTTTGTTAGGCTCGCCGTACCTGATATAGATTCCACCGCGGTCATCGTACACTTCGCGACTCGTCGTATTGAAGGTTTTAAGGGCGTGATGAACCCGTTGCCAGTGCTCCATCAGGCGTTCATTATATCGATCAGACGGGGTTAGATCGCGTTCATTCCAAAACTCTTCAAATACAGTAAAAATCTGGGGATTTGAATTTTCAATCATCTCCTCATAATCAATGACTTCTCTGCGGCCAAAAAATGGCTTCATATGCAGCAGATCTTCTTTTAGCAGTTCAAGGTCTTCTTCACTAAGATGATCCTGTTTAAGTCCCTGTATATATAATGAACAACTTTTTTCATACAGATCGGAAAACTCATGTTTTGAGACCAGCTTAAGCAGCCTGAAACTCTCAGCATACTGAGGGCCACGTTCATTTTCAATTTTCTCAATAAGGAGCTCAGCCTCTGCACGACTTGTATCTAATCCGGGATCTGCTACCAGATTAGATATAACGGTATCTGTATTCACTGAATTTGCAAGGGCAGCACTGCAAAGCAACAGTGTTGAGGATAGTATGGCTAGAATAAATAACCTTTTCAGAGTCATCAGAGAACTTTTCTAAAAATATAAAAAAGGGTGAATGGGCAAATGCAACCTTAAATAAAACGAAATATCCATTAATCTATTATGATCTGGAATGGATTAACTTCGTTGCCTCATCAATAGAAATTGTTTAATGGGATATTC
This sequence comes from uncultured Rhodohalobacter sp., assembly GCA_964544445.1. Classification (GTDB taxonomy): domain Bacteria; phylum Bacteroidota; class Rhodothermia; order Balneolales; family Balneolaceae; genus Rhodohalobacter. The sequence continues at coordinate 13,240 of CAZJBI010000010.1, forward strand.
TAATGTGGTTGGAATTTTTTTGAAAATCAACGATGAAAGAACGACGAATCCAACTATCAAGCTTACAATATCATTCAATTCGGTGGGTTTTTTACTCATTTAATCATCCGATTCACTCATTAATCCTAAATAACGTGTACTCGGTATAAGATTATTAAGAATTCGTATGAAAAAGTCCCCTCCTTTTCCCCCAACGGGATCCCGTTGGGGAAATAGAATTTTGTACTCAATTAAAAATTTAATCTCCTTACTACCTCCCCGAACCCCTCCTAATCATAGGAGGGGATGTTATTTTCAACATTCTTATCCAGAACTTAGGTTGAATAAACAATCTGCTTTTTCACTACCCTGATATTATTTTGGTTTACCAACATTTCGATCTGACTAATTTCTGAATCACATCCATTGGGAAGTTTAAAAAAGATGAGACACTTCAAGATGAAATCATAAAAAAAAGCCATCGCGATTTCTCACGATGGCTTTGATTGTCTTAATCTTTAACAGACGATCAGTCGATATCCCACCAGAGATGAGTGGACGGTGCGTCTGCACCCTGTGAACTAACCGCAGCGTTGTAGGCCTCTTCGTTGATCTGCGATTCGGTGGTTGGGTATGTTTGCCTTACCGGAATCTGGCCATTTTCTGTAAATGCTTGTGGATGGGGTTCGAGCTCGGGATATCCAAGTCGTCTCCATTCAGCCCAGGCTTCATATCCATTTGGATAGAGAGCTACCCACTTTTGTTTTCCGATTTTTTCGTCCCAGTTAGCAGAACTGTATGCTACTTCATCTGTGGAAACGTACGCGTCATAAGCAGCCTGATCAAAGACTCCCCACTGCTCCCATGAAGCCTGGATGGCATCCAGATAGTACTGTTCTGCACTTCCTGAAATCCATCCTCGCTCAACAGCTTCTGCCATGGCAAAGTGCATCTCAGAAACCGTGATGATAGGTAGGGGAGCGTTTTGAACGCCAACCCCAGGTCCGCCGGCACCAATTTCGGCTCCGGGGAAGGAAATCTCGGCATTTGTGATATTACCGGGGTTTTCCGCATCGTACGGCATCCCTACAATCTCGTCGATCGTAGCAATTCCATTATTGTCATCAACGGCAGGTGCAGGATTTCCATATTTTGTAACCCGCAGATCGCCCAATTCTTTCATGTAGTTGGCGAGAACATCAGACAGAGCGTAATCTGTACGAGTTCTGAAACGAGTATACCATGGATTCTCGTTATCTGCGCTATCTACATATGGATAGAGGATATCTGAAGATACCACTCCGCTGTTAACAGCGTCTGCAAACTCTGTTGCGGCCGTGCCACTTTGGCCCGTGTCGGCCATACGAATAGCAATTCTGGCGCGCAGACTGTTCGCAAAAATAGTCCACTGCCCCATGTCTCCGCTAAAGAGAATATCCCCGTTAACTCCGGGACCACCGTCCATTTGGGCTACTGCGGCTTTCAGTTCATCAATCAGTGCAAGATAAATCTCTTCCTGAGAATCGTACTGAGGGCTAAAGTTTTCCGAACCCTGAAGCGCATCAGAGTAAGGAATATATCCCCACCTGTCGGTCATCATGTGAAAGAAATAGACTTTCAGAATTCTGGCTACAGCAATTTGATTGGCATTGCTACCACCTGAAAGGGCGTTCCCTCTGGTTGCTTCATCCGTGTTTAGATCGATGATTGTCTGCAGGTTTTTAAGCGGCCCGGTATACCAGCCGTTAAAGTTCGCATTCGAGTTCGCATATCGCGAATCGTCGTTATACTGGGTTTCAGCCATATACTGAACCCAGAGATTTCCAGTAAAGGCACCAACAACATCACTTACGTCACGTTGTGCGCCAGTGAGAAGCAGTTCTGGTCGTGCTTCAGATGGATTATTCGGGTCAATATTCGTATTCCCGAAATCATCACAGCTGATGAGCAACAAAACCATACCAGCCATTAAAACGGCTTTTCTCATCATAGTGTTTATTTTTTGAGTCATAAATTTCATAATTCGTCAGGTTTAGAAGCTGAGATTAATATTAAAACCGACGGATCGGGTTTGCGGGAGTCCGCCTCCTTCCCAGAATGCAAAACCGTTTGCATTGTTCTGGATAGCTGATGGGTCGATACCATCTACACTTGTGTAAAGCAGAAGTGCATTCTGGATATCGAGAGCAACAGATGCGCGTTTAATTGGCAAATTCGCCAACGCACTTGCGGGAATGTTATAGGTGAGTTTTACCTCTCTCAGCTTAAGGTAGCTGGCATCGTAAATCCAATCTTCCTTAATGTTGAACATATAAGGGAAATGCAGAGAAGCATCGTAGAGATATGCAACATCATTGCCGCTTTCGTCAACACCATCTACGAGAACACCACCTGAATTAGATCCGGCACTGCCTAATGGAACGAAGGTCTGTTCGTTACCGGAGGCGTCAACAACAGGATCGCGCAATGGATTACCAAGAGTGTTATTACCAACTGTTTCTTCACTTAAACCTGAGTAAGCATTAAACATCTTGGTAATGGAGTAGAATTGACCACCGCTTTGGAATTCGAAGAATGTACCCAGCGAGAAGTTTCTAAACTGTACATCTGCTCGGAAACCACCATTCCAGTCCGGCAAAATATTACCGAGATCTTTATTGGTTTCGATGGCATATCTTCCGCTATCGGTTACAATTCGTTTTCCGGTCGGTTCATGAATTCTGAAACCACCATAACTACCCGTAGTAACGATGTTACCCCACTCACGGCCTTCCTCAGCAAAAAGTGCCACACCAAAGAACCCTGTTTCGAGCTGACGTGTGGTAATTCCTTCTGCCAGTTCATTCACTTCTGATGTACTGGTTGCCCAGTTAAGTCCTAAATCAATGTTCCAGTCGCGTGTTTGAAATACGGTAGCGCCCATTTGCAGCTCCCAGCCATTGGTGGTGAACTTCCCGGCATTTACCAGGGCAGAACTAAATCCACTGGATCCCGGTACCGTCAGGCTCAGAATTTCATCTTCACGCACAGAGTTATAGTAGTTTACATCTGTTCGTAACCGACCATCAAAGAATCTCAGGTCCAGACCGAATTCGTAGTCCGACGATACAGCCGGTACCAGCTCTGTGTTGTTGAGCGTTGATGGTACACTTAGTGTAGGATTGCTGCCATATGGAGTACCTACGTTAAACGTCTGAAATACCTGGTAGGGCCCAATATCGTTTCCAACCTGGGCGATAGAAGCTCTTACTTTACCAAATGAGAGTATGTTTTGATTTGAAAATGCTCCCAGCTCAGTAAATACTACACTCGTAGAGAGGCCGTAGTAAAGATAAGAGTTATCATCTGCGGGAAGAGTTGATGACCAGTCATTTCTCAATGAACCGTCAACATAGATAATGTCTCTCCAGCCAAGAGTTGCTGTACCGTAAACACTACGAACATCTTTTTCAGATTTGTAGCTCGATACATCAGGCCGGTCGATTGAAGCGGCGATGTTAAAGAAATTAGGCGTTGCAAGACCACCAACTGTTTGCTGGATAACAGAATTATAACGCTCCTGACGTAAATTGGCTCCTAAATAAGCACTTACGGAAAAGTCTTCGTAATCCTGCTCAAAATTGGCACCTGCTTCATAATTCACTTCACGACGGCTTCTGTTTGCTACGTAGTACCAATCTTCTTCAAGACCCCCCGTAGCAATTCTGTCTTCTGCAACAAAATCGTAAGCGTCGAGGTGAATTTTACCTACCAGCTCGATATTTGAATTCACATTGTATGCCATGGAGTAATTCCCAAAAACACGGTCCCTGTCATCAGTAGCGACGTTTTCATTTACTGAAAAGAACGGGCTATCCCAATAAAGTGGACGTGTATTTGTATTTGAGCGAATATTCCAGGACGTAAGCGTACCATCATCGGTTCGATACTGCTTCAGCTTGCTCATATCCAACTGGCGCTGGAACCACTGATTCATCGACTGTACGGCATTTCCCTGTACCGGAGAGTATCCCTGTGCAGGTCGTCCCTCGCCTTGCGTGTTCACATAGTTAAAAGCAATTCGAGACGTGAATTTCTCTCCGTGGCTCAATGCACCATTAAAATTAACAGCAGTTTGGTCGATAGAAGAGTTAGGATAAACACCAGACTCATTCACATTATTTAAACCAACACGGTAAGAAATGTTCTGAGATCCACCTGTAATAGCCAGGTTATTTGATAGACGAACGCCTGTATCAAAGAAGTCCTCTACGTTTCCGGACTGTGGATTTAAGGCTGTTGTCTGACCGTAATCGCTTTGACCGTCTCCGTCAAAATCGGCATCAAACCACGACCACCATGCACGATACTGCTGCCCGTCCATTTTTGGACCCCAGCTCTCATCAGCGGCATAGTTTAATCCGTTGTAGGTTTGACCGTCTACAGGATCTGTGTATTCAATAAAGTTTTGAGTATACCCACCGGCATATTCATTCTGATATTCAGGAAGTTCACTTACATTTGAAAAATACGTGCTGTTGGAAAAGTCAACCTGTATGGGCTGGTTTGCCTGCATCTTTCCTTTTTTCGTTGTAATAATAACTACACCATTTGATGCCCTGTTTCCATAGAGTGCAGATGCAGCAGCACCTTTCAGTACCGATACAGATTCAACATTTTGGAGATTCAGGTCAGACATCAGGTTTCCAAGATCACGCCCTCGGGCCGTTCCACCACCTGAAATTAGAAAAGACTCATTGTTCATGGGAGTACCGTCGATCACAAATAGTGGCTGACCATCGGACAGACCATTTGCTCCACGAATACGAATTCGTTCCGACCCACCGATGTTAGCTCCGGCAGATCCGACAACTTGCACACCGGCTACTTTACCGGCAAGCGCCCCAACAACATTGCCCTGGTCTACACGGTTTACCACGTCTCCGCTTACTTCCTGAACGGAATAGCCAAGAGATCGTTGTTCCCTGTCAAAACCATAAGCTGTAACTACAACATCATCCAGTGCCTGTACGTCGGCCTGAAGTGCGAAGTTAAATGTATCATTATTTGCGTTTACGGTTACCTGCTGTTCAACAGAGACGTAACCGATCGATGTTATACGTAATGTATATGTTCCGTGTGCAACGTCTTCAATTGTGTACTCACCATTGAAATCTGTTGCATCACCTATCTGCAGTTCCGTAATGAACACGTTTACCTGTGGTAACGGTTCTCCGGACTCTGCATCCGTAATTGTACCGGAAACTGTGCTGGACTGCGCAAATGCAGCCGTTGCATATATCAGGCACATAAATGCGATAGAGAGTAGCTTTTTGAGCATACTTATACCTCTTTTTTGATGTTTGGTTAAATGTAAAACAGAATGGCTGATAGAAAGGAATGACGCGCAGTAAATGCATTATATTTCATTAACTTACAATTATACCATTGTCAGTCAATGCTTTAGCATCTCTTACATACACCTTAATACGATCCCAACTACACCCTTTTTTCTGCGTTTGGTTACATAAGTGTAGTTAAAGTATAAGTGATTAACAATTTTTAATTCAATTTTTTCACAACCCGAAGTCCTTGTATTACAATTGGAAGCGCTTGCTCTACATTCTTTTTGCACTAAAAATAATGCCTTAAGACACCTTCAAATGATGATTAAATTTTTACACTTGTAAATGATTTTATTTAAAAAAATTGTACCTGATTACGAAGGGATATCGTCTATTCAATAATTTTTAAAACAGGCAACATCTCCTCTTTTATCTCCGAAACAGCCATTCCCGGGGCCGATATCATATCTCCACGTTTATTGTACATTCGGTATATCAAAAAGGTCTCCTCGCTTCCAAAATCGGGGGCTCCTGCTTCTGCCTCCCCCACATTTGCATACTGGTAGTTTGCTTTTTGATAGCCATAAACCCCGCTGGAAAGAAGAAAAAGATAGGATCTTCCTTTCTCGGGGCGGGTTTGGCTGTCGGAAAGGCGGTCGAGATTTCGCTGACGTATGGTGATCGTATCACCCGGCACTGCCCCTTTTAATATGTCCTCAACCAGGATGCTTACCGATACATCAAACCCATCATTTTTTGGTAGTCTTGTTTCAACATCCGTTACCGTTCCTGTAATTACGAGATCTGCCAACAGGCTCTGTTCAGAGAAAGGACGGGTATCTGCGGTAATCGCATGCAGTACGTCAACTCCTTGTTCTTCAAGCAGGTAAAAGTCTCTTGGTTTTACATTGTTCAAAAGCAAAATCATTGAGAAGAACGATGCATTATTAATATAGTATTCTGCCGTATTTCCGGGCACCTCGTACTGTAATCCACGCACCAATATATTACTGAGCACGAGGTAATCATCTCCCATCCCAATCGCATTCATATAGTCCTGGTGTGAAATCCTGTTACCCTGTGCCAGGATTGGGCCCGTGTTCAAAAGAACTGAAAAAATAATGAGGAGCAAGAGACAATAATTCTTCACCAGGCAATTGTATTTAGTTAAATGCTAACTCCACAACTTAGCTGCACTCTGCTTTCATTCCCAAAAATTGCTACTTTTACTTTACCATTCTGGGAATAGAAGCTGGCAATCTTACCAGTACTTCATAATTCAGATTGTTGGTCATTTCCCCAAAAGAAGCGACCGTAATTGCATCCTCGCCCTGGTGACCAATCATTACAACTTCGTCTCCTTTTTTTACTCCATCAATATGAGATACATTCAGGGTGATCATGTTCATATTCACCAACCCTACAACGCCTGCACGCTCTCCATTCACAAGCACATAGCCTGTGTTTGTCAAATTTCTGCCAAACCCATGCGAGTACCCAATTGGCACTGTTGCAATCGTCATATCGCGTCCGGCAAGGTATACCGTTCCGTAGCCTATAAATTCCCCGCTTTCTACTTTTTTCAGGCTCATTACTTCACTTTTCCAAGTTAAAACCCGCCGAAGTGGATCGTCTCCCTCTTCCATTCCATTCGATTTCATGTAGTGCATATAGGTCTCACGGCTTGGCCAAAATCCATATTGAGCAATTCCCACACGCACCATATCGTAATGCATTTCGGGACGTGTTATATACGCTGCCGAACTGGATGCATGTACCGCCGGCATAGATGGCAACTGCGACTTTGCCAGGTTCAAAAACTCCTGAAAGGTTTTATTTTGCTTCTGAATTCTGTAATGATTGGCGACACTTTCGGCACCGGCGTAGTGGGTGCATATTCCTTTAAGATCAATAGAGTTCAGATTCGAAGCCACTGTTTTGAGAACGTTTTCCCAGCTATTTCTTTCAAATCCGGTTCGGTTCATCCCGGTCTCAATCTGAAGATGAATCTGAGCCTTCTTTTTTCTCTCCCGGGCTGATTGAATCGCGGCCTTCAGCCGATCGCGCTCAAACACATAAAATTCAACATCGTTGTCGATAGCCCATTCCATCTCAGAATCACGGATCATTCCCATAATCATAATATCCGTATCCGGGTTTGAACGGCTATTAAGCGCAATTTTTGCTTCATCTGCACTAAACACGGAAAAATGATTTACTCCATTTTCTTCAGCCATTGGCAGGAATTTGGTTATACCATGCCCGTAAGCATTACCTTTAATGACCGATGATAGTTTTACGCCGTTGGTAGATATGGTTTTGAGAAACTGAATGTTATGGGCGAGTGCTTCACTATCCAGAACAATGCATGAGGGCTGGAGTGAATAATCATCAGAGTATTGCATCAGGCGGATTCGTTTAAAAAATTTTTCAGAAAATGATCTGCATCAGGTAAAATATTCGCAATCGTTTATTGAAAATAGCAGATTTCTTCAACTTATAAAGAGATCAGACCCACAAACATGTTAATTCCGGTTTCAATGAGTTTGTCATTAAAATCATAGGTTTCAGAATGCAGTGGCGGATGATTTTTTCCAGATCCAAGACCAAAAAGAGTAATTGGGCATTTTTTCCTGAACTCTCCAAAATCTTCACTCCACGCAAAAGGGATATCCATTTCATTTACTGAAAGCCCGTTTTGTTCGGCAACACTCTTTACAAATTCTGTTCCTGTACTGTCGTTTACCGTTGCAGAAAATGGCTCAATCTGTTGGATGGTAACTTCTCCGTCAAATAATCTGGATTCGACATCCACGCGTTCTCGTACTTGGTCTACGGTTTTTTTTAACAATTCATCCTCGGCCGAGCGAATTGTAATACCCATTTGAGCACGACCCGGACTTATCCCGTATGCCACATTCCCCATTTGTGCATACGTGCATACAATTTTGTTGACAACTCCTGCCCGTTTAAAATCCTCAAAATCTTCAGAGATATAGGTTAGCAAACGCCCCAGCAGCTGAGATGGATTGCTGCCCTGCTCGGGATAAGCGGCATGGCTCGAGCGCCCGTTTACCACAATTTCTAATCCTGTAGAAGCGGCCGCAAACACCTCTTTTTTAATAATCACCTGATTCTCATCAAATCCCGGAAGATTATGCAGTGCATAGGCCCGCTTAAATTCTTTCTTCTTAAAAATCGGGTCTTGAATAACTCGAGATGCTCCCCTGCCCGTCTCCTCTGCAGGCTGAAAGAGTAGCGATACATTAACCTTCTGAGGTGGATTTTGACTAAGGTGTTCTGCCAGTCCCATCAAAATGGCCATATGACCGTCGTGCCCACAACCATGCATCACTCCATTTTTTTCTGATGTATAGTTCACCCCAGACTCTTCCTGAACGGCTATGGCATCCAATTCTGCCCTGAATAGAAGGGGCTCAGAATCGGATGGTTTTTTCCCAAAAAATGTAGCCATCACACCATTTCCCCCAATCTGGTTGTACAATTCATCCGGAGAAAGTTCTTTAAGGGCTCTGTACACTTTTTCGGATGTTTCCTCCTCATAACCGGATAGTTCCGGCTCTGCATGAATTTCTTTTCGGAATTCAGTCCATTTTTTTACTTCAACCATAGGTCAATTTTTTAAATACGCAGACGCTAAAAATTCACCTGCATTTTGTATGTTTTACAATAAACATTTATATAGGCATTTTGTACTTCTTACAAGATATAATAACAATACGTTAATTGAGAAGGCACCCGCTTTTTCGGCATCATGGATTCGTCAATGAACTACAAAGCTCTCTTTAAAAATCTGCCGTTCCCGGCAATTATTGTGAAGTGCGACGACCCTGTGTACACTATTTCAGATCTTAATGATTCATGCAGCCAAATCATTGATGCTCCTTTGCACTCTCTCATTGGCAAATCTATTTTTGATGTTTTCCCCGGCGACCTCAACAATCCTGAAGAGAAAAATGCGCACTTATTAATGCAATCTTTTCAAAAAGTTGTAGAAGACAAGAAAGAGCACGTGATGGAGCGCATCAAAGTAGAAAATGATCCGATGATCACTGAGGGCACAGCATCGAAACTTTACGACCTGACCAATGTACCTGTGATCGATGATAGTGGAGAAGTAGGCCACATTTTGCACGTTGTGCGCGATACGACAAAAGAGCACCAACAGGCAGAAGAAATCATCAGAAATGAAAAACGGTTCAGGGCACTGGTGGAATACGGCAACGATGTGCTTTGGATATTATCAGAGGAGGGAATACCCAAGTATAGCTCCCCTTCAGTTAAAAAAGTGCTGGGTTATTCCCAACAGGAAATTATGGAGATGGATGTGTCATCTATTCTTCATCCTGACGACCGTGAACATGTTTTTAGCGAAATTTCCGAATCTCTCCAAAAACCGGGAGAAACGATAACGGTTACACCCGCCCGAATGAGACATAAGGAAGGTGGATGGCGTTGGTTTGGCGGCACGATTACAAATTTGCTTCATGATCCTGCAATCGCCGGAATTGTTGATAATTTCAAAGATATTACAGAAGAAGTTGAAGCCAAACAGGCGCTGCAGTCATTTATAAACTCCATCAACGGCATATTCTTCGAGGCCACCCCCGACGGCGTCTATTTTAACTACGTTTCGCCCCAAGTTGAAGAAATTCTTGGGTACAAGCCAAAAGATTGGCTCGATTCGAAAAATTTTTGGGGCAGGCATATCCATCCAGACGACAGGAAGTCCTCCGTTGAGTATTGCCGAGAACAAACAGAACAGGGGAAAGATCATACCTTCGACTATCGGTTCAAAAAAGCAGACGGCAGCTATATTTGGCTTCGCGATTTAATTTCTGTGATCACAGAACAGGGGAAACCCAGGGTACTACAGGGTCTCATGATTGATATCACTGAAGAGAAAAAGCTTGAACAACAGCTTGAACTTGTGTACGAATCTGCAAGAATTGGGAATTGGGAGATTGATTTTAGACACGATACTCTTAGCTGGTCACGATTTGTAAAAGAGCTGCATGAAGTACCTTTACATTATAAACCCACATTTGAAGAAGCAATCAACTTTTATGATGGAGAACACAGGGATAAAATCTCCAACATTCTGGCCGATTTACAGAAAACGGGAGGAAGCTTTTCGGAAGAGCTGAAAATTATAACTGCTAAAGGCAATGAAAAATGGATTCGTGCAGTAGGCCAGGCAGAGATGCAGGATGGTAAATGCGTAAAAATGTTTGGAAGTACTCAGGATGTCACTGAACGTAAACTTGCTGAGCTGCAGCGTAATGAAGCCGAGCAGAATTTTCGCAACGTTGTGGAACACAGTACCAATATGTTTTACACGCACAACGCAGATGGCGATCTTACCTATATGAGCCCTCAGTCTAAAGACTTTCTGGGAGTTATTCCTGAAGAGTCGGACAAAAGATGGACGGAATTTGTCACAGATCATCCTGTAAATAAAATTGGCCATGAATTAACCGAAGAAGCTCTTTCAACAGGAAAAACTCAGCCACCTTACGAGCTACAGCTGCAACGGGAAGACGGAAAAATAATCTGGGTAGAGGTAAATGAAGCTCCATTGGTACAAGATGGAGTGGTTACAGCACTGGTGGGATCACTAACCGATATTACAGATAGAAAATTATTTGAGGAAAAACTGAAAGAGAGCCTTGAGCGGTACAATTTGGTAACCAAAGCAACGCGTGATGCCATTTACGACTGGGACATCGAAAACGACCATTTGGAATGGGGAGAAAGCTTCACAACCATGTTTGGGTATGAAATTAACGTTAAAAAATACCCGATAAAAAAATGGGCAGCTTGCCTGCACCCAAATGATCATGAAGAAATTATATCAGATCTCAAAAACACGCTTTACCAAACCCGGAATAAAAGATGGTCGGTAGAGTACCGGTTTCGGAAACAGAATGGAGAATATGCCTATGTGATAGAGGACGGGTATATTTTACGGAATGATGACGGAACTCCACACCGAATGGTGGGTGCCATTCGCGATATTTCCGACATGAAACATCAGGAAGAGCACCTGATAGAATCGCTGAAAGAGAAGGAAACGCTACTTGCAGAGATTCACCACCGCGTAAAGAATAACCTCGCCGTGGTTTCGGGCTTAATGGAAATGCAGGCTATCAATACCGATAATGAGGAGCTACATCAGCGGCTCATAGAAAGTGTTCTTCGTATTAAGTCGATAGCGGAAATCCATGAACGCCTCTATCAGTCGGACAGTTTTGCACATATCCAGTTTTCTGAAGGTATAAAATCCCTCACAAAAGATATTGTTAGGACGCTTAAAACAAGCACAAAAATTGATTTGAAGTTTAACATGGATCAAACCGAACTAAATATCAATCAAAGCGTTCCGTGCTCGCTGCTCATTAACGAGGTTATTACCAACATCTTAAAGCATGCCTTTAAAGGTATTGATGACGGCACCATAGCCGTTAACCTGAATGAAAAAGATTCTCGTTTAAAATTAGAGATTGTGGATAATGGAAATGGGTTGCCCGAAGATTTCCATTCTAAAACTTACACGTCTATGGGATTAAAGCTAATTGACCTTCTCGCCGAGCAGCTTGAAGCAGATATCAGCCATCAAACCGAAGGTGAACTTACCACGTTTACCCTTCTGTTCGAAAAGGCCAATATTAAAGGGAGTGGCAGCTCCATGATTAGCTAAACAGATCTTTCGGAAGCGTTGCACTCGTTATGTATACCAGTCACCTATCAAAACTTTAGGATCAGGGTACAGTTTTTTAGCCTCATCCAACTCATCTAAACTCACAACACCGGGCATATCTGCTTTCCCCGGATCCACAACCGAGAGCTCCAGGTGCAGGTGTGGGGGCCAGTTTCCATTCTCGCTCCAGCCTCCAAGCCGGCCTATCAGATCACCACCTTCAACCTTTTTTCCAATCTCCGTTTCTTCCACGGTGGCTTTTGATAAATGACCATAAAGCGCGAATATAAATTCATTGTCCAGATTGTGCTTGATAACCACTGTTCCCCCATAATTCCCGGTTTGGTCGTGAAACGCCTTGTAAACCGCTGTACCTCCAACCGGTGCAAAAACGGGTTCATCCCCGGGAGCCCAAATATCAATTCCCATGTGGATATATCTCTTGTTTTCATACTGCGGAGCGGTGTACATCTGCTCTCTTCTCTCGAGATACCCTCCAATTCCCCAGCGGCCCGATGCAATAAACGCCGAGAGTTGATCCGAATCATATCCATCCGTTAAATCCATGAATTCAACGTTGTCTGGAAAGTTCATCACGGGGTAGCCGCCCGCAATACACCGATGACTCTTCTCCATTTAATTAATCCGCAACTCTTTTTTCAATATAGTCGGAGCTCATTAAACCAAGTGCTCCCATATATTTTAGTTTAAACCGGATCATATCCCCAACCTTATATTTATTTGGGTTTGATCCAACATCAAGCACCAGCATATCTGAGCTGGCATCCGTTATTTTGATATTTTCGTCAATGGGAACCAGGTAATTTGGCTGAATATCAAGCACACCAATATCAATAATGGCGCGGTATGATGTTTTGCCGTAATCATCCTCTTCAATTTGAACAGCCTTTCCCTGTGGATTTACACCAAGATCGCCTGTTGGAACAACCGGTTTTTCCGATAATTCAATAATTTGAGAATAGAGCTCCATCACCTGGTCACTCATACCATCAATTACGCCATCCGTAAACAGGTTTTTCCCAAAGAACAGTGCCTCCCCAACTCGAAAATGATTCACGCCTTCTGGCAGTTGATTTCGAAGTAAAAGAGGTATTGTTACCGTCGTTCCGCCTGATACCAAGGGGATTTCTTTCTTGAAGCGAAGCTCAATAATTTGTTTATACAGAGAGAGCTGTATCAGTTTGTCTCCGTCTGGCATCACGCCATGGAGGCAGTTCAGGTTCGTTCCAAGGCCCACAACTTCAATACCCGGCAGCCTGAAAACCTTCTCGTAAAAGTTGATCAGGTCATCGCGCATAACACCTTCCCGTAGGTCACCCAGCTCAATCATTATGATAACTTTGTGCGTCGTATTCTGTCGCTGAGCTTCATCCGATAATTCATGAAGAGTGGCCAGTTCAGTGTTCAAACTGATGTCGGCATACTTTACAACGTCCCTGACGATATCTTTCGGGGGTGGCTTGATGTAAATAGTTAGGGTATCTGGGTCAATCTCTTTGATCACTTTTAGGTTGCTTACACGTGAATCGTGAACCTCCCCAATACCGAGATTAATCACTTCATTGAGATAATCGCGGTTTCCGCAGAAAAGCTTGGTTGTAATTCCCCATTTAATCTTATTCTGCTTAAATAATTTGTCGAGATAATCGTAATTATGCTGAAGCTCTTTTCTATATAATTTTAAGTAGGCCATGAAGCTCTTTCTCAGTATTCAGAATATGGTTCGGAATTCTATCCGATTATTTTTTTAATCGCATTTCTTGGTATTTACTGGTAAACCCAACTTTCTGATACAGAAATCGTGCCGGGTTATCTGGCTCCACGTGTAAAGCAATGTCACCATCGGTGTGCTTGATTACTTTTTTCATCAACTTTTTGCCAACTCCCTGTCCCCTGGTTTTTTCGTGCACAGCAATATAAACCAGGATATGTTCGGGTATATACTCTTCCATGTTTGTGTTGTTGATAATTACGACACCTAAAATTTCCTCATCCTCATGAGCGATCAATATAAAACCTCCCGTACCGGGTTTGTCTCCATAGGCATACCCAATACATTTTAAAATTGCAGGCTTTGTATCGCCATATTCATCTAAATGACGATGTAAGAAGGAGGCAATTTCATCCCTTGAAAATGGAACGTCCGTTGTGTCGTTTTCAATAATTGTGTAGGTAATATTCATTTCGAATTACTTATTCATTTCTCTGAAATTGTTTTAAGATAACAATCCTTGAGATTCTATTTAATTATTCCTCTGAAGGTTGTGTTGCCAGGCTGACCACTAAAAACACAATGGCAGACATTGTGATTCCAAAAACATTAGGATCCAGATCATAGGGGAGTTCCAATTCACTATATCGGAGCGAAATTGTGGTAATTCCACCTGCCAGCATTGCGGAAAGCGCTCCAGCCGATGTACTCTTTTGCCAATAGAGTGCGCCTATAACAGGCACAAAAAGTCCCGAGACCATAAACGCATACGAATCGAGCATTAAATTGAGTACGTTATTCATAACTCCTGCGAGCAGGAGAGCAAGAACTCCAATAAATAGAGTTACAGCCTGAGAAATGCGCACGAATTTTTTGCTGCTTGAGTCGAAAGGCAGAAATTTACCGATAATATCGGTAACCAAATTTCCCGACGAGGCCATAAGACAACTATCCGCTGTTGATAAAATGGCTGAGAAGTAGGCGGCCATCATCACTCCAAGAAAACCGACCGGCAGTACTGTTCGAAGCAGCATGGGAAGACCCGTTTCAGGATCTGTTGCCGAAATATCACCTGCACCCAGATATGCAAACATGCCCTGGTCGGCTGCTACCCTGGCAAAAAGACCCAGAAGTACTCCTAAAAAAGCCATTACGGGCCATTCAAATAAGCCTGCCAGGTACCACGCTTTTTTTGCCGTCTTTTCATCGCGACAAGCGTATATTCGCTGATAAAGAGTCATCCCCACAAACCAAATGGGAATGATGGTGACGGCCCAGTAGATAAGATCCTGCCATGTTACATTTGTCAACGAAAGCATTTCCGGCGATACCGTTGCCCTGATGGCTTCTATTCCACCGATCTCCGTATATGCAAACGGGATACCAATAAAAACCAAACCAATCATCAGCAGGGCCCACTGAACAGTGTCGGTATATATCACGGCCTTAAGCCCTCCAAGTACGGTGTAAACCACGGCTACGATTCCCATCATATAGAGTGCCGTCTGCTGGTCTAGATCTGCAAAGGTTCCGCTGGCCAGTTTGGCACCGGCAAGCATTTGAGAACTCGTAAATCCCATGTACCCTATCGCAGAAATAATTGCGGCAACAAAAGCAACCTTTGCATTATAATAGTGCTCAAAAAGCTGCGGAAAAGTATAAGCCGTATCAAAAAAGGAATTTTGCTTCACTTTTGGAATAAGAAAAACAGCGGCAAGCCACGCGCCAACAAGGCCGGTAAAGAGCATCCACGAACCTGCAATTCCCATCACAAACCCTAAACCTCCAAGGCCGATCGAAAATCCACCTCCAACATCTGTGGCGACAACAGAAAGCCCGATATGAACACTTCCCATTTTTCTTCCACCAACATAGTAATCGTCCCCGGCACTGTTTTTTCTAAAAAAATATGTACCAAAGGCGAGCAGGCCAATCACATAGATGACAAATAGTGATAAATCAACTGGATGCATGGAGCATAAAAATTAAAGTAGTTCCTGAATGTAGCTGCAGTTTGACAGTTTTTAATCGAGATACAAGGTAAGGTCAATGATTGCCACCCTCAACATATCATTAAACAAGTAATATCAATATGTTATGATGTTTATACAAGGAAAGTATTACTCTGTTTTCGTGAGATGAGAATTTCTCTCTTTTTAAACAAGGTGCGCAAGAAATTTCATACCTAATGAACATTGATTGACCAGCCAACGATACAGCGCACTTCATTTCTATCAACGTAGCAGCAATCAACTTCAGCTTTATTAAGAAATAGTAGCAAATAAAGCTCAGAGAGTTTACATTTAGAAATACAAGATATGCTCAAATAAAAATTTTCGTACTTCTACACCCCTGATGGCTAAAAATAACACTGATTTTTTGTGGCAACCGATTACATTCGAAAGCTTATCTACTCATGAGGATGTAAAAAGTATCTGGTTTTTTCTTCTTTGCTGGGGATTATTGTTTGCCGCAAGTATCGGAGCCACTCACTATATTTTTAGCCAAAATATTGTCTCATTCTCTCCAAATAACGGGCAGATTATTGATTTTTTTATCATCAATCCGGCCCTCATTATTGGAACTCTGCTCTTTTTCTGGTTTGGCTTTGAGTGGGGTTTTGTTCCCGTTTATATTTCAACCTTTGTCGTTGCTTACCTGGCTGGAATTTCTGTAATCTGGGCAACGGTTATCGCTCTTGCGTTTTCTTTAGGACTGGGGCTTTTCGCGCTGGCTTATCACAGCCTTGAAGTGGAATATAATCTTCGGTCTCTAAAGAGTTTTGCCCTCTTTGTTGTTGTTTCATTTATATCGGCCCTGGCCAGCGCCATGGGATCTTTTATCTGGAGTTTCTTTAATAAGCTCTCTGCTTACGACAGCCTTATACTCTGGAAGAGCTGGTGGACCGGCACATTTTTTCAATCTATCATTATTATAGGCCCGCTCCTTTTTCTGTTTTCTCCGTTAGCAGAGCGCCTTAAAGAAAAATATTTTCCACACCACTCCCCACCGGTAGTCTCTGTAAAATGGATATATAGTGCCGTTGCCGGAGTTGCAACCATTCTCTCGCTTTTTATTGTTTCGGGCTACATTCTTGGTAAGCTAAACATAGAAGAGACTATCGCTGAGTTTGGCAGGAATCCTGCCGCTGATATCATGGGAGCGATGGAAGCGTTTGAAATCATTACATGGACCTCCATTGGGCTCATTATCATTACCGCTGGTACAGCAATATTTCTGTTAAATAACTGGAATTCTACCTTAAACAACGAAGTCCAGGCACAGACAAAATCTATTCTTGAAGGCCAAGAAAAGCTAAGACGATCTCTGCAAGAAAAAGATATTCTGTTTGAAGAACTACAACACCGGGTAAAAAATAATCTCGCTCAGGTTCACGGTTTACTGGAACTTCAGGAGGCAATGAGTGAAAATGAAGAATCATCTGAAATTTTAAAAGTTTCGAAGTCGAGAATAAGAACAATGTCGCTTGCTCACGAAGCGCTGTATAATTCGAATGATTTTTCTGAAATAAGCTTGCGAGAATATTTAGAAAAGATCAGTACGGTAACGCATCAGTCATTCAAAAGCAGCAATAAAGACATTAAACTCATCTATGATATTGATGATCTCCACCTTGACATGTCGAAAGCTATTCCGCTTGGTCTTATGGTCAGTGAAATTTTGATCAATGCACATAAGCACGCATTTAATCTTCGAAAAGAGGGAACCGTTAGCATTGTGTGCAAGCAACATGATGATCTGTTAACAATGAAAGTGAGTGATGACGGATCCGGAATCCCTGAAGATTTTGACATTTCAAAAAGTAACTCACTGGGTATGATTATTGTGCAGAATTTTACCGAGCAGATGAAAGCCGACCTCACCATTGACAGTGACGAAACAGGAAGTCGATTCACTTTTGACATTCCTATGATATCTATCCAAAAATAGGTCATCCCATAAAATCACCTACAGTTATTATTTGAAAAACTGTTTGACATCGGATTGAAAGAACCCGTATATTTAAGTCTTGATGAAAAACGATTTTTTAGTTTTTCGAAATTTATTGATTGATGATATTAAACATCGCGGGGTGGAGCAGCTGGTAGCTCGTCGGGCTCATAACCCGAAGGTCGTAGGTTCGAATCCTACCCCCGCCACTATCTAAAAGGCTCAATTGTTCACGCAGTTGAGCCTTTTTTATTTAATTAATATATATCAAGAAAAATGTATCAGCAAGAGAAGAAGTTTGTAGTATATGCACTCTATTCTGAGCGCTATGAGAAGATATATATTGGACGTTCATCAAATCTTAATCAGCGAATGATCTCTCATAATGAAAAGGGGACCAAAGGGTGGACTGCAAAGTTTCGTCCCTGGACATTGGTTTATACCGAAGAGTTTGACCACAAACATGATTCGATCCAGCGCGAAAAAGAGTTAAAGAGTGCTAAAGGTCGTGCATTTATCTGGGAATTGATCCGAAAGAGAAATGAAGAGTAGCTCGTCGGGCTCATATCCGCCAGCTGGCGGACGCAGATTTCCGCCGGTGGGCGGACTCGCGAATCCTACCCCCGCCACTATCTGAAAGGGTCTAAAGCTAATATTTAAAATGCTTTAGACCCTTTTTTATTTCTCTCCTGTAAAACTATTGTGAAACAATTCTCCAAATACGCATCGCTACCATTATTTATAAGAAAAAAAGGCTCCCCCCGCTCTTATTGAAACAACACAGCTGAGCGGGGTTACTTTACATTGTAATTATCTTACATAATTTCAATGCTTTAACTCAATTCTAAACAATGTAAGTCAAACAAAGTCTCAAAATTGTTTAATTATTTTTTAAGATCTCCAATAATAAGCGCCAACAAGTTCCTCAACCACAAAGATGCTGGATCTGTACGGCTCATTATCTTTATAACCTTTTTTTCAGCCAAGCCGTAGCAATAGTAAATGCTTAGGCTATTTGTAAGCTTCCCTATTTTTTGGACCATTCTTTATATAGAATTCAGGCAATTATACTACATTGGACGATCCGGGAATTATGAATAGCAACCCACACCAAATAATGAAGTGCCTGGATGAAATGAGGCGGTTACTTTAAACAAAAAAAGCAGACTCCTTATGACAAGAGTCTGCTTTTGAGCGTTGCCTTCCTGAGAGTTTACTGAACTACAGGTTTTTTAATTTTTCCATTCCAACCCATGTCATCAAACATTGCATAAACAATTGGCCCTGGACTTTGATAAGACTCACCTCGCGCAAGAAAAGGAGTCATCAACCCATCCACGGTACCGCTGTAAATCACTTCATCTAAGTGTGAGTAGCTGGAACCAGGCCGCCAGTTATTGGGGGTGTAAAGAATAGCACGTTCTCCACGGGTTGTAGATTTTGTGCTTGACCCACTGAACTGAATTTGATCACCAATTAAGGCATCTCCTAATGTTACTGAAGGGTTCGGAAACTTATTTGTTTTCACAAGCTGTCTTCCTGGTCGTGTATCAGCAAATTGATCGTAAATAGTCGGGAATGCAGGATCAACACCAAAACCATAGCTTCCAACACCGGTAAACGAATCGTAAGTCATACCGCCAAAGAAATTCAAGCCATGACCAAGCTCATGCAGAACAACAGTTTTGAAATCAAAATCGCCGGGTGGTGTATTTCCATCTGTACCAAAATACCAGTTCGGAAAGGCACTGTTAAACTGTGCTACCAGATCAAATAAACCCGGAATTAAATCTACCCCAGCTAGTTTATCTGCTAGGGCATTTCCATACCAGGTATTTCTTCGTAATCCTGGCGCATCTCGAACAATCTGTGTCGATCCGGCAGCACCCAATACTCCAGGTCCAAGATTATCAAATATTGCAATCACAAAGATATCCACTTCAGAATCTAGTGTTGAGGCCCACACGTCTACAGCAGACTGAAATGCTGTCTGTGCTTCTGGTGAAAACCCTACATAGGCAACATTGATATTTGCAGTTCCGCTTCCCTGATTACGTGTTGTGACTTTTACACCGGGCTTACCTGTAACAGCGGCAATATTGAAGTTTAATTCACTTGATTCACTAGAAGATAAAGCCGAAACTACACATTCGGCGGGGCCATTTTCATCTACTGATATTAAACTTAATGGGGCTCGCTCTACAACCATTGAGGAACCCTTTTTATTTCCTTTTGCAAGGAATTCCATTCCTTCGCTCGATTGAAGATCTTCCGACGGATTATTTAGAGGCTGGTCACTGCAGGACAGCAGCAAAACCGGTATAAGAAGAAAAAGTGCTAGTTTAATTTTAGTCATACTATGTTTGATTGGGTTAAATGATAAACCAACAGTAATGAAATCAGTTGTAAAAAAACAGACATAGTAGTATTAAATTTCTATCTTTTATTTTCCGAGTAATTTTGTTTTACATTTTTGTATTAAATATTTTTAACATTGTATTAATCGTAAAACAATGCTCTTCAAATATTTAAATAGCCTAAATCAAGTCGCTTTTTTATCAAGTAAATATGGTGTTGGCCGTTTATTTAAAATGGATCTAAATATCAAAGACATCATTTTTTTTCCTCATATTTTCTCAACAAAAAACCCCGCCTGCTCTTCACAAACGGGGTCTGTTTTTAGTCTTTTATTAAAAAATATTATCAGTACGATTTTCCTTCCAATATTTCATCTACAACGGACGGATCAAGCAGCGTGGATGTGTCTCCAAGATTTTCCACATCATCGGCAGCTATTTTCCGCAGTATTCTGCGCATAATTTTGCCTGACCGTGTTTTAGGCAGTCCTTCAACAATCTGAATCTTATCTGGTTTGGCAATCGGGCCAATAATTTTCGTAACCAGATCGTGAATTTCCTGTTTAAAGTCACCTACATCCTTCGGCATTTTCTCGCAAATCATAAATGCAAATATACCCTGTCCCTTAATATCGTGAGGATATCCAACAATGGCTGTTTCCACAATATTGGGATGTTCGTCAATCGCGTTTTCGATCTCTGCGGTGCCCAGTCTGTGGCCGGAAACATTGAGCACATCATCCACCCGGCCGGTAATGCGGTAGTACCCGTCTTCATCCCGCCGGCAGCCGTCACCTGTAAAGTAGTAGCCTTTGTAGGCACTCATATATGTTTTCAGATAACGCTCGTGATCGCCCCAAACGGTTCGGGCAATACCTGGCCATGGGTGCTTAACACACAGATTTCCACTCACGGCATTTCCTTCGATTTCTTTTCCATTCTCATCCATCAGAACGGGAAAAACACCGGGCAGAGGAAGTGTGGCAAAACCAGGCTTGGTGGGGGTAATTCCAGCCAAAGGTGAAATCATAATTCCCCCTGTCTCTGTTTGCCACCAGGTATCTACAATCGGGCATTTTCCACCGCCAACATGATCATGGTACCAGTGCCACGCCTCTTCATTTATAGGCTCACCCACTGAACCCAGCACCTTGAGTGAACTGAGGTCATACTTTTTTACATATTTTTGGTCGTAGCTCATAAGAGCACGAATAGCTGTTGGGGCCGTGTAAAAATGCGTTACCTTATATTTTTCTACAACCTCCCACAAACGACCTGCATCAGGATAAACGGGTGTACCTTCAAAGATTACACCGGTTGCCCCGTTAAAAAGAGGCCCGTACATAATGTAGGAGTGTCCGGTAATCCAGCCGGCATCGGCCGTACACCAGTAGATATCTTCCTCCTCAACCTGAAATACATTTCTAAATGTATAGCTTGTGTACACCATGTAGCCACCACAGGTGTGAACAACGCCTTTGGGCTTACCTGTAGACCCAGACGTGTAAAGAATAAATAGCGGATCTTCTGCATCCATCTCTACGGCTGTATGTTTCTTGGAAGCATTTCGTATAAGCATGTGCCACCACTCGTCTCTGCCCTCAACCCAGCCGATATCACGGTTGGTGCGCTGGCAAACAATGACGCTTTCTACCGATGGGCAGCTCTCCAGAGCTTCATCAGAAATATCTTTAAGCGGTACATGCTTGTCGCCGCGCCGGAGTCCGTCGTTGGTGATCAGCATTTTAGCGTCACAATCTTCAATACGTTCGGCAAGCGACTGAGCTGAAAAACCGGCAAATACAATAGAGTGAACCGCACCGATACGTGCACAAGCCAGTGCAGAAATTATGAGTTCCGGGGTCATTGCCATATAGATACAGACGCGATCGCCCTTCTCAATTCCTTTGCTTTCCAATACGTTGGCAA
Organism: uncultured Rhodohalobacter sp.; assembly: GCA_964544445.1. Classification (GTDB taxonomy): domain Bacteria; phylum Bacteroidota; class Rhodothermia; order Balneolales; family Balneolaceae; genus Rhodohalobacter. The sequence goes on from CAZJBI010000010.1 coordinate 35,233, forward strand.
ACCTGCAAACATCTTCATGAAGCTGTCGATAGGTAATGGTTCGGCGAAAGCTGTCGGGGTGATTGGGCTCAAAAATAAACGCCGTTTTGTGCCCGATGGTGTTTAAGTGACGATCGAGCGCATTTTCTGTAATATTTAACTTCCCTCCTTCAAACCACTTAATATCCCCTTTTTCGAATCCGCCCGACTGTACCTTATCCCAGCTTTTTCGCCAGTAAAACGTACCCGCCTCATGCTCCCAGAATTTCATCCGGTCTTCTTCACTTTGGTTATAGGTTTCTTTGTACTCCTCGTAAGATTTGATATTGAGCCACATATGCGATCGTCGGTTTAAAAGTTAGATTTTCGTAAGCGCTTCTATGTTGATGTTTTTTGAGCGAACTTTCAAGCAAAATTTTGAAAAAAAGCTGTTTTGGAACCGTGTCCAATTCTTATTGCGGAAAAATCGAGCAAAACGATAGACATCGCTTTTAGTGTTGTGGCTTTGAATGAAGGAATATTTATAGATGAACATCGGCACCAAGATTATTGAAAAATGGTTTAATCAAAAGGGATGGACTCCTTTTGACTGGCAGAGAGAGGTTTGGAAGACTTTTCTTGAAGATCGCTCTGGATTACTAAACGCTCCAACAGGTAGCGGAAAAACACTTGCTCTCTTTATTCCAGCTCTCATTCAGTGGATCAATAATCATCCCGACACCTATTTATCAAAAGAAAATAACGGACTTCAACTTCTTTGGGTTACCCCTTTGCGTGCACTTGCAAAGGACATCGAAAAAGCGATGCAGCAGACCGTAAACGAGATGGGTATTCCCTGGAATATTCAGAGACGTACGGGTGATGTGTCACAGTCCATCAAACAAAAGCAGAAAAAAAATATGCCGGAGGTGCTCATTATCACCCCCGAGAGCCTACATATTTTACTCGCTCAAAAAGAGTACCCGCGACGATTCAAGAATCTCAGGTCCGTTGTAGTGGATGAGTGGCATGAACTGATCGGCTCAAAAAGGGGTACTCAAACCGAACTTGCACTATCCAGACTAAGAGGGCTTCTGCCGAATCTCAAAACCTGGGGAATCTCTGCAACAATTGGAAACATGGAAGAAGCCTTTGAGGTACTTCTTGGCGTGCATCCACCCAAAAGCGCAGCCATCATTCGGGCAGACCAGCCCAAAAATATCAACGTACATACCGTTTTACCGGATGATGTGGAACGCTTTCCCTGGCATGGTCATTTGGGCATCAATCTGCTTCATAAGGTTTTGCCCATACTGGATAAAAGTGGATCAACCCTAATTTTTACAAATACACGGTCTCAATCGGAGATTTGGTTTCAACAGCTTCTTGAAGCCAAACCGGATCTTGCAGGTACGATTGCGCTTCATCACGGTTCTCTGAGCCGTAAAATTCGTAACTGGGTTGAAGACTCCCTGCACGAGGGCTCGCTAAAAACCGTGGTGTGTACTTCAAGCCTGGATCTGGGGGTAGACTTTTCCCCGGTTGACACGGTTGTTCAAATTGGCAGCCCGAAAGGTGTATCCCGGTTCATACAGAGGGCCGGTCGCAGTGGTCACCAGCCGGGAGCAGAAAGCACCATTTGGTTTGTCCCCACACACGCGCTGGAACTGATCGAAGCTGCGGCCTTAAAAGATGCTGTTCAGCAAGAGAAGGTTGAGGATCGGGTTCCCGTGCTCAAACCCTTTGACGTTCTTATTCAATACCTGGTGACCCTGGCTGTATCGGAAGGATTTGACCCGGAAATCATTTACAAAGAAGTTACCTCAACGTTTGCATACCAAACATTAAGGCGTGAAGAATGGGAGCAAATTCTGAATTTTATTCAGTCCGGAGGGCCATCCCTCACTCGCTACGATGAATTTTCAAAGGTTGAAGCTGATAAAGACGGCCTCATGAAAGTGTTCAATAAAAGAATTGCCCGCCGACACCGGATGAGCATTGGTACGATTGCCAGCGATACGATGTTGTCGGTTAAATATTTAAAAGGCACCACACTTGGCCGGGTTGAGGAGTGGTTTATTTCGCAACTAAACATAGGTGATTCGTTCTGGTTTGCTGGACGAAATCTGGAGTTGGTTCGCATTAAAAATCTTACCGTTTATGTACGGCGCACATCCGGTGCCAGTAGCAAAGTACCCAGCTGGCTGGGCGGTCGAATGTCGCTATCGTCCAATATGTCGGATCTGCTTCGTGAAAAACTACAGCTTGCTGTAAAAAGCGATCACCACAGTATCGACCTGGAAACTATTCAGCCTATTCTCGATATCCAGAAAGAACGCTCCCTCCTGCCGGATACGACACAGTTTCTAATTGAAAAATCGTGGTCGCGCGAAGGTTGCCACTGCTTCTTTTTTCCGTTTGAGGGACGGTATGTGCACGAAGGAATGTCAGCTCTTGTTGCTCATCGAATTTCAAAAATGCTTCCTATTACATTTTCAATTGCGATGAATGACTATGGATTTGAGCTGCTTTCGGATAAAGATATTCCTATTGAACAAGCTGTTGATGAGGGACTGTTCAGCCAAAAGCACCTGGAACGCGATATGATGGGAAGCCTGAATGATGCCGAACTGGCAAAACGACGATTTCGGGGAATCAGCCAGATTGCCGGACTGGTTTTTACAGGATTTCCGGGAAATCAAAAGAAGGGAAAACATCTGCAAATGTCATCAGGGCTCTTTTTTGATGTATTCATGGAATATGAACCCGAGCATCTTTTACTTCAGCAGGCGTATGATGAAGTACTTCAGATTCAGTTTGATGAGGCCCGACTCAGAAAAGCCCTTCAGCGAATCAACGGCCAGTCGATTGTGATAAAAGACGTGGACCGATTCTCTCCTTTTGCCTTTCCCATTTATGTAGACCGGCTTAGGGAGCGACTCTCATCAGAAAAACTGCTCGACAGGATTATGAAAATGCAGAAACAGCTGGAGAAGGGATAAATGCAGGATTCAGTCAGCGTTGAAATTAATGGGCAAATACTCGAATTGCTGCCACAAAGGGCAATCTACTGGAAAAATTCCCGCACGCTGCTCGTTTCTGATCTGCATTTGGGAAAATCTGGTCATTTTAGGAAGTCAGGAGTTCCCGCTCCATCTGGCATCAACAAGAAGAACATTACCCGACTTGATGCTCTTCTGAAAAAATATCGGCCGCATCGGCTTCTGCTGCTTGGAGATTTGTTCCACAGCGACGCAAACCGGGAGTGGCTCGACTTTGAGCACTTTGCTCAAAAGTGGACCTCCGTAGAGATGATTCTCATTCGGGGAAATCACGACTTACTTCACTCCTCTTTTTATGATAAGGCCGGCGTACTCTGTAAAGACTTTCTCGAAGAAACTGGATTTATTTTTCTACATGATGCTGATGATAATCCATCCAATAACAAAAACCTTATTACTGTATCAGGTCACATCCATCCCGGAATTACATTGAGGGGTAAAGGCCGTCAATCACTGCGTCTACCCTGTTTCTTGATTTCCAACCAAAGAATTATACTCCCGGCGTTTGGTGAGTTTACGGGCCTTCACATCATCAAACCAAAGCCTGGTGAACAAATTTATGCTGTTGCTGAAGGAAAGATAGTGCCACTTTAAACGCCAAAAACAATATTAATCAACAGCTGAATACAGTTTATTATTTTGCTGAGCAAGGATGATAGATTCTTTGAGTTCAGGTTTTTGTACATTTTATGAGCTTCCGGGTAAAAGAATGATTAAACCACTATTACAGTTATCTTTAAACTGCAGATCTGAAAGTGTTCACAAAAAATCGATGCCAAAATGAAACGTTTATTTATAACACTCATCCTCACAAACATCCTTTTCTGTGGTTGGCTGGTCGCTCAGCCTACTACTGTTGAACTTGAACAGATTAACCGCGATCGGATCTCATTAAATAGCAACGGGATGTTGGTTTTAGGTGGATGGGCAATCTCAAATATTGTGGTGGGCGGCATTGGGGTGACGCAATCCAGCGATAATACTAAGTATTTCCACCAAATGAATGCGGCCTGGAACACCGTAAATCTTGCTATAGCCGGATTTGGCTATTATGGCTTGCAGAGTCAATCTCCTCAAATAGGCCTTTCTGAAACCATCATGGAATTTCAAAACTTTGAGAATATCCTGCTTTTTAATGCGGGTCTCGACATTGGCTATATGGCACTGGGTGCCTGGCTTTGGGAACGTGGTCTTCGAAAGGAGAACTCCCGTTTAAAGGGATATGGACAGTCAATCATTTTACAGGGCGGATTTCTATTTGCATTCGATACGGTGCTATATTTTATGAGCCGCTCGGAGAGCTCAAAGCTAATCGATGCCCTGAGCCACGTGCAGTTTACGGGCACGAGCCTGGCCGTTTCTATTCCTTTTTAATAGCATTTTTGGCACCACTAAAATGTAAAATCTAAATCAATACGCAGATCATGAAAGTGGTACCACGAATCACACCAGCTTTCCTCACGAGAGGAGACAGACTTGTGAGTGTGCAGCGAGACGGTTAGAGGTGTGTTCAACGACACAAAATAGCTGCTCTATGCAAAGAACTGGAAAGGCACCTCGCCAAACACCCGAACACACCCCTCGGCTGAATGAAGAACGCTGTGCGTTTTCATTCCAACCTTTTCCCCTCTTCCCGAAGGGATCTGCCGTGGGCATTCCTTCGGAGCCTACGGAGCGAGAGGGGAGATTCTCACTTCACGAGAATGATGCCGCCAGTCGTCAGTTTTTAATAACTACTCCATCTTTCATGACAAACGACACGTTCTCGAGTGTCTGGATATTCTCAAGAGGATTTCCATCCACGGCAATGATATCGGCCATTTTACCTGGCTCTATGGAGCCTATTTGATCATAAAGGCCCAGCACTTCGGCTCCCGTTTTTACAGAACTCATAATGGCTTCGAGCGGTGGCATCCCGGCTTGTACCATCAGCGCAAACTCTTTAGCATTTTCTCCGTGAGGTGATACCCCTGAGTCGGTTCCAAATGCAATATTCACACCATAGGCATACGCTTTCCCAAATGTTTCCTGGATTATTGGTCCAATCTCTCTTGCTTTTGGACGCACCAAATCGGGAAAAAATCCGTCAATTTCAGCTTTTTCAGCCACGAAATTTCCTGCTAAAATCGTGGGTACGTAGTAGGTGTCCTGCTCAATCATGGCATCCATTACCTCCTCATCCATATAGGTGCCATGCTCAATGGTTTTAACGCCTGCGTTCACAGCCCTAAGCATGCCCTCTTTTCCATGAGCGTGTGCGGCAACATGCATGTCATAATCATTCGCTGTTTCAACAATAGCCTGTACCTCATCGACCATAAACTGTGGATTCTGGCCCGACTTTGCCACGCTTAAAACCCCACCCGTAGCCGTTATTTTAATGTGATCCGCACCGTTTTTATATCTCTGACGTACCGCCTCGCGCGCTGCAGCCTCGCCGTTTATCACACCTTCAGCAGGTCCGGGGCTTCCCATTAAGTCATGCCGATGTCCGTTTGTGGGATCCGCGTGCCCACCCGTTGTTGCCAGTGATTTTCCAACGCTGATGATTCTCGGCCCCTGTATATATCCCGCATTTACTGCATCCCTTAAGGCTGTATTTACACCTGTACCCCCTAAATCACGCACGGTTGTAAATCCCGCTTCGAGGGTTCTTCGAGCAAACATTACCGACCGCAGAGCCCTGTCTTCAGGGTTCATGGTAAATGTTTCCACATATCTCCCGGGATTGGTTTCTCCTTCCAAATGCACATGCAGATCAATAAGACCCGGCATTACTGTCTTATCTGTGAGATCAATAATTATTTGTCCCTCTTCAGGAGCTACCGACCCCTCTGTTACCGACTCAATCATTCCGTCCTTAATGGTAATATAAACGTTCTGCCGAATATCGCCGCTGACCCCGTCGAAAAGAGCCCCGGCATGAATCACGGTAGATTGAGCTAGGATTTGCAGACTAAGGCATAATGATATCAGTACAAATAACAAAAAGGTGCGTTTCATGATAGGGAGTTGGATTGGTTGAAGTTCAATGCGAATATAATAGAATTGATAGAGAAAAATGATTTTTTAAATTGCCACTGAAACAGTGATTTGCACAGAGATCTTTCAGTGATCTTCTGCGTCTCAGTGGTATAAAACTTCTCAGTTTCCCCCATTTTCTCCGTTTGATGAGCCAGCAAGCTCAAATTTCTTTAGAATTCGGTTATTTGGATCGGCCTCCACTTCTATATGATCCGGAAGTTCAAAACTTATGCGATTGTTTTCGGGGGAAAGCGTCATGATCTGACCTCCCACCTTAACCTCTATCGGCATGGGAAATGGAAGGTTATCAGGTGTACGCCACTCTATCACAACAAGACCGCTCCGGCGAGATGCTCTTAATACAGGAAGTTCTGCCCTTCGTAAATAGACTTCAAAAAGCCAGTTTAGGTCCATACCAGAAATTTCTTCAGAAAGGTGTAAAAAGTCATCCGTTGTGGCAAAACGAACCTGTTCCCCTGTAGTTACGGACTCTAACCCATCAGATGGGTAAGCAAACCGTCTCAGGAGCGTAAAAAAGTTGTCATCACCCATTACATAGCGCAGTGTATGCAAAAACCAGGCTCCTTTATAGTACACATTACCTCCTCTGCTGCCCTGGGTAATTTCAACCGTACTCATCGACTCGCGTGGCGCAACCGGCATTGGATTTTCCTCGCTGATTCTGCTCCTGAGAAGATCCATCATATCGTTGTAAGCTTTTTTTCCTTCCAAATGCTCAGCATAGAGCGGCTGCATATAGGTCCCAAACCCCTCGTGCAGCCAAAAGTCGCGCCAATCCCAAACCGTTACAAGATTTCCCCACCATTCGTGAGCCAGTTCGTGTTGATGCAGGTCGTCAAAATTGGCTGTTTCACCAAAAAGAGCACCGTTTTCAAAGCCCGCACCGTATGCAATAATACTTTGGTGCTCCATTCCCAGGTATGGAGTATGTGCCACGCCGTATTTATCAGCTCTAAATGGATAAGGCCCCAGAATTTCCTCAAGGAATCGTATTTGATCTGCAAATTGAGGGAAAAGCTTTTTGCCTTCTTCCATAAATTCGGGAAGCACCCAAAACGTGATATTAAATTCATCTCCGCTTACGCTGGTATAGGGTTCTGAGATTGTTTCATAAGGAGCAGCGTTAAACGAAATATTGTAATTGCTGATGGGAACAGAAACAAACCAGTGCCAGGTTTTTTGCCCATTTTCTAGTTCACTGGTTCCTCGAAACCGGCCATTTGTTGCAACGGTTAGCTCTTCGGGCATCGTGAAGTTCAGTGATACCGAGTCGGGCTTATCGGAAACATGATCTTTATTTGGCCACCATACCCAAGCCCCAACTGTTTGATTTGCAACCGCCACCCAGGGATCACCAGCGGATGTTTTTTCCCAGACTAAACCACCATCCCATGGTGGATTCTCAGCAATTCTTGGTTTGCCACCATATTCAATTCTCAAACTTTTAGTATCTCCCGGCTGTAATGTTTGTGGAAACAGAATGTAAAATGTTCTGTTAGCCTCACTCCTCGTTATTCGGTAGGTTTGACTTGGTTCAGCCAGCTGACTTACAGACGAGATCTTAAGCCGCGGATCGAGGGCTAATGCGATACAATTGGTTGGTTGTACAACAGAAAAATGTACGTCTACAAACCCAGAGACTGTACTGTCGGCCGGACTAATTGCTACATCAAGATTGTAGTATGAAACATCATATGCGGCCAGTTCCGGTGTGAGTTCTCCTCCCGACTCATAAATCAACTCCTGAGCTGATAAAGCAGTTGGTAACAGCAAGAAAATAAAAAGATATAGCAGACGTGTAAGTATGGTCATCGAAAAAATTAAACCTATTTAATTCATCTATTTGTTGATTTGATTGCAGAATACCACTGTAGTATAGTTCAATCAACTTTTTTATGCTTAAATAATAGCCCATCAGAATATTCTCATTAACTTTGTACAACTGATTGATTCTCAACTTTTCTTTAAGTATCGTGTTTTAAATCATTCACAGACTCTTACCCAACCCGAAATTTGTTAGGTCTATGCCCAAACAAAAGAAAGTGAAGAAGGTTTTTGTACTCGACACCTCCGTTCTCCTCTACGATTCTGATGCCGTAAAAAATTTCGAAAAGCACGATATTGCAATTCCCATTACTGTGCTCGAAGAAATTGATTCCTTCAAAAAAGGGAACACCGTCACCAATTTGCATGCACGAGAATTTATTCGCTTTCTGGATAAAATATCCGGTGCCAACATGATTCAGGAATGGATTCCACTTAATGGTAAGCATCATGGCAACATTCGTGTGGTAAGCGATGAAGCTAGCGGCACGGATGCCAACAGCGTGTTTGGGTCTACTAAAAATGACCACCGTATTTTAAATTCCGCACTTAAACTGAGAGAAGAGGAGCCAAATAAAAAAGTGGTTCTTGTTACCAAAGATATTAACCTAAGGCTTAAAGCCCGTGCACTCAGCCTTGATGCCGAGGATTATGAAACCACGCGCATCAAAGATATTGACCATCTCTACAAGGGAAAGACCGATCTGACATTTGAAGAGAATGATTTTATCAACACGCTTTACAAAAAAGGCTATCTGGAGCACTCAGACATTGAAAAAAGCAAGCCTGTTAAAAATCACTACTACATTTTAAAGAATCATTCGAGCTCAGCTCTTGGATATTACAACCCAAAATCTGAGCAGGTAGAACTCATCAAACAGATGAACGCTTATGGCATAAATCCGCGAAACGCAGAGCAGACATTCGCCATGCATGCCATGATGAACCCAGATATTTTACTTACTACGATCACCGGTTCAGCTGGAACGGGGAAAACGCTCATTGCGCTTGCATGTGCACTTGAACAGCGTCGGCAGTACCGTCAAATATATCTCGCACGGCCCATTGTCCCGCTCAGCAATCGCGACCTGGGTTACCTGCCGGGTGATGTAAAATCAAAAATAGACCCATACATGCAGCCTTTGTGGGATAATTTGAGCATTATTAAAGACCAGTTTAGCGAATCCAGTAAACAGGCAAAAAAGATCGATGAATTGGTACAAACCGAAAAACTGTCAATTGTGCCGCTCGCCTATATTCGCGGACGAAGCCTGAATAACGTCATTTTTATTATTGATGAGGCCCAAAACCTCACTCCTCACGAGATCAAAACGATTATCACTCGTGCAGGTGAAAACACAAAGATTATTTTTACGGGTGATATTTTTCAAATCGACACGCCCTATCTCGATGCACAGAGCAACGGTCTTTCCTATCTCGTTGATCGCATGAACAATAACGATGTGTATGCACATATCAACCTTGAAAAAGGAGAGCGGTCTGAGCTGGCAAACCTTGCCACCAGGTTTTTATAACTTTGGTTAGATGCCAAAAATCTAAGTTTAATCATACACTAACTATGAACAAACTACACCACATTTTTTTGATAGCTGTTTTATCGATAATAATGGCCACGAATACCGCTACAGCTCAGGATGGTTTAAATCTTGAGGAGCTATTTGAAGCAAAGGAGTTTATATCTGAAGAAGGTGACACACTTCTTTACCGTATGATGTTGCCTGACGAGATGGTTGAGGGGGAATCTTATCCACTTGTGCTGTTTCTCCACGGTGCCGGGGAGCGTGGTAATGATAACACAGCTCAGCTTGAATGGGGGGTGCACGCGTTTGCAAATTCTGAATTTCGCGAATGGAATCCCGCAATTGTTATTGCTCCCCAGGTCCCCGAAGGAAGTTACTGGGGGAATCAGAACTGGCGTGAAGACGGAACTGGACTAATGAATGAGCCATCGACTCCACTTGAGCTGGCACATCAGCTGGTATTACAGACAGCAGAAAATTACCCGGTAGATAAAAACCGGCTGTATATTACCGGCCTATCGATGGGTGGTTTTGGAACCTGGGATATGATTACTCGATATCCCGATCTTTTTGCAGCAGCAATACCTATTTGTGGTGGTGGAGACCCGACAAAAGCACACCTTCTCGTTGATTTACCAATTTGGAATTTTCATGGGTCAAAAGACGCAGTAGTACCCCCGGAACTCTCCCGCGATATGATTGAGGCCATACGCATTGCCGGTGGCAGTCCCGGGTACACCGAATATCCAGATACCGACCACTTCTCCTGGATTCCTGCTTACGCCGATGCTCATGTTCTGGAGTGGCTGTTTAATCAGAGAAAAGAGTATCCTGCAGAATAAAATTTCAGATCTCAGGGATACTATTCAGCTACTTTTTTACCACATCGGCGCTAATGGGAATTGGTCATCACGTCATTAGAATACGAAGCTCTGCGACAGCCATTTTCAACAGCAGCCTTACAAATAAAAACACTCTAAATATTCCTTAAGAATATCTTAGATCAAATCCGCACAAACCCATTAATACAAAGAAAGCCCGGACTGCGTGAGCCCGGGCTTCCCCATCCCATCCACCAAAAAATGTGAAAAGTTTACAATCAGGACCGGCCGATGTCTACAGCGTCACGATGCTCGCCGGACTCTTCCTCCACTTCCATAATGGTATCAAATCCGCGCTTGCTGAGATCCCAGTAGAGATATCCAAGTGCAAGTAAACCAACTATCACACAAATGGCAAAATAGAGATAGTTGCCAAATAAGAAGTGACCAAACCCAAACAGGGCCATATACACCAAAATCACACCTGCTACCCAGTTACCAAGAAGCGGCCAGAGAGAGCCATCCGACTCAATATCCGGATTATCGGCCTTAAGTGGCTCCCAGCCCGGTCCGCCGGGGCGAACTCTGCGATAGAACGCAGTAAGTTTTCTGGTATCCGTTGGTTTTGTAATAAACGTGACAAGAATCCAAACTACAGATGTGATGGCTACTACGTAGTAGAGGTTCATTGGGAAAGGATCTCCAATGCCCGGTACGGGTACACCAACCAGCACCAGGATAACCAGTATAATGGGGGTGAGCGATGCGGCGAGCTCACTCCAGGCATTTATTCTCCACCAGTACCAGCGCAAAATAAGCACTAGACCGAGTCCGCCCGATGCTGTCAATACAAGTCCCCATGCCTGGCGAATGCTATCGAGCTGTGTGGTTACAAAGAAAGCAAGGATAGCGAGCAAAAATGTTACAACGCGAGATACCAAAACGTAATGTTTTTCGTCGGCATCCTGCTTGATAAAACGACGCCAGAAATCATTAACTAGGTAGGATGTACCCCAGTTCAAATGAGCAGCAAACGTACTGGTAAATGCAGCCAGGAACGCAGCAAAGAGCAGGCCAAGCAGCCCCGGGGGAAGTACATCGCGCATTACAAGTACAAACCCTTCGCGAGAATCAGCAAGATTGGGATACAGTACCAGTGAAACAAGGGCAACGATAATCCATGGCCATGGACGCAGACAGTAGTGTGCAATGTTAAACCAAAGAGTTGCAAACAGTGCATGTTTTTCATCCTTCGCACTCATAATTCTCTGCGCTACATAGCCTCCACCACCCGGCTCGGATCCAGGGTACCAGCTCGACCACCATTGTACGCCGAAGTAGGCTGCAAAAGCTCCAACACTTAATGATAAAACAGCAACGCCTTCTGCTGTCTGACCAATAGTTGGCAAGAACTGAAACGTCTCTGCCGGTAGTTTTGCCTGCAAACCCGCAATACCTCCGATTTCAGGAATATTGACCGCGTAGACAGCGAGAACAATCGTACCACCAAGCGCTATCGCGAACTGAAAAATATCGGTTACGGCAACTCCCCATAGTCCGGATATAAGCGAAAAGAACCCCACAAAAATGATAAGAAAGCCAACCAGCATAAGGGGAGCGCTTATGTATATACCCAGGAATGAAAATGATTCCTGGCCAAACAGCGTCATACCGGGAAACAGAACATTAAAGATCGACTCCATCGCCAGGGAGACCCAACCCAGTATAATTATGTTCATAAGTAACCCAAAGTAGATTGCTTTGATCCCCCGAAGCCAAGCGGCTTTTTTACCGCTGTAACGCAGCTCAATAAATTCAACATCCGTGAGCACGCCACTTCTTCGCCAGAGCCGGGCAAAGAAAAAGACGGTGAGCATACCGCCCATTAAAAAATTCCACCACAGCCAGTTACCGGCAATACCGTCGAGGGCAACCATCTCGGTAATAGCCAGTGGGGTGTCGGCTGCAAATGTGGTAGCAACCATACTTGTCCCAATAATCCACCAGGGCATATTACGCCCGGACAGAAAAAATTCGGTGGTGTTTTTACCGGCACGCGCATAGAAGAAGAGTGCGATACCAATTGCAAAAACGAAGTAGGAAGCGACCAGAATCCAGTCCAAAGTCGTCAGAGTAGATACCATTCCGTTTATCCCATTGAAATTAATGAGCGCCGGCCACTTCGCAGTCTGCAAATGGCGGAAAACCGCCCGAAAATTTCATTCAATATGGCGGAATGATGACAAAAACACAACGTTAATATACAATATCGGAACCGGTTCCACGAAGCTTCAAGATGTCTGACCCGCATTTTAGAATCTGAAACATTTGGACATCTTAATTTCAGACTTTATGCTTCCTGTAACTGGGTTTTTAATCGGTATCGTATGCCAAATTCGGGCCAAGCCATTTCTCAATTTCCTCCACACTCATTCCTTTTCGCCGTGCATAATCTTCCACCTGGTCGCGGCTAATATTGCCCAAGTTAAAATACTGCGAATCAGGGTGAGCAAAGTAGAGGCCACTTACGGATGATGCCGGTGCCATTGCCAGGTGATCGGTTAGGCTAATACCCGTAATCTCTTCTACATTCAGTAAATCGAAAAGTGTTCGTTTTTCTGTATGATCGGGCTGAGCGGGATAGCCGGGGGCGGGACGAATTCCGGGATACACCTCTTTAATCAATTGATCATTATCCAGGTCTTCATTTGGATTATATCCCCAGAGTTTGGTTCGTACCTGCTGGTGGAGGTACTCCGCAAAGGCTTCGGCCAGACGATCGGCAAGGGCTTTCACCAGGATAGCATTGTAGTCGTCATGATCTTCTTCAAATTTCTTAACTAAATCCAGAACCCCATGACCGGTTGTTACGGCAAATGCTCCCATATAATCGGGTCTTCCACTCTCTTTCGGAGCTACAAAATCTGAAAGTGCTTTATTTGGCTGGCCTTTTCTCTTTTGAGCCTGCTGGCGTAGCGTATGAAATGTAGCAATAACATCATTTCGCTGCTGATTTCTGTAAATCTCAATATCATCACCTGCCGAGTTTGCGGGGAAAAGTCCCACTACACCATCTGCTTTAATCAGTTTTTCATCAATGATGCGGTCGAGCAGCTGATTAGCTTCATCAAACAGCTTACGTGCCTGCTCACCGGCTTTTTCATCCTGCAGAATATCCGGGAACTTCCCTTTCATTTCCCAGGCGATAAAAAAGGGTCCCCAATCGATATATCGCCGTAATACATCCAGTGGAAAGTCGTTGAAAGCGGTAATTCCTGTCTCCACCGGTGGAGTAATTTGTGCACTCTTCCAGTCGATGATGGTTCTGTTCTCCCGGGCATCAGATATTGAGAGGTACGTTTTTTTCCTGTTTCGGCTGCTGTATTGCTCCCTGAGGCCTTCATACTCTTCAACGATTTCATCCAGAAATCCTTCTTTTAGTGTTTTTGAAACCAGGCGATTCACAACGGTAACGCTGCGAGAGGCGTCTAGCACGTGGATTACTGGGTTTTCGTACGACGGTGCAATTTTTACGGCCGTATGCATTCTCGAGGTAGTCGCTCCACCAATCAACAACGGTGTTTTAAACCCTTCACGAGACATCTCGCTGGCCACGTGCACCATTTCATCCAGGGAAGGGGTGATTAATCCGCTCAGACCAATTACGTCCACATTGTGCTCTTTGGCTGCGGCTAAAATCTTATCGGCGGGGTTCATCACACCAATATCTATCACATCATAGTTATTACAGCGTAACACCACTGCCACAATGTTCTTGCCAATATCATGCACATCGCCCTTTACCGTAGCAAGAAGCACTTTTGCTTTGGGTTCTGTATTCTTATTACGTTCTTTTTCCGCCTCAATGTACGGAATGAGGATTGCGACCCCTTTTTTCATCACTCTCGCACTTTTCACAACCTGTGGCAGAAACATTTTCCCTGCACCAAAAAGATCTCCCACAACATTCATTCCGTCCATCATGGGGCCTTCAATAACCTCGATAGGTGCCGGATATTTTTGACGCGCTTCCTCCACATCATCTTCTATATAATCTACAATACCTTTAATTAAGGCGTGTTTGATTCGCTCCTCGACCGATTTTTCACGCCAGGCATCTTTTTTTACTGCAATCTCTTCTCCGCCCTGATCTTTTATCTTGTCCGCGTAGTCGATCAACCGCTCAGTGGCGTCGCTGCGGCGGTTCAGAAGTACATCTTCTACAAGCTCTTTCAATTCGGGCTCAATTTCTTCGTACACCTCAAGCTGGCTGGCATTGACAATTGCCATATCGAGACCGGCTTCAATGGCGTGATATAAAAAAGCAGAGTGCATCGCCTCGCGAACCGTATTATTCCCACGAAAAGAGAAAGAAATATTACTGAGCCCGCCGCTCACTTTCGCGAGTGGCAAATGTTCTTTGATCCACTTCACCGTTTCAATAAAATCGACCGCATAATTATTATGCTCTTCGATTCCTGTTGCAACAGTAAGAATATTGGGATCGAGTATAATATCCTGGGGTGGGAATCCAACTTCATCAACCAGAATTCGGTAGGCTCTCTCACAAATTTGCTTACGGCGTTCCAAATTGTCGGCCTGTCCTTCTTCATCAAACGCCATCACAACCACAGCGGCCCCGAAATCGAGGATATTTCTGGCCTTCTCTTTAAAATCTTCTTCACCTTCCTTCAGGCTTATCGAGTTAACCACACTTTTTCCCTGGGTGGTTTTAAGCCCGGCAAGCAATACGCTCCATTTTGAACTATCAATCATAAAAGGGACACGCGCAATATCGGGCTCAGCAGCCATGAGGTTGATGAAATCTTTCATTACTTCCTCAGATTCGAGAAGTCCTTCATCCATATTTACATCTACAATCTGAGCTCCTCCCTCTACCTGCTCACGTGCAACGGAGAGAGCCTCTTCATACTCTTCATTTTTAATCAGGCGTTTAAAGCGGGCCGACCCCGTGACGTTTGTTCTCTCACCAATATTCACAAAGTTGGTTTCCGGCCGAACAACAAGTGGCTCCAAACCACTCAATCTAAGGTATGGTTTTGGCTTAGAAGGCTTTCTCGGTTTATGTGCTTTTGCTTCCTCCGCGATGGCTCGAATATGCTCCGGTCTCGTACCGCAACACCCACCCACAATATTTACAAACCCCTCTTCTGCATATTCCCGCATCTGTTTCGCCATAAACTCGGGTGACTCATCGTACTCCCCCATCTCGTTTGGCAAACCTGCATTCGGGTATAGACTCGTGTAGCAAGATGCGTGGTTCGACAATTCCTGGATATAGGGTCTCATCTGTTTTGAGCCAAGCGCGCAGTTTAGCCCAATACTCAACAGCGGATTGGCATGCTGAACCGAGTTCCAAAAAGCTTCCGTTGTTTGTCCGGATAGGGTTCGGCCACTTTGATCCACAATCGTGCCCGATATCATGATCGGGATCTTTCGGTCAATTTTTCTGAAATATCTGTGCGCCGCATATATAGCCGCTTTGCAGTTAAGCGTGTCAAAAACAGTTTCGATGAGAAGAAGGTCCACCCCACCGTCTACAAGCCCCCGAATTTGCTCACTGTAGGCGTCAGCAAGTTCATCGAATGTGGTTGCCCTGTATCCCGGATCCTCAACATCGGGTGAAAGTGAGAGCGTTTTGTTGGTAGGACCTACTGCGCCCGCCACAAACCGGGGTCTGTCTGGAGTTTGCTTTGTAAACTCAGCGGCGGCCTCCCTGGCAACCTTTGCCGAAGCCACGTTTAATTCATATGCGATCTCAGACAGATTGTAATCGTCCTGCGAAATTGGGTTTGCGCTGAATGTGTTTGTTTCAAGAATATCCGCACCGGCGTCAAGAAATTCGGAATGAATTTCTTTTATAATATCCGGCCTCGTGATGCTCAATAAATCGTTGTTTCCTTTCAGATCATCCGAAAAATCACGAAATCGTTTCCCCCTGAAATCATCTTCCGACAGGTCATATCCCTGAATCATGGTACCCATAGCGCCGTCGAGCACTAAAATTCGTTCATTTAAAATAGAATAGAGGGGATGTTTGGAACGAGTCATAAAATAAAACTCTTTATTTGTTAACTTTATTGGATGATGATTATAAGATGTATCAATAATAGATGCTGTTAAACAATGCATCTTTGGTTTTGATTCATCGAAAATCAAGCTAAGCTTATAAAATCTGCAATTTACCTGTGAATTTCCGCTTTTTTTTATGAAAGTAATAGAACACTACGACAAAGCCACTGAACCGCTGATCTCTTTTGAAATTATTCCTCCAAAACGCGGTGGATCTGTGCAATCCGTTTTTGAATCACTCGACAAAGTAATCGAGAAAGTTCATCCCCCTTTTATTGATGTAACCTACCATGCAGCTGAATCATTTATTGAAGAGCAGCCCGATGGCACCCTAAAACGGGTGATCCGGAGAAAACGCCCGGGCACTATCGGCCTTTGTGCAGCTATTCTCCATCGATACGGGATTGATCCTGTCCCACATTTAATATGTGCAGGATTTTCAAAGGAAGAGAGTGAAGATGCTCTTATTGAATTAAATTATTTGGGGATTCATAATATACTGGCCATTCGAGGCGATAATACCGGTTCGCAGGTATCGCTGCATCAAAATGGAACATCAAATAAGTTTGCGATCGATTTGGTGGAACAGATTCAGAATATGAATCATGGAAATTTTCTTGAAGATACAATCAACGCCGAACCTACTGACTTCTGTATCGGTGTGGCTGGCTACCCGGAAAAACATTTCGAGGCCCCAAATTTAGATTGGGACATCAAACGCCTGAAACAAAAAGTAGATGCCGGAGCCGATTATATTGTAACTCAGATGTTTTTTGATAACGATGCCTATTTTAATTTCGTGGACAAATGCCGTGCCAATGGAATAGATATTCCCATTGTACCAGGGCTAAAAATTATCACCACGACAAATCATTTAAAATCCCTCCCAAAATATTTCCATCTTAATATCCCGGATGAACTTACAGAAGAGATTGATGAAAGCCCGGATCACGTGAGTGAGATTGGAGTAAAATGGGCACAAAAACAGTCGCTGGAGCTTTTAGAAAACGGCGTACCGGGTATTCACTATTACATTATGGGAAATCCTCAGCCTGCTTTAGACGTGATCGATTTTGTACAGGCAAAATAATCAGTGCTTTTAATTGCTTGAGCTTAGCTGCAGTATGTAACTCATGGATTATTCATTTTTGTTTTTTATATCTACTTTTGATAAAAGACTGAATAAATCACGAATACCATGACATACTTAATCGCTGATAGCGGAGCTACCAAAACCGACTGGCTTTACGTGGATGGCTCTGATACCATCCACATCAAAACTCAGGGTCTTCACCCCTCAAACATCCAGCAGCTGTCTGATAGTATGGATATTCAGACGCAGATTGGACACTTAAATCCCGAAAAAATTTATTTTTTCGGAGCCGGTTGCGGCAACCCTGTATCAGACGAAATTGTAAAGCGTTTCTTGCAGCCCATTTTTCCGGAAGCAATTTTCCAAATTAAAAGCGACCTGCAGGGCTCCGGACGTGCATTTTTCGGCAAAGAGAGCGGGGTTGTTGCTGTTTTGGGGACCGGATCGGTTTGCGCAAAAGTAAGTGATGGACAGATTATTCGAAAATCAGCCGCGCTTGGGTTTGCTATTGGTGATGAAGGCAGCGCAGCTGATTTGGGCAGGCGTATTTTACGTATGTACTTTCGAAACACAGGAGACCCAGAATCAATCCGATTTATTAAAGAAAAGCTAAATGATGCCGATTATTCCACGATGATGAACACCATTTATCGTGCCGGAAAGCCCAACCGGGCACTAGCCGCTGTTGCCGGCGATGTACTTCAAAACCCATTGCCTGCGGGATTAGTGGCATTAATTAAGCAGGGTTTCGAAGATTTTACAGGACAGCAGCTCTCCATGCTAAATTTACAAGCTGATGAACCTATTGTTTTTACCGGTAAGGTGGCACATGTCCACAAAGAACTTCTTTTTTCAGTATTAAAAAATGCCGGATACACAAATACGGAAGTCAAATACCCGGTAGTGGCTTCTTTCCGTAATCGTATAAAGCAGAATGAACAGGTTTTTGAAGATTGAGCCCATCACACATTTGTAAATAATAACCTTTACCAAACATATTCTTTTTTTGATTTTAACAGATACGCACTGCCATCTTTATATGGACCATTTTAATGAAGACATCAGCGAGGTTCTGAAACGGGCGGCAGCGAATAGCATCAAACACATTTTTCTCCCTGCAATCGACTGGAAGTCGGTCGCGGAGATGGATAGCCTCACACATCCTGAAATCACCTTCTACAAAATGGCGGGTATCCATCCCTGCAGCGTGGAAGAGAACCTGCCTGTGCTGCGTGAACAGCTCGAAAAAGCGTGCTCCCAGGACGATATTGTTGGAATCGGCGAGACCGGGCTCGACTACTACTGGAGCACAGATTACGTCGCGGAACAGAAGAAAAGCCTGCGCCTGCACTGCGATATTGCTAAACAGACAAACAAGCCGATAGTACTGCATAACAGGGAAAGCACAGCCGATCTGCTTGATTTGATTGAAGAGGAACAGGATGGCAGCCTGACCGGGGTGTGGCACTGCTTTACCGGTTCTTTAGAAGAAGGTAAGCGGGCACTGGATCTGGGACTGTACCTGGGAATTGGCGGTGTATCCACCTTTAAAAATGCCGGCGTTAATAAGGTGGTAAAAGAGCTTCCCCTTGACCGTATGATTCTTGAAACCGATGCTCCCTATCTCTCGCCTGCACCCCTCAGAGGAAAGCGAAATGAACCGGCATATATTAAGATCATTGCGGAAAACCTGGCCAAACTGATGAATCTGGAACTGGAAGAAATTGCCTCAGCTACTACAAAAAATGCCTTTGATCTCTTTCAGATTGAATCAACTGTCAATTAGAATGATTTCATGAATACCAACACTTCGTTCGGTAAATCTGTATTGTTTCGGTAAGCCTTGACGATTGCTGAAAATTCAAACCTGGTTTCAGTTTCGGACCGTAATTTTGCAAAACGACGGGACTTTTCATCATCCGTTAATTCAATCAGGTTTTTAAACGCGCTGTTATACTTTTTTAGATTGGAATGTTGCCAAAGAAAATCTTTGAATGAGCTCTGTCCTTTCAGTTTTTTCCTCACAGAAGGATGTAGGTGAAATGAGTGCCCGGTTTTTTTCAAGCCAAAATGCTCACACATTGCGTAAACAACCATTTCAGAGGCTTTCCACTTCGCCTCTTTGGAATAACCTGCAATATGCGGCGTGGTAAGAAAGGCATTCTGGGCAACCTCATCGTCAAAAAGCGGCTCGTTTTCCCAAACATCCAAGATATAATCTTCCGTTGTTCCTTGTTGATAGGATTTCAGCAGTGCTCTCTCGTCTACAACGCCTCCCCGAGACGTGTTCACTATCAGTGAAAATCCATGCTTAAGCCATTCTTCACTACACATATGAGCTGTCGCATAGGGTCCGGAATCCATAAGAGGCACATGAAACGTAAGGATATCGCATTCCAGCAGTTCTTTTTCTGAAGATGATTCAAAATCCTCGTCAATGTTCGCTTTTGGGGGATCGTAAAGCACGGTTTGAACACCCAGTTTCTTTAAATACCCCGATACCCGCCCGCCTGTATTTCCACAGCCAGCAATTCCCACTTTTTTTGAAGACAGGTCCACTCCTCTCTTATCTGCCCACTTGTAAAGTGCCGTTATCACATATTCGGCAACGGCGTTGGCATTACATCCTTCCGATCGCGCGAAAGTAACACCCATCTTATTCAGGTAATCAATATCTACATGGTCAAATCCCGCAGTTGCGGATCCGATGAATGCCAGATTTCCGGGTTTAGGCAGTGTCTGCTCATTAATTTTGGTGACGGTTCTGATCAGCAGGGCGTCATAACGGTTTGCATGTTCAGGGAACCCATCATCAGGATCGTACAGCTCAAGATCCGCATCTGCCGGAATCAATTCTTTGAGCTTATACAAATATTTATCTGCCAGTATTTTCATTTTTATGATTTCGTTAAAAAACAGTTCTCTCAACCAATCTGAAAGAACATGTTACGCGCACTTTTCGTTATCTTCAACCTCAAGCAGCAATGAATAATTTAAGAAATACTGTTTCATGTCATCATCGTTTAATACCGTTACCCTTATCAGAAAAAAAAGAGAAAAAGAATCACTCAGCAGTGAAGAGATATCTTTTCTGATTGATGCCTACACGCACGGTGATATTCCTGACTACCAGATGAGCGCCTTTCTGATGGCGGCTTTTTTAAACGGTCTCAATACGCAGGAGGCAGCCGCTTTAACGAACGCTATGCTCCACAGCGGCATTATTGTTGATCTGACCCACGTGCCCGGTTTGAAAGTGGATAAGCATTCAACTGGTGGTGTGGGTGACAAACTATCACTGATTCTTGCTCCCATAGTAGCCGCATGCGGTGTTCCTGTTCCCATGATATCGGGCCGGGGCCTTGGACATACCGGTGGTACACTTGATAAACTTGAATCCATTCCCGGGTTCAATGTTAATGTTTCACTCGATCGCTACAAAGAGATCCTTAAAAAGCAGAACATGGTGCTGGCAGGGCAAACCAAAGAAATCGCCCCCGCGGATAAAAAACTCTACGCTCTGAGGGATGTGACAGCTACCGTTGAGTCCATACCGCTTATTGCGGGAAGTATAATGAGCAAAAAACTGGCGGAGGGCATTGATGCACTGGTTTTGGATGTTAAATTTGGTTCGGGTGCCTTCATGAAAAATCAGAAAGACGCCATTAAACTTGCTGAAACGCTGGTTGGTATTGGTGAAGAGTTCGGTAAGCAGACCATCGCCTACCTGACAAACATGGAGCAGCCTTTGGGTAAAGCTGTGGGTAACTGGCTGGAAGTTAAAGAGAGTATTGATTGCCTGCGTGGCGAAGGACCCGATGACGTTATGGAAATTACCCACCTCCTCGCGGGTACCATGATTTACCTCGGTCAAGAAGCAGCCACAATCGAAGAAGGCGTTGAAAAGAGCCACGAAGCGATTCAGAACGGATCGGCATTTAACAAATGGATTGATATTGTTAGAGAACACGGCGGCGATGTAGATGTAATACATAACCCTGAAAACTTCACTCCTGCTACATTTATTGAAGATGTTGAAGCCAGCAGGGACGGCTTTATAACAGAAATGAATGCATTTGAACTTGGCATGATGTCAGTAGAGCTTGGGGCGGGACGCCGGGCAAAAGAGGATGATGTCGATCCCTCAGCCGGATTTATTCTCCATAAAAAAATTGGTGACTACGTAAAAAAGGGTGAAACTTTGTGCACGCTTCACACGAACAACAAGGGTGTAATTAATTCATGCAAAACAACATGCAAAGGGGCAATCCATATTGGCGACGACGCAGCCGACCTTCAAAAACAGATAACACACAAAGTTGACAAAAATGGAGTTCAGAAATACGCACGTTAACTATTGCGAATGTTCGTAAATCCTTTAACTTTCTACTAATACGGTTTAGAACCGTCATTTAAACTCAATAACCTTCATAATTATGTTTAAACGATTTTTCAGAGCTATAAAATCTCTTTTCGGCGGAATGGTAAGTTCCATGGAAGACCCAAAACTTATACTTGAACAAAACATTCGCGAACTGAATGACCAGATTCCTCAAATGAACGAAAATATCGCTACGGTTAAAGCCAATACAGTGATGATTCGTAAAGAAGTGGAGCGATATACAAAATCCATTTCTGAGTTAACGGCCAAGATAAAAGCAGCGATTAATGCCGACCGGGATGATCTCGCACAAGGATACGCACTCCAGCTTGAAAAAGCGAAGGAGAACCTCGAACAGTCCAAGCAGCAGCTTAATTACGCTGAGCAGGCATATGAAAAAGCGATAAAAGTGAAAAAGGCTTTTATGCGTGAAAAAGACAGAAAAATTAAGGAAGCCCGCGAAGCTCTTCGGGCAAGCGAGCGAGCTGAATGGCAGGCACGTGTGGCAAACGCCCTGGAATCGTTTGAAATGGGCGGGCTTGACCAAACCCACAATGAAATGGTCAACCGAATTAACGAAGAAACCGCACGTAACGAAGCACGCATGGAAATTGCGCTGGAGAGTGTAGACACCGAAACCATGGAAATTGAAGCAAGTGCAGAGAAGATCCGGGCACAGGAGCTGGTAAATCAGTTTAAAGCAGAAATGGGTAAAGAAGTTGCTCCGAAAGAGACCCAATCCAAGAAGAAAATTGATCTTAGTGAAGAAGAGATGGCGGATGATTCTTCACAAAAAACCGTAGGAAAAGAGAAAACGAAGTCGTAAATGTACACGGCATGACTGAAAGCGAAAAAGAACGCGAGCGTTTAAAAGAAGAATACAAAGATCATTTCCGGAAGATGAAAGACGCCGGTGAAAAAATACGCCGGCATCGGTACGTAAAAAATGTAAATGATGCCCTCCACCAGATGGATGCATCGGAGCTATTATCTTCCTTTGATCATTTTTTAGACCAGGTTCGTAGCAAAATGGCCCATATCGAAGCCAGGCTGGATGTTGCCGTCGAAGAGATATTAGAAACATCCGAGCTTGATGAAGAGCTGGATGCCGAATTGAGAAAACAGAAGGCAAAAGAATCTCTAAAAAAAATTAAGACCGACATGGGTATGCTCTACCGCGATATCGAAAAACAGGCTGAAGAGTATAAAGCAGAAAAAACGGTTGGCCGACAAAGTGGCAGCAACTCAGAACAAACCAAAGAATGAGTACCGACAATAAAGAAATTAATTTTACGAAAGAAGCATTCTTACACCCTGCAAATCTTGTATGGCTGCTGGTTGGCACAATTTCAGCTTTTGTCGCTACGGGGTTTGAGAGCGGTTTTTCAAGCGCAATACTCTCGTTTACACTGGGTATGGAGTTAATCTATCTAGGTGTATTGCCTAAATTACCCTCCTATCAAAAAAGTGTTAAACTCAAAAAAGAGAAAGAACTTCCTGAAGAATCGGGAGATAAACGGATTTTTCACAACCTCGACGGACGATCTCAAAAGCGATTTCTAGTCCTCAAGCATATAACAAAAGAGGTAGAAAAAAACTTTGAAACCCTTCCATATACATCTAAAGGAATGCTTGAACACGTTCTGACCAAAATGGATGGCTTACTTTCAACCTATCTTTCTTTGCTTGAGATGAACCGGCGATTTCAAATTTATATGAACTCTGAGGTTGAAGCGGAGATCGAAAATGAGGTTAAAAAGCAGGAAGAGAAACTCGAAAATGCCGAGTCTGACCAATTGAAAGCAACGGGTAAACGACGTTTAAATATTTTAAATAAAAGGCTTAATAAATTTCAAATAGCAAAAGAGAAGTTTCTTATCTGCGAAACTCATCTTGAAACCATCGAAGATGCCATTCGGTTTATCTATGAGCAGTCGATGACCATGCCAAATGATGAAGATGTAGGCCTGCAACTCGATCATTTACTAGCTGAAATGGATGAAACTACATCAATAATTCAAGATCTTGACGATAGTCTCCTTCCCGGTTTCGACGATCTGGATAAAGAGCTTGAATTGGCTACATTAAAGAAAGAAGCGGAAAAACTGCACAAATCAACTGAAAAAAAAGTTAAAAAATCATCATGAGCCAACCGGCACTCAACCATCTTCTTATCGATGAAAAAGAGAATGGCGTTGTAATCATCACTATCAACAGGCCCGACAAGCTCAACGCCCTGAACGGCGAACTACTTGATGAGCTACGTACCGCATTTACATACACAGAAGAAAGCAGTAGTATAAAAGCCATTATCGTAACCGGTAGCGGAGAAAAAGCATTTGTGGCCGGTGCAGATATTAAAGAGCTGAGAGAATTGAATCGCCAAACCGGCGAGAAGCTTTCATCTAAAGGGCAGCAAATTTTCTCATTCATTGAGCGATGCACCAAACCGGTTATCGCACTCATAAATGGATATGCGCTTGGTGGCGGGGCCGAGCTGGCTATGGCCTGTCATATTCGAATTGCCACAGAGAATGCACTTATTGGATTGCCAGAGGTTACATTAGGCCTCATACCCGGCTATGGCGGAACACAGCGCCTTCCATCTCTTGTAGGCATGTCGAAAGCTATGGAAATGATTTTAACCGGTAACCCAATCAAAGCCGAAGAGGCTGTAAACTCTGGACTGGTAAGCAGTATTTATTCAGCTGATTCAGCCATGGAGGAAGCGATAAAACTCGCCCACAAGATTATCAAAAACGGTCCTTTGGCAGTTCAGAAAGCGATACAGGCGATACTCGCAACCCGTCCCGAGCATGGCTTTACCAAAGAAGCAGTACTATTTGGTCAGCTTTGCGAAACTGAAGATTTTAAAGAGGGTACCTCTGCATTTTTGGAAAAAAGAAAGGCAGAGTTTAAAAACAGATGACGCTACGTTAGTCCATGAACATCTGCCCAAAGAAATTTAATCCCTCACTGGTTTATCCGGTTTTGTATCTCTAATTTTTGCTGATGACAGAAACAATTTACATTGCTTTCACGGTTCTGTTGAGTGGCTTCTTTTCCGGTTCGGAAATGGCATTTGTTACGGCCAATAAGCTCAAACTCGAAATTGAATCAAGAAAAGATTCCTACAAGGGACGAACCCTCGCCTTTTTCAGTGAAAATCCTGAAAGATTTCTCACAACTACGCTGGTTGGCAACAACATCGTTAATGTACTATATGCTACATTGATGGCTATTTATCTGGCTGAACCTATCCAGGTAATCTATTTTAACTTTTTTGGAGTTTATCCAAGCGAGGCTGTTATTTTAATCATTCAAACCTTCGTTGCATCTGTACTTATACTGCTGATAGGTGAAATTCTCGCAAAAGCAATTTTCAGGGTTTTGGCAGATTATATGGTTAGCATTGTGTCTATACCCCTTAAGGTGATTAATATTTTGCTGCGGCCACTCATATTTTTGAGCAATAAATCGTCAAATATTCTTGTAAAGGCGTTTAATGTTGGGCAGGAACGAAGTGAAAAGATCTTTCGCAGACAGGATGTTGAAATGATTTTCAGAGAATTGATGGAGAGCGGGGGCAGCCAGGAAATTGATCATGACGATTCTGAAATTCTCCACAACGTTCTGGAGCTATCCAACAAAAGGGTGCGTGAAACGATGGTTCCCCGAACTGAAATTGTAGCGGTAGAAAGAAATTCATCTCTCGATGAGCTCAAAAAAGCCTTTATTGAGTCAGGATTTTCAAAAATTCCTGTATTCCAGGATACAATAGATGATATTATCGGGGTCGTTTTTGCTTACGACCTGTTTAGCAATCCACAAAAAATTGGGGACATCATCCGCCCCGTTAAATTGATTCCATCCAGCAAAAAGTCGAAAGATTTACTTACCGAGTTCCGGCAGAGCAGCATTTCCGTAGCTGTGGTCATCGACGAATATGGAGGAACCGCCGGAATGGTAACCATCGAAGATTTAATTGAGGAAGTTGTCGGCGATATTCAGGATGAGTATGATAAGGAAGATGACGAAATCAAAAAGTTGTCGCCCAATACATTTTTACTGGCCGGTTCTGTAGAAATTGATGATTTGATGGACCGATACCCTGAATGTGCTCTGGAGATAGATGCTGGTGAATTTGAAACCATTGCCGGGTATATTATTAATCACACCGGGCGTATTCCAAAAGTCAATGAAGAGATTAAGTTTGGTGGCAATACCTTTATCATTTCTAAAGCTACACAAAGCAGACTCGAAACCGTGAAGCTTGTTATTAACAACGACTGATTAACCAAAACCTGTTATGATTGATCATTATCCTGAATGGGCTCAAAACCTTGCAAAAAAATATTTGAGCCGATCTTTAAATCAGTTTGTACTACACGGAAATATTCACGACCTGGTTCAAATCAATGAAGGGGAAGAATATTCCTATCAACGGCTAAAGCACTTTCTGTCTGATGAATTTTTTGGGGCCCGGGATATCGTCATTTTCTACGATCGGGCATCCGGTATCTATTTCAGAGACCAGGAATCACAAAAAGATTTTAGCCGTGCTATTTCGGGCTACGACACGCTTGCCGGAACCGAGTATGCCCAAAAACTGCCCAAAGATCCTGTACGTGCATTTTCGGTGCTCGAGCAGTACTTCCGATCGCGACTTGATCAACAAAAGAGTATTGCGATTATTATTGATTACGCAGAAACCATCATTCCCGCAAACGAAGCGGCAAACGCAGGAACTGAAGATCGTAATGCGCTGGTTTACCTGCTAAAATGGGCACACGACCCCCTTTTTCTGGCTGCGGATTTCACAATTACCCTGCTTGCAGAAAATCTATCGGATATCAACCGGACCCTGGTACAGCATCCATACTCATCTGATATTCGTATTCCACTTCCGGATGAAGAGGACCGCCTCAATTACCTGAACGTGGAGTGCTCGCCCGATCTTTTTGAAGAAATCTCAGACATTCCAAAACCGGTTGTAGCACAACAAACTGCAGGGCTTGGTTTTCTGAAACTCAAGAATATTTTAACCAACGCATCCCAATATTCAGAAAAAATTACATGGGAATCTCTTTCATCCATTAAAAAAGAGATGATTGAAGCTGAAGCATACGGATTGCTGGAGTTTGTTCCCACAGATGCAACACTCGACTCAGTTGCAGGCCATACTAAAGTTAAGAAGCATTTACGGTCTGCCGTTGAAGCATTAAAACAGGGCCGGAGAGATGTTATTCCAATGGGGTATCTCGTCTGCGGGCCCGTTGGAACCGGTAAAACTTACCTGGTAACCTGTTTTAGCGGGGAGGTTGGGATCCCCATGGTGAAGCTGAAGAACTTCCGAAGCCAATGGCAGGGAGTCACCGAGGGGAACCTTGAAAAAATTCTGCACCTTTTAAAAGCAATGGCTCCCGTAGCAGTCATGATCGACGAGGCCGACGCCTATCTTGGAGACAGGGCATCATCGGGCGACAGTGGTGTTTCGAGCCGTGTTTTTTCCCAAATTGCTACGTTTATGAGCGATACAAAAAACAGGGGGAAAATAATTTGGTTTTTGATGACGGCCCGCCCCGACCTGATGCCAATCGACTTAAAAAGACAAGGGCGTGCAGAAGAACATATTGCCCTGTTCCCACCCGAGACCGAAGAGGAACGAAAAGAGTTATTTGAGGTGATGAAGCGCAAAACCGGGCTCGCACAAACTGAGGACTATATTCCAAAAGCAATTTTAAAAGGAACTCAGACGTTTTCCGGTGCTGACATGGAAGCAGCTTTGACCCGAGCGAAATTCAGGCTGGCAGCTCATGGCGAAGAAAAAGCTACACCCGAACTGCTTGACGACGTATTCAGGGATTTTCTTCCACCCACATATCCTGCAGAAGTTGAGCTTCAAACCTATGCAGCAATCATTGAATGTACATCCAAAGCACTACTGCCCGACCGGTATAAAAAAATGGACAGAAACGCCATTCTTCAGAAAATTCAGGAATTAAAAACCAGATCATAAATTCTTAAACCAGCTATGCCCGACGACTCTTTAGACGAGATCAGAAAAACCATTGATAAGCTTGATGATACCATTGTAAAAGCCCTGGGAGAGCGGCAAAATATTGTACGAAAAGTGATCAGCGGTAAACTGGATCGCTCTGCTGACATTCGTGATCCCAAGCGAGAAGAAGAACTCCTGGAGAAAATTCGTGCAAGAGCACCGGAATACGATCTGGATCCATTTTTTCTTGAACAGTTATTTCGAGAGATTATTCAGCATTCCGTACGCTTTCAAACCCATGCGCTGGTTGATCATCAAAATGAAAAAGATGAGGAACAAACCATACGTGTCTCATACCAGGGAACGGATGGCGCTTTTAGTCATCAGGCCGCTATGAGACACTTTGAACAGAGATATGCCAACGTGAACTGTATTGGCTACACCCGGTTTGAAGAAGCTGCCAACGCCGTGCTTAATGGTGAAGCTGATGTATCGATACTGCCCATTGAAAACACTACGGCCGGTTCGATCAACGATACATATGATTTGCTGAACGAAAAAGATCTTTTTGTTACCGGAGAAGAGGTTCTGCACATTAATCACTGTTTGATGGCGCCCAAAGATGTTGAAATCACAAACATCAGGCGAATACTTTCGCATCCGCAGGCTATCGCACAGTGCAGTAAATTCCTAACTTCACTGCCTCGCTGCCACGTAGAATCATATTTTGATACCGCTATGGCCGCCAGAAAGGTTCGGGATGACGACGATCTGTCCCAAGCAGCTATTGCCAGTTCATATGCAGCAGAAATTTACGGGCTCACCATTTTAAAGCGGGATCTTGCAAATCAGCCTGAAAACTATACCCGATTTTTAATTGTGGGTCCCGAGCCCATTCACTGCGACCCTCAGTTGAATACCAAAACGTCAATCATTTTTGCCACAATTGACGAAAAAGGGGCACTTTTAGACTGCCTTAATTTGCTGGGTAAAAATGGGATAAATATGACTAAACTGGAATCCAGGCCCAGGATTGGCCACCCTTGGCAATCTCTGTTTTACCTTGATATTGAAGGCAACAGGGACGCTCCAAAAGTAGCCGATGCACTCGATAAGCTCAGAAAAAAATCTCAATACTTAAAAATACTTGGCAGCTACCCTATTCGCGAAGGTAAATGGTAAATTGTGTTTAACAGATTCTGATTAATCTATATTCTGCAATATTTTTTCTGTATGATAGCCCGTTCAGACTGTTGATTTCATCGCAATTAACTTGTAAATAGAATAATAATGGTGTCGGGTATAAGAGAGTCGTTTTGAAACTCTGGTCATTTACAGACAACGTTCTGTACTGTCTGCCCCAACATGCCTGAGATATTGTATCTCATTGATTTTGAAGAAAAAGGTATGCTTAACCTATTTGGAGTTTTATAATGAAATTTACGCCTCTTCGGATTAGTCTAATCTACTTTATTATTGCCATTATTTGGATTACAACCTCCGATTACATTGTGGATTTGTGGTTCGATAGCACTGAACTGTTATCTGTTCTGCAGACTATTAAAGGGTTTTTATTTGTATCGTTGACCGCCATTCTTCTTTATAGCATGATCAAGAGCTATGAAAGATTCATCAGTAAAAATGTTCAAGAGCTTGAGCAGCAAAAAAAGCGACTTGATATTGCGCTGGACTCCGCCAACATGACTACATGGGAATATGATACCGACAGGGATATTTATATCTCCACAAAGAGACATCATGAAATGTTTGGATATCCCGCAGGCGAAACCCTCACGCTGCAAAAGATTTTAAACAGGGTTTATTACAAAGACATCAAAGAGTTCGAAAAAAAGGCTGAACAATCAAGAAAAGGGGGTAAACCGTTCGACCATCAGTACCGCATCCAGTTACCAAGCGGCAAAGTTTACTGGTACTGGACGAAGGCAGAAGTAAAGCCGGATACTGATCTAAATATCTTCAACGGTGTTACAATGGATATCACAAAGCGGAAGGAGCTTGAAGAAGAGCTACAGATTGAGCGAGAGCGGCTCAGCAAACTATTTGATCGAATCCCAGTGCTCATTAACATATATAATTCTGAGCGGGAGGTAACTTCCATTAACTCTTACCATGAACATATTTTGGGATGGACACAACAGGATATTAAAGATAGCAGTCTTTTGGAGCTGTGCTACCCTGATCCAACATACAGAAAAAAAGTTATTTCGGATATTATAAAACAGAAAAAAGGATGGAGTGAATATCACGTTACCACGAAATCCGGAGAGGAGCGGCTGCAGATGTGGACGAACTTCCAGCTCAGTGATGATACATTTGTAGGTGTCGGTTACGATGTTACGGAACAGAGAATGCTTGAAAAGCAAATTAAAGAAGAGAGAGAGCAACTTCGTTTAATTTTTGACAGTATGCCACTTTTTATCAATATACATGATAAAAACAACAACATATCAGAGGTAAATAAATACTTTGAAAAACGGTTTGGGTACAGCAACAAAGATTTAAAACACCATAACCTTCTGGAACTCATAACTACCAGTGAGAACTACCCGGTAGCCAAACAGGCAATTGAGAAGTCGAATGGCACATGGAATGATTTTGAACTCATAACGAAAAGTGGACAAACCCTTTATACAACCTGGATCAACATTAGCCTCAGTGAGGATCGATCCCTTGGCATCGGTCTCGATATTAGTGAACGCAAACGGATGGAAGAAACCATGCGTGAAAAAGAAGAACGGCTTTCACTTGCAGTAAAAGGTGGCCGGGTTGGCTTGTGGGACTGGAGGGTGCAAACCGGTGAACTTGTAATTGACGAAGAGTGGGCCAAACAACTCGGCTACACCGTTGAAGAACTCTCACCGGTTAGCTACAAAAAGTGGGATGAGCTGACCCATCCCGACGACAAAGAAAAAACCCTTGAAATTTTTGAAGAGTACTTTCAGGGTGATCGTAGTTTCTACGAAAATACGATTCGGATGAAGCACAAAGATGGCCATTGGGTGTACATTCTTGATCGTGGAAAAGTTGTTTCCTGGATTGATGATACTACACCTGAAAGGATACTTGGAACCCATCTCGATATCTCTGAGCGTATTGAGCTTGAAAAATCCATTAAAGAGAGCACGGAACGCCTGCAGGTTACCACGAACAGTGCAAATATCGGCCTTTGGGAATGGAATCCAAAAACAGGTGAAATTTACATCGATCAAATTTGGGCATCACTTGTAGGGTACACACTCGATGAGCTTGAGCCTATTTCGATTGAGACATGGAATACACTTCTGCACCCTGATGACTTAGACCTCTTTAACAACACTGTTGAAAAATACTTTAGTGGTGAAACAGATACATATGAATGCGAAGTTCGTATGAAGCATAAAAAAGGACATTGGGTGTGGATATTAGATCGCGGTAAAATTATTGAGCGTGATGAAGAAGGAAACCCCACAAAAATGACGGGTACACACGTGGACATTACGGATCGTGTAGAAGCTGAGCAAGAAAATAAAGTGCTGGCTAATGTTTACAGGTTCTCCAACACTGCACTTGGAGTAAGTAACCACAAAACCGGCGAGTTGGTGCGCGTAAATAGTGCATTTGCCGAACTACTGGATTATGAGATTGATGAACTAATTGGGAAAAAAGTTACAGACATTTATGCGCCCGGCTCACTGCAAGATATCACCCGAGTAATAAATGAACTTACAGAATATGGTCAGACAATCTACGAAACGACCCTCCAACAAAAGAATGGAGATACGTTTCAGGCACTTGTGAATCTTGCCCTCTTAACGGATGAGGATAACCATACGCAATATCGATTAAGTACCGTTCAAGACATCTCCTATATCAAAGAGCAGCAAGCTGAGCTACAGCGAAGTCGCGACCGCTTATTGCAGGCCCAGGAAATTGCAAAACTTGGCTACTGGACACTAAACGTAGATGAAAATGAGCTTTGGTGGTCTGAAATTGTCTATGACATTTATGGAAAACAAATAGATAACTACACACCAGCTATCAAAAATTATTTGAAGCTCACTCACCCTGATGACAGAGATTCCGTTCGTAAAGTTCTCAAAAGTGAACTCCTGAACAAGAGTTTTGAATCTATCCACAGAATCATCCGGGACGGGCAAATTGGATACGTTCAACTGCGGGGAGAGCGATTTTATGATGAAATTGATAAGAAATGGTTAATCAACGGTACTGTGCTGGATATTACCGAAATAAAGCAGATTGAAAAACAGCTTGAAACCCAGCAAAAACGATTTGAAATTGCCGCAAACATTACAAGTGATGTGATTTGGGAGTGGGATCCGGAAAAAGAACAGTTGTGGTGGGGTGATGGAATTGAAACACTTTTGGGATATGATGAATCTGATTATAAAAATGACCCTCGATTCTGGCATAGAAGAATAGCAAAAAAAGACCAGGAACGCATTATTAGAAGTATGGAAGAAGCAGAAATGAGCGGAGCACTATACTGGAATGAAAAATACTCTTTCCTGGATGTGAACAATCAGGAGAAACAGATTGATGATTCTGCAATGCTTGTACGAGATAAGGATGGGAATATCGTTCGAATCATTGGCGCAATGGTTGATAAAACCAAAGAAATTGAGTACCAAAAATCATTAGAGCATCAAAGCCGAAAATTTGAAATGATTGCAAAAAGTTCAAATGATGTGCTCTACGAATGGAACTGCAAAACCGACAAGTTTTGGTGGAGTGAGGGTTGGCAGACAAAATTTATGTTTGACGAAAAACAGGTGGAAAACACATATGATTGGTGGAAATCACGTTTGCATCCCGACTATAAGGAAAAAATCATAGAGACACTTGAACGGTCGATGAGTGAGGAATCCGAATCCTGGCATGAATATTACAAGTTTAAAAATGGGAAAGGCAGCTATTCCATTGTAATTGATAAGGGATATTTCATTAAGGAAGAGGGTGATGTGACCTACATGGTAGGGACCATTTCTGACATAACCGAAGAGGTAAATGCCAGAGAAGAACTAAAAGCTTCTGAGGAACAGTACAGACTCTTATTTGAGCAAAACCCTATTCCCATGTGGATTTATGATCCCAACACTCTAAGATTTGTTACTGTCAATCAGTCTGCGTTAAAAAAATACGGCTACTCTGAAAAAGAGATGCTAAATATGACGATTGCTGATATTCGCCCCGAAAGTGATTTATCCAGGCTTAAAAAAGACCTGGCTGAAAACCTGGGTAAAAATAAAACCGAGTTTAAAGAGTGGGAACATCTCACAAAGTCAGGTAAAAGCTTGATTGTTGAGATTTCTGCATCAAATATTTTTTACAAAGGAAAGCGTCAGCGGTTAGTTATTGCTCACGATATTACCGAGCAGCGGCGAGCTGAAGAAAAAGCAATCAGCGCTATTATTGAAGGCGAGGAACGGGAACGGCAACGAATTGCGAAAGAACTCCACGACGGTCTCGGGCAATATTTATCGGCCTCAAATATGAACCTGAAATCTGTTTATGAAGATATCGAAGATATACCGGATAAACTCGATAAGTCTTTTAAAACCGGACTTGAACTATTAAATCATGCAATTTCTGAAACAAGAAATATTTCTCAAAATCTTCTTCCAAAGGCCATTCAGGATTATGGGCTAGAGCTTGCCGTAGAATCACTGCTAAATCAATTAAAAAATAACAGCAGCATTTCAATTAAGCTCTACAAAAATTTAACGGGCGCATCTATTCCCAATAATATTCAAATAAATCTTTATCGAATACTGCAAGAAGCTCTTAATAACGCTATTCGTCACGGAAGGCCAGACAAGATTGATGTCCAGCTGGTATATTCCGAAAATGAATTATTACTGGTTATTGAGGATAATGGAATTGGATTTGATATTCAAAATGTAAGCGGAGACGGGGTTGGCCTTCGCAGTATGAAAACAAGAGCCGGTGCAATGTCTGCCGAATTTGATATTGTTAGCTCAAAAGATAAAGGAACAATAATTTCGGTAATTGTTCCAATTTAAATACATTCAACTATAGAGAAGCTGAAAGAAAAGATATGGCTAACATAAAAATTTTACTTGCCGACGACCATAAGATAGTACGAGATGGAATTAAGTTAATGCTTGAACCACACGTAGGTATCGACATTGAAGCTGAGGCCAATAACGGTGTTGAAGTGCTAGAAATCCTCAATAATACCGTTATCGACTTAATAATCATGGATATTAATATGCCGGAAATGGATGGTGTGGAAGCCACCAAAAAAGTAAAAGAAACATACCCTGATATTAAAGTTTTAGCCTTAACGATGAGCAATGACGACCTTCACATACGTCAGATGATACAGGCAGGGGCGTCGGGCTATATTATGAAGAGTGCCGGCAGAAGTGAGCTGAAAGAAGCTGTAAGCGCCATCATGCAGGGGAAACACTATTTTAGCGATGAAGCGACCAACAGCATCATGATGGACCTTGTGAAAGGCAAAGGAAAGTCGAGTGGACATGAGCCTGTTCACATTACCGATCGCGAATTGGAGATACTTGAACTCATCGTTAAAGAGCACACGAATCAGGAAATTGGTGAAAAACTTTTTATAAGCTCCAGAACGGTTGATGCGCACCGGCGAAATTTGCTTCAGAAAACAGGTGCAAGAAACACCGCCGGGCTCGTAAAATTTGCTTTCCAGCACAATATTATCTCTCCGGACAGCGAATAAACCAAAATCACACCTAGGCTTTTCTACGTATTTCGACATAAAAAAATTAGTTATATAAACCTATTCCGCGATTGCGGCACGCTGATTAGATTTAAATATGGATTACAGCACTCCACATATTGTAATTTTAACAGAACACTCTGTAAGAGCCAAGAGTCTGGCTGATATGATCCAAACCGTAAGCAAACATTTTAAAACAGTTTCAACTATTGCTCCCGGAGACTTAAAAAGCTATACTCGTCTTAAAAGCAAACCTATTTTTATTTTAGATTTAATGGGTTGCCACCAGCCATCACAACAGATCAT
Organism: uncultured Rhodohalobacter sp.; assembly: GCA_964544445.1. Classification (GTDB taxonomy): domain Bacteria; phylum Bacteroidota; class Rhodothermia; order Balneolales; family Balneolaceae; genus Rhodohalobacter. The sequence continues at coordinate 70,094 of CAZJBI010000010.1, forward strand.
CAAGAACCTGAAAAGCGAACTAAATGATGCCAAAATCATTGCCCTTCATATGTATAGAAATAAGTCTCTAATAGCACCTATACTCAACGAAGGCATTGACGGTTACCTTTATTACGAACCTTCCAGGTCAGAATTGGCAAAAGCACTTGAAAACGTTCATAGTGGGAAAACATACACACCTACTTATGCCGATGGGTGAATAAACCTACGCTTTTACACTATTCTGATTAGGCATAATCGGAAATAGAAAAATACGCTTTTACGCTCAACCTATTAGTCCGTTTCTTGGGTATATTTTTTGTATAAAAGTTCAAGAGAACTTATGTATCAATATATTATTTGACTGCTTTGAAGAAGAAAATTAACAAAATATCGAAAACTGAAAAACGCATTCTCGATGCCATACCCGGCTCCGCTGCTATTTTGGACGAAGATGGGAATGTTGTTGCGGTCAACAAAGAGTGGAAAAATGGAGTAAACTGCCCCTGCTGGATTGACCTTAATGAAGATGAAGTTAATATTTATGACCATTGCCAAAAAATGGTTGCAGCTGGCAATGATTATGCCCTTCGGATGATTTTGTATTTGCGGGAAATAAGCGACAGGGAACGAACCTCTGCTGAACTTACCGTATCTGTCAACGAAGATAAAAATTGGTGCAAAGTAAGCATCAGCCTGATTGAGGGCGAAATTCCAAAACTTCTATTAGTTTTCAATGATGTAACATCAAACATGCAGGCTCTCAGATCTTTAAGAGATTCTGAAGAGAAATACAGCCACCAATTTAAACATTCCGTCTCAGGAATCATTCTGGGAAATTCAACCGGAAAAATCCTCGATGCAAATCCTGCAGCCTGCGCTATGTTAGGCTATAGTCGCGATGAGTTAATCCATGGCGGTCGCGCTCTTATTGTTGATGAAGAACACCCCGCTCATCTCGAGATGATGCAGACCAGAGATGAAAATGCCTACTATGAAGGAGAAAAAGAGTATATCCATAAAGATGGATCTGTGATTCCGGTAGATATTACATCCGTTGTTTACAGAAATGGAGATGGAGTTTTAAATGTCATCAACACTTTCAGGGATAAAACACACGAAAAAAATATCCAGTTTTCTCTTGAGGAAGAGAGAAGGTTTTCTCAAACCGCGTTAGACAGCATTCCGGGTATTTTTATTGTCATCAATCGAGACTGCCAACTAGAGAGATGGAACAACGCACTAAACCATGATTTGGGATACACGGCTGATGAACTAAAAGCGATGGACTGTATCTCACTTTTTGATGATGAGGACAAGCCCTGGGTTCAAAGTGTTGTCGAAAAAATATTCGAGACCGGTAGCGGGAATTTTATCGCCCGGATATCAACAAAAAGTAGTGGTATACGATTTTATCATTTCCATTTTAACAAGTTTGTGAGCCACAACAAAGAGTTCCTTGTTGCCACTGCCGTTGATAAGACTGACTATATTGATGCAGAAAATGATAGAGAAAAGAATTTTGAGTTAATGTCTCAGCTCTTTGAAAATTCGCCACTTGCTATGGTAATGATTGGTTCCAATGGGTTAGTACAAAGAGTAAACGATAGCTTTACTTCGCTTTTTGGCTATGACGAAAAAGAGGTAATCCATCAAAACGTCAATAAACTCATTACATCTGAAGAAAACCTTGCTGAGTCGCTAAAAGTAAACCGGCAAGCTTTTGAGGGGATTGCGGATACACAGGAGACCACACGCTTAACCAAAACCCGTCAAAAAATTCCAGTTCTGGTCAATACCGTCCCCATTATCTATGATGAAGAAGTGATTGCTGTATATGGAATTTACGTAGATATGAGGGAACAAAAACAGCTTGAGAACAGCCTTCAGCGGTCCATTGAGGAAAAAGATATTCTCCTGCAGGAAGTACATCACAGAGTAAAAAATAACCTCGCTATCATTGCAGGGCTGATTGATCTTCAAATCATCAACGAAACATCCTCTGAAGTGGTTTCCAGGCTTCGTGAAGTACATAGCAGAATATTTTCTATTGCAAAGATTCACGAAACGCTCTATCAGCAAGACGATATGGTTTTGATTGACTTTGTAAAATATCTGCAAACAGTGATTCAATCTCTTTACTCAAAAAGTAAAAATGAATCGTATAATTTTAATATTGAATCGGGCTCTCCAATAAAACTTAATTTAAACCAGGCAGTGCCCTTAAGCCTCGCAATAAATGAGCTGTTGAATATAAAAAGGAATATTTACAGCTCAGATAACACAGACATCACCATTAAGCTCTTTCATGAGGATGAATCCATACAGGTACACCTCACGGGTTTAAATGGCATTCTGGATGATTCTGACAGGGATGAAAATACTGCTTTCGAGTATTTACTACTGAATACATTTCTTGACCAGATAAATGCAGATATCAAATACCTGGAAAATGGTGAGAAAAAAGTAGAGATTCGATTTTTAAAAAACGACTACGTGAAAGGGTCGAGTAACGCACTTATATACAAATAGAAGATTTTTTTGAAATGCTAAGTAATTTGGAAATGAAAATTTTAATAGTAGAAGATAACGCAATACAGGCACTGGTTTTAGAAACACAGTTAAATAAAATTGGATACAAAAACACACAAAAAGCTCTCTCCTCCAACAAGGCCATAGAATCGTTAGATAAGTTTGACCCCGATTTACTGTTAGTTGATATCAATCTTGGCCACGGATCTACTGGAATTGACTTGGTAAACCAGGCAAATGGGCATAAAAAACGTCATGTGATCTTTATTTCCGGTAATTCTGATGAATCTCACCAAATGAAAGCCAAAGAGTGTGGAGCTGCTGGTTTTTTGGTGAAACCTATTCATTTTGACGATCTAAAGGAGTTGATCATAAATCTACCGCTCAATTAATTTTTTCAGAACACGAATGGACGAAGTATCCGATTCTGCCCTTTCTTTATCACAGCATGACGAAGAAAAACGTCTGCACGAACTAAAACAATATCAAATACTTGAAACAGCTCCCGACATCAGCTTTGACGAAATAACAGAGCTCGCGGCGTCTATTACAGATGCTCCAAAAGCCATGATCAATCTGATTTATAAGGACGAACAGTGGTCAAAATCAATCTCAGGCATAGCCGATGGAATTCGTAAACTCCCTAGAGACCGAACGGTGTGCCAGTATACCATTCTCAAAAACAGAACGTTCGAGATCCCGGATTTGCTGAAAGATGAGCGTACAAAGGATTTCCCTTATGTAAAGGGCCACCCGCATTTACGATACTATCTTGGGGCGCCGTTAATTACCCCCAGCGGATATGGAATCGGAGCTCTTTGTGTTCTCGATTTTAAACCCAGAAAAGCAACACAAGAAGAGAAAAATAATTTAACGGTACTTGCAAACCAGGTAATGGCTCAACTCGAACTTCGAAAAAAAAACCTGGAGCTTGAAAAGCATAATCGCTTTCAAACCAACTTGATGAAGATACTGAGTCATGATTTACGATCCCCCATTAACGGAATAATCGGTATAGGAGAGTTATTATTAAATATGGATTCTCTGAATAAAGATGAAGAGGTGAATGAGCTTCTGCTGAATCTTAAATATAGCTCAGAGCAACTCAATCAGCTAGTTTCGGATATTTTAAACTACACGCTTACCGGTCAAAACAGTTTTAAACTGGACCGAAAAGAGACCAATGTAGATGATATTGTTGTAAATATGAAGAAACTGTACAAGTCTGCAGCTGATTTAAAAGACATCGATCTCAATTTTATAACAGAAGTTGATGATAAACCTGTTCACATTGACACCGAGAAATTCAAACAGATATTTGGGAACCTGATCTCAAACGCTATAAAATTTACACCCGAGAGTGGAGCAATAAATTGCACTATTGGTTTGGACAACAATTCGGAGGAGCTCATTCTTACTGTTCAGGATAACGGAGTGGGCATGAGTGAAACGACTATTCATCAAATACTCTCGGGCGAAAACCCCGATACAGCTGAAGGGACCGTCGGAGAAAAAGGAACCGGATTGGGAACCACAATTATCTACAAATTCACAAAGCTGCATAACGGCGTTCTTGATATTGATAGCTCCCCCGGAAATGGTACGACTGTAACTGTAAAAATACCCTCGGCTACTTCTTAGGTTAGCGCTATATTATTTTTTCAGGCTGAACGCAGAGTCCTTCCTCTCAGCAAAAATCACTAACAGATTTATATCGTGGAAAAAGTGTATTCTTCTTACATTAAATATCCAAATGTTGTAATGAAGTTGATACCAATTGAACATGAATCACGCTGCCGAGAAGAGTATTTTCAACAGAATAGAAAAGAAGCTTGCCGATGAGGGTATTCGTATTGAATCGAAAGAAACCGGACGCCCCTGGGGTGGTTACTTTGTAATTGATGAGAACTCCACGTCACAATTTATCAAAACATATTTTGGTGAAATAACAGACTCGCTAACTAAAAACAGTAAAAAAAACATCCGGCCTAAGATCCTTTTAGTTGCGCCAGGCGCACGTTTATCGTGGCAGTATCACCACAGGCGATCCGAAGTTTGGGAGGTAGCAGAAGGCCCCGTGGGCGTTATTACCAGCGAAAACGATAGTGAGGGCGATCAGAAAGTTCTTGAAAAAGGTGACACAATTAAATTGCATGTTGGCTTGCGCCACAGACTTATTGGGCTTGACAATTGGGGAGTAGTAGCTGAAATTTGGATTCACGAATTTGCAGACAACCCCTCTGATGAAACGGATATTATTCGTATTACCGACGACTATGGGCGATAACCATCAATACTCCATCATAACCATGATTCACATGAATTATTACAGGTACTTTTTAGCCATTTTATTACTCATTATACTAGCAGCAGTAGGGTGTACAGCTCAAAGCGAAAACACCGACAATGAACCGTCACCAACCCTTGAAGAGAAGATTGCCCAAATGATTATGGTCGGTTTTAAAGGCTTTGAGGTGAGTGATACCTCTCATGTGGTTCGTGATATTGAAGAGCATCATGTTGGAGGCATTATCCTGTTCGATTACGACATGACGACTCGAACACCCAATAGAAATATTGAAAATCCCGCCCAGGTAAAAGCGCTGATTGAGGACTTACAGTCTAGATCACAAACACCCCTTTTTATGGCAATAGATCAGGAAGGCGGCAGGGTAGCACGGCTCAAAACAGATCGGGGCTTTGTTCCGCACGTTAGCGCAGATTTTATTGGTAACATTGATAATACAGATACCACTCGTGTTTATGCCGCAAAAATGGCTGATCAGCTACAGGAACTGGGTTTTAACGTAAATTTTGCACCGGTTGTTGACCTTAATACCAATCCAAATAATCCCGTTATTGGCCAGCTTGATCGAAGCTTTAGCGCTGATCCCGATCTCGTTGTAAAACATTCAGAGATTTACCTGGAGGAGTTTAATAAGCACAATATACTTGGAGTACTTAAGCATTTCCCCGGACATGGAAGCGCATGGAACGACTCTCACGTTGGCATGGCAGACGTTACTGATACATGGGAACCTGTTGAACTTGAACCATACCGACAATTAGCTGAGAGTGATCTGCCATTTGCAGTAATGACCGCACACGTGCTCAATAAAAATATTGATCCCGATCTTCCGGCAACGCTATCTGCCAAAGCCCAAACCGAAATGCTGAGAGATGATATCGGGTTTGATGGGGTGTTATTTTCTGATGACATGCAGATGGAAGCCATCCGCTCATTTTATGGGTTAGATACCTCCATTAAGCACGCGATCAACGCCGGAGTTGACGTGCTCGTATTTGCTAACAATTCAGTCTATCAGCCAAACATCGTACCCGATATTATTTCGATCGTGCTTAAGCTTATTGAAGATGGCGAGATTGAACAATCATCTATCGATGAATCTTATAACCAAATTATGCAAACAAAAGACAAGCTCATAGAAAACTGAGATTTGCACCATCATTTGTACTCTGGCATTCGTCAGCAAAGAAATGTCTAAAAACACAAGAAAAGGAAATGAATAAATACGCTTTTGATGATTTAACCGAACTTTTTGAGCAGAATATTCAGCGTATGAAACAATTCCGGGATATTCCTGACGACCTGCTAACGTTGAAGCCTGATTCTAAATCCTGGAGTGCGGGCGAAATCTTTCAGCATTTGGTTAAGTTTAATGACATCTATTTATCACTCATTAAACAGGCTGTAGAAAAGTCAGAAAACGAACACACAAAAGAAGAGTCATTCAAACCCCGATTTTTTGTTTACCTGATGATTCGCTTTCTTCGTCCCCCCTACAAGATAAAAATCGGCACAATTGCTCCCATGTATCCCGTAGATAGTGATACGGATAATTATCGCAAATCTCTCGAAGAGTTAATTAAGAGTAATGAAGCAGTTATTGATAAAATCAATCAATTCAAATCGAAACAGCTCGATCTGAATAGTATAAAAGAAAAAAACCCCGTCTTTAAATTTAAGATGACGGTCATTGAGTTTCTGCTTCTTTTTGAGGCCCACCAAGACAGACATTTTTGGCAGACACAGAAGACATTGGAAAAGCTGTCTGGCAAAACATATTAGGATTAAAAAACGCGGTTTCAAGATACCCGGACCGTCATCAGCTCATCCCAGCGCGTGGTATATCTTTTACTCAGATATTGTTGTTTCATCTGCCAGGGCTGTTCAATACCATTGGATGCCGGACGCAGTGTTCGTGACCCATATTTTGAGTTTATTGCGTCCAGGCTATCCATAAGATTGTGCTCTTTCGGCGAGTATGATTGATCCGAAAAGAGGTCGGCCTGTATCTCTGATTCCGGAACAATACCTGTAAACATCACCCAGGCCTTTTTATAGGTTTGCCCCTCTTTAAAAAGCATTGAGGCCAATCCTTTGGCAAACTTTACAAGTACAGTCGTATTCGCTGTTGGGTTAGGAAGCGTTACAGACCGCCCAAATTTATAAGGCTTTCCGGGATTTGCATATTTGCTTGTCACCAGCGTAACGGTAATGGCGGATGCCACACACTTTTGAGCCCTTAGCTTCTCACCGGCTCTCGTTGTAAATGATGATACAGATTCCAAAATATTTTGATAGCTCTTTACAGGGAAGCCAAACGAGCGGGAACTTAGGATTCCTTTTTTGTTCTCAACGCAAGATTCAATTCCCAGGCAAGAAAAACCACGAAGCTCCCATACGGTTCTTAAGCCCACTACCTTCATGTTAGATCGAACCCAGGAATCCGGCATCCTGCTTAGCTGATACGCGTTATTTATGGACTGTCTCTCAAGCATATCCCGATAATTTCTGCCCACCCCCCAAATATCACCGACCGACGTTTTCTTTAAAACAGCGTGAACAGCTTCTATCTTGTTCAGATAAAGAACTCCATTTAGCTCCAAACGTTTTTTTGCCGTCTCATTTGCGATTTTTGCCAGTGTTTTGGTTGAAGCTATCCCAACCGAAACGGGAATCCCCGTATTCCTTCGAACCGTATCACGAATGCACCTGCCGGTAGCTCGTATCTCCTCCTCGCTGCCCCCCTTGATTTTTACAAAAGCCTCATCAATGCTATAAACTTCCATATCCGGCGTGATGCTTTTGATGGTTTCCATTACGCGCTTGCTCATATCTCCATATAGCGCATAATTAGACGAGCGAACAGCAATATTCATTTTTTTGATAAGCGGCCTTACCTTGAACTCCGGAACTCCCATGGAAATACCGGCCTCTTTTGCTTCTGCAGAACGGGCAATAACGCATCCATCATTGTTTGAAAGTATAACAACCGGACGATCTCTCAGAGCCGGATCAAAAACTCTCTCGCATGATGCATAAAAATTATTACAGTCTACCAGTGCAAACGGCATAAATAATGTACTCCGGCATCATTAAACACTGTGAATTACATGCGTAACCCGTCCCCAAATCTGCGGCCCCTGTCCCGACTGATAATCTAACGACTCCATATCCCCGTTTCCTTTCTCAAGCTTCCAGCCAGAGTGTGTACGAACTGCTCTGCATACAACATGTTCACCCTCCATTTCCGCAATTACGAGCGAATTGCTGCGGGGAGCAAGTGAGCGGTCTACAATCAGAATATCTCCCGCAGAAACTCCAAGTCCCTCCTCACTGTCGCTTCCAACCTCAATAAAAAAGGTCGAGGCCGGATATTTCACCAGGCGATCGTTCAAATTGAGCCTGTTCTCCAAATGATCTGTAGCCGGTGAAGGAAACCCGGTTTCGTTTGATCTTTTTTGCTGTAGCGTATTTTTTTTTGACTTTACAGGTGTATAGGTTTGAGCAATCATTCTGGCCTCTTTTTCATAATTTGAACATATGTAAAATATATGTACGGTTTATGATTGCCAAATTATATCCAGAAAAATTATTCTCCCTTATCTGCTGCAAAGAAATGTGTTACCGATTCATCCTATAAACTGTTCAAAAATTATTTGACTATATCATCGATTTTGAGCGCGTGTTCGTCTTATTTTTTTACGGTTACGTACCGTAAAATCTCTAGAATTTGTTCAGGATGTTCTGTAACCGCCAAGGCTGCTGCATCAACCTCTTTTAAAGCGTGTGTAAACTCTTCGGGGTGCAAAATGATCAATTTTTTCCCCAGTGCTGCTGCATAGCCTGCGTCGAATGCAGCGTTCCACTGCCGATACTTTTCGCCAAATTTAACTACAACAATATCTGCTTGTTCAATAAGTGTTCGTGTACGGATCGCATTAATCTTAGCTCCTTTATGGTCTTTCCAAAACCCCGATTTTTCTTCTCCAAGGATATCCGTACCCGCGTCATCACTTGCCGGATGATCCGTCACAGGTGCTGAAAAAGAGATTGGCAGATCAGCTTCAATAACCTGTTTTTCAATCTCATCTCTCCAGTTTGAATGGATCTCGCCGGAGAGGTACACGTTCCATGTTTTCATACATAGCATTTTTTTGATTCAATAATGGGTTTACATCATATAAATTTAGCCGACGTTTTAATATTGCTCAACTCCTGCTTGCAGAATGAACAAACTTCGACATCTTCGCACGAATGATGCGCACACATCTAGTCACGATATGGCACACCGTCCGTAATCCATTGGGGCGCCGGTTCACCTTTTAGGTAATGATCCATATACTCCTTCATTTTGATGGCGTAATCGAGCCGGTTGGACAGCTTTCGCAGGTGGTGTGGTTCATCATAGTAGTGAAGAAATACTGAATCTTTGCCCAATCTGCGAAGAGCAAGGTAGAGCTCTATGGACTGGTACCACGGTACGGCCTCATCAGCATCTCCGTGCTGTATCATCAATGGTGTATTAATTCGGTCGGCATAAAAAACAGGCGAGTTTTCAATATATGGGCTCAAATTTTCCCACATACTCACGCCCAGCCGGCTTTGAGACTGCTCGTACTGAAACTGACGAGCAAGACCGCTGCCCCACCGAATGCCACTATACGCGCTGGTCATGTTTCCAACGGGCGCGCCGGCAACTGCAGCAGCAAAAATATCGGTCTGTGTGACCACATGAGCTGTGAGATACCCGCTCCATGAGTGGCCATGAAGCCCAATGGCGTCCGGATCAGCTATACCCATTTCAACTAGTTTCTGCACCCCTGGAACCAGGTTTTTTGTTGCCGAGTATCCTGGAATGGGAACATCAAACCAAATATCAGGAAGAAACACCGCATAGCCGTCACTTGCGTACTGAGCAAAATTCGGACGGTGATTCGTAACCGGTTTGTTAAATTCATAGAGTCGCTGTGAAAAACGTTCATAATAGTAGATAAAAACCGGATATCGCTTACCCGGTTCATAATTTCCGGGGTAAATGAGCACTCCCTGAACCTGTTTTCCATCCATATTCAGCCATTCAACCAGTTCTGCCCTGCCCCACGCATATTTATCAGTGATATCGCTGTGAAGATTCGACACCTGAACCGGATCGTTGAATCGATGATCTTCCGCTACCCATAAATTTGGGAATTCGGTGTACGTTTCCTGCGTAAACAGGATGGCTTCGTCCTCCTCAGCGACCGATACGATAGAATACTTTTTGTCCATCTCCAGGACAGGCGAAACTCCAGATCTGCCAATTTTTGCGCGATAAAAACCAAAGTTCTTCTCCAAATCGTGGTACATCGTAAGAAGCAGTTCTTGTCTGTTTGAAAACGCTACTTCCTCCGGATCGAGATCCACAATCCTGAATATCCGGCTCTCTTCTCGCCCAAATCCATCCGTTAGACTGCGTGCTACTCCACTGGCCGTATCAAATTGCCATATGTCATATTTATCATAAATCAGAACGTCCTCGTCACCATTCGTCCAGCCGGCGATGCCGTAGGATCCATCAGGCTGTGGACGATCATTATCCTCATCAGCGAACGGTACTTTCAATGTTGAAGTCAGATTTTTAATAGCGCCATTATCAGATCGCATTAGCATCCAGTCTACCCCATCAAACCATATCGCATAAGCTCCATTTGGCGACACATCAGCTCCAAAACGCTGCTTTTCAAGAATTTTTTGAGCCTCACCTGTTCGCTGATCTACCAGGTAATAATCCCGATACCATCCGTCCCAGGTTATCTGTTTGAGATATGGCAGGTCTGAAGATCCAAGTAGCTTTCCATTGTGGTGATCAACATTCAGGTAGGGTCTTTCTTTGGTTGCAAGCTGTACCGGCTTTTCTTCGTCCAGATGGTAAACAGCTATGTAAAGGTGGTTTTTTCGCTCTTCCCAGGTCTCTTTTTCATGTGTCTTTATTCTCGGGTCATCCCAGTGCCACACCATTCCCTCAATTCCACCTAATATTCTGTCGGTACTGTATAAATTCTCAGCTGAAAGCGAATCAGTTTCTGCCTTCTCCTCGGTAATAGCTACCATCTCTTCAGCCATCACGCCATAAAAAAGCCGTGAACCGTCGTGCGTCCATACCAAATTGTTGTTTGATCGAAGACGATATCCTTCTTCAACTTCTTCGGGCGTCAAAATGGATTCAGGATCACCTTCGAAGGCGGTCCATGTAATAATGGACGCGTCCATGGGTGAATACTCACGAGTTGTATCGAGTTCAGCTGCATTTAACGCAATGCGTGATCGCTTGTGATCCCACGTCAGGTTTGTATAATAAGCGTTCTCCATGCCATGAATTTTCCTCACTTCAGGCTCTTCAACAGCTAAATTGATGGCAAATAAACCATTTTCCGTTGCAGAAGTATCAACCGTTGAAAAGGCAAATGTTGTCGCAGTACTGTCCATAGCCGCCTCATTCACGAATGGAAGGTTGAATTCAATGCTTGAATCGAGCCTTACCAGCCTGACAGGTTTTCCAATGTGTGGATTTTTAAACTCCCCTTTCTCCACTTCTTCGGTTTGATAATGATGTACTACCAGCCACCGGCTATCATTGGAGAACTCAAAAGCCTCGACTCTGCTAAATGAGAGAGTATCCCCTGTATCCGTTTGGAGAATCATCAAACTGGTTTTTGCTTTTTCATCACCGGCATTTTCAGCTTCAATATAGGGCGGATGTACAATAGCCCCTGCCCAACTTCCATTGTTCGATATCTGTGGATTTTGACCCCGTTCAATCACATGCTCCCTGCTGCCGTTTACATTTTTGACATATACTTTCCCATCGCCAATTTCCGGCCAAACACCATAGGCTACCCACTCTCCATCAGCCGATATTGTCGGCGACTTGATATCTTCAAACTGCAACACATCTTCAAAAGTAAACTGCTGTTGTGCCTGCAGCGGATCGTTGTTAAAGAGAAGAAGTGTAATGACTGATAAAAACAGCAGTGCTGAGAAGGGCTTAAATTGGATCATGGCTCTAATTTTATTTTTTCAAAAGGAGCCTCAATCTACTAATCGTTTTAGACAAATATTGTATCAAAAGCTAAAATCGAAACCACAGCATTTCCTGCTTATGCTCGATTAACGCTCTGAATCACCGCGCATTTCCCTTTGCCGCATCGGCATACTGTCAATCAGGCCAAAAATGTCATCAACAGAAACGGGTTCATCATTTTGCATTTTCACCCCGCCATCTTTACCAATCAGCACAATCCGAAAATCGGGGTTGGATGTGCCGTACTTATCCAAAATTATTTCTGTAGATGATGTGTGCAGATCCTGACTTTCAAGTCGTGAGATCCCATTTCTGAACACGAGAAAAGTGATTAAATCTCTATCTTTCATCCCTGCCTCCATCCCGCCAAGATTCGATAGCTGCTTTTGAACCGCAACGTCTTTTTCATTGTCCGACATAATAATCAGAATTCTGTTTTCCCATCGAAAATCAGAAGGAACACCTTCAATTTTTTTATCAGATTGTGCCATAGCGGAAGTGGATATTAGTAGAAAGAGTAGAGTTAAAAAGATTCTCATCATCAGGTCACATTTTTGTTATTTTCAGTAAAAATGAAAAACTGATTTTTTCCATTCCATGTCCATACTTCTTGTATCTAAAAAACGGGATTTTTCTAGTTTAAAGGCTCAAATTCACTCTATTGATTCTAATATAGATGTTCAAATTTGGCCCGCAGTAACCAGTGCAGATCGTGTGCAGTTTGCTGTTGCCTGGAATCAACCTGAAAATATATTTTCAAAATTTCCAAACCTAAAGGCTATTACGTCGCTGGGCGCCGGGGTTGATCATCTGACATATGATCAAACCATACCTAAATCGGTTGCGATTTCTCGAATGGTGATCCCCTCTCTGAAGGTACAGATTTCTGACTATGTGTTAATGTCGGTACTCAATATTTTGCGGAACACTCACATTTATTTCAATCAGCAGCGGCAAGCTAAATGGGCAGAGCATATGCCACTGGATAAAGAAGTGCTGCGGGTAGGGATTATGGGCCTGGGCGAGCTGGGGTCAGAAACTGCCAAAAATCTAGCGCGAAATGGTTTTTCTGTGTCGGGTTGGGCAAAATCATATAAAGAAATCCCATCGGTCCAAACGTACACTGCTCAAGAGCTGAACACATTTTTGAATGATGTGAATATTTTGGTCTGTCTACTGCCGCTTACTCCGGAAACAGAAGGGATTTTAAACCTTGAAACCTTTAAGAAGCTGCGTCAGCCGGCTTTTATTATTAATATAGCCCGCGGAGAACACCTGGTGGATGAAGATCTTATTTATGCCCTCGATACAGATCTTATTCAGCATTCTACCCTGGATGTCTTTACAGATGAACCTCTTCCTGAGTCACATCCTTTTTGGAATCGAAAAAATATCACCATTACTCCACACACGGCTGCTTTAACAAACGACAGAGAGGCTGCAGAACTCATTGTTGATAATTATAAGAGAATCTTATCCGGTATGGACTTAACAAACCCGGTGAACAGAGAGCTCAAATACTGACTCTTTACGAAATAGGATGCCATGAGACTCTTCACCCTGTTATTTTTTGTACTTCTGCTGAATGCATGTGCATCTGCTGATAAAAAAATCTATCCCGACGACGTCTCTTTGCGTACGGTTCCTGTTTATATAATCAGCCACGGCTGGCATACCGCCATCGTTATTGAGGAAAAATATTTTATTGGTAAGATATCCAACAGTCACGTAGTTCCAAGAGGACGTTATATGATGTTTGAGTGGGGGGATGGCCGTTATTTTCCACATGAGGACCCTGGAATGGGCCTGCTGCTCCGAGCAGCTTTATTGCCTACATCATCGGTGATACAAATTACCGGGTTTAACTCACCACCGGATCAGGTCTTCAAAAATAGTACAGTAGTAAAACTGCACGTAACTCCGTCCGGAATATCCGAACTGGTAAATTTTCTTGTTCAAGAACTATATCAAGAAAGTGGGAGTAATTTTGTGCCCGTTCAGGCTGGCCTGTATCCGAACAGTACCTTTTTCGAAGCTGAAAAAACGTACATACTCCCACGAACATCCAACACGTGGACAGCAAGGGCTCTCCATAAAACAGGCTATCCAATTCGGCCTTTTTTTTCATTCACTGCCGGAAGCGTCATCAGGAGTGCGAAGAGAAATGGAGTGATTTTACAGCAGTAGTTATTCATCTGACCGAAACTTATTTTTCACTGCATATTTTTCAAAAAAAGGATTTACCAGCCTTGCATACTTTCAGTTCACATTCACAAGTCTTATTCTACATGTACAGGCTTTTTTGAACCAAAGTTTAGTCCGTAATCATCAGTATCCGGATTTATGATCACATACGTACTTCCATTCTTGCTGATTCTTGTGCTTCTCTCTGTTTACGTAATGGTAAAGGGAGATTACTGGTGGAAAAAAGTGCTCAAATCTTTTTTTGTAGTCGTATCTGTTGTTCTATGCTATGCCCTCATTTATCAATGGGGTATGAGAATGTTTGAAGGGGTTGAAAAAAGCTATCTTCAGTCTATTCAGGTAGTTATTGAATCCATTACAACGGCAGGATTTGGCGGTGATGCCCCGTGGCAAAGCGATGAGATGAACCTGTTTATACTCATCATGAACCTCACGGGCGTTATGATGGTATTCTTCGCTTTACCGCTTTTTGTAGTACCGTTAATCAGGGAGGCCCTCTCTCCCCATATCCCCGAAAAGCTGGAGCTCCGGAACCACGTCATCATCTGCTCGCAATCGCGGCGTGCTTCAGTACTCCGAAATGAGCTTGAATCTAAATCCATTCCGTATGTGATCATCGACAACGACAGAGATACAGTCGTGGATCTTAACCAGAATGGCGTGAATGCTGTTCTTGGAAATCCAACTGAGGAAAAGATTCTGGAAGATGTTTCAATTGATGAGGCACGCGCAATTGTTGCCGACCTCAATGATGAAGACAACTCTATCATCTCACTGGTAGCACGAAACCTGAAAAACGAGCTGCAAATTATTACCGTTGCAAGCGATGAGGAGATCGTTGCATACCATAAATATGCCGGGGCCGACGAAGTTATCCTCCCTCGCAAAATCCTGGGGTCCAGCCTGGCAAGCAAAGCGATGGTATCTGTTTCCAAAGATCTGCAGGGTATTACAAAGCTTGGTAATAAGTTAGAAATTGCCGAGCTGTTAATTGAAGAAGGGAGTGCATTTGACGAGCTCACATTTGAACAATCCGGTCTGTTAACCAGTACAAATCCCATGCTTGTTGGCGCCTGGAAAGCCGGCACTTTTATCCCCAATCCTGATCCCGGCGAAATTATCACCACCGAAACCATTTTGCTGCTGTCCGGTGCCCATAAAGAATTGGTGGAATTCAGAAGAAAAACCGTCTCTTTCGACAATATACAGCGGGGCAAAGTAATTATAGCTGGATATGGAGTTGTGGGTCACACCATTGCCCAGCAGCTCAAGGAGAAAAACATCGGCTACACCGTTGTGGATAAAGAAAAGAAAAACGGAGTGGATATTGTTGGCGATGCCACTAAAGAAAATGTATTGAAAAGTGCTGGCATTGAAGATGCTCCCTCCATTATTCTGGCACTGGATAACGATTCAACCGCCATTTTTACAACCCTGGCAGTTAAACAGCTCTCTCCAAACACAGAAATTATCGCCCGCTCAAACGATGCGTTAAGTACCGGAAAATTGTATAGAGCGGGAGCCGATTATGTTCTTTCGCTTTCAACGGTTTCCGGAAGAATGATTTTTTCATCTCTCGTAGAATCAGACCTCATCTTATCTTCCGATACAACCTATGAAGTGGTACGCACAAGAGCCCGGAAATTATCCGGTATTCATCCCGACATCAAAAAAATCAGGCAAACAACGGGAGCAACCATCATTGCTATAGAAAGAAAAGGCGATTTAATTATCGATTCTATTTCGGATGTGAAAATTGAGAAAGGAGACAAGATTATTGTTGTTGGCAGCGATGATACCGTCAATCAGTTCAGAAAATATTACTGCTGATTTGCGGGAGGTTTAAAATCTTATGTCTGTCTGCTCCTCCTGATAGAAGCTTATTTAACCATCGATTTTCCTTTACTTTGCCCTTCGCGTATGGCGAGCTGACCGCATCCCGCATCAATATCGTCTCCCCTGCTGCGGCGTACAGTTGCCGTAACGCTATTATTTGCAAGGGTTTTCATAAACCGATTGAGTCGGTCTTCACGTGCACGCTTCAACTCAACACCAGCCACGTTGTTATACATGATGATATTCACTTTTGAGGGAGCCCATTTAACAATATCTACCAGGTTTTTTGCATCCTGTGTGGTATCGTTAAAACCGTCAAACAGCAAATATTCGTAGGTAACTGGCCTTTCTGTTTCTCTAAAATAGAACTTGACGGCCTCTTCGAGTTTTTCAAGGTTCAGGCTTTCATTGATGGGCATAATTTTATTTCGCTTTTCATCATCGGCTGCGTGAAGCGAAATGGCCAGGTTTACATTCACTGTTTCATTTGCAAGCTGCTTTATTTGCTTTGTGAGCCCAACTGTTGATATGGTAATTCGTCTCTGGGAGAGATCCACACCCAGCGGATCAGAGATAATTGCTGCAGACTCTACCACCGATTTATAATTGTGCAGAGGCTCTCCCATTCCCATATACACAATATTATTTATCTTTTTCCCGAAACGTTCTTCAGCCAGTTCGTTAATCTGCTGAACCTGATCCACAATTTCACCATGGGTTAAATTTCTGAAGTATCCCATTTTGCCGGTTGCGCAAAAAGAACACCCGAACATGCAACCCACCTGCGATGAAACACAAACTGTGAGCCTGTTAATGGTACCATCGTCATAAAAATCGGGGATAAGTACAGCCTCAACCTTATACTCTTCAGGGTCGTCGAGCTGAAACAGAAACTTGATGGTTCCATCTTTCGACTCTTGTCTGCTATAAACTTTTGCCTTTCGGATTTCTGCAAGATCATGCAGGGTTGCCCGAAGATCTTTTGAGAGATTTGTCATCTCATCAAATGAAGAAACCCCTTTTTGATAAAGCCACTGAAATACCTGGTCGGAGCGATAGGACGCAAGTCCGAGTTCTGCCAGTGTTTCTGAAAGCTCTTCTTTCGTAAGTGATTTAAGGTCTTTCTTTTCGCGGGTGGTGGATATATCTGAAATCATTTTCAAAAGATACGAACTCTGCTGCGAAATCAATAACAAGAGAATCCAGGTGCTAAATGGCTTATTCACCTTAGTATTGAGTTCAGCTCAGCTACTCATAATTGTTATGGCAAACAGCCTTGGAAACTGCCAATTTCGATAGATCATTATTAAAATCGCGGATTAACGATGTTATTGTAGATAGAGCCAAAAGTATATGAGAGTCCAAAAGAGAAAGAAAAATCGAACGAAGTAGGTCGCTGTACACCAATAATAATGGATTCAGGGTCGTTTGGGTCTACATCAACGGGAAGCTCAAGGGATAGCTGATCGTTGATAATACGGTAGCGTCCCGAAACGCTGACCGAAAGTCCCCTCATTACCCGAATATTGAAAGCAGGATTAATCTCAATACGATTAACAGACAGGTCGTGAAAATAGTGTTTGCCGGAAACACGAATATCGATCCTTCCCCAACGCTGATCGTATCGAAGCCGGGATGATATCTCTTGCGACATAATGGTTTCGCTGTCTTTCAGAAAAATTGTGGTGTTATAGTAGCGCCTGAGATTGGGAGTTAACTGGTACTGTACCACAAATCGGCGTGTTTGAAACTCGCTATATGGGAAAAAATTATATTCTACAGCAGGGGCAATGTAGGTGCTGAGGGCGATATTGTTCACCCTGTTAAAGCTTGCACCGTTGAATAATCCAACAGAAAAGTGCTCGGTTAAACTATAGGCTGCCATCCCCCAGTAACTTCCCCAATCCCTGTTAACTTTAAGAGTTTCTCCGCTTACATCTACGTTTCGCCGACGAATCTCACCTCTCACATTGCCCCTTATTTTCCACAGTTCAGTAGTACGCTCGGCTTCAAAACCACTAAAAAGTCCGAAATTAAATTCCGTGTCCTCCCCCCACATATTCGAGCGTACATCTACATCAAAAACCCAGCTGTTCCAGGGATCTTCCACAATTTCTGAGTCAACTCCGTTTTCTTCAGACTCTTCATAAAAAATGTCAATTGCTCTTACCGCTTCGGTATTGGTTACATACGGAATGAGGCCAATTTTAATATATCGGTTCAGCCCCCGCCGTCTCTCATCACCGGTGTCATTATTTGAGGAGATGTATCTGAGCGTATCCGTCCGCGCTCTCTCTACCCCGATATCGGAAAACTCGAGGGTATACTCAATTCCACCACCGGCTGTGCGCTGATCACTAATCCTTAAATAGATGGATGCATCTTCCTGATCTCTCACATAATTTACAAACGTAATATTTGTACGTATAAACGTGATATCGCAGCTGTTGCAATCCAGATACACGTTTGGAATGGGTTCAAGGCGGTTTGTCCCCTGGGCTACAATGGATTCTGTAATTGATAACAACAAAAATAGTGCAGCAATGCCTGTACGGTACAAAATAATTACAGCGTATATTCAGTTAGTATTTAAGCTTGTAAAAGTAACCAATTCGCATCAAGAATATCCAATATAAGGATGTAGCAGTTTGTAAAATGAACTGTTTATGTTTTGATTAAATCTCCTTAGCATACCTTTCCTGTTAACCAGTAATAAATTCTTCGCTTTTTGAAATTTTTAACATCCCAATTATCCTATTTTTTCGCGAATCGGCGAACCAAAACGAATGTTCGAAAACTGCTAAAGTTCGTTGCCGTGCTGTTTGTAATGTATGTTACATATAGTGTTTTGTTCCACTTTATTGCCATCTATGAAGGACAGAACCATTCATGGCTTACCGGTTTTTACTGGACACTGGTTACCATGAGCACATTGGGATTTGGCGATATCGTTTTTACCAGCGACATTGGACGTTTTTTTTCGATGATGGTACTCTTTTCCGGCGTACTGTTTCTACTGATTATGCTGCCATTTACGTTTATCGAATTCTTCTATGCCCCCTGGATGAAGGCAATGAACCAGGCAAAAGCTCCCAAAAAAATTGACCCACTGGTTAAAGATCATGTCATTATTACTGAACTGAATGCAGTTACAGAGGCGCTTATTCAGAAGCTTGCATCATATAAAATTGCTTACGTAATACTTGAACCTGATTTGCAAAAAGCCCTGGACTTATCAGATCTCGATTATAACGTAATTAATCTCGATCCAACCGATTACGAGACCTATTCGAAGTTAAATATCGACAACGCTAAGATGGTTGTAGCTGCCGGACCCGATACGGTTAATACGAATGTTACTTTTACTGTTAAAGAATACAATCCCGACGTTAAGGTTGTTGCAACTGCGGGCCATACCGACTCAGTAGATATTTTACAGCTGGCAGGCGCTAACCATGTTGTTCAGCTTGGAGAAATACTGGGGCGATCACTGGCACGGAGAACGCTGGGTGGAAATGCCCGTGTGCACGTAATAGGCCATATTGATGAACTCGTGATTGGCGAAGCCACGGCACAGGAAACTCCACTAATTGGCAAGACACTCAAAAATAGCGGACTCCGGGAAGCGACCGGCGTTACGGTGGTTGGTATTTGGGAGCGTGGTAAATTCAAACAACCCCTGCCCGACTCTGTCATTACAGAAAAAACCGTTCTTGTTCTGGCCGGAACCGTACAGCAATTACGAAATTATGATGAACTTGTAAGCATATATCACGTTTCTGATAAACCTGTGATTATTATTGGGGCTGGTCGCGTGGGACGAGCCGCCGCAAAATCACTTGATGAGCGCAGGGTTGACTACCGAATTATTGACAAAGATCCGCAACGGATCCAGGACAGTGAAAAATTTATTCTCGGAGATGCTGCAGACCACGATATTCTAAAAAAAGCAGGGATAAAAGAAGCACATACAGCTTTGATTACCACCCATAGCGATGATATTAACATCTATCTAACGATTTACTGCCGTCAGCTCTGCCCGAATATGCAAATCATTAGCCGGGCCACCTACGAAAAAAATATTAACACCATGCACCGCGCCGGTGCCGATTTTGTAATGTCGTACGCATCTATGGGCGCCAACTCCATCTTTAACATTCTTGAGGGCCAGGATGTCCTTGTCTTAGCCGAAGGACTAAATATTTTCAATCATAAAGTAAATGACAAACTGGCCAATAAAAGCCTGCTTCAGTCAGACATTCGTAAAGAAACCGGATGTACCGTTGTGGCTGTCAACTGTAAAGATAAGATGGAGGTTAGCCCGGGACCCGACCGCATACTGAAGAAAGATGAAGAGTTAATATTGATTGGATCCGCTGAGGGCGAAAACATTTTTTCGAACCGCTATGAAAGAGACAAAAAATAGATCGACGGTTGTAAATATCCAGGGATTTAATTTTTCCAGAACCAGGGAGTAAAAAGAACCAAAACAGTAAACAGTTCCAGCCTCCCAATCATCATCAAGATCAACAGCAGCCATTTTCCAGCGTAAGGAACTCCGGCATATTCTTCAACCGGCCCAAACTCTCCCCAGGCCGGGCCTATGTTTCCAAGACTTGCAATACTTGCGCCCATTGCCGACATAAAATCGTATCCCAGCAGGCTCATTCCCAGAGCGCCGAGTACAAATATCAGAAAATAGGCCACGAAAAAGCCAAGGATTGTCTTAAGTATAGATGAATCAATAACTCTGTCTCCAATACGAACCGGCACAATGGCTTGCGGATGAACAATCTGTTTGAACTCGCGGCCGATATTTTTTGCAATAATCATGAGGCGAATCATTTTAATTCCTCCGCCTGTGGACCCGGCGCATCCGCCGCTGAAAAACAGAATAAAAAGCAAAAATTGTGTAAACGGCAGCCAAAGAAGATAGTCATCGGTACCAAAGCCCGTAGTGGTTACAATCGACACAACCTGGAAACTGCCATATCTGATAGCCTGTCCTATTGAGTAGTCTTGCAAAAACCACAAACCGGCCGAAATGGCTACCGTGAATGAGACCGTTACGAGAGCATAAAAACGAATTTCACGGTTCTTCAAAAAGGAGCCCACATCTCCTTTAAATAGCTTAAAGTGCATGGCAAAATTAATTCCGGCCAGCATCATAAAAACAATAATAACGATATCGATATAAACGGAGTCGAACCCGGCAACAGAGTCATTCTTGGTCGAAAAGCCACCGGTTGCCAGTGTTGAAAATGCATGATTTATCGCCTCAAACCAATCCATAGATGGGTGCAGCCATAGTAATAAAAACTGGGCAAATGTAAGACCCACATAAATACTCCAGAGTAAAAAGGCCGTTTCCTGTATCCTGGGCGTAAGTTTGTCAGAAGTGGAACCGGAATATTCGGCCTTATAGAGCTGCATTCCACCAATCCCCAAAAGAGGCAATAGAGCCAGAGTAAGCACAATAATACCCATCCCTCCCATCCAGTGGGTGAAAGAACGCCAAAACAGAATGCTCTTATCCAGGTCCTCAATCATGGGATTTTGAATACCGTCGCTTGTCACTCCATTAAATATTGTAGCTCCTGTTGTTGAGAAACCACTCATTGTTTCGAAGACAGAGTCGGTATATGTTTCCAGCGTACCTGAAAGCAAAAATGGAAATGCCCCTATTAACGATCCTACAAACCAGGTAAGAGATACAACCAAAAAAGCCTCACGCATGCGCAATTCTTCTTTCGGCCGGAAGTTTACAAAAAGAATGGCACCCAGTACCATAGCACTAAGGCCCGTGATCAAAAATGCGTCCCAGGATGATTCTCCGTATACCAGGGCGATGAGCGTTGGCAGCAGAAGAGTACATCCCAAAAAAAGAATGAAACTCCCCATAATTCCTGTAATAAGTCTGTAATCAATCCTTGGCCGGTTTTTTGATGCATTTAGCAGATCAATCATCCGAAGAGCTCTTCTACTTTTTTGATTGCCCGGGGCAGAGCAAATATGATTACCCTGTCATCTTTCTGAAGTGTTGAGGTGCCCGTCGCAATCGTAGCGACGCCATCTCTTAATATTCCACCAATCACTACGCCATCGGGCAGATGTAACTCTTCAATCGGCTTATCGAGAACCTTGCAGTTTTTACCCGCCACAATTTCAATGATCTCGGCTTTTATCCCATGAAAAGCTTTTACCGTGAGCATCATCCCCTGGCGTATTTGACGGTGAATTTCATCAGAAGCAGATGCTTTCACGTTCACTATGGCGTCAATTCCAATGGTTTGGCTAAGCGGTACGTATTGGCTTTTGGAAACCAACGCTACGGTTTTCTTCACCTCAAGGTGTTTGGCCATCAGGCAGGAAATAATATTCGACTCCTCATCATCTGTTACGGATATAAATGCATCCATCTCCTGTACCCCTTCAGTAACCAGCAGATTTGGATCCGTAGGGTTACCATTCAAAACTAGAATATCCCGATATGTATTTGCGACATCGTTTGCCAGGCTTTCATCGGGTTCAATAAGTTTTATCTCCCATTTTTGCGAACCGGAAGCAAGTTTGGCCGCTAAAATTCGCCCCACCTCATTCCCGCCGGCAATCATAATTCTGCGAAGAGGTTTATCACTGTGTCCTGTAATCTTACCCAACAATTTTACCTGGCTTGAATCTGTTACGATAAAGATGTGATCGAGCGGTAAAAGCCTGTTTTGTCCCCTCGGAATGATGGTTGTGCCCCTGCGTGAAATGGCTACTACCCTGTAGGAAAGTTCCGGATACATTTCCGCAAGCTCTGAGAGTGTTTTGTTGACGACCTCTGCTTCATTTTCTACACGAAATCCCACAAGCTGCAGTTTGTCTTCAGCGAGGGATACTACATAGCTGGCAGATGCCCGTTTTATCAGCTGATAAATTTCATTCGCAGCCGTTTCTTCGGGATGAATCATCAAGTCGATACCGAGTTCTGAGGGCGATATAGGAGAGTCTGAACGGGTTAGCTCGTCGTTACGCACGCGCGCTATCACCATTTTTACACCCAGTCTCTTGGCCATCATCGAAGAGATAATGTTAACCTCATCCGAGCTGGTTACCGCTACCATCAGGTCGGCTTCGCGAGCGCCTCCCTCCACCAGTACGTTGGGCGATGTAGCATTTCCCTGCAGAGTGAGCACATCGAGGCTATCCATTACTCGTTTTAGGCAGCGCTCCCGTTCATCAACGACAATCACATCGTGCTTTTCTTCCGAGAGTACTTTACTCAGCTCAAATCCAACTTCACCGGCTCCCGCTATCAGTATTTTCAAATCAGACTATTTAATTAAGCAAAACGAAAGGTATCACTTATCTGATATAAAATAAACGCATTGATCGGTCAGCCAAACTTCTGTAACAGCTTATTGCAGTCTTCTTCCAGAAAACCGGCAATGACATCGATATCTGTAAATGAATGCTCACAAACAGTTTCGGCACGCAGCGATATCTGTGGCATAAATTTGGTTATCGTTGGTATATTAGCCCCGTAAACAACAGTATTCACTTTTGACCATATCGCCGCTGAAATACACATGGGGCATGGCTCGCACGTTGTATAAAGTGTGAAGCCGCTCAGGTCTGTTTTTTTAAGATGTTCGCCAAGCTTGCGTATAGCCATCACTTCGGCGTGGGCGGTAGGATCGTGGAGCTGTTTGGTTTGATTAGCGGCTTCAACAAACATTTCATCACCCATCGCCAAAACGGCTCCAAACGGTGTTTGATGTTTTTCTGCAATGTTAATGGCCGCTTTCATGTGTGATGTGTATGGCTTCATAATCAGTTTCAGGGTGCAAGTTTCAGGATGCCAGGATTATAGACTCTTAGTTGTTTCGGTATTCTATGCTTTCGATAAATCTGTAAATCATTTTTCCGGTTTGATCTATTTTTTCTGATATGATTTTGTATTCCTTCTTATCTGTAAGTGAACCCGTTTCAAAAAGCGTGTCAAGATGGTCACGGGTTTCACCTGTCGATGAATGGGCATACACCAAAAATTTTATAAAATCTGCTTTATATCTTTTTCGTCCGAATAGATTTAGATGATCTCCTTATCTGACTTCCGACTTCATAGAATTCAAACTTTGGCAGCTTCATCGTCATTTTATGTATTTCAATCGATAGATCTTTCGCTGATTGCCAAATCTTTAAATTTTTGTAACTCATATAATGTAAGTTTAATTCATCAATACACTTAGTATGAGCTTTAATATCTGGATTCCTTACAATATTAAGTCAAATTGTTCATCCAAACTTACACCTTGCTACTTGCCCCCCTGAGTCCTGCGATCTGCGACCTGCAACTTACCCCAGCTCTACTTCAAAAACCGGTCCAAATAGTCAGTATAGGTTTGATATAACAACAGGTAGCTTGGCTGATTGTACGCTACTCCATGAGCGCCCAGTGGATAAATCCGAAGGTCAATATCTTTCCCGGCATTTGTGAATGCCGTGAGCATCTGCATAGTATTCTGTATGTGAACATTCTCATCCATAGATGAATGCGCAACCAACATATTCGCTTCCAGGTTATCGGCATGGGCCATCACCGATCCGCTGATGTAATTCTCTTCATTCTCCTCCAGTAAACCCATATAGCGTTCCGTGTAGATTGAGTCGTACAGACGCCAGTCAGTAACAGGCGCCCCCACAATACTGACTTTAAAAACATCCGGATGCAGCACCGCCGTCAGCGCTGCCATGTAACCGCCATAGCTGTGCCCGCGAATCGCCATTCGATCTCCATCAATCCACTCTTTGGACGCCAGGTATGCTGCCGTTTCTGCAAAATCGAACGCCTCCAGTTCACCCAAATTTTTGTAGATCGATTTCTCAAACTCCGCGCTGTAGCCACCGCTTCCGCGATTATTAACATTTGCTATAACATATCCTTCCTGGGCCAGGTATTGCGTCCACATAGAGGTTTCGAACTGGTTATAAACCCCCTGAGAACCGGGGCCACCATAAATGCTTAACAGTAGTGGGTAGGTTTTGGTTGAGTCAAAATCATGAGGCTTAATCATATAGCCATCCAGCTTTTGCCCATCCGACGTTGTGAACGTAAACAGTTCACGAGGCTGGTACACCACATTTTCGATGTAGGATTTCACTGAATCATTTGTAACAAATGTCTCTAGTTTTTTACCGCCGCTGTCAGTGGTCCAAAGTTCAACCTGAGTGGGCGTTTCTGTGTTGCTCCACGTGTCGATATAGTAGCGGCCATCCGGGCCCATAGAGAATGAGTGATTACCAGGCTCTTCTGTATACTTAATTTTCTCATTACCATCGAACGTGATGGAGTAAAGATGTCTTTCGAGCGGACTTTCCTCGGTTGATTCATAATAAATTCGGTTCTCTTGTGAGTTTACGGCGAACACATTTGTCACGCGCCAGTCACCGTTTGTTACCTGAGTTAGAAGATCCCCGCTGTAGTTATACCTGTAGATATGATTATATCCGTCGCGATCAGAAATCCAGAGAAATTCATCCCGGTCATCAGGGAAAAAGAAATAATCATCGATGCCTGCAAAAAAATCATATACGTCAATCCAGCCGTCATCATTTTTTTCTATCATGGCTACACGTCCGCGTCCGCTGATTACATCAAAAAATGTAAGCTTTAGCTCATTTTGCTGTCGGTTCATCCAAACAACCGCCAGCTCCTGTTCATTGCTGGTCCAGTAGATTCTCGGAATCAGTCCGTCATTCAGATTAAACTGCATCCAGCGGTTGTCTCCATTCTCTTTATCCAGCACGCCTATTTTCACCGTTGGATTGGTATCTCCTACTTTAGGATAAGGTATGTCGGTATAGCTGGGATATCGACCTTCGTAGTCGGTAGAAACAAACCGTTTCACATCGCGCTCATCCGTTTGCCAATAGGCGATATAGCGGCTGTCGTGCGACCATTTCCACGCCTGAACCAGTCCAAACTCCTCTTCATACACCCATCCAAAACGACCGTTAAACAGATCCTTCTCAGAATCATAGGTAAGCTGCGTTTCTTCACCGCTTTCGAGGTCAAAAACAAACATCTCTCCGTTTCGGTGGTATCCAACTTTGGTACCATCCGGTGATAGCTGTGCAGTAAACGCATCCTCAGCAATCCTTTCCAGTGATCCCTCATCAACGGAGTAGTAGAAATAGTTGGAGATGCCGGAATAGCGATAAACGGGACTAAAATCAGACTGAAAAACGATGTATCGGAAATCAGCCGACCATTCGAAAGATCGAAAAGAGAAGGGATCTGAAGTTCCCGGGAACGTATGTTCTGCAGTATCAAAAATTAGAACATCTGAGCCCTCGGAGGGATCATACACCCGTATCTCACTGCTTCCGGTCTGAAAGTTTCTCTGCATATAGGAGTATCGCTCTCCGCCATCGATCCACTGTACGTTTTGCGGTCCGCGCTCACCGGCCAGCTGCACACCGGAAAATAGAGCCTGTCGTAAGCTCGGGTATTCCTGTTTTTCTTGTGCTGTAGCCCCCTCAAATAAAAAGCCATAAAGTAAAAATATTGCAATGATGCGCAGCAAGGATCGATGTACCATAATTTATATAAATAGATTTATGTTCTGGTTTCTGAACGTGCGCGATTTTACACTGTTCAAAAGTCTATTAGAAATATACTGGTTATGGCGTGATGAGTCACTTTAAACGGCTCATTTTTTACTATCTTTGATTTTTTAAAAAACGGAGTAAAGTATTGAGCCCAAAATCCGAAAATCCATGCACCTGTGATCGATGTTCTGCTGGTTCTTATGATCCTGCTCATTTTATGGTCAGCAGCGATGAAATTCAGCAGCTAGATGAAACGCGGCCTTTTGGATTATCAGGGCACATGGTTGCCAAAAATGAGGCGCTGACAATCCGAGAATGTATTGAGAGCTTACTTCCGGTGCTTGATGAGTTAATCGTTACGTATCAAACTTCACAAGACAAGACCGAAGAAATTCTGCTGAAGCTCCAGAAACAGTTTCCCAAAAAACTGAGAGTTTTTCATTATAAGCCGTATTTACCGCCTTACGGACGACTGGCGGACAGGGAAGAATCGAGCCGCTATCCAGAAGGAAGTATCCATAATCCATCAAACTATTATAATTTCGGACTCGTAAAGCATCGTTATGCCTATTACATGAAAGTAGATGGTGACCAGGTCTATTTCACAGAAAAGCTGAAAAAAATCAAAGATGAACTTTACCAAAATCACCAGCGGGCTGTTTGGAAAAAAAGTCAGCTCACCAAAATTTTATGTAAGACGTTATTTTTAAGTAACCATTATCTCAAAAGGGTTACCCCACTCTATCTCTTTCCTCTTAATAGTAAATTTCACAGAACTCTGTTTGCATTGGCGTACAATCATGACGCCGGCTATTCACTTGCGGGGCTAAACGTCAGACTTCAAAAAGGGAAATTATCCATAACTATTGAGCCACTCGATTATAATGGCGGAGTTGGGGATACGGCTATTGTTCAGGTTAACTCTCAACGCACATATCATTGGGATAGTAAAAACCTTTACGAATATTTTCGTTTACCCAAAAAACTGACTCCCATTGGCTTTTGCTGGCTGCACTTTAAGTATATTAAAATAGCCATGGACGGGCAGTTCCATAATCGGCCCGGTAAAGCCGTAGCGCTTTCAGAGTGCCGGAATTTATCTTCAAAATTTCTGTTGAAGAAGGCTTCAGAAGCAGGAAGTAATATGCGAATCCAGGTGAGAACAATGCTCCTGAACCACTTTTGGGACAAGGACAAGCAGTATATACCGGATTTGCCCGAATTAACACAAAAAGTGCGTCAGTTCCTGAAAGATTACGGACATATGTAGTTGCCCAGAGTTCGTAGTCGCCGCCAATTAATCGAAAATAATCGGCAAATCTACCAAAGCAGCTACTTCCTCAACCAGATTCTGAACCTTTCCCGGGTCGTTCGATTCGGCATAAATTCTAAGCACTGGCTCCGTACCCGATGGCCGGACAAGTACCCAGGAACCGTCTTCAAGATGGTGCTTAATCCCGTCTTTAAAGTCCCAATTCACCACGGCGAATCCCAAAACATCCGTTATTTTTTTCCCCTTGCAATAAGAAATCATTGCCTGTTTTTTGGCATCATCGGTAAGCAGGTCATTTCTGTGATAAAAATGAGGGCCGTACTCATCAAAAAGACCGGTAACCAGCTCGCTGAGCGACTTGCCGCTGCGCACCATCATCTCAATAATTAACAGCCCGATATAAATACCGTCTCGTTCCGGCAGGTGCCCTTTAGCCGCAAGTCCGCCCGACTCCTCTCCGCCCGTCAGCACATCTTCCTGTACCATCAGCTCCGCGATATATTTAAAACCAATGGGCGTTACAATAAGCGGAAGATTATACTTTTCTGTCTGCTTATCGATCATATCGGTTGTTGAAAATGTCTTTACAACCGTACCGCCAAAGTTTTTTTGTGTGTGCAAATATTCCACAAGGAGGCTTAAAATTTTATGCGAGCTCACAAAGTCCCCGTTTTCATCGACCATCGTAATACGATCTGCATCTCCATCATTTGCAATTCCTATATCACAACGTTTTTTCGTGAGTTCACAAAGCTCACCCAGTTTTTGCTCAACGGGTTCGGGTGCAGTTCCGCCAAAAAGCGGGTTTCGTTCCCCGTGAATTTCCTTCACATGTTCCTCACCCAACAGCTGTTTCAAAATGCCGCTGCCTGCCCCGTACATCGGGTCGTGAGCCACTTTCAGGCCGCTTTTTCGGATGGCGTTCAGATCAATATTCTCCCTGATAGATTGAAGATATCCTTCGAGAAGATTCATTTTTCGAATTTGTCCATACTTCACTCTCTCTTTAAACGGCTGAATTGTGATAGATTCATCAATTTTTTTGAGCTCTTCTTCAACTCCTGAAATTTGATCCGGGGTTGCAGAGCCACCAAAAGGAGACTTGATTTTATAACCGTTATATTCGGGGGGATTATGACTTGCAGTAATCACAATGCCAAACGCGTTATTTGCAAGAGCCGCATGACTAATTGCGGGCGTTGGCACAATTCGGTCTGAAAATCGAACCGGAATCCCCATTTCTGCATAAACTGCGGCTGCATGTTCCGCGAATTCGCGGCTTAAGAACCGGGCATCATATCCAATGACTACCCCATTTTCTGATTTATTAATGGACTGAAGCCATTTTGCCACAGCCTGACTTACGATATTTACATTGGTGAAAGTAAACTGATCGGCGATGATAGCTCGCCAGCCATCAGTTCCAAAGGTAATTGCGCTCATAATTTTCTTTTAAATAAAACTAATTTCTTTCTGGACAGATAATGTACGGTATCAAAAAGATAAGGTCTAAATTATTGGCACGCTATTGCGACCGAAGTTGTTAGATGTCCAATTATCAATAAAAAATAACTCTATGCGAATACTAACTATCACACTATCTATTCTGCTCTTATCAACCACCGGACTGCTAGCGCAAACAAATGAACCATTGGGTGATCGAATGAAGGAGAAATTAAAATCTGAAGAGTTCAACGTAACATTTCTCATGCAAACGTTTGGAAACGTCACATTCACCGACAGAGAATTTAATGATGGAAATGGATATGAACTCGATGCCAATCGGCTGGGATTCAGAGGAGTTCTGGACGGGAAATTCAGCTACAGGCTTCAGCTTGAATATACCGATTCCCCCAGCATTTTAGATGCACGGATGGGGTATGCGTTTTCTGATCAACTCCAAATACAGGTGGGTTCTTATAAACCACGGCTAAGCGCTGACCTGGATCCAAATCCCGGTATTACGGACTTTATTGACCGCGCCCGAATTGTAGGAGCTATTATGAATAACAGGGAAATCGGTGTCACTTTTCTTGGCGAAAAAGAGGGCTTCAACTACGCCTTTGGTATGTATAACGGAAACCGGCTCGAGAATGAGAACGATGGTAATTTTCTTTATACCGGCCGGCTCTCATACACCTTTGGCAGTGAAGATAATTCTCTCGAACTTGGCCTGAATGGCGGCTACAATCAAACAGAAAATGAGCGCGTAGGAAGAAGCGGACTTACATCTTCCGGGGATCGGGAAATTTATGGGTTTTATGTAGAATTCGACAAGGCACCACTCTTCGGAACATTTGAACTGCTTCAGAGTCAGTTTGATGCGCAGGAGCTGCAGGCAGACGAAACCATCACAGGATTTTATGGAACACTTGGCACGAACATTACAGAGCGGGATCAGATCCTGGCTCGCTGGGATCATTTGGGATACGATGTCCTGGATCGCGATTCCGACTTACTGATATTGGCGTGGAAGAGAAATATTACGAGCCTGTTTAGCATTCATTTAAATGCACTTGCCCTGCTTGATAGTGAAGAGTTTAATGAAGAAGATCAGTTTGGCCTGAAAGCCAACTTTCAATTTCAATTTTGATCAAATTCTATATAAGCAAAAAAAGAGCCGGTTCAGCATAAGACTGTCCGGCTCTTCCGTAAGTATCTGATGATTTCTTTTATAAAAATCGTCAGAATCCTTAACCCCAACTCAATATACGAGTTTTGAACCTAAGGTTAAACTGCCGGGCACATCCTTAAAAACCGAGTACCTAATCCATCCTGGAGTTTTTTTTTAAATGCCGATGGGAGATTTTTAAAACATATTCAAAGCTTGTAAATCGATTCTGAGTCTCGTATTTTTGGTGTCTTGAATTAAGTCGGAGTTGATTCATACAACAATTTCACATTCCGGCTCATCGATCAGGGCCCGTAGCTCAGTTGGTCAGAGCAGTCGACTCATAATCGATTGGTC
>CAZJBI010000011.1:0-98320 GCA_964544445.1 uncultured Rhodohalobacter sp.
CATGGGGCTTGGTACGTTGAAATGTCTCTTTTGCCATGGTTAATCTATTTGTGTTTTAAGCTTGTTGTTCAATGATTTCCTGAGCTTTTGAATCAGGAACAGGAGCGTATTCAGAAAACTCCATTGAGTATGCGGCTCTACCCTGAGTTACAGACCGAAGATCGGTAGAGTATCCAAACATTTCAGATAATGGTACTTGTGCTTTCACTACAGATCCCTCTGCATTATTGTCCATTTTCTGGATAATTCCTCTTCTTCCGTTAATGTCACCTATCACATCGCCCATATACTCTTCAGGGGTTGTAATTTCTACCGACATAATCGGCTCAAGCATTTGAGGCGCAGCTTTCTTAGCTGAATTCCTGAAAGCAAGTCTTGCACAAAGCTCAAAAGAGAATGCGTCAGAGTCAACATCGTGATATGAACCGTCAAAAAGGCGAACACCGATATTTTGAACCGGATAATTAGCCTGGATACCGTTCTTCATAGACTCACGGAATCCTTTTTCAACAGATGGGATGTATTCCCGGGGGATGTTACCACCCACGATTTCATTCACAAATTTAAAACCTTCGCTGATTGTAACTTTCTTGTCATCATCAGCATACTCTTCGAAATGATCAATAGGACCAATCTCAAATGCCATATCGGCGAATTTACCACGGCCACCCGTCTGTTTCTTATAAACTTCGCGGTGCTCAACAGGTTTGGTAATCGTTTCTCTGTACGATACCTGTGGCTGACCTACGTTGGCCTCTACCTTAAATTCACGCTTCAGTCGATCTACAATAATCTCGAGGTGAAGTTCACCCATTCCGGCAATTGTCGTTTGTCCGGTTTCTTCATCGGTTGATACCTGAAATGTTGGATCTTCTTCTGCCAGCTTCACCAAACCATTTTGAAGCTTTTCAGCATCAGCCTTCGATTTGGGCTCAACAGCCAACTTGATAACAGGCTCTGGGAATGTAATTTTTTCGAGTAGAATAGGCTCATCTACATCACAGAATGTGTCTCCTGTATTTACTTTCTTCACACCAACGGCCGCAGCAATATCTCCGGCACGAACAATGTCAATATCTTTCTTGTCATTTGCGTGCATTTCAAGGATCCGGCCTACGCGCTCACGTTCCCCGGTAGTAGAGTTCAGGATATATGATCCTTTCTCTAACTGACCTGAATATACCCTGAAAAATGTAAGCTTACCTACATATGGGTCTGTCATAATCTTGAATGCAAGAGCAGAAAATGGCTCATTTACATCAGGATTACGCTGCATTTTTTTATCCAGATCTTCAGGGTCAACACCATTAACCGCATTTACATCAAACGGACTCGGAAGATATTCGATTACTTTGTCAAGAAGTATCTGAACACCTTTATTTTTAAGGGCTGTACCACAAAGAACGGGTGTAATATCCCTGGCAAGAGTTGCCTTTCTAATAGCACCGTTGATCTCATCTTCAGTGATCTCTTCTTCCATGAGATATTTTTCCATCAACTCATCGTCGTGATCAGCAATATTCTCAAGCATCAGCTTGCGATATTCTGCAGCTTTCTCTTTCAGGTTGTCAGGAATATCAACAACATCATATTTGGCACCCAGAGATTCATCATCCCAAACAATGCCCTGCATATTAATAAGGTCAACAACACCCTCAAAGTTCTCTTCAGCACCAATTGGAATCTGAATTGGAATCGGGTTTGCATTGAGCTTGTCTCGCATCTGATCAACAACATTGTAAAAGTCTGCACCGGTGCGGTCCATCTTATTTACAAATGCCATCCTTGGTACTTCGTATTTATTAGCCTGTCGCCATACAGTTTCAGACTGGGGCTGTACAGCTCCAACTGAGCAAAATACGCCAATAGCGCCATCTAATACACGAAGTGACCGCTCTACCTCAACCGTAAAGTCAACGTGACCGGGTGTATCAATAATATTAATTCTGTGATCTTTCCAGATGCAGTGCGTTGCAGCAGACTGAATAGTAATTCCTCTTTCCTGCTCCTGCTCCATCCAGTCCATAGTAGCTGCACCATCATGCACTTCTCCCATTCGATGGCTTCGGCCAGTATAAAAAAGCACACGCTCGGTTACCGTGGTTTTACCCGCGTCGATGTGCGCCATAATACCAATGTTCCGCGTACGGCGGATTTGGTCAATAATTTTCGGATCGGTTTTTGTCTTTGCTTCAGACATGAGTTATTGCGTTTCTAAATTCTTTAGTAGTAGTTGATTAAAATCTGAAATGCGCAAAAGCTTTGTTTGCTTCGGCCATTCGGTGTGTTTCATCTTTCTTTCTTACGGCGCCGCCTTCATTTTTAGAAGCATCAATCAATTCACGCCCCAAACGGGTTGCCATTGATTTATCATTGCGGGCTCTGGATGCTTTGATAATCCATCTCATACTCAAAGCTGTTCCTCTATCATTTCTTACCTCAACAGGCACCTGATATGTAGCACCACCCACTCTGCGGCTTTTTACTTCCACAACCGGCGTTGCGTTACTCATGGCCGTTCTAAATACCTCAATGGCCTCTTCACCTGTTTTTTCTTCGATCAGTTCAAATGCCTGATATAAAATTTTTCTTGCGACTCCTTTCTTGCCGTCGCGCATCAAATTGTTTACAAAACGGGTCACCAATTTATCATTGAAAATTGGATCGGGAATAATTTCTCTTTTTTCAGCTTTTCTTCTGCGCATATCTGTTCAGATTAATAATCCAGTATTATCCTTTTGGTTTCTTAGTTCCGTAGTGACTTCTGCCCTGCTTTCTGTCATCTACGCCGGCAGTGTCAAGAGTACCACGTACAATGTGGTATCGAACACCCGGGAGGTCTTTCACCCGTCCACCCCTGATAAGTACAATACTGTGCTCCTGAAGGTTATGACCTTCACCAGGAATGTATGCTGTAACTTCTAAACCGTTTGTGAGTCGAACCCTTGCTACTTTCCGAAGAGCGGAGTTCGGCTTCTTAGGCGTGGTTGTGTAAACACGCGTGCAAACACCACGTTTCTGCGGACAGCTTTGAAGAGCCGGAGCAGTTGTTTTAGTGGTCTTGCTTTTTCTACCTTTGCGAATCAGTTGTTGTATTGTTGGCACGGAATTACATATTTAGTTTTCACGTAATCAAGAGCTGATTAATATAGAAATTTTCTCACTCAACTTGCAAAATATTTGTGCAGATTATTTCACATATTTCTCTTTCATCTTCATGAAGCCTGATATTGGCCGTTTTTTGATGAACTATGTGAAATAATATATACAGACTGTTATATAACAGTATATCAATATGAAGTTAACTGATCTTCGTTATCTCAGTGAAAAACGTTACGCTGCCCTCCAGAAAGAGGGGATCTCCACACCTATCGATCTGCTCTATTTTATTCCCAGAAGATATATTGATAAAACAAAGATCGTTTCCATCATCGACAGCTCTTTCCTCAGCGAGCCGGTAACCGTTGTTGCCAGGGTGAAGCAAGTGAATGTGATTGGCAGGGGCTACAAAAAAAGATTAGATGTGTTGGTGAGCGATGATACCGCTTCGATGTCTGTAGTATTCTTTAAAGGATGGAAATATTTTATTACTCAGTTCAAAGAAGGTGAATGGGTGATGCTGCATGGCCCTGTAAAACGATTTGGAAATAAGCTGAGCATGGCCCACCCCGATGTTGACCGGATAAGCAGCCCGGAGGAAGCAGGTAAATCAGCAAAAATTCTTCCTGTCTATCCATCCGGAAAGTCGTTTTCTAAAGCATCCATCACCAATAAATTGCTTGCGGGCTGGGTACGTGAGATTCTGAATACACTTCCGGTTCATGAATTTATTCCCTCCCCTCTGCTTAAAAGGAATGGATTACCGGAACGTAAAAACACATTTACCACGCTTCATCAGCCCGAAGACAAATCACAGATCCCTGCTGCAAAACATCGCCTCAAATACGAAGAGCTTTTTCTCTTCTCCCTGAGCATGGCCAAAATAAAATCGGTGCAGCAGAGCCGATCTGATGGGACGATTTTAAAACCAGGGCCACTTACCAAATCATTTTTTAATGATATTCTGCCCTTTATACTTACTGAGGGCCAAAAATCAGCGTTGAGCGAAATCCGTCACGATCTGGAGAGCGGCGTGCAGATGAACCGGCTGATCCAGGGGGACGTCGGCGCCGGAAAAACCGTAGTAGCCATTGGGGCTATGCTGATGGCGGTGGATAATGGCATGCAGGCTGCGCTTATGGCACCCACAGAAATATTGGCAGAACAGCACTATCAAACCATAAAAAGCTATCTTCAGCCCCTGCGGATAAACTTTCGACTGCTAACCGGAGGGCAATCAACATCATTACGCCGAGATGTGCTAAGCGACATTGCCGGTGGCACCTGCCACATCGCGGTGGGAACTCACGCCATTTTTCAGGAAAAGGTACAGTTTAACAACCTGGGGCTTGCCGTTATTGATGAACAGCACCGTTTTGGTGTAAAACAGCGAAACGAGATGCTGCTGAAGGGGGAACATCCTCATCTGCTGGTGATGTCGGCCACACCTATTCCACGATCTCTGGCGATGACCATTTACAGTGATCTGGATATCTCGGTTATTAAAGATCTCCCGGGGGGCAGAAAACCGATTAAAACGGCCGTTCGTACAGACAAAGACCGAGATTCCGTCTACGATTTCATCTACCAAAGTGTACAAAACGGGGATCAGGCCTATATCGTCTATCCGCTGATTGAAGAGTCGGAGGCTCTCGATCTGAAAGATGCGACCATGGGATTTGAGAAGCTGAAGCGCCTATTCCCTGAACTTTCCATCTCCCTGCTCCACGGGCAGATGAAATCGGATGAAAAAGACGCCATCATGAAGCGGTTTTCCTCGGGCGATACCGATATCCTGGTGTCTACTACGGTAATTGAGGTTGGCGTGGATGTTCCCAACGCATCCATTATGGTGATTGAACACGCAGAACGGTTCGGTCTGTCGCAGCTCCATCAATTACGAGGACGCATTGGCCGGGGTACCAAACAGAGCTACTGCATTTTAATGCCGGGCTCCAAGCTGAGTAAAGACGGACGCTACCGGCTGCGAAAAATGGTTGAGACCACAGATGGTTTTGAGATTGCCGAGGCCGACCTGAAGCTTCGCGGGCCGGGCGACTTTATGGGAACCAAGCAGAGCGGGCTGCCCGATTTTCGGTTTGCCGATATTGTTGAAGACAAGGCACTTCTTGAGCAGGCCAAACAGGACGCCTGGTCGCTTATTGGATCAGACCCAAACCTCAATTCCGACGAACATCTAAATCTGAAACGAGTGTTTGAGCCCTATTTTAAAAAACGGGCCGAGTTTTTCGGGGTTGGATAAAACACCAGTAGAGCGGAAATACTTTAAAATTCAATGGCTAAAATGTCATTATTTTCATCCATAAACCCGTTACCAACAATACCTATCAATGTATTGTCCAAAAAACCAGATGCCGAGTGCCAAAGTGGAACTTTAATGGTAAACACATCCCCTGTTTGTCTATTATAGGCTAAAACATATGTATATTCAGGATTGTCGGGAAAAACATCAAAAAAGGCATATTCGTCAACCATCATAAAATTTCGAAAATAGGGCAGATTTTCTTTACCATTTATTGCTTCCTCAGCCTCAGGATAAGTTCGAATCATCATTCCAAAATACTCAACAAGAAATTCTCTCAACTCATCGGTCATCGTATGTGCAGGCATACTGTCACTTAATTGTACCTTTTTTGATTCCAGAGATTTTAAGTTAACTGAGGTGAATGCCAACTCATTTGAATGTGAGTAAAAGAAATAGTCGTCATGTAAATGCCAATAGGTTCTGAATCCAAATGGTGAGTCTACAGCTGCAATACCCCGAAGCTGTATAGTTTCATTGCCGGGCATTTCGAATAAGTTTTCTTCAATTTCAAATTCGCTGTCTAATCTGCTTACCTGTAAAGTTGAACTCACACCGGGTTCCCTGCGCAATTCACGAAATACACCAATCAACCCTTGAGAATTTGTCTTTTCTAAAGAGACCAGGGATAGTGGAGAATAATCTGGCAGAGGATAATCCTGCTGGTGTGTAATTGTATTCTTGTCAATCAGATAAGTGGCAATCTTATGCGATTGCTTGTCGAGGACATACAATATATTTTTCGATGTTATAGAAAGGTCATTGATAACCATAAACTCGCCAGGCCCTCTTCCCTTTCCACCTACAGAAGTAATTTGTTCCCCTTCTTGATTCAATAAGTGAATGGTCCAGTTCGAGTCATCAACAACGATTACCTGATCCAAATTGTCGACCACTAGTCTGAGATACCCATTAATATTTGATTGGTTATCAGAAACAAAAGAGACAGTTTCTAATTGCTTCTCTTCAATATTTTCAATGAGATGTTGGAATTCATTTTTATTACCGTTTCCATATTCAGGTTCGCAGTTTAAAAATGTGATTGATAAAGCTGTTATGATGTATAGAAAACTCCTAAGCATAGAGAGCTGTTTTGCTTAATTAATCAGTTAAAAATATCAAAATTAGATTTTTTTGAACTTACACATATCCTACAAATCATCAGAAATTTAACTGCTAAATATAATTGATTTATTAATGCTTCACCCTTCGTGTTGTACATTTTGTCGTACACAAGCTGATCCTGCAGCCTCACAAGCGTCATTAAAAATAACGTAAGGAGTTGTACCAGGTTCGTATAGATTTGACTCCCAACATGTTAACATCATATCAATACAATCAACCTCTCCATATGATTTTTCAGAAAATATAAATGACTGCAACAAAATAACAAGGAGTAGAAAAAGTGCTTTTTTAATCTTCATTTTGATCTACATTTTAGAATTCAAGCTTACTTTGATGTGAAGATTAATTATACATGACCAATGAAACAATACCCCCATTTAGGTATTATTTTCACTCTTTACAGGTACTTAAACATTCTCAGGATTTACTTTTTTGCCCGCCAAAGCCATTTAATAAGGCCATTGCGTCCTTTTACCCTAAGCTTTTTTAAAACTTTTATGTCTTTTTCTGACTGCCTTTTCAATTGAAATCTAATTCTAATCTCAATTATATCTTGAGTTTATAGTTTTTTTTCTTGATAATTTCATCTCCAATAACTAATTAAAGACTCTTGCAATCGCATTAACCATGGTATTCTTTCTATTCGCTGGAATCCAGGTTGGAAATAGTATGAATGCAACTACTTCATCGCATAATGGATGGTATTGTGCCGGTGATGAATCTCAATGTCGTTGTGCTAAAAATCAAAATGTCACCTGTTGCGGCAACTACTCAGGTGGTGGGTGTGTTGATTTGGTTTGCGGTACAGACCCCGGGCAAAGTGACTGATGGCCTTTAAATCAGTTTCTGAAAATGTAAATCAAAACCATCAAAAGGGATGAAAGATCTACATACTTTGAGTCTTTCATCCCATTCAAAATTAAACCATGATAAAACGTTTATCAATAATTTTCGGAATACTTATTTGCTTTGCCGGGTGTAAAAATAAGGGAGATGATAAAATTGCTTCCGATGCTAAAGGAGTATATGAACTGGAAGAGGGCTACACTTCACATCCCCACCCTGATAAATTGCCTCATTCGGAAAACGAGGCTTCGGTGCTTGAAATATCAGAAATCACGTCTGAAAATCTATCCCTTTTTCCAGAATCAGTTCAAACGCTTTACAAGTACTTATCTCGTTATGAGGAAGAAAGCATTTCTACTCAGGATATCGATGTCATGGTTACCAGCCATCACTCGTTTCATGTTGCGTCAGTAAATGATAACCGAATCATTATTTTAGATCCAATTCGAAATCGACTACTTGAGTATGATGTAGATACGCAAGAGTCAGTCAACCTCGCACCTGAAGGCCGCGGGCCGGGCGATATCCTGTTCACGAGAGATATTCGGCTCTTTAACAATCATCTTTACGTTGCCATGCAGGGGTTCAGAATCTCTGTATTCGACTGTAGTGAATCCCCATGTAAGTATCAACGAACTATCAGCACAGAATATAACAACTATTCTGTTGCACCTGCAGATGATAACTTACTTGTTTTAGGGCTTTACCCATTTGGACGTGACCAGGATCCTGACCCAACAAACGTTGATCAGAATGCCCTGCATATTATAAATCAGGGAGGTCAAGTGACTCATTCCTTCAGTTCGGTATATCAAGACCCATCTCCTATTGTACGGGAAACTATGAACGCCAACGGCACCGTAAACTATCTACATAGTACTAATATGTCTGTACTTACATATCCGCTTTATCCTTTTTTCTATGTTTACGACAATACAGGCAATCTAATGAAAAAGTATAAAATACCGGCTTTTAAACAAGGGTTTTATGATTACAACGAGCAAGAGGGTATTGGCCGTTACAGGTATAACGACAGCTCTGATATAACTTACACTTCAAAAATCGGAGACTCCTGGATTCTTTTTCAAATTAGAAATCGTGTAAACATGGAACGAGAAGAGTCCGGCAGAGTTACCGGTGAATACAGACACTCCTATTTCACTTTTAATGTAGAAACAGGTGGATATTATCATATTGGAGATGATCAAACGTATGCCACGAGTGAAGGAAGAGCTATTTTCGTAACAGATCATGGTATTATTGTAAATGAAGGTGGAAAAACACTTTCCTTGATAAGAGCTGAATAGTTGAAGTTGATAAAATTCATATTCATTCTTCTTTTTGCTATTACTTCATGTTCCCATCAAAAGAACGAATCATCGCCCAAGCCTTCTGCTGATGGTTTTTCGTTGCACCCCGAAATGGACAAATTGCCACATAGCGATGAAAAACCTGCTAAACTTGCCAGGAAACAAATTGCAAATATCAGTGAAATGGGCCTGCCGGATAACCTGATTCTGCTTTTTAATTTTTTAAGCGGACAGCATCGTCAACTACGCTCCGTTGAACTATCCCTGTTTGTTTCGGGCAACAACGTTGATGCATCGGCAATCAGTGAAGATGTCTTGGCCATTTTGGATAAAAAAGAAGACAAACTAATACTCTACAATCTTCAAAATCACCGTTACACCGATATTGCTACGAAGGGCAATGAGCATGGTGACCTTCTGTTTACGAAAGATATGCAAACAGTAGACCGAAAAATTTATATAACGACAAGAAATGGATTATCACTATTTGATTGTGAAACGCTCCCATGCAGGCAGGATAAAATCTTTCATACGGATTTTAATAGTTATTCAACAGCCTTGACAGACTCAGCCTATATTACATTAGGCCTTTACTCAACGGGCACAGAAACAAATCCTGAGGCTAGTTTGAACCTCCACAAAATGAATGATTCCGGAGAAGTACTATCATCTTTTAGTAAAATCTATGGAGACAATAACCATAAGATTCGTGAAGCATTGATAGAAAACAGTTCAGTTCGTTACTCTCCCCAGTATAACGTGATCGTTTTGGCATACAGCGCATTCCCTTATCTCTATGTTTATCATCCCGATAGTGAATTTAGATATAAGCTGGAATTGCCTGATTATCAGCAGCGATATTACGAATTCAATGACAATGAGAACTATGGGCGTTTTCAAAAGAGTGATCATTCGACCACCTCAAAAATTGAATCCATTAACTCACACTGGCTACTTTTAACAACTCGTAACTCAATCATTGACCACCAAGAAAACTCCGAATTCATTCGTCATGATTACTCAATAGTCCACATGGGAAGTCGTGATTATTATAAAATTGGCGAAGATGTAGTGCTTCCGTCAACCAAAGAGAGAGTCATTCACATGACTGATTACGGGCTGTTAGTAAATCAAAAAGGTACACTATTTTGGGTACCGCTTTGAAAAGAAGCTAATTCCCTCAATAAAACTTACGAAGTTTAGTGATGATCTGTTGAGCGATTTACCAGCTCGAGCAGACATGGTATGTTTGACCGAAATGGAAACGAAGATACAGGCCTCATTTTAAATCCAACGGATGAAAGAGATGACAGCTGATATAAACATACCATGTCTTCCAAATACCTTATCAACTAATCACCCAATCAACTAAACCTCTTCAGCGCCGGCCAGTTTTAATATCTTCTTGTATTCCTCTTCCCGCACTTCCGTAATCGAGAGGCGGTTTCGTTTAAAGAGCTGCATCTCAAGCAGATCATCGTGCTTTTTGAGTTCGTCGCGGCTTACCGGGTTTTCAAATTTCTGAATGAATTTTACATCCACAAGCTGCCAACGCGGATCACTTTCACTGCTCTTTTCGTCGAAATATTTGCTGTCAGGATCAAACTGAAGCGGATCGGGATACGGCTCGGAGCTAACCTCCATCACTCCTGCAATACATGGGGGTTTAACATTGGAGTGATAAAACAGAGCGCGGTCACCAATATTCATATCATCGCGCATGGTATTACGCGCTTCATAGTTTCGCACACCGCTCCATCGAATCGATCCGTCCCGTTTCAGGTCATCAATGCTGTAGGCATACGGTTCCGATTTCATCAGCCAGTACTGTCGTTTACTCATTCTGCTACTTTATTTTAATTCAAATTCAGTGTGAAAACAGAATCGTGAAAATTACAATTCCTTTCCATCAATCATTTTATGATAAGAATGGTAATCCAAAAAAGATCTAATCATCAATGTATGGAATCCTTTATAAAACAGTTGACTGTTGCCAACGTGAATCTTCTATTACTTAACTTTTGAAAATGCGCATAATTTACGTTCATCAATCAGACACATAAGGTTTGGAGGTCGGGGTGAGGAAATTGTAGAATAGTCTATAAAATGCTAAGTGAAGCTCGGTTTTATACTAAAAATGAAGAATTATTGTAAAATTTCTCTCTTTTAACACCCATCTTGCCGATGGTACACTTTCGAAGAAATCTCCCTTTTTCAGGGTTGCCTTTTATTACTTCTACTTAAACGTTAACCGCATCAAAACCGGGTTGCTTTCTTCGCGAATGTCGCTGGCAAGTCGCCTCAGTTCCTTCATTTTATCACTTGAATAAATTTCCCGATTGTTCTGATATACGCTATTCAGTCGCCTTAGCAAGTCACCGGCATTTACATAGGAGTAAAGGTACTCATCAGAGCTTGAGTACAAGAACGGGGACAGACCGTAATCGATGTTATTAATGAACTTTTCTTCTCCAACATCAACTTCTCCGGTTTTCCTGTTATAGAGAATCATATAATGATTACCGTTTGCAGTGCCAACTCTTGATACAATAAATTCATGCGTGAACTCTACAAAATTTATATAGGAAATATAGCCATAGGGTTTAACTTCAGCATCCCAAAAATCGGACCACTCCCACATCTCACTGCCGTAACTGTACCTGTTTTCAAATACCTCATCCGTAAGAGTTTGTTCTCCAAAATTAAACCTGTATGCAGCCTTTACTGTATCTGCTGAAAGCTCATAAACGGTATCATCCAAGTGCCTGAAAAAAAAGAATTTGTTTTCATAAAAAGGAAACCTGTTAGGGATTGTATAACCAATTCCCATTTTATTCTTTGATAGTGGTAAATAACCATTCTCTATTTCTCCATCTTTATTGAATGCATATAACTGAAAATCCCGAAATTTTTCTTCAATTCTTTGGTTTGGTGACCCTTCAAAATTTGCGTAGTATATTGAATCTTGGTTCGAATAAACGATTGCATGTACGAACTGATCGAACTGCGTCTCATTTAGCAGTTCACCATTCATGTCATATTCTACATACTTAAACGCTCCCATGGCATGTACATTAAACTCCTTGTCAAAAAAGACATCCGAGATATGCTCTATTTCCCCGGCACCGCGGCCATATGGTATGCGAACTTCAGTTATATACTCACCTGAGTCACTAAATACCCATACGCTTTGGCTTGAGCGATCATAAAGGCCAATCTTATCGCCTTGCGGCATAATTTTGAAAATGTAGCCAATGGGCCTGTTATTTGGTGTGTTGAGAGGAATATAATTAACATCAGAAAAGAACTCCGACATGGCAACCGGCCGTGCATCCTCAACATCCACATTGATTTCAACCACACCATCAATGGTTGTGGGGCCCGTCTCCTTATCAGCACTTTTGCATCCCCAGAGCAGTACAATTATTGCTATAAACAGATATTTCATGATCTGTATTTAAAATGATGTCGGCATCCGCCAAATGGCAGATACCGAGTTAATTATTATTAGATCAATCTCTAAGGACTGACTTCAGGATCGGTGCTACTGCATGACCCCTGCGAACTTGCGTCACATATCATACCGGGGTTATATGCGCATCTTTCAAATTCTCTGCCATCAATCCAGCATGTTGCAGTTTCTTTCCTGTAATCTTCAGTTACCGGGTCCGCATTTGCTTCATTAAATTCTATATTAAAATCAACAGTAAATGGCGACCATTGATAATCGACTTGCATAGTAAATGCCATTAAAGCAACAAAAAATAATGCTGTGCTTATTTTTATAAATGTTTTATTTAGGTATCCTCTGTTTGATTGAGTTAAAGGTAACATCACATTTACATATATATATATATATATCAATAAATTCGAATTTATTGCTAAATATATAATTAACAGTATAAAATGTAAGCCAATGGTTTACAATTTAACGTGAGTACGAAATAAATGCTCTGAAGTTATTTATAAAAAGTCCCCTTCTTTTAAATGGAGTGGATTCAGGGCAAGTTAAGATTAGGTCAGACTCCGATTTTCTGATTTAACCCTTGTTACAATAAACGAAAACCACCCCCAGCCCCTCCTTGCAAAGGAGGGGAGACTCGTTTTCCAAATTCTTCTGTCGAACTCAAGTTATTTATATATCAGTCAAGCGCATATATTAAAAAAAAATGTGCACTAAATTTGGCAATAAATTCCTGCAGTTTATTATTGATTTGTCCCAGGCTTTTCAGGCCTCATTTAGAAGAAAACTTCTCCACGAACCAAAGTACTGTGGTTCGCAGTAGGGCATCAAAATCCTGTGTGGGACTCCAGCCGAGCTCTCTCTTTATTTTTGACGCATCCACGGCATAGCGAAAATCGTGGCCGGGACGGTCGGTCACGAATGAAATAAGGTTGGCGTAGTCGTCGTCGGGGCCCTCGCCCACTTCCTCATCTAAAATGGTGCAGATGTGGCGAACCAGCTCAATATTCTGCCATTCGTTGTCTCCTCCGATATTATACTGCTCACCCGCTTCTCCATCAAAAAAGACAGTGGAGAGTGCGCTGCAGTGATCGCCCACATAGAGCCAGTCGCGAACGTTTTCACCCTTTCCATACACCGGAATCGGCTCTTTCGCCAGCGCTTTACGAATCACGGTTGGAATTA
Organism: uncultured Rhodohalobacter sp.; assembly: GCA_964544445.1. Lineage (GTDB taxonomy): Bacteria > Bacteroidota > Rhodothermia > Balneolales > Balneolaceae > Rhodohalobacter. Next base: position 13,352 of record CAZJBI010000011.1, read on the forward strand.
ACTTTTCATCATGCTGATGCGGACCGTAGTTATTGGAGCAGTTGGTAATAACGGTGTTCATGCCATAGGTGTGAAAATACGAACGCACCAAAAAATCGCTCCCCGCTTTTGAAGCCGAGTAGGGTGAATTCGGGGCATAGGCTGTCGTTTCTGAAAATGCGCCGGTCTCCCCCAGCGTGCCGTACACCTCATCTGTAGAAATATGAAGAAACCGTTTGTCTGCGCCCGGTTTGTCGCCATCGAGCCACAACAGACGGCACTCATCCACCAGGTTAAACGTACCCACCAGATTGGAGTAAATGAACGGCTCAGGCCCTTTAATGGAATTGTCCACGTGCGATTCTGCCGCAAGATGAATCACACCGTCCGGTTTCTCATTTTGGATGATTTCCCGCACCTTTTCACGGTCCACGATATCGGCCTGGATAAAGGTGTAGCGATCCGAATCTTTGAGCGGTTCCAGGTAGCTGAGGTCTGATGCATACGTCAGCTTATCGATGTTCACAATCTCTACATCAGTGTAATTCTTGTGCAGGTGCAGAATGAGGTTCGACCCGATAAATCCTGCTCCGCCTGTAATTAAAATCTTCATGAATAGATGGTTTTTATGTTAAAAGTTCAAAACAGATCTGTATCCGGCAGATCCTTCAACAGTGGTAGTTGCTTGTCTTTTTCAGATAAAATGGTCTTCTCTACGCCCCAGTCGATCTCAAGCGCCGGATCGTTCCACTTCACGCCCCGTTCCGACTCTTTATGGTAGTATGCATTGCACTTGTAGTAGACAGTGGCCTCCTCAGACAGCACCGAAAATCCATGTGCAAAGCCCGGGGGCACCAGCATCATCTTCCTGTTTTCGGATGATAAAACCGTCGAAAAACTCTGCCCAAATGTGTCTGATGCTTTTCGGAGATCCACAGCCACATCCAGTATTTTGCCATGAACGGCCATTACTAATTTTGCCTGGGCATTAGGTTGTTTTTGGTAGTGCATTCCCCGAATGGTTCCCTGTGAAGAGGTTGAAATATTGTCCTGAACATAGTCGAACAGAACTCCCTGCTGGCGAAAAATCTCCCTTCTGAACGTTTCCAGGAACTGTCCGCGGTTGTCTTTATACACGGATGGCTGTATCACCCACACGCCATCCAGATCTGACTTATAAAATTTCATAGCTTTATTTCCTTTTCAGACGATTGAGCAGTTCACTTAGCCCGCTTTTCCACGGCACCGGCGTCAATTCTTCGTCCACTATTTTTCTCTTTGAAAGTAAGGAAAAGGCGGGACGCTTTGCCACTGTTTTAAATTCTTCGGAGGTTACACGGTTCACAACTACGTTCATCCCGGCCTGACTAAAAATTTCTTTGGCAAAATCGGCCCAGGTAATCTTTCCTTCCGAGCTAATGTGGTAGGTTCCCGTTTTATCTTTTTGAACCAGTTTGCGGGTTTTCTCAGCAACATCAAACGTGAATGCGGGCGAACCAATTTGATCGTCTACAACGCTCACCTCGTTTCGATCTGAACCCAATCGCAGCATCGTTTTTACAAAATTCTTGCCGTCGGAGCCGCAAAGCCAGGACACTCGAATCAGCAGATAGTCATTGGTTTCTCGTTTCAAAGCCCGTTCTCCTGCAAGCTTGGTCTTCCCATAAATATTTACGGGTCCTGTTTCTGCATCTTCGGGATAACCATCCGGGTATATTTGCTCATCCTCTTGGTCGCCCGGAAATACGTAATCGGTACTATAATGAACCAATTTAATGCCGGCATTAGCACATTCAGCAGCAAGATTTTTAACGGCAATGTGGTTAATCAGATTTGCTTTCTCACGATCGTTTTCTGCACCATCTACATCCGTATAGGCTGCACAGTTAATCAGTACATCGGGCTTCTCTTTTTTGAGGGTCTTTTTAACCGATTCCCGGTCCGTAATGTCAAAATCGCTGTGCTTCAGAGCTGCAAATTCATTACCACCAGTAGATTCATCCAGCAATCGAACCCATTCCCGGCCTAGCTGTCCTCCTGCTCCGCTAATCAGATATTTCATGCATCAGGATAGTTTGTAGGCCAGTTCGTTGGCAATTTTATACGATTCGGGCGTGCCCGCATCGGTCCACCAGCCGTCCAAAACCGAGTATTTCATGTCTCCCCGACGAATGTAGTCGTTATTCACATCCGTAATTTCAAGCTCACCGCGCTTCGATGGATTCAGGTTTTTGATCAGGTCAAAAACTGTGGCATCATACATGTAAATCCCCGTAACGGCATAGTCCGATTTGGGTTGATCCGGTTTTTCCTCAATACCGATTACCTGGTCTCCCTCAATTTCGGCGACTCCAAAACGCTCGGGGTCATCAACCTGCTTTACCAGGATCTGAGCTCCTTCTCCCGGGTAGTTCTGAACGGCTTTTTCCAGGTCAGTTTCGAAAATATTATCACCCAGAATTACGGTCATGGAGTCGGTTCCAACAAAATTTTCGGCAAGGCCCAGAGCCTGTGCAATTCCTCCCGCTTTATCCTGAACTTTATATGTAAATCGGCATCCGTAATCCTTCCCGGATCCAAGCAGATTTACCACGTCTCCCATATGTTCTGTTCCCGTCACGATCAGGATTTCATCCATTCCGGCACCCGTCAGTTTTTCAATGGGGTAAAAAATCATCGGTTTATTGCCAACCGGGAGCAGATGCTTATTCGTTACCTTCGTGAGTGGGTAGAGCCTCGAGCCGGTTCCGCCCGCCAGTACAATTCCTTTCATATGTGCAGAAATTTTTTTTGATTTCTTATTCAAATCATCTCAAAAGGTACTGTTTGAGACGTCAAAAATAAAAGAAGTATTCGATATCAATTCTGAAGTTTTTCATACTCTGTTGAATGTGCCGGATCCACATCCCGAAGCAGATTATACGCTTCAAGCCGTGTCTCCAGCTCAGCACCTAAAAACGCAGCCGTTATCTCACGGTATTTACTGCCAAAAAATATATCAAACAGATAGTTATTACTTGTAGAGCGTTTGGTTTGCTGCAGGAGCTCAACCGCTTCAAGAATTCCCTGCCGGGCTTCCTGCTGACGGGTTGTGAACAGATCAATTCCCATACGATAGTACAGGTATGTTGCAATTCTCACTCCTTCATATGCGGGATTACTTAAATCCGAAATCAGGCCGAACCGATTGCGCTGAGCACCAATTGAACGCCCCCATCCCTGTACACCTGAGTTTTGACCTAAATCAAATACATTTTGTGCACGGTTGATATACTCTGTCCCTCCCAATCGCTCAAAGCTATCGTAATCGAAGGCGAGCAATATGTAGGCGTAAAAATCTAAAAAACTGGTTAAATCATCGAACTGGAGGTCATCGTGCAGCATATTTTTATTGCGGGGATAGTTAAATCTCCAGTTGTTATCCGTGATCAGTATATTTACGGACTGCTGAATGGTGTCGTAGATTGGTCTGCGGGTGGAAAAAACTACTTCAGATGTGAAATTAAAATTACCATCAGATCCGGTTAGTACGATTTGAATATTGCACTGAATTTTTTCAAAATCATTGTAACGGTCATTCGTCCAGCGATGGTTGTTCAGGTAATTTTCAATATCGGGACCCAGCTCCGAGATGTAGTCAAGAGATGTATCGTTGATTTGACGGTCATTTACGGTTACATCACAATCAAACTCCTGGGCTGTAACCTGTGACGCCAGCAGCATGATAAAGCAAGATAAAATAACCCTTTTAAAATTATTTCCTTGACGTTTACCATTCATCTTCTGATACTTCTGATTATTAACCATTTTGTAAGGCTATGAATAAAAGCTTTTTCATTAAAACTCTGTTGCCGTTTTTTCTTTTTTCGGCTGTTATAATATACTCTCAACCTGCGACAGCACAAAACAGCATTGGCGCACGCTCCATCTCAATGGGGCAGACAGGTGTGGCACTGCCAGGCAACTCATGGTCAGCATTTGCTAACGTAGCTCTGATGCCTGAAGACAAAAATGAGGCTTCATTTTACGGGTTTCGCTATGTGGGAATTAGTGAAATAACCGATATGGCATTTTCGGTTAATTACAGCACAAACTGGGGGGTTCTAGGTGGTGGTGTACATCGTTATGGGTTCAACCTTTTTAACGAAAATCGCTTTTTGGCCGCTTATAAAAATAGTCTCGGTAAATTTCACTATGGTGGATCTGTCTCTTACACCCACGTAAACCAAGGGGGACAGTATGGATCGGCGGGAGCAGTAGGGTTCGACCTTGGCCTTGCAGCGGAGATAACCCGGGAATTATGGTTTGGAGCCCGGGCGACAAATATTAATCAGCCATCGTATGGTGCTACAGACGAGGATCTGCCAAGAGAACTTGCCGCCGGACTCAGCTACTCTGTAACGGAAAGCGCGTTGGTAACAACCGAAATTGTGAAAGACGTGATGTTTCCAGTTTCTTTTCGTACAGGTGTGGAATTTGAAGTATTAAACTCACTGTTTGCCCGCGCCGGCTTCACGACCAATCCGGAAACCTACTCATTTGGATTTGGATACCTGGCTGATCAATGGAACATCAATTTTGGACTTCAGCAGCATAATCCACTCGGTCTTAGCCCTGCACTGGATCTCGGCATTCAATTTTGATGTACTATGCTCAAACATCCAAAATTTATTTTTCACTCATACCATTTTCTAAAAAGTTGTGTCCGTTTCTCCTTTCTGTGTACGCTTTTTTTAGGGCTCGTCGGGTGCTTTCTTTTTTTTCCTGATCAACTTACTGCCCAGGAAAGAGATTCTGTACAAACCCAGGTTGAGCGCGATCTTGAACGAGCCATCGAAGAAATCGATCCTGAAGAGTCGGATCTGGACATCGAAGAACTGCTGGAATACCTCCAAAATCTTGCAAGCAATCCTGTAAATGTAAACAGGGCTTCTGTAGATGACTTACTGCTTATACCCGGTTTAAACCTTAGGCTTGCCGAAAGTATAGTACAGCAGCGATCCAGAACTCCATTCACCCAAGTTGATGATCTTTTAGACGTTAACGGTATTGGGCCTGCCACTCTTGGACGAATACGACCCTATATTACCGTGGGCTCTGGCCTGGAGCTTGGCAGAGATCTCTACCTCAATCCTCGATTCTGGACTACAAACAGCCGGTTTGAAGGATTTTCAAGATACCAGCGTGTGGTTCAGGAACAGGAAGGATTTGCCCGACCCGACTCTTCCGGTTTTCTGGGCAGTCCCGTCAAATATTATCAGCGCTACCGATACACCAGCAACTACCTTTCACTTAATCTGACACAGGAAAAAGATGCGGGCGAGGAGCTGGCAGGAATCAACGAATTCGACTATAACTCCTGGCATATTGCCGTTCAGGATGTTGGAAACCTGCAGTCGCTCGTAGTAGGTGATTACAGTGTTTCGGTAGGCCAGGGACTTCTTCTTTGGAGCGGCGGAGCTTTTGGAAAAGGGCGCGATGTAATTCGGGGTGTCTCCAAAAACGAACGTGGTGTACGCCCATTTACATCTGCACAGGAAGGAATTGGGTTCCGTGGGATTGCGGCAACCTATGGCAATAATCTCCAGGTAACCGGCTTTTATTCCAATCGCAGCCGTACTGCATCCCTGAATGATGACGGTACCGTTAATTTTCCCACAGAAAGTGGATTTCATCGCACCATTAGTGAACTCGATCGCAAAAACAGCCTTGATCAGACTACCGTTGGCGGACGAATCCGTGCCCGTATTCCTTATGGGTTTGTAGGAGTAACGGGTTTTTTTAACCGGTTTGATCAACCCGTTGCAGAAGGCAGCCAGCCCTATCAAACCTACAACTTCTCGGGAACAGATCTTTCAGGTTATGCAGCCGATTATCGACTTCTGATTGGCCCTGCTATCGCTTTTGGTGAATTTGCCTATACCGATAACGGTGGTTATGGCCTCCTTACCGGAACCGAATTTGAACTGAGCGCCAACTCAGATCTAATTCTTTCTTATCGGTATTACGACAAGGCACTACAGTCGATTTATGGAGCAGGGTTTGGAGAGCAGTCGGGTGATCCGGGCAACGAAGAGGGCTTTTACATTGGGTTTGAACACGATCTGAACGAGCAGATCAGCATCAGCGCCTACCTCGACCAGTTTCGTTTTCCAGCTCCACGGTTTCAGACGAGACAGCCCACATCCGGCTACGACTGGCTCGGCTTTATTGAGTACACGCCGATGCGGGAACTGAGTCTCTATGCGCTTATCCGTTATCAGACAAAAGAAGAAGAGTACGCCACCACCGACGATTTTGGGCGTGAAATTCGATTATTAGGTGATAATAAAAGAACCGGAGCCCGATTTCAGGCTGAGTACCAGGTTCACCCGAAAGTACGCCTCCGCACCCGGTTTGATATGGCCCGCACCCGCGACACCATTGAAGACGAAACGTGGGGATATCTTGTATTTCAGGACGTTCGGTTTTACCCCCGGCCTAATTTAAAAATTGATGCTCGAATCACCATGTTCGATACCGATGACTTTAGCTCACGGCTTTACCAGTTTGAAAACGACCTGCTATTTGTGCTTTCCAACACCGTTCTGTTCGACCAGGGGCAGCGTATGTATATCGTGGTGAACTATGAAGCCACCGAATGGCTTGAATTTTGGCTAAAGGCCGCCACAACTATTTATGAAGATCGAAACGTAATTAGCAGCGGGCTTAACCAGATCAACGGAAACCGCCGCAGTGATATAGGAATACAGGCGAGGGTGAGGTTTTGAGACCAGACCCTTGAACCATTTCTAAAACATCATCCGAAGTGATAAATACGGAAAAAATGGGGACTGGTCTACCCGTTGAAGAGTACCGTAGTCAAAATTGAATATGTTGCGTCTGTTATAGGCATTAATCACTCCGAGCTGCGTTTCCAGGCGAGAATTGCCCTTCAATTCAAGATCCCGACTTATGGATACATCCAACCGATGGTACCACGGCATTCTACCATTATATGGTTCGCTATAGAGGATTCGGGCCGTTCCCGGTGAGGTATTCGGATTTTCGAATGGCAGCCTGATTGAGAAATCGTAGCCGAAAATTTCCGTATAAGGCTTACCGCTGCCCAGTTCCCAGCGGGCATCCAGGTTAAAACCCATATAACTACGCCCACCTGTTACGTTCAATTTATGCCGCTGATCATGTGCCGGTGAATAGCTGAACACCGGCTCTTCTACCCACGCACCCAGATCTCCGCTAACCGCTTCATATTCAGACAGCGACCAGCCGTAAGAAGCAGTAGCGTAATATCGAGGCTCTTCAATTGAAATCCTGAAATCGAACCCAAAGGTAAGTCCGTCGGCCAGCGCGGTTTCGAGTTCGATACGGGGTTCTGGGTTCCATTTTGAAACGGGAATATTGAAATGGCGCTTTGCATATCCCTCCAAGTTGAATGAAACTGAATCTCCGACTCTTTGATTGTACCCAATCAACCCGTGAACAGCTGAAGGAAATGGGTCGCCCGACTCTACCGGCTGATATACTGTAAACACTGTACCCGCATCTCGCTCATCACTGATGCCCGAATGCATCTGCACATATCGGCCGGCAGCCAGACTGATCTGCGATTGTTCGCTACCGCCGGGCTGCCAGGCAATCCGCATCCTCGGTTCAAATGTAAGGGGCATTTCGAGCGTAAATTGCGACGTAAATCCCGGATAAAATGTAATGTTGTCCCCGACCGACCATTCTGTGGCAGTAAATACGTAACCTACCGGCACCGTTACATCAAGGTTCTCCAGCGATACAAATCTTGTAAAACGTTCGCTTAGCTCGAGACGATAGGTTTTCATGGTCATGCCAAAGCCGATGTCTACCGGAAGCCTGCCGATATCGTTTTTAAAATCCATGGCAACGTAGATCTGGTTTACAATCGATAAACGCTCCCGCTGTTCGGGCGTGCCCTCTTCATTTTTATAGCTTGTAAAACCGGCAGAGGCATCAATAGGATGGTTAAACGTTTCCGAAAAAGCGAGACACCGGGCTCCCGCTGCGATATTGGTCCAGCTGTGATCCACCTCCCGCAGTGGCACAATTTCTCCGCTGTCGTGGGTATATAAACCGGTTACGCTGCAGGTGATGTTGTCATCCTGCACGGTGTATCGTCCTAAAACATCTGCAAATTGAATATTTTGATCCTCGCCGGTCAGGAAGCTGCCGGTTTGATCGATCAGTGAATACCGGCTATTGATCAAAAATGAGCTGCGGTCTGTTTGCAGCGGCCCTTCGATCTGCAATCCTGCCACATAAGGGCTAACAGATGCACTTACGCTGTGTTCGCGCATATTTCCCGGCCTCAAACCCACATCCAATACTGCAGACGTGGCACCTGCGTAACCCGGCTCAAATCCACCGGCGTATAGGTCTGCATTTTGAATAATATTATCGGGAAAAGCGGAAAAGAGATTGGAGATGTGGAAAGGCTTAATGATGGGCATATTATCGACCAGTATCAGGTTTTGATCGGGTGTGCCGCCACGAATGTAAAGATCGCCGCCTCGGTCGCCGCTGGTAATAACGCCCGGAACCGACTGCAGAAAGCTTGCCAGATCGCCCCCCGCAACCGGTGAAGGAGTACGTGATATCTGTTCGCTTGTTATTCTCTGAATTCCAACCTCCCCTGTGGTAAGATATCGCTGACGAGTAACAACCAGCTCATCCATTTCACCCACTGCCGGACTAAGCGTAACCCGCACCAGCTTTCTTTCGCCCGTTTCAAACTGAATAGATTCTATATGCCGTTTAAAACCCACAAATGAAACGGCTAATTCCAGTTCTATAGCTGCCTGAATATTACGGATTTCACACAGCCCATCTCTGTCCGTAACGCAATACATTTCGGGTGGATCTTCCGACCGGGGCTCAGCCAGCGTTACGGTGGCTCCCGTCAAGGGTGTGCCATCTTCTCCGTTTATCGTTACTACCCGAAGAAATGCTCCATCCTGAGCCTGAATTAACTCCAGCCCGGTGCACCAAAAAATAAATATCAGAGGTACCACAAAAATTCTGTTCAAAACAATGTGTCTTTTATCGTGATGGGTCAACAGGAATGGCCAGAGTATCAGCGTAGAATCCGCCAAAACGACGAGTAGTTTCCAGGATATCGGTTACTTCAGCATTTAGCTCTTCGTAAAATCCCGGGGAGTAGTGAGCAATAGCCAGATAAAGATTTCCATCGGGGAGCAGCGAAAAGCATGTGCCAAAACTTGCCTCAATACCTTGCGCTGTTATCAATGGAGTAATTGTAAAACTTACACTGTTTTCGTAGATGGAGGGCCCAAACGTATAGATTCTACCCCACATTCCGTCTTCATCTTCCGTATCCAGCTCTGTACCGAACCGCATCGTTAATGTGCCTCCATTCATGGGATCGAGCACAATATTCACCGGAGTTGTGCAGCCATCATCTTCCCGTATGAACTGAGGCTCGGGATGGGTGGGTGTCACGGTTTCCAATTGAGTCTGAAACCCGTCAGATCCCTCTACGGTAAGCAGGTAGCCCGTATCTGGAATGGCTTTCTCATCATAGGAAAATGTATGCAGGTAAACACCCCTGTATTCCCGAACAAAGCTCTGTAGCTGTGTTATTTCTCCAGATTCCAGGTTTTGCAGGGTCACCGTCGCCTCCAGATCTTCCGTAGCCTCGAGCGTAAAGGGCGCATTCATATTTCGCACGCGTATATAGTTCGACTTTTTCATCAGATCGAGCATACCGTGCACAGAATATGTGCCATTATCCCGGTCTGTCGGATCAAATGAGTTATCGCAAGCCGTAAGGTAAACAGCAAGTATGAACAGACCGATAATAGATCGAAAAACAGGCTTATTTATATTCATCAGGACAAAAGTATTCTAAATGTATCAAAAAAAAACGGAGTTGGATACCGACTCTTTTACAAACAATTGAATATTGGTGACTTTTGATTCAATACTTCCATAAGTTACTCGCACGAATCTGACAGCCGAATGCGAATATTCACGGACGCACAATACCCATCACTTCCTCACGTATCCAATAGAAGCACTATTTATTTAGTTTCACTCCTGCACGCATGGTCGTTCGAATGATATTGCAAAAGTTGGTAACAAAATACACTGGATTCTGAAATGCCATTTAATTCATTTTTTTAGGATATTAAACAAAAATGGCTAATTAAGTTATTAAAAAGCGCTTCCATAAAAAATTATATTGCATCCATTCAGATTTATAGCATTATTTATTCAACGTTAACGTTTTAGCAGTATCAACCACATCTCTCTGTTATGGATCACTTCAATTATTTTAAAGACAAATCAGCCTGCGGTGTCGGCTTTATCGCCAGCCGCAAAAACGAATATTCACATAAAAATCTTGAAAAAGCACTTCACGCGCTAAGCTGTGTTGAACATCGGGGTGCCTGCAACGCTGATTTTGTTTCAAGTGATGGAGCCGGGATCATGGCGGACATCCCTTTTGAACTTTTTGGATATGAAAAAGGAGAAGTTGCCGTTGCTACCATATTTGCCCCGCATAACAGCCAGAGACGTAGAAAAGCGCTCAGAATTTTCGAGGAAACCTTTCAATTCTATGGGCTGAAAGTACTGGAATACAGAACCGTTCCGGTAGATGTATCTGTATTGGGAGATATTGCAAAAGAGTCGATGCCCTACATTTTGCAGGCCATCATAAAGCGGCCGGCTCACTGCCGTACAGACAGCTCATTCGACCGACTGCTCTTTACAGCCAAACAGATGACCCGTACCAAAGAGAAAGAGCAGGGAATTATTCGAGAGTTCTTTTTTGCTTCACTATCTGCCCGCACCATTGTTTACAAAGCGTTAACCAAGGCAAACTCTCTGAAAGATTTCTACCTGGATCTGCAAAATCCTGATTTTGAAACACGATTTGCGCTATTTCATCGTCGTTTTTCAACAAATACCAAAACCTCGTGGGATAAAACTCAGCCATTTCGAATCATTGCTCATAATGGAGAGATCAATACGATTACCGGAAACAGATCGTGGGCGATTTCGCGCGAAAAATACCTGGGCGTTGCCAAAGACGAACTTTTAACCCGGCAACAGATCAGCGACTCGGGCAGTCTTAACGAAATGGTTGAAGCACTCACCTACCGAAGCAGTATCCCTTTTGTAGAGGACATTCTCGCTATTATGATTCCGCCGGCGACTCACGGAAATAGTTTTTACAAATTCTGGAGTCGAGCGATGGAACCGTGGGACGGTCCCGCTTTTATCTCCTACTCCGACGGTTCCTCTATTGGCGGACGCCTGGACAGGAACGGATTTCGACCCTGCCGCTGGATCATGACCGATGATCACCTATACCTTAGCTCAGAAACCGGTTCATTTGAGATTGAACCTGCAATCATTGAAGCAAAGGGCACTCTCCAGGCAGGAAACGGAATTAAAATGGAGCTCGAAAACGGGAAAATTCACTTCAGGGATCCCAGCTATTCGCGCGAGAACTACGATGCCGACTTTGAACACCGCCTCGAAGATCTGAAACCGGAACTGATCACTGATGAGGACAACAGCGCGATCAATAAACATCTGTTTAAATATACGCGCGAAGATATTGAAAACCTGCTCGTCCCGATGATTACCGACGGTAAAGAACCGATCGGGTCGATGGGTGATACGGCCAGGCCAGCTATTTTTTCTGATCAGCCCCGATCCTTTTTCGACTATTTTTATCAGAATTTTGCTCAGGTAACCAATCCCCCGCTCGATTATATTCGGGAGAAAATGGTCACCGACCTGAGCATGTACCTGGGCAAACGGCCGAATATTTTTTCACCAAAAGAACTTATCCCCCAGTTTCCGGGATTTGAAATTGAATCTCCTCTCCTGTCACTTGGTCAAATGAAAACGCTGAGAGGGATTAATAAATCGCCGTCGAGAATTAAAACGGCAGAGTTTGAGATGACCTTCTCCAGAGATCATGGTGAGGTAGGCTTCAGGTCTGCGATTCGGAACGTGACAGACAATGCTATAAAAGCCGTTAAAGAAGGCGCGACGATATTGATCATTTCCGATAGGAAGGCCACGGCCAGCCAGCCGCCCATTCCCAGCCTGCTCATGCTTCGCTCTTTAGTTAATGCTCTGAACGAATCGGGGCTTCGCCTGAACGCGTCGATTGTTGTTGATACAGCCGAGGTAAAGAATACGCATCATTTTGCCGCACTTGTGGGTTTTGGTGCAACGGCAGTGTGCCCCTACAAAGCACTGGAATTTGCCCGGTTTGGAGATCACAGAAAGCTCAAGAAAATCGACCCTGATGTCCGTGAAGAAAATGTAATTAAGTCATTTAATACCGGGCTATTGAAAATTATGTCAAAGTCCGGAATTTCTGTCGCAAGAAGCTATCAAAGTTCGAAACTATTTACAGCACTGGGAATTGGAAAAGAACTGAAAGACCTGTTTTTTCCAGGATTGTTTTCTCCTGTTAAAGGTATTGATGTTGCAGAAGTTGTTCGGCAAATCGTAACTCACTCCGAAGTAGCGGAAGAGATGACCGACGATGACAAACCGATTCATACCTTTCTATTCAAAGAGCATAACAGGGGTACAAAAGGCGAGAAGCACTCCATGACGAATACCCAGTCGAAAATTGTACATAAACTTGTACGCGACAAAGATTTGTCCCTGGACGACCTTGAGCTCTACAACGAATACCTGAAAACGGGAGAGGAAGCAGACCCCGTTAATTTCAGAAACCTATTCACCTTTAAAACTGCCGGTGATCGAAAAGATGCCGACAGTATTGAAAATCGAAGTAAAATTCTACAGCGATTTGGATCCGGAGCCATGAGCTTTGGTGCCATCAGTGCTGAATCTCAGCGCGATATTTTCCTTGCCATGAAAGAGATTGGCGGACGTTCAAACAGTGGTGAAGGCGGAGAAAACCCTTATTACTATACGCTAGGAATATCGGCATCAACCAAACAGGTTGCCAGTGGACGTTTTGGCGTAACTGCTGAGTATTTAATGGCTGGAAATGAATTTCAGATAAAAATAGCGCAGGGAGCCAAGCCGGGTGAAGGTGGCCAGTTAATGGGCGTAAAAGTGAATGAAGATATTGCGTTTGCACGCCATAGCGAGCCGGGTTTTGACCTGATATCCCCTCCCCCTCTTCACGATATTTACAGTATTGAGGATTTAAAACAGCTCATTTACGAACTGAAACAGATAAAACCTTCTGCCAGGGTAAACGTCAAGCTTGTTTCGGGTGAAAATATCGGGACCATTGCGGTTGGAGTTGCAAAAGCCGGGGCGGATGTCATCCATGTTTCGGGCGGAGACGGAGGTACCGGTGCTGCGACACTGACGTCTATGAAACATGCCGGCCTTCCATGGGAAATCGGTTTACTTGAAGTTCATAAAACTCTTTGTAAGCATGGCCTGCGCGAATTCGTAGAGTTACGGACTGATGGCGGTCTCCAAACAGGAGCAGACATTGTTGCGGCTGCGATGCTTGGCGCTGAGGGATATGATTTTGGAAAACTTCTTTTGGTTGCCGAAGGGTGTGTGATGGCACGGATATGCGAAAAGAATACATGTCCAACCGGAATTGCCACCCACAATCCAAAATTTAAGGCGAAGTATAAAGGGAAGAAAGATCACGTCGTAAAAATGCTTGAGTACCTTGCAGAGGATGTAAGGCGACACCTTGCCATGATTGGAGTGGAATCGCTCGAAGAAATCATTGGACGGGTAGATCTATTGACGGTAAAAGAGCATCACCAGGAACTGGTAGAATCAAGAAACATTGATCTGGGCTATTTTTCTGCGGATGAAGGTGATGATCTGCATCAATTCAATACCCAAAGCAACCCGTTTAATGAGGGTATAAGCCAGTTTAACGAGTTATTTCTTGATCAATGCAGGGATATTGTGGAAAACGAGAAGGAGTTTTCATACAAAGGAAAAATCCACTCAACCGATCGTGCCGCACTTGCCACACTTTCGGGTGCAATGGCAGCCAGAGTATCCAAAAAGCGGATGGCCGAAATTAAAGAGAAAGGTGAGGCTGAATCCAACCATCATTTTAATGGAAAAATTAATCTTGAATTTACAGGAAGCGCCGGACAGGGTTTCGGAGTATTCCAGAATGAAGGTCTCCACATAAAGCTTTGGGGCGAAGCAAACGATTCGGTTTGCAAGGCGATGTCGGGTGGAAGTACCGTTATCAATCCTCCTAAAGAAAGCCTCTTTAATCCCTCAGAAAATGCCATTATCGGGAACTGTGCTCTTTACGGTGCCACGGGCGGAACACTACATGTACACGGCCTTGCCGGCGACCGGTTTGCGGTTCGAAACAGTGGCGCCATTGCGGTTGTAGAAGGAACTGGACTTCATCCATGTGAATATATGACCAACGGAACCGTCGTAATTTTGGGTGGCGTTTCCAGTAACGTTGGGGCGGGAATGACCGGCGGAACACTTTATCTTAGACGCGATCAACTCCATCAAATTAATGAGGAATACGTAACTCCACTCGAGTTAGACGATGATTCATCCGATGAGTTGAAAGGGCTGATCAGCGATTATTTTGAGAACACAAATAGCGAAACGGCAAAAATATATCTGGAAAGCTGGGCCGATGAAAAAGACCAGTTTGTGAAGCTCATGCCCAACGGTGTACTTGCACAAAAAGAAGCCCGTATGAAAGAAGAGGATGAGCGAGTACTACCCCTAAAACGGGCAGAACATTAAAGCATAGAAAAAGCCCCTTTAAAACAATTAAAGAGGCTTTTTAACGACTTTCAAAACCGTCATTTCATCAGTGGCGGTTTTTAAATTCCTAATCGTATTACTTATCTGTTAAAACAGCTACACCGGGAAGCTCTTTTCCTTCCAGATATTCGAGGCTGGCGCCTCCCCCTGTAGAAACGTGCGACACTTTATCGCTGAGACCTGCTTTTTTAATGGCTGATGATGAGTCTCCACCGCCAATTATGGTTGTAGCTCCATTTTCGGTAGCTTTTGCAAGGGCTCTGGCCACCTCGAAGGTTCCTTCAGAAAAGTTTTCCATTTCAAAAACACCCATTGGGCCATTCCACACAACAGTCATAGCGCTTTTGATACTGTTGCTGAATGCAATAGACGACTGAGGGCCAATATCCAGAGCCATCCAGCCATCTTCAATTCCATCTTCGTCTACTACCTTATGTTCAGCGTCGTTATTAAACTCTTTTGCCACAACCGAATCGATTGGGAGCATGAAATTGACCCCTGCCTTCTCAGCTTTCTTCATCAGTTCGCCGGCCAGTTCAACTTTGTCTTCTTCCACTAAAGAGTTACCAATTGGCAGGCCTTTTGCCTTATAAAAAGTATAGGTCATGCCGCCGCCGATGAGAATACTGTCTACCTTTGAAAGCAGGTTCTCAATCACGCCAATTTTATCGGATACTTTTGCCCCTCCAAGAATTGCGATAAAGGGCCGCTGCGGATTATTTACACTCTCCTCGAGATATTTAATCTCTTTTTCGAGCAGATAACCGGAAACTGCCGGTTGCAATACGTCTGTTACTCCGGCAACGGAGGCATGTGCGCGGTGACTGCTACCAAATGCATCATTTACAAAAAGGTCGGCTCCTTCTGCCAGTTGTTTTGCAAATTCAGGATCATTCTTCTTTTCTCCTTCGTGAAATCTTACATTTTCGAGTAGTACTATTTCTCCAAAGCCTGCTGCATCAACAACACTTGTTCGCTTCTCTCCTATACAATCTTCAGCAAAATGAACCTTTGCATCGAGCAGAGTTGCAAGATGGTCGGCAACGGGTTTGAGGCTGAATTCGGGATCAGGAGTCCCGGCGGGACGCCCAAGGTGGCTGGTAAGTATGAGCTTTGCACCTGCATCTACCACATGTTTGATCGATTTTAACGCCTGCACAATGCGGTTGTCATCAGAAATTACGCCACCTTTAATGGGAACGTTAAAGTCAACTCTCATTAAAACTGTTTTCTCTTTCAGTTCAACATCATTCAATGTTAATTTTGCCATTTTCTATCTGTTTATTTGATGTTCAATTTTATTAAAAATACGGATTTAAAGAGGCGAATGGAAACATCTCTTCGTTTTCTTAGCCCGGATTCACAGAAATTTTATCTGCGTCATCATAATATGAAACCCGTTTTTATAGAGTGTATGAAGTTTTGTCCTTTTAAACGAATCAATCGTAAAGAAGCCCTGCTTTTAAAGCTCATTTTAAATATTTTACGCCATCAACCTAAATGAAACTCTAGTATGGATCAGATTTACTTCGATAGCGCAGCAACCACACCTGTAGACGAAAAGGTAATGGAAAAAATGTTGCCCTATTTTACGCACCATTTTGGAAATGCGAATTCGGCGCATCAGTTTGGGCGCGACTGTAAAGTAGCTATTGAAGATGCCAGGGAAAAAATCGCTTCGCTCATTAATGCGGAACCATCTGAAATTATTTTTACAAGTGGAGGTACCGAAAGTGATAACGCAGCCATCAAAGGAGTGGTTGCGGCTACGCGCAAGAAAGAGATCATTACCTCTCCAATTGAGCACCACGCCGTAATCCATCCGGCCGAATCCCTGAAAATGCAGGGGTGCCGGGTTACCTATCTTGAACCGGATCAAAACGGAGTGATTGCACCTGGAAAAGTAGAGAATGCCATCACCGATGAAACTGCCGTAGTAAGCCTGATGCACGTGAACAATGAAATAGGCTCCATCAACCCGGTTAAAGAGATTGCCAAAGTTTGCAGAGATAAGGGAGTGGCGTTTCACTCTGATACGGTTCAAAGTGTAGGCAAAATTCCAGTTGATGTAAAAGAGCTGGGGATGAACCTTTTAAGTATAAGTGCTCATAAAATATATGGGCCAAAAGGAATAGGTGTGCTCTATGTTAAAAACGGCACTCCGTGGATTCCCTGGCTGCAGGGTGGATCACAGGAGAGACGTCGTCGCGGAGGCACCTCGAACGTAGCCGGTATTGTGGGGCTTGCGGAGGCACTTGAGCTTGCAATCTCAAACCAGCGCGAACATTTTGAGCACTATAAAAAATTAAGAACAACAGCCCTGAAAGAACTGAATACTCGATTTCCAGGAAAATTTCAGATAAATGGCCCTCAAGTAGATGGCATGCCGAATATTCTGAATATTGGATTTATTGCTGATCAGGAGGAAGGACTCGATGGTGAAATGTTGCTTCTTAACCTTGATATTGACGGTATTTGTGTGTCGAATGGTTCAGCCTGCACCTCGGGGGCAATGGAGCCCTCGCACGTACTGGAAGGTATTGGCGTCTCCGAAGCGATTGCCAATTCGAGCATTCGGGTGAGTTTTGGAAAGCACAACACGAAAAAAGATGTTCTCTTTTTTGTAGAGAAACTGGAGGGAATTTTAGAGAGAATGATGTCTGCAACTGCCAATAGTTAAAGCCTTGATTTTTGATTAATTTTTTGCAGATTATCAACACTTCACCGATATAAATCAGAACTATTTTACGCATTATATACCGTTCTTTATATTCGGTTCAGATTGTAAAATCAACAATTTAAAATAAAGCATATTATGGGAAAGAAAATTGGATTAGGATGCCTTGTAGTCGGATTGGTAGTATTAATTGGCGGCGGGTATTTCGCATACACATCATTCGTTAAGCCACTTATGAGCAGCGTTACCGTTCTGGAAGATATCGACCAGGCAAATACACAAATTGAAGATCAATCGACCTACAGCCCCCCTGAAAACGGTGAAATTACCGAAAACCAGGTAGAACGGTTTGTGGAAGCTCAAAAAGAGATCCGCCAAGGCTTAGAAACACGGTTGGGCGAGTTTCAACAAAAATATGAAGAGCTAAGCGCTGAGCTTGAGAATCGTCAACCAACGCTCAATGAAATTACCGGAGCGTGGTCCGATATGATCCAGATGTACGCCGATGCAAAACAGATACAGGTTGAGGCCCTGAATAATCACGATTTTTCTCTCCAGGAGTATCGATTTGTACAGCAATCATTTTACCAGGCTCTGGGTGTTGAACTGTTTTCGTACAATATAGATCAGATTGCTGCATCTGCAAGCGAAGGTAATTTTGATATGGACATGACCCAATATGAAAACATGCAGGAACAGATGAATCAGATTCCTGAACAGAATCGTGAATTGGTAAGTCCATACGCTGAGGATGCAGAAAACTGGATAACATTTGCCTGGTGGGGATTGTAGTGTTGATAAAACTATCTCACTTTAAACCAGAATCTCCTCATTCATGAACATTTGCGTGTACTGCGGTTCTTCAGACGGGACTGATACCTCAATTTTAGATGCTGCACAAGATTTTGGAGAACATATCGCAAAAAACCACTGCCGCCTGATATATGGTGGTTCCTCTCTTGGCGTGATGGGAACAGTGGCCAATGCAGTTATGAATACCGATGGTGAAGTTACCGGAGTAATTCCAAAAGGGTTATTTCAAAAAGAGGTAGCTCATCAAGGTATTACTGAGCTAATCACCGTTGAAGATATGCATGAAAGAAAGTCAACCATGGCGAACCTCGCAGATGCATTTGTCGCCCTGCCGGGTGGTTTTGGCACACTTGAAGAACTCTTTGAAATCATAACATGGAATCAAATTGGGATCTTCAGCAAGCCGGTGGTTATGTACAATATCAATGGTTTCTTTAACTCCCTCATTACCATGATTGATCAAGGTGTAACCGCAGGCTTTATCAAACCTGAAAACAGAAATATTGTAAAAATAGCTGAAACGGCCGAAGAGTGTTTACGGTTTTGCAAGGGACAGTGAATGCGAAAACTCCACTACCGTACATGTTTATGATGTTTCTAATATTATCTGTTTTCACGGGGTCTCTGCCGTCTGATTTTGAAACTCAAACCGATCAGCAGCACCCGTTTGAACCCTGCCCTGGAACTCCAAACTGCATCATTCACTCAGTTGAGTATGATGTACCCAAAGCTGAATTATATTCACTGGTAGCCCAAGCGATTAAAAAAATGGACCCTCACGAGCTTTCTGAAAACAGTGAAACCTCACGTATTGATGCTGTTTTTAGAATCCCTGTTTTTGGGTTTAAAGATGATGTGGAAATCGCTGTTGAAGAGATAAAAAAATCGAAAAGTGTACTGCATATCAAAAGCGCCAGCAGAGTTGGATATGGAGATCTTGGAGTGAACAGCTGGCGCGTTAAACGTTTTTTAAACCACGTAAATGAACCTAAATAAATAACTTTATTTCTATGCCGAAACTATCTGTTAATCTTGGAATTCTGCTGATTATTCTTGGTATTTTTTCTTATTACTTATCCGGAGCTGCCAGTGTAACGGCTCTTATTCCTGCATTTTTTGGAATTGTTTTTTCCGGGCTTGGCTTTCTAGCTGCTAAAAAAGAATCGATGCGTAAACACGCCATGCACGCGGCGCTTTTACTCGCCATTCTTGGTCTTGGCGGTTCGTTTGGCGGACTTACATCAACTATTGCCTACCTGGCTGGAGGGGACAGTCCTGAACGATTTATGGCATCCGTGAGCCAGGCGATTATGGCAACACTATGTATCCTGTTTCTGATACTGGGTGTAAAATCTTTTATTGATGCCAGAAAAAACAGAGCCGATTAGTTTTCATAGAATATGGGAGTATTTCAAAACTTTTGCTGTTTGATTCTTGCCAATTTTCGTTGACAAAACGTTCAAATTCCAAATTCTTTCCAAATTGTTGATGTACCTTCAACTCTATGAAGATTCTTGTGATTGAAGACGAACCTCAGCTTTTACAGAGTATCATCGATTCTCTTGAAAAAGAGCATTATGTAGTCGAATCCGCTAGTGATTATCCATCAGCCGCAGAAAAAGTGTTTGTATATGATTACGACTGTATTCTTCTCGACATTATGCTTCCAAAAGGTAGTGGTCTAGAAATCCTCGAAGAGCTCAGAGATGCAGGGAAGAGCGAAAACGTAATTATCATATCTGCAAAAGACTCCCTCGACGATAAACTGCTGGGGTTGGAACTTGGCGCAGACGACTACCTAACCAAACCCTTCCACCTTGCTGAGTTAAATGCCCGTGTTAAGGCCGTATTAAGACGAAATACGCTTGATGGAAAATCAACGATTGACTACGGGAATTTATCCCTGGACCCCGATGCTCGCTCTGTAAACATAGAAAACAAAGAAGTTACACTGAACCGCAAAGAGTTTGACGTATTGAAATACTTTTTAATCAATAAAAATCGTCTGATTACACGAACAGGGCTTGCCGAACATGTGTGGGGAGATCATATTGATCAAGCTGATAATTTTGATTTCATCTACTATCAAATAACGAATTTGAGAAAAAAGCTGAAACAGGCGAATGCCAACGTTAAAATTGAAGCAGTATACGGTGTTGGCTATAAGCTGGAAAAAATATGAAGCTTTTAAATCGCTCTTTACAATATCTATCACTCTTTATTTTGATAGTAGTTGGAATATGGTCGGTCATATTTTATTTGAATTTTCGGGAGAATGTTTATGAGATAGTTGATGAAAGCCTGGAAGATCAGCTTGAACTTTTAGGGGACCAGGTACGAGAGGATTCATCACTGCTGAATAACACCACGTTCGAGAATCAGCTTTTTTCCATAACACCGATCGGCATGGACGAAGTGATTCTATATAGTGATGAGGTGTATAAAGACACGCTGATGACGCTCCCCTACGATAACGATTTAAAGAATGTTCGTCTAATCACCGAAGCATACCAGGTGAATGGAGAATTTTATAAGTTTCAGGCGGTCTCTTCCACCGTTGAAGAGGAAGACTTAATAGAAAGTCTTTTTTGGTTTATAGTTTGGCTATATGTTGCACTCATTTTAACCGTTGTTTTTGTGAATAACTGGGCGCTAAAACGCCTTTGGTCTCCCTTCTATCATTTACTTAACAGCTTAAAACAGTTTCGTGTGGATGAAGACTCTTCCCTGCCGGAAATCAAAACAGGGACAACCGAATTCCGGGAGCTTAAACAGGCCGCCGATGAACTTATTGAGCGAACCATACGCACTTACGCCAATCAAAAGCAGTTTACAGAAAATGCTGCACACGAGCTGCAGACACCTATCGCCATTATTACAAGTAAGCTTGAACTGCTGATCGAAAGAGCAACCCTTAGTGCAGAAGATGCTGAGAAAATCGCCGAGGTTCTTGATATTACATCACAGCTAAAACAGCTAAATAAATCTTTACTTTTATTGAGCCGCATTGATAATAAACAGTACGAAAGCTGTGAAACCATTTCTGTAAATGACCTTATCAAATCACTTATTAAAAACCTGGAAGATGTCACTCTTTTTAAGGATGTAAATATCAACCTAAAGGAAGATGGAAATTCACATATATACGTGAATACTCATCTTGCAAAAATTCTGTTTAGAAATTTATTGGTAAATGCCATTAATCATAACAAATCTGATGGAAAAGTTGTGGTTACCATTACCGATGGTTCAATAAAAATTTGTAACACTTCTACACTGCCAGAACTTGATAAAGATCACCTGTACGAACGCTTTTCTAAAAACAGGCAAACCCAGAAAGGAACCGGACTGGGTCTTGCAATCGTACATGCAATTTGTGATCTCTATGACTTTAATCTGCACTACTCGTACAACGGCCTGCACTGTTTTACCATTAAAACCCGGTAGGTACTAACCAGGATTAAAGCCTAACCGGTTTTCGTATATAAAAATTGCCGAACCTACCCACTTCTTTACATTCTAATAGAGCTGCTTTCCCGCACTCTTTTCACGCCGCTGCCAGTCATTCCAATTTATTTCCGAACAACGTTTTGATTCCAAATTCTTTCCAAAGTTGGGTATTACATTGCAGGTGAAATAAGAACTAATAGATCTGTTTTTTTTTAAAACAGATCTCATAATCAACATAAAAAACCCTACAACTATGAAAAATTTAATATTAATGTCCATGCTTGCATTTGCAATGAGCAGCATTGTTTCTGCTCAAGACCTCATGCCAAATCAGGTTCCTCAAGCTGTATCGGATGCATTTTCTCAACAGTTTTCAAATGCCAAAGATATTGAGTGGGAAAAACAGGGAAACCAGTTTGAGGTTGAGTTTGAAACAGGATGGAGTCGTGATCACGTAGCCTGGTTCAGTGAGGAAGGAGAATTAGTATATCTTAAAGAAGATATCAGAAACAGGGATCTTCCTGAAGCTGTCCAGTCCCGAATTGCTTCTGATTTTTCGGACTATCGCATTGATGACGCTGATAAAATCACTGAGGGAGAGCAAGTTACATTTGAAGTTTCTCTCGACTCAAGACGCATGGCAGATATTGACGTGATCATTAGTGAGTCGGGCGAGATTATACAACAGTCTTACGACGACTAGTCAATCCTGTTTTCTAAACATCTGTAAATAGCTTGCTTTGAACTGCAAGCTATTTCTTACTTCCATTCTTTTCCAACTACACAATATCTATTCAACTTTTTGGAAACCACCAACATCATGAAAAAGTATTATCTGTTTATACTACTCATAGTGCTATTTCCACTCTATATCAATGCACAACAATCGTTCGATAATGTAGACTTCAGCGGGCGCTTTTTCCTCTCTTATGAGCACGACGTTTATAATGAGATGAGTACACAGCAATTCGCTATTAAACGTGGCTACATCACTTTTAGGAGCGACCTAAACAATCGATTTCGTGTTCGATTCACGCAAGATGTAACCATTGATCAATCTGGTGATGGAACCGGGGATATTGAACTTCGATTAAAATATGCACTACTCGAATATCAAATGAAATCCTATGGTTTCTTACACGCTCCTGCCGTAGAAGCAGGTGTAGTTCACAGGCCCTGGATTGATTTTGAACAAGACATCAATGATTATCGGGCACAAAAATCCATGTTTTTGGATCAAAACGATATTATTGCATCCGCTGACTACGGAATCCAATTCTCAGCGGGCTTGGGAGAGCCCATACAGAATGCAGGGGCAAAAGGATTAAGAACGAACTCTTCTCGCTACGGTAGTTTTGCCTTGGGCGTCTACAATGGTGGGGGCTATTCAAATCTGGAGAGAAACAGTAATAAACTCATTGAGGGTCGAATTACGTTAAGACCTTTGCCATACCGGTTGGAAGGACTGCAAACGTCATTTTTAGGAGTTTTGGGTAAAGGAAATATTCCTGAAGCACCCGATTTTCGCCTGGCTGCAGCAGCGCTCACCTACGAGTCGAACATGGCAAATATAATGTTACAGGGGTTTACAGGTTTAGGCGATGGAGAAGGCCGTTTCATCAACCAGGAAACGCTTGAACCTCAGAGAATAGAGGGCTGGAGTGTATTTTCTGAACTAAAACCTGAATTTACCGATCCCATTCGTTTTACAATTCGGTACGACGAATTCTACAACTACGAATTGAATCAATTAATGAGACGCCAATGGGTTGGTGGTCTTGCATACGTTTTCAGGAGCGGATCAAAAATTATCGTAGATGTAAGCCGCGAAAACAATGCATTACCCGATAATAATATCTCTTTCACCCGAATTGAACTGGTCGGAGAAATTCGATTTTAAATATTCAGGATGATTCCTATGAGTCCTCTGAAAATATATCCTCAATCAGATGGCCAAATTTTTCTTCAATAACGCGCCGTTTTACTTTCAGGGTGGGTGTTAGTTCGCCGGTTTCAACAGTAAACTCCTGTGCTAGTAGTCTAAAATCCCTGATTTTTTCGTGGGATGCGAGTTCTTTGGAAAAAGATCGAACTTCTTTGCTATACAAATTTTTAATAGAATCGTGCTGAATCAGATCTTCCAAATCTGAGTAAGAAATATCATTCTGACGCGCATGCTTTTCGAGCGCTTCAAAGTCCGGGACAATTAATGCCGCCATAAAGCTCTGCCGTTCCCCTACCACCACGAGCTGATCTATCCATGGGCTGGTTTTAAACATATCCTCGATGGGGCCCGGATAGATATTCTTTCCGCCGGCGTTTACAATCATATGTTTAATCCGATCGGTAATTTTTAATCGGCCATTCTCAAAACGGCCCACATCACCGGTATGAAGCCATCCGTCGTCATCGATCATCTCCTTTGTAGCTTCTTCATTTTTCCAGTATCCCTTCATCGTATTGGGACCGCGGTTCAGAATTTCTCCCTCTTTTGATGTCAGGTTCGTTGGATAATCCTCACCGCTTATTTGTGCTATGATTTCGTTGTCCTCCAGCCGCTGAATGCCGACCGTTACTCCATTAATTACTTTACCAACGGTGCCAATCACTTCATCTCCATAGCGATTACAGCACATAACAGGCGAAGTTTCTGTTAAACCATACCCCTCCAGAATATTTAATCCTGCTGCCATAAAAAATGTACCAATATCGGGAGGCAATGCTGCTCCACCCGACACGAAAAACCTGATTTTACCGCCGGTTCTCTCTTTTAGTTTATTGAATACAAGTTTATCGGCCAGGTTTTTTTGAAGGGAAATTAAACCCCGGTCTCCTTTCCAATATCTTTCACCAACATTCAGAGCCCAGGAAAAAATCTGCTGCTGAATTGCGCTCCCTTCCTTTACGCTCTTATGAATCAGATTATAAATTTTTTCGAAAAGACGGGGCACACTTACCACAATCGTGGGATGAACTTCCGTCATATTTTTTGCGACGGTATCAACGCTTTCTGCATAAAAAATTTCCGCACCGCCAACCATCATTGCATAATAACCTGCAGTTCGTTCAAAAGAGTGACAAAGAGGTAAAAAAGATAATACCCGGTCTTCCTCCCCGATATCAATAGCCTCGTGAGCAGATTTAATATTACTTACAATATTACGATGTGTAAGCATAGCTCCTTTTGGCTTTCCGGTTGTACCCGAAGTATAAATGAGGGTTGCCACATCTTCTGGTTTAACGGCAGAGGAGCGCTTTTTGAGCTCTTTTGCATGTTTCTGCTCAGTTTTAAGTCCCGAAGCGCAAACCATATCATAAAGATGAACAAAATCGTGGTTCATATATTTTTCAACCTTGGGCTCGTCGAACGCAACAACCGATTTTAGATCAGGACAGTTATCAAAAACCTGAATAGCCTTTTTGAGCTGAATGCCTGTTGAAACGAAAAAGAGTTTGGCTTCCGAATCCTGCAAAATATACTCACACTGATTAGGTGGCAGTGTTGTGTACAGAGACACATTAATTGCACCCACCATCTGTATGGCAAGATCAACCACGGCCCACTCATACCTGTTTTCGCTGAGAATCGCCACGCGGTCCCCTTGTTCAATATCATTTTCTATAAGATAGCTGGCTATGGCTGTTACATCTTCTTTTACAGTATCCCACACCACCGGCTTGTAGTCTTCCTTGGGAGAAGGTTTATATGCAAAAGCTGTTTTGGTAGAATTTTTGTATTTTTTTGCGAGATTCAGATATAAGTCTGGCAGAGTTTCAAAAGCAACTAGCGTAGGCATAAATCATCGGTTTAGTTTTAACAATTTGACTTAAGATAAAATTTTAACTCAAATTTAATAGTGTATTCAGATTGTTTTTTAATTCATATTATTGAACGCTAATATTCTGCATCTGATTCCGTTTAAAATATCAAACTCAACATATTTATTTAGATACTATGGCACATCAGGCCGAAGAAGAAACCATTCATCTGGTTAAAGAAATATTCAGAACGTATTTGAAGGAAAAAAATCAGCGGCAAACGCCAGAACGCTTTATGGTTTTAGAAGAGATTTACCGCTCAGACGGGCATTTTGATGCTGACGATATCTTTTTCAATATGAAAAATTCCGGCACCAGGGTTTCTCGTGCAACGGTGTATAACACTCTGGATCTTCTAATAGAGTGCGGCCTTGTGCAGCGTCAACAGTTTGGAAAAAATCAGTATTACTACGAAAGATCTTACGCTTATCAGCAGCACGATCATATGATTTGCAAAGAGTGCGGGGTGGTTATTGAGTTTTGCGACCCACGAATTCTCGAGATTCAAAGCCTGATGGAAAAAATTCACGATTTTAATGTAGACGGACATTCCCTCCACCTTTTTGGTACCTGCAAAGATAAAGAAGCCTGTAATCGGAGAAAGGAGAGTGGAGACAAAATTAAGACGATGAACGACTAACTTTATGGACTCAGGCACTTTCTTACCTGAGTTCAATATACTTCACTTTACGAGCCTACTTTCGAATCTTTTATAAATTTGCGGGCTGCCCATCGACTCCCAAACCAGCCTAGTGCAATCCCCAAAAAGATCGTCCCTGCTGTTAGATAATACCAGCGACCAAAGGGCCAGGATAGTACACCGAGCTGGGGAATAAATTCGGGAACAATCCATTTAAACAGAGCGAATACAGCTGCTGATGCGGCACCCCCGCCAATGAAGCCCTGAACAATCCCCTCAACCAAAAAAGGCCTTCTGATAAACCCGTTCGTTGCCCCCACTAATTTCATAGCCTGGATTAAATCGCGCTTGGCATAAATTGTGAGACGAATAGTATTAAACACGAGAATTATAGCCACAAACAATATAAACAAACCTACACCGGCGCCGGCATATATTAATGTATCGGTTCTCTCTTCAATCATTTGCAACAGAGACAGGTTAAATCGCACTTCATCAACCTGCTCCAGTGGACGGATGGTTTGTACAACCGAGTCAATCTGTGCAACACTGAGCTCGTCAGACATCATTAATTTATAGGAAGCGGGCAGGAAATTCAGCTGCGCAATAGATTCGGCACCGAATCCAAACTCCTGCTGGAAAATGGAAGCTGCACTATCCGCAGAAATATATTCAAGGCTGGTTATTTCGTTCTTTTGAAGAAGAGTTTCACCAAAACTACGGTGAGCTGATTCATCATTCTGAACCAGAAACACCTCTACCTCCACCTGCTGTCGCATCACATTGCTGAGTTCGTAAACGTTATAGCCTATACGGAATAAAACAGCTATAAGAAGAACGGCTATAAACAGGGAAAACATAGATGTAAATGCTGCCAATTTTGCTCTGGTGAGCCCTGCAACTCCTTCCTTTAATACGTAACCAATGCTCATTATTTTTTTGATTAATTAGTGAACAACACGCGTATACCAAACTTAAAACGCCGTTCGGGCATAGGGTAGCCGACAGTTTCAAAGTAGCCCAGTTGCCCCGCCTGGTCAAGAACATTTTCCCAGGTTAGCAGCATCATAAACCAGCGAATGCGGGCAGAAACTTCAACATCCATACGGTAATGAGATGGATTCAGCAGTTCCTGGGTTCTGTGCTGCCATCGGTTCAAGGGTGTAATATACTCTGCCGCCCGATATTCACCCGGTGTAAAATGACCTATCACACCTGCTTTCACAAATGCGGCGCGTTCAAAAACATAGTTTTTCCAAAAAAGACGGCTTTTGAGCCATATTCTCTCACCCCCACTGGTCAAAATCTGATTTATTGGTGAAGTGCTGTTGGAAGAGTAAGAATTTATATGGCCAGACAGCTGCCCCTCGAATATTCTTGAATTAAATGTAAGCCACCCCGTGCCGCTTGTGGCTGTGTAGGCGTCTATGTTTTCGAATCTATTCAAAGAGTTCAAAAATGGGGTTCCATCATTTTCGCGTAAATCTCCCCGCAGTCCAAGCGTAAAATATTTACCCAAACCAATTTCGGCACTGGCCCCTATGTGTATGGATTCTTCATTTGAAAGGTTTTCATCACCGGTATACTCCCGAGACTGCCAGTAGAGAGCCTGTACATCGGGTGCTACGCTAGCTGCTCCTCCAAAAATACTTACATGCAGGCCACTTACCGGCTGAACAACTGTTTTTAAAGATATCGATGATGTCTGCCTGCCGTCGCTGACTCTCTCAGTTGAAGCCTTTCCTAAAACTTCCCAAAAACCCGCCAGACGCTGCCGATAATCAAGGTTCATCTGTACGCCTGTCCAGGAAGACTCACTTAATTGATTTCCGTTTTTTTCAGTTAACATGTAAAAACGGCTCGTTCCTGTAAATTCCGCATCCCCCAGTTGAACCCGATGTTGAAAGAAGAGTTCAGCATTTCTAAAAGTAGTTTCAAGTGAGTCTGCAGAATAAGTGAGATTCCATCTGTGCGTTTGATAATGAATTCCCATCTTTGAACGAACGGTTTCTGATGTATCTGCACGGTGGTGCAGCTGAATATAGATGTCGGAAGATCCCTGCTCTGAATCAGCGCTGCTCTCAATTGGTGATTCTGTAAATCGATTGAAAGCAAATAGTGAAGGATTGGTTACTTCATAGCCAAATGATTCTTCCCGGTTCATAGAATTACTGATGAAGCCCGCTTTTAGCATCCAGGGTTCCGATAGTTGATGATAAACGCGTACCATAGCCTGGGTACCCTGTACATTACTCCGCCTGTAGCCTCCACCGTCTCTGCGATCCCAAAAAGAGAACTCAACATTTGTGTCTTTTCTGAAATTTTGGGCAAACGAAAACTCAAGGCTTCGATTGTTGAACTTGCTTTCATCAAAATTCAGATATGTGCGAGGTTCCACAAGATAATGATCACGAAGGCGTACATTTGTCCTATACTCCGCTCCAAAATCAGACGTAGCCATTTCTGATATTTTATGAACAACCAGTCTATTCCAGTTTGCAAGACCGTTTAACGGCGTATTGAGCCGCATATCTTCCATTTGAAGATCTACATGGCGTGATTCATGATTAAAAATTTCCACTCCGTCCATTCTACCGTTTGTTCCCAGCCTGTATGTTACCGTTCCTCTCTGCCTGTAAAAACGCTCTGCCATGTTTACATAGCCTAACCAACGCAGCGTACTGTCTGTTTCAGCTGGCTGTAATGTTGTGGGAGTTTTGTACTCCCAGACGTAAACGGTATCCGGTGTCTCTTCCTGCGAAGATGCTTCCGGAGTCTCTGTATTCGGGTTGTAAAGAGTAAATTCAGGCAGCTGGGGAGTGGATGGTGTAAGCCTCTGCTGAAGCAGCGAATCAGCCGGCAAAGTGGCGGGGATGGTATCCTGTGAAGCAGTTATATCAGGTACACCTGCAAGAATCGTCATAAAAAAAAGCCCGATTTCTAGGATCACGGATTAGTGGGTTTTAGATTGTAGGGTGTACCATCAACTCCGAGTAACTTCCTGCGAACAGTATCTAAAACGACAGCAACGGATCTCTTTTTATTGATTATTCTGTCTTCAGTAAAGATTGTTTTAAGCGCAAAGTGTGAACCGTTCATCCAAAACCCCATGTAAACCAGCCCTACCGGTTTATCATCGGTACCGCCACCAGGACCGGCAATTCCTGTGGTGGAAACCCCAATATCTGCATTAAAGAGTTTTGCAACATTTTTTGCCATTTGCAGTGCTACAGGGGCGCTAACCGCACCATGATATTTAATATCGTCGGAAGAAACGTTTATAATTTTAATTTTACTCTCGTTGGAATATGTAACAACTCCTCCATTCAAATAGCGGCTGCTTCCGGCGATGTTGGTCATACGATTTGCAACAAGTCCACCAGTACAGCTTTCTGCAATAGCTATGCTTTTTTCCCTACTGGCGAGCAATTTACCAACGACCTCCTCCAGCTTTGTATCTTTGCCCATTCCATAAATGTAATCTCCGGCTCTTCGGTTTACGAGACTTTTCAGGTCATCCAGTTTTTCTGAGGCCTGCATTTCATCTTTACCGCTTGCGCTTATACGAATGGTTACGCCACCGGGACCGGGCAGATAGGCAACACCTACCCCGTTATTTACAAATGAGTCGAGGTCTCCTATTTGCTCACTCAATGTGCTCTCAGGAATTCCGGCTGTCTTAAAATATTCCGTTACCCAAACATCCAGGCCTGTAAACGCCTCCTGTATCTTCTCGTGTACTCCGTGCTCCAGTAAGTATTGCATTTCATAGGGAACTCCAGGTAAAACTGCAAGATAGCGACTATTTTTTTTGAACCACATACCTGGTGCCGTACCCTTCTTATTGAATAGTACGTCGCAGGAGTCGGGCACCATTGCCTGTTCAAGATTCGCAGCACTCATAACGAAACCGCGTTTTTCGAAGATTGCCTCGATATGCTTTTTTATCTGATCATTCGTAACCATGCTGCCACCAAAAATATCAAACACCACTTTTTTTGTAATGTCATCATGTGTGGGGCCTAGTCCTCCCGTAATTATCGTTAAATCTGCCTCTTGTAGTGATGTAGATATTTCATTTCGCAAAGGATCATAAATATCCGGAAGAGTGGAGATCCGTTTTACATTAAACCCGAGACCGGTAAGAAAGCTGCCAATTTCAGAGGCATTGGTATTTACGGTATCTCCAATTAACAGTTCGTTTCCTACAGAAATGATATGTGCTTGTTTCATAGGGTAGAAAATAGTGTTTTAGCATTCATTCATAAAGTTCTGATTTTGAAAATTTGGTTTTGAAATGACTTCAGCGTTAAATTCTGCTCCTCATCACTTTTTTTCATAACTTAGAAAACTCAGAAATATGAAACCTAAACCTCATTTCTGACTAGTAAGTTACTGAAAGGCAACAATCAACAGAATTAAACCATGCGGCTTAAATAGTAACGCACAAATAAAAAAGATTTTGAAATCACGTGGATAAAATTCCTAATCTTCTCAGCGGTTTTCGGCTCTTGATGGCACCTCTGTTTTTATTTCTCTTTATACAGGATGATCTCCTGTTCCGTGGAATTAGCCTTATCGTGTTTGCTATTGCCGCAATTACAGACGCCGTTGATGGGTATCTTGCGCGTAAATATGACGTAGAAAGTGAAGTGGGGATTTTTTTGGATCCCCTTGCCGATAAGTTTCTCACTTTTGCCGGTTTCGTGTGCCTTCCATTTCTTGATGCATCACAGTTTCCCTGGTGGGCAGTTGCTCTCATCGTGCTCAGGGATGTGGGAATCACAGTTCTCAGGATATATACGAAGAAGAAAAATATTACTCTTGAAACCCGTAATACGGCAAAAATTAAGACCGCCATTCAAATGACCTTTCTGTATATCACTCTTTTTACGGGTTTCCTGCTTTTATTTGGCGGGAATTTTGGTGATGTGATTCAGTCTATTTTTTCCATGAATATATTTTACTGGGGGATGATGATTGTAACAGCCATTACCGTTTATTCCGGTATTGAATACATTGTAGTAAACAGAAAAATATTGGGGTCAGACTCATCGCCATGAACTCTTTTAAGCTGTCTCTGGGAACCCTTTTTGGTGTTGGAAGGCTTCCTGTTGCCCCCGGCACCTGGGGTAGCTTGGCTACGCTGCCAATCATTTTTCTTGCTGGCTGGTATGCAGGAATTTACGCAGTTGCGGGATGCGTTATTTTTGGTTGCTTACTGTCCATTTGGTGCGCACCCGCCGCCGAAGACGCGTTCGGAAAAGATCCTTCTCAATTTGTACTCGATGAATTTGCCGGGCAGTCTCTGGTTTTTCTGCTTGCCGATTTTACCATGCCTCCCCTTCACGTATTCCTAGTTTTCCTATCGGGCTTTTTCCTGTTTCGTCTCTTTGACATTATGAAACCATTAGGTGTTAACGCACTGCAGAAGTTGCCCGGAAAATTTGGTATATTAGCCGACGATATTCTT
The DNA here is from genome assembly GCA_964544445.1 of uncultured Rhodohalobacter sp. GTDB lineage: Bacteria > Bacteroidota > Rhodothermia > Balneolales > Balneolaceae > Rhodohalobacter. Next base: position 44,981 of record CAZJBI010000011.1, read on the forward strand.
GCAGGTATTTACGCTTTGGTAATTCTTGAAATTGGCACTGCTCTTTTACTCAGCCATGCGTAAAAATATAACTCTAGAATAATAAGAAAATAACGTCACCTAAAGCGCCAAACGAATTGGCTTGAAAGCTAGTTTTTGTGCGTTTGAATAGTAACCAGAAAGTTTTAAAAAATGATTCTCGATAAACAATACTCCAGAGAGCTTGCAAAATCACTCTTAGAAATTAATGCTGTTATACTCAGGCCCAACAATCCATTTACCTGGGCATCAGGTTGGAATTCTCCCATTTATTGTGATAACCGCCTGACTCTACGCTATCCGGAGATCAGAACATCTATTTGTAACGCCTTTATCAATATTATAGAAGAAAATTACAACGACGTAGCAGTGATAACCGGCACAGCCACTGCGGGTATCCCACACGCTGCGTGGGTGGCACAGCGGCTCAATAAACCGATGGCTTATGTTCGGGCAAAAGCCAAAGCCTATGGCCTTGGAAATCAGATTGAAGGTGGTGTTGATAAAGGGCAATCAACACTTGTAATTGAAGACTTAATTTCAACCGGTGGATCTGTTATGTCTGTGGTGGAAGCTTTGGAATTTGTTGGCGCCAAAGTTGAATCTGTTTTAAGCATTTTTACGTATGGCTTCGACAAATCAACCCAACGATTCCGTGATAAAGAAATCCCCCTGTATACGCTTACCGATTACACGACGTTAATCGACGTAGCCCTGGAAATGGGTACTATCAAAAAATCAGATATTGAACTTTTAAACGACTGGAGAAAGTCGCCTGATACATGGCCAAACTAAATTCTCCGGCTATGGAACTTGCTGCCGCCGTATCTGCAGCAACACTAACCACAAGCCGAAAACTTAAACGTAATTTTAAATACTACAGGAGTAATCAATCAAGCTCGCGGCTATACAGCAGGGACTCCCTTTTAAATGTCTGTCAAACGATGCGGATGGATCTATTTGGACTCCAAAATCTTTTTTTAGATTCATCAGAATTACCCTCACCATTTATGGTTACCCTTGCAGGAGATGTTCACGATTCATTCGAATATCTTCACAGAAACTTGCTTTTTTATGATGCCGAATCTATTGAAGGTTTGATTCCCTTGATAGACGAAGAACGGTCATATTGGAACAACTACACTGACCATACATTTTATGAGGCTGGTATTTCTCAACATATTGATTCAAATACTCTCCCAGCACTTTCTCAAATTAAAAACAACGTACTAACTTTCCCGGATTCACCTGAAACCGATTAATAATCCATTTAATTTTTTTGAATATGAAGTTTACTTTTCCCCTACTGATACTTTCCGCAATCATATTTACGGGCTGCCTGGATTCTACAAATAATCCCAACTGCCAAGAAGTTGATGAAACTGCATTTCTTGAACAGAATGCCGCTCGCGAAGGAGTCGTCGTGACTTCCAACGGCCTGCAGTATGAGATTATAGAAGAAGGCGACGGTGATCTTCCTTCATTAGGTCAAATTGTATTTGCAAATTACGTAGGCACCACGGTTAACGGTGATGAATTTGTAAATAGTAATGGGACGGATTATTTCCCTCTTGATGAAACCATAATACCCGGTATTACGGATGGACTGACCCGAATGAGCGAAGGATCTACTTATCGCCTGGTCATTCCCCCAGATCTTGGCTATGGAGATAACCCGCCCGCAGGAACCCCCGTAAACTGCGGATCTGTGCTGCTTTTCGACATGACGCTTGAATCGTTTTTGCGAGACCCGGAATTTTTTCTGGATGATAATGCACTTAGTGAAGACATTACAGTTACAGAAAGCGGGCTGCAATATCGAATATTAGAGGAGGGTGATGGTGAAGAAACTCCAGGACAGTCAAGCCGGGTTGAAGTGAGATATGAAGGTACTTTTACCAACGGGTTTGAATTTGACAGCTCCCCGTCCGGAGAAACCGTCGTATTTAACACTACTGGCGTAATTGATGGTTTTTCAGAAGGACTGCAATTAATGACCGAAGGTGCTACCTATGAATTTTTTCTACCTCCCTCCATAGGCTATGGAAACACTCCGCCACAGGGATCTGGAATACCCCCTAATGTTGTGCTTAGATTTGAAGTAGAACTGGTAAGTATTGTGAATTAATCCGGGTATCGTCAATAAAGCAAACAGAACGATCTCTACAGTTTTATTCTTTGATGTATAAACAATTATATATCATGTTTGTATGCAAAGTCACTATTCTACCATAGTCTATCTTTTTTTCCTTGTAGGAAGTTTAACTGCTGTTTTGGGTTGTAGTAATAATTCTGTAACCCCTAGCGAGGAAGAGACTACTGAAGAAGACCCGGCTCCCGAAGCAGCCTTTACCGTTGGCGGAAGCAATGATGATATAGGCAAGTCAATTCTTCAAACCATCGATGGAGGGATGCTCATTTCAGGAACAACAAGGTCTGCGGATATAGATTTTTCTGGCCTGAGTCGCGGCAATCGTGATGTTTTTGCTTTCAAAACAACCTCCTTGGGATCTCTTTCATTTCTATACACCTATGGCGGTACAAACAGCGACTGGGCAATGGACTCTGCAGAAGACAGCAATGGGAACATTTACATTACCGGTTATAGTCGATCAAACGATCAGCACTTTTCGGGACAAAACAGGGGTGAAAATGATCTTTTTCTGATCAAAACAACTCCCGATGGAACACTCGTCTGGGCCAAAACCTTTGGCGGATCTAACGAAGATTATGGATATGCCCTGGAAATCGTAAATCAGCAGATAATCATTGCCGGTGCCACAAGATCTTCAGACGGTGATATTTCAGATAAAACAGGAGATGACTTGGATATCCTCACCCTCAGTACCAATCTGGATGGAGATCTGTTGTGGTTGCAATCGTTTGGCAGTTCCGGTAATGATGAAGCGTTGGGTATTGATCATGATACAGATGATGGTTTTGTTATAACCGGATCATTTGAATCTTCTGACGGGTTGTTCAATAACATGGAAGTAGACAGTTTCGGTGTTTTTATCATTTCATTAAATACAGAAGGCTCTATTCAAACACTTAATACATTTAATGGATCCGGAACCGATATTGGGCAGTCAATCATTGCAGCTTCTGACGAATATATTATTGCCGGTGAAACTACTTCGAATGATGGTAGCTTTGAATCATCAGCTTCAATCGATAAGAATGGCTTTGTGATAAAGCTAAACAACCGGTTTGAACCCGAGTGGCAATTAACCGAAGGTGGAAATGAAAGTGATGAAATTCACTCCATATTTGAGATACAGGAAAATTTATACGCCGCTGTAGGCGAAACCCGATCTTCTAATATCTTTCCCGATCCACCGATGTTCGAGGGCCAAAATGCTTTCGTTTTCCTTTTTAATTCGGAAGGGTCTGTACTTTTGAGCCGCACGCTGGGTGGCAGCCGTTCTGATATTGCCCTGGATGGCACAATACTAACTACAAATGAAATCGCGATATCCGGATGGACATTGTCAAATGATGGCCCATTTAGCGGGCCAGTAAAAGCAGGAAGAGACACGTACTATCTCAAAATTTCTGCCGATAACCTGGATCTTATTCCGTTCAAGTAATTTCATACCTTCCACTCTTTTTGCCGGTAAAACTGTGAAATCGGGATCGTAAATTTGTATATTTGTGCCTTCGTCGTAATTGGCGTCCGCAATCAACCAATATTTGAATATCAAATTCTCTTTTCTAAGCTACTCCTATCATGAAGAATAAGAACTTTTACATTGAAACCTACGGCTGCCAGATGAACTTCGCTGACACGGAAGTAGTGAATTCTATTCTTCTGGATCGGGGCATGACGCCCGTGAATAGTGCAGAAGAAGCCGATGTTATTTTCGTGAATACATGCTCAATCAGAGAAAATGCCGAAACTCGTGTGTGGAATCGTCTTAAGGAGTTCAGAAGTCTGAAGCGAGAAAAAAAGGATCTTACAGTAGGCGTACTCGGATGCATGGCGGAAAGAATAAAAGACCAAATAATTGATAAAGAGCAGCTTGTTGATATAGTTGTAGGCCCCGATGCATACCGAGACATTCCCAATCTTCTTGAAGAGGTTGAGGATGGCCGCAAAGCTGTCAACGTTCTTTTGTCGCTCGAAGAGACCTACGCAGACATCAGTCCCGTTCGAACGAGTGGAAACGGGGTAACGGCGTTTGTCTCCATTATGCGAGGCTGTGACAATATGTGTGCTTTTTGTGTAGTTCCGTTTACCCGTGGCAGGGAGCGAAGCCGACCTTTAACAAGTATTTTACGCGAAATTGAAGAGCTGAGCGATCAGGGATACAAAGAGATCACGCTTCTGGGCCAGAATGTTAATTCATATCAATATGAAGAGATAGACTTTACAAGGTTGATGGATGAAGCAAGCAAAGTAAATCCGGAAATACGATTTCGCTTTTCTTCACCCCATCCTAAGGATTTTCCAGAACCACTTTTGCATCTGATTGCAGAGCGGCCAAACCTTTGTAACTATATTCATATCCCTGCTCAATCGGGCAGTACTTCCATGCTCGAAAGAATGAGGAGGCCATACACGCGCGAACAGTATTTTGATCTGGTTGAAAAAATGAGAGATATCATACCGGGCGTATCGCTGTCAACAGATATTATAACCGGATTTTGCGACGAGACCGAAGAAGAACACCTTGATACCATGACTCTTATGGAACAGGTTGAGTACGATTTGGCATACATGTTTGCTTATTCAGAAAGAGAACGAACACTCGCGCACCGAAAATATGAGGACAACGTCCCGGAAGATGTGAAAAAGCGGCGACTCTCCGAAATTATCAAACAGCAGATGAATGTCCAGGAGAAAAATAATCGAAAAGAGATTGGGAAACGTCACCTGGTACTGGTTGAGGGAACCAGTAAACGCTCTGATAAGCAACTATCCGGACGAACTGATACAAATAAAATGGTCGTGTTCGACCGACAAAATTTTCAAAAAGGGGATTATGTTGAGGTTGAAATTACCGACTGTACATCCGCCACGTTAATGGGTAATTGTATCACCAAAAGCTCAATTGCTGAATTTAGCCAGCGTGCAGTAGCTGCTGTTTGATTGATAAAGCATAACCGCACCGATCGACACTGAATAAGAAGCTAAATTTTACCCAGGTAAAAAGCTTTGCTTTCTGGTCACTGTTCAGGAAAGTATTGTTATCACTGTGTTAAAAAGTCTCATTAATTTCGATCATTTTCACATCTAAGGTGAATTCCATCTTTTTTTTCCTGATCTTTTAATAATGAAAAATCAACGATATTATTAAATAATCATGAAAAATCTTCAATCTCTCAAAAAGGAATTACCCGAATTAGAGAAAAAACTAAAAAAATATCGGGAGGTTCTTCTTGCCAATGTAGTTATGCTTGGCGAAATCCCCTCTCCCACATTTGAAGAAGAAAATAGAATTAAGTTTATACTCAACCGGTTTGATGAAGCTGGCCTTACAGACTCTTCCGTGGATGGCGGAGGAAATGGTGTGGGTGTTCTATCGGGAAAAACCGGCGATCGGGCCATTTTGTTAAACGCTCATGCTGATACCATCTTCTCTGCAAAAACCGATCACACAATGCAGGTTAGCGCAGATTCTATCACAGGCCCGGGAGTAGCTGATAATAGTCTTGGCCTTGCCACTCTGGCCACGCTTCCTTATATCCTGGAAGACCTTGGCATTGAGCTCGAGAGCGATCTTGTGCTTCTTTGCGGAGCCAAAAGCCTTGGCAGGGGTAATCTTGAGGGTATTCGGTTTTTCCTCGAAAACAATACCATGAAAATCAGCAGTGCCATCTGTGTTGAGGGTATTCAGCTAGGACGCCTGAGTTACTCTTCATTGGGAATGCTGAGGGGAGAAATTACCTGTAGTGTACCTGAAAGCTACGACTGGAGCCGCTTTGGGGATGCCAGTGCGATTTTAACTCTCAATGAAATCATCAATAAACTAAACGATATGCGCCTTCCTCGAAGGCCACGAACCAGTATTGTGATGGGATCTATTTCGGGAGGCACCTCTTTTAATACGATCGCCAGAGATGCAACACTTGGATTTGAAGTTCGCAGTGAATCTCAGGATGTCGTTGAAAATGCAGGAAATACCATCAACGATATTGTTATGGAAGTTTCGTCAAGAACAGGAGATCGTGTTGAACTTGATATTTTTGCAAAACGAACCCCAGGAGGAATTCCCTACGCGCATCCGCTTACCAACTGTGCAAGATCTGTCATGGAAAGCCTCGACATTGAACCACGGCTTGCTCCCAGTATTTCGGAACTGTCAGCATTGATTGATGAAAATATTCCAGCATTAACTCTAGGAATTACCAAAGGTGAAAGCACCTTCAAAACCAATGAAACCATAGAAATTGAACCTATTTATAAAGGATTGGCACAGCTAATCGGAACAATTATAGCCGCAGACGGAGGATATTGTGAGTAAAATTCAACAGTGGATCGACAATAATACCTATCATCATTCCGAATTTTGGGATCTGAAAAAACTGGTAGAAGCAAAACAGAAAAAGGGCCTTAAAATTTCGTTGTGCCTGCCAACGCTGAATGAAGAGAAAACGATTGGAAAAGAGTTAATTATATTTCGGTCTGAACTCGTTGAGCGCTACCCTTTAATCGACGAAATTGCGGTTATTGATTCGGGTTCTGATGATAATACACTTGAGGTAGCGAAGAATTACGGTGCAGACACGTACCTTGCCTCCGACATTCTCCCCCACCTTGAGCCCAAAAAAGGGAAAGGTGAAAACCTTTGGAAAGCTATTTATCAGCTTGAAGGTGATATCATCGTGTATGTGGACGCCGATATAAGTAACATTCATCCACGATTTGTATATGGACTGGTCGCTCCCCTGGTGTACCGGGATGAGCTTCAATATGTAAAAGCATTCTATGACAGACCATTGGCTTTTTCTGGAAATGTGCGCGCCTCGGGTGGCGGCCGTGTTACTGAAATATTGGTCCGGCCACTTTTTTCACTCTTTTTTCCTGAACTAACCAGTATCATTCAGCCACTGTCTGGTGAATATGCTGTAAGGCGCGATGTACTTGATAAAATTGCGTTTCCTATTGGGTATGGAGTGGAAACATCACACTTAATTGATGTTTATAATAAATTTGGCCTCGAGGCATTTGCTCAAACCGATCTTGATAAACGAGTTCATGAAAACAAACCAACACAGGCGCTTGGTAAAATGTCGTTTGGTATTTTACAAACCTTTATCGAGCGCGTGAATTCCATGGGGATGTTTAATGTAGAGCATTACGAAACTGTACTGAGGCAGTTCCAGGCCAAACGCGATCACTATGAACAAAACCTCATAGAAATCGTGGAAGAGGAGCGACCACCCATGATCGAAATTGAAGAATACAGGAAAAAATTCAACAAATAGGCATTCTTAAACCGGGCAATTCCTCACCTGTTTTGCCCGGTATTTTTTGATTTACCGGAATTATTTAAGCAACTATGTCTCAAACTGATCTTCATAAACGTTTTCAAAACGTATCAACCCCGCTTGAGCCGATACCCACGAATACAGAGCCGAAGCTAAAGGAGCTTCAGGATATTCAAGTAATTGTCTATGATTTTTACGGCACATTATTTCTTTCCGGTGTGGGAGATATTGGGGTTGATGATGGCAAATATGACTCAGAAGCCCTGCTCGATGCGCTGCGTTCGGCAGAAATTGAGATCCTCAACAATGATGCGGGTAGCAAAGGCTTTGAGATCTATAACGAGATAGTCGAAAATATCATTGAGAACATCAGACATGAAGGAAATGACTATCCCGAACCGGATATCAGAGAAGTTTGGTATAGCGTTTTAAAGCGTCTTAAAGAGCAATCTCTCATCAAAAATGAACCTTCAGCGGAAGCATCAGAACGAATCTCTGTTGAGTTTGAGGCAAGGATGAATCCCGTTTGGCCGGTTCCAGGGGCCATTCAAACGCTCCTATCGTTCAAGGAAGAAGGATATACACAGGGGATTATTTCCAACTCCCAGTTTTACACACCCATCGTTCTTGAAGCTCTTTCGGGCTACACTCTGGACAAAATCGGATTGGAAAAGGGGCTCCTTCACTGGTCATTTGAGGAAAAAATGAAAAAACCCAGTCTTACATTTTATCAAAAATTCTTGCAAAAACTGAGCCGATTCGACGACTCAATTTCCGCAGGTAATGTTCTGTATGTTGGAAATGATATGCTGAAAGATATCTATCCCGCTCGTGAGCTTGGAATGAAAACAGCGCTGTTTGCCGGCGATCAACGCTCGTTAAAGTGGAGAAAAAATGATGAGCGCTGTAAAAATATCATGCCGGATCTGGTTATCACAAATTTTGATCAACTAAGAAATTGCTTATCGTCTGATTAACGAGGCTACGAAATCCTGATCCATATTACCTGGAATGGTGCCAGGTTTGCTGTCCCACCTTTTACTACCTCCTCGTCCGTAATAATGTCAGAATAGGTTTTCTTGTCTTGAACCGGCAGATCTGTATTGTATAAATCAATTTTTCTCTCCTGGTTGGTTACGTTACCTATAACCAGAATTTTCTCAGTCTTATCCGGATCCCATCGCAGCAGGCAAAACAGTGAGGAACTAACATCAAACGGCTGCTGCCCTCCAAAGGGGTGGAATGCCGGATGTTTTTTCCTCGCGCTGATAATCTCTTTCATCCTGTAGAAAATGCGATTTGTAGATGTATCAGGATCGCTGAGCTCGCCTACCAATTCATCATAAAACCATTTCTTTCGGTTAATGGTGCGGTATCGTCCCGTCACGGATACCCCCTGCAGGTTATTCCGGGTGGCAGTAAGATTGTGAAAGTAAAATCCAGGAACACCTTTCAAACTCAGGGCAATAATTTGTGAACACAAGTACCGCTTTTCCTGGAGAGACTGAGACCCGTTGTTGCCGCTGAATGCATCATAATAGGTGATGTTCAGTTCGTATGGGCTCAGGCTGCCGTCAGCGTTCTTCTTTTCTGATACAAATCCACCTTTCTTGCGAATACCGTCAACCAGTTTATCAAATTCCTCTTCAGGAACCAGTCCCTCCAGCGGACGAACCCCGATACCATCATGGGAAGCTGTGAAGTTAAAATAGGTACAATTTTCCGGCAGCTTATCCAGTGACTGAAGCCAATTGGTAAGGTAAGTTGCATTTTCAGTAAGTATCGCATGCAGAAGAAGAGGCGGCAGGCTAAACTGATACACCATATGGGTTTCATCACCATCCCCGAAATAGCTGATATTTTCTTCATGAGGTACGTTCGTTTCCGTGATGATGGTAGCTTCGGGCTCAAAGCAGTCGAGCAGGGTGCGCATCAGCTTTACAATTTCGTGAGTCTCTTTGAGATGAATACAAGAAGTACCTAATTCTTTCCAGATAAACGCCACCGCATCAAGCCGAATAACGGACAGCCCTTTATTCAGGTAAAAGAAAAAGATGTCCAGGTATTCAAACAGAACATCAGGGTTTGCAAATTTCACATCAATCTGATCATCACTGAATGTCGACCATACGAATTTCTCACCATTAGTGGTATGAACCGGGGTGAGCAGAGGGGTACTACGCGGACGAGTAACCCCCGAAAGATCGGTCTCGGGATCGATTTCGATAAAATAGTTGCTATGCGGTTTTTTATTATTCAGATAGTTCTTAAACCAGTCGCTATATCGTGATGCATGATTCATCACGAGATCGCCCATCAGCCTGAAATCATGGCTCAAATGTTTTATATCGTCCCAACCTCCCATGCGCTCATCTACCCTGCGGTAATCAACGACTGAAAACCCATCGTCTGATGAACTAGGAAAAAACGGCAGGATATGCACACTGCTTATCTCATCATTTAAATACTCTTTGAGAAACTCGTGCTGCTTACAAAGCTTGGAGACCGGTTCACCTACGCTTGGCTGAACCATGTCACCATATGTTATCAAAATATGATCTTTGTGTGTCCAGACATCTTTTACAGAAACAGGCTTCCCTGGAGAAAGATTGTATTTTTGAGCCAGCGATTTTATGCGGGAAATTCCTTCATCAACAAATTCCTCACCATAAATAATGCTGAAGTGATTTTCTAATTTTCGTTTCGTGCTGTTACAAAAAAGGTTTGAGGACATAAACAGGATTTATTTTAGATAAGTATTCAACAAACGATGTTTTTTGGAAAATGTAAAGCTCAAGAAGAATTGAAAGAGATTCCATGAGTAAAAATTTGTGCGATCCATTTTATGGCAAGAAACAGATCTTTCTTACATTTAGGATGCATTAATGAATAGAATTATGGACAGGCAAGTATTTCAGGAAAAATTTGGACTAAATGGTGAATCGGAAGCCATAAAACAGGTTGTTGATAAGATTATGCAGGTATCCAAAACGGATATCACCGTTCTGCTGCAGGGTGAAAGCGGGGTGGGTAAAGACGTAACAGCACGGGCTATTCATGCCACCAGCAATCGAAACAGGAAAGATCTCGTAATTGTAAACTGCGGTGCCATACCTGAGGGTATTATTGAAAGTGAACTTTTTGGCCACGAAAAAGGCTCGTTTACCGGAGCTCACGAAGCCAGAAAGGGATATTTTGAAAAAGCAGACGGCGGAACGATATTTTTGGATGAAATTGGCGATACCCCAAAAAATATCCAGGTGAAACTTCTCAGGGTACTCGAGAGCGGAGAATTTTTCAGGGTAGGATCGAGTAAAATGTATACCGCAGACGTTCGGGTAATCGCGGCTACCAATAAAGATCTTTGGGAAATGGTTGAGGAAGGTAGTTTTCGAGAAGATCTCTATTACCGCCTCGACACAGTTAAAATAAAGCTCCCACCCCTGCGCCAGCGCCAGGCGGATATCATTCCGATATTCAAAAAGTTTGTTTCTGAATTTTCATCCAAATATGACTCCGTTTTCCAGGGTTTTTCTGATGAGGCACGCGAGCTTCTGGTTTCATATCGCTGGCCCGGCAACATCAGAGAGCTCAGAAATGTAGCTGAGCAGCTGGTTGTTCTCGAAAAATCACAATTTATTGATGTTGAAAGACTTCAAAAATATTTGAAAGGGCGACAACATCAGGGTTCAACCGATAATCTACCCATTGTTTCGGAAAGCACGGATACAGGCGGCGATGATTTTGCAGGCAAACAGTCATCAGCCGACATGGGTATTATTTATCGTGCGCTTGTGGAGATGAGCTCAGACATTTCAGATCTTAAAAAAATGCTCGCAAAATTTCTCTACTCGACAATTGCTGACAAGGGAATGAAGGCACTGCCGAGTGCCGTTGGCCGTTCGATAGATCCTAACGATATTTCAAATCATATTCGGGAACAGATGAATGATGATTCTCTGGGAATTCGAAGAAGTGAATCTCCGGTTACCGACATTGATGACGAGGATGATGAAGATAGCATTGAAGCATTTTTTGATGGAAAAGAGATACCATCAATCGAAGAAGCAGAGATGTTTCTAATTCGGCAGGCATTAAAGAGATTTGAAGGAAACCGCAGAAAAGCTTCGGAAGCTCTGGGAGTTAGTGAACGCACACTGTACAGAAAGCTGGATCAATATGAGCTACAGTAAACAACTTAGCGCTGCGGCTGTTCTCTTATTGTTTGTGATGGGCGGATGTATATCATACAGCTTTACTGGAACATCTATCCCCTCTGATGTAAATGATATCTACATTCCTTTTTTTCCAGATCGTTCTCAAAGCGGGCTTGGTGACTTAAGTGACCGGCTTAACCGTGCGCTTGTCAATCGTTTTGTGAACCAGAGCAGACTTTCGCTAGCTGATGAACAGCAAAATGCAGATTCTTTTGTGGAGGGAGCCATTCAAAATTATATAAATCGACCCTTTAGCGTTGGCGGAGACGAACAGGCCAACCTCAATGAGATTCAAATCACTGTGAGAGCATCTTTTCAATATGCAGCCGATGAAGAACCTTTATGGACAAAAAGCTTTAGCGGAAATGCCACGTACGATGTTCTTCAAAATCCTGTTGATGGAGAGCTTGAAGCTGCCGAAGCGGCGCTGCAGCAAATTGCCAATAATATGTTTAATGACGCCGTGAGTAACTGGTAACGTACAATATTCACATATATGAACTTAAAACCATTTGAGATACCTGAATCGTACCAGAGCTATTTAACAAAGTTCGAATCGGATCCTAAAGACGCCATTTCCAAACTGGAAGCCCATATTGAAAAGCGAAACACGGGAGCGGTAGGCTATTTCTTTCTTGCATGGCTTTTTCTGAAAAATGAACAAAAACAGGAGGCTCTCGATGCTGCTTTACAGGCAAAAATCAGAGCGCCGGGCAGTGATTTTTTTGAACGACTGCACTATTACATCAGTCACCCGCGGGCTTTTGAAGCCTGGCAGCCTACATCTGCAAAAAAAGCCATTGCAAATGAGATTGAGGGCGAAACGTCTCATCCTATTCACAATCTAGATTCTCTCATTAATAAACTCTCAGATGTTGAAAGTAAGCGAATAAAGCTAAAAGAGAGTCAAGAAGATGACCAGGACCTAAGTGAGAAAAGTTCTGATGTAGACGATATTGTCACTGAAACTCTTGCTGTGATTCATGAGAAGCAGAATAACTACCTTGCTGCCATTTCGACGTACAGAAGGCTTATTGAAAGCCATCCCAAACGAAAAAAACACTACGAAAAGGAGATTGAACGCATCGAGCGCTTAAAATCAAAAAAGTCTGATGATAGCGACTCTGTTTAGGCCCGTTTAGATTTTATCCCTTCACAAATGGGTTATTCTTTTTTTCGTGAGCTATTGTAGTGGATGGGCCGTGCCCCGGATACACCTTTGTGTTCCCGGGAAGTTTATAAAGCTCATTTTTTACAGACTCAGACAGAGTTTCAATATTTCCCTTGTATAAATCTGTTCTGCCGATACTCTCTTTAAAAAGAACATCTCCGGATACCACCAATGCATTCGTTTTAAAATAGAGAGAAACATGATCGGGTGAATGCCCCGGAGTGTAAAGAACATCAAACGTAAATGAACCAATTTCTGTGGCAGGCTTTGCAGCCAGGGGCTTTGGCTCGGCCTGTATCGGCTCAGCCTTGAACCCGAACATAGACGCCTGCTGGGAAAAATTATTCCACAAATACATATCCGTCTGGTTAATGTATACCGGTACATTAAAATCACTCAGCACCCGGTTTAATCCCAAAACATGGTCAACATGAGCATGTGTAAGACATATAGCTATTAAATCAGCACCCGATTCGGAGAGTGTACTTTTAAACTCTCTATATTCATCTTCAGAGTAAAAACCTGGGTCAATGAGTAAGGCTTGGTTCTCTCGAGTTAACAGGTATGTATTTTCCTGAAAGGGTCCAACAGTGAAAGTCTGAATGTCCATGGTAGAAGTTTTAGCCATAAAAAAAGGGCGCAATGATAATCATTACACCCTATTGTACGTTGAACGTTTCGTACGTTATTTTTTCTTGTATCGTCTGTTGAAACGATCGATACGACCAGCTTTCTTCTGAAGCTTTTGGTTTTTATTGTAAAACGGATGATTTTTAGAGTCTACTTCACTCTTAAATACACCTCCATCAGGATTCATCGTGCTTCTGGTTTTCATTTCTGTACCATCGCTCAGCACAACTGTGATTTCTTTGTATTCGGGATGAATTCCTTTTTTCATTTTTTTCTGTTTTATTCGTCGCTTTGTATCGAAAATTTTGTAGACAAGAAAGATAAGAGTTCATCAATGATATTGCAATTGTATTCCCATCAAATATTTTGATTTCACAATTACTCAACTCGTTAAAATGGATCCTCTTCGCTAAAGTCTTCATCGTCAAAACCGGTCATCCCTCCAAGCATACTGCCAAGCATATCGGTGTAGGTATGAATATCATCAATATCGTCTTTGCCAATTTTTGAATTTTGATGCAGCGCTTCAATAACCATATCCATAATTGGATATTTACTTTCACCAAGGTTTTTAAATACAGACTCAACAACGTTACCAAGTCCGTCAACTTCATCCAGGCGATTCTTGTAAGTGTTATCGCTGATTGTTGATGGTAGTTCGAGTAAATTTCCGCTGCTAAACCAGTTCAGAATAGCATTGTATTCATCAGGCTTATCCTCTCTATTTCTGGATTGTGGATCTGGAAAGTGCTCTTTAAACGTTTTGTTTATGGCTTTTCCGATTATATGTTTAGCAACATTTACAGCTCCCTCCTGTTCGCCCTCATACACCAATTCCAGTTTACCAGTAAGAGCCGGAACCATTGCATAAAGATCTGTTACGCGCAGATCTGTTTCATCTTCTCCATTAAATGCAGCCCTGGCTTCTGCAGATGAAATTATCTGCTCCATGGCAGTAATCGTCATCCTTGTAGAAACACCACTTTTCTGATCTATGTACTCGCTTTTACGGGCTTCAAATGCCACATTTTCTACAATCGTCTTAAAAATCTCAGGAATATGCACGGTTACTGCTTCGTCTCGCTTTGTCCATGCTTCCTGCTCGGTAATTTTTATACCTGTATCTAGTTCACGCGGGTAGTGAGTAATAATTTGTGAGTCAATCCTGTCTTTTAGCGGGGTAATGATATTCCCACGATTGGTATAGTCTTCAGGATTGGCAGAAAACGCAATAGAAACATCGAGGGGTATTCGAACATTAAACCCTCTGATCTGAATATCACGCTCCTGCATAATGTTCAGTAGCGCCACCTGTATACGGGGCTGTAAATCGGGAAGCTCATTAATAACAAATATACCCCTGTTCGTTCTGGGAATAAGGCCAAAATTTATTACCTCTTCATCCGCCAGTGCCAGTTTTTTAGAAGCGGCTTTTATAGGGTCAAGATCACCAATAATATCAGCAACAGATGTATCCGGTGTCGCCAGTTTTTCTCCATATCGCCGTTCACGGTGCAGCCACTCTATTGGTGTATCATCTCCATGCTCCTCAATCAATTCGACTGCAAATTTAGAAACCGGTACTAACGGATCATCATTTACTTCAGAACCCTTAACGACTGGAATGTACTCGTCTAAGAACTGCACCAGCATTCTCAATATTTTTGTCTTTGCCTGACCACGAAGTCCAAGAAGGATGAGATCGTGCCGAGCAAGAATAGCATTTTTTATTTGTGGAATTACGGTATTGTCGTATCCCATAATCCCAGGAAATAGTGGCTCCTTGTTTTTAATTTTTCTTATCAGATTTTTCCGCATTTCGTCTTTAACCGACGAGGAAGTCCATCCGCTTTCTTTTAGCTCACCAAGGGTACTGATTTTTTCATGATTCATACTGCAAATATCAAATGGTTTTCAGATTCTTTCTCTGTAACTCAAAAGAAGTCAACATCATTTCGAACTACATCATCTGTTTTCAATTACCTGTGTAATATTTCTTGCTTTAACTAAGGTCTCTTCCCATTCCTCTGATGGAACCGAGTCGCTGGTTATTGCTCCCCCTACCGGATAGATAATCTTTTCATTCTGAATAATTGCTGATCGGATTACAACATTAAAATCGAAATCGCCATCCGGGGTAATGTAACCAATAGCACCGGAATATATTCCCCTTCGATAAGATTCTATCTGTTCAATATAGTTCATCACTTCAATTTTTGGTGCTCCTGTCATGGAACCCATCGGAAAACAATTTTTTATGATGTCTATGACATGAACATCCTCGTCTGCGATCGATTCCACCGATGAAATCAGCTGATGAACAGTATCAAAAGTCTGGAGATCAAACAGTTTAGAAACACGAACCGATCCTACCTTCGAAACTGTTGATAAATCATGTCTTACAAGGTCAACAATCATCACATTTTCAGCTCTGTTCTTTTCATTCATCAGCTGTTGCTTGTACTCGAAATCTATATCCGGATTGACGGACCTTTGAGAAGTGCCTTTTATAGGCTCAGAAAGTATATTTTGCCCCGATTTCTTCAGAAAACGCTCAGGCGATGAACAGCAAACAGTATACGTATCGGTTTCCAGATAGGCGGCAAACGGCACTGGATTTACATTCTTCATCCTGCTGTATAGTTCAAAAGGATCACCCCTAAAATTGCCGGTCATCGGGTAGGAGTAGTTCAGTTCATAAAAATCGCCCTCAGCAATTTTTTCTTTTATTTGATGAACATTAGCAATATATGCCTTCTCAGAAATTGCAGGATTTAGTGAGAGAGCTACGCTACTACTCAGCGATTGGTTTAAGGATACCGGTATTTTATTGAATAAATCTTCGCCTGCAAGAATGGTATATTCATTATCTTTCAACTCTATTAACAGTTCGGGCTCCATAAAGTACATATCAGGAACATCAGCGATTGCCGGGTTACCAGATGTTTGTTGTTCGATGTAATTCTTCAGGTCATAACCGGCTACACCGAGTATCCATGTATCCGAATTTTCATAAAATTTCTTTAAAGCCTGCCATGGATTCATTTTATATGAAAATTCTTTACCCTGTACCTGTTCAAGAATCTCATCACTATATGCTGAAATTTCCCTCTTGGGATAAGCAGCCACGAAGGATCGTGTAGACGAGGGATGCGAGGCTAGCTGAGATTCCAGTACAATAACGCTACCTTCCCTGAACTTCCGGAGGGAATGAACAAGATCTTCTATTTGAAATTTGGGTATCATTTAATTCTGCGCATTATAAACATTCATTTATTTAAAAAAAGCGAAACGCTGTTTACATTAAAGGAATTCATTCTAAAAAATTGATATGTATAACTACCTTGTTCGACCTCTTTTGTTCAGGCTTACATCTGATTATGCTCATGAAGCCACTATAAAATCCGCTGCCTCTATGGGTAAGAACCGGTGGCTTCTTAAAACGTTGAGGTCGATATATACCTATAAAAATCCTGCCCTGGAACAAAAAATATTTGGCTTAACTTTTCAAAACCCCGTTGGGCTTGCTGCCGGATTTGATAAAAACGGTACTACTATTGCCTTTATGGAGTCGCTGGGATTTGGTTTTATTGAAATTGGTAGTATAACTGCAAATCCATCAACCGGAAACCCCAAGCCCAGAAGTTTTAGACTTCCAAGAGACCTGTCTTTAGTAAATCGTTTGGGGCTTAATAATGAAGGCGCACAAACTATATCCCGCAGACTAAAAAAGGTAGATCCAGCCGTACCCATTGGAATCAATATTGCAAAAACTCACGACCCTTCAATTGAAGGTGATAAAGCAATTGAAGATTACAGGACCAGCTTCAAATTT
Source organism: uncultured Rhodohalobacter sp. (assembly GCA_964544445.1). Taxonomy (GTDB): domain Bacteria; phylum Bacteroidota; class Rhodothermia; order Balneolales; family Balneolaceae; genus Rhodohalobacter. The sequence goes on from CAZJBI010000011.1 coordinate 62,286, forward strand.
ATAAAAGATTTTGCCGATTACATTACTCTTAATATTTCTTGTCCTAATACGCGTGAGGGTAAAACATTTGAGGATCCCGATACACTCGATGAATTACTCACCGCTTTGGGAATTGGTAAAGATGCCAGTCTGCCACCCATACTGATTAAATTCTCTGTTGACCTAAGTAATAGCGAACTCACAGACCTGCTGAAAGTGTGTGAAGATCATGCTGTTGATGGTTATGTAGCGGTAAATACATCCTCCAAAAGAGAAAATCTCACAACATCTCAGAAAGAAATTAAACGCATAGGACGCGGTGGGCTCAGTGGAAAAGCTATTTCGGCACGGAGTACAGAAATCATAAAGCAGATTCACACCTACACAAAGGGAGAAAAAACGATCATTGGTGTGGGCGGAATTTTCTCCAGTCGAGACGCCATTGAGAAATTAAAAGCCGGTGCCGATTTGCTGCAGCTTTATACAGGGCTTGTTTATAATGGTCCTGGAGTTGTAAAAGAGATAAACCAGGGAATTGCTGAATATTTAAAAGAGAAAGGCCTGTCTCATGTCTACCACATAAAAAGCCTTAAAGATTGATAGGAAACACATATTTACATGTTATATTTTCATCACTATCCACAGGTAGGAACTGGAACTCTTCAGTGAGATTAGCTTCTATAGATTGTGGTATTCCGGAACGGTCCATACCGCTGATCTGCGTAAACTCTTCTATTTGCCCATTATTATTAACGACAAAAATGTAAGCAACCTCTCCCCTCATTGATAAGTTTTGAGTCCAGTCGGGAAATTGCACTCTGCTCATGAATCCCGAGAGTCCGCCTTCTACGTCAAGGACAAGTCCGGCATCTTCACAACGAATTGCTTCTGGGTCATTTTGATCTTGCAGATCAGGGATAACATTTTCAGTATTCATGCTGTCTGCCAGGATAGTGGTATCTCTGTTAGCTGTCTCAGGCGCTTTAATTGATTCAAGAAGTCTGTTTGCGCTAGTGCCTGTGATTGAATTGGAACTGCGGCTCACAACCGCCGTTAGCAATGATCTTGTAGAATCCCAGTAAGCACCCTTAAATGGAAATTCGTCAACCAGTGTGGGAGCTATGAACGTAGAATCTGAAATAGCTCTCCATCTCTGAATTTGCTCTTCTGTGAGTGTAGAATCGTTTAACATTACATTTGCCGAATCCCTAAGACTATTGAAGAGTGCTTCCTGCTCATTCAACTGCTGTTTCCTTTCAAACCACTGTTCGATAACTCGCTCATCACTGATTTGTACTCGTGCAATCCTCATATACTCTCTGGCCGACTGGTAAAGGATTTGTGATCGTAAAACCGGATCATCTGTTCTTTCAGCAAGCATCCGAATGTTTTCGGCCTTCTTTACCGCGCTGCTTTCGCCTGTAGAATCCGTCTCTTCAAGAAAATTATTCAACTGTTCATTAATGGATACTTCTTCCTCTACACTCTCATCGGTTGTATTGCGACCGAGTCTATCAGACAATCGATTTGTAAAGAGAGAGTTTGGCTTAATCTCATTCAGCTGTTCATAGTAGATATTCGCCTGATCCATACGATCATTTAAAAGAGCAATTTCTGCAAGTGAATAGAGAGACATTCCTGCGTATTCGGTGTTAAAATTACTCTCAATGACCTTTTTAAAATATACTTCTGCGCTATCTGGCTGATCCAGTGACAAAAAAAACAGGTTTCCAAGCTGGTATTGAAATCCTTCAATTTCCATCCGTACTTCTTTTTTTTCTTCATCAGAAAAAGGAATGTTGCTCAAATCAATTTGAGGCTGAATACCTGCCCCCGGAGTTTCACTTCCCGTAACAGCCTGAACCCCATTTTCACCATCTTCAGCCACAACTTCTCTGTCGAACCGGCTACCCGATACGGCCTCTGCTCTTCTCCAATTGTCTGCAAGGGGTCTGTCGCCCCAAATGGCCTGAAACTGGAGACTTGCATCCGCCATCAGAACTTCATTTTCAGAGTTCAGAAACCCATTTTCCAAGACTTCTGTCGACTCAATCACCCTATCTTCAGCGGATGTTACGATCATTGAGTTTCTTTCAGACTGAATCTCATCAAGCTCATCTTGAATTCTCTGAGCTTCAATACGTTGCTGTTCCCGAATAAAACGATCCAACTCGTCACTATCCATCTCAGAGAGTCGAAGCAGGCTGTCCCTGTCTGCAATCTCATTTCTGAGCTCTGTATATCTCCCGAACACATCAGCCATCTCTTCGGCGTCATAGTCAAAGGGAATTTCGGATTCATCAATTCTTTGGGTTGAGGCCGAGTCGAAATAAGCCGCCGCCAGTGCATAGTCTCCAACATTATCCCGATAAATCTGGGCTAAAGAGTAGTAGACTTTTGCTTTGGTTAAAGGTTGAATTGTTTGAATTCTGCTTCCAAGTACAGACCTGTAGCTATCAATGGCCGTTTCCGTATTACCTCTCAATTGTTGCGTTCGGGCAACTTCGTACAAGAGCTCATTATAAATTTCAAAATATTTATCATCTCTGAGCATCGACCTGTAGATGCTTTCGGCTCTTGGAAAGCTCCCGATTCTTCTGGATACGTCTGCTTCCTTGTATAACGCGTTGTATTCAAGATCGAAATCCGTACTGATTTCGTTGCTTCGCGAATAGGCATACAGCGCACTTCCATTTTCTTCAAGCTCTTCATATACCTGCCCTAAGAGATAAAAGGTGCGTGCTTTAACTTCACTGTTCTGGAAACCATTAGCTGCCATTTCAAGGTATTCGGAAGCTGCACTCCAATTCTGTGAAGATGCGTAGAGCTGCCCCAGAATGGCATACGTTGAATAATTTATTTCTGAGGGTGAGTTCTGAAGAGCACTCAATCGGTTTTCGAGCAGATTGATCCCTTCTGCATAATTATTGAGTTGAAAAAACGTTCTTCCCTGCCAAAAAACAGCTTCTTTCTGAAGATCTTCTTCAGCCAGGACTTCAAGCTCTTGGAATTTTTCCAATGCAGAAAAAAATTCGGACCTATAAAAATATGATTTTCCGATAATGAAGATAGCCCTGTTTACGAACTTTGACTCTTCATGATTTCTCAAAATTCCGCTTCCTCGATTAATAGCCTGCTCAAAATCTTCTGCACCGGCATTTACAGGTTCAGGAAATATATTGATTAAGTCGATTTGTGATACTTCAGGCTGCTGACGTTTTACCTCTCTTTCACCACTATTATAAAACTGTTTGGCATTATAAAATGTGTTGTAATACGCATTGAAGTTTTTCCATCCCTGGCCGAATACACCACAGCCCGCAACAATGAAACTTAATAACAGAATGTATACTACGTTCTTCACATTATTGTAACGCTTAACATTTGAGGCAATTATGTTCAGGAATCTTCAATCGTACTTACCTTTATCATGTTGGTACGCCCTCTTTTTGCCAGGGGTATTCCTGTGGCAATAATTACCCGATCGCCTGCATTTACTTTTCCACTTTCGGAGAGGTAGTCTTCCATCATTTTTACGCTGAGATCCGTATCAAAAATTTCATCTATTCTCACCGATTCTACCCCCCAAACCAGGTTTAGCTGCCTTCGCACAATCTGACTTTCTGTAAACGCAATAATTGGTACTTTTGGACGAAATTTTGCGATTCTTCTGGCCGTATTTCCGGAGTGGGTGATCGTGCTAATTGCCTTTGCATCAACGTTTTCTGCAATAGTAACGCAAGAATAGGCCAATGATTCGATCACCTGTTTCTCTTTCCAGTCTGGCTTTCTGTACTTAAGGCTGTAGTAGATAGAGTTACTATTCGCTTCTACAGATTTAATAATTTTCACCATCGTCTGTACCGCTTCTGCAGGGTATTTTCCTGCAGCCGTTTCCCCTGAAAGCATCACAGCGTCTGTTCCATCCATCACCGCATTGGCCACATCTGAACTTTCGGCGCGGGTTGCTCTTGGGTTCACAATCATTGAGTCGAGCATTTGAGTAGCTGTAATTACCGGCTTACCAGCGGTTCTGCATCTCTCAATAATATTTTTCTGTACAAGGGGCACTTGTTCACTGGGAATTTCAATTCCTAAGTCGCCACGTGCCACCATAATGCCGTCCGCCTCCTCAATAATTTCATCAATTACTTTAACAGCTTCGGGTTTTTCAATCTTGGCAATAATTGCCGCGTTGCTTCCTTTAGCCCGTATTCTCGAAATTACCTCCTGCACATCCCGAGCCGATCGAACAAACGACATTGCCACATAATCTACCCCAACGTCCAGTCCGAACTCAAGATCTTCAATATCTTTCTGAGTTAAAGAAGGCATGGAAATATCAATATCGGGTAAATTTACACCCTTTCTGGACTTCAATAGCCCCCCAACAATCACTTTGGCTGTTAACTCTTTTTCGTGCTTTTTGATGATACGAAGTTCCAAAAGCCCATCATCAACCAAAATTTGATTGCCTTCTTTGGCATCATCCACCAGCCCGGAATAATCGATGGGTATTACCTCGCTTGTGCCTTCAACATCATCAGGCGTAATTTTTACAAGCTGCCCTTCTTTAATTTGTTGTCCGCCATCTTTCATTTGCCCCACCCGAATTTTTGGACCTTGCAAGTCCATTAAAACAGGCAACGAGTACTGATATTTCTTAGCCACCTGACGAACAAACCCTATTGTACGTTTATGGTCTTCGTGTGAACCATGCGAAAAATTGATCCGGACAACATTCATCCCGGCTCTATATAATTTTTCAATTCCTTCTAAAGTGTTACTGCTTGGCCCCAATGTGCAAACTATTTTTGTTCGTCGCGCACTACTTAGCATAAAAATCAGTTATAGTTGAAAGATTAAATAAATTGGATAATATTGTTTATGATTAAAGTAAGCAATTATCCTGACGATTTGATGTTATAATACTGAAGTATAATCTGCTTATTCAAACATTTGATTTTTTTTGTAAAATGATCCAACAAAAAAATTTTTTAGCTCTCTCTTTACTTTCTATAGTTGCCATTTACATGAGTGGCTGCGTTCGATCCGCAAATCCAGATATAGAAAGGGGCTCGTTTTTTCAGTTCCAGGACGGTTATCCCGAAGTACGAATGTCTTCTATTGGCCTACTTAGTGAAACTGATCAGCCTTTAATCAACATTACAACAGATATTGTTCTGGGAAGTCTTATTTACTCAACAGAGGAAGAAACTCGCAGCGCAAATGTAAGTCTTGAAATACGAATTCTGGAAATAGATGGCGAATTTACCGAAACGGTTCGCCGCGACTTTGCTGTGCAATCATCGTTCGAGGGAAGTTATTTGAGCCAGGATGTATTTACCCACAACGAAGAAATTGAGGTTGAACCCGGTGATTACGAGGTACTTGTAACCGTTCTGGATCAGAGTTCTGGTAAAGCAACAACGCGCCAAAGCGAGGCCAGCATACCCGACCCCGAAAACCCTGAAATTAACATTACCACGGTTCGTCTTCTTGGAAAATCGAGCGCGGTTCCGGAGCAGTCAGACTTTTTCCCTATTACAACCTACACCGTTTCTTCTGGGCTGGATAGCCTAATGTTCACATTCCAGGTAACCAATAATGATCTGGAATCACCCCTCGAGGTTCGATCCAGGCTACTTAGGTTTGAGGCCGATACTACTGCAGCCCGTCCCATGAATTTTAATAACTATAGTCCTTCAACTCTTCCCTACGTGGGTGTAGAAATGAGAGACCCGGAGGAAGTGGATGTGATCACGCGGCGACTTGATCAGCCGGGTAGCGTTTTGATTGATTTTAAATATGAGCTTCTTGAAAGAGGAAACTATAGGTTTGAAGTAGAAACGGAAGATGAAAATGGGGAACCTGTATATAAAGGAAGAGACTTCTCCATCAAAAGTGAAAATTATCCCGCTGTTGTTTCTCCAAGGGAGCTTGCAGAGCCACTTATCTATTTGATGGAGAGGAAAGAGCATGAAGAGCTCATGAAAATTCAAGATCCTGATTCACTAAAAGAGGCTATTGACAGATTTTGGTTGACAAATGTAGGGAGTATGAACAAGGCTAAGTCCGTAATTAGTCTCTATTATGAACGAGTTGAACAGGCAAATAAGCAGTTTACTACTTTCAAGGAAGGATGGAAAACAGATCCCGGTATGATGTACATTCTTTTTGGCCCACCATGGTATGTAGATCGTTTTCTGAACTCTATGGTTTGGTCATACTCGTACGACAGAACCGACCCCAGATATAATTACACGTTTGAAAGGCCCAATATGAAAAATGAATATTTCCCTTTCGACAACTATCTGCTGCAAAGGAGTCAGGGATATTTTAATATTCAATACCGCCAAATACAGCTGTGGCTAACGGGCGGAATATTGACTACACGTCTTTAAATAGAAAAAGCCCGGTACTTTTGCTGCACTGGGCTTTCTTTTAATTATTTGGTAAGAAACTATTCGAGTTACTCTTTTTCCGAGCTCTCCACAAAGGCATCAAACACCATCATTAAATCCTGGGCAACTTCTTCTTTGGTTCTACCCTCAATTCTGTGACGGGGTATCATTGCTTTCACCTCACCATCAACCAAAAATGCAAATGATGGTGATGACGGTGGATATTCACTAAAATAATCGCGTGCTTTTGCTGTTGCTTCTTTATCCTGCCCGGCAAAAACTGTGACGAGATGATCGGGTTTAGCTTCGGCTTTTTCCAGAGCAATTGCCAGGCCCGGGCGAGCATTACCTGCAGCACAGCCACATACAGAATTGATAACCATCAACATTGTTCCTTTTCCATATTTATCCATGGCACTGTCAACATCTTCAGGAGTCTTTAACTCTTCAATTCCTAAATCTGTCAGTTCTTTTCTCATCCACGAAGTATCGGGTCCTACTCCAAATCCAAATTGCATAATCTTTTCTTTTTATCGTTTATTTTTTCAATGTAAAGATACAATGATTCCATCAGAAACTGAAAATGGCAAATCAAGAGCTCATAACAGCTATTCAGTACATTATTCAATATTCTGGGAAAACATCCTCGAACCGTAAATATTGTACAAATAAAAAAGGTGCCCTTTCAGACACCTTTTAAAAAATTAATACGAGCTGATTTCTACTATTTGGCAGCTTGATAATTTTTCTCTACCTGGCTCCAGTTAACAACATTCCAAAAATTAGAAAGGTAATCTGGACGCCTGTTTTGATAGTGCAGGTAGTATGCATGCTCCCAAACATCTACTCCTAATATTGGCGTAAGTCCGTGCATATATGGACTGTCTTGGTTTGCCGTGGAGAGCACCTTGAGTCCACCTGATTTATCCACACATAACCATCCCCAGCCTGATCCAAACTGGCTTGCAGCTGTTGATGAAAATGTGTCTTTAAATTTTTCGAAACTGCCGAACTCTTTTTTGATGGCGTCAGCTACTTCGCCTTTAGGCTCTCCGCCTCCATTAGGGCTCATAATTGTCCAGAACAGATTGTGGTTTGCATAACCACCACCATTGTTAATAACGCCCTGTCTAATTTTTTCAGGCACTTCATCAATTCTTTTCAACACTTCTTCAACCGGAAGTGAAGCAAATTCGTGACCTTCAAGAGCCGCGTTCAATTTATTAGTATATCCCTGGTGGTGCTTGCCATGGTGAATTTCCATGGTTTTCTTGTCAATATTCGGTTCAAGTGCATCGTGATCATATGGAAGATCCGGTAGTGTGTAAGCCATTATTGTCTTCTTTTTTACTTGTTAAAAATTGAATAACACATTTACATACATCATGTTACATGATTCAACTACAAAATCGTAATTATCACTGAATTCGTTCCGCATTTTCAGATTTTTTAGATTAACAGGTGATCAGGAAGAATTGTACCTATATTTCTTCTATCTTTGAACAAATTCCAGAATTAAAAACAATTTTATGAAGTACGATTACGACGTCATCATTATTGGTAGTGGACCTGCGGGTTTTTCTTGCGCCATGCAAAGCACAAAATTTGATAAAAAAGTGTTAATTGTTGAAGCGAGTGAAAGTAACATTGGCGGCACCTGGATAAGTAAAGGAACCGTTCCGAGTAAAGCATTAAGGGCTGCAGCTAAACTCATTCAATCGTTCGAGGGACAATTTGGAGATGAAAAGGGCCGTAAACCTTACGAACGCTTTCGAATGGAAGATATCATGGCGTATAAAAAAGATATTCTGGAGAGCAAGAATAAGAAGGTGAAGGATGATATCATTAAGAATGAAGTGGAAACAGCGAGAGGTTGGGGACGTATTGTTGGAGAGCATGAAATAGAAGTCGTTGATCAATTCAATGAGAAAAAAACATACACGGCAGAATATATTCTCATTTCTACCGGGAGCAGCCCAACTGTTCCAAAAAATATCGAAATTGATCACACCAAAGTACTTGATTATTCATCCATTCTAGACCTCACTCATATTCCGAGACGACTGGTCATAATTGGCAGCGGAACTATTACAGTGGAATTTGCAACAATCTTTGCTGCTTTAGGAACAAGGGTGGCTATTCTGAATGAGCAGGAAGAAGTGCTCCCGTTTTTAGATCATGAAATTAAGTCGGCCCTGCTCAAAACATTTAAAAAGAAAAATATCCAGCTCGATAATAGTGTAACCATCGAAAAGATAGCTTCGAACGATCTTCGCAACTGTGATGAAGTTCATTATAAATCGGGTTCAAAAGAGCGCTTACAGGTAGTAGAGACCGATCACGTGCTTTACATAGGCGGAAAAACACCCAACACCAGAAATCTTGGACTAAAGGAATTGGGAGTTCAAATGGATGAAGAGGGATATGTATCGGTAAATAAAATGTATCAGTCATCCGTTGATTCCATATTTGCAGCAGGAGATGTAATTGGCCAGCCCTCACTTGCCTCTGCATCATTTCTCCAGGGACGGCTGGCATCTGTGAAAATGTTTGGTAACCCTGATGAAATCACAAACTCTGATACTGATCTTCCCTTTGGGATCTACTCCATTCCAGAAATTGCCGGTATTGGACTCACAGAAAATCAGGCCAAAGAACTTGGAATGGATATTACCGTTGGGCGTGCCTATTACGACAATCTAACCAAAGCTGATTTGAATCATGAGACAGACGGAATTTTAAAACTCATATTTAGAACTGATAATCTTCAGCTTGTTGGCGTTCAGATATATGGTGAGTTTGCTGCTGATTTGGTGCACCTGGGACAAAGCGTAATGGCCAACAACGGTAGTATTAAATTCTTTATCCAGCGTGTCCTTAACTACCCAACCTACTCTGAAGCGTATAAAATAGCCGCCTTTAACGGGTTGAATCGAGTGAGTAAATCGGGTGTTAAATATAAAAAACTGCTCGACAGAGATAAATAATCAACTGTTTAGATATAAATCGGTTCTCTGCTAAACGTAGTGGATCGCTTTTATTAATCCCTGGGAATCGTATTCAGGCTCCTCAGGTAGAGTCTTGATTCCGCTATCTACCGATTGCTTTGCACCTAAAGCGAGAGCCATTGCGTCTACGATATCATCTTCGGCAACTTCATTTCTGCGAAAATCCTCTTTAATATCCCGGAAAAAATCATCCGCGATCTCTTCACGGTCTACAATGAGGCTTAAGCGGTGACGGAGACCTTTTTTTGTATTTTTTTTCTGATATATCATTCCTCCATTCAGCTTCATGAACAGCAGCTCAGGGTGGCTTTCAAACACCTTCTCTTTCAGCTCTGAATCTGCCTGAAGCATATCATCAAGAAGGCGGATTTTCGGAGTAATATTCCAGGACTGGAGCGTCAGTTTTTTTTCGGTGTATTCGTAACTTTGCATATTCGCTTCCACATAAGAAGGAGCGTGAAGCGCGGGTCTTATAGGAGGACTAAACACACTTGAAGCATATTCTGCCCCTAACTTATTTCGTAATAGCCGGTCGCATTCGCGAGTGTAATTTTCGTCCTCAAGTCCTATCGGCATATCAATAAAGATACGGTCAAACTCCTGAAAAGCATCTTCAAGATCTTGGTTGGTTCTTAAAACTCTGTACAATGGATTTTCACCAAACGTGATAAGAATCCATCCTGCTTTACATCCATCTATTCCGGCTGTTTTCAAAGTATTCCTCGCTTAATGCATTTAAAAATTACTGTTTGGCAGATTTTCGTAATGAAATATGAAGCTCTTTTAACTGTTCTTCACTCACTTCACCGGGAGAGTTATCCATCAAACTCTGAGCCTTTTGATTTTTAGGGAATGCAATTACATCCCGAAGGCTTTGTGCTCCAGTCATTAACATCACAATGCGGTCGAGTCCCAGCGCAATCCCACCATGAGGCGGTGCTCCATACTGAAATGCATCCAATAAGAAACCAAATTTGTCACGGGCTTCTTCGTGACCAATGCCTAAGATTTCGAACACTTTTTTCTGCATACTAGTATTATGAATCCGGATAGATCCGCCTCCAATTTCATTCCCATTAAGAACTAAATCGTACGCTCTTGCATTCACGCTGCCAGGATTTTCATCGAGCTTTTGAACATCTTCATCGTGTGGTGCTGTAAATGGATGATGGAGTGAATGAAACCGCAAGTCTTCTTTCGACCACTCAAACAGCGGAAAATCGGTGACCCACAAAAATTTTGTCTGATCTTCATTTATTAGATCAAACTCTTTGGCCACAAGAAGACGCATTGTTCCTGTTTGTCTAAATACATCAGGTACAGGGCCTGCCAAAATTAAAACAAGGTCACCATCTTTAGCACCTGAAGTTTCAGCCATTTTTTCCATGGTAGCATCGTCCAAAAACTTGCCCACGCTACACATTAATTCACCATCCGATTTTTTCATAAAAATCATTCCGGCGGCACCCGTCTGTGATTTTACCTTTTCTGTAAGCCGGTCAAGAGCACCCCGGCCCAGTGTTCCCTGTCCCGGTACGGTAATAGAAAGTACTTTCCCACCCTTTTCAACGGTGGAGCGAAAGATCTTAAACCCGCAGTCAGCTACAATCTCCGAAAGATCATTGATGGTAACATCGAACCGTAAATCCGGTTTATCTGAACCGTATCGTTCAATAGCCTCTTTATAGGTAAGACGTGGAAATGGTTTTTCCAGGGTAACATCAAGATGCTCATCCCACAGAACAGACATCAATTCTTCGTGGGTTTTATAAATTATTTCTTCGTTGATGAACGACATTTCAACATCAACCTGTGTAAATTCAGGCTGACGATCTGCCCGAAGGTCTTCGTCACGGAAACATTTCACAATTTGAAAATAGCGATCAAACCCAGAAACCATCAAAAGTTGTTTGTAAGTTTGAGGGCTTTGTGGCAGTGCAAAAAACCGGCCGGCATTCACCCGGCTCGGAACCAGGTAGTCTCTGGCGCCTTCGGGGGTCGAACGCATCAATACAGGGGTTTCAACTTCAGCGAAATCCTTTTCCTGGTAAAATTTTCGGATTGTGTGATAAACTTTTGAGCGCACCATCAGTTTTTGCTGGAGCTCACTTCTTCTCAGATCGATATAACGATATCGAAGCCGAGTCTCCTCATTGGTGCTAATATCATCTTTAATTTCAAAAGGCGGAGTTTCTGCTTTTGAATAAACGTTGAGATCGGATACTTCTACTTCAACTTCCCCGGTTTTCATCTCTGGATTTACGGTTTCTGCGTCTCTTGCAATCACGGTCCCTTTAATGCCAATAACATACTCTGAACGAAGTTTCTCCGCCATTTCATGGAGTTCTTTGTTGGTTTCATCAAATACAATTTGAGTAATTCCGTATCGATCTCTGAGATCAATAAAAATCAATCCCCCTAAATCTCTTCGTGTAGCAATCCACCCATTAAGTACTACTTCTTCTCCCTTATTTTTGCTTGTAAGTTCACCACACGTTTGAGTTCGTAGCCAGCTCATATAGTTTCTTTAAATTTAAATCAGTTTATTGCAGTTTTGTGTTGAACCGACAAAAATAAAGAATAAACCAACCATTCGCTTATACAGGGCAAAAGTTTATCATGAATATCCTTTTTATTATCAATTTAGCCAGCTCTCTTTTTCTAGTGGGTCTAATATGGACCGTTCAGTGTGTTCATTACCCCATTTTCCACCTCCTGGAAAAAGATTCATTTACTGACCATATTCATTTTCATAAAAGATCTATCTCTTTTATTGTCGTTCCCGTGATGACTACAGAGCTTATTACATCAGGATGGCTGGCCTGGGTGGCAAATTCGAATATTTTTATGCATCAAATTGGGTTTACACTTGTAGTCTTCGTTTGGATCATTACTTTTTTTGTTCAGGTTCCTCTCCACAATCAACTTTCAACATCCAGAAGTAGCGCTGCAATTACCAAACTTGTTAAAAGCAACTGGTTGCGAACTGCGCTTTGGACAATGAAAGGCATTTTATCTCTGATCATCTTAACCAGACTTATTTGAAATTATTTGTTCACTTTACTTTTTAAGAATTTCGTATATATTAAATCTTCACAGACACATATACTCTCCTAACTTATGGATTTTGACCACATCATTATTGCTATTCAATCTGATATCCATCGTGAAGGTTTGTGCTCAATAATCCGTGATCAATCATCAGATTGTACAATTTACATCGCTCAAGACAGCATTGAGGTGTCAGATTCGTTTAGTCACAATCCAAATTCAATCTGTCTATTTTCGGCAACAACTGCACACCCGGATATTGATGCATTTCTTGCATCACTTTATCAAACAAATCAAGAAGCTAAAAGCGTTATGATGGTTTCTGCCCGAGATCCCAAAACCATGGAAAAGGCTCTCAGAGCTGGGGTAAAAGGTTTGTTTACTCAAAACTGTAGATCAGATGAGGTGACAAAAATTTTAAAGGAGGTGGCAATAGGAAAAAATTCCTACAGCAAAATCGTTTCAGATGTAATCATGACGACAATACACAAACGGAGTACAAGCCAATCGAGAGTCAAAAAACACATTACAAAACGTGAGAGTGAAATTTTAACTCTTATCGTTAATGGTTTTACGAGTGCAGAAATTGCAAAAAAATTATTTATTAGCCCTCGAACAGTGGAAACCCATCGCTGTAATTTGATGGGAAAATTAAAGCTTAAAAATACCGCCGAACTGGTTCGATTCGCTCTTCAGGAAAAGATTATGTGAGGAATTTAATACGTATTTCTACGTATAAAAATACGTAAATCTACTTATTGCACTAACCAGTGCTAATATATACGTTTTAAATGCAAATGGGGTAATAGCCGTCTGTAGATGATATTTAGCAGCACTTTTTGAACGGAGTGCTGCTAATTTTTTTTCCGGATCCCACCATCTTATGCTCTAAGTTATCTTTATCCAAAACCACCTCATTGTTAAATATTTTTTCCTGCCACCCTGTGGAGAACCAAAATTGATGTACAGCGAGTGCAGATTTATTTGAATAAGCCTACTGGACAACTCTTTTTTAAGGAAAAACATGGTTGAGCTTCTGATCCAATATTTTAAATAAGACATGCAAACCCAGTAAAACCTGTTTGTAATCGATTCAAGAAATTTTACCAAGAGAATTCCGGCAGAACGTATATACTTGGGAAAAATGAGCCCATTATATTCGAACAGATATAACAAGAAATTTCAAAAAAACTCCAAAAATGAACCAGCTCAAAGAAAGTGATAGCGTTAATCTTTTTTGGACCGGCGGGTGGGATTCAACATTTCGCTTGATGCAATTGATTTTGGTAGAAAAGAAAAATGTTTACCCATACTACATTATTGATCATGAGAGAAAATCAACAGGTATTGAAGTGTATACTATGGGAGTGATCAGAGAATCAATAAAGAAACATTTTCCACAAGCTGAAAAGTACCTTCATCCCACATTTTACTATAGCCTGGAACATATTGAACAGGACCTGAAAATTAACGGAGCCTGGAACAGACTGAATACTCATTTTCATGTGGGCACACAATATGATTGGCTGCAACGTTTTAGCAAACAGTTCGAACTGGACTCTATTGATGTGGCACTTTTTAAAGACGCGAATGTCAGCACATCTCCTCCATTCCGTCAGTGGTACAATGCTTTTATAACTGATAATCAGCTTCCGGAATCAGCCCATCAAAAAGAGATTATTGAAGACCTCGGGGTTTTATTCAAACGATTTAATTTTCCACTGATGTCGATGGTTAAAACAGAAATGCTTGAAATTGCAAAACAAAAAGGATGGATGCCGGTCATGAAAAATACACGATTTTGCCACAGGCCCAGTGTCAACATTAAACCCTGCGGAATATGCATACCATGCCGACAGGTAGTGGGCGATGGCATGGGCTGGAGAATTCCATTTACAAGTAAATTGAATCGATGGGCATACAGGTATAAGGTATTTCTTAAACATGATATTTTGAGGCGCTAAAAATATGAATCAGAAAAATCTGAACGATTATCAATTTTATCACCGATCCAATCTTCGAAATATACCGGGTAATTCGTTCTTGAAAATGGCAGGTGGTTCGCCACTTCAGAGCTGGCCCCTGGGTTCCAGTACAAACTACCCTCCATAACCATACAACCTTGGGTTGTTAATGCCACATCCCATCCGATATATGATAAAAATTGGATGAACAGGGATTTTTTAAACCTATACAATGAAAACTGTTATAAACCTGAATAAACGGTTCACAGAAATTGAAGAGAGAATGAAACCAAAACCAAACCCAATAACAAAGGTGTTTTTTCAAAATGTTGACGAAAAGAAGCCAGACATGATAGCCCATTGAAAAAAACTTTACCAAGGCTAAGCTTATTAATTCAAATCAAACAAAAAATTGAACTCTACTTATTCATTTTTTTTAAATTATGAATAATATAATTGAACAGTTATTACTAACTATAAACTCATGAAAAAAATTATACTCATCTCATCTCTTTTTTTATTTGTGGGTTGCATTACACAGCGTGCACCCGTTAGAGTACAGAATAATCCCATTATGGTACAGAATAACCCCAACCCCATGATTATACAAGATAATCTCTATACGGTTCAGCGTAAGGCCTTCATGAATATGCCAAATGCTGTTAAAAAAGGCATGACAAAAGCGGAAGTTATTGTGGCTTGGAGTGTGCCACAAGAGAGAAACAAAACAACAACATCGTTTGGGCTCAGAGATCAATGGGTATACAAATATGATTTCAAGAATATTAATGAAACCGCGTATGTGTATTTTGAAGATGGGATAGTAACTGAAGTCCAGAATTAATTTCCATTTTCTATAATCATAAGAAAATAAAAAAGACTTGACGTTATGTTTTAAATAATGTCAAGTCTTTTTTTGATGTACCGTGGGACGGAATCGAACCGTCGACCTCACGATTATGAGTCGTACGCTCTAACCATCTGAGCTACCACGGCATAACAGTCAATTTTTAGAATATAAAAATTTTCAGATTTCTGACAGACCCTTAAGATAAAGGATTTTAAATAAAATAGTGAACCCCTTTACCGAACTTTTTTCTGTCTCTTATCTCATTCATGGATTTTATATCTTTAACTCAATAGAACTCTGAATCAATAAAAAATTTCGACCAACTGTATGGCAAAGCACATTACGAACAGAGATCAAGATTATTCGCAATGGTATTTAGATATTGTTAAAGAAGCAAAACTTGCAGAGCACTCCCCTGTTCGTGGGTGTATGGTAATACGGCCCAATGGTTTTGCTCTTTGGGAAAACATGAAATCTGCGCTTGATAACATGTTTAAGGAGACGGGCCATGAAAATGCTTATTTTCCGCTTTTTATCCCAAAGTCATTTCTCTCAAAAGAAGCCCAGCACGTTGAAGGCTTTGCTAAAGAGTGCGCAGTTATTACCCATAGTCGTTTGAAAAGTGTTGACGGCGGAGTGGAAGTCGATCCCGACTCACGGCTGGATGAGGAGTTAATTGTACGCCCAACATCAGAAACCATTATTTGGGATTCCTACCGAAACTGGATTCAATCCTACAGGGATTTACCCATTCTAATAAATCAATGGGCAAATGTTGTTCGCTGGGAAATGAGAACAAGACTATTCCTTCGAACTATGGAGTTTTTATGGCAGGAAGGTCATACTGCTCACGCATCCAAAAAAGAGGCCGTAGACGAAACTCTGCAGATGCTGGATGTTTACAAAACGTTTGCTGAAGAATTTATGGCCATGCCGGTTATAACCGGGGTAAAAACAGCATCCGAGAGATTTGCAGGAGCCGTGGACACATACTGCATTGAAGCACTGATGCAGGACGGTAAAGCACTTCAGGCCGGTACGTCTCACTTTCTTGGGCAAAATTTTGCTAAGGCATTTGATGTGAAATTTCAAGATAAGGATGGTGAACACAAATACGTGTGGGCAACCAGCTGGGGTGTTTCCACCCGATTGATCGGCGGTCTGATTATGACCCATTCGGATGACCAGGGATTGGTTTTGCCACCAAAACTCGCTCCCGTTCAGGTTATTATTGTTCCAATTTATCGTAATGATGAACAGAGAGCTGACGTGCTTGAATATGCAGATCCGCTTATTGATGAACTTAAAAATCTTGGAGTGCGGGTAAAAATTGATGACAATGATAACACGAAGCCTGGATTTAAGTTTGCACAATATGAGGCAGAGGGTGTTCCACTACGCATAGGAATTGGCCCCAGAGATGTCAAAAACGGAAATCTTGAACTTGCCAGAAGAGACACTCTTGAAAAAAATATCATTCCCAGGAAAGAAGCTGCAGACCACGTTTCAGACCTTCTAAAGACCATTCAAACAGATCTATTTAACGCTGCAAAAAAACGCAGAGATGAAAATACATCAACCGTAGATGACTACGAAACATTTAAAAAAGAGATCGAAAAAGGTGGGTTTATCTATGCCCACTGGGACGGTACCGATGAAACGGAAGCAAAAATAAAAGAAGAGACAAAAGCAACCATACGCTGTATTCCTCTTGAAGAAGATCAATCAGAAAGTGGTACATGTATGGTTACAAATAAGCCTTCAAAATGCAGAGTTCTATTCGCTAAAGCATACTAACCCCTATCCAAATGGATACACGTTTAACAGATATCATGCTTTTTTCCTCTGAGGAGAGCCGTAATATAGATTCTAAAACCATTCAGGATTTTGGTTTCGATAGTTTTACCCTGATGGAAACAGCCGCTCTCGGGGCATCTCAAATTATTCTGAGCGAGCAGGGAGATCAGCAGAGAGGGCTTTACATTTGTGGTAAAGGGAATAATGCGGGAGATGCTTTGGCTGTTGCACGCATTCTATCAAATCAGTATGATCATAAAATTGACTTCTATTTTCCGTTGGGAACGGATGGATTATCAGATGATACGCGCAAGAACTACGATTTTCTATTGGCGCTCAAAGACAATGATGAGTCGATCAATTGGCTCAACAACCTAAATGGCACAGCATTTTCGCAATATGATTACGTTGTAGACGGATTGTTTGGCACGGGCATTAGCAGAAATATTGAAGGTTCATTACATGATACTATTCAAAAGCTGAATGCATCAAAAGCTCCTGTTTACTCTATGGATATACCTTCAGGGCTCTCTGGAGACACTGGAAAAATTATGGGAATATCTGTTCAAGCCACTTGTACCATTACCTTTGGCACCCGCAAACTAGGCCTTTATCTTGAAACAGCTCCAAAATATTCGGGCAAAATTCATTTTGTACCACTTCAATTTCCATCACGTTTTTTAGATAGCAGCATCTTGCTTTTAAGCGAGAAACTGTTCAACTCCCTTCCAAAGGTAAATCGATCTGCACGCCATAAATATGACCAGGGAGTTGTTCATATTCTGGCAGGTTCGGAAGGCTTGACGGGTGCCGCTATTACAGCCTGCAGGAGCGCCTGGAAAAATGGAGCCGGTGCAGTTTTTTTATATGCTCCGAGAAAAATTCTACCGGTTTATGAATCTGTGCTTCCTGAGATAATAAAAATTCCATTGGGTGACGACACAGATGCACACTATAAAGTCGCACATGCAAACAAAATTATCAGCACTATAAATGAAAAGCCCGGCATTCTTATAACGGGACCAGGTGTGGGAACCTCAACCGAGACGTTAAGCTGTATCTGGAATGTTTTAAAAAATTACGGCGGTAAGGCTGTCATTGATGCTGATGCAATCTCATTATGGGACAAATTAAAAGAGCTGGCCCAAAGGGAACAAAATAATTGGATTCTAACTCCACATATTGGAGAAGCTAAAAAATATATGGACGCCGATTTCTCCGATGACCTCAGCCGCTTGAAGTGGAGCAAAAAAACTAGCGAAATATTCAATTGCCCGATAGTTATGAAAGGAAATCCCACGTACTTAACCACACCAGAATCTGGAAGTTTTCTAACAGAATACCCTACAGATATGTTTGCAAAAGCAGGATTTGGCGATCAACTTGCGGGTGCTGTGGCAGCCCAGGCTGAAATAAGAGATAGTTTAAAAGATGCTGCAATATTTTCGCTATATAATTCTTATCGTGGATATCTACAAAAAGATCTCAACTCACCATTTACACCCGAGTCACTTTTATGATCGAAGTATTTTACAACTGGCTGATAAAGCAAAAAGCTTTGATCATATTTTCTTTCTTAGCAACCACCGTTGGAATTATGGTGCTTACATTAATGCCACCCGAAAATTTGGGATCTTCAAAACTTTTTGAATACGACAAGGTAGGTCATTTCGTCATTTTTTTTATCTGGACGTTCTTGTTGGCTCTTTCTGTTGCAACATTTAAAAACAGGAAAACTCCGTTGGTCCTGATTTTTCTGGCAGGGTCTTTTTTTGGAATCTCTATTGAGATACTCCAATATCTCACACCGTATGGACGATCAGCTAACATTGTTGATGCTGCCGCTGATATTATGGGCAGTCTTGCGGCCGTCGGACTTTTGAAATACCTGCAATTTCGTACACAAGACGGCTGATTTGGCATTTAAAATTAACGGATACAATTAAACGTTTTTTTACGTTGGATAATTAGTGACAAAAAAGGTATACTTCACAACGTATTCACAAAAGCTAAATCAATGATCCATGATTGAACGTAAAAAACCCGACGCAGATTTAAGAAATTACCACACAGTATTTCTGGAAATCGGCCTACTTATTACACTCGTAATTCTTATTGTTGCTGTACGGCTTGATCTAACCTCTCAGGGACCTGAAGAAGTTGTACTGGACGAGCAGGAGGTTGTCGAGATGGAAGAAATCATCCAAACCCGACAAATCGAAACTCCTCCCCCTCCACCCAAGCAACCTGTACCTGTTGAAGTACCTAATGATGAAATTATTGAAGATGTGGACATTGATATCGGGGGTGACCTTGATTTAGGAGGTACTTTAGATATGCCTCCTCCACCACCACCAGCTGAAGAGGAGGAAGAAGAAGATTTCTTCGTTGTGGTTGAAGAAATGCCTGAACTTATCGGAGGATTGGCCGAACTTCAAAGTAAGATACGCTACCCGGAAATGGCTCGTAGAGCTGGTATCGAAGGCCGAGTATTTATTCAGTTTATCGTGAATGAACAAGGTCAGGTTGAAAACCCTCGCGTAATGAGAGGAATTGGCGGTGGTGCAGATGAAGAAGCACTCCGTGTTGTGAGCCAAGCTCAATTCAAGCCCGGCATGCAAAGAGGACGACCGGTAAGAGTTCAATATAGTTTGCCGATCTTTTTTAGACTGCAAAACTAATTCCCTAGGCACTCACAAATTCAATTTTATTTTAAAGCGTAACTTTATGAGTTACGCTTTTTTTTTGCAATTGTATTTTCAAGTACATCTACTACTCTTTTCAGGTTTTCGTAGCCGAGTAAATCCCGACCGCTTTGAATATCTACCCAGTTCAGTTGGGTTATCCCTTCTTCTCCCTGGGGTTTCAGGTTTTGCTTTACTTCACGATCGCCGCCCATTAAAAACCAATAAGTCGTTTTCCCTATCTGCCGACCGCGTTCTTCATATTCATGATAGGTTTCGCAAAGTGCTGTTCTGATTTGCAGATCGGTTAAGCCTGTCTCCTCTTCTACCTCACGAACAGCACACTGAGGTATGGATTCATTTTTTTCCAGCTTACCCTTTGGCAAATCCCAAACGCCGTTTCTTTTGATAAGTAGTATCAAATTTTCGTCAGTATTTAATACAACTCCTCCAGCTGCGATGCAGGGCTCAGGGGTTCTACTCATTTTTATCTGATTTATCTTGCGACTCCTTTTTCTTCTCATCTGCATAATTTAAACGTAAAGTATTCAGGGTTTGCTGCAGATATCCAGATAACTCTTTTGGCAAATTCCCAGCTGTAAACTTTTCGAGCATAACCAATGTATCAATTGCATACTTGGCTGATTTCAAATCACGCTCAATTTTATCATTTGCTGGATTTTTTTGCTTACCGAGCCCCATCATAGCGATCTGTTCGTGCTGCTGTATAAGCATCATAAAAAGGAGCTGTTGTTGCTGATCCTCATTAAACTTTCCGCTGTTGGATGATTCATTATTTGCCATGTGTTTATGAATTTTTAAATGTTGATTTCATTACAATGAAAAGCAAAAGAGTTTGTATACTTAAGCTTATAAACTACAAAATAAGCAAACCAACACACTTTTTTAATGGCTACCATTCATCCATTCAAAGGCTGGCTACCAAAAGCAGAAAAAGCTGATGAAGTATCCTGCCCTCCCTACGACGTTATAAGCACGAAAGAGGCCAAAGAACTTGCAAAAGGCAAACCAAACAGTTTTTTGCATGTAATACGCCCGGAAATTGATCTCCCCGAAAACACACCGTTTTATGCGGATGAAGTGTATGAAAAGGGAACTGAGAATCTTAAAAAACTTCTTAAATCAGACTTTTTTGTGCAGGACGAGAAACCTGCTATTTATATTTACCAGCTTGAAACGGAAAATCACGTTCAAACGGGAGTCTTTACTTGTGCATCTGTTGAAGATTATGACAATGACGTCATTCTAAAACATGAATTAACACGTCCTGATAAAGAAGATGACCGAACTCGCCATATAATTACACAACAGGCACATGCAGAACCAGTGATGCTCACGTTTGATGATACGGCTGATATTTCGTTTTTGATTGAAAAAACAACGCTGACTCAGCCACCGGTTATTGAACACACAAGTGAATCGGGCGTAATTCACAGAATATGGAAAACCTTTTCAACAGCTGATTTTGTTGAAGGCTTCGCAAGCATCCCAAACTTTTACGTTGCTGACGGTCACCATCGCTGTAAAAGTGCTTCTAGAGTAGCAGAACAAATGCGAAAACTTAACAGCAGTTTTCCAGGAGAGTCGGAATTCGATTACTTTCCGGTTGTTCTGTTTCCAATGAATCAGATGAAGATATTACCATACAACCGAGTCATAACATCTGTTTCTTCTGAAAATATTGATTCACTGAAGGATCTTGGATTATCACCAACTGAAGAAAAGACTCCTAAAAATAAAGGAGATATATCCATTTATTACGATGGACAGTGGTGGAATCTTACGCTGCCTTCATCTGAACAAGATGATGTCGTTTCCGGTTTAGATGTTGCAAAACTACAAAATCACATTTTGAAACCCATTTTTGGCATTGAAAACCCCAGAACGGATAAACGAATTAACTTTGTAGGTGGAATTCGAGGCACCTCAGAACTCCAAAATCTTGTCGACAGCGGTGATTATGATCTTGCAATCAGTATGTACCCCACAAGTATACAGGAATTGGTTGATGTATCGGATGAGGGAGAACTCATGCCGCCAAAATCAACTTGGTTCGAACCAAAAATAAAATCAGGATTTATCATTCACACATTTTAATCAATATGAAAAGAATACATAATTTTAGCGCCGGGCCGGCAACACTCCCGCTCGCCGTACTAGAAAAAGCACAGAAAGAACTCGTCAATTATAAAAATAAAGGCGCATCCATCATGGAGATGAGCCATCGAAGCGCCGAGTATAAAGAAATCAATGAACAGGCTATTACACGTCTGAAAGAAATTACCGGAGCCGGTGACGACTGGGAAGTTCTGTTTCTCCAGGGTGGTGCAAGCAGTCAGTTTATGATGGTTCCACAAAATTTCTTGTCTGAAGAGCAAACTGCTGATTACATTGATACCGGTACATGGTCCGCAAAGGCGATTAAAGAAGCAAAATTGTTTGGTAATGTATATGTGCCCTTCTCAAGTAAAGATGAGAACTATACAAGGATTCCAACCGGTGAGGAGCTTCAATTTTCAAGTGATGCCGTTTATACCCACATCACAAGCAACAACACAATTTTTGGAACTCAGTTTCCCAAGGAACCTGAAACTGGAGGTTCCCTGCTTGTTTGTGATGCTTCATCAGATTTTTTATCTCGTCCCATAGATCTTGATAAATATGGTTTAATATATGCCGGTGCCCAAAAAAATCTTGGTCCGGCCGGTGTAACCGTTGTTATGATTCGAACATCTTTTATGAAAAATCAAAAAACAACGCCAATTCCCACCATATTGAACTACAAAACACACCTTGAGAAGGTATTTAATACTCCACCGGTATTTGCGGTGTACTTTGTTAATTATGTATTGGAGTGGATCCAGGAAAAAGGCGGGCTGAGTTATTTCGAATCATTTAATACTGAAAAAGCAGATCTTTTATATTCGGAAATTGACAAAGATGATTTTTACCGCGGAACCGTAGAACATGATTCCAGGTCTAAAATGAACGTCACGTTCAGGCTGAAAACTGAAGATTTGGAAGCTGAGTTTCTTTCTAAAGCTGCCGAACATAACCTTATGAACTTAAAAGGACATCGAAGCGTGGGTGGCATCAGAGCAAGTATTTATAATGCTTGTGAGATGGAAAGTGTAAAAGCTCTTTCATCTTTCATGAACCAGTTCAGAGCAGATAACAGCTAAATTATCAACAGAGTTAGTATAGTATTAGAGCCCGTTCATTTTACGATGGACGGGCATTTTTACATCAACCCGAATATTGTTAGAATATGATCTATACTATTTGGTACAAATAGAATCATATATAGGAGCCCCCAAACAGCACCGGTTATATGCGCAACGTGGTTAATATTACCACCACCTCTCTTGCTCTCAAAAACGCTATATCCAATAAATGCCAAACCAAAAAACCATGCAGGTATGGGTATCGGTAAAAGTAGCAGAATTATCTTTTCCGTAGGAAAAACAAAAATGTAGCTAAATAGTACTGCCTCAACCGCCCCGGAAGCTCCTATTGTAGCGTATTGAGGATTATTTTTATGTTTAATAACCGAAGGAATCCCAGACACGATTAATGCACTCGTATAAAGCAATATAAAATGTGTAATTCCTAAAACATCTTCCATCACGGAACCAAAAAAGAAAAGTACCATCATATTAACCAGCAGGTGCGTTAAGCTGCCATGTAAAAACCCGGATGTGATTAATTCGTACCAGCTATTTTGCCGAACGGTACGGTAAGGTCGAAGCATTCCCCAATCGTATAGCTTGTCGCTAGTATATAAAGCTGCTAAAGAGATAACCACATTCAATAAAATGATACCCGCTGTAATAATCATAAGTGAAAGTAGTGTATATTTACCAATTGTAAATTTATTTCAGTGTTGCAGAGCTCAGAAAATACAAAACCATTCCAAACAGTACACCCGCTTAAAATGACAGGCATACAAAAGCCCTTCAAACATATTGCCGTTTTTCTGTTATTTATTCTTTCCATAAACAGTTGTGGCGTCATTCCAAGAACACCTTCGAGTAGCACACTTTCTACGTTGGGAGAAGGGAGAGCCAGTTGGTATGGTCCAAATTTTCATGGAAAACTCACGGCTAACGGGGAAATTTTTAACATGAATGATCTGACTGCAGCACACAGAACATTACCATTTAACACAGTTGTACGTGTTGATAACCTCGACAATGGCCGTACTGTAGTGGTTCGAATTAACGACAGAGGTCCATATGTTGACAACCGAATTATTGACCTATCACGCAAAGCAGCTGCTGATCTGGGCATGATTCATTCAGGTACTGCCTCCGTACGAATATCTTTAGTACGTGAAGGTGACCGACCTGTAACAGAGCAAAACAGCAGCAGCCGGGAAACATTCACAATACAGCTAGCTTCTTTCGAAAGTAACAGTGAGGCCGAAGCAAAGGCTGAGAGTATAACCGGTGCACGCGTTGAAGAGGTCAGACTGAATGATAAATCTATATTCAGAGTGTACTATGGCACATACTATTCAGTTGAAGAAGCCAGGGCTGCAGAAAGTTCTCTAAAAGAGGATGGGATTATTGGATTTGTTAAACAACTTGAAAATTGAAAATACTGCAAAACCACGGATTGATCTGTAATTCAATTTGGTTTTAAGAGAAATCATAACAAAATAGCTTTATGAAAAAGAATATTATTGTAATTGGAAGTGGATTTGGTGGGCTTGGTGCCGCATCCCGACTACTTTCAGCAGGTCATAATGTAACTATCCTGGAAAAACGAGATAAACTTGGCGGTCGTGCCTACGTTTATGAAAAGAATGGGTTCAAATTTGACGGTGGACCCACCGTTATTACAGCCCCGTTTATGTTTGATGATATTTTCGAAGCGGCCGGAAAAAAAAGAGAAGACTACTTTAAGCTGGTTCCATGTAATCCTTTTTATAGAATTTTTGATGATGAAGGAAACGGATTTGATTACAATAGCGATCACGATTTCATTCTATCTGAGATCAGGAAAAGAAACCCTGATGACGTAGAAGGCTATGAAAAGTTTATTAAAACTACCAAGCCCATTTTTGAGAAAGGGTTTATAGAACTCGCCGACAAACCTTTTTTGAAGTTTACGGATATGTTGAAGGTCGCACCGGATCTTATTAAGCTGAAATCACACCAGTCTGTTTATAAATATGTTTCGCAATTTATTGATGATGAGTTTTTGAGACGTACATTCTCATTTCACCCTCTGCTGGTGGGTGGCAACCCTTTTGATACAACCTCGATTTACTCTATGATCCACTACCTGGAACGTGAGTGGGGTGTGCATTACGCCATTGGCGGTACCGGAGCCATTGTAAATTCGTTGGAGAAACTTATTCGTGAACAGGGTGGAAACATTCACACCGAAACTGAAGTTGACGAAATTCTCGTGAAAAATAGAAAAGCTGTGGGTGTTCGGCTAAAAGACGGAGAAAAGCTGGACGCAGACATTGTGGTTTCTAATGCAGATGTGGCATTCACCTATAAAAATCTGATTAACCCTAAACACCGTAAAAAATATACCGATCGAAAGATTGAGCGAACAAAGTACAGCATGTCCCTTTTCGTCATCTATTTCGGAACCAAAAAACGATATACAGACACAAATTTAGCTCACCACAATATCATTTTAGGCAAGCGTTACAAGGGACTTCTTTCTGACATTTTTCATGATAAAAAGCTGGCCGATGATTTTTCTCTTTACCTTCATATGCCAACCATTACGGATCCATCCATGGCGCCTGAGGGGCACGAAGCATTCTACGTTCTCTCGCCAGTCCCACATTTAGACAGTCAGACAGACTGGAATGAAATGGCACCGATCTACAAAGATAAAATCATGAACTTCCTTGAAGAGAATTACCTCCCGGGACTCAAAGAATACCTTGTAGCCGAACACTACATTGATCCACTGCATTTTCAAAACGAGCTGAATAGCTATAAAGGGTCTGCTTTCTCTGTAGAACCTCTTCTTACGCAATCTGCATGGTTCAGGCCACATAACAAGTCTGAGGATGTAGACAGTCTCTATTTCGTAGGTGCAGGAACACACCCGGGTGCAGGATTACCTGGTGTTCTTTCCTCTTCAATCATAGCGCAGGACCTTATTGGAAAAGCTTAAACCCAAAGGTCAGTTTACCACTCACGATGTGTGATTTTATAATGCATATAACGCCGAGAAACGGTAATAAATAGGTTTGACCATAAACATGATCTTATCGAACTGAACTAAAATTTTTCGGTTCGCTATGCAACCAACATATTCCAGTACGGTACAGATCTAAATTAAAAAAGGGCTGCAAGTTTACTTACAGCCCTTTTTTCTTATAACCAAGAATTTTCTGCTCCTGCCAGGGAAACCTTATCGAATGATTAAAACAGGTGGTGAATTACCAACCACATACTCATCAGAATCACCAATACGAACGTCGTAAACAAGCATTCCTTTTGGTGCATCCTCTTTTATTCGAACAGAAAACACGCCACCCCTGCTCACTTTTTGAGAATTTCCATTTTGAAACATGCCCTCATCATACTCAAAATAGTCATCAACATTTCCATAGAAGGTAAACTCAACATCGCTCTCACGAATCTGCCAGTTTATTCTATCGTTAGCTTTAGAACGTATCGTACCCTGGCTACGTCCATTAATGCTGCGAACCCGCCAAACACCCTCATTATCTTGTTCAATCCGCACGTTGATTGTGGCACGTGCTTCCTCGTCCAATACAGGTGTATCGTCTGTATTTGGCTCATAAAAAGCCATTCCCGCTGTTACAATAAAAACAGACGTCAGTATAATGGTTAATATTGATTTTTTTAACATAGTTAATCGATTTGTTGTGGTTGATTAAACCCTTCTAGCCAACGAAGGATTTATTGATGGTAATTCATCAATTGGTTTCTGAGAATTTGATAGTCGTTATCCTTAATCAATTCTTTAAACTCAGGCTGTTCATCAATGTCTGCAATCATAGGCCAGGTAATCCAATTTAATGCCTCTTTTCGCTGTCCAATATTTTCATAAACAGCTACAGCCCGCATACGTATTCTCAAATTATCTTCATTAAGTTCCAATGCTCTTTCAATTTTCGAAACAGCATTAGAAGTATCATCTACATCTGAATAATATGCTGCTAAATCTGCTATAATCATAGCATCATTCGGATTTACCTGTAGCTGCTGTTCAGCTTTTTCAATTGCAGTTCTGTAGTGTGTCCTGGCCGCCTCGCGATCACCACTCCAATAGGTAGCAGCTGCATAATTTCCCCAGAGTTCATATCGGTCTGACAATGACGAAAGAGCGATTTCATACATCTCAGCGGCTTTTTCAAAAGAATTTTCACTAAAGTACATCCCTGCGAGATTATTTGCTGTTAAAGCACTCTCCTCAATCTCGAGAGACTGTACAAACATCTCTTTGGCTTTCTCAGTATCCCCTTTATAGTAATAAGCAATCCCCAGGTTTGAGTATGCTGTACTGTTTTGCGGTGTGATTTGAGTTACTTTTTCGAAATTGGTAATTGCATTATCTATTTCTCCAAGTGTTAAATAATGAATACCAAGATCTTTGTAGCCCATCCAAAATTCCGGTTTTTGTTCAATAATTTTTTGATACGTTTCTACAGCTTTTTCATTTTCTCCCATTGCATTATAGGCCCCTGCAATACCCAAGTGTGCGTTTGTAAACTTTGGATCCAATTGGAGTGCATTCTCAAAATTTTCAATTGCGCTTTCGTATTTTCCCGTTCCGGAATTGATCAGGCCCAGAAGATATTGTACAGGAGATAACTGGTCATTGATGTCACGAGCTCGTTCAAGCGATGCAGCTGCAAGCTCAATTAACGTAAGTTCACTTGTAATTTCATACTCTTTCCAGTACGATTCACCCAATCCAGCGTGTGCCAAAGCAAATCTTCCATCCAGTGCGATAGCCCTGTTAAAGAAATCCCTGGCGTTTCGTAAATTGTCGAGCCGATCGCTATTCTGAAGGCTCGCCCTGCCTTTCAGGTAAAATTCATACGCATTTGGCACATCTGTTATACCCAAAGCAATTTTCTCTTCCACAGGTGGACGAACGGTAATCTCCAGCATCTCAAGCACGGCCCTGACTCCCTCCTGTTCAAGTTTTCCAAGATTGTTAGAGTGTACCATAACCTGTCGTGTTCCCAACCTTCTCACGTTATCGGCGTCAACCAGTTCAATAATCAATCTTGTGGAATCGCGCAGTGTTTGAATACTGGAAGTTAGTGCGAGGTTCACACCAAATATTTTATTTGCCTGTGAAGCAGTCTGAATATTTTCACTTCTGATTTCCCTTGCGGGGGTAACCCAATACGATTCTTCAAATTGTTCGAGTTCAGACAAGCGAAATGAAAAGGTTTCCGCAAGCCCGTCACAAATAGCCTGCATACTCTCCAATCCACCAATATTTTCGATGGGTAAAACGGCTATGTACTTCTTCTCCGGAACCGCTGTACTATTGCCGGAAAATGGTGAATCGAAAAAAATCAAAGATAATATAACCGCAGAAACCGCGACAATCGCCGTCATTAAATATGCAGTATTTCTTTTTGGAGAAGAATCTGAATGTGAAGATTTTATTCTTTTATTTGGCTTTGCTGATGAATCATCAAGATCTGCAATCACCTCATCCATCGACTGATATCGCTGTTCAATATCTTTTACAAGACACTGATCAATGACGTGCCTGATTTCCTCGGGGATAGATAATTCACTATCAATTTCTGCCGGTTCTTCCTCAGCGATTGCGTACATAACGGCAGGTTCATGTAGACCTGAGAATGGCATTTTGCTGGTAAAAAGCTCGTAAAGTACAACGCCAAACGACCAAATATCTGATCTCATATCAGCTTTCTCACCCCGCAATTGTTCGGGAGCCATGTAGGCTGTAGTACCAAGGGTGGTTCCGGTTTTCGTAATACCATCAGAACCATCGAGACGGGCAAGGCCAAAGTCCATCACCTTTACATTGCCTGCTACATCAAGCATGATATTTCTGCTTTTAATATCGCGATGAATGATTCCTTTTTCGTGGGCTGCCTTTAATGCACCCGCAATTTGATATGAAATTTTCACCTTCTGATCCACGGATAGATCGCCATCCTGAATGCAATCTTTTAGTTCACGGCCATCAACGTACTCCAGGGAAATAAATAGCTCGTCTTCAAGCTCTTCAATAGCGTATACCTGTGCAATATTGCCGTGATTCAATCCAGCGGCAGCCTGTGCCTCAATTTCAAAGCGCCTTCTTTCAAGTTCGTTTGTTGAGATACGTCGTGGTAAGAATTTTAAAGCAACTTTTCTATTAAGCCGGGTATCCTGTGCCAGGTATACGATTCCCATACCACCTTCACCTAGCTTTTTAATAATTTCGTAATGCAGAAATACCTGAGACATAGTTATTGCAAAGAGAAAATTTTATTGGAATTAACCAATTTGAGCACACCTTAGCCAACACGACACATATTATACATAAATTTTTAAGATGCATAAAAAATGTATATTAATAACTAAATTTTCTGATTTTTTAGCTTTATGAAGTAATATTCAGACACCACATTCATTCAAACTTTTTACGATTCGATGCATGGCAAATGTAGAACAACTAAAGAAAGAAAATGAAAGTTTGCATCTCGCTGTAAACGAGTTAATGATATTAAATGATCTGGCTACAGCAATTTCATCGGTTCAGGATGTAGACGATATTATTGAACAGATCGTGATAAAGTGCATCAAACATCTTAATGTTGAAGAGGGAACCGTTAGTTTACTCGACCGCACCGGCGACAATCAGACTTTTCACACGATGGTTCGCCATAAAGACACGACGGCTACCAGTTTACCGTTCAGAATGGATACTGGACTAAAAGGCTATATGTTAAAACATAGGAAATCTTTCCTTAGCAACGATATACAGTCCGATGATCGATTTCGCTTTCTTTCAGATGAATCTTATCCATTTTCTTCCATCTTATGTGTGCCGTTAATTGTAAAAGGAGACTTGATTGGCTATTTAGCGGTTTTTAACAAAAAATCCGGAGTTTTTTCAGAGGATGACAGACGGCTACTGTCAATTATCAGCTCTCAGTCGGCCCAAATCATCGAAAATGCACGCCTTCTTGAAGAAGAGAAACACCTCCTCAGCCTCAGGGAAGAGCTCAAGATGGCACATAACATTCAAAATAAACTTTTGCCCGACTCAGTCCCTGAGATAATTGGTTTTGACATAGAAGCCATCAATATTCCGGCCAAATCTGTAGGTGGCGATTACTACGATTTTATCAGGAAAAATAACAGCCAGTTAGCGTTTTGTATAGGTGATATTACAGGTAAGGGAATGCCGGCCGCAATGTTAATGGCAAACCTTCAAGCTACTATTAGAAGCCAGATTTTAGTAAGTGATGATTACTCCCTCTGTTTGAAACGTACTAATACCTTGCTTTTTAATAGTACGGAACCAACCAAATTTGCCACACTCTTTTTTGGAGTCCTGGACGCTGATTCATCTCAATTGACATATGTAAATGCAGGGCACGATCATCCATATCTAATTAGAAAAAATCACGACGATGTTGAACTCGAAGCCACTGGATTACTTTTGGCGGTTGTAGAGGATGCCGATTACGAGGTTAAGCAAATAGGTTTACTACCGGGTGACATGCTACTTTTTTTTACGGATGGTATCACAGAAGCCATGAACACTGAAAAGCAAGAATATGGACTGGATAGATTACGCTCACTAGCTGATTCACTCTCCAGCCAACGTGCAGAAGATATTGCAGCTGAAATTCTTAAAGATGTAAATAGCCACGTTTCAGGTGCAGAACAAAGTGACGACATTACTCTGATTATAGTCAAATGTACAGAGCGATAGCAGTGTTGAGCGATTTCTGCCCAGTAATTTTACTTTAGTGACTTTTGAAGGTCATCCCAGTCTGACAAAAATTTATCAAGCCCGATATCCGTCAAGGGATGTTTCAACAACTGTTCAATTACTTTCAGTGGCATGGTTGCTACATCTGCACCTAACCGTGCTGATTCTAAAAAATGCATTGGATGCCTGATACTTGCAGCAAGGATCTCTGTATCGAATCCATAGTTGTCATAAATCAAGCGGATATCAGATATTAAATTCATTCCGTCCGTTGAAATATCGTCCAATCTGCCTATAAAAGGTGATATATATGTTGCACCTGCCTTGGCGGCTATGAGAGCCTGTGAAGCCGAAAAACAAAGCGTGCAGTTGGTTTTTATACCTTCATTACTAAATGTTTTAATAGCTTTGATACCATCTTTAATAAGTGGCACTTTAACAACCACGTTATTGGCAATCGTAGATAATTTTCTGCCTTCTTCCATAATCCCATCATACGTTGTGGATATTACTTCAGCTGATACATCACCATCCACAATTTCACATATCTTTTTTATGTGGCCTTCAAAATCATTCACACCAACCTTGGCACACAAACTTGGGTTTGTAGTAACTCCGTCGAGAACTCCAAGTTCATTGGCTTCTTTAATTTCATTTAGATCGGCTGTGTCAATAAAAAATTTCATACTGAATGATTTTGAGATTTAATCTTTTTTAGAATATACTGATTCTAATAAATCAACAAAGAATTGTTTTCTTTTTAATACGTTATCAGAGAGAAAACAAACAATCATAAACTAAAAAGGGATAGAATGAATAGTTCAGGTAAAGATTTTCTGTTAGGTCTTGTAACAGGTGCATTTATAGGTACAACAGTTGCTCTTCTATATGCTCCCGATTCCGGCTCAAACACACGCGGTAAGCTCTCATACCAGCTAAGCACATATACGGACGAACTAAAGAGTTTGATCCAGAAACTGAAAGATGAAAAAGAAAAATATTCATCTGATGCTAAACAGAAAGGAGATGAAGTTGTTACCGATGCAAAAAAACGCGCTGATGACTTGATTAAAGAGGCTGAATCTCTTCTCGATAATATCGAAAAAGGAAAGCCCGGCCGATAAGCAATCCACTATATATATCTATAAAAAAAGCCCTGAATCACTTCAGGGCTTTTTATTTATCTATTCGTTTTCTTCATCAGGTGATTCACCCGCACTCAGTGTTTCGAACACTTTTTGGATATCCTCATCCTGCTCATCATAGTCAGCTTTAGATCCGACGATTAACTCATCATACTTCAGCAATCCTGTACCTGCAGGCACTTTATGGCCAACAATTACATTCTCTTTCAAGCCTCTTAATAGATCGCGTTTAGCTTCTATAGATGCCTGAGTTAAGACTTTCGTTGTTTCCTGGAATGAAGCAGCTGATAACCAACTCTCCGTAGACAGCGATGCACGGGTAATACCAAGCAGTATTGGCTTGGAAATGGCCGGCTCTGCTTCACGTGTCTGCAGTTCGTCCTTACCATCTTTAATCAGCTCATTGTTGTGCTCTCGAACTTCACGACGATCGAGTGTAGCGCCTTTTTTGAGGTCACTTCCGCCCGGATCGGTAACAACAAACTTACCAATCAGATCATCATTCACATTGTTGAGCTCGAAGCGGTCTACTTTGTCACCTTCAAGGAACATCGTATCACCCGGATCGGTAACCTCAACTTTCTGCATCATTGTTCGAACAATTACTTCAATGTGCTTGTCATTAATTTTCACACCCTGAAGCCTGTATACCTCCTGAATCTCATTCACAAGATAGCTCTGAACTGCAAATGGACCGAGAATATTCAGAATTTCCTGAGCCGGTATCGTACCGTCGGAGAGTGCTTGTCCAGCCTTCACGAAATCGTTTTCCTGGACAAGAATATGCTTAGACAGTGAAATCAAATACCGTTTCTCTTCCGTACCGTCTTTACTTTCAACGATAACTTCCTGAGAACCTCGTTTTCTTCCACCCATCTTAACAATACCATCAATCTCAGATACTGCGGCAGGATCGCTGGGTGATCGGGCTTCAAAAAGCTCTGTTACCCTTGGAAGACCCGCTGTAATATCTTTCGATTTTGAAGCTGCCCGTGGGATTTTAGCGAGAACCTGTCCTGCCTGTACCTTCTCACCATCTTCTATTACGATATGAGTTTCTACAGGTAGTGTATTTTCTCGAATCCGATCGTCATCACCTTTAATTACGAGAGTAGGAATAAGAGATCTGTCGCGGGAGTCAATAATAACTTTCTCCTTGTGACCAGTCTGTGCATCTGTATCGGCTGTATATGTGATCTCTTCAATAATATCTTTGTACTCTACAGTACCTTCGATTTCACTAAAGATAAGTGCATTATATGGATCCCACTTACAAAGTGGCATTCCTTTCGGCACTTTATCACCTTCTTCCACCAGCATTTCTGATCCGTAGGGAACATTGTAAGTATTCAGGATTTTTCCATCCTCTCCAACAATTTTCATTTCGCCTGCCCGGCTCAATACTACGTTATGAATCTCTTCGCCATCGTCGTATTCAACAACCCGTACGTTTTCAAATTCGATTTTTCCATCAAATTTTGCCTTGTGTTGTGAATCGGACTCCATCCGTGAGGCTGTACCACCAACGTGGAATGTTCTAAGTGTAAGCTGTGTGCCTGGCTCACCAATTGACTGGGCAGCAATAACACCTACAGCTTCACCAACCTCAACGATTGAGTTTCTGGCCATATCACGTCCGTAGCATTTAGCACAAACACCTCGTTCCGTTTCGCAGGTGAGTACCGATCTAATCTCGACTTCTTCAATAGAGGTCTCAGCGATTTTCTTGGCAATTTTTTCTGTAATCAATTCATTGGCATCACAGATATGCTCATCGGTAATCGGATCGTGAATTTCGTGCATTGACACACGACCGATGATTCTGTTTTCGAGGCTTTCGATAACGTCCTCGTTATCTTTGAGAGCCTGCATCTTAATACCTCTGAGTGTACCACAGTCTTTTTCATTAATAATGATATCCTGTGAAACATCAACAAGTCGGCGTGTCAGATATCCGGCATCAGCTGTTTTAAGAGCTGTATCGGCAAGACCTTTTCGTGCACCGTGAGTTGAAATAAAGTATTCAAGTACAGTTAGACCTTCACGGAAGCTAGAGAGAATTGGGTTCTCAATAACTTCGTTGCCCTGCTGCATAGAACTTTTCTGAGGCTTAGCCATCAAACCACGCATACCACCAAGCTGACGTATCTGTTCTTTAGAACCACGAGCACCTGAGTCTGCCATCATAAATATGGAATTAAATCCATCTTTATCATCGGCCAAACTTTGAAATAGAGTTTCAGAAACCCGGTTTGTTGTGCTGGTCCACTTGTCAATAACCTGATTATAACGCTCATTGTCCGTAATGAATCCCATTTCATAGCGATCCTGGATTTCACTCACTTCGTTTTGAGCATTTTCAATAAGCTTACGCTTGGTATCAGGAATGATGATATCCTCAAGACTAAATGACAAACCACCCGTCGTTGCACGCTCAAATCCAAGAGATTTCATTCTGTCGAGGAAAGCTGCTGTCTTCGTCGTACCGCTGATATTAAAAATATCACCAATAAGAACTCGAAGCTCTTTCTTACCGAGAGTTTTATTTACATACTCGATCTCTTCAGGTAGAATCTTATTAAACAGTACCCTACCTGTTGTTGTTTTTATGATCTCTTGTTCTGCTTCACCATCATCATTCGTCTTGGTAATTCGAACATTAATCTTAGCGTGTACATCAATCTGATTTTGATCGTATGCAATAACTACTTCATCCTCATTTGCAAACGTTTTTCCTTCGCCACGCTTGCCTGCTCCCATTTTGGTGAGATAGTAGATACCCAACACCATATCCTGAGAAGGAACAGCAATCGGGCCACCACTCGCCGGGCTCAAAATATTATGTGAACCCAACATTAAAATGGATGCTTCCAGTACTGCATCGTGGCTTAAAGGAAGGTGAACAGCCATCTGGTCACCGTCAAAGTCAGCGTTAAACGCCGTACATGCCAGTGGATGTAAACGTACTGCTTTGTCTTCAATCAAAACCGGTTGGAATGCCTGTATACCCAATCTGTGAAGGGTCGGGGCACGGTTTAGGAGTACGGGGTGTCCATCAATTACATTTTCAAGGACTTCCCAGACAACCTGATCGCGACGATCTACAACTTTCTTAGCACTTTTTACAGTTTTAACATATCCACGCTCAATTAAGCGACGGATAACAAAAGGTTTGTAAAGCTCTACAGCCATCTCTTTCGGAAGGCCACACTCATGCATTTTCAGCTCTGGGCCAACCACAATTACTGAACGACCTGAGTAATCAACACGCTTACCGAGCAGATTTTGTCGGAACCGACCGCTTTTACCCTTCAGCATATCACTAAGGGATTTAAGAGGACGATTATTATTTCTTACAGCGTTCGATTTTCTTGAGTTATCATAGAGCGAATCAACCGCTTCCTGAAGCATTCTCTTCTCATTTCTGAGGATAACATCAGGTGCCTTTATATCGATAAGACGTTTAAGTCTGTTATTCCGAATAATAACTCTTCTGTAAAGGTCATTAAGATCAGAAGTTGCAAACCGACCACCCTCTAACGGAACAAGTGGACGAAGCTCTGGCGGAATAACCGGAATAACCGTTTGGGTCATCCATTCCGGATTGTTTTTTGTGTGCTTCTGAGCTGCACGGAAGCTTTCAATTACCTGAAGGCGCTTCAGCTTTTTCTTCTTACGCATCTGCGATGTTTCATTCTTCACTTCATATCGCAGCGTGTAGGCCAGGCTATCAAGATCCATATCGGTCAGAAGATCCTGAATAGCTTCAGCACCATCCTTGACGATGAATTTATCTTCATCATCGTTCTCCATCTCGTACTGATCTTCTGGTAGCTGATCCAGAATATCAAATTTCTCTTCTTCTGAAATCAAGTCACCCCGCTTATAGCCAAGATCCCTGGCTAAACCTGGATTTATTACCACGAATGTTTCGTAGTAAACGATACGCTCCAAATTTTTTGAGGAGTAACCCAGCAAGTATGCAATTTTACTTGGAAGAGATTTGAAGTACCAAATATGAACAATTGGCACTGTTAATGTGATATGCCCCATTCGTTCTCTACGAACAGCTTTACGCGTAACTTCTACGCCGCAGCGATCACAAATAATCCCTTTATATCGAATTCTTTTATACTTCCCACAATGACATTCGTAATCTTTAACCGGGCCAAAGATCTTTTCACAAAAAAGACCATCCATTTCCGGTTT
>CAZJBI010000012.1:0-94480 GCA_964544445.1 uncultured Rhodohalobacter sp.
GATGAGTGATGATCATCTGTTTTTCAAGGAACTCAGGCTTATCCTGAATACTTTGAATCTGACTCATTAGAGCTGATTTTCTTTCTTCGTCATTTTCAATACGATCCATCATCGCGTAAAAATACGCCCGCTGAAGCAGTGCCGCTGACGCGAATGAATTTGGAGCAATCCCAAGTGATAGGTATGAGTAAGGTGCAAGGGCTGCCTTTTCTTGCTGTATTTCAGCAATCCGCTCAATAATTGGAATATAGGTGTTACGTAATTCAGGAGATTCGTTGAGCGCATCGATAAAGTTCTGCTCATTATCTACACGACGGCCCATCAGGTACTCATCATTGTGAGCTTCAATTTGTCCGCCGAGAAGTTTTTGTGAGTTTTTGAGTCCAAAAATAGTGTTACGAAGCTGTTGCGCTGCGGGCGTTGTGGAGTCATATTCAAAATAGGCTTCAAGACCTTCAATAATTCGAGTAAACAAACTTGTACGAAATGGAAGGTCGTAAGTGCCTGCATAAGTGAGCTGTGCAACAGTATTTAGCCGCGTTGTACGTCCGGGATTCCCGATCATAAATACGCCGTCACCTTCTTCAACGCCATCATCAGCAAACGGGAAGTAAAATTCAGGCTCATATGGTTCGTCATCCACATAAACGCGGTAAAAGGTCATATCCAGGTTGTAACGCGGGTAGGTAAAGTTATCTGAATCGCCCCCAAAATATCCGATCTGCAGTTCAGGAGCCACTACCATTCGAACATCCGTGAAACGTCTGAAGATGTATGCAGAATATCGTCCCCCATTAAATAATGAAACAACCTGTACCTGCCGGTCACCAAATTCTGCTACCTCTTCGGAAATTTCAGCCTGTACACGGGCTATCGCCTCCTGACGAGCCGCCGGCTGCATATCTAAAGGAACAGCATCCACTTCAGCCAGGATCTCTTCGGAAACATCTCTAATTTCAATAAGCTGATCTACGTAGTAATCATCTATTTTTCGTTCATCTGAGAGTGTGGAAGCATAGAAACCATTATCGAGTGTACTCTCACCTTCCTGACCAATTTGTGTAATCAAGTTTCGCGCGCAGTGGTGGTTAGTCATCACTAATCCCATATCGGATACAAAGGAGCCGGAGCAATTCGGAAGGCGTACGGCACTCATGCGTGCGTGTTCAAACCAATCTTCATCCGGATTAAAATCATACGTTTCTGCAAAATAATCGGCTGGAGCATATTCGAAAGTCCACATTCTTCCATTATCAAGGATAGAGGAGGGGACGGGTTCGTATTCCGGTAGCATAGATTCCGTAGTCTCGGAAACCTCGGGAACCTGAACCTCAGATTCCTGAACCGGAGCCGTGGTCTGTTGTGGTGTTGAGCACGCTGCAAGTAGTAGCAGCGATGCTAAAAGGGGTGTGATTAGGTGAAATCTTAATTTCATTGTACAATTCAATGGTTTGTTAAAATTATTAAGCTGCTCTTTGATGGCAGGCTTCCTATAAAAATCGTTTAAGAATGTAATTTATTGGATAATTGTGAAGATTGGAACAATAGATTGTGGATGGTTTGACATAAACATATCATATCCCATTATATTACTGCTAGACAGTTAATAAGCGTAAATATTTAAAATAATTATGACAAAAAAATTTGCGAATTTTCAATGCGTCGCTGAGATACTGTAGGGTCTAGAGGTAGTATGATGCCTGTCTGAGAATTCTTTTTGAGCAAATGCTGCTATCATCAAAAAAAAAATGGACGAAAGATCGATTAATGTGGCGATTGTTGAAATTGATAAATCACCATCGATTGCCCTGGTCATTGGAGAACAGGGCGGCTCATCTCCACCTGTTTTTCTGGTATTAATAAAAAAAGGTTCAGCCCAAGAAAAGTTGTGGAGCGGTCAGTCTTTCGTAAGCATGCGATCCCTGTCTCCTTTTTTTAGTAGCGTATCATTTGGTTTGGGCCTCGCTACAGAGTCATTGATTAAGATTATTCAGTAAAACTCTGCTTTTTACCAAGATTATTTTCAGATTTTCATTCTTGCACCTTTCACCATCAGCCATAGACATAGCGACACTTCACCAACAGCGGCCGAGAGTCCTACAATCCAGGCAAACACAGCTTTATAATCGGGATAGAGAATGAAGCCAAAGCTTTCTGTCAGGTATCCAAAACATACAGCAATCATTAAAATGCCCAGTA
Source organism: uncultured Rhodohalobacter sp. (assembly GCA_964544445.1). Taxonomy (GTDB): domain Bacteria; phylum Bacteroidota; class Rhodothermia; order Balneolales; family Balneolaceae; genus Rhodohalobacter. The sequence goes on from CAZJBI010000012.1 coordinate 2,200, forward strand.
ATTTTGGAAACTCGGATGACCTGATCAACAAGTATCCCAGCAGCAGACAGTGCACGCCAAACGTGATGCCAGCAAGAATGTATCCAAGATGATGGGCCTCCATAAAGAATTGCGACAGCTCCACCATCTGAGTTTCGCTAAACTGCTCTGCCAGTCCGGGACTTTCCAGCACTTTCAGAGCCGCAAAATGATTCAGTAAGTTAGCTGTCGCCACACCCGGATGGGCAATCAGCCGAAATGATGCCATCATTAAAGCCACTGGTTTGTTAACTGATTTAAGCAGCATGTAAAGAAGAATCGAGATAGCAACGTCTGTGGTAAATGCGATAAGGTCGGTAACCAGACCCCAGCGAAAAAGTGCTGTATTTGACAAAATATTTTGGGCCGTGGCAGCCGCATCGCCGGCTACGTAAACAGACTCCCGAACGAATCCCTGGCTAAATCCTGCACATATAATAACCACCAGATAAAGTACGCCTGTGATGTGACCCAGTTTCTTTGAATTATACATGATGAGTTTCCACGTTTATATTAATTAGTAAATTTCCTCGTTTTCGGCCCGACTCAGCATAGGTGTGAGCCTCCCGGATCTCTTCCATCGAATATTCCCGGTTAATTACCGATACCACGATTTCATCTCGAACCATTTGTGCGATAGCATTAAGCGCAGACTGTGTCTCTCGGGTAACACCCGTAAAAACTTTCTGTCCTTTTCGAAACCTGTTTCTCACCATGGACAGCATCAGATCAAGGTTAAAAGCGGTAGACACAAAGCGTCCGTCACTGGTTAGATTGTTCCTGATTGATCCGAAACGAAGGTTGCCGACCGTATCAAAGATGAGGTTGTACTCCTTTTTTGTTGTTGTAAAATCGGTTGTTTTATAGTCAATAACTTCATCAGCACCTAACTCCTGCACCATCTCTACATTTGATGTACTACACACGCCGGTCACCATGGTGCCCATGGCCTTTGCTATTTGAACCGCATAAGTGCCAACACTTCCGGATGCACCATTGATGAGGACGCGATCGCCTTTTGATAATCCTCCCTTGACTAAAAAGAAATGTGCCGTCATTGCTCCAATGGGAACGGTTGCCAGTTTGGGTGATGCCATCTCTTTGGCAACACGGCAAATCACACTCTCTTCATCAAGTGTGATATACTCTGAATGAGCCCCCGTTTTCATTCCTGTGCTTCCAAAGACGAGATCACCCTTTTTGAAGCGGATAACTTCGCGACCCACTTTATCAATCTCACCAAAAAATTCCTGACCCAAAACGTTTTGCTTCGGCTTAAGCATCCCATTCATCAATCTCACCATAAAAGGATCAGCTTTTCGCAGATGCCAGTCGGCTGCAGTAACCGAACTGCTGATCACTTTGATAAGTATCTCTTTTGATTTAGGCCGTGGTAATTGGGTTTGCATGAGCGTCAGAACATCCGGATCTCCATATCGTTTGTAGATAATGGATCTCATTCTTTTCATAGCATTACATTTATAGTTTAAGGATTAATGATGGATTCAGTGTCTATACCAAGGCTTTGTCCACCATTTATTCTGCTTTAAAGGTGATGAGAGTTATAATCCTGATCGTACGAAATGATAAATCCGAACCTATTGTGATTTTTTCAACGCGTGGTAGAAGAGGGAAAACTTACGTTTTTGACTTGATCCAGCTTCGGGGTGTCTGGCCCGTTTTCTTTTTGAAGTATTCGTTAAACGTGGTTTTTGAATTGAATCCACTTTCGAACGCCAATGCAAGCAGCGTCAGGTTTTGGCTCAATGGTTTTAATGCCAATTCCTTGAAATAATCCAATCGGTAGCTATTTATATAGTCGTTAAAGTTGACTTTTTTTTCTTCGTTTATCAACCAAGATAGTTTGTTTGAGGAGGTGTCTAGTTCATCAGCCAGCTTTCTTAACGATAGATCAGAGTCCAGAAAAATCTTGTCATCGTTCATGCTACGGTCAAGGGCGTCGATGAGGTCCTTGCGTTCTGATTCATCAGTAATCAAGGGTTTGGGCCCCGATGATTGGTTGTAGATATCACTGAGCTTCGGAAAGGAATCGGGAATGTACTGACTCAACTTTTCAAACCCAGGCTGGTTACGAAGTCCGGCTAAAAAAGGATCGTAGTTGAAACAGATGTATTTGCCATGTTTTTGAATGAGTCCCGTTTCTAGCATTTGGAGGGCAGTATCAATATTTCCCTCAAGCGTTTGGAAATAGAGTCGCCAGGCGTGAATAGTCTCATCGCTCAGAAAAGGCAATTCATAATCACCAATCGGCTTCTTGTGATACAGTTTATACAGAGTTCTGTAATGATTCATTTTAGGATACTCCGCATAATCATCCAGGAGTTCGTCCAGCGCATTTCTGTTATCAATCAAAATCAGGCTGGCTGCTTTAAGTTGTACGGCGAACATCCATTTTGGGTCCTGTTGCAGAACAAGATCCATATGCAGAATGGCTTTCTGATAGTCACCGGAGAAATAGAGAATGTTCCCTTTCATGAAGGTATGATTCAGAGATAGAGGGTTGAATTCAAGCGCCCGGTCTATATGTTTCATAGCCTCATTGAAATCTCCAACCATAATATAGAGACCCGCTACAGCCTCCAGTGCCTCAGAACTGTTTGGATTGAACTCCAGCACCCTGCGAAAATTTTTAATGGCGTTCTCATAGTCCCACTCGATCATGATGTCGGCCGAGGCCTTTGCCAGGTAGTAATTTTCGGTCTGGTTATTTACTGTAGCAGCTTTGTCCAGATAGGCGTATACGCCCTCCTTATCTTTCTCCTCTGAGCTCCAGAAAACCATGTAAATGTAGCAATACACGATTCCGTAATAGGCTCTTGAATTTCCCGGATCCAGTTCTATACTTTTTTTATATAGTTCAATGGCTCTTTTTAAAGCATCATTTGTCCATTTAAGCTGCTCATGTCGGCCTTTCAAGTAGTAGTCATACGCATCAATATTTCCTGAATTTCCATCATCTAAAGATGCCTCTAGCTCAATGTGACCATAATTTTCGCGAATTTTATCAGCTACCAGCAGGCTGATCTCTTCCTGGAGCTGAAAAATATCTCTTAGCTGCCTATCAAATTTTGCAGACCAGATTTGAAAGCCATTATCTGTGCGAACAAGCTGTACAGAAATGCGCACGTTCTTGCCTGCCCGCCGAATACTACCCTCTAAGACAGTAAATACTCCCAATGCTTTACCGATGTGACGGACATCCATTCTTCTATTTTTGAAAGCAAAGCAGGAGGTACGGGCTGTTACTTTAAGGTTTCTGATCCTGGAAAGGGTGAGGATAATCTCTTCCGTAATGCCATCACTGAAGTACTCATCATCCGGGTCAGGGCTTATATTCAAAAATGGCAGTACAGCAATCGATTTACTTTTCATCAGGCTGAAGTTCAACGGGAAGCAACGTGGTTCAATGAATCTGTAAGAAGATACTAATTCATGGGTAAAACGCTATACTGACATGCGAATCACGATAAGTTCACCCGTAAATTTTAGACTCTTATTAAAGCTCCGAAATTATAATTGTGGACGATTACCGGGAGCACATTTCCCATCTTTGATGCAGACAAAAAAAAATAATCTCAATCAAATTCGCTGTAAATGACGTTCCCTGATAAAAACACACTATTTCCATTGCCCCATCACAATAAGCTCTGTTTTCTGAAGAATTTGGTATCAAACCCAAATATCATTGTGGGCGATTATACGTACTATGATGACTTTGAGGATGTCCGTAATTTTGAGTCAAACGTAAAGTATCACTTCGATTTTATTGGGGATAAACTTATTATCGGAAAATTCTGCATGATTGCGTCCGGAGCGACATTTATTATGAATGGAGGGAACCATCTGTCAGGAGCAATATCGGCCTATCCTTTCGCCATTTTTGAAAATGGATGGGAAAAAGCGATGGAAGGTAAAGAATACCCGGTGAAAGGAGATACAATTATTGGTAATGACGTATGGATTGGTCATAATGCAACTCTGATGCCCGGCATAACCATTGGAGATGGCGCAATTATCGCCACAAATGCCACGGTAACACGAGATGTCGAGCCTTATACAATCGTGGGTGGAAACCCTGCTACCGTCATCCGTAAACGGTTTTCGGATGAAACCATCATTAAATTGCTGGAAATGAAATGGTGGGACTGGCCCATTGAAAAGATTACAGATAATGTGCAAACTTTAATCGGGAGCAATCTCCCGCTGCTGACAAAATGAGAATAGAAGATGAATAAAATTATCAAAAGAACATTGCTTGCACTGGTGCTGCTTCTTAGCCTATCTGCTCTGCTGATCTACTGGCACGAAGCGGATAAGGAGATACGTATTCTTTGTACGATGTTTTATGAAGGGTCAACATCAGACCAGGTTACACGTACGCTGAATACAGCCAATTTGCTGATTTACGATACGGCAGAAGCTCCAAATGGTCAAATAACCATGCAAGCAAACAGTCCGCACAATCTGTATTCATCAGAGTGTTTGATTCAATTTGATGTGAATGAGAAGGTGATTTATGCTGAATATATACGGGATTTTAATCTTAATGGAGCACTGGCTTTAACAGGCAGTTTATTGCTGATTTTGTTAGCAGGGGGGCAAATACTATTGTCGGTGGGTCGGCCACTTGGTGAATATTTCTGGGGAGGATATCATAAAGTACTTCCCACGCATCTCAGAATCGGTAGTTTTATCTCATCACTTTTATTAGTCTTTGCCATGCTTATTCTCATCCATCAGGTTCAAGGAGTAGAGCTGCTGTCTTCTGCCTTTCCTTTTAGTGAGCTGAACATATTTTTTGCAATCCTATTCCTTCTAAGCACCCTTGCTAATGCAAATTCAGAAAGCTTCAAAGAGATGACGCTGATGACACCAATTGCTGCCCTTCTCTACCTGGCATTTTTATCTGCGATTTTTGCTATCTAGGTTTCTGCGGGATAGTTGCACAGTAAAACCAGAGTTTAAGATTTCGATATCAAAAACTATTTATGAACATATTTTCTACATATACCCAAAATTTGTAGTTTCTGGGTATGAAAAAGTTTGTTCTATCCAAAGACGATCTGTCACCGGCCAGTTATACCATTGATTATGACGAATTACTCAATGAATCACAGTTAAAAGCCGTAATGCATGATAATGGGCCGGCTCTTCTGGTTGCCGGTGCAGGAACGGGTAAAACCCGAACACTGGTTTATCGTGTTGCACGTCTTGTGGAAAGCGGTGTGGATCCCACCCAAATATTACTGCTTACATTTACGCGTCGAGCCGCTTTCGAAATGATTCGCCGTGCCAGCCAGATTCTTGACGAGCGATGCAGAAGGGTAGAGGGAGGCACTTTTCACCACTACTGCAGCAAGATTTTACACGAACACGCTTCGAAATTTGGTTATCCCGAACAGTTCACTATCATCGATACGGCAGACGCCATGGAGTCCATCAATTTGCTCCGAAGCCGTCTGAATTTTCAGAAAAATGCCAGACGATTTCCAAAAAAATCTACGATATACAACATCATCAGCACATCCGTAAATAAACAGAAATCCATTCAGGATGTTGTTGAGGAAGAATATTCTCAGTTTATCCCTCACATTGGCCGGTTGGAGGAGATTGCAGTACAATACGCCGATTATAAAGAAGCCAATTTTGTTATGGATTTTGATGATCTGCTGGTAAAGACGCGAGATTTACTGCTTCATAACACGGAGGTTAAGCAGGAGATTGCCTCCAAACACCGGCACGTAATGGTTGATGAATACCAAGATACAAATGCCCTGCAAGCGGAATTAACGAAGCTCTTTAGTGATGTACACAGAAATGTGATGGCCGTTGGTGATGATGCACAGAGTATCTATTCGTTTAGAGGTGCCGACCCCAAAAACATGTTCCGCTTTCCCGAGATTTTTGAAGGAACAGAGCTTATCAAACTAGAAGAGAACTACCGTTCAACCCAGAAGATACTGGATTTGGCAAACAGAGTTCTTGATCAGGCAAAAGAGAAGTTTGATAAAAAACTATTTACCAACAGGGAAGAGGGAGAGATGCCGGGGCTTGTGAAATCGGCAAATATGAATGACCAAAGCAGGTTTATCACACAGATGATTTTGAATTTGCGGGAGCAGGGGATGGAGCTGAGCGATATAGCCGTACTGTTCAGAAACGGGCGCGACTCTTTTGATCTGGAAGTGATGCTGAACCGTAAAGAGATTCCATACATTAAATATGGCGGACAAAAATTTACCGAAGCGGCTCATGTAAAGGATGTGCTGGCCCACCTCAGGGTCTACCTAAACCCAAAAGATATGATCTCATGGAACCGAACTCTGATGCTGATCGAGGGAATAGGGCCCAAAACTGCAGAAGACCTTTTCACATGGGCTCAGGCAAACAACAATCCGTTCCGACCCGATGAGGCCCCGTCCGGCAGCAATTCCTACTTAAAACAGCTGAAAGCGCTGGCAGAGCTGTACAAAACCATCGACAAACTCGATGGCTCTGTCACTGAACAACTGCAGGCCGTGGTGGAGTACTATTCTGTTTTTTGTAAGAAGCGGTTTGATGATTATCCCAAACGCATGAAAGACCTGGAAGCATTCGTGGATATTTCAGGTACTTACCGATCTCTTGAGGCCATGGTGGAAGAGGTGGCACTGGATCCCATCGAGGCCACCGCAATTGATACAGAACCGGGAAAAAAAGATGAAAATCCGCTGGTACTCAGCACGATTCACTCGGCCAAGGGTCTGGAATGGAATACGGTATTTTTGATTCAGTGTCTGGATGGAATTCTGCCGTCTGGATACGCGCTTGAAAGTGAAGAGGAACTCGATGAAGAGGTAAGGCTGCTTTATGTTGCTGTGACCCGTGCGAAAGATCTGCTCTTTCTAATATATCCCGCACTCTTTCAAAGCAGATACGGGGATTATTTCTCGAAACCTTCTCGTTTTATTGATGATATTTCAAAAAAATATCTGGAACCGTGGCTTCTTGTTGAGGAAAATGAGTCGGCAAACGAACTGGAAGAGGGGGATAAAGCGAACAGGCTGGAGGATGGATAAGGGTCTCTACAGTCGACGCAGCTGTTTTTTCTGATTAATCATATCCATAATCAACCAGGCAACAGGATACACAGGAATAAATATAGCCAAAGAGAAAAAGATAAATTGCCTTAATGGAGTTCGGTTACCTCCGCATATACCGGCAACACCTGCTATCCAGAATATGAAAAAAAAGAAGATAAACAGTGATACCAAAAGCGATCCTGCAAATCCAAAATAATTATAGAGTGTTTCTAGCATTGCCTTTCTATAAAATTCGTTAACTTAGGGAGTTGTAAAGATATAAAAATTATGGCGCAGATGACGATTGGAGATCAATAATTTCTGCTTCTGTTAACAGAATTGTTTTTTTACAGCCGAAATGCCATAAAATCGGCAGAATTGATTCATCGTATTCAAAAATATCAAAAAAATAAAAAATATGTCCTTAACGGTTTCTATAGTAGGCCGCCCAAATGTGGGAAAATCAACACTGTTTAATCGACTCATTGGCCGAAGAAAAGCAATTGTACATGATGAATATGGAGTAACCAGGGACCGACACTATGGGGAGAGCTATTGGAATGGAAAGACCTTTAACGTAATCGATACAGGTGGTTATTTACCTAATGAAGATGATGTGATTACAAAGGGTATTCGCGAACAAGTTCATTTGGCAATAGATGAATCGGACGTGATCATATTTGTTGTAGATACGGAAACCGGCATAACAACTCTGGATAGAGGCGTAGCGCAGATTCTGCGTGAGCAGGATAAACCCGTTGTTCTGGCAGTAAATAAATGTGATAATGAAGAAAAAAAACTTGAAGCATATGAATTTTATGGACTTGGGTTTGAAAAAATATTCCCTCTTTCCTCTTTAAGCGGCACCGGTACAGGAGAACTGCTTGACGAGGTTGTAAATCTCTTTCCTGAAAATAACGGTGGGGAAGAGGTAAGTCCTCATCCAAAAATAGCGTTCGTTGGTCGTCCTAATGTTGGAAAAAGTAGCTTAATGAACGCTCTTTTAAAGAGTGATCGCTGTATTGTGACGGATATTCCAGGCACAACTAGAGACGCCATTAACAGTGAGCTGCAATTTGAAGATGAAACATATATCCTTGTTGATACAGCAGGATTAAGAAAAAAAGCCAAAGTAAAAGAGAATATTGAATTTTATAGCACCGTAAGAACAGATCGTTCTATCAAAGAAGCCGATGTGGTAGTTTTAATGCTTGATGCCATGCAGGGATTTGAGGTGCAGGATAAACGAATATTGAGAGAAGCAGTTAACTTTAATAAGGGAATTATCATCGCTCTCAATAAGTGGGATCTTGTACCCGATAAGGAGTCAAATATTCTGAAGGAGTTTGAAAAATATATATACAGCAATGTTCAAACTCTAAATTATATTCCCATCATTTCAATATCTGCAAAGACCGGTCAACGAATAGATAAAGTTTTGACAGAGGCAAAAAAAGTCATTGAAGAAAGACGTAAAAAAATATCTACCAATGATTTAACAGAATTTATTTCAAAAATTCTAAAAGAACGGGCTCTACCTGTTAAACGCGGGAATCAACTTAAGATCCAATATGCTGTTCAGGTAAAATCGAATCCACCGGTTTTTAAGTTTTTTATGAACAATCCGCAGGAACTACCGGCCAACTACAGACGGTTTATAGAGAGTAAGATACGCCAGGAGTTTGGATTTTATGGTGTACCTATTACCATGGTTTTCAGGCAAAAATAAGATCATATTATTTACGATTATCTTTTGAACTCAAACACACAAACAGTTATTTTTAGAACTTTAAAGGAATCAACCTTCAATCTACAGGTAGTATGCAACAAAATTTAGATCAGCCGGCAGCAAATCCGCTTACAGATGATTTTCAACGTGAAAGAAAGCTCTCATTCCTTGAAAAAATTTATTTACCTGAAATTTTTAAAGGTCTGTGGTATACATTTAAGCAGATGTTTGCACCTCAGTTCACATTAAACTATCCAGAAGAAAAATGGGATCCCCCAAATATTTTCAGGGGCCGGCCTGTTTTGGTTGAAGATAATGGTCAGGAGAGATGTGTTTCTTGTGGACTTTGCGCACGTGCTTGTCCTCCGCTGGCAATAAGCATGCAGGCGAGTGAGAATGAAGATCCCAAAGAGCGATATCCGGAAAAATTTGAAATTAACATGCTTCGCTGTATCTATTGTGGATACTGTGAAGAAGTATGTCCCGAAGAAGCCATCGTGATGAGTAAGGATTACGATATTGTTTTTGAGAGTAGGGAAGATGCTGTTTACGATAAAAGCAGGCTTCTTGTCCCTAAAGAAGATCTTGAAGAGCGGCTGGAATATCTTAAAAATTACAGGAACAACCAGTTTGGCCAGTTCTGGGATTTCCAGGAAGAAAACAATATTCACTCGGTAAGAGACCGTGACAAAGAATGGAACACAGGATTATCTTTGGTAGACATGCTTGAACAACAAAAAAGAAACGACGCATCAAAAGCATCCTCAAACTGGGCTAACTAACAGTCGAACGCCGGACTCTTTTTAGATGACGAACCTGAATATTTCTCAAAAGCAGATCAATAATTTAGTAGATGATGCAGAGTATCTCCTAGATGAGGCTGAAGCTCTAAAATATGTTATTGATTCTGTACCGTTTGATGAAACTCCAACCGACGGCATGTCCATCGTAAATATGCTGCGGTTGATTAATCATGCCCAAATTGATTATTACAGACCTATCATTGAACAGGTATTTGCAGAAAATAGGATTGTAAGGCTGTCAGATTTTGAAAAGTATAGCGATACATTTGAAATACCGGAAGAGGATGGGGCAGATGTTCAAAAAGTTCTGAGCCGTATAATTAAACATCGAGCAGCACTTCTAACCGTACTAAATAAGATCCCTCTTATTGACTGGGAGCGGACTTTAAAAAATGAATATGGTAAAGAAATTTCTCTATATGATTTTGCAAATTCTATGATCAAAAAGGAGAGAGAGTTATTGAAAAAGATTGCAGACCTGGTATTGATCTATCAAAATGAAAGAGCCCATCAAAGAGAAATTGATAAAAAGGCAAGTAAACGGCACAACTTAGGTCAGCAGTAAATTGGTTGGCTATTTACTTTTAGTAGCATCTATTGGTTTGAGCGCTGTAATATGCCACAAAAAACTCAGTAATCAGTTCAAAGATGCTAGAATAACGTTTACTGCGTCAGCAGTTGTATGGATTTTGTCTGCTATCTACGCCTCATTAAGCTTTCCATTTAGCGATATAGTAGAATCCGTTTCTCCAATTATAGCGTTTTCCTTGATTTTAGTAGCATTGTTGATGATGATAAGACACCTTAAGCCAGGTATATTCAGATATCCGTATATCACAGTTTTCATGCCTGTTGTTATACCATTTTCCTACTATCTTACATATCAAACAAGCCTAATGAAAGACACCATACTACATTCTGTTTCAGCAATGATAGTAGTGGTTTCTCTCATTTTAAGTCTTGGTTATAAAGATGAAATTAAACCATTCTTATCGATCATAGCGGGGACTGTACTGTTATCAGTATCGATATCAGGATCATTCTTTCTGGATGAAGACCAATATGTACAATTACTATGGTACTTCATCACCAGCGTGGGAATTACCATATCAACTTATGGGTTTGTATTTACATTCAACAGAAACATTGAAACATAGATTATGAAAAAAGGAGTAACGGTAGAAAATTTTGAACTCCAGAATAGTGATGGAGAGAAAGTTCGTTTAGATGAATTGCTTAAAAAAGGGAAAGTACTCGTGCTCTTTTTCCCACTGGCGTTTTCGTCTGTTTGCACAGAAGAAATGTGCACAACTCGTGATAATATGAAAATGTACAATTCTTTGAATGTCCAGGTAATTGGTATTAGCGTTGATAGTTTTTTTACACTTCAAGCATTTAAGAAAGCCAATAATATCAATTTTACTCTTTTAAGTGATTTCAATAAAGAAGTATCAGAAATGTTTGGTGTTTTAGACCAAGACTTCTTTGGAATGAAAGGGGTGAGTAAAAGATCTGCATTTGTCATTAACCAGGATCACACCATTGAATATGCTGAAGTCCTGGATGATTCGGGTCAGCTTCCTGACTTCAAGGAGATACAAAAGGCAATTGTTTAGCCTTTACTAATCCTATAGTCCTATAGAGATAAGAGAAGGGAATAGATATGTATGACTTGTTTGAGTGATACATCAACAATATAACTTTACATAATATTTATTATACGACAATTAATTATACTAAATATAACCCGTTGAACTGACCCGGATATTTAAGGCTACTGATTATACACTCTCTACTTCAATATCAAATTGCCCATCTTCGTTACAGCTAATTCTGATTTTATCAAGAATAGCATCTGTATTTATCGCTCCGTTAACGAATATTTCTCCGCTATCACTATTTTGTGATATTTTTGGCTCTAGCCTTGATTTATCAATTACTAAGATTAACAGGTTTTTGCGTCCACTAAATTTATCATTCAAAAGCTGGTTTATGCTTCTATTCGTGGCGCATAGTATTGTATCTACATCTTCTTCGTCAATTTTGGGCCTGTAGTAACCACCCGTGTTGTATTCTTTCCATTTTCTCTTCGATACTGGGCAAAATATTAAATCGGAATTCATAGTTTATTATTAATCGGTTTTAATTGCGACATGCATGATCGCATCGCCTTTATGTACGATTGGATTATGATTTAAGCCTATAACTTTGCCGGTATATCGGCTTTTTATTCTAAATGATTCAGTTCCAAATGGATCTGTGATGACTCCCAACAGTTGATTTTTCTTAATATCTTCTCCTAAATGTACCCGAGTATGAAAAATACCCGCATAAGATGCCCGCACCCATGCTGATTTGTCAAAAATTTCAGTTTTACCGGGTTTGGGGGCTTCATCAATCATTTTAAGGTACTTCATCACCCTTTTGGTTCCATTGATGGCCTCCTTAATGCCAAATTCGTCTAAGCGAAGGGACTCACCTGATTCGTACACAAGTATATGTTTTTTCTTTCTATGAGCTGCTTTTCTAAATGACTTGTCGATAAGGCCGGAGTGCAGTATCACAGGTGGTGCAAATGCCCTGGCTATTTCAAGGTTTTTTTCACTATTGAACGTACATCGGATTTGAGGATAGTTTGCACGACTGGCGCCTCCCGTATGAAAATCGAGCCCAAAATCGATAATAGGCACAATTTCTTTCATGATGGTAAACGCAAGAAGCTTTGCAAGTGATCCGGATTTACTGCCGGGAAAGCTCCTGTTAATATCTTTTCCGTCTGGAACACCCCGAACATTTTGTATAAATCCATATACATTCATAAGCGGTACAGCGATAACGGTACCTTTGTCTGGTTTTATGAATTCTTTGGTGAGTAAACGCCGAACAATTTCTATACCGTTAATTTCGTCACCATGTAGCCCGCCCGACACCAGCAACGTTGGGCCATCTTCCTCCCCTCGCAAGATACGCACCGGCAAATCGATATTTGTATAGGTTGGAAGCCTGGCTATCCGCAAGTAAATCTGTTTGTCTTCACCCCGGCGTATGCGCTCGCCATTAATTGAAATAATTTCAGGCATTTGGTTTAATCTTTCTGCGCGTTGATCGTTTGTTATTTTTATGATCTATCAACTTTTCGGCATATTCGATAATTTTTGAAGCAATATCTTTCCCTGTTGCCTTTTCAATTCCCTCAAGGCCCGGTGAGGAGTTTACTTCAAGCACAAGCGGCCCCCTCGCTGATTGTAATAAATCCACACCTGCTATGCTCAAATTCATGGATCTTGCAGCAGTTAGAGCAATATTTCGCTCTTCCTTACTCAGTTTTATAATTTTTCCAGTTCCTCCCTGGTGTAAATTGGAACGAAATTCACCCTCTTTTCCCTGTCGTTTCATTGCTCCAACTACTTTATTATCAACAATAAAGACTCGTATATCTGCACCTTTCGCTTCTTCAATAAATTCCTGTACAATAACCCGAGCCTTCATGCTGTGAAATGCTTCAATAATTGATTCTGCTGCTTTCCGTGTAGGTGCCAGTACCACACCATAGCCCTGGGTTCCTTCAAGAAGTTTTACAATTAATGGTGCACCGCCAACGCTGTCAATAATCATGCTTGCTTCTTTACTATAATTTGTAAACACTGTTTTTGGCATTCCTACATTCGATCTTGCTAATATTTGAAGGCTGCGCAATTTATCGCGTGATCTCACAAGCGCTTGCGACTCTGTTACTGTGGGAACATTCATCATCTCAAATTGGCGAACAACCGCTGCCCCATAAAAAGTCACAGAAGCACCTATTCGCGGAATAACAGCAGCTACATTTTCAATGAGCTCTCCATTATAATAAATTGATGGTTTGTCTTGTTCTATCACAATATCACATTTCAAGTGGTCGAGAATCATTGGATTATACCCTTTTTGGGTAATGGCCTCAGCAAGACGACTTGTGGAATATAAATGTTTATTTCTTGAAAGAATTACAATGTTTAAGTTATTGGAAGACATGTATTAATTTTGATTATATAAATATTTTTTTGATACATCTACTATAAACTTCTTATTCAGGAACCGTCGTCCCAGCAGTACAGGATACCTCATTTCGGCTCTGTTTGTTAACGATAAGTCTAATTTGAACGACTTGTTTGCTATCTCAATTCTTTGTTTGATAACCACTCGCTCTTCAGCAATCCCATTTGAGCTTTTCACATTTTTAACTTTATGAACCGGAATTTCAAATGGCCTGTTTTCATACTCAGGATGCTCGGGGTCGAGAACGTAAAAACTCACAAATAAAATGCCGTCTTTTTTATTTGTAGTAATGTGATGACAGTGCAGACTTGACGTATATGCACCTGTATCAATTTTTGCATCTAGGTTATATAGAGACAGTTCGGGGAAATGTATTTTTTCTAATCGCCCGATTAATGTTTTTTGGTCGATAATCTTAAGATGTCTGTTTAAGTAGATATTAAAAATAAGGCGTTTTTAACTTCTAAGCATTTACTATTTTTGAACCCGTCATCATTAACTGTAAACAAGTATTACTTATGCATAATTTTGCCCCAGATCGTCCCCAGCTCCTTCTCGACACGAATCGTTGCAAAAAGAATATTAAAAAAATGGTGACTAAGTGCAGAGAAAGCTTAACAGAGCTGAGACCTCATTTTAAAACTCATCAATCGCTGCAGGTCGGCCGATGGTTTCGAGATCAGGGCGTAACAGGAATAACCGTATCAACACCGGCTATGGGCCAATATTTTGCTCAGGATGGCTGGGATGATATCACCATCGCTTTCCCATTTTACAGATCACAACTTCATGCAGTTAAGGAGCTGCAAGAAAAGGCCTCAATTCGGCTATTTATTCATGATGCTGACGACATACATTTTCTGGAGAGAGAACTAGACAAGCCATTTCGTTTCTATATAGAAATTGATAACGGGTATAAACGAAGTGGGATATCACCCGAAGATAAAGCCACTATAGAAGCAATTCTGGATGCTGCAAAAAGTGGTGATTGTGCGCGATTTCACGGTTTTTACATGCATGACGGCAGAACATATCAGAGCAGATCAAAAGACAGTATTTTACAGTCTATTCAATCGTCTGCAGCCGTAATGAAAGGTTTGAAAGAGATATATCCTGATGCAGTCATAACAATGGGTGATACACCTTCTGCAAGTGCTCTCCCCTCTTTTGATTTTCTAGATGAATGCACAGCAGGAAATTTTGTGTTTTTCGATTGGATGCAGGTTTTAATCGGGAGCTGTACGGTTGATGATATCGCCTTATTTCACGTGCTACCCATTGCGCAGCCGTTCCCGGATGAAAATCGCGCAATTTGCCATGGCGGAGCGGTTCACTGCTCTAAAGACTATGTTCTGGATAAGGATGGTTCAAAAAATTATGGGCAGCTGGTGGAATACGATCCGTCAAAGCCCTCCAAAGTGCTGAATGGGAAACTGGCGTCATTATCTCAGGAGCATGGAATGCTTGCGATAGCTAAAAAAGCCAAAAAAATACTTACTGACGACCATATTTGTATTGCACCCATCCATTCTTGTTTAACAGCAAATTTGTACGATCGATATACAACAACAACCGGAGAATACATCCATAAACGAGTTTTATCATGAATGAATTGATAATTGAAGAAAAATTCTCTTCTCAGTGGCCAATTATTACAACTGCCAGTATGGTTTTGGCAATATCTATATTTAGTTCGCTGATATTTATCGAAAATACTCTATTGGAAGGATATATCAGGCTTTCAGCTTTTGCTTTTTTTGCACTCGCAGTAATTGGCTTATTTAAACTTCGTGACGGTAAAGTTACTTTGAAGTTAACCATTGATGAGGACGAATTTTTAACTGTTTCCTACATGGTTAAAAAGATCGAAAAACAAGCAGAGAGTTGGGATATCAGCAACCTGGCTACTGTTAAAATTGACGAAATGCCCAACCGTAGTTTTTACAATGATATAGTAACTTCAGACAGATGCGTGGTCATTCGAAACCGAAATGAAAATGACTGGACATATCTGCACAAACTCAATGGACGTGTTATACCTCTTAAAAAAAGATCTGCCATCAAAATAAAAGAGTTTATTGAGGCGAGGATGACCCTTGATGATTAATTTCGGTCTACATTGAACCGACTAGATATTTCCCTGCTCCATTGGATCTGGATCATCAGTAAATGCCTGTTTCCAAAATATATAGAGTCCTAAAAGTAAGCCTTTGGCAATAAAGAAAGAGAACACAACAATAAGTCCCAGATCCTGAAAAATGACGATGATCAGGAAATAAACAAAAAGCAGGATAAGCCTATTCTTATACTTTTTAATTGATTTCCTGTCAAATCTCGGGATTTTATCAAACGGAATGGTACTCACCATCAAAAATGACAGAAGTATTACAACCGGAATGAGAACCGAAATAACGCCTTGATTGAGTCCGTCGAACCAGTCTAACCGATTTCGGAACGTCAGGAAGAATGAGGCCAGCATAATTGCGTAGGCAGGCGTAGGAAGTCCTCTGAAAAAGTTCAGATCTTCAACTTTAGCTTCTACATTGAACCTGGCCAGTCGGATAGCTCCGCAAATGGGTGCGAGTGCGCTCAGTAATATACCAATGATCTGAAGTTCATGAAGTGCAAAACTATAAATGAGAAAACCGGGAGCTACTCCAAAAGAGACAACATCACAAATTGAGTCGAGCTCCATGCCAAATTCACTGGTAGCGTTTGCCAGTCTGGCCATAAAACCATCCAGAACATCAAACATTCCAGCAAGAACAATAAGCCAGGCGCCAGCAACAAGATTCCCTTCGTACACCATAATAATAGAAAGAAATCCGCAGAATAGATTCATTAGAGTGAAGAAGCTTGGAACCACAACCCTTGGAATCGGCTTTAATTTTCGTTTTTTAAATTTCTTTTGAAATCGCTTCTTCTGTATCGGGTATTTCATAATTAAAGAATCTTGCCAATATTGGTCTCTCTTGCAACTTTTTTACGATTTACCAGCAAATTGACTTGAGGGTTATAAAATAGAAAGAGTAAAAATAGAAATACCAAAATTAGCTTTCCAAAATCAGTCTGTACAAATTGTAGTAGTAATGATAGTAAAATGAAACCGAAAAGTACCTGTAAAAACAATTCTTTACATGTTTCAGAATGGTCATTCTCTGCTATCATCTTCCCTATCCGCCAAAAGTTCTAAGAATATCATTGAATGTGACCAGAATAAACAGTCCAATCAGGAATATAAATCCTAGTTGCTGTAGACCCATTCTTACTTTTGGCGATGGTTCTCTCCGGGTAATCCCCTCGTAGGCAAGAAACATGAAATGTCCGCCATCAAGAGCTGGAATGGGAAGCATATTCATGATAGCCAGAGTAACGCTGAGGAAAGCGGTAATATTCCAGAAACCAATCCAACCACCAGCATCTGTTGCTTCTTTTGTGATGCTTGCTATGGCTACAGGGCCTCCAAGATTATCGCGTACCGATATATCACCTGAAAACATGCGACCGATACCCTTAATAATGCCCGTGAATGTATCGCTGGTTCTTGTAAATCCGATGACGGCTGACTGAGCCAAGTTATAGGTGCGTCTGTCCAGTTCAAATATGTCACCCGGGTTGGGAGACTGAATGCCAATGGTTTGCGTTTCAGGATCAGGAGTAACTTCTACAGTTGCAACGCCAGAGTCTCGCTGAACGGTAAGTTCGATACTATTCTCTGTATTTTGAATGATGTTAACTAGCTGCATCCAATAAGAAACAGGTTCCCCATTAACGGCTATGACTTCATCTCCATCCTGAAGTCCTGATGTTGCTGCCGGGGAATCGGGTAATACTCTGGAAATTCTGCTTGGCAGGCTATTTGTTTCATCAATGAAGCGTCCCTCTTCATTAATCAGATCCAAAAAGTTGGGTGGTGTTGAGATGGTAACCGTTTCACCATTACGATTTACAAGGTAAGACAAATCACGGTCTGTGATAGCGGATGGGTTGAATAGCTCATTAAAATAATCAACTTCTTCACCATTTACGCCAATAAGTTGATCACCTGTTTGCAGGCCTATCCTATCTGCAAGAGATCCCTGTTCAACATAAATTCCGCCCACAGATCGGACTGGAACAACCGTTTCACCATAATTCCAGGTCATACCCGTGTAAATGACTACGGCCAGGATCATGTTAAAAATCACGCCGGCAAGAATAACAATAATTCTCTGCCAAACAGGCTTACTTCTGAATTCGTCCGGTTTTGGCTCATTATCAATAAAGCTTCCGTCCATGGTTTCGTCAATCATACCGGCAATTTGAACATAGCCGCCAAGAGGTGTTAACCCCAAAACGTACTCGGTAGATCTACGTTTCCAACTAATAATTTTAGGTGGGAATCCAATAGAAAATTTATTGACTCTCATCTTAAAGTATTTGGCTGCAATAAAATGGCCGAACTCATGAACGGTTACCAAGATAAATATTGCTGCTATAAAAATGAGTATTGTAGAAGAAAAACTAACAATCCAATCCATATATGTAGCTAAAGTAAAGTATATGCGTAGGCACGCGTTTCTTTGTCTGCCTGCATTAACGTTTCAGGAGTTAATTCCTTATCAATTGTAATGCTATTTAAAGATGATTCAATGATTTTTGGTATTTCAATATAGTGAATTTCTCTTTTCAAAAACCGTTCAACGGCCACTTCGTTTGCAGCATTCAATATTGCTGGTTTAGTTCCTCCTTCCTTCACTGCATCAATTGCCAGCTGCAGACAGGGAAATTGTTCATAATTCACTGGCCGAATTTCAAGCATCATCCTTTCACTGTAATCGAGTGTTTTATTTGGATAGCTGATGCGGTTTGGGAAAGATAGCGCATAAAGTATCGGTACTTTCATGTCGGGCGGACCAAGCTGTGCTTTTGATGAGCCGTCGACAAATTCAACAATGGAGTGAATAATACTCTGTGGATGAATTACAGGGACAATTTGATCCACATCAACATCAAAAAACCATTTTGCTTCCATAATTTCGAGCCCTTTATTCATCATCGTTGACGAATCGATAGTGATTTTGGCACCCATATCCCAATTGGGATGGTCCAGAGCATCCTCAACAGTAATTTCCTTCATCTGCTGGGATGAATAATCTTTAAATGGCCCACCGCTCGCGGTTATTATAATCTTTTGAATGTCTTTTTGGTTTTCTCCAATCAATGATTGAAGCATCGCCGAATGCTCCGAGTCAACAGGAATCAATTTCCCCTTTTTAAAAGCTCCCATTTTACTGAGAATTTCGCCGCCAGTAACCAACGACTCTTTATTCGCCAATGCCACTTTTTTATCACGCTTCAGTGCAGTATAAGTTGACATGAACCCCGCAAACCCAACAAGGCTGTTTAAAAGCAGATCGTAATCAACCTGTTCTGCGAGATCTTCGAGATAATGATTCCCAAAAAAAACTTCTTTAGGTTGATAATTGAGTGAGTTTATAAAATCCTCTTTATGATCCTCGTTTCCCAGCAGCAAGTATTCCGGTTTTAAATCATTGGCTTGCTCTGCAAGTAATTCAAAATTATTATTTGCCGTGAGTACAGATACACTAAAAGATTCACGCTGATTTTGAATGATTTCTACAGCCTGCGTGCCGATTGATCCCGTTGATCCAAAAATGGCTATTGATTGTTTCTCTGTCATAAGTCTTTTTCAGTTTCCTAAAGTATACAAGAAATTAGTAGTACTTTGGCATCAAATATTGACCCGTTTTATAAAGTAAACTGTGGGCCTCAACAGTCTGATCTAATGTTGGGGCATAACCACCGGATAGTAACAACACCAGAGGTAAATCTCTTTTGCCGGTTTCTTCAATCACAAGTCTTTCTCTCTGTTCGAGCCCCTTTAGCGAGAGCGATAAACGACCAAAATGATCTGTTTCTAGTGGATCTATACCCGCAAGATAATAAACGAGGTCTGGATTAAACTCATTAAAAATCTTTTCCAGTGACTTCTCAAGTACTGATAGATATTCAGCGTCGCCCGTTTTATCCGGCAGCCCAATATCAAAGGTGGAAGGTGGTTTTTTAAATGGATAGTTTTTTTGTCCATGTATTGAGAATGTGTATACGTCAGCATCGTCTTTAAAAATGTCTGCTGTGCCATTTCCCTGGTGAACATCACAATCTATCACAAGTACTCGCTGCACCCATTTTGCTTGCTTTAGAACTCTAATTGCGACTGCAACATCATTATATACACAAAATCCCTCACCACCATCGGCCATTGCGTGATGAGTGCCGCCGGCAAGATTACCAGACATTCCGTCCTGCAGCGCCATAATTGAGGCATTTATTGTTCCCTGTACCGCAAGTCTGGATCTGATTGCGAGCCCTTTTGACCAGGGTAACCCCATTCTTCGAATCTCTTTTTTTGATAAATTCCCGTTCCATACGCCATCACTATACCGTTTGGTGTGAACCGTATAGAGGTTAGAAAAATCTGTTAGTGACGGTTCAATGACGTCTCGCTCCTTGATAATTCCTGTATTTATCAAATAACGGTGAAGGCCCGAAAATTTTTTCATGGGGAATATGTGCCCTTCTGGTAAGGGTGCTACATAGCCCGGACAGTAGCTTACTCGCAAACTTAATCTAGGTTTTCGTTGATGTACAGGCAGGCTAACATTCTGCCAGCCTCTTCTCGTTCTCTTCTGAATGAATAAAATTGGGGATCATCCAATGTACACGCATCCGAAACTTCGATATTCGAGCCATTTACCCCTGCATTCATGAGTTCAGTCTTCAAAAATTGCTTCAAATTTACATGCGGTTTTTTAAATGAAGTATAGTCTACAAATTCGGATGGAAATTTTTCAGCCACTTCAGAGCCAACTTCAAAATTATTTTGTGAGATACAGGGACTTATAAAGGCTTTATACTGAGGTGGCTGAATCGCCAACTGTTCCATCTTTTTAATTCCTTTGCTTACAATGCGCTTCACTGCTCCTCTCCAGCCTGCATGAAAAACACCAATAATCATGTTTTTTTGATCTGCGACCATAACTGCAGCACAGTCTGCAACTTGAATAGTTAAAATCAGACCGGGCACCACTGTAATAACTCCGTCAGTTTTTTTAAAAAAACCGGGCTGGTCAACAATTTCTATGTGATCACCATGAACCTGTTCTGTTATTACAAACTTTTGATGATCAACATTTAAAAATGTTGCTAATGCCTTTCTGTTACTTTGTATAGCGGAGAGTTTATCTGAGGTATTTATGCCAAAGTTCAATCCTCCAATACCACTATCTGCATTAACTGAATCGGACCGGTTGGAAAGCGTAAAAACCGCTTCTATCCCACTTAATGAATTTATTATTTCCGGATAAATTACATCCATCATCAGTTCTTAAAATGGTTCATTAGCACGGTTTTGACCTTCTTTACCGGGAATTTTTTGCCGGTCCATATCTCAAACGCCCGACTTCCCTGATGAATCAGCATATCTAAACCAGGAATAGAAATTTCAGCCGTATCTTTGGCCTGCTTCAAAAAGGCTGTTTCTTGTGGATTATACACCAGATCGTAACATATTTTACCCTCTAGTAAAGTTGACTCTGAATCCCTAACGGGACTTTTATCTCTATTTGGATCCATGCCAAGAGGTGTTGTATTTATTACAATGGATACATTTTCCAGAACAGATGGCCACTGTGAATATCCGATATATTCGATAAAGGACTCCTGAGCTCTTTTTGAGGCGGGATCTCTGGTAACCAGGTAAATTTTATGAACACCGAGTGATTGTAAACCGTAAACCACCGCCATCGAAGCACCACCCGTGCCAAACACAACAGCTTCGGTCTCCTCAATAACATCTGATAAAGACTCCAAAGGCTTTAAAAAACCATAAACGTCAGTGTTGTCACCTATGAGCTCACCATTCTTTTTTGAAACTGTATTAATAGCACCTATGGCGTCTGCTGTTTCACTCCTTCTGTCAACTAAATGAAAGAGCTGCTGTTTATATGGAAGAGTGATATTGCATCCCAGAAAAGTATCCTGATTACACCAGGCAATAAATGACGTAAGTTCATTTGGCTGCACATCAACGGCATAATAAGACGCATCTATACCGTGATACTGAAGTGCGGTATTATGCATAAGAGGTGAAAGTGAGTGCGAAATTGGATGCCCGATTACAAAGTAGTGCGGTTTTTTGGAGTTGATGCTTTTTACAAACTCGCTAAATGTTTGAGCCATTGATACATATTTTTGGTTGATGGGCAAAAAAAATGCACCCAAACTCTCGTATGGGTGCATAAAAAATTTTGAAACTAGAAATTAGGCTGTAACCTCGCTTTCTTTTTCAGCTGTTTCTTCATCTTTGAATGTATCATTTTCAGCCAGTTTCTTAAATGTCTGCAGATCTTTAATAAGTTGTTCTGGCAAATCATCAATAAAATTGGCGAGATCCTCTTCGGCTTCTCCGAAAAAGGTGCGATAATCCAGTGAAAAATCTACCCTTGTTCTTTCTCCATTATCAAGAGGAGTAAAACGGATAGTGCCTGTCTGGTTCAAATTGCCATTTATTGTGATCCAGGCAACGCGGGTATTTCTTAAATTATCGATAATGTTGGTTGTCCACTGAAACTCCTCGTCACCAATAGTGGTTGTATAGTTAAAAGTCTGGGAATTAACTTTTTCTATGTTATCTATACGGTGAAGAAACTTAGTATAATGAACGGGGTTGCATAATAATTCGTAAACTTTGGCTAAAGGTAAGTCTACTTCAATTCTTTCGTGCGCCATAAGTATTTTCGCTTCGGAAATGAAAGGTTATAATTCAGAGTTGAAATGAAAATGAATGCAGATAACATAAATCCACAATGCTCTAAAATTACGCATATTTTGATTAAGCTTCAATCAATTTGAAAATATTCATTTCATTCTTATATACTTTGTTGCGATCGTTTATTTTAAATGCTTATTTACCGTGTTTTTTGGCGTTTCTTTTTCTTGTTTGTGGAGAAATATCTGCTCAGACTTCCATTAATGGCCTATATCAGAACTATAACGCTTTTCAAACAACACAGGATAATGAACTCATAGCCGGAAGAAATAGACTCCGCTTACAGTTAAATTCTTCCATCAGTTCTGGAAATTTATTTTCTGAAATTGACTTTATTCAGCGTTACAATGAAGATGAGCCAATCGAGATTCAGTTAAGAGAACTCTACGCCGATCTTTACTTTGATCAATCTGACCTTAGAATAGGTGTTCAGAAAATCATCTGGGGGCGTGCTGCCGGTGGATTTGTAACCGATATTCTCACTCCGGTAGATCTTCGCGAATTTTTAACACAGGATCCCGATGATCTTCGCTTTGGACTTCCCGCTCTGAATTATACTCGTTATTTTGGAGCCAATTCACTTCAATTGATAGCAAGCCCGATATTCCAGCCAGATTTATTACCACCTTCTGACTCACGCTGGTTCCCCGTACAAGACATCCCCTCCCCTTTGCCCATACGTTTTCAGGATGCAGAAACAGAGAATAATCTCAGCGATATACAGCTTGCACTTCGCTATGGCTTTCGCTCATCACCTTTTTTTGACCTGGATCTGTATCTTATGAACTGGAGCCATCCGATGCCCGCGTATGCAATCAGCATAAACTTTCTGGAGCTACCTGATATTGCCACCATTAATCTTACAGAAACCTACAAACAATCGCCCATGGTGGGGCTTTCGTCAGCTATAAGAATTGGGAATAATTTCACTTTAAATATTGAATCTCTGTATGTACAAAAAAGAGTCTTTACGTTTTTACCTGTATCAACGGAGTTACTCGAGAGCTCTTTAACAAGCATTCAATCAGCAATTCAGTTACTGCAGCAGTTTGAACTGCGTGATGATGGTTATTTAACCGAAAAACCCTGGTTGAATTCAATGATTGGGTTTCAAACCGATCAGCTTGGGTTCACTATTAATACTCAGGCGTATCTGGAGTATATAATAAATTATGACGAGCAAATTTTACCTGAACGCCTGTTTCCATATGTTTCCGTACTGATCAATCGACCATTCCTCAGAGACCGATTACAGGCTCTTTTACTTACACGGTACAATGTTGATGCAAAAGATTTTTGGACGCAGGCACAGGGAATATATGAGCTGGATGATGGTATAGAAATTGCTCTTGGTGTAAACCTGTTCGGAGGGCAAAATACTTCTCCTTTTTATGGTCACTTTTCATTTAATCAGTTTAAGGAGAACAGTTTTATCTTCTCAAAAGTAGTCATCTATTTTTGATCTCTCGGAATGCATGTTGATCTAAATAAGTTTCAATTCCCAAGATCATCTGCAACAACAATTTTATGTTTGAAAGATATACACAATTTATTGTAAAGCACCCGAGGGGTGTTTTTTTTGCTCTGCTTGCAATTGCCTTAATTGCTATTTATCCCGCCATTCAAATTCAGACCGATTTTAACCTTGAAGGATTTTACCCGGAAGGCGACCAGGTAATTGCAGATTATGAACTTCTTGAAACAGAGTTTGGAAGAGATGACAATACCATTCTTATTGGCTTTTCTCACCCCAACCTTTTTGATGAACATGTACTATCTGATATTCGTGAAATTTCAGATAGCCTATCCAATATCCAGTTTGTTGAGGATGTTTATTCACTTTGGAATGCCAGTGAACTGAATGAAAGCGGCGGGATGATCAATTTTGATCCCTATTTAACTGATGAAAATATTGAAACTCTATCACCCGATAGTTTAAGGGCGCAGATGACTTCCGATCCATTTCTAAGTGGCTTTCTGATCAGCCGTGATGGGAGCGCTACAGCTTTGGCTATCCAGATAAATGAAGACGAAAACACATACTCAAATAGAAATACAATTATTGATTCGATTGAGGATGTACTAGCCTACCATCAGGAAAAATACACATTCCATATTTCGGGTATACCCTACTATCGTAATCAATATGTGAATATGCTGAATACCGAAATTATCGGCTACATCAGCATCTCCTCACTGCTTATTATTTTCTTGCTTTGGTACCTCTATCGAACAATATGGGGAATTCTATTTCCAATGATCATTGTGTGGGCTACGCTGCTGTTTACAATTGCCATCATGCAGCTTACGGGTGGATATCTTGAGATTATGAGCAGCACCATTGCCCCAATTCTTCTGTGCGTGGGGGTAGCAGATTCTATCCACATGATCTCAAAATATGATGATGCCAGAGAGAGCGGCATGGGGAAAATGCCATCCATTGTTGAAATGATGAAAACATTGGGCAGCGCTACTCTTTTAACAAGCATAACTACAGCAATTGGGTTTGCATCTTTATTGAGCAGCAGCGTTGTACCTATGAAAAAGTTTGGAATCTATACCGCAGTAGGTGTACTTGTAGCCTACCTGATAACAATAATATTTCTACCGGCTGCGCTTCGACTATCTCGAAAAAAACGTGTGGTTAATGAGAAATCGAGTTCGTTTTATCCTCTTATTTCACGCTGGTTACAGCGCCTGACGGCACTAAATCGCATGAACTACGGTAAAGTACTGGTTCTGGCATTGTTAATTACTTTAGGGTTTTCAATCGGCATGAAAGATCTCACAGTGAACGGGAAAGTTTATGATGACATAAGCGAAGACACAAAGATTATGCAGGACAGCCGATTTTTTACAGAGCAAATTGCTCCCCAGTTCCCAATGGAAATCATTGTTGATTTTGGTGAGCCTGAAGGTGCTCTTACAGCCAGCGCGGTAAAGAATGCTGTTGAACTGGAAAAGAGGTTGCTTTCATTTCCGGAAATTGAGCGAGTTACCGGGCTTCATACCTTAATAAGCGAGGTGCACAAACTGTTTTCTGATGAATCAATTGAAGCCTCTCCCCTTCCCGATTCCGATCAGGCAGTAGCCCAATATACATTATTGTTAGAAGTTAGCGGTTCAGAAGAGCTATACCGTTTGGTCGACTTTAACTATTCTAAGCTCAGGATCACGGCATTTACCGAAGATGCCGGTTCAAAACGAATTAATGAAATTAAAAACAGCCTTCAACAAGACATTAATGAGCTATTTGAAGATGAAAATGTCGTTATCACCGGTACGACAATACTGAGTGCAGATCTTACAGATAAAATTGTTTATTCACTCGCTTGGAGTATTGTTATAGCATTATTTGCGATTACGGGAATTATGGTCGTTCTCTTCAAAGACGTTCGCCTTATACTAATAGCCCTCATTCCCAACCTTATACCACTCATAACAGTGGCCGGGGTTATGGGCTTTTTTAACATCGATATAAAGCCTTCAACAGCAGTAATATTTACAATTGCCCTCGGAATTGCGGTAGACGACAGTATTCACTACCTGGCAAGATTACGCATCGAAACACGAAGGCGAAAGGCCCTTTTCCCCGCATTATCGGCAACAACTGTACGGACGGGTCGCGCTATAATTATCACCAGCATGATTCTAATTGCCGGATTTGGCACCTTGATTACCAGTTCTTTTACATCCACAGCTATGATGGGAATACTGGTATGCACCACAATTTTTTCAGCCGTGATAGCAGATCTGTTTGTACTTCCTTCTCTGTTCTACTGGCTTAACCCCAAGCTGCGTCAGCGTGATGTGAATACTGATTCAAAAGCGGCTTTGATATCTTGAAATACGGCTTGCGGGTCTCTTGCAGAGTCAATCGTTACGAACCGTTCATTATTTTTCGCCAGGGTGTCGTACCCATCTTTTACGCGTTCAAAAAAATCTTTACCGGCTTTTTCCATTCGGTCTTTCTGGCTGTGCTGAGTTCTTTGAGAAGCGATTTCAGGCGTAATTCTCAAGTAAAATGTAATGTCGGGTACAGTTTGATGAGTAGCCAGGTTATTTAGAAAGTGAATATGATCGATGTGAGTAAAGTTTCTTCCATAGCCCTGGTAAGCAACTGTGGAGTCATAATAGCGATCCAAGATCACCAGTTCTCCCTTCTTCAAAAGTGGTATCACCTTTTCTACAACTAACTGAGAGCGGGCTGCAGAAAAAAGAAGCAGCTCGGTTCTGAAGTCCATTTCATCGGTTTCAAAAAGAAGCAGATCCCTGATTTTTTCCGAGAGGCTTGTGCCTCCGGGCTCTCTGAAGATCGTTACATTCAGATCTCTTTCTTGCAAATAATTCTTCAGGTTATTGATTTGTGTCGTTTTTCCACAACCATCTATTCCTTCAAATGTAATCAGCAAATCGTACCTATCTCAAAAATTTAAAATCGTCCATTTCTTCTATGGGCTCTTTTGGCATTACAATTGCCATAGCAATATAAACCAATAAGAAACTACCGTATCCCAAGAGCATAGCCGCCACAAATATAATACGTACGATTGTCGAATTTATACCAAGATATTTTGCAAGCCCTCCACAAACACCGCTAATTTTCTTATCAGTTCTTGATTTTGTAAGTCTGTGAACGGATTCTAAACGGCTGGATAATTTAGAGTCTTTTTTAGCTTTAGCTTTTGCTTTACTTCCTTTACTGGTGTAGAGAAATTCGTCAAGTTTGTCATAGGTCTGGTTAACTTGTTTTTTCTCCTCATAGCTAATCTGTTTTTTTTCTCTGCTTTTTACAAAAGTACTAATCAGGATAAGCCCTAAAAGCACACCCCCAAAATAAGGCGCCAGAGACACAATTCCCGTCACAAAAGAAAGGCCTGTAAAACCAATGGCCTGACCAATAGAATGCCCCACGAACGCTGCAGAAATTAACACCAGAATAATTCCGGTAATCGTTGAAATATTCCAGATGGACTTCTTCTCTTTCT
Source organism: uncultured Rhodohalobacter sp. (assembly GCA_964544445.1). Lineage (GTDB taxonomy): Bacteria > Bacteroidota > Rhodothermia > Balneolales > Balneolaceae > Rhodohalobacter. Next base: position 29,688 of record CAZJBI010000012.1, read on the forward strand.
TTTTCTCGTCTTCTTCCAGGAACTCATCAAGAGTTGTCCGGATGTCGCTGTCGGAGATATTGATTGTTTTTTCCATAACCAGTCTTTCTTTGAAATGTACAGTATTTATTGGGTATTTGTGATAGCCTACGAGAATCTTCTGTCAACAGTTTCGAAATTCAAGTTACAATCTTGGACTCTGTTATAAGGAAATCAAGCTTTACATCAAATGTATCGGTCGGCAGCTCGTTTTGATAAAGTTGCACATCAAATAATATTCCAGCTTTTACGGCATTCACACCCTCCAAAAACCGATCGTAATATCCCTTCCCATACCCCAATCTGTTTTTATGCATATCACCGGAAACCATCGGTACAATTACCATATCGATACGATCTGGTCTCACTAAGTTGACTTTGTCACCCCGGGGTTCTGCAACTCCCCACTTGTTCTCGGTCAGCTGGTCCAGGCTATCAATACGAAAATGACTCAATTTACCACTCCTCTTCATTTTCGGCACTACTACTTCCTTGCCATGTTTCATCATATGCTGTATTAAGTTGCGTGTTTCAACTTCATGCTGTCTGCTTATTGAAACATAACAATGGATGACTTTTGCTTTATTATATGAACTCGTGTTGATAAGACTAGATGAGATAAACCGGCTTTTCGAATATACTTCGTTGGAATTCAAAGCTTTTCTTTTGGAAAGAAACTGTTTTCTAAGTGCTTCTTTCTGTTCACTTACTGTTGGAGACATTTATAAATAAATAATTTTATGAGAATCCGGTTTTTCAGTGGTAAGACTCTCAAGTATATGATCCCAAAGGTCAGTTCCATATTTATTCATAAAATAAATAAACGCAATCTCTCTCTCCTGAAGATTTCTGTTTGGGAACAGATTTAGTTTAATTTTTTCAATTCGGTTAATTTGGGTTTTCTCACTGTCTTTCAGTGATTTATAAATTTTCCCTTTCAATTTATCTAGCTCATTAAAAAAAACAGAGACTGACTTTTCAGCACTTTTTTTGAGTGTTGGATCTATATCTGAAATCTGCTGTATGCTTTCTTCAGACTCACTTTTTATGCGGCTCTGCCATATACCAAATATCTTTTCAACATCAGGTGAATCTGTCTTGTTTATATACTCAGATTCAAGATCTTCGATACGCTGCGAATATTCCGGTATAGAAAATGGTAGTTTTTGAATGATTCGCTCTATACCTGACTCAACAAGCGTTGCGCTAAAACGTGGTGTTATTATGGGCATTTTCATATCAAACTGCTTATAAAATGCTTTCATTTGAGCATAGTATGCCACTTCACCGGGTCCTGCAACGTACGATGCCACGGGTAAAAGTTTATCCTGCAGAATTGGGCGCAGGAATACATTTGGTGAAAAATTTTCTGGATTTTTCTGGATGTCATCTACCAGTTCTTCTGATGTCCAGCTAATGTCCAGATCAGAAATCTTCCAGTGATTATTTTCAAATTGAATCTTTTTCCGGTTTTCGCTCTGATCGATATAGAATATGTTAGAGGCATTCAAATGTACCTGATTTTTGAACCCTGCATCCTTAAGCATTTCAGACTGTTTTTGAAGGGCATCAAACTGCAACTGGTGTCTCGTAACACTTAATGCCATTGTATCGGATACAATCTTCTTGGACCTTTTTGTATTTGATCCGGCCAAAACAAGACCATATTTACCAAATAGATCAAGAATCAGCTGTCCGAATGCCTTCCCAAAGGTGTTTCCAGGCTTATATGCGGCATCAAGCAAATTCCACAGATCATCAGAAAAATCAGTTTCATATAGTTCTGATCGAAGGTCGTCTTTTAGTTTAGAAAGTTCATCACTAAACGTAATATCTGCGACTCTTTTACCCTCTTGAGAGCGATCATCGTATTCGAACAGTTTGCAATCTTCGCGGGTTTGAATAGAAAATTGTGCTGCTTCCTGGAAATCATGGTCTTCATCAGCAATCCAAAATACAGGAATGACGGGACGGTTTAGTTTCTTTTGCCACTCATTTGCTTTAACAATGGCCGTTATAATCTTATATACAGTGAAAAGCGGTCCTCCCATAACAGTGCACTGTTGTCCGGTTACAACTGCAAGAGAATTATCCAGCTCAAATTTATCTATGTTCTCACGGGATTTTTTCGGGATATCATAAGCTGAGTTAAAATCAAGCAACCATGAGACGGTTTCCTTTCTATCACCTGTAAAGGAAATATCTTGAAGATGTTTTTCAACTTCTGAGTTATTAAAAGGATCCGTTTCAAAGAATGATTTAATATGTTCGTCACGTTGAATATAACTGTTGAATATGTTGGTGAAAGCAAATGATGTATAGGGAAGACAGTCTATTCTCACGTTATCCTTTAAGTTTACTAATTTGGTCGCGTAGTTTTGCGGCCTTTTCATAATTTTCAGTTTCAATGGCCATTTGAAGCTCTTTTTCAAGTTCTTCCATTTGGCTTAACTCAGTTGTAGTTGATGCGGAACTCTCCTCTCCCACATCTTTATCACCAGTTTTAGATTCGGTAACAATACCGGCTTCTTCTATTACGTGTTTGGTAACAAAAATAGGTGCACCAAATCGTATAGCGAGTGCAATAGCATCACTTGGGCGAGCGTCGAGTTCAACCGAGTCACCATTTTTGTGATAGTGTATTTGTGCAAAAAAGGTACCTTCTGTGAGGTCGTTTATAACAACTTTTTCCACTACGGAATCGAAACTCTCTACGATATGTTTTAAAAGGTCATGCGTCATAGGCCTTGGAGGCTTGATGTTCTCAAGCTCAAGGGCGATGGCCTGTGCTTCGAATGTACCAATGATGATGGGCAATCGGCGATTTCCACCACTTTCTGTTAAAATTAATGCGTAAGCACCGCCGCTACTGGGGCTTGTTGAGAGCCCTAATATATCCATCTTAATATTTTGCAACGTATTCTCCTTTTTTTAACCTTGTCATGCATGTTGAATTTAACCATTTTTTGACCACTCTTAAACAGAACTATTGACAGCAGAGTTTATTACAAAGCAAACTTCTATTCAAACAAAAAAGTGAAGCTACAAATCCACGATATTTCCCCTCCGTTTTTTGGTTTAATTATTGGAATGCCGATTTATGTTTTTATGAATATGGTAAATATTCATTTTCAGCCTGATGAAGTCTTGTATCAGATAGAAAGTGTAGGTAATAGTTTTGATCCTGTATTTTTGACTGGAAGATTGCTTTCCCTTTTTGCTGCGGTGTTTGTAGCGGCAGGGATTTCATTCGTAATTCGAGCTTCCAAAACGCCCTGGACTTTTAGAATTATGGCTGGATTAACTTCAATTCTGGCAGTTTTTGAATCTTTTATGCAAAGCTATCCTTTTTGGTATGCGATTTTAGCCGTCATTTGCTGTTTGATATCCGTAACTTTGTCGAAAGCATTTGTCTATAAATTTTAAACATAACCCCAAACATTTTATGAAAGTTAACGTATCGGAAAAAAGGAATCCTAAAACAGGAAATCCTATAACAGTTGTATCAAACATTCAGCATAATCCACAAGTAATTGATGATCTTTCTACAAAACTAAAAAAATCTTGCGGAGCCGGTGGTTTTGTTAAAGCCAAAACAATAACTGTTCATGGTTCCCATACCGATAAAATTAAATCCATTCTTGAAAAAGAAGGATATGAGGTTTTGGTTAAGTAGTTGTTTGAGGATCTAATTTCAATTGCTCCTTAATGTAAATTAAAATGATAAAAAAAATAATTGTTCTGTTGATCGTCGTATTCGTGATGATCACGAACAATGTAGCAGGACAGCCTTCTGGTTTATCGGTCAGTGAAGATGACACCCTGAAAGTGGGTCTAGTACTTAGCGGGGGTGGCGCGCTCGGAATAGCGCATATCGGTGTATTGGAGGCAATTGAAGAAGCTGGACTTCGAATCGACTACATCACCGGTACCAGCATGGGTAGTTTGGTTGGCGGGCTCTACTCCATAGGGTATACAAGTGAACAGCTTGTAGAAATTGTTGAATCGAACAACTTTATGGATCTCTTTACGGAAGATAAAAACAGGAGATATGTTTCAAATTATGAACGTCCAACAGAAGGTAGAACAATTGCAAGTTTTCCTATTGAAAAGACAAAAATCGATCTCCCATTAGGGATTCTGTCGGGTCAAAATGTGTATACGTTTCTTTCCAGGCTTACCTGGAATGTACACGGAACTGAGTCTTTTGATAATTTCCCAATCCCATTCCGGGCTATCGGTACGGATCTTGAAACCGGTGAAGCCGTAACTTTTGATTCGGGATACCTTCCTGACGCACTCAGGGCCAGCATCTCCATCCCATCAGTATTTGAACCGCATAAAATTGGTGACAAAGTTTACATCGATGGAGGTCTGATCAGAAATATACCGGTTGAAGATGCTATCGATATGGGAGCAAACTATACCATTGCTGTTGATGTGAGTTCAGATTTGAAGAAGCAGGACAGCTTGAATACACTGGGCGCAATTTTAAACCAGACGGTGCAGTTTCGTGTGGAAGATTACGCTGAAAAACAGAAAGAACTCGCCGACCTGAATGTAGAGGTAGATGAGCTTGACCCCTTCGATGCGACTGATTTCGACAGGGCCGTGGAACTACTAGAGATGGGACGACAAGCCGGAAAGCGATATCTCGATAAATTTAAAGAACTCGCTGCAATGCAAACGGTTTCTCCGCAACCAAGAGACGGGATTGGTGAATTTGGGAGTCTGCCTATCGGTAGTATAGAGATTAACGGTAATTCAATATATACGGATGAATTCGTTATCCAACAGCTCGATTTTTCTCCTGAAACACGGCTAAATCCAGACATTATTGAAGATAGAATAACTAGGCTCTACAGCTCTCAGTACATCGACCTGGTAACATATCGGATTATGCCAAATGATGCCGAATACAACTACACTCTGCAAATTAACATTGAGGAGAATACTCAAGACAAATTTAACGTAGGGCTGCGGTATGAAACAATTACGCAGGCTTCAATATTGTTGGAGGCAGATTTCCAAAATCTACTTCATAATGGCTCCATCAACAGATTTGAAGCCAGACTTGGGGACCGAATACATTTCGCAGCAGATCACCTCTATTATGGTGCATTAGGTTCACAGCTTGCGTTATTAACTACGTTGAGCTACGAGTCAGAAAATATTGACTGGTACAATAATGGTGAGCGGACATCGCGTTTTAAAAATCAGGTATTACGAGGAGAGCTCGCTTTTGGCAACTATTATAGTATACAAAACCTGTTCGAAATCGGGCTCAGAAAAGATTTTATGTTTCGAAGCGATGTCATCAACCCCGATTCAATTAAAGCCGCAGAAGTTGATTATCATTCTGTATTTGCCCGTTTTACTTACGACAGACTGAACAGGCGTTCATACCCAACAAAAGGTGAAAAAGTGCTTATTGAGGGAACCTTAAGTGATGAAGTATTTTTAAGTCCGGTTAATTTCTTTTCAACCTCGTTATACTATGAAGGTTTCTATCCTGTCAGTCCATCCTTTTCTATCACAAATACGGTTTGGGCCGGCTACAGTTTAGGCGATGAGCTGCCGTGGGAGTACTGGTTTTCACCTAACCGTTTTCGTCGCCACCACGGTGAAATACGTTTTGCCGGAGTAGACCGATACCAGATTTCAAAAAGGAATATACAAACCGCCTCATTGGGTTTTCAAGCCGAACCCATAAGGCACAGATTCATAGGGTTTGATGTATATGCAGGAAGGTTCCTGGATGATTGGAGCCTGAGACTAGATATGGACGACATTGAGACTGGTTATTCCATAACTGTTGGTGCTTTAACTATCCTCGGCCCTGTAAAAGCCATATTTTCTAATGGAAGTACAAATAATTACAGATTTGAATTACAAATAGGCCACAGATTTTGACAAAGGAAGAAACTGTACTGATACAAATAGAGGAAGTGCATTCAGAACTCGAAAAAAATCCTGACGATCCGTCATTATTAAATGATCTTGGCGTAGGATATTATTTGATTGGTGAGTACGCTCATTCCATTGAGGCACTAAAGAAAGCAGTTCAATTAAAGCCAAAGGAGGTTAGTTTTCTATTTAACCTCGGAAATTCATTTGCGGAAAATGAAGAATATGACATGGCTATACTGCAATTTCTTCAAGCTCTGGAGGTAAATCCCGAGCACATGCCTTCTCTCAATAATTTAGCAGACTCATATGAGAAAGCAGATAATCCTGAAAAAGCGTTTGAACTCTTCACATATATTGTTCGTATCGCACCCTTAGACCCATTTGCTCATTTTAATCTGGGAAACTTTTTATTGAGAAATAATCGCCACATTGAGGCTGTAAAGTGCTATGAAAAAGTGCTTGAAATAGATCCTCAGTTTATTGATGCGATCTACAATATTGCATGGATTCTTCTCGAAGCAGGTGCTACAAAAGAGGCTCGTTCATATCTCACGAAGGGGCTTGCTCTATCACCTGAAAATGATGACTTGCTTCAATTGCAGGTAAAACTGAATCAACTCTAGTGATCTACCCTTTCAAGAATTTGTTGAGCGTTTTTAAGATGTACTTCTCTCTCCAGTTCAAGTGAAAATGCAGCGGCCATTTTACGGTCAAAATCTGCGGATGCCTTTTTCCTGGGGAGCATAGACAGTAGCTGCGTTATGTCCCACTCTTCTCTTTTTGAAACTAATCCTAAAGTTCCCGGGGCTTTTTCGGTGCAGTTATAGCCGTGCTGTCCTTGAAATTTTGATTGAAGACGTTTGTTAAATGACATAAGTATGTATTTGTGATTCACTGTTCACAAATACATACTCGTTCATTTTCAGAATGTTTCCGAATAAACGTAATTACCAATAGATTCCTGCAGCTGTACTCTGGCACGGTTAATTCTGGATTTTACCGTTCCCATCGGCGTATCCGTGATGTCTGATATTTCTTCATACGAAAGCTGTTGAATATCGCGCAGAATAATAGCTTCCCGGAAATCATCATTCAGTTCTGCAAGCGCCTTCTCAAGCTCATCCATGGAGTTCTTAAGGTGCAGCTTCTCGTCCTGGAGTATTGACTCATCTTGAATATCGAAGGCCCTGTCATCAGGATTTGATTCATCCTCATGAATACTGAATGTCTTCATTCGCTGTTTCTTTTTGTACATCGTTTTTGCAAGGTTAAGAGCAATTGTATAAATCCAGGTGGATAATTTTGCAATCCGCTTATACGATTGCCGGCTTTTATATACTCTCAAAAACGTTTCTTGTACAAGATCTTCACAATCTTCATGATTGTGAGTATATCTGTAAAGAAAATTATGAAGTCTGTCTTTAAATCTGTGAACAATGATATCAAAAGCGGGTATGACGCCTTTTTGAAGCTGCTCCATTACATCTTCGTCGCTCATTTGGTGCAGAGTGGCTACGTTGACAGTATCCATAATATGTACTCCTGTAAGTCTAAGTTGCTGTTCAGCAGAACCGGTTTTACCCGATCATGCGCTTAATAAGCAGGAGAAATATGGTGGGGCTGTCTAATGTGCTCATTCCCTTTGCTGCCCGATCGGCATCCAAAAGACTTTCAAAAATCCGGGGCATCTCCGAAAATCGAAAATTTTGTGCATCCCTGTACTGGTAGTAGAATGCCCTGGGATTTCCAAGTTCAGATTTTATCTGATCTTTACTAAGCCCTTTTTCGATTAACCTGGTGATTTTCCAGATGTCGCTGAACACTTTGTTAAAGAACCCCACGGTTTTAATAATTTCACCCGCGTTGTTATTACTTTTAAGCAACATCTGTTCCGAAATTTTAAGTGCCGTTTCGGTATCTCTCTTAATAACCGCCTCTTTGAGCTCTATGACGTTATATTCGCGATATGACTCCGTAATTTTTTTTACGTCGTCTAATGAAATCTCTCTATCACTGTCCACAAAAGTACACAGTTTTTCTATTTCAGTAGACAGTAACTTTAAATCTTGCCCTACTAGCTGACTTAAAATCTGTGCAGCTCTTGGGTTCATTTTCATATTGTGGGAGTGCTTCGTCCAGTCAATAACCCAGTTAGGCAGCAGATGATCGTCTACTTTTGGAAAATGAAAAAGTCCTACCTCATTGCTTCTTTTTTTAGAGGCTTTATTTAGAATTTTTCCGGTTTCTGTGCGTCCGTCCGGTTTTTTTCTATCGATCAAACATAAAATGCACTGAGGATTTGAGTGCGTGAAGTAGTTCTTGAAATCTTCAATTGCCGATCCTGCCTGATCATCAAGCTTAAGAAAGTCTCTTACAATTACCACTCTGCGTTCGGCCATCATCGGGTAACTGTTTGCCATGGAGAGCACCCGGTCTGATGTGGATTCACCGCCATAGATTAAATCAAAATTAAAATCTCTCTGCTCCACTGGCACCAAGGCTTCAATCTGCTCCTGAATCATATCAATCAGAAACGTTTCTTCACCGTATAGATAATAAACCTGTTTTATCTCTTTGCCGCTTTGCAAATCACGATAAAGTGAGCGAAATGTGTCCAGTACTGAATTACCGCGTGCCAATGATATTTACGTTGAATGGTTCAGTGTATAAATTGAGACCCTTGTATGGATCATTACTCTCCCATTGCATATTTGATCCCGCCTAACAGGTGGTCAAGAAATAGATCTTCGGAAAATGACTCACTTGTATGGCCTAAACCGGTATAAAATGCGCGTCCTCCGTCAAATTCATGATACCAGGATATCGGATGATTGCCTGAATGGTCACTACCCTCATAGCTATCCGTATCGAGCCGTAACAGTATATTAGTGTGAGTTGGGATTTCCTGAAAATTATACCATTCGTCATCTCTTTGCCATGTTTCAGGGAGGTGTTTGGTAGCAAGATGATCTGAATTCACAACATTTACAATGGCATTCCTAACATTTGGATTACCGGGATGGTTGTCGAACCAAGCTCCAACTAATTCGCCATACCAGGGCCAATCGTACTCCGTATCAGATGCAGAGTGTATTCCCACAAAACCACCGCCATTTTGAATATATCCTTTAAAAGCATTTCTTTGCTCCTCATTAAAGAGTGTGAGCGTCGTATTCAGGAAAATCACGGCATCAAAATTACTCAGATATTCCGGATTAAAGCGTTCGGAATCTTCTGTCTGAACGACGTTGAATCCATTTTCTTCACCTAGCATTTCTATGGCGGGAATGCCTGCATCTATTGATTCGTGACGAAATCCACTTGTTTTCGTAAAAACTAAAACAGATTGATCGTTATCTAATAACTCCCCGTCTGAGTTCATTTGAGTCTCTCCTTTTGCACAGCTAACAAAAGTCATAACGGTTAAAAGGCATAGAGTGGCTTTCCATAAATAATGATGAGATTGTTGCATGGTTTTGCAGATCTTATTTTGAAGTTTTCATTTTATTATACCCTTGATGACGGTTCTTCACAACAGGTTTTTTTGAAACCACGATAGCGTATTAATACCATCTGGTTTCCACCAGACAGGAGGCTTTTGTGCCACAGATAGAGGCTCCATAGTCCAATTTTGTATTTTTTCTCCTATATGCTCGGCTGTAGAATATATAGATTGCAATCCGACTGGTTGAGCTTTTATAATATCGGAAAGTGTAGAAATACCCCCCTTTTTCCACGTTACAATAAATTTTTCTTTGGGTGCAATCTCACCCTCTTCTATTAAAAAATCATTAAGCCACGCCTGGTCTGTTCCTAACGCCTTATTAAGTGCAAACCGATGTTCCAGGCTTTTTGGAGGATGGCTATGTTGAGGATTCTTCAGCCAAAATTGTTCAACATAATCTGTTAATTCGCATTTTACTTCATTTAGTCCATAGGGCGAAACCACCATTGCTACAGATCTGCAACCAGCTCCCCCATACCTAAATATGGCTTCGGTCAGGTCAATCATTGTCTCTTTATCCTGTCTGTCAACATAAGCCAGCGAAAAAAATGCTGTTCGAACCAGAGAAGGTGTATCTTCTGAAATTGCTTGATTCTTAACCAGCAAATCTTTAACAATTTCTGCATTACTCTTTGAACCTGAAAATAGCCACGCATCAAAGTTTGTGTCTAAAAGTGGAAGTAAGTCGTCGTTGAAACGGGCGTTTTGTAGTGTATCGTTTTCCGCAACTATTTTAATGAGGGATGGAAGCAGGTAAGGGTCTTTTGTTGAGAGTTTACCAGCGTAGCTTGCACCGGAAATCAATACGGCTATAAAATCCTGTAGCCCAACGAGAGGCAGGTTACCGGCATGAAGGCATAAAATGGCTTGGTTTTTCAGCGTGTTTGGTTTAAAACCGGAATTTGCAGCCCATTTTTCAATATTATCAGCTGTGAATGCCTGTTTTATTGCTAAAATTTGATGTTTTACATCTTGAAAGCTAAATAATCCTTCATCAACGGTTTTTTCAATTGCACGCTTCAGATCAATATTATCAGCTCGAAGCCATTGACGAATGCTCGATTTGACAGCGTTCATGTGATCACGATCAATACTCATCATATCTCGGCATCGATTAAAAAATTGCACCCGCGCATATTATCTTTGTCCCATCTGCCCAGTACCTGAAATTGACCTTCATTATTCATAACCCCACGATCTTTTGTAAGGATAAACGGGCATGAATAAAGATTTGCAAGATCAATGACTCCAATCAGCCCTGTCTCGCCGGGTTTACAGGCTTTTTCTGGATTTTCAGCATTCCTGATAGATATTTTTACCCAAGGTGGTGTTGAAAACCATTCTGAGCCTATTGCGTACATCTGGCTGTGTAGTTCACACATTCCATATTCCGAATGAACCGATGTAAGAGGAATCTTAAAGTACTCTGAAATTTTATTTCTAAGGACATTTTTACTCATCTCTCGTTTATGCGTTTTCATCCCTCCTGTTTCTATTACCTCTAGCTCAAGAGATTCTAAGGGATTGGGTTCATTCATTATATCGACCAAACCGAAAGCGGCACCAAAAACTAGAACTTTCTTTTTTGATGCCTTGATATCGTCTAACCACTTTTTACTGATATCGCTTTGGCTATGGATGAACCCGGACAGACCTGAGGGATCATTATTCACTAAGAACTGAACCATCCAGATGAGTGAGGAGTCGGGGTTTTCATCATACTTTGGTAAAAACGCTAAAATTATCACATCATCTTTTGGGAAATGAGAATAAAATTCGGTAGAAATCGCGGTTTTGTAGAGCTCAGGATTAACAATTCCATGGCGACTCCTGGCCATAGCGGATGTGCCACTGCTGCGAAATTGTAATGATTCAGTATAGTCATCAGCTAAAATTAGCGCCGATTTAAAGGCTCTGACCGGAAGAAGAGGTACTGAATTGAAGGTAAAACGGTCTTTCTCAGAATAGCCAAGGGCATTCAAAAATGTTCGGTAATAGCTGTTCTTGGAGTACTGAAATTTAAATACGCTTTCAAATTTACTTTCGAATGGTGTTTCACTATCAAAGATAGATGTCTCGAGTTCTGTAAAAAAATCTGCCAATTCGAATGTGCTTATATCGGAATATAAATTATGGTTTAACTGATTCTTTCAAGTCCTTTGTGCCCAATGTCTTTTCGATAATACTTTGTAGAAAATTTTATACTATCAACATTTTTATAAGCATGATCAATTGCACTTTTTAGCGTATTTCCATTACCTACTACATTGAGAACCCGGCCACCGTTAGTCACAATTTCACCATCTTTTTCAGCCGTCCCGGCATGAAAAACAATAGCGTCGTTATCAACTTGGTCTAAACCTGTTATTGATTTTCCTTTTTCATACTGAACCGGATAACCCTCACTGGCCAATACTACGCAGCATCGATATTGATTGTCGATCTGAATTGACTTTTCATCCAAACGCTGCTCTGTTACAGAGAGAATCAGATCCAGCAGGTCGTTTTGAAGGGATGGTAAAATAACCTGGCATTCCGGGTCTCCAAACCGACAGTTATACTCCACAACTTTTGGCCCATCCTCTGTAATCATCAAACCGATATACAAAATTCCGGAATAGGATGATTCCTCAAGCTGCATTCCGGTAATTGTCGGCTCAATAATTTGATTCTTTACGACTTCTAGTAGTTCTTCATTTACCAGAGGAGCCGGTGAATAAGCTCCCATTCCACCTGTATTAAGCCCGGTATCCCCTTCTCCAATACGTTTATGGTCTTGAGCATTATGTAAAATATGAGCCGTGTGGCCGTCCGAAATTACAAACACTGACGCCTCTTCCCCTTTCATAAACTCTTCCACCACAAGTCTGTTTGCAGCCTTTGAAAGGTTTTCATCAGTTTTTATTTGCAGCAGCCGCTTTTTTACCTCTTCTTCTGAATCACAAATAAATACACCTTTGCCTCCTGCCAACCCATCGGCTTTTAAAACAATTGGGTAACTATCTTTGAGCTTCACAAACTTTAGTGCATCATCATAATCGGATGATTTAAATACAGAGTAATCGGCGGTGGGTATGTTGTATTTCACCATAAAATCTTTGGCAAACTCCTTACTCCCTTCCAGCATGGCTGCTTTTTTCCTGGGGCCAAATACAGGAATGTTATGCTTTTGAAGAAAGTCTGAAATTCCATTGACAAGTGGACCTTCAGGCCCGACAACTACGAGCTCAATACCCTTATCTTGAATAAAAGTAAGAACTTCCTGAAAATCATTAAGGTTTAAAGATACGTTTGTACCTAACGATGTAGTGCCGGGGTTACCGGGTGCAATGTATAACCTGCCTAATTTATCTGATTGTGATAATTTCCAGGCTATTGCATGCTCCCGTCCACCACCACCGATTAAAAGAACACTGTATGTATCCATTTACGAATGTATTGATTCAGAAATAGAAAGAATCTCACTGAAGCTATCTGCTTTTAGGCTCGCTCCCCCAATAAGGCCACCATCTACATCGGGTTGTGATAGCAGTTCTTCGGCATTTGCAGGTTTCATGCTACCACCATAGAGAATCCGAATAGTGTCTGCAGTTTCTTTATCCCATTCATCAGCAATGAGTCCACGAATAAATTCATGCATTTCCTGTGCTTGTTCAGGTGAAGCAGTTTCTCCGGTGCCAATTGCCCAAACAGGCTCATATGCAATAACTAGTGAGTCGGCATCCGCTTTATCCAGTGCCTTGATCGCTGTTTCGACCTGGTCTTTAACAACTGCCTGGTGTCTGTTTTCCTTTCTTTCTTCTAAAACCTCACCGACGCATACAATTGCTTTAAGTCCGTCACTAATCGCTTTTTTAGCTTTTGAAGCAACCACATGGTTATCTTCACCATTGTACTCTCTTCGCTCAGAATGGCCCACGATAACATATTCACATCCTGCATCTTTGAGCATAGATGTACTAATTTCTCCCGTAAAGGCTCCATTATCTTCCATATGTACGTTTTGTGCACCCGTTTTGAAATCAGATCCTTCAAAAGCACCAACAACAGCCGGAATTGAGATAAAGGGCGGACATATTAACGCTTCAGAAGAAAATGATTTTCCAGTCCAGTTGGCGGCCATTTCGGCAGCAAGTTTTGCTGCGTGGCTGGGCTCAGCATTCATTTTCCAGTTTCCTGCAATTAAAAAAGTTCTCATAATGATTATTCTATTCAGTTATTGTTGTGATTCGTTGTAATCCATCGAGGATGTCGTCATATTCGGTGCCAACATATCTGCCTATAATGGTTCCGTCCGAATCGATAAGAAAACGGGTAGGAACTCGGTTGAGGTTTAATACTTCAACCAGTGCTTCTGTATCAAAAGAGTTTGGCCGTACAAAAGGCCATATTTGGTTTCTCTCTTCAAAAAATGCTGAAAACATTACATCAGAAACAGATACCGGCACCGTAATAATTTCAAGGTCAAAATTTCTATATATCTGATAAATCGCAACTGTTCGGTCGTACTGCTCCTGATATAGTGCGTTATCGAGGCGGGTAATTTCCAACATATAAGGTTGGCCGCGCAGGCTGGTTGTAGATACAGTATCACCGTTTACAAGCTGGAATTGCAGTTCGGGAAATGGTGATCCGGGTGCAAGATACTCTAAATCATAAGCCATATTCTCGGCCCAGCTCTGTACAAATTCATCGTCCGGAAACTCATTTTTTAGCTGATTTAAGTACTCGGTAGCACTTTCGGTTCTGGAACTGTCAAAAAGGAGATCAATACGTTTAATTTGAATACTGATTTTGTCGTTTTCAGAAGTTGTTTTCTGCTCTAATTCATCGATAAAAGTCAAAGTAGCAGTTAAACCTTCATTACTCGAGATATACTGAATAAGCAAATTACGCAGGTTTGGAGAAATTCTATTGTACTCATCTAAAACAATATTGGCTCTTTCTACCATCAATGAGTCGTTCCATCCCTGCAGTACCGTAGCTGAGCTTTCTCCCGACAGCCTGGCCGCATGTTTTCCAGTGTGCTCTTCGAAAACCTGCCAGTAAATATCACTCCATTTCTCAATTTCAATCTGAACACTATCGGCTGGTATCGCTCCTGCATTGATGAAGTTAGCAACTCTATTGAATCCTCTTTCAACCCTTTCAAGTGTTCTCAGTACGTCCTGCTCTTTTGAAATGATTTCGGCTGTATTTCTAACATCTGGAAGTTCGGCACGGATGGTCATGCTATCTGATTCGGCAAGAACCACATTCAGCAGGCCAAAGTTATTATTGTTCCTGCTTATTAAAACCGGATAAATACCATTTTCATCTATATCTGCAAAGCCAGAGAACGAGCCTGAAGAATCTGTAATAGCAAAAAATAGCGTATCTACAGACTCTGCTCCCGATCGCATAGAACTTAAAATTTGAATACCGCTGTAATCTCCTGTGCTATCAAGGGAGTCGTTAACAGTTATTCTCCCTTCGATATAGGGCATGTTATTGGTCGCCGAATCCTCCGATGAGCACGAAGCTACGATCAGAATAAGAAAGACAAACGCAGTTAATTGTCGTAAAGCCATAATTATAGAACCGAAAAATTACCCTGTTATTCGTTTTCCAATTTTTGGGTGATTCTCTCTCTAACCTGCTTGGGGTTAGCTTTTCCTCTAGACTGTTTCATTGCCTGGCCAATAAAAAATCCAATGAGTGCTTTTTTACCTTCTTTATAGCGCTGAACTTCATCAGGATTATCTGAAAGAATAGTGTCAATGATCGGGTCAATAAAGTCAGAATCTGAAACCTGTAGCAAGTTCATCTCTTCAGCCAGTTCTTGTGCCGATTTATCACTTTCCAGCATTTCATTAAATATTGTCTGCATAGCAGAAGAGTTAATTTTGTCATCAAGTTTTAATTTTGATAACTCTGTTAACCTTTCGGCCGAAATAGAAAATTCATCAATAGTGATACTTTTCGTATTTAGCACCCGCAAAACTTCCGTTAAAATAATGTTTGAAATTGCTTTAGGTTCATCAAGTATTGAGAGCGCATCTTCAAAATAATCAGCCATTGTGCGGCTTTC
This sequence comes from uncultured Rhodohalobacter sp., assembly GCA_964544445.1. Taxonomy (GTDB): domain Bacteria; phylum Bacteroidota; class Rhodothermia; order Balneolales; family Balneolaceae; genus Rhodohalobacter. The sequence continues at coordinate 45,191 of CAZJBI010000012.1, forward strand.
TGTCAACACAACGGCCTCGTCTTCTGAAAGACCCAGTTCATTGATAAATCTTTGCAGGCGAACAGTTGGCAATTCAGGAAGTTCATTTTTTACTTCATCCAATAGTTCCTGTGTAACGATAACCGGGGGTAAATCCGGTTCTGGAAAATATCGGTAGTCATGAGCTTCCTCTTTTGATCTCATTTGCCGGGTAACCATTTTAGATGTGTCCCAAAGCAGAGTTTGTTGAACCACTTCCCCACCAGACTCTACCAGTTCAATCTGTCGCTCAATTTCGTATGAAATGGCTTGTTCCACATTTCTGAACGAATTCATGTTTTTAAGTTCAGTACGTGTTCCAAGTTTTTCCTGCCCCCGAGGCCTTATTGAGACGTTTGCATCGCATCGTAAACTTCCCTCTTCCATATTCCCATCACAAACTCCGAGATATTGAACAATTTGCCTGATTTTTTTGAGGTATGCATATGCCTCTTGAGGCGTTCTTAAATCGGGTTCAGATACAATTTCGATTAATGGTGTACCGGCACGATTTAGATCAACAAGAGTGTGATATGGGTCCTGATCATGAATCGATTTTCCGGCGTCCTCTTCCATGTGAATTCTTGTGACGCCAATTCGCTTCTCATAATCATCAAGCTCAATATCTATAAATCCATCATAGCAGATAGGTGTCTCATACTGAGATATCTGATATCCTTTAGGCAGATCTGGATAAAAATAGTTTTTCCGTGCGAAAATAGATTTTTCGGAAATGCTACAATGAGTAGCAAGTCCCATCTTTATTGTGTAACGAACCAAATTTTCGTTTAAAACAGGCAGCGTTCCCGGATGCCCCAAACAGAGAGGAGTTACTTGCGTATTGGGAGCCCCACCGTACTGAGATGATACAGGTGCAAAAGCTTTTGTTTCCGTTAATAGCTGGGCATGAACTTCGAGACCAATTACAGCCTCATATTTATCATTGGATATAGTTGACATTTCTGAGATTGTGATTCAAAATATTCACCAGTCATCAAGATAATAAAGTAATTTGTGAATGTAATGATGAATGTTAGGATTTACGTTTGCTTTACAGATATTTAGGATTTTCAATTACGTAATAGCTCAAATCTATATAACTGCTTAGTACTGTTTACATGGATGTAACTGAGCGGGCCACAAAATAATCTCTCTTTTATTATCAGTTAGTGTAGATTTGACGATTACTAAAATCAGGAAATAATTTGTGTATACTGCCAATTATTTCAAGAGAGCGCTCTCATTCGATATTATCTGTTTATACTCATTAACGAAATTTCAAAATCAGTAAAAGATTTTGTTAATTGCAATTAACTGCCAACTAATTAAGCGGAGAACAACTATGAAAATCAGATCACTTTCACTTCTAATTCTTTTATTTCTCCAAGCAGCTCTTTTCAGTCAAAGTTTTGCCCAGGATAACCAGGGCTTATATATGAAGATTGACTATTTGGAAATTGATCTCCAGGAGCTATCTGCCTTTCAAAATGACGTAGAATCGGTTTTAAAGCCCGTTAACGAAGCAAGAATTGAAGCCGGTTCAATGGAGAACTGGTATCTCTACAGAGTGCTGTACCCCGGCTCACAAAACACTGATCATAACTTTGTGGCTGTATCTATCTGCAGTGAACTATGTAACAATGAAAGTCTTAGCGATCATTTAGATGAGTTTTCCGAAGATGACAACAGCGCCGAGATGCTATCTGATTACTACGCAATCATGACGCCTAATTTTTCTGAACTCTGGAAAATAAACAACAGTATTGAGCACGAAGTTGATAATGGTCCTGCGAAATTTTTAATGCTCGACTACATGAACGTAAGTGCCGGTTCAGAATACACCTATCAAATGATGGAAGACGAAAATGCAAAACCGATTCATCAGTTCAGGATTGAAAACGGTGATATGGAAGGTTGGGAGCTTTTTCAGCTAATCTTACCCAGAGGACAGGAGTACGGATATAATTTTTCTACAGGAAATTATTATAACGATCTGAGGGATGTTGAATTTCACTTTAATGAGGAGGTTCTTCGTCAAAGCCGGCCTGATGCAGATGTTGCCGCATTTTTCCAAAATGTAGAGAATGTACGGGATTTGGTGAGGTCAGAAGTGTGGGAGCTCGTAACCTACGTTCAGTAGAAACCAGATCTGACTTTAAACCTGTATCCCATAAAGTTGCTGTGTAATACAGTGTATACTCCCCTGGCCCCAAACCAGGTTGCTGCACTGTATTCCCTCAACTTCACGATCCGGGAATAGGTTTATAAATAGCTCCAGAACCTCAGCATCATAGGTTTTGTCATAAAGCGGAACCAGCACCAGGCCATTTGCGATGTAAAAATTGGCATAGCTTGCAGGTAAATACTCAGATCCGTCCACAGCTGGCAGTTCAGTTTTGGTAACCGGCATCGGTAACTCAATAATATGAAACGGTTTTCCCTCGGAATCAGTGGCACAAGATAATATTTCGAGATTTTCCTGTAGCGTGTCATAGTTGATGTCGTCAGGGTCATCAGAAACCATGGTTACAATTGTGTTTTTATTGACAAATCTCGATAAATCATCAATATGACCGTCGGTATCATCGCCGGCAAGACCATCCTTCAGCCAAATGATTTTTTGTGCACCCAGATACTTTCCCAGTAATTTTTCAATCTCTTGCTTTGATAAATCGGGGTTTCTGTTCGGGTTCAACAAGACCGATTCTGTGGTTAAAAAAATTCCTTCACCGTTTGTTTCTATACTCCCTCCTTCCAGAACACGGCCAGGTTTAACCAGAGGCAGGTTAAATGTTTTCGAGAACCATTCAGGCAGAGCATTATCAGAATCATAGGGCGGATATTTGCCACCCCATGCATTGTATTCCCAGTCTGTAATCAGGTATTCAGAACCATGATCTTCCGTTTTTTTTACAAAGATAGGTCCGCAGTCCCTGGCCCAAACATCATTCACAGGTATTGAATATATTTTGACTTTTCCCAGGTCAATATCACGAGAGATCATTTTCTTTTTGATTTGATCCGCATCAATTTTAGAATCACAAATGAGGATGATCGTTTCAAACATGTGCAAATGGTAGATAATCTCAAGATAAACCTCTTCAACTTTTGCAAGAGCGGCACCCGGCCATGTCTCTCTGTTTGAAGGCCAGTGAAGCTGGGTCGCTGCGTGTTGCTCCCACTCTGCCGGCATTTTGTAGCTGTGCATTTCCATGATCCCGAAATTCTATTTTATGAGAACCATTTTACCCGTTTCTGTGACACCATCATCCAGTTTGATGATATAAACATACACCCCGGAACCTAATCCATTATCATTAAATGTAAATTCATTCAGGCCAGGTTCCAGCAAGGCATCAGAAGCAACTATACCAACCGTTCGGCCCGTTATATCATACACTGTAACAGAGCCTTGACTCCTTTCTTTCAGTGAAAATCGAATGGTTGTCTGATCTGTAAATGGATTAGGATAGTTTTGATACACAAGTAACTCCTCCTCCTGCTCTACAGGCGGGATTCCCGGCTCCTCACCACCGTCCTGAATTAGTCTGAACCGAGACCACACCGGAGCGTGATCAGAAGTAGTTGAAGTAAAATTCTCGATATAGCTCGTATTTTCAACTCTTTGAGCATTTTCAAGATGTCCCTCTGTGAGCGCATTATTTACAACTATATGATCTATCATACTTCTGAACTGCCCTACCAGGTAACTGGCAAACCCGGCATCTTCCAGTGATTTTGTGACGGCAAAATAATTTTCATCCTCAACGAATATGCTGTATGGAGATTCTTCCTGATTGTAGGTCGAAAAGTTTAGCTGGTCGTTAAAATCCCCCAACACAATAATATTATCATCAGGTTTTGATGTATCTAAAAAATCTTTTAGCGACTGTGCGGCTCGTGTTCGGCGATTGTACGAATCTCTATCGCCAAGCGCTTTAGCATGCAGATTATAGCTCGTAATTCTCTGAGTAACCTCCCCGATAGTTGCGTTAAAATCAAAAAAGAGAGGGAATCGACCGCTGGCCCAGTCAAAACTATCCTGCCCTTCACGTAACTCACCTGAGTCCAGAGAGTCGACGATACTGCTTTTAAACAGGTAAGCGGTTTGTTGAGCCTGGGGATAAAAAGAGACAAATCCACGGTATTCGTCCAATGATTCTGCCATTTCAAGAAATCGGCTCCGATTTGATATCTCCTGGAAAGCGTAAAGCTCCGCATCAATTGATTGAACCACCTCAACTACATTTGAGATTTGAAGATTGGCTACCGGTCCCCTGCTATCAGATCCAAACCACTCAATATTCCATGTCACTACATCAAATGTGGAATCTCGGGGTACATCTTCACCCCCAAACTCTACAGTGTCTACCTGTAAATCTTCCGAATCCCTCGGCTTGATTTGAAAATCTCCGTTAAACTTGTCAACAACTCCGGTGACGTCGACAGGATCTTCGGGAATTATACCTCCAATTAGTTCAGAAACAGAATTATCGATGCGAAGCTGTCCAAACCCGCTGGCATCTCTGATTTCAACATTCTGATCCCCACTAAAAACTCCATTATCTAAAAAAGTAACGTTATTAATTGTTACAAGGCGGCTATCAAAACCTCCGTTGTTCACCTCAGAAAGCGTAGTAACCAGCGGTTGGGGTGCTGTATTCGAAGAGATAATATCAAAGGATACAGGTGAACTGCCCAAAGACGCAATTTGTACCAGAAATTCTCCCTCAGGACCATCTATTGGATTAAATTCCGTGACCGGCCCCTGAACATGAACTGAGTCGCCACGTACTACCTCCGTAGAGAATGGCTGATTAAAAACGGCTATCCCTGCCTCTTCGTCCTGTATAAACGAAGGTCCTTGAAACTCATTGGCGACACTCACGATTCCCGCAACCTTCACCCGTATTCCTAATGGTACATCCCTTGCCATATTTATTGGGATCAGGACGTCCTCATCAACAGAAAATGCATTCAGGTTAATACTAAACTCCGGTGTATCGGGATCATTAGACTGAATTGTGAGCTCTGCTGAAAAGTCACCATGAGTCGATGAAATAAACTGAACATCAAGACTGGCCGACTCTCTTGATTCAAGCTGTGCAGGCACATCTCCCAATATGGTGAAAGATTCATCCCCTGTTACGGAAATGGACTCCAGGTTCAACACCTGTTCTCCCTCATTAGAAATGCGAAACTCAACTGTTGAAGTCTGATCAATTTGCACAGTGGGAAAAGACATCATTTGATTGTTCAAAATCACATTACCTTCTGAACGCAGTGAAATACGGGGAGTATTTGCAAGGTCTGTGAACGGCTCTATTTCAACATCATCAATACTGATACGATTTCCATCAACCTTCTCAATCCGAAAGCGTACAGGCTGGTCAATTTCAAGAAACAACTCATATTTTTGCAGAGAATTACCTTCTGTTAAAACAATAGTCTGCTCAAATGCTGTCCAGTTATCTCCCTGATCTGTAGAGTATAAAATTCGTACCGATCCGCCGGTGTCGTTGCTAAAGCCAGAATTCGCACCAAAAAAGGAGAGCACAGAGGCTCCATCAGGGTAGTCAAACTCCATTTCAATAAAGCCATCTCTGACGCGTACAGATTGAGCACCATTAAACCGGTCTCCGTCAGAACTCCCCAGCAGCGCGTCGTTTAAAATCCAAGACCCTGTCTCAAGTTCAACAGATCCTGTTTGGTAAGCGCTCTTGGAACCCTGCTCAAAATCTTCGATAAATTGTCCATAAGTAATTGCAGGTAAGTATGTTATAATCAGAATTACATATACAATAAAGGCGCGGCGAGCGATAAAGGGCATAAAAAACAAGATTTACATACGATGATTCGGCGGAAATTGACAAGCAATAAATATAATGACCTTTTGCAATCTTCTGTACCTTAATTCTTGTGAATAAAGTAAACATCAGAGGCAGGTTTTTTGATGATGAATGAACGTTAAAAATTGAATCTTCTCTTTTTGTTTTGCAACTGACGGGATATATTCCATGCGATAGTATTTAATGGAATTAGATTTTTATGATTAATGAGCCGTCTTTTCTGCCCCAGCAGGCCGGGTGGATTGAAGTTGTATGCGGAGGTATGTTTAGCGGTAAAACGGAAGAGCTGATCCGGCGTGCCAAACGTGCCCATATCGCTGGTCAACAGGTTGTTATTGTCAAACCGGTTGTGGATAACCGCTACAGCGACACAGACGTTGTATCTCACGATGAAACAGTGTTGCCGGGAATTACCGTAGATACAGCTGATCAAATCATACTGCTTACCTCCTCCGCAAAAGTCGTATGTATCGACGAAGCACAATTTTTTGATGATCGTATTGTAGAAGTTGTAAATACGCTCGCCAATGATGGTAAAAGGGTCATCATCGCAGGTCTGGACATGGATTATCTTGGCAAACCGTTTGAACCTATGCCGCAATTGCTTGCGATAGCCGAATATGTGACGAAACTGCACGCCATATGCTCAGAAAGCGGTATGATCGCCAATTTTTCACAGCGTATAACTGAGAGTAATGATCAGGTTTTAGTTGGAGAAAAAGAGGCTTATGAGCCCAGGGCTCGACACTGCTTTCGCCCGCCTGTCGACACTAAGAAAGGAAAACCTTTACCACCCCTTCACAAAACTAAAGAGCAATCAGAAACGAACCGGATATAATTTAATATGGATATTGTAAGAGGCTTGATCGGGATGATTGCTATTGTTGGCATTGCCCTGGTTTTTAGTAAAAACAGAAAAGCGATCAACTGGAAGCTGGTTGGTTCAGGACTTGCCATTCAATTTGTACTGGCCGTATTTATTCTTAAAGGATCGGATATGGCGGCAATTTGGTCCCCCCTAGGTTGGCCCAAGGCCTTTTTTAGCTGGGTTTCCAGCTTTTTTGTCATCGTGCTCGATTTTACCACAGAAGGAGCTGAATTTATATTCGGTGACCTTGCAAAAAGTCCCGGTATGGAAGGGAGTCTTGGAAACTTCTTTGCCTTTCAGGTACTGCCAACAATTGTCTTTTTCGCATCATTAACGGCTATTTTATACCACTATGGAATTATGCAGCGGGTGGTAAGCGCAATGTCGAAAGGCATGCAAAAAGTAATGGGTACTTCCGGTGCAGAATCACTTTCGGTGGTAGCTAATATTTTTGTTGGACAGACAGAATCTCCGCTTGTAATTAAGCCATATATCGATAAAATGACAAAGTCGGAGCTTTTGACAGTCATGACCGGAGGGATGGCTACCATTGCCGGCGGTGTGATGGCGGCATACGTACAGATGCTTGGCAATTCGTATGCAGTGGCAAATAATGTTTCGCTCGATGTTGGCCGGTTAATGTTTGCAGAACAACTATTAGGCGCCAGTTTGATGGCCGCTCCTGCTGCACTGGTGATTGCAAAAATCCTCTTTCCCGAAACGAAAGAACCCGCTACAAAAGGCAATGTAAAAATGAGTGTAGAGAAAACTGACGCCAACGGAATTGACGCTGCGGCTACAGGAGCCGGCGTTGGATTAAAACTCGCTGCTAACGTTGGTGCCATGCTGCTGGCTTTTATTGCACTGCTTGCAATGGGTAACTACTTTTTATTTGAAATTGGTGAAATTACAGGGCTGAACAGCGCTTTTCCTGATTTTGAGCTCACTATTGAGGGACTTTTAGGCTGGGTTATTGCGCCTATCGCATTTATCGTGGGTGTTCCCTGGGAGGATGCCGTAAATATGGGTTCACTACTGGGCACAAAGGTGGTTTTGAATGAATTTGTAGCCTATCTCCAGCTTGCAGACATGGTGCAGCAAGGAATGATATCACAAAAAACAATTACCATGGCTACGTTTGCACTTTGTGGATTTGCCAACTTCTCCTCCATAGCTATTCAAATTGGCGGAATTGGCGGACTTGCACCATCCAGAAAATCAGAGCTCGCCAGTTTTGGACTGCTTGCCGTGCTGGCCGGAACGCTTGCGAATCTCATGACCGCAACCATAGCCGGTATTCTGTATTAATACCATCAAAGAATGTATCACAATAATCGCATTAAGAAGGGATGAAACAGTCATTATTTCTACTCTCAATCATAATCATTATAGCTTTTCTACAGGCTTGCTCTACTTCAAGCTCTACGATAGAGCAGTCATCTGGTGAATCATCGGTTGTTGCTAATATCAACAATCAACCAGTTTACATTCAGGAACTTCGGGCAGGATACACAGGGACCCTGGACAGTACTTCCGTAAGTTCTGATGAATTGCGAGACTTTCTTCCCTCCTACATTGACTACCGATTGAAAATAATTGAGGGCCGGAAGTTGGGTTATTTTGAAGACCCTGATATTTTGGCTGAATATCGGTCTTTTGCCAAGGAAGCTGCCCAAAAACAGTGGATAAATAACGACATAGAATCACGAATTGTAGATACCTTTATACAGAGAATTGAAAAAGAGTATCTGGCATATCATATTTTAATTACGGCCCAAAATCCCGGCTACGAAGAGTCAAAAGAGATCAAATCAAGACTTCTTCAAGCAAAAGAAGAGTTGCTTTCAGGAGCAGATCCAGACTCCGTGAATCTTAAATATTCATCGGTTCAAAATGGTAACCCTGTAGGAGGAATTTTACCCTGGATCACTGCAGGTAGAACCGTAAAACAGTTTGAGGACGAACTGTATTCCTTATCAGTAGGCGAAATATCTGATCCCATTCAAACACAATTTGGATTTCATATTATTTATTTAATGGATGAGAGACCAAGAACTCCTGAGCGCCGCGTAAGCCATATTTTTGTAGTAAAAGAGGGAAATGAAAATCCTGATGAAAAGATTGCTCAGGCTCTCGACTCCCTAAAACAGGGATTAGAGTGGGTCGATGTTGTAGACCAGCTCAGTGATGACAGGCGAACAGCCTCAAGAGGCGGAGAGATTGGCTGGGTCGGGTACGGCATGCAATACCCCGAATCATTTGTCGATCGGGTTATGGAGCAAAGTGTCGACAGCAGTTATTCAGATATTATCGAGATGGATTATGGTTTCCACATTGTCAAAATAGATTCAGTCAGGGATTTTACAAATGCTGAAGCGATCGAATCATACGCAAAAAATGAACTTAACCGCCTGGGCCGTTTAGAACCTGGTAATGAAGAACTCTACCAGATACTTGCTGAGTATGGAGATTTTCAATTTTATGAGCAGGAGTTTGATCAGGTTGCCCGTTTTTTACTTGATGAAACAGACTCACTTTTGAACAATGCAACGATTGCAGAATTCAATAAAAAGTCTTTTACATCCAGTCAGTTTGTTGATTTTTATACCCAGGAAGGCGGGGAAAATGGCTTATCTGTCTCAGACGCGTTTGATCAGTATAAAGAACGAATCATCGAATCGGAGCTTATCGAGCTTACAAAACAGAGATTTGAAAGCTACAGATTTGAAATGGAGCAATTCCTGCAAGGCTTGGTGGTGTTCAAAGTAAATGAGGAATTTCTCTGGAATCCTGAAGCTGCAGATGAAGAGCTGTTGAGAAGTCAATTTGAACAGAATCGACCGGATTATAAAACTGAAGAGACCATTTCTTATTACAGGATTACCGCCACCGCTGATTCAGCTATATCACCAGCTAGGGACGCCTTATTGATGGATGGAAATCCTGAAAAGCTAAATGAACAGTTTGGAAATATTATTGTGAGTAAAGGAAGTACAACGAATAGAAACCCGGAGCTATTCCAAAAATTAAAAACAAGTGAACCCGGCGAAGTCACCGAATTGGAAAATAATGATACGTGGCACCAGTTCTATTACATATCAGGTATAGAACCAGAACGACTCAAGACCTACGAGGAAGCGAAAAGCGAGGTTTTTAATCAGGTTAGAGAACAACATGAGCAAGAGTATCTCGAAATGTTAAGAGCAAAATATCAAACAGAACTTTTCCCTGAGAATGTACAGTGAACTTAAAACGTATCAAAACGTTGCAATGAAGGCCATGTTTGGCGTTGTAATTATCTTTCTCATATCTGCATGCGATCAATTACAATCCGGTGTGAAGTCCAATGAAATTGCATCTGTATATGGTGAATCTCTGACAGTTGATGAAGCCATAACAACAATGCCACGGTTTTATCTTGAACAGGATAGTGTTCTCGCGATTCTGCAATTCAGGGATCAATGGGTAGAAGACCAAATTGCTGCCAATCACGCAAGAGAACTAGGACTTGATGAAACTGAAGATTTCCGATCCAGGATGAAGCAACTTGAAACTGATCTTCTCAAAATGATGCTTCGGGAAGCAATTCTCTCAGAGAATAGAAATGAGCTATCGGTAACTGATGAAGAGGCACAACAATATTATCAAAATAACAGGGATCAATTTTTGATCGATGAGAGATATGTTCGATTTAGGCATATTACCACTCGAACCAGAGTGGACGCAGAAAACGCAAACCAAGATTTAATGAACGGTGTGGAATGGACTACCGTACTTGAGAACTACAGTGTAGACCCGGATTATCAACAAGAGTTCTCTGAGCAGTTCTGGCCGGAAAGTTTGGTCCTTGCCGACTATCCGCAGCTCCGTGAATACCTTGGTTTTATTGGTATTACTGAGCGCTCTCCTATCACCTATGAAAACGGTAATTTCCACTTTATCCAGCTCACAGAAGAAATTACTAGCGGGGAGTATCCGGACCTTGATTGGCTGATCCCTCAAATTAAAGAATGGCTTGCAGTAGAAAAGTCCAGAAGATTGGTTAGTGGTTACCTGCGAAATCTGTATCTTCAGGCAGAATCTAACAATGAAATTGAGTCAGCAGACGTTGACAAACTCGAAGAATTACTACAATACCAATTTAGAGATCAATAATCTTTATGAAGATTTATCTTAAATCATTATTACTTCTATTATTTTCAATCACTACAGTTGTAAGTGCGCTTGCACAAGAAAGCAAAAATACCACCGATAAGATCGTGGCTATTGTAAACGACAGAATCGTTTTAAAGTCGGATGTTGACGCTGAAGTGATGAATTACCTCCGCCAGGCTGAACTAGAAAACGCAGACGTTACATTTTCTGAAGAGTTATGGTACAGTGCTCTGCAGAGTATGGTTGACAATTACGTATTGCTGGAAAAAGCCAAAATCGATTCCGTAATTGTCGGCGATGATATGGTAAATCGCCAAATGGATATGCGAATCAACGAAATGGTTCGACAGGCAGGCAGTGAGCGGGCACTGGAACGAGCTTTCGACAAAAGTCTGATCCAGATTAGAGCTGATTTTCGGGAACAGTTCCGTGAACAGCTTACAGCTAATCAGGTTCAGCAACTAAAAATAGATGAGATTAATATCACCCGGCCTGAAGTTGAAGAGTTTTTTAATAGTATCCCGGAAAGCCAAATTCCGACAGTTCCTGAACAAGTAGGTGTTTCTCAAATTGTATCCATCCCTCCCCCGCTTGAAGATGCAAAAAACGAAGCGTTTGAACTGGCAAATGCCATTCGCGATTCCATTGTGAATCATGGAAAAAACTTCGAAGAGATGGCCAGAAAATATAGTGAGGACGGCTCATCCCGCAGAGGAGGCTTACTCCCGCTAATGCCTATGGATGATCTTGTTGCAAACTACTCGGCTGCGGCGTCTGCACTGGAGGAAGGCGGGATTTCTGAAGTAGTTGAAACCCAGTTTGGCTTTCATGTTATCCGTTTAAACCAGCGTGTGGGGGATAACATTGAAACTAACCACATTCTTATTAAAATGGACGATGGCCAGATAGATGAACAATACGCCATCGATCGTTTGACAGCCATCAGGGATAGCGTAATAAATCACGATAAGAATTTTGCCGATATGGCACGGCAATATAGCGAAGATGAAGCCACCAAAAGTTTTGGAGGGAGAATTGTTGATAACCAAACAGGCAGACGACTAATCCCGATAAATCAGCTTGAGCCTTCTCTTTATCGAATTGTACTTCTCCTTGAAGAACAGGGAGAAATTTCTGAACCCCGTCCCTATAATCCTTCTCAGCAGGATGTATCCCGGGCATTTAGGATTGTTCGTCTTGACAGACACATCCCCGAACATACGGCAAATCTCGATCAGGATTACGATCGTATAGAACAGCTTGCACTTCAACAAAAACAGACGCGGATTATGAGCAAGTGGATCGATGATCTGCGCGAGGAAGTGTACGTAGAGTTTAAAATTCCTATACCTGAAGAAGTTAGCGGCGATTTAATTTAATAGTATTTGCAACAGAATTTATGAACAAATTAAATCCTGAAGACCCAAAAGCTGCTGCTGACTTTTTCAGTAGTTCATTTCAGCAGATCAAAGACGAAATTTCCAAAACTGTTGTCGGACAAAAAGAAGTCGTTGATCAACTTTTGATCTCACTTTTTTCACGTGGCCACTGTGTATTGGTAGGCGTACCCGGCCTTGCAAAAACACTTTTAATTCAAACGCTCGCCAAAACACTGAACCTGAGTTTTAGCCGGGTGCAGTTTACACCCGATTTAATGCCGGGCGATATAACCGGAACCGAAGTAATCGAAGATGATAAAGAGACAGGCAGAAAGCAGTTTAAATTTATAAAGGGTCCTATATTTGCCAACATTATCCTTGCCGATGAAATTAACCGTACACCCCCCAAAACTCAGGCAGCATTGCTTGAAGGAATGCAGGAATCTAGCGTAACGGCATCGGGACAAACCTTTACCCTTGATGCACCCTTTTTTGTGCTTGCAACTCAAAATCCCATAGAGCAAGAAGGAACCTATCCCCTGCCAGAAGCTCAGCTCGACAGGTTTATGTTCAACATATGGCTCGATTATCCTGATCTTGAGGATGAAAAGCAGATTGTTAACCAAACTACATCCAGGAGAGATGTCACCGTAAATTCGGTATTGGAAAAAGAACAAATTCTTCAGATTCAATCTTTGGTTAGAGAAGTTCCTCTTCCCGAGCATGTATTACATAAAACAGTGAAGCTGGTAACGCAAACACGTCCCAAAACAAAACACAGCCCGGAAATAGTAGACAAGTACCTGAGCTGGGGAGCCGGACCTCGTGCATCTCAATATCTTGCATTGGGTGCAAAAACCAGAGCACTGTCCCAGGGCCGATTCAACGTAGAGATGGATGATATAGAAGCATTGGCTGTACCCGTACTCCGGCATCGAATTGTGACCAATTATGCAGCTGAAGCCGAGGGCCTTACTACGGTTGATATTATAAACGAGCTGGTAGATAATCTTTAGCAATAGCAATTGGGTCTTATGATCTACGCTTTTTTTCAGGGATTTAATCCGGTTCTCCCCATATTTTTGCTTGCACTCTTATTTCTTTTTTCCGCAGTGATTGCATGGAGGAGCTACAGCTATCTGAACACGGTAAGCAACCTTAAAAAATATTCACTGATAGCTCTCCGGGCCGGCTCCCTGTTTGTATTATTATTGCTTCTTCTAAATCCATTCATTTCCAGGGAAGACCAAAACAATTCGCTTCCACTTATAGCTGTTTACGCAGATAATACTCAAAGTTTATCGATTGAACGCGGCGACTACAGCGGTATTGATAGCTATAATGACATTAAGAGATCAATTGAGCAAGAATTGAATGAGTCATTCGAAATTGAACAATTTCTGTTCGATGATGAAGTAAATAGTGGGTCTGAACTAACCTTAACGGGTTCAACGACTCATCTACAAAGAGTATTTGAGCACTACCAGGAGAATGAAACCAGATTTTCCGGAACCGTTATCCTTTCAGATGGGATATCAACCATGGGAAGAAATCCGGTATTTACGGTTCAAAATATTTCAAAACCTATGGTTTTTATACCCGTAGGAGATACATCAGGCGTAAAAGATGTTGCTCTATCGGGTACTGAAATCCCTGAAACTATTTATACATTTACAAACACTACATTAACTTTTGAGCTTCAGCAAAGCAGTTTTGAAGGGGAAGAGGCCGCCGTGTATGTAGATCGAAATGGGGAGCGGGTATTTACAGAAACGCAATCTTTTTCGGCCGGGCAAAGCAGTCATACCTTTGAACTCAACGAAGAATTTAGTGAACCTGGCTTTTATACATACGACATCGTTGTACCCATTCTCGACGGTGAGTTCACTGAACAAAATAATAGTCGGTCTTTTACGGTCGAGGTTCAAGACAATAAAACAGAAATTCTTTCGCTGGCCTTTGATATTCACCCGGATGTTGGGGCAGTTCGGAAGCTGATTGCCTCAGACATGCAGAATGAACTGACTAATGCCACCGTTCTTTCCAACGGTCGTGTATTGGGCCAGAACCCGTTTACATTATCTGAAAGTCCGGATTTAATTGTAGTGCATGGTCTTCCAGAGCCAGGATCTGAATACAGCCAATGGCTGAACACCAACACCTCCCCTATTTTATTTCTATCCACACCGGGCACATATCAAAACGGGAAGTCGGTTCGTAACTATCTGACTTCAAAGCCAATTCGGGCAACTGGCAGCGGAGGGTTAATCGGTGTTCAAATTGAAAACTTTTTAGGTGACGCTGATCATCCTATTCTAAATGTACCCGCCGTTAACTTTCAAAGAATGCCGTTTCTGATTACAAATCAGTCTGACTATACATTGAGCACGGGTGCCTCAGTACTCTTTAGAGCTACATATCTGAGAGAAGTCTCGCCCTACCCTTTATTAATCGTTGAGGAAGGGATAAACCGCAGGGTTGCCGCTGTCAATGCATACAATTGGTATCTGTTCGAACAGAGTCCGGATCGTGATTACAGAGAGTTTTTTACCCAGCTATTTACAAACATCATATCCTGGACGGCATCCTCCCCCGATAACGATAATCTAATATTAACCCCATCCAGGGAAACATTTACCGAAAATGAAGCTGTTAAAATTGATGCAAGATTACAAAATGAACTGGACGAACCCGAACCGGATGCCACAATAGAGATTTCTGTTTATGAAATTAATTCAGATGAGGAAATTATCTCATATAGAATGAATCATAACAGCAGAGGAAGCTACACCTCTGATTTGGGCAGGCTACCATCCGGCATCTATCGGATAGAAGGCACTGCTACAAAAAATGGTCGGGAAATTGGAACAGATCAAACAAGCGTTACCGTTGGGAACTCAGCACTGGAATTTCTAAATACCAAAAGGAATGATGCGCTTCTTGAACAGCTTTCAGAGCTATCAAACGGGTTGTTTTTACAAAACGGCGATTTGCAGGAACTACAGCCTTTCTTTCGTAGTCAATTGCAATCCCAAACAACTGCAGATACCAACGTTTCGCAGATTCCAATATATCGTTACTCATACTGGTTTTTTCTGATTCTGTTATTACTATCTGCAGAGTGGATTTTGCGCCGTAATATCTCTCTTCCATAAAAAAACCGGCAGATATTCACTGCCGGTCTGTTTTTTTTGAATCTATGTAATATCGATTTAGTTTTTCTTCGTGATCAACAGCACAATTAATCCGATGATTACGGCCACACTGACTATTAGCAGTATAAACATCAAGTTCGAAGTTGGCTTAGAAGCCTCCTCCCAGTCGTTCAGCTTAATATCAATTTCGGAGATCTGTGATTGTGAGAGTATTTCACCTTCGATAAGCATGTCGCCCCATTCTGCCTTTACAGTTTCATTCCAAAACATGTTAAAGTTTTGATACACCGCAAAGTCTTCTTCACTGTTTCGTTCAAGGCTTGTCACATGACCGCTATCCACATAATTATAAATAGCGTTGTAAAATTCATCAGGCGTCGTAAATACTTCCAGTTCGATGCCATTTTGTGCAAATGACTCATTCAGCGATTCCCAGAGTTCATTATCGACTGATAACAGCCAGGCTGCCATTAATTCGTCAATCTCAGTTTTGGTTTGAGATGAATTTTCGGGTGAAAATGTGTTTACCAGGTTTGTGCCAATTCTTCCCCAAACCTGCTGGAAATATTCATGCTGAGCGCGCATAGCCACATAATCCGGTGTTTCCAGCGAGCTGCTTTCCTCTACAATATTGATGTAATCCAATATGATAGACCTGAGTATTTCAACTGGATTGTCATCAAGTCTTTCAGCTGCATCTGCGATTTCCTGCTGAGTACCGAGATCAACATTTTGATACCGGCTCATCAAGTTTTGCAGAAAATCAGATACGAAACTATTTCGTTCTTCAAGATTCTGTCTGTACTGAGTTAGAAGCGCCGCTTGCCGTTCCTCGTTTGATTCGGCCCGCTGAAGCTGTTCACGCAGAGCTTGGGAATTCTCATTCAGATCTGTAATCTCAGCCCTGTATGCGTCGACTTCACCCACCAGAGACGAAATTCTTGTATTCAGCTGTTCAATTACCGATGCATTATCGATGGCTATATTCAGCTGTTCTTCGGTAGCGCCTACCCTGTTTTGATACGTTTCCGGATAGAGTGCCGCATTGATGAGCTCTTCGTGCTCAGCGTATCGAGTTTTTAGTTCATTCAGTTCAATTTCAAGCTGAGCGAGTTGCTCAGCTGATTGTGTGGTATCTATTTGCTGCGTTAGCTCATTCAGCTCTGAAAGAAAATTCTGCTGAATCTGATAGTCTGACTGTTGAGCAAAAAGTGCCGTCTGCATCAAAGCAAGCAGAAGTACAATCGTTGAGATGTAGATTTTTTTGATTGGTGCGTTCATAATAGATTTATTTATCTGATTCCGTTTTGATCAAGATTATATGTCTGTCCTGAGGATTGATTAATCAACTCGATGTAAGTATCGCGCTGATTAAATGCGGGACCTGATATGGGTCCATCTGGCAGCACTACTTCTTCATGAAGGATCAACTCTCCTTCTCCCGATTCAAAAATATAAACATGGCTAAAACCCTCTGCAGTAACAAAATAGAAGCCGGTTGTATTTCGTATAAGTCGTATCACTTCCACACTCTCGATACCCTCATATTCAAGTAATGGGGATACGTTGAATTCGATCGCATAGCGCTGATCGTGCACGTTGCCTTCTTCATCCGGACTTAGTACACTTTCGAGTGGCTGTGAATAGTCTACATTTTGCAGAACTAATGAAGACCCGCAGCCGGTTAGCAGTAGCATAAATCCCAACAATGCAGGTAATTTTAAAATTTTCATTGGTTTCATAATTCTCATTCTAAAGTTATTATTGCTGTTAGTTAAAGTGATTTAGCGCGTAATTGTTTCGAAGCTTTATACTTAGAGCAATATATGTTTTCAAAGTATCGATATCTTGCATGGTTTTAAAATAACAAATCTTAAATCTTCAAAGTTTAGTATCTATGCAGCACTCTATGAACGGACACACTGAAAGTGAGCATCACAAATATATGAGACAAGCGATTACCCTCGCAAAAACAGCCTATGATAGCGGGGAAGTGCCCGTTGGAGCGATAATTATAAAGCAAAACAAAATCGTTGGGAAGGGATTTAATCAAACCGAGATGCTCAACGATCCTACCGCCCATGCCGAAATGATTGCCATCTCGTCTGCATGTGCCACACTGGATAGTAAATACCTGCGTGATTGTACACTTTATGTAACTCTTGAACCCTGTCCCATGTGTGCGGGAGCTCTCGTCTGGTCAAAAATAGACAGAATTGTTTTTGGAGCAATGGATCAAAAAGCAGGCGCTTGTGGTACGCTTTTTAATATCGCTTCGAATAAAAATTTGAACAGCAGAGCCGAGATCATTCATGGTGTCATGGAAGGCGAGTGTTCAAAGCTACTAAAAACCTTTTTCAAAGAGCGAAGATAGAAAATCAGGATAGAAATCGTTCTTTCAACCTTCTCCATTTGATGACAAAACGCTGGCGGCCTTTTAAAGTTGTTAAAGGCAATACAACCTTAACAACCGCATATATCAAGAGCATTAAGCCTAAAAACACCCAAAGTGCATAATTTTGATAGGTATTCAAATAGCCAAGGATAGGTTCACCAACAAGAGCGGATAGCCATATTAGAAGCGGTGCCCATATACTAATTGCAAGAATAAAATAGGTTAAAAAGAAAGTGAAGTTCACTTTCAGTATACCTGCCACCAAATACACGGGAAGCCTAGCCCCCGGAAGGAAACGAGCCAGAAATATAATTTCCACACCCCGCATATTGAAGGTATTTTCAGCGCTCTGGACGTCCTTTTCTTTAATAAACCAACGAAAGGGCACTTTCTCGATCACGGGTCTGCCTACATATTTACCAAGCAGAAATATGCACACATCAACCACAAAAATACCTGTAATAATCACTAACACAGCGAACCACAATGGTAGTAAGCCGCTTGCTACCAGCAATCCTGCACTAATAGCACCTAAATCCTCACTAACTGTAGCGATGAGCACTATCATAATTGCCAGAAGTGCAAGAGTCGAACGGTTTAGTGCTTGAACGCTATCGGGATCAAAATCTTCTTCAGCCTGACGAATTCGGCTTTCTGAAGCATTTTCCCTGAATGCAGTTTTACCATCCTCAGAAACTGATGAAAACCATTTGAATTGATCTGCATATTTCCCCGGTTCAAAAAAATAGGATTCATGATTGCCCCGGGGAGACACAAAGAAGCTTTGAGGAACCAGACGGTGTGTTTCCTGTGATATGGTTATTGACGCGTAATTATCATTTTCAGGATGAATGATGAGAACAGGTAGGTTCAGAGATTTCAGCTGTTCTCGTATCCCCCTCTGATCCATATCAAGAAGAGGTTTTGTGTAGTACTCCTGGAATGGCTGTTGATAAAAATACCCCATATGAGGCAGCAGATATTGAGAGGCTTTCATCACTCCGTGAAGCATTGAATAGATGCTTCTATTAAATGAGTAATTACCAAGAAATTGTAATTCCTGCACCCCGAATGAAGTCATTAGAGTTAAACTCTTTGCCTTCTCCGAATCAAAGTTTGTGTTTGTGAGCATTTCTATGGCCGTCAATCCGCCATAACCGTGGCCACGTACTGTTAGAGTTTCAATATTTAAAGAGTCGATCAGAGTAGAAGCAATCACTGCACGACTTTGCAATGAATGACTTATTTCATTGCCATTCAGTGAATAAAGAGGGTAATCAAAAATAATTCTTTGCTGCTCAGTTGTATCAGCTTCTGCTATTGGAAGTAAAAATTTTGCACGGTGAAAGATGTCGGGGAGATAAAGAACTGCAGAAGTAATGTCTTTAGTGCCTTGCTCACCGAGCAAAAAATATTGGACATCTACAAAATCGCCTTCAAACTCTATACGCTGTGTTTGTTGGTATCTATTTGGAGAGTTGGACTCTGTAAAAGTCAACTGAATGAGCCATGACATTCCCAACAAAAAAAGATATACCAATAATATCCAAATCGATACCGGCAGATGAGATTTGGAATGATTCACATTTAGAATTCAACAGGTTTATATTCTTTAACAACCGTATCAGCAACAGGCACAAATATTTCGTTCATTTTATTTTCCAGTTTTTGCGCAAGTTTTTTTCGGTCTTTATCACTGAATTTTTGATCGCTAAAAGTAATTTCCACTTTAATTTTGGATGTGCAGCCAAGAGTAAGTAAATGCGTGTGAAGTGGTGTATCTCCCCACCAGCAAACCGATTTGTACGCTTCAATATCATTTTCATCAGTTTCATAACGCAAGGCTGCAACTGAAACATCCACATTGTCCTCTGCAGCATGCTCAAGCAAAGACGAACGAAACCGCAAGATTTCTGTACCGGGTGATGTAGTGGCTTCTGGAAATAACAGTACACCTTGGGTTTCAATCGCTTCGGTTATTTCATTATTTACGCGCTTAACATCACTTTTTACTTTTCGATTGATAAAAATAATGCCCAGCATATGTGCCATCCATCCTACAAATGGCCAATGTCTGATTTCAGATTTTGAGACGAAAGTAGTGTCTATAACAGCGGCATAGATGGGGATATCAAGGTAGCTAAGATGATTACTGACAATAAAAAACGGGGGCTTTGGAGGCGGCCCTTTAATAACAAGGCGCATGGAGAATAGTTTGGTTACGCCCCTCCCCCATAGTTTCATACACCGGCTGCGCCATACTTCCCATCTTACACCAAATAATTTCACTGGGTACAGCCAAAACAAGTAAATAAGAAAACAAAATGCCGTATAAAAGATAAAGGCCAGAACTTTTATCGGCGATATCAATTTTCGATAAAACGGAATATGTATGCTCTTTTTTTTCAATACGGCGTTTATTCGTGCATATCGTCTAAAGTAAGAAGCAATTACGAAAGATGATTTTAATATTTAGGGAATCTTATTGTTATTTTCAGATGTTTTCGTGTGTAAGTGTTCAAATGGCGGTTATATTTCACTACTAATATATGTTATACAGCAAAGCATTTCATAACTCTCCTGAGAAAGACTGGGTGATTTTTATTCACGGTGCCGGTGGCTCGTCTTCTATTTGGTTCAGGCAGTTAAAAGCTTACAAAGATCAGTTCAACGTGCTGCTTGTTGATTTAAGAGGACATGGTAAATCGAAGGAGATGAGCACGATGAAAGAGTATTACAAAGAGAAGTATACATTTAAAACCGTGAGTAAAGATGTATTGCACGCAATGGATGAAAATAATATTGAAAAAGCACATTTTGTAGGCGTATCGCTGGGCACAATCATTATTAGAACGATAGCGGACTTCAAACCAGAGAGAGTTCTTTCAGCAGTAATGTGTGGCGCAATTACGAGGCTCGATACCCGCTCCAGAATTTTAGTCTGGCTGGGACATACTTTTAAAAAAATTGTGCCTTTTATGTGGCTATACAGTCTGTTTGCCTGGATTATTATGCCAAAGAAGAATCACGAAGAATCGCGTACAATGTTTGTGAATGAAGCGAAAAATCTAGCCAGACGCGAATTTTTAAAATGGTTTCGGCTCACTTACGAAGTAAATCCCCTACTTCGTTATTTTAAAGAAAAAGAGATGGATGCTCCCACTCTCTATATCATGGGAGAAGAAGACCATATGTTTTTACCCCCGGTTAAAAAGATGATTGGCGACTTTAACCACTCCTACCTAGAAATTGTTGAAGACAGCGGCCATGTTGTGAATGTGGAGAAACCGGATGCGTTTAATGAAATTTCTTTGAATTTTTTGAACAAGCAGTCTGCAAAACTTAAGATGGGCGCATAGCGTTATTATATCACAATGATTTTATAAATCGTATAGAATCGTTTTTTGTAGACGTTTTTTTTAGAGATATTTAACCACCCAAAAATTTTAAAATAGTATAGATGATTATTCCCATTGCAAGTGATCATGCAGGTTATGAGGCCAAAGAAACTGTAAAGAAAATACTTGATGAAATGGGCCATATGCCTGTTGACTACGGAACCCATAGTGCAGACTCAGTAGATTATCCTGAATACGCTGTACTTGTTTCTGAAAAAATTAATAGCAGTGAGCACGAATGCGGTATTTTAATTTGTGGCAGCGGTCAGGGTATGTGCATGACGGCAAATAAGTTTCCAAATGTGAGAGCCGCTCTCGCTTACTCTCCACGTTCAGCCAAATTAACCCGCCAGCATAATAATGCGAATGTTCTATGCCTTCCGGGTAGAGAGCTTGATGAAAACCAACTAAAAAATATTCTAAAAAGCTGGCTTGAAACAGACTTTGAAGGCGGCCGACACGAAAGACGCGTAAACAAAATTCATTCCCTAACTGACAAATAGATCCATGAGTGTATTAAAATCCCAAGATCCCGAACTATACAAGTACCTGGAGCTCGAAACAGAAAGACAGAATTTAAATTTTGAATTAATCGCTTCAGAAAATTTTGCATCCAGGGCTACAATTGAAGCGATGGGATCTGTTTTAACAAATAAGTATGCAGAAGGATATCCTGGGAAGCGGTACTATGGAGGGTGTGAACATGTGGATAAAGTTGAAGATCTTGCTCGTGAGCGGGCTAAAAAGCTTTATAATGCAGATTGGGTGAACGTACAACCACATTCTGGTGCATCGGCAAACGCTGCCGTATATCTTGCTTTCATGGAGCCCGGAGAAACACTTCTCGGCCTCGACCTTGCCCATGGCGGCCATCTAACACACGGATCCCCTGTCAACTTTTCCGGTATCACATACAACGCACAATTTTATGGAGTGGAAAAAGAGACAGGCCGAATAAATATGAATGAGGTGCGCAATAAAGCGAAAGAAGTTCAGCCAAAAATGATTTCGATTGGTGCAAGCGCGTATACCAGGGATTTTGATTATGCGGCGTTTCGTGAAATTGCTGACGAGGTAGGAGCTCTGCTATGGATGGATATGGCTCATACAGCCGGGCTCATTGCAGGAGGCGTTTTAAACGATCCCCTGCCCTTCACCGATGTCGTAACCACTACAACGCATAAAACTCTACGCGGACCACGCGGCGGTATGATTTTAGTTGGAAATGATGGTGAAAACAAACTTGGAATTGCAGCACGGAAATCCGGACGCATCAAAAATACCGGTGAGGTACTCGACTCTGCCGTTTTCCCTGGTTCTCAGGGCGGGCCATTAATGCATGTGATTGCCGCAAAAGCAGTAGCATTTGGAGAAGCTCTTAAACCTGAATTCAAAAGCTATCAAAAACAGGTAATAGCCAATGCAGCAAGAATGGCAGAAGAATTCATGAACAGAGATTACAATCTTGTAAGTGACGGAACGGATAATCATCTGATACTGGTCGATCTGAGAAGCAAAGGGCTGAATGGTAAAATTGCGGAAGAAGCACTGGATAAAGCCGGGATTACGGTTAACAAAAATATGGTTCCTTTCGATACTGAAAGTCCATTTGTAACATCCGGCATTCGAATTGGTGCACCTGCACTTACTACCCGCGGGTTCAAAGAAGATGAGTTTTCTGAGGTTGTACGCCTTATTGACACTGTTTTACAGGATCCGGACAACGAACACACGCTGGTTACTGTAAAAAAACAGGTTCAAGAACTTTGCAAAGAATTTCCACTCTATGATTTTGTAACTGTGTAGTGTATCTTTAAGGCTTAGAATAAATTGTGATACACATTCAATTAATTTTAGAAACCGATTGAGTTCGGACGAGCTGTAAATGAGTGAATCTTCAGACAGGCCAAAACGAAGTATAATGGGAGCCATCGTCCCCAAGGCCAAAAAACCAAAAGTTGATCCCACCGAAGGAATGTCGTTCCTGGATCATCTGGAAGAACTTCGATGGAGAATTTTGAAAGGTCTCGCCGGAGTGGTGGGCGGCATTATTATTGCATTTTTCTTTTCAGACTTTCTAATCCAGGAATTTATTCTTGGCCCCGCAAGAGCCGATTTTTTTATGTACAGAATAATGCCGATTGAAGCTGTTGACCTCTCATTGATCTCAAGAAGACTTCCCGGACAGTTTTTCACTTATTGGGGCACTCTGCTAATCATTGGGGGAATCCTTGGCTCTCCATTTTTTATTTATCAGCTTTGGGCTTTTATTGAACCCGCACTGGAAAGCGGTGAGAAAATAAAAACGTTCCTGAACGCTATGTTCATCAACTTCTTTTTTCTTCTAGGACTGGCTTTTGGATACCTGATTCTTGTGCCATTTGCGGTGCAGTTTTTTACGCAGTTTATTATTGATGACGTCATAAGTAACGAGTTTGATATCAACGCCTATTTTACATCTGTGGCCCTTTGGACACTCGCGTGTGGTGTAATATTCCAGGTGCCGGTCGTAAGCTGGTTTTTATCGAAAGTTGGTTTACTTAACCCGGATGCTATGCGGAAATACCGGCGGCATGCCATTGTTGGGGCCATGGTTGTATCTGCATTTCTCACACCACCTGACCCCGTTTCACAATTAATGATCGCATTTCCATTAATTATCCTATATCAGTTCGCAATCTTTTTAAGCAAAATTGCCACGCGACAGCGCAAGAAAGCGATGGAAAAAGCGTTTACGGATCAGCCATCATAGTATTTTTGCATCTTAATTTATAATCATCGAACAATATTTAGTCGAATGACAACCAAGTCTACAGTTTTAATTTTACTTTTTTCACTTGTGTTAACGCTTATTTCAGCTTGTGATACAGAAGATCCGTTTTCAATTCCACCCCCGGATTTTTCAACGGTGCCAGAAGCCTACGATATCTCAAATATTGAGCCCGAGGTTATTGATGAAGGCATTACCATTTACGTGCACGAAGAAGGAGGCCAAAACTTTTTCGTTACTCCACGAGACGAAGTGGTTGCCTATATAACGCTGCGTACAACGAACGGGGATATCATTTATAGTTCATTTGCAAACGGACGAACATCACCTGTTCCAATTGGAATGGTGAATGCCGGCAACCTGCAGAGTGTATTTCAATACTCGGTATTGCTTGCCTATACTCCCGGTCTTAAAACAGGCCTTCTCGGAATGGCTGATGGTGAGCAGCGCACAATTGTCGTGGAACCAGAACAGGGTTTTGGAGATGTTTCAGACAACAACGCAAACACCGCATTTCGTGATGACACTCTTGTCTATGACGTGCTCATATCTGAGATTAATCCCGGTTAAAGATTAATCTGTGTAGCGCTTTTCTACCCGATCGGTAATATTCGTTAGAATCTCGTGTGTATTTGTTCCTGCTGCATCGGCCCAGTCGTGAGCGTTGTAAGAGTCACCAATTAAAACAACTTTCGAACTTGGGTTTACCTTATCATTTCCAAGATATACCATGATGTAGTCCATGGTTACGTTTCCAACCTGTTGATAGGGCTTGTTATTAATGAATACCTTTAGCTTGTTACTAAGCGAACGGGGAATACCATCACCATAGCCAACAGGCAGTGTTGCAAGGTATCCGTCTGCCGGACAGGTCCATGTCGATGAATAACTCACAACTTCACCTTTATTAATGGGGCGAATTTGAGCGATGTTTGAGCGCCATTCAAGTGCTGGTTCCAGCCAATTAAAGCGAATAGAACTGGAATTGTATCCTACCATGCCAATACCTGAACGGATCATATCAAATTGATCCAATTCCGGGTAATTTCCTACGGTTCCGGTGCAGCTCATATGCTTGATTGGAACTTCACTAAAATGTGTAATAACATCCTTGAATCGTTTGTGCTGTGTGAGAACAAATTCAGAGTTTGCCTCATCAGAAGATGAATAATGGGAATATATACCGCTGCAAACCAATCGTTGGTTGAGCACTGCCTGCTCACGAACCTCCTCCGCTTGCCAGGGTTTAAACCCAAGACGTCCCATTCCTGTATCAAAATTTAGATGATAATCGGTACCATCCATTAAAATTGAAAAATGTGTCTTATGGCTAATAGTTGCAGTTAGTCCATGTGTCTGGTAGGCCGCTGCTGTTTCGTATGTTGGCACAGCAAAAACTAGAATAGGCTTGGTGACCCCACCCATTCTTAAATCAATGGCTTCATCAACGGTAGCAACTGCAAACCAGTCTACCTGATCTGTCACGGCCCTGGCAACTTGTCTTGCACCGTGTCGGTAGGCGTCACATTTAACAACAGCAAGTATCTTATCAACGCCCGCTTTATGTTTAAGGACAGTGAGATTTTGTCTTAATAGCTCTTTAGAAATTGTCGCGTAAGAATTCGGAAAATTATTTTTCAATGGTTACCCCAAACAAATTTTTCTTCTTTTTCAAAATTACGTGCGCTGCGTTATAACCTGCGGCACCAAATACACCGCCGCCCGGGTGACAGGATGCACTGGATAAAAACAGGTTCTCGATCGGAGTTTCATAACGGCTCATTTCAGGTAAGGGACGAAACATAAACATCTGATCAAAATTCATCTCTACATGCATTACGTTTCCACGAAGAAGCCCGTGTTTTCTTTCAATATCGAGAGGAGACTGAATGTATCGGTCAATTAGCTTCCCTTTCATATTGGGGGCGTACTGCTCCACAACGGCATAAATCTTATCCGCCTCTCTTTCTCTAATATTGTCCCATTTTTCACCATTTGAAAGCTGATAGGGATGCCATTGGGCCCATGTAAAAAGAGTGTGATTACCATCTTTGGCAACTTCCGGATCTATCTTTGAAAATGTCATACCGAGCACGGCGGGTTTTTCCGGTGCAATACCCTTTTTATAATCACCAATGGCTTGATTCATATACTCTACTGAAGGCGCAAGTAACTGCATTCCATTGTGAATGTGAGGATCACCCGGAGCAGCAGTGTATTCAGGAAGTTCAGATACTGCACAGCGTACCACCATTCCAAACCCATTTCCAATTTCAATATTTTCAACTTTGGTAAATAATGAGTCGTCAAGGTGGTCCCTGCCCACCATTTTCATCATAGTAGTTTGAACATGGGCATTCGAAATAACGATGTCAGCAGAGTGAAATTCACCATTTTCTGTAAAGGCTCCTTTTGCAGTTCCATTTTCAATATGTATTGACTCGACCGGACTATTCGGAATAACTTGACCGCCATGAGCTTCAATTAAATTTTTCATGGCCTGTGTTAACATCCCGCTTCCTCCCTTTGGATGTTTCGCACCGCTTTGATGCAGCATAGACTGCCATCCTACAAAATCACCTGTTGCAGATTGATCGGGCAGAGGTCCTGATTGTGCTGCAAACCATATAAGAGCCGCTTTTAAGTAGGGACTTTTGAATGATTTTTCAACAACTCCACCATAGCTTCCAAGAATTTTCTGAAGGCCATCCATCTGCTCACCTTTCTTGAACATCGATCCATCCCGAATTTGCCCTTTCGCCATTTCAGTGAATATGTTTGCGCCCGTGGGCGGAACCATAAATGCTTTCAACACACCTTTATTGATTCTTCCCCAGAAATCAATAAAATCCCGGTAGTTTTGAACATCCTCCGGAGCTACCTTGGCAATGGACTCGACTGTTCTTTCAATATCTTTATGAAAATGAATAACCCCCTTTCCTGTCGGAACCGGGTAGCTCATAAAAGGATCCATCTCGATATACTCAAGACCGTACTTTGTAAGCTCCAGTTCTTCAATAATTCCTGTTTGATGAATCATGATATGCACTGAAGACCCTACATCCATTCGAAAACCATTAGGATTTTCAGCAGACTCAAACATAGTTTCTGTGCAAACGGCTCCACCTATGGTGTCTCTTTTTTCAAGTACCCCAACGTTATAGCCCGCTTTAGCTAAATAACAACCCGTAACGAGCCCGTTGTGGCCGGATCCGATAATCAGTGCATCAAATTTTTTCATCTATCGTAAGCAATTAAAAATGTGGAATGAATTTGATCTTTTGTTAAGTTCTCGAACAACAACTCGATTGATCTCATTCAGATAGAAACTTAATAACCCTAGCACTTTCAAATGAAATTTTTTAAAACTTTTTTGGCCTCTGTACTTGGTACATTTGTCGCACTATTCTTACTCTTTTTGATATTTTTTGCAGCCCTTGTAAGCTCATCATCAGAAACGGAACCTTATATTCGCTCTAATACAGTTCTTAAATTTGATCTCGTGGGGAATATTCCAGCCCGGGCATTCTCCGACCCTTTTGAAGAGCTCATTACCGGAAGTGCAAATGTACCCGTTTCGCTTGAAACCTTAAGAAATAATCTAGAAAAAGCCGCTTCAGATGAAACCATCTCTGCTGTTTGGGTAAAGACAAACTTTATAAATGCATCGTGGGCAAACCTTCAGACGGCTTATAAGTATTTCGAAACTTTCAAAGACAGTACCGATAAACCTCTCTATTTCAGTACTGATGATATCGGTTTTAATGAAAAATCATACTATCTGGCCACACTTGCCGATAGTGTATTTTCTCCACCGGTTACCAATTTTGAGTTTGATGGATTTGTCAGTCAATTTACTTTCTACAAGCCTATGCTCGATAAAATTGGTATTGAACCAGAAATATTCCGTGTAGGAAAATATAAGTCAGCTGTTGAGCCATTTACCAGCGAAGAGAGCTCACCTGAAAGCAGAATGCAGACCCGTATGATTATGGATGCAGCCATGTCGACATACACCGCAGCTGTCTCTCAAAAACTTGGAACAACACCTGAAGAAGTCAATAACATGCTCAATACTCCGCCTGTAGACAGGGTAAATTATGCCTTAGAAAATGGCTTGCTTGATGCCCTTGTATTTGAAAACGATATTGAACAGATCATAAAAAACAGGATTGGACTGGATGAAGATGATGAACTAAATACGGTTTCTTACTCTCGTTATTCGAAAGTATCAAATAATAGTGCTGGCCTTGAAACATCGGATTCTTCAGATAAAATTGCCGTTATTTATACATCCGGTATGATTCTACCAAACCTGCCCGATTCTCCATTTGGCAACAATCAGGGTATTACGCCTGCCAGTGTAAAAAAACAGCTTGATGATGCACTTGATGATAGCAACACCAAAGCGATTGTTATTCATATAAATAGCCCGGGCGGTTCGGCAACATCATCAGATCTTATCTGGAACTCCATTAAGGAAGCATCTGATAAAGTACCCGTCATCGCTTCTATGGGCTCAGTTGCCGCATCAGGCGGATATTATATGGCTATGGGCGCCGATACGGTTTTAGCATCCAAAAACACCATTACCGGCTCTATCGGAATCTTTAACCTTCTTTTTAACGCTGAAGAGCTTTTCAATGAAAACATCGGCATTCTCTACGAGACCATGAAGACGCATGAATATGCTGATCTTTTTGATTTAACTCGCCCATTCACTAATGCCGAGCGAAACGTTATCCAACAAAATGTTGAATTAGGATACGAGACTTTCTTGAACCGTGTAGCTGAGGCAAGGGGAATGACTCGCGATGAAGTTCACGAACACGCTCAGGGAAGAGTATTTACAGGAGCAGATGCCCACGAAGTTGGCCTTGTAGACATTCTTGGTGACCTGGATGACGCCATTGCCGTTGCTGCCGGAAAAGCTGGAATTGAAGACTACAGGGTGGAAACATATCCCAAAAAAGAAGATATTTTTGCATCGTTGTTTGGCACCGCAGAAACGAAAGTGCAGGCCATGTTAAGCAGCTGGATGCCTTCAAGTCTTATAGAAGAATCATCATCATTTCGCGAGATACTAAATCAGCCATCCGGGCAAAACTGGATGTTACTCCCCGGGAAATTTGATGTTGAGTAATTTCAACACATAAAATAGTTTAAACCATAATGCTGCTCATAACGGGCAGCATTTCTTTTTTGGCCAAAGATAATTCAGATATTATATGATACTTGGTGAATTTGTTGTTGAACAACTTAGCGAAGGATTTTTTGAACTATTTAAAGATGGTTCGTTTGTCAAAATGGACCCCTCCCGCTTAAACGAACCAGAAACAGATTCAACACTTGGTCGCTATTCAAATGCGTTGGGTATAGACCCGCTGCTGGTACAATCTCCTGAAATGAATATCATCATTGACCCGGGACTTGGCTGGGGACTAGACTATCAAAGCAGACATAAAAACACATCGAATGTAGTAACGAACCTTGATGTGTTTGGATTGCTGCCTGAGGATATTGACTTGGTAGTACTTTCCCACCTTCATTATGACCACTCTGCCGGAGCAACCTATATTTCTGATTCGCTAGAAACAACTCCTACATTCCCAAACGCAAAGTACCTGTTGCATGAAGATGAGTGGGCGTTTGCGCTGGATGAAATTGAAAATCAGGAGCGCCAAATGGGAGCTGGCTATCGACTCGATGAGCTTTACAGGCTCGCTGCTGATGGACGGTTTGAATTTATGAATGAGGAGAAAAAGACTATATCGAAAGGAATTACGATTCTTAAAACCGCAGGGCACACTCCGGGGCATTTAGCTGTTAAATTACAGAGCAGCCTTGAAACTGCGTACTATTTAGGTGATTTAGTCCCAACGGAATATCATCTCAATCAGTACCCAATGAAAATGATGGATGATAACCCGATTGTCGCAAAAAAAATGAAAACCATACTGTTGCGCGAAGCACTGCGCGAACAGGCGCATCTGTTCTTCTACCACTCGCTATACAGAAAAAATGGGAAACTCGCGAAAGATCAAGAAAGACAGTATATTCTTCTTGATAAAAAACAGAAGAAACTCTGATTGTAGATCTAGAACTAAGGGCTGTAGCTACACTATTTATTCATTGACAGTAAAAAGTCTTCGTTAGACTTCGTACCCTTCATCTTATCGAGAAGAAACTCCATGGCTTCCATCGCGTTATGATTATTTAGATAACGCCGTAGCAGTACCACTTTTTCTCTCTCCTCATCAGAGACAATAAGTTCTTCTCTCCTGGTGCCACTCTTAAATACATCAATTGAGGGGAAAATACGCCGCTCAGAAAGCCTTCTGTCTAATACAAGCTCCATATTACCGGTACCTTTAAACTCTTCAAATATAACATCATCCATTCGTGAACCAGTATCTACGAGAGCCGTGGCTATGATTGTTAAACTGCCTCCACCTTCAATATTTCGGGCAGAACTGAACAGTTGCCGAGGCTCCTTTAAAGCTTCTGAGTCTACACCACCACTCATCGTTCGGCCCGAATTACCAGCAGCTACGTTGTAAGCTCTCGCAAGACGTGTGATGGAGTCCATCAGAAGAAGAACATCATGTCCGCTCTCAACGAGTCGCTTGGCTTTTTCAAATACAATTTCCGAAAGCCCCACATGATTTTCAGGTTTTTCATCAAATGTTGAGGCAACAACTTCAGCATTTTTTACTGTTCGCTGCATTTCAGTCACTTCTTCGGGCCTCTCATCAACCAACAAAATAATGATTTTTGTCTCAGGATGATTTCTGCTGACGGCATTTGCAATATTTCTGAGTATGGTTGTTTTACCCGTTTTTGGCTGGGCAACAATCAAGCCTCTCTGTCCTTTGCCAATAGGTGTAAATAGATCCATTATTCGTGTAGAATACTCAGAAAAATTGTTCTCAAGTACAAAACGTGATTCAGGGTAAATCGGTAACAGATCTTCAAAATCTTCACGATTGTCCATATCACGGGGAATTTTTCCGTTTACACCTTCAACCCGAAGCAGTGCAAAATATCGCTCACCTACTTTCGGCGGACGGATAATTCCAATAACACAGTCACCTTGTTTGAGCCTAAAGCGTTTTATCTGTGATGGAGATACATATATATCATCAGGACTTGCTTTATAATTGTAATTAACGGATCTCAAAAACCCATATCCGTCAGGAAGAATTTCAAGGGTTCCCTCATTCAATAAAAACTTTCCCAGCTGAGGAATGATTTCGCGTAATTTGTCATCCAGGTTATCAGCATCAGATTCCGGAAGCACATTACTCACATGCTTCTTATTCTTTTTTTGGTTGCCTCCCCTGTTCCTGCGATTCCCCTGCGATTTCTGATTGTTTTTGTTTTTATCATCGTCATAGGTTTGAATATGATCCTGACTGCCATAGGTTGCAGATACAGCCTGAGCCCTTTTACCCGGGTCTTTCAACTGTGTCTTCTCTTGTGCTTTATCTTTTATACGATCTATAAGAGACTGTTTTTTGAGTGCTGAAATGCCTTTCAAACCAAGACTTTTTGCAATTTCTTTTAACTCAGACACCTTTTTTTGATGCAGTTTGTCAAGATCGAGTTGAATATCCTGATCGGTATAATTCTCCGACATAATTCGTTTTATTATTAAGTTTGATTCATGTAGAAAGCGGACGCCCTGATAAAGAGAAGTTCGCTATGGGTTGTTTATTGAGAACGGAAAGATTTATTTATCTGAAGCTGTACCGGAACCCATCCAATCGCTTAGTATGCTGTAAAAGTAAAAACTTCCGCTAAAAATTACTAATTCCGTTTTAAATTCCGGCAATCCATTTTTTTCTACCTCATTTAACACCTTGGCTTTTGGAAAATGAAGCTTCATTTGTTCAATTGATGCAGCTCTCTCACTATCTTGAGAATAAATCCAAATATTCGAAAACTGATTCCAATATCCCGCTATATCATCATTTATCTTATCCGACATGAAACTAAGCACTACGGTCCAATTACCGGGCTCAGCAATATTCTTTAGATGATTTATCAGCTCTTTCACAGAGTCGCGATTGTGAGCCCCATCAAAAAACCAGGATTTATCTTTCTTTAAGCGAAAAAAAACTCCTTTCCCTGGGTAGTTGATATCCCGTCTTTCAATCCCATTTTTTATTGCATTGGGTTCAACCGGAAATTGATCCTTTAAAATTTCAATCACGGCTACAGCAATCATTGCATTAATCACATTTGTAATTTTACCGCCTTCAATCCGGATATCCAGCGGTTTATCTAACTTCGTATGAACACGCAGCCTGTCTGTCTGAACAAAAGTACTGAATGCACTTGCCAGATGAAGATTTGCATGTTGCTGTTCAGCGATTTTTTGTACCACGTTAAATGCCTCTTCTGGTAAATTGCCACATACTACAGGTACTTCCTTCTTAATAATTCCAGATTTCTCCTTTGCAATTTCAGCAATCGTATGTCCAAGAATTTCTGTGTGATCCAGTCCCACAGATGTAATAACCGAGGCTACAGGTACAATTACATTTGTTGCATCAAGCCGGCCCCCAAGGCCCGTTTCAATGATAGCAATATCGACGTTGGATCGTGAAAAATACCAAAAAGCAATGGCCGTTGTAATTTCAAAATAAGTAAAGCTATTTGTCTTAATATCATCCCAATAGCTTTCAAGAAATTGGTGTAGTTCAGCCACATCAATCAATGATCCATTTACAATGAATCGCTCCCTCACATCCTTTAAATGCGGTGAAGTGTATATTCCAACCTTATACCCAGCCTCCTGATAGATAGAAGCCAGCATTCTGCAAGTGGTTCCCTTGCCGTTGGTACCGGCCAGGTGAACTGATGGAAAATGATGCTGAGGATTTCCCAGGATATCACAAAAGTCACGCATACCTGAAAGACTAAAGTTCGCAGCGCCTGCCCCCTTCTTACTAAACATCGGGATGCTACTGAGTTTGCGGTCAATGTCATCCAGCAGCTCTTTATCTGTTTTCATTAATTTTATAAAGCTTTTTTATAGGAGAAATACAGCTGAAAAAGGTTTTCGAATCTTTCATAATCTGTATCAAATTCTTTGCCATCAATACGGCCAACTGGATGAACCTCTATTAAACTATTTGTCATCCAGGCGAAATCTGCTTTTAATAAATGTTCTGGCTTAAACCTTCCTTCAGACAGCGAATAATCAGGAATGCTTTGGATAGCTTTCAACATGTACTTTCGGGAAATACCAGGCAGGAAATCACAATCAACTGAGGGTGTATAGATCACTCTATCGACACACCAAAAAAGGTTTGCAATCGAAGTCTCTGATACATAACCGCTTTCAGTGAGCATCACAGCATCATCCGCGCCATCTTTTTGAGCTTCCCTGTACGCATTTCTGTAGTGAAGCATATTGCTCAGCTTTAAATTGGCGGGTTTGCTGCTGCTTGGAATAACAGTAGTTTCAGCCATTATCAATGATTTCGGTTTTACAGGTGCGCGATATTCTTCGGCCGTAATCATTGTAATAATTGTGGTATGTTTTTCTACTGCATATCCATTCTTTTCAGCAACCGAACACTGTATTCTTACTTTTGCAATTCCTTTCAACAATCCGTTTTGTCTAAGCAGCTCTTTAGAGTTTTCCAGCAGAAGTTGCCGTTCGGGAGTATCAGCTACTGGAAGTCCTAAATATGAGAGGCCTGCTGTAAGACGATCAACATGATCATCAAAAAAAAGAAGTTTGCCATATTCGGCTCTAATCGTCTCAAAACAACCTGTGCCGTAATATAATCCGGAATGAAACGGTGAAACCGCCGCAGTTTCTTCGGGTATTATTTTTCCATTCAGCGATACCAGCATATCACATTGCCTGATTTTCGAGAAACTCTGTTAACTGGCTTTCAAGCGTTCGGGTATCGTCGCCAATATGAGTGTCGAACAATTCACTCCCTTTTCCTACCAATATTTGTGCAGGCATTCCAGGTACCAAAAGCGTTTGATAAAACTCAGTTCCTTCAACGAATTGAAACGGAAAAGAATGTTTTTGAATATAGTCAAGCACCATAT
Organism: uncultured Rhodohalobacter sp.; assembly: GCA_964544445.1. Classification (GTDB taxonomy): domain Bacteria; phylum Bacteroidota; class Rhodothermia; order Balneolales; family Balneolaceae; genus Rhodohalobacter. The sequence continues at coordinate 79,255 of CAZJBI010000012.1, forward strand.
CTTCGTCGTCGCGAACTACAGCTGCAATAACCGTGATGTCATTGCCTTCATCTATATAGCGTTTTAAAAATTCGTTTACATCCTTTGATTTTGAAGACCACGTAGACCAAAAATGAATAATTACTGGATCGTTGGCAAAATCGGATAGATGAAGCGAGTCTGGTGAGGAATATGATTTAAATTTAAGAGTGTCTAGTGGAACATTACCCAGGTTTTGCTCAAAGTTTTGAACCTGGTTTTGTGAATAGCGGATTGTACTGTAAAAAATAGCTAATACAGAAATGACTGCAATAACTCCAATAAAGACGTTGAAATATTTGGGATCTATCCGCATATGTTGAAGAAAATGTCCAAAAACAAAAAAGGCTGCACGCTAAATGTGCAGCCTACTTTCCAAAGATATCATTAGGTTGATCTCTTTGCAATCAAAATTCAATCCATGGTTTGTTCACTATCTCCAACCCACGCGATCCATGAGACGAATTGCCAACGGATTATTGACCCCATAAGATGTAACATTCACCGCATCGCTCTCGAAATCGCCCATAGATTCGAGGGCTTGGGGAAGTTCAATATCAACAATAGGAAATTCATTATTTCCAACTGCATAAAGTTCCTGAGCCTCTTCAGTCGCGAGATACTCAATAAAGCGAACGGCATTCTCTCGGTTTGGTGAATTCGCTGCAATACCGGCTCCACTGATGTTTACATGAGCTCCACCATATTCAGCAGGTGGAAAATAGATCTGTACGGCGTTCGCTACTTCCTGGTCTTCTTCGCTATCCGACTGCATCAGCCTGGCGAGGTAGTAGTGATTGGCAACAGCTACATCACACAGTCCTGCAGCAGCAGCCCTTATTTGGTCTGTATCTCCGCCCTGCGGGTCTCTGGCAAAATTAGAGACTAAAGACTCAGCCCACTCTTCTGTCCGCGCCTCTCCGTGTGTTTCAATGAGCGACGCAACTAAAGACTGATTGTAAATATTATTGGACGATCGAATACAAATTCTGTTTGCCCATTTTTCATCCTCAAGCTCAAGGTAACCTGCCAATTCACTTTCATCAACGGCTTCAACATTATATACGATTGATCTTACGCGCTGCGATAGTCCCACCCAGTGATCATCAACTTCCTGCAGTTCATCGGGGACGGTTTCTTCAAGAAATTCAGAATTATGAGGCTGTAAAATACCGGCCTCTTTGGCTCTCCATAACCGTCCTGCATCTACTGTTATAACCACATCTGCCGGACTATTCACACCTTCATTCAGAATTCGTTCAATAAGCTCATCACTTGATCCTTCAATCAGGTTTACCTCAATACCTGTATCTTGGGTAAATTTCTCATATAGTTCCAGATCTGTGTCGTAATGCCTTGAAGAGTAAACGTTTACTTCTTCAGTATCTGATGTACATGCACCTAAATAGAGTGCAAATATTATCAGTAGTATTGAGTATCTATTCATTCTGTTGTCTTTGATAATTTATGAATTAATTGACTCGGTTTTAATTTAGACCAAATCTAAACAAAGAATCAGAGGTGCGCAACACCCAGGAACGTTTTCACAATTTTTTATAAGATTAAAGCTATCCTACGTTCTTTCTCTCAGACTCAGGTATATGTTTCTGAATCATTGACAGCAGATACTTATGTACATGTGTATTACCTGCTATGATTCTCTGCCCGAATGGCCATCCCTCACCTCCGTCCCAATCGGTAACTACGCCGCCTGCTTCCTGTATAATGAGGGCTGCTGCTGCAAGATCCCAAATATGAAGCGAATACTCGTAAAATCCATCAAAACGACCACACGCAACACAGCATAAATCGAATGCAGCTGAACCCGGACGACGAATTCCCTGTAAATCTTTCATTAACACTTTAAATAAACCCAGGTAAGAGTCTACGAGAGACAGATCATCATAGGGAAATCCAGTGCCAATAAATGAATCTCGCGCACTTTCAGTCGTTGATACATGGATGGGTTTGCCATTCAGCCAGGCCCCCTCCCCTGCAATGGCTGTAAACTCTTCATCACGCGAAACTTCTATAACCACACCCGTCTTCGGTTTATGATTTTCCCAGAGTGCAACGGATACACAGTAAATAGGAAAATCATGGGCGAAATTTGTGGTTCCGTCAATCGGGTCTATAATCCAGGTTCGTTTCTCGGTCAGGGAGTCGTGGCTGGCAGACTCTTCTGCTAAGATGTCATCATCGGGAAAAGATCTTTTAATGACGGCCAGAATTGCTTTTTCTGCTGCAATATCTGCGTCTGTTATAAGATCGTGAAATCCTTTCTGACGCACCTCAAACCCATCCGTTTTAAACTCTTTGATCACTCTAACTCCTTCTCTTGCTGCTTTTTTGGCGATATCTAAATCGTTGCTCATAATTTACTTATCACGGGTTTTCATGGTATACTCAAAGGTTCCTTTCCCCATTGAGTTCTTTTTATCAATAAATTCAGGGTCATCAAATAGTTCATCTGATGGTGTTTTTTGGATCCGGGATATCTCTTTCTGAAGTTTGGTTATGGCCTCGTACATCTTTTGTCTTTTTTCGTCTTCAGCATTTTTGATTTTATCAGCAATATCCATTCGTTTTCTTTCGCAGTAGCTTAATCGCAATGGCTTCATGGCCGATTTTGCCGTTAAAACAGGATTTCGATCTTTTTTGAACACGCCGCCTGTTTTTTTAGCAAGCTCTACGCTTACCGAGTATCTCTCCATTATTACATCACTGAGAAGTGAAGGATATGGTTTTTCCCGATTCATGTAATGATCAATACTCACATCCTGATCGTCAACATGGCGCTGAATAATATCGGCATAGAACGTGCGGATATCCCCATCAGTAAAATGATCTTCCCCGATATTATGGCCTATAAACTGCCTCATCTTTGGGCCGTACTCAAGCATCAAACGGATTATCTCCAGTTCATAGTTGGGTCTTTTCTTAGGTTTTGAAGCGCTGCGTGATTCAGGTCGTTTTCCACCGGTATGTTCAGCTGATGACGCCTGAGCTGGTTCCCTGCTTTCGACTCGATTCTGGCGTGCAGATCGAAAGCGATCCTGCCTCTTTTTTTCTGCTAAAATGATATCCAGCTGATTGAAAAGCTCACGATCAGATCCTTTTCTGTACACCTGTGTTTTTTGATGCAGATCCTGTACATAAAATTGTCTGTCGAGTTCATTGGGGATTAAAGCGATACTTTCTAGAATTTTTTTAATAGCTGCGGAACGTCCGGCTGCACTTTCCATTTTCCCCTCTTTTTCAGCTTTTTGAATAGAAAATGTGACAAAATCTTCAGCATGTTTCTGCTTGTATTCAAGAAAAGAATCTTTGCCAAACTGCTTAACAAAAGAGTCTGGATCTTCACCATCAGGAAGCTCCATTAGCTGCACTTCCATTCCCTCTTCCAGAGCAATATTCATACCCCGCTGCATAGCGGCCTGCCCTGCATTATCAGCATCATAAATCATAATTATCCGATTGCCATACCGCTGTAAAATTTTGATCTGTCCGTTTGTAAGTGAGGTTCCGCTTGAGGCTACTACATTTTTAATGCCATAAAGATTGAGCGTGATCACGTCGGTATAGCCCTCTACAAGTATTACCTCTTCTTCTTTACGGATCTCATTTTTGGCGAAGTTAACGCCAAAAACCACCTCACTTTTATTATAAACCGGTGTTTGTGCAGAGTTGATATATTTAGCCGTTTTCTTATTCTCACTTAATGTGCGACCTGCAAAAGCAATAACCTTTCCTGACGGGTTAAAAATGGGAAAAATCAGCCGATCTCGAAATGTGTCATAAAATCCTTCTCCCCTGTTACTGGGTTTTACTAAATCTGCTTCTGCCAGGTATTCTTCCTTGATCCCTTCTTTCTGAGCTGCCTTTAGCAGTCGATTGTTTGACGGAGCATATCCCAACCCAAAAGAACGCCGGATTTTATTCCCATACCCTCTATTTTCGAGATAGTTACGTGCTTTTTCAGCTTCATCCGATTCAAGAAGCTGTGTGTGGAAAAAAAGGCCTGCAAACTTCAGAGCATGATAAATACCTTCTCTTTTCTGTGTTTTCTCTTCATCTCTGCCATCCTCTTCTTCAGGAATGTCAATCCCATAGCGTTCAGCAAGAGTTCGCAATGATTCCGGAAAGCTGATGCCTTCCATTTGCATAACAAAATTAAATACGTCACCACTTTCACCACATCCAAAACATTTGTAGATGCCTAACCGGGGAGTAACGTGAAAAGAGGGTGTTTTTTCATTATGAAAAGGACAAAGACCTGAGAAGCCGCTTCCAGACTTCTTAAGCTTCACGTAATCGCCCACAACTTCTACGATATCGGCTGTTGCCCTTATTTCCTCTTTTTTATCATCTGAAATCATGATGAAATGATACAAAAAAAGCACCCTGTATAAAAGAAACAGTACCATTTAGAATGATACTGTTTCCAGATGTTTCAACTGCTTATTGGGTCACCGTTTGCTATTCATTTCACTTCAATGGTGCATTGGAAAAAGCGTGAAAAACAGCTCCCAACGGCATCATTTATTTTACTAATTTACTCTTGCACTTGTAATTAGGCCCTGCCATCCGTTACTTGATAAATCTTTAATCTATCCCTTAATCAAAGCACTATGAAAACACTTTTATCTTTCTTACTTCTTGTTATAGCTTCAGGTATATCTGCAGAATATGTTTCAGCACAGGCTGGCTCTGATGACTGGATCTCTTTATTTGATGGCGAAACTCTCGATGGGTGGAAAGCCAGTGAAAACCCTGAAACGTTTTTTATCGAAGACAACATGATAGTTACGTATGGAGATCGCTCACATCTATTTTATATGGACATAAATGGTAATGCGTCATTCACCAACTTTGAACTCTCAGTTGATATTAAAACGATGGAAGGAGCAAACTCAGGAATTTATTTTCACACAGAGTATCAAGAAACAGGTTGGCCAAACAAAGGATATGAGGCTCAGATCAACAACACTTACCCGAATGATCCAAGAAGAACCGGCAGCTTATATGGCGTATATGATATTACCGATCAGATAGCTGAAGATAATGAGTGGTTTACAATGAAAGTAAAAGTGGTCGGAGATCAAATAACCATTACTGTGGATGGTAATGAAATTGTAAACTATACTGAGCCGGAGAATGTAGAGCGCGAAGAACGATCAGGGCGTCGTCTTTCATCCGGAACGGTTGCTCTCCAAGGGCACGATCCTGAAAGCAAAGTCTATTTTAAAAATATCAGGATCAGGGAGATTTAATTAATAAATGAATTCTTATATGATCGCCCTTATCTAACTCATCAAGCTGATTTTGCATTGGCATTCTCTTTGGCAATCAGTGGCAATGATGGTATATTCAATCGAAATTTAAAGAACAAGAATCAATAATTAATTATACCAGACAATGAGTGTATTAGTTGGTAAAGAAACCCGGTTGATAGTGCAAGGATTTACCGGAAGCGAAGGCAGTTTTCATGCAGAACAAATGATGGAGTATGGAACCAATGTAGTGGGAGGTGTAACTCCGGGTAAAGGCGGGCAGACACATCTAAACAAGCCAGTTTTTAACACCGTCGCCGACTCAATAAATGAAGAAGGGGCTAATACATCCGTAATTTTTGTACCGCCTCCATTTGCTGCAGACGCAATCATTGAATCAGCACTCGCGGGTATCAAGGTCATTATTTGTATAACCGAAGGGATCCCCGTTCAGGATATGGTTAAGGCAAAGCAGGTTTGTAAAAGCCATGGAGCAACGTTGGTAGGTCCAAATTGCCCCGGTGTAATAACGCCCGGAGAGGCCAAAGTAGGCATTATGCCTGCAATGATTTTTAAACCCGGAAACATTGGTCTCATTTCCCGATCGGGTACATTAACGTACGAAGCTGTTGATCAGCTTACAAAGGCTGGTCTTGGTCAGAGCACCGCCATTGGAATTGGTGGAGACCCGGTAATTGGAACAACGCATACGGATGCCGTTAAACTATTTGAAAACGACCCGGATACGGAAGCCATTGTTTTGATTGGTGAAATTGGGGGATCAGCCGAAGAAGAAGCTGCCGCTTACATCAAAGAGCATGTCCAAAAACCTGTGGTGGCTTTTATTGCCGGAAGCACAGCCCCTCCCGGAAGGAGGATGGGTCACGCTGGAGCCATTATCTCAGGCGGAAAAGGAACTGCTGCTGATAAGAAAAAAGCTCTGAAAGAAGCTGGAGTTACAGTTGCTGAAAGTCCGGCAGAAATCGGTATTACACTTAAGAATATGCTTTGATTAAGCGCTAATTATCTAAAACCTTCTGTTTTTAACAAAGCAGAAGGTTTTTTTATATCGTCAATTTTCTGCGTGCTCTCCAATAATAACAATTCGATTCGCTGTACCCTGTAGTGGATAAGACTCCGCAACGGCACCGGATACCCAGGCACTTGCCAGGTCATTAATTTCAAAACAGCTAAAATCGCAGTTTCTTAAACTTCCGTTCTCATCACGAAGTAATTTGGTTTTGTTGTCTACCGTTAACCAAATTTTATTGCCACCGCTATCCAACGGTCCATTTACGTCAGGGTTCTCTTCGATTAGCAGCCGCTCACTTGATGGCTCAATCTCTGTAATTATTCCGGTAATAAACGGCTCACCGGGATCGTCATTATTATCATCACTATTAAACAGGCACGCATGTGCAAGAATGACAATAACTCCTAAAACAGCTAACAAATGATATCTGCTCATAGCTATGATTTTTTATTACTATAACGAAAAAAAGGTATACAACTTATAAAAAAAGCTTCAACCATTGATAGCTGAAGCTTTTTTTGATAAAGTTTGAGAATAATTTACCTAAATAACATATCCATTGGGAATAATTTCACCTTTTTGGATAATCACGATTCCATCTACAACGGAGTGCTTGTCATATTCTCCATCTTCAAGATGATTACCGCCGGAAATTCTTACGTCATCTCCAATTCGCACATTTTTATCGATAATTGCACGACTAATGAAGCTGCGTCTTCCAATTCCCATAAGTGGCTTGTCGTTGCTTTGGGTATCAAAATCTTCCTGAGTAGCAAAATGATCGTTCCCCATCACTATGGACGATTCAATCGTGGTTCCTCGTCCAATTCTAGAGCGAATACCAATCACAGAACGCTCAATTCTGCTTGCTTCGATGATACAGCCTTCAGCTACCAGCGTTCGCTCTAAGTTTGTACCTGTAAGTTTTGAGGCAGGCAGATATCGGGCTCTGGTATAGATTACCTGATCATTATCATAGAGATTGAAATTGGGCACGGTTTCACATAAATCAAGATTCGATTCAAAGAATGACCCAATGGTTCCAATATCTTCCCAGTATCCGGTAAATGAGTAGCTTGAGACTTTTGAATCATCTTCTATTGCTTTGGGAATGATCTCTTTTCCAAAATCCGTGGCATCGGGATTTTCATCAAATAATCGAAGAAGAGTTTTTTTACTAAATACATATATTCCCATGGAGGCCAAATAATTACGACCCTGAGACTGCATCTCCGGCGAAGTTTCTGAGCTCCATTTAGATAGCTCGTCAGCAGACGGTTTTTCCACGAAACTCTCAATATTCCCTTTCTCATTGGTCTTCATAATACCAAATCCGGTGGCGTCATGAGCATTCACGGGTATCGTGGCAACAGTAATATCGGCACCGTCTTCTTTATGTAGTTTCAGAAGTTTTCGGTAGTCCATTTGATAGAGCTGATCTCCGGATAAAATTAATACATGCTCGTACTCAAAATTTGATAGGTGGTGAAGTGATTGCCGAACTGCATCTGCTGTTCCCTGAAACCAGTTTGTACTTTTGGGAGTCTGCTCTGCAGCAAGTATATCCACAAAACCGTGAGAGAACTGATCAAAATTGTAGGTGTTTTTGATGTGACGGTTCAGAGATGCAGAGTTGAACTGCGTTAGAACAAAAATCTTTCTGATGTAGGAATTCAGACAGTTAGAAATAGGTATGTCTACCAATCTGTACTTTCCTGCAATGGGAACAGCCGGTTTACTCCTGTGACGAGTTAACGGGTCAAGGCGAGTTCCTCGTCCCCCTCCTAAAATGATAGCAATTGTTTTGTTTTCCATAGTGATCGTCTGTTTATTTCATTGATTTGTACATTTTTACGTAATTTTTGGCCGCTTTTTCCCAGGAAAAATCGATTTGCATAATTCTTCTGCGGGTTTTGTTGAACTCCTTTTCCCGGTTAAACAAATCAACAGACCGTTTAATGGCTTCTGTTGCTTCGTCAAGATTAAAATTTTCAAAAACGACTCCATATCCTCCCTGTTTGGAGATGTCTTTAACGGTATCGGCCAAACCGCCTATATTTCGGACGATAGGTATCGTTCCATACCGCATAGAGTAGAGTTGGTTCAGCCCGCAAGGCTCAACTCTGGACGGCATTATCAAATAATCGCTTCCTGCATAGATCTGATGCGCTAAACCCTCATTGTATTCCAGCCTAGAATCAAAATAACCGGTATACTCGTCTTGTAGTTTCTCAAATTTTTCGTGCAGTCCGGGATCACCGGTTCCAAGTATTAAAAAAGATACCTCTATATTCTCTGCATGACATTTCTTGATCAGATCAGGAAGTAAATCTGCACCTTTTTCACGTACAAGTCTGCCAATAAATGAAATTAGCGGACGTCCCTCAGCAAGGTCAAACTGGCGCAAGAGTTCGTTCTTATTTCTCTCTTTACCAACTTTATATTTGTGAAGTGCGTAATTTTCATGCAAATATGGGTCTGATGCCGGGTCCCAAACATCAGTATCAATTCCATTCAGTATGCCTACAGATTTAGCTTGCTCCTGCCTCAACAGAATTTCCAGGCCGTGACAAAATTCTTGCAGCTCGTAAAGATATCCTTCAGATACCGTAGAAACTTTCCAGGCTGTTTTAATACCGGAAGCCAGTGCATTCAATTGTCCGTCCCAATCGAGTAAGCCATAATTCGCCGGATCAAATTCAGGCAATAATGAAGCACTCTCCATATCGTACCGCCCCTGGTATTCCCCATTATGAATGGTTAGTACGGTAGGAATAGTGCTCAACAGAGAATATCGAAAGCTATGAGCCATCATAAATGGTACCAGAGCCGTATGATGATCATGGCAGTGAACAATCTCAGGTTTTTCATTGAGCTCCAAAAGCCACTCCATTGCGGCAATTTGAAAACTGAAAATTCTCTCTTTTTCATCCCAGTATGGATGACCAGACCACGGATCAAGATAGACTCCCGGGCGATCAAAACGGCCGGGAATGTCGATTAAAATAAGTTCAAAACCTAAATGAGGCTCGGTAAGTCTGCTCACCCTGTAAGCAAATGAGCCGTTTCCAAATGGCGCCCGACCTTCAAATATGATCTGCGTATCAGCTTCTTCCAACCACTTATTGTGATAGTGAGGAAGTACTACCGTTGCGTTATGTCCGGTTTTATTTAAATATTTTGGCAGTGCTCCCACCACATCGCCCAGTCCGCCTGCCTTGGCAACTGGATAACACTCTGCAGAAATATGAAATATGTTCATTAACTCTTTTTTCTGTTTAATTCATTGTACTGCTTACTAAATCTATCAGAAGTAATAAAAAGTATAAACCACCTGCAATCTGTAATCATATGTTAGCCCATTATTTTTGTGTAAATATGTTTTTTTCGGGCTAATTAAATCATTTTTACACTTAATTTATGCTTTTTGAATTGTTTTTATTCAAGTGTATAAATTTGTAACATCAAACCTCTATTGTAGTATACACACTTTTTTAAACTTTGAATTCTTCACATGACAACTATTAAAGTAAAAAATCTGGTTAAGCAGTTTGGGGACACCAAGGCGGTAAATGATGTCTCATTTAATGTGGAAAAGGGAAGGATTTTCGGCCTCCTGGGACCTAATGGAGCCGGAAAAACAACCACTATCCGGATGATCAACTACATTTTACCGCAAGATAGTGGTACCATCACCATTAACGGGGTAAATGTGGGACCGGCCACCCAAAAAATGATTGGGTACATGCCAGAAGAGCGTGGTCTCTATAAAAAAATGAAGGTTGGAGAACAGCTTGTTTATCTCTCCCAACTAAAAGGATTATCTGCCCAGGATGCAAAGGAAAAAATTCGATATTGGCTGAAGCGGTTTGATGCTTACGACTGGCATTCAAAAAAGGTAGGAGAACTTTCGAAAGGTATGAGCCAGAAAATTCAGTTTATTGCCACAATTGTTCACGACCCTGATATCTACATTTTTGACGAACCCTTTAGCGGCCTGGACCCTATCAACAGTGAGCTCCTTAAACAGATTATTATCGAGCTGAGAAGCAATGGAAAAACCATTCTTTTTTCTACCCATCGAATGGAACAAGTAGAGCAAATGTGCGATGACATTTGCCTGTTCAATAACGGAAAAGTGGTTTTAACAGGTAATTTAAGACAGGTTAAGAAAGATTTCGGAAAGAATACCGTCCTCATTGAATTTGAAGGAGATCCTGGATTTTTAGATGAAATTGAAAACGTTCGAATTAATAACCGTTCAACTAATTTTGCAGAAATACGACTGCTCGACGGACAAAACCATCAAAATATTTTGAAGAAAGCTATGAACGCTTCTGAAATCCATAAATTTCAACTGGTTGAACCATCATTAAATGAAATTTTTATTTCAACCGTTGGTGAAGATAACATCAAACAAAAAGAGGTATTAGCCTGATGAGCTGGAGACAAATTTATTTGGTATTAAAGCGCGAATATTTAACCCGGGTCCGGAGTAAAGGATTTATATGGGCAACGATACTTGTGCCGGTTGGGTTTGCTGCATTCTTGGGTGTAATGGTATTTATTAGCGTTTGGGAAAGCGACACCTCTTTCGAAATAGGTATAAAAGATCAGACAGCGGCAATCTCACCTACTCTTACTGAGATGAACTCAGAACGCTACTTAGACTTTTCATCCCTTTCTGTTGATTCACTGAGAAGTATGGTACAATCAGAAACGATTACAGGATACATCATTATCTCTGAAGAAAATATTGCCAGTGATAAAGACCTGGAGCTTATTTACAGTGGCAGTGGTGGTATTCAGCTTTTAACGTCTGTTCGATCCGACATCCGTGAAGCGGTACGTGAAGAGAGGCTTAAACGAGCAAACGTATCTGATGAGATTCAACAGATTTATGACTCTTCCATAGGACTAGATTCCCGGCGTTTAACAGCAGAAGGTGAAGAGGAAGAAGATGATACCCTGTTTTTATCAGCTGTTGGAATGATTATGGGAATCATCATCTTTGGAGCCATATTTAGCTATGGAGGATATGTGACAAGGGGCGTAATTGAAGAAAAAACGAACCGTATCATTGAAGTAATAGCTTCATCAGTACGTCCAATTGAACTGCTTACGGGAAAAATGGCCGGAGTGGGGCTTTTGGCTGTTACCCAATTTGGGATATGGATGATTGCATTTTTTGGACTTTCAACACTTGCCGCTCCTCTTGCTGCATCTTTTATGGAGCCCGCCGCCGGTAATATGGGTTCAGAAATGACGCAAGCGCAAAATGAACTCCCTGCTTTCCTCGATTTCCCGGCTCTCGAAACCTCGCTTTTTGTTTATTTTATCATCTTTTTGATTTTAGGATATGCACTTTACAGCTCCCTGTTTGCGGCCATTGGCTCAGCATCTGATTCCGACACGGATACACAGCAGCTTATGCTCCCTGTAGCTGCACCCATATTCGTAGCCTATTTTATCATGCTTCATGCATGGAGAAGCCCAGATAGTATGCTCTCTGTAATCAGCTCAATGGTGCCATTCTTTTCTCCCATCCTCATGACTACGCGAATAGCCATAACAGAAGTCCCATTTTGGCAAATTGGATTATCGATTTTGTTAATGATTGTTGCCTTTGCCGGAACAATGTGGTTAAGTGCTAAAATTTATAAGGTAGGTATCCTCAGTTATGGCTCAACAGCCGGATTTAAAGATCTCTTAAAATGGATTAAGCAGTAAAATTTGAGAACGTGTCTGCTAAATCTGACGTAATTTTCGGCGGACACGCTCGTCAAATTCATTTGGAAGTACAGTCTCTATAAATTCAATGCGCCCAGTTGGAGACAGTTTTTCGACTGCTTCTGCGGCTTCTAACCGAACTCCCGGATGAGGGCTGTTCATAAGCATGGAGAGTCTGCTTTGCCAGTTTGATGCAGATTCATCTGTAACAACCAAGAAACGCACAATCTCCTGGATTACACCGTATGGGATTTCCATTCTAAGGGCTTTATCTGCAAGCTCAACGGCCTGCTCCTCAGAACCATTATCTGACACCATTTCAAGTAAAATTGGGATATGTTTGGGAACTATATCACCTTCAATAAATGAATTTGATATATCAACCATCTGTTGTGCATCAACAATACTATTCAATGAGCGAAGCGCTGTAATCTGGAGCGTATCAGCACTTTCCTGGCGTATAATACTCTGCAAACGGCTAATAATCCGTTCATTGCCGCTGTAGTTTCCTAATGCTTCCACGGCTGCCAAACGAACGGTTTGAGGTTGTTGCGATCCTGCATATTGCAAAAAGCGTTCGTCTGTGCCAGCGGCCCCGTTAGTAATGACGGACATAGCCGTTAAAATATTTGCTATAACAATATCAGACTCCTCACCACGCAGCATATCGTTTAATAATAATTCGATATCTGGGTCATCGCTGTACGATGATATTCCTAAAGCTGCCTCTGCCCTTTTTTCTTCACTTTCATCGTTGCGAAGTTGGAACATCCAGAAAAGAAATGGCTTTTCGGCTCGTAAGAGTACATCATCTCGGTTTTGAACAGTTAGTTTTATGTTATCAAGCGCAGAAGGGACATTTAGTACAACGCCATCTGAAGTTCCTGAAAATGTTAACTCAATTTCTCGTGATTCACGAAGCCCTATTACCTCAGCGACAACCGTTACGAGCTCATTAATGGGGTTGTCAGCGGCCTCAAACCTTACTTCTGCGCTGGTGCTTCCCTCTTCCCAATCAATCGCAGCTGAATAAGTATAAATCGTATCCTGGGTTTCGGGCTCAAGTTCGGGTAGTTCTAAACCATCATGCCAGGATATTCCTGTAATCTCATGTAGTTGGCGAGAAAATTGCTGCCATCCAGAAACAATGGGCCTCTGTTCAGGCAAATCCTGCAAGAGAACCTCCAGCCCTTCCCGTAATAGGTTTGAATTATCACTCTCTAAAAATAACTGCCATCTTTTAAGATTTTTTGATGAATAAACACTATATGGCTGAAGTGAGGCCTCATGATCAAAATATCCATCTGAACTGAACCGGTTAATAAAAAAAGCCTCCGTCAATCGTGCGGCATCGGCGTCAGACCAAGATGCAGCTTTTACAAGTGATTCTGCAAACAGAGAAACAATACCGCGTTCCACCTGATCTCTTAGGTCCCCCTTGTTCCTGTAAACAAACAGCATACCGTTCCCAAAATTCTTTGTTTCCATAAAATCATTTTCCAGTATCATGATGTGCAGATCATCATTCAGAAAATTAGTATCTGTCTCATCTGAAATCTGTTGAACTTTTTGAGCCGCTACCAGAAGGATATCATCAAGATTTTCTTCCGCTTCTGAATAAACTGCTATTTGAGGATCTGATCTTCTGGAAAAAGACCTGTAGCTATTCCGAATTTCTTCCGACTCTGCCGTGGATACTGTGTTCACATTCGTAAAGAGAGCCCAACTAAGAGCTGATGCGGATACAGGAGAATTCGTGATAAATGAAGTTTGCTCATATTCGGTATCAACAACTTGAGAAGCTCCCTTTCTTCCATTTGCCGCGATAACGGTGCCTGCAGGGTGTGTTATGATGAAATTTGAAAGAAATTGTGTTCTGGGGCTATCAATAACGGGCAACCAGTGTCTGGTTGAGCGTGGAAGGAATGACGTCCAGACTGTACCCGAAGCAGATCTGTGCACGCCGAAAGATGGTTTACCTGAATAACGAATTCCCAATTCAATTTCGGCACCTCTCGGATATATCTCATCCGGAATGATCACGAGTTTTAAATCTTGCACAACAAAATCAACTTCCAAGCCATCTATAGTTATTGCTTCGATATCCAGTCCAGCCTCATCAAAAAAGATTGAGTCTGAAAAACTGTTTTTCAGCGTTGCGGTGTATAAGATGTCGCCTTGAACCGACCCATCTGCTTCAATTTTCAATTCGGCATCCAGATGAGTGAGTTCAATATCTGTCCTTGGAAACTGTTCATAATCCCACTCCTGGGCGTAGCTGTTTACCGGGGCCAAGTAAGCAAAGAGTATAAGCGGAAATAGAAATAAGTATGTTCTTTTCATTCTAATCTTAAGATTTAAAATAGTGAAGAATCGAATCTTTTAGTTCATGAGAGGTGGAAAGTGCATTTCCGGTTTCTATGGTTTCATAACCAGACAAATCTGAAAATGATCCCCCGGCTTCTTTTACAATGGGTAAAAGTGCAGCTGCGTCCCAAATATTTAAGATAGGGTCAATCATCACGTCAGCCCGGCCAGCTGCAACCATCATGTGTCCGTAGGCATCTCCCCAGGTTCTGTGGACTCTGCAATTGTCGAGTAGCTGATTTAACGCTCTTTCATATCCATGCTCTTTATAAGTGGTAACATCTGTTGAAAGAAACGTAGCTTTTTTTATTTCACTACAGGCACGTACACTCATAGGGTTTCCGTTGAGAGCGGCTCCATAGCCTACAGCTGCAGAGGCCAGTTCGCCAAGTGCCGGTGCATAAATGACGCCAACCTCTGGCTGATTTTTTACTAATATGCCTATGAGTGTGGTATAAAATGGGACTCCATGAATAAACGATTGTGTGCCGTCGATCGGATCAAGCACCCAAACGATATCGCTTTCTTCATTTTCGGAGCCATACTCCTCACCAATGATTCCATGATCAGGAAAATGTTTGTGGATCAAATCCCGGATTATTCTTTCTGCATGCCGATCAGCGTTTGTAACAGGGGAATCATCACTTTTGAATTCCAAATCGTACGATTTTTTAAAATATTCCAAAGTTGAGTCACCACCCGCTTTTGCAAATTCAACAGCTGCGGCTCTCAGTTCCGGGTTAGAAGTTTCCATATGGTATTATGCGATAAGTTGATTAATTTCGATGCCGATTTGATTTAATCA
>CAZJBI010000013.1:0-47983 GCA_964544445.1 uncultured Rhodohalobacter sp.
GCGGCAGCGTCACAAATTCCTTTAGCGCAGTGACATTTGATACTCCCGATGAAGGCACCATAGCGGGGTTCGTTGGTTCTAATGAGGGACTGTTAGTTGATTCCTACTGGGATACCGATTCCACCGGTAAAAATGAAGGCGTGGGCGAAGGAAGCCCTGAAGAAGCAACCGGCCTTTCTACCGCCCAAATGAGGGGCCCGGCCGCCGAGCAGAACATGCCGGAGTTCGACTGGGTGAATATCTGGAGAACCACGGAGGATGGCTACCCGGTGCTGCGGTGGGAGGAGTGGTGATGTACGATTCACGATGCGGGATCTGCGATGTGTAATTTCAAGCAAAAAATGTACGCTCATTCATTGTAAATAAGAGACATAACGACGTATGACCAAACAAATCCAATTTTTATCAGCGATACTAATCTCCATAGTCATTTCAACAACCAGCTGTTCTACAGACAGTCTGCCCGACTATACCCTTACAATCGAGATCATCCCGCAAGGTGCCGGAACCACAAACCCGCTTCCCGGTGGCTTTGATGAAGGGGCAAACCTGGAGCTGGAGGCCATCCCGGCCGAGAACTATCTGTTCGATCGGTGGGAGGGGGATCTGACCACGGAGTCGAACCCGGCGGATCTGACGATGAACAGCGACAAAGTAATTACCGCGGTGTTTAAACGGGCACCGCTCACGTTAGGGGGAGACGGATCACAGTCCAATCCCTACCAGGTGCATACCCTCGACGACCTGGTGGCCATCGGCCTGGAAGAGAATCTCGACAAGCACTACATCCAGGTTGCAGACATTGACGCCTCTGCATCCGCCGAGCTGAGTAACGGATCGGGATTTCAGCGTATTGGAACCCGTGAGAATCCTTTCACAGGTTCATATAATGGAAACGGGCATACGATTTCTTCGCTATTCGTTAGTCAAGTCAAAATTTGTTGTCATGGTGGAGGTCCTTTTGGTTATCTAAAGAATGGTTTAATAGAACAGCTGACCATTGATAATCGTGCTACAAGAAGTCAAAGCAGAGAAAAAAACTTTAAGTCGGAAAATCCAGAGAGTCATCAACAAAAAAAATTATTGCACGATATTAGCACATCAAATCTGAGTGGCAATGGGGGCTTTATTCACTATAATGATGGTGGCATAGTGCGTGATTGTCACTATAAGGGACCTGTAATTGCATATATCAGTCAGGATTTGGGAGGATTCATTGGTGTGAATACAGGTACCGTAGAAAACTCTCATTTCGAAGGGACAGTATTCAGTGGTTATGCAGCTGGTTTTGTCTGGGCGAATACGGGACAAATACGTAATTCTTCCACCAAAGGCAGTGCCGATGGTATTTCATCCTTTGGTTTTGTGAATACTAATTACGGTGAAATTATCAACTCCTATACAGATATGGAAATCGACGGCTCACTTATGGCTACAGGATTTGCACATAGTAATATAGATGGTAGCATTGAATTGTCATTTTCCGTGGGTTCAACTTTCAGCAGATATAATATTGCAGGATTTGTACGAAATAATAGTGGAGAGATTCGTAACGTGTATTTAAGAAGAGATCTGGAACTGGAAATAGATGATTATCGCGAAGACAGTAAGATTGCCGGGTTCGTGATATCTAACGAGGATAAGGGAGTGATTGAAAACAGCTATTTTGTCGTCTCAGTTGATATTTCAGGAAACTCTGATTCTACAAAAGCAGCCATCATCGAAAACTTGGGGACAATAGGCAGTCTGTACTGGGATATGGAGCGATCCGGTTTAAATGATGCAGTATTCAATGGCAACCCCGAAGGCGCCACCGGCCTAACCACCGCCCAAATGACGGGACCGGCCGCCGAGCAGAACATGCCTTCTTTTGACTGGGTAAACATCTGGCGAACCACCGAAGATGGATATCCGGTACTGCGGTGGGAAGAGCAATGATGTATGATTCACGATGTGTGGTCTGCGATCTTTGATCTGTTGAATTTATTGCAGAACAATATCCAGTTTTATCGGTTTCGTGCTTTTGTGATTTCGTGGCCATCAAACTCAACAGGATTTTTAAAATTTTTGCGCTTTTGTGAATTTGTAACTACCCAATACCGTAAATGATATCTGTTTTAAATTTCCGTATCTTTTTTAGCTATTCGATTAATCAACTTTAGAAGAAAGAAAGATACATGAGTTCTTACGATCCGGCGTCGATTGAAACAAAGTGGCAAAAATACTGGCTTGAAAACAGAACATTCAAAACGGGTGAAGATCACTCCAAGCCGAAGTACTATATTTTAGATATGTTTCCCTATCCAAGCGGATCGGGACTCCATGTTGGCCATCCGGAAGGGTATACTGCCACAGATATTCTTGCGCGATACAAGCGAATGAAAGGATTCAACGTTCTTCATCCGATTGGCTGGGATGCATTTGGCCTGCCTGCCGAACAGTATGCGGTGAAAACCGGAACTCATCCGCGTGATACGACCGAAAAGAATATCAACCGTTTCAGAGAGCAGCTTCAAAGCCTTGGTTTTTCGTATGACTGGGACCGGGAAGTGAATACCACGGATCCCGACTATTACAAATGGACTCAATGGATTTTCCTCAAACTTTTTGAACGAGGCCTGGCATACGAAGATGAGCAGCCGGTAAACTGGTGTCCTGAGCTTGGAACCGTGCTTGCAAATGAAGAAGTGATCGACGGGAAAAGTGAGGTGGGCGGTTACCCGGTCGTGCGCAAGCCGATGCGCCAGTGGGTGTTAAAAATCACCGAATATGCTGAGAGGCTTCTTCAGGACCTGGACGACCTCGACTGGCCCGAGTCCACAAAAGAGATGCAGCGAAACTGGATTGGCAAATCCATTGGTGCAGAGATTGATTTCCAGGTTCACGAATACGATGCGTCTATCAGAGTATTTACCACCCGGCCCGACACGATTTTTGGTGCCACCTATATGGTGCTGGCCCCGGAGCATCACCTGGTAGACAAAATTACCACCGATGCTCAGAAAGCTGAAGTTGAAGCGTATAAAGAGAAAGCTGCTCAGAAATCCGATCTCGAACGGCAGGAGCTTTCCAAGGAAAAAACCGGAGTGGATACGGGCGCATTTGCCATTAATCCTGTAAACGGAAAAGAGATCCCTATCTGGGTCGCTGATTATGTGCTTGCCCACTACGGAACAGGAGCTATTATGGCCGTTCCCGGTCAGGATGAACGGGACTGGGAGTTTGCTGAAAAGTTTGACCTGCCGATTCTCAGAACCGTTGAGCCGCCTGAAGAGTTTAATGGAAAGGCGTACACCGGAGAAGGTCCCGCCATAAACAGTGAGTTTTTGAATGAACTCCAGATACCCGAAGCCAAAACTAAAATTATTGAGTGGCTGGAGGAAAATGGTGTGGGGAAGAAGAGTGTAAACTACAAGCTTCGTGACTGGCTCTTTTCCCGTCAGCGGTATTGGGGTGAGCCTTTTCCCATACTTCATGTAGACGGAGAACCGAAGGCGGTTCCTGAAAGCGAGCTGCCCGTAACGCTGCCGGAAGTGGATGATTTTCAGCCTACAAAATCGGGTGAACCACCATTAGCAAGGGCAGAGAACTGGGTAGAAACAACCGACCCTGAAACAGGTAAGAAGGCGATTCGCGAAACCAATACGATGCCCCAGTGGGCAGGTTCGTGCTGGTACTACCTGCGCTATATCAGCCCGAACTTTGACGGCGGACCTGTAGATCAGGGAGAGGAAAATTACTGGATGCCTGTTGACTTGTACGTAGGAGGAGCCGAGCACTCTGTTCTTCACTTACTGTATGCTCGTTTCTGGCACAAAGTACTGTTCGACTGCGGAATTGTGAGTACCAAAGAGCCGTTTCAGCGCCTGGTACACCAGGGGATGATTCTGGGTGAAATGGAGTATATATCCTATCAAAAAGATGGCAAAACGATAAGTGCTGATGAAGCAACGGAAGATGGTGAGGTCACGAAAGTACCTGTTTCCGAACACGATGTAGAAAAGAAAGGAGATCGGTTTGTTCTGAAAGGAACCGAAATTACGGTGAATGCCAAAGCGCATAAAATGTCGAAGTCGCGCGGAAACGTCATTAACCCTGATGACGTGGTGAAAAGCTATGGTGCCGACTCTCTGCGCCTGTATGAGATGTTTATGGGGCCGCTGGAGCAGGTGAAACCGTGGAGCACCAAAGGGGTTGAGGGTGTGAACCGATTCCTGAATCGCGTTTGGAGGCTCTTTTTTGGGGATGGTGACGAAGATGTGCTCAATGTATCCGATACTGAGCCTAATAAAGATCAGCTGAAGGTACTGCACGAAGCCATTAAGAAAGTAACAGAAGATATCGAGGGAATGAGGTTTAATACCGCCATTTCCGCTCTGATGATTTTTGTAAATGAAGCCAATGACTGGAAAACGGTACCAGGATCGATTGCCGAGCCATATGTAAAACTCTTATCTCCATTTGCACCACACGTTGCCGAAGAGATATGGAGCAGGCTGGGTCACGAAGAGAGCATTGCGCATGAAGAGTGGCCGGAACTGAACGAGGAGTACCTGAAGAGTGACACGATTGAGATGGCTGTTCAGGTGAATGGGAAAGTGCGGGCCAATATTGAGTTTCCGGCAGATAAAAAAGGGGATAAAGAGTTTGTGCTTGGACTTGCCAAACAGCAAAAGAATATCCAACGCTATCTCGATGGAACCACGATTGTAAAAGAGATCTTTGTTCCCGGCCGAATTGTAAACCTGGTAGTTAAATAGTCTCTGACTCCTAATTTAAAGTGAATTCGACATTAGGATCTTGTGCATTATTCTCCCCTCCTTTGAAAGGAGGGGTTGGGGGAGGTAGACCGGATGATTTCATGCGTTAATCCTAATCCAATTTTGGTTTCACCACCCCAAAACTTTTCGTTAGTTGCCGGATTCGAAATTAAGGAATTTTTCCAATGCTTCTATATTCATTTTTACTGAACTCACGTTAATTATTAAATTTTAGTGGCCGGAAGTTCGGCCTGGCTCATTTATGATCACTTACATAGCATTACTGATCGCAGGAATTTTACTTCTATATGGCGGTGGGGAATTGCTGATCAAAGGATCTGTATCCATTGCGAAAAAAGCTGGAGTTTCTGAACTTTTCACAGGCCTGGTGATTGTGGGCTTTGGCACCTCTTTTCCCGAACTCATGGTTTCTGTCGGAGCGGCTTTGCAAGGAGCGTCTGATATAGCAATTGGCAACGTTATTGGCAGTAATATTGGCAATACACTTCTCATACTGGGGCTTTGTGCAACGGTGCTGCCACTTATCGTAACCGAACTTTCTCTTCGAAGAGATGCGACTGCTGTTTTGGTGGCAACCATTTTGCTAATGATCCTTTCCATTGATGGAACACTTGGAATTGCAGACGCAATGATTCTGCTTTCGCTGCTCGCTGTGTACCTCTTTATCGCGTACAGAACTGAGTCCGGCAGTTTTACCCAACAAGAGCAAGAATATGTCGCAATTGAACCCTCACAAGGAGACCATCCTTCTGTATTCATGTCTGTTCTGCTTACTATTTCAGGTCTGGCTCTTCTTATTGTTGGTGCAAGGTTTTTACTGAATGGTGCTCTGGGTATCTCCGAAATTCTTGAGATTTCTGAAGCTGTTATTGGTTTAACCGTGGTGGCGGTGGGAACCTCTTTGCCGGAGCTTACAATCTCTCTTCTGGCCGTCATCAGGGGAAACACCGACGTGGCCGTGGGGAATATTCTCGGGAGTAATATATTTAATCTGCTGGGAATTCTTGGAATATCCATTCTTTTTAATCCCATATCAGTAAACCCAAGAATTATCGAGTTTGATCAATGGATTTTGTTGGGTACAGCTATCCTGCTGTTCGTTTTTATGATGACGGGAAGAAAGCTCACAAGGGGAGAAGGTGGTTTACTTCTGTTTGGGTACGTAGCCTATGTTTTCATTAGCTACATGTTTATCGGGTAGCGATCTGAATGATCTATTCTTTTTTAAAGCGTGTACAATTTTTGAACAGCCTGCAGTTTTAAGCGATACAAGAATCCCGGAGCCGATTTACATTTTTAAATAAAAATACTTTTTTATCTCTTTTTGGATAGAACTACATTACAAGGAAAACATCTGCAGACTAATTCTGTAGTGTGATGTCTGCCATCTTGTTGTAATCTTTAGTGTTTGTTCGAAATGAAATTCTATCAAGGCCATCTACAGAAAGTTCTGTTTCTGATATTTATCACAATTTATGTGAGTGCGGGAAGTCTACTCGGCCAAAAAGTGAATGAATCATATCGCTATCACATTCAAAAAACCGATTTTCCTGTCGTCATAGATGGTCGTATGGAGGAGCCGGGTTGGCAAAATGCTCAAAATGCCACCGATTTTTTTATGATCACGCCGATGGACACCACCTACGCCAATCTAAAAACAGAAGTTAGATTAACCTACGATAGTGATAACATCTATCTTTTTGTAGTGAACTATCTTTCCGCAGACTTTCAGGGAGAATATGTAGTGGAGTCGCTTCGCAGAGATTTTAATTTTGGTCGAAATGATAATTTTCTTTTGGCCATGGATACGTACGATGATCAAACCAATGGATTCTCGTTTGGGGCAAATGCGGCGGGCGCTGAGTGGGATGGGATGATGTCTGATGGCGGAAGTATGAACCTGAACTGGGACAACAAGTGGGAGTCAGCCGTTGTTCAGTACGATGATCGATGGACATTTGAAGCAGCGATTCCGTTCAAATCTATTCGATATGATCGTGAAAATCTGCAGTGGGGAATCAACTTTAGCCGATACGATCTGTCAACCTTCGAAAAATCGGGATGGGCACCGGTACCTCGTCAATTTCCGTCTGTATCGCTGGCGTTTACAGGATATTTAATTTGGGATGAACCACCCCCGTCAGCAGGCTCAAACATCTCCATTATTCCACATCTGCTTGGCGGTGTGAATCACGATTTTCAGATTGATGACTCTCGTTCATACACCAGGGATGCCGGGGTAAATGCAAAAATTGGACTGGGTTCATCTTTAAATCTTGATCTTACCGTAAACCCGGATTTTTCGCAGGTAGAGGTGGATGAGCAGATTATTGATCTGGACCGTTTTGAAATATTTTTTCCCGAACGAAGGCAGTTCTTTCTTGAGAATGAAGATCTTTTTGCAAGTTTTGGTAACCGAAACGTAAGGCCATTTTTCTCCCGGCGAATAGGGCTGGATGCCCCGATACAAGCGGGGGGTCGGCTTAGCGGTCAGATTAATAAAAACTGGCGCCTGGGCGTGATGAACATGCAAACAGGAAGTGTAGAAAATAGTTCTACGCCCTCTCAAAACTATACGGTTCTTGCCCTAAAAAGACGAGTATCTGCACGGTCTAATATTGGATTTTTGCTCGTGAATCGAGAAAATACGGGTGATTTGGAGAATCCGGCAGCTTCTGCGTTTGATCGTAATGTAGGGTTTGAAGCAAATTTAGCTACCGATGATGATCTCTGGCAAAGCAAGATTACTCTTTTGAAATCATTTTCGCCGAATGACAATAACCGTTCATTGAGCCACGTGGGAAGTTTGAATTATAATGACGGCAATTTTGAGTTTGAGTGGGAACAGGAGTACGTCGGGGAAGATTATACCGCAGATGTAGGCTTCGTACCCCGCCGTGGCTATATTCGTACAAATCCCGATATGCTATACCTCTTTTTTCCCGATAGCGATGGCTCAGTTTTGAGTCATGGGCCGGGGTTTCAAAATACAGTCTATTTTAGCGAAACATTAGACGTCACTGATTACGAAAACCGTTTGTCGTACCGGTTTAATTTTCGGGACGGAAGTAATGTTGAAGGATATGCAACCAATACGTTTGTTGAACTTTTTCGCCCATTCGATCCAACAGGAATTTCGAATGAATTTCTTGATATAGGAAGTGAACACAGATGGTTTAGCGGAGGCATAGAGTATAATTCCCGTGCTCAACGTTTGCTAACATACAGCTTAGGGACACAGTATGGGGGCTTTTACGCCGATGGCAGTCGTTTGCTGGTCATGTCGCAACTGGGATATCGGTTTCAACCCTATGTAAATTTGTCGCTTTCGGTAAATTATAACTACCTGGATTTGCCAGAACCGTGGGGAGTAAATGATTTCTGGCTGATTGGAACCCGATTCGACGTCACTTTCACTAAAAATCTTTATCTGACGAGCTTTACGCAGTACAATGAACAGCGGGACAATGTTAATATTAATACCCGGCTGCAGTGGCGATTCCAGCCAGCGTCTGATCTATTCATTGTCTACACCGATAACTACCTCCCCAATAATTTCAATGTTAAAAACCGGGCTATTCTACTGAAGCTAACCTACTGGTGGAATATTTAGCAGGTGTTTTAGTGGAATGGAATAAATATCCAGTCAGTCATCGGATGAGTATTCAATGGATGAAATACAATAGAATAATTTGTCCGGTTTTTGGCGATACTCATCCGATGAGTTTGTTGTATAAGAGTCACTCTCAGATCAAATCGCTAAATACGATCTTGCCAGTAATCAGGCTCTCTTTTCAGGTTCATTACGGCAACAATAAAAAGATGATTGTTTACTCTGTCATAATGGACAAAACTCCGTATGGAAATCGCTGAACCAATGCCCTTTGAATATTTTTTGATAATGTTGTCCACGAGTGAGGATGGTCTTTGATTTTCTGGATGGTTTTATAAATTTCGGCTGCAAATTCCAGTCCCAATTCACGGTGTTGATCTTCGTAGTAATCAATCGATTTGAAAAACTCGTGTTCAGCTTCCGGATGAAAACTATAGCTCATGTTGAAAAACGTTCTTTAACCTTTTCAAAAACCTGCTCTTCCGGAATACCAGTTACTTCTCCTGATTGTAATTCCTTTAATCTTTTTTCAGCTGCGTCAATCCACAATTTTTCCATTTTCTGGTCTGTGGGATTTAATGTTTGTAACACAGAGTCAACAACTTTGATACGCTCTTCAACAGGTAGCAATTCTATTTCATCAATCAGTTTTTTTGTAGAGTGTTTGCTCATTTGCCTTGAATTTAATTTGCTTTATGTAGAAATAACGTTCTTCTGTAAGTTTTATTCAACTACTGATCTTCATTCTGAGTACTCGGCGACATTAATCCGATGAATTTGCAAGAGTGGATTGTATTGGAGTAAGAGACCTTGCACGGATCTAATCATCGGATGAGTCTTCACTGGATGAAATACACCTGATGAATTGTCAAACCTGTCAGGTTTCATCTGTTTACAGTTCAGTGATTTTTCAAATTCCTAAAACCTGACAGGTTTTACATTAAAGCACTTAATATCACTTCCTACTCCGGCAACGCAAACGCCACGTATGTATCTCCCGATTTTGTACCCATTTTACCGCCGCCCGCGGCAATTACCACGTACTGTTTCCCATGAACAATGTAGGTGGCCGGAGTTGCGTAACCTCCGGCAGGAAGATCGGTTTCCCATAATATTTCGCCCGTTTTTTTATCAAAGGCGCGAAACTTTTCGTCCTGGGTGGCCGCGATAAAGAGAATGTCTCCGGCCGTAACAACAGGTCCGCCGTAGTTCTCGGTGCCGGTGGGAGGGATGCCTCGCTCAGTCAACTCCTCAAACTCGCCCAGGGTGGTTTTCCAGACGTACTCTCCGGTATTGAGGTCAATGGCGTTCAGGGTTCCCCAGGGTGGTTTAATGGCGGGGTATCCTTCGGGATCAAAAAAGCGGTTGTAGCCGGTAAACGTATATGGGATTTGGTTCTCCAGCTCAATAACCGATTCAATTTCATCATCTGATACGGTTTCAGGGTCTTTGAGATATGCAATCACTCGATCAACTTCCTCATCGCTAAGATGCGTGAAGGGTGGCATGACGCCTTTTCCTTCTTTGATGGTGGTTTCAATTTCATTATCTGTAAGCCGCTTATCTATATCAATCAGGGACGGCATGTTGCTGTGTCCCTGGCCTGCGCGGTCAGCTCCGTGGCATGCCGAACAGTTCATTGAGTAAACGCTCAAACCAACAGATAACGGACCAGTGCTATCATCCGACTCAAGCTCCACCATTTCCAGTATCCAGGGCATTTCGTTGGAGTTCACATAGAGAATACCGGTTTCCGGGTCAAAAGCTGAACCACCCCACTCGGCACCGCCGTCAAACCCGGGAAAAATCAGGGTTCCCTGCGTACTGGGCGGATCAAACATGTTACCGGTGCGTAATTCCAGGAATCGTCTCAATACGGTATAATGAGACGCCTCCGAAATCGTGGTGATGTCAGCTTCCGTGAAAGAGGTCCGGGCATAGGGTTCAGGCTTCACGGGAAGCCGCTGTACTGGCCAGGTTTCTTCTCCTTTAAGATCGGATTGCGGCACGGCAAACTCTTCTATGGGGAAGAGCGGCTCTCCTGTTTCTCTGTCAAAGACGTAGACATACCCAAATTTTGTAACCTGTGCCACGGCATCCACAAATTGACCCTCATGCTGTACGGTAATCAAATTGGGAGTGGCTGGCGGATCGTAATCCCAGATATCGTGACGGATAAACTGGTAGTGCCAGACCCTTTCTCCGGTTTCGGCATCTAATGCAAGAAGTGAGCTACCGAAAAGGTTCTTCCCGTGCCGGTCGCCTCCATAAAAATCGTGGCCGGGCGATGCGACCGGAGCAAAGACCATTTTCCGCTCTTCATCCAGGCTCATGCCGGCCCAGCTGTTTGCATTGCCCATTTGTGTCCAGGCGCCGTCGGGCCAGGTATCGTACCCAAACTGACCCGGAAGCGGGATCGTGTGAAAAATCCACTCAATCTCCCCGGTGCGGACATTGAAAGCGCGAATATGTCCGGGTGCCCTGTTATAGACGCGGGAGCCGATAATCAGCTTGTCTTCAAAAATGACTCCTGGAGATGTAGCAGTGGCCCGTACCCCCTGTTGAGCATCCCGGCTCAGACCTGTACCAAAGTCAAGAGAACCGTTTTCGCCAAATATAGGATCGGGTTCGCCGGTTTTGGCATCGATACTAAAGAGACGGGCACCGGCTACGTATAAAATTCTCTTTTCGTCATTATCATTATCCGACCAGTAAGCGACACCTCGATTCACGCCCCGGGCTGCCGGTTGCTGACCTTCAAACGGATCAAACATCCACAGTAACTCGCCCGAATCGGCTTTAAGTGCAAATAGTTTTTTGAGGGGTGATGTTGAGTAGAGTGTATCCCCGATGATGATGGGATTTGCCTGAATTTCCGTTCGAACCCCGTCGATCAGGTCTCCGGTTGAAAACGTCCAGGCGACTTCAAGCTGATTCACATTCGATCTGTTGATTTGCTGAAGGGATGAATATTGTGTGGATGCTTTATCACCCAAAAAGGTTGACCATTCACTGTATTGTTCAGAGTCAAGAGACAGGGAAGGGGAAGTTTTTTGAGTGCATGAAACGGCCGTGATAAGCATCGTACAGGTAATAATGACTAATCGAACTGGCATATGCTAACATGATCATTAATTGTAACGGTTTCTGTAGTTCATCACAGGAAGAATACATCAACAAACAGATTTATCAAAACCTGTCTTTTTACACTATACACGAAATAGATGTGGTGTTTTAATGATGAGTGCGTCTAACTTCACCATTGATTTGAGACGCTGCTGTCGGAGAAAGCAGAGATTTGTAAGTTCATAAATATCAATGTAAATAACAGTAATAAATTGGGAGTTAAAAAAAGCGGAATTTGATCGAAATAATTATAGACAAAAAGGTATAATTATCATAAATTGTAGGAAACGAATTAATAAACAGACGTTATGCTAGTAGATTTTAGTTACGTTTTACTCTTTATAGCTACAGGGGCAATATTTGTTGGAATTGCTCTTTTTGTGTCCAGTCTGATACGTCCTGACCGTCCCAACGCCGCAAAATTGATGACCTATGAATGCGGGGAGGTTCCATTTGGAAATGCCCGTATTCAGTTCAACAATCGATTTTACATTATCGGGTTGATGTTCCTCATTTTTGAGGTGGAGATTCTCCTTCTGTTTCCATGGGCCGTTGTGTTTAAAGAAGTTGGCGTGTTTGCACTTGCCGCCATGTTTGTATTCGTATTCCTGATTTTTATCGGATTCGTTTATGAACTTGGAAAAGGACATCTGAAATGGGATATCCCCGTGCCAAAAGTACCTGAATATATAGAGGGAGTTGGTGTGGTATCTGAGGATATCGGTGAACGCGAAACGCCCCTTGCCGTGCAGGCAAAGGAATAGTAAAAATCGGAGATGGGATAGAGACTTATGGGAATGCTCGATAAAAAATATCACGACAGTAATATCATTATTGTTGGCCTTGAAAGTGCTTTGAACTGGGCCAGAAAAAATTCGCTCTGGTATGAACAGTTTGGACTCGCCTGCTGCGCCATTGAGATGATGGCCACGGCCGCTTCGCGGTACGATTTTGACCGTTTTGGAATTATACCCCGGTCATCGCCGCGACAAGCCGACGTCATGATTGTTGCAGGTACGGTAACACTGAAAATGGCTTCGAGAATTAAGAGGCTCTATGAGCAGATGTCCGAACCTCGATATGTGATTAGTATGGGATCGTGCTCAAACTGCGGTGGACCTTACTGGGAGCACGGATACCACGTGCTCAAGGGAGTGGATAAAGTGATTCCGGTTGACGTCTATGTACCCGGATGTCCGCCAAGGCCGGAGGCCCTGTTGGAAGGCTTTATGAAACTGCAGGAGAAAGTAACCGGGGAATCCATTATCGAGAAAAAGCAACCGGAAGAGAATAAAGACAGGGAGAGTGCGTGATGAAAACACCTGAAGAGATCAGAGATCAAATTGAAGAAGCCTTTCCTGAAGCGAATCCTGAACTGAACCAGGGAGACATTGGTGATCCTTGGATTCTGCTTCCTGCAGGGCAGATCAAAGAGATAGCAAAGTATTTGCGGGATGATGAAGATCTGCGTTTCGACGTGCTGATGTGCCTGAGCGGGGTTCACTATAAAAAGGAGGAAGAACTGGGTGTTGCCTACCATCTTCACTCTACAGAGAAAAATCATAAAGTATCACTAAAAGTACGTGTTCCCGAAGCTGATCCGGTTATTCCATCGGTCGAAAGTATCTGGAAAACAGCCGACTGGCACGAGAGAGAAGCCTACGACATGGTCGGCGTGCAGTTTACAGATCACCCCAATCACACACGAATATTATGCCCCGACGACTGGGAGGGCCACCCGCTTAGAAAAGACTATGTGCAGCAGGAGTTTTACCAGGGGATTCCAACGGGATACGAGGAGTAGAGAATGAAAGCGACTTTGCAAGATACCGGACAGACAGACAAACGGGAAATGGTAATTAACATGGGGCCCCAGCATCCGTCAACACACGGTGTGCTGCGCCTCGAACTTACCCTCGATGGTGAGGTCATCAAGCATGTAAAGCCCAACATTGGCTACCTGCACCGATGCTTTGAAAAGTATGCTGAAGACGTTGGCGATTACGCCAAAGTGATTCCCTACACCGACCGCATGGATTATGTTTCGGCGATGAACCAGGAGCACGGATATGTGCTGGCCGTTGAAAAGATGCTGGGTACCGAAGTGCCCGAATATGTGGAGTATATTCGGGTGATCGCCGCCGAGCTGCAGCGCATCGCGAGCCACCTGCTTGGAATCGGGGCTTTTGGGCTGGATCTGGGAGCATTTACACCATTTCTCTATCTCTTTACAGAGAGGGAAAAGATCCTGGATATTTTTGAAAAAATGAGCGGCGCCCGGCTGCTCTACAACTATATGGCCGTTGGCGGCCTGATGAGGGAGATTCCTGATGATTTTGAAAAGGATGTCGCCGAATTTGTGAAGACCTTCCGGCCTAAAATCAAAGAGCTGAATGACCTGCTCTCCTACAACAGAATTTTTATTCGCAGAACAGCCAGTATCGGTGTGTTGCCGCCAAAAGTTGCCTTGAACTTTTCGGCATCGGGTCCGGTACTGCGGGGTTCCGGCGTGAAGTGGGATCTTCGTAAAAATGATCCATATTCAATTTATGACAGGTTTGAATTTGATATTCCAACCGGTTCAGGTGAAATGGGCATTAAAGGTGACTGCTGGGACAGATACATCGTTCGGGTGAGGGAGATGGAGCAGAGCCTTCGCATTATAGAACAGGCCCTGGAAGGTCTCCCGGAAAAAATTGATGTAACAAAAAGCATAGAAAAACGGGTTCGTCCGAAGGAGGGGGAGCTCTATTTCCGCTCAGAAACACCCCGGGGTGAACTCGGCTACTACATCATAAGCGATAAGTCGGGCAGCCCCTACAGGGTAAAAGCCCGCGCCCCCAGTTTTGTACACCTGAGTATGCTCCCGTCCATTTCAAAAGGAGCCTTAATTGCCGATCTGGTCGCCATAGTCGGGAGTATCGACATCGTTTTAGGGGAGGTTGACCGATGAGCGCTTCAAATCAGAACCGTATCAAACAAAACAGAACCGTAAACTGGAGGAATCAATGACGATATTAAATGCAGGGAGCACATCTGCCATTGCCATTTTGATGCACGCAGCGATTCCTCTTACCATCATTCTGGTTTACGCCCTGGTGGCCATCTGGGGAGAGCGTAAAATTGCTGGATTTATCCAGGACCGCCTGGGTCCCATGCGTGTAGGCGGATTTCACGGCTGGGCACAATCGATAGCCGATCTGCTGAAGCTCCTTCAGAAAGAAGATATTATACCAACGGACGCCAGCCGGTTCCTATTCAAATTTGCTCCGTTTATGATGTTTGCTGCTTCCTACGCAGCATTTGCCGTTATACCGTTCAGCAGTTCATACATAGGAAGCTCGATCAATATCGGGGTTTTCTACCTGGTAGCCGTAACATCTATTTTAACGCTGAGTATCATCATGGCGGGTTGGGCTTCGAATAATAAGTGGTCGCTCCTGGGAGGGATGAGAAGTGCCGCACAGATGGTGAGTTACGAAGTTCCGACCATCGCTACCATTTTAACGGTGATTGTGGTTACGGGTTCGCTGAACCTGATGACGGTTACAGAAATGCAGACGGGTAATGATATTCTTGGATTTCTTCCAAACTGGTTCATCTTTCAGAACCCATTTCTGCTGGTCGCTTTTGGCATTTTCTTTATATCCATTCTCGCTGAGTCTCACCGAGTACCTTTTGACCTCCCTGAATCGGAGTCGGAGCTCGTGGCCGGTTATCAAACCGAATATTCGGGCATTCGCTGGGCCATGTTTATGCTGGCTGAATATGCAGATATGCTGCTGCTCTCGCTGGTGGGTGCAACTCTCTTTTTCGGTGGATGGAATAGTCCGTTCGGAGAATTTATGTCTGGACCCGGCTGGGGATATTTCTGGTTCCTGCTGAAAGGCCTGCTGCTGGTTTTTGTAATGATGTGGATTCGCTGGACGCTGCCGCGCTACCGTGTGGACCAGCTTATGCAGATCTGCTGGAGCGTACTGATCCCGCTCTCGTTTGTGAACCTGGTACTTGTTGCCGTCTGGGAAGTGATTTTTAATTAACAGGAGTTTAAACCAATGCTACATACTGTAAAAGAAGGCTGGCATACATTCAAATCCATATTCACGGGTATGGGCGTAACCATGAGGCACCTGTTTCAGCCATCCGTTACGCTTCAGTATCCTGATGAACGCGACGTACTTCCTGCCAACGCCCGTGCTAAACTTTACGTGGATATTGACGACTGTATTGGCTGTAATTTGTGCGCCAGAGCCTGTCCGGTTAACTGTATTGATATCGAGACCGTAATGTCTACCGATGATGTGGATCTGGGAAAAACTTCAACCGGAAATCCAAAACGATTCTGGCTTACCCGCTTTGACATTGACATGGCCAAATGCATGTATTGCGATCTTTGCGTGCATCCCTGCCCAACAGACTGTATCAAAATGGTTCAGGAGTATGAATATTCTGAATTTGACCGAACCAACCTGGTCTATCATTTCAGCAATCTCTCGCCGGAAATGGTCGCGGAAGTAAAAGATAAGGCTGAAAAAGAAGCCGAGGAGAAAAAGCGTCAGCGCGAAGAAGCCAAACGGAAAAAAGAAGAGGAGAAAAAAAGAAAAGAGGCTGAAGCGAAGAAGAACGAGAAAGAAAAAGATGAGAAACCTGCTGAAGAGGATGATAAAAATTCTGACTCAACAAATAAGAATAACAGCGACAAGAAGGAGTCATAAATAATGGAATTTACAACTCTGCTTTTTTACCTGTTCTCAATCGTGACCCTTGGAGCGGCCGCGGTGATGGTCTTTTCAAAAAATATTGTTCATTCCGCGTTCGCACTCATGTTCGCGCTTATTGGAGTCGCAGCGCTATACGTGCTCTTGTATGCCGATTTTATGGCGGCTACTCAGCTGCTGGTGTATGTGGGCGGTATTCTCATCCTGTTTCTGTTTGGTGTGATGCTGACTTCCCAGGGTACAACGCTCGACTTTAAATCCGTGACGGTTAACATTGTACCGGCATCTGCGCTTTCAATTGCGGCAGCAGTCTTTTTGATCCTTGTCTTTTTACAGACCGACTGGGTGATCAGCGAACAGGCACAGGCCGAAGACACCGTTCGTGACCTGGGAATGCTTTTGATGGGGGACTACATCCTGCCGTTTATTTCGGTTGGCGTACTGCTTTTGATCGCTATTATCGGGGCGATTTTGATGTCGACGCGATTAACAGAAAAACAAACAGGAGGGAACTGACATGGAATTTGCAACTGCACAGTGGCTTGCTGAGCCCGGTTTAAACCATTTTTTAATTGTAGGGGCCCTGCTATTTTCGCTGGGGCTGATGGCTGTACTCTCAAAGAAGAATGTGATTATGGTTCTGATGGGAGTGGAACTAATTCTGAACTCGGCAAACATCAACTTTATTGCATTCAGCAGATTCACCGAGTTGTCGCTTGAAGGACATATGATCGGGCTTTTTGTTGTAATTATTGCGGCCGCCGAAGCTGCTGTGGCTCTTGCAATTGTACTTAACATGTACAATAGGTTTAGAACCATACACCTCAACGACATTTTTACACTCAAAGGATAATGGAAGAGGCATAATGAGCCAATCAGAGAATCAACTTTTATAAAACAGAGCACCAGACATGTATACACAAATTCCCTTAGCCATTTTACTGCTCCCGCTCATTGGGTTTCTTGTTCTGATATTTTTTGGTAAGCGACTGCCCCGACAGGGCGACTGGTTTGCGTCTGCTACAATTGCGGTTTCGCTGATCCTTTCACTCTATCTGCTAATTACAAAACTCACAACCATTCCTCATGAATCCGTAACAAATTCATTGACCTGGGTAACGATTGGTTCCCTGGAGATAGAAGTCGGCATCATGATCGACAACCTGGCTGCCGTGATGCTTGTAGTTGTGACTCTCATCAGTACGCTGGTTCACTTCTTCTCGATGGGCTATATGAAAGGGGATGTGCGATATTCCAGATATTTCGCAACGCTGGGCCTCTTTTCGTTCTCCATGCTGGGTATCGTTCTCACCAACAGCCTGCTTTTAATGTATGTGTTTTGGGAGCTGGTAGGGATTAGTTCCTATCTGCTGATCGGGCACTGGTACGAGAAAAAATCAGCCTCGAATGCAGCCAATAAAGCATTTATTGTGAACAGGATTGGTGATTTCGGCATGTTTCTTGGCATCATGATTCTCTTTGTCAGTTTTGCCACATTTTCATTTGAAGGTATTTTTGGGGCGATCGAAAGCGGAGCAGTGCCATTTGGAAGTGAAGGGTGGCTCACTGCTGCCGGTCTGCTGATCTTCTGCGGTGCGGTTGGTAAATCAGCCCAGTTTCCACTGCACGTATGGCTGCCCGACGCTATGGAAGGCCCAACACCTGTGAGTGCACTTATTCATGCCGCCACAATGGTTGCTGCGGGTGTCTATCTGGTAGCACGGGTTTTTCCGATGCTCACGGCAGACGCTCTTTTGGTGATCGCCTATATCGGCGCGATTACCGCCCTGATTGCCGCGACCATTGCCGTTACACAGTTTGATATCAAAAAAGTTCTGGCCTACTCAACCATCAGCCAGCTTGGCTACATGATTATGGCGCTGGGAGTTGGAGCATACACGGCCGGATTTATGCACCTTGTGACCCACGCGGCTTTTAAAGCAGGGCTTTTTCTCGGTGCCGGCAGCGTCATTTTTGCCATGCACAAATCACTTCACGATCTGGACGATCATTCTACAGACGCACAGGATATTCGTAACATGGGCGGGCTTAAGTCGAAAATGCCCATTACCTATGCAACATTTTTAATGTTTACGCTGGCCATTTCAGGCATTCCATTTACGTCAGGATTCCTGAGCAAGGACGAGATTTTAGCCGGATCACTGGCATTCAGCTCTATTAACGGACACTGGCTGCTGCCCGTGATCGCGTTTGCCGTTGCCGGATTAACAGCCTTCTACATGTTCCGTCTACTGCTGTTAACATTTCACGGTAAGCCGTCTGATTCCAAACGAATTGAGGGAATCAAGGAATCACCATTCGTGATGACGGTTCCGCTTATTGTACTTGCCACCGTCTCGCTCTTTGTCTTTTACAGTTTTAACCCGTTCGGGGCTGCAGACGGCTGGTTTTTCGCTGCCATTGAACGGCCTTTGAGTATTGTACCCGAACTTTTACAGCCAGCGAGTAACGCACTCTTTCATGATGTTCTTCATGATGTTCACGGCACGGCAATGACGCTCTCCATCCTGATAGCCGCGGCGGGTATTCTGCTGGCATTTGCGGTTTATCAGTGGAAAAAAATCAGTGCAGATAACCTCGCAAAACGGGCGGGTGTGCTGTATCGTGGAGCATCGGGTCTCTGGTACTTTGATGAAATTTATGACCGTGTTTTTGTGAAGGGACTCTTTCTGCTTACAAAAATTTCACAGTGGGTGGATACATACATCATTGATGCCTTCGTAAATGGTACAGCCGTAGTAGCGAGGGGAATTTCCACCGTAAGCGGCTGGATTGACAATAATATCGTAGATGGACTTGTAAATGCAACTGCATCAACGGCAGACCGTGCCGGCGGGCTTTTAAGTCACGTACAAACAGGCAGGTTACAGACGTACCTGGTGTACATCGTGTTCAGTTTCCTGGTCCTGTTTATCCTGTTTCTATAACCGATTCAAAAATGATAATAAAAGAGGAAAGCTAAATTATGGAATTTCAAATTTTTGGCCTCGGCATTCTAACCTGGCTTGTGTTTATACCCATCGTTGGGATGGCAGTTATCCTGCTGCTGCCCGATAAGAACCGGAATGCTATTCGGTGGACTGCCGCAACTGTTACGGGTATTCAAGTAATTCTTGCGGGGATTATCTTTTTCATTTTTGATCGCGCAAAACTAGGAATCAACGATGCGGAGAGTTTTCAGTTCATCGAAAAATTCAGCTGGATAACCGTTGAATCGGTTCCCTGGGTGGGACGAATTGAGATCAGCTATTTTCTGGGTCTTGACGGACTCAGTGTATTAATGGTTATCCTGACTTCACTCATTGGCTTTATCGGCGTTATTTCCTCTTGGAATATTAATAAGATGGTAAAAGGGTACTTCGCACTGTACCTGCTTCTGGTTACGGGAATGATGGGTGTGTTTGTAGCGCTCGATTTTTTCCTGTTTTTCATTTTCTGGGAAGCGATGCTTCTTCCTATGTATTTTCTGATTGGTCTATGGGGCGGGCCAAGGCGAGAGTATGCAGCCATTAAGTTTTTCCTCTATACATTTGTTGGTGGTATTCTGATGCTGCTAACGATGCTTGCTCTTTATTTCAGTGTTGCCTACACAGATCCAGCCACAGGTCAGTCGGTTCATACATTTAACATTTTACACATGATGAATCCTTCAAATTACGTTGAAGGAGGGTTGCTGTCGGGTGTGGATACTACCTGGCGATACGTGGCATGGATGGCGCTTTTTATCAACTTTGCCATTAAAATTCCGCTTTTCCCGTTTCATACCTGGTTGCCCGACGCTCACGTGGAGGCGCCAACGCCCATTAGTGTGATTCTTGCCGGTGTGCTTCTGAAACTGGGGACCTATGGACTTCTTCGGATTAACTTCCCCATTTTCCCGGATGCCACGATGTATTTTATGTACTTTATGGCGGCGCTGGGAGCCATCAGTATTATCTACGGCGCATTTTGTGCCATGGCTCAAACGGACTTTAAAAAGCTGATCGCTTATTCCTCAGTAAGTCACATGGGGATTGTTGTACTGGGAATCGCGGCTTTAAATACCCAGGGAATGGTTGGCGGCGTTCTGCAGATGTTTAATCACGGGATTATCACCGCAGTACTTTTCCTCGCAGTGGGCGTACTGTACGACCGGGCACATACGCGTGGACTCAACGACTTTGGGGGTGTTGCAAATCAGATGCCGAAATATACGGGTATCGCCATGATTGGCATGTTTGCAGCTCTGGGTCTTCCGGGATTAAACGGTTTTGTAAGTGAGCTGTTTTCATTCCTCGGCGCTTTCGAATCCTACAGATGGATCACAATGATCGCCGTTACAGGCATCATTATCACTGCGGCATATATACTGTGGACGATTCAGCGCGTATTTCTAGGAGAAAAATCAGAGAAGGTTAAAAACCTGACAGATCTTACACCACGCGAGTACCTGGCTTTTCTGCCTCTCATTGTACTCATTATTTTGCTGGGAATTTACCCTGCACCGGCCATTGAGCTAATGAACAGTTCATTGAGCCACCTCGTGGAATTTGTAGTAAACGGAGGACAGTAACGTGACTTCGGGATATAAAAAAGGCATTTATGTTTTTAAAGGGAGTGCTTTATGATTGAACATACACTACACAGCATCGGTTTTTTTATACCTGAAATTATCTTGGTAGTTACTCTCTGCGTGCTCATTGTGGCTGATATGGCTGCAAAACCGAAAAGTCAGGTGGGTGCCTGGATTACATTTGTCGGACTCCTGCTTGCAGGGCTATTTACCATCCTTCAAACAGGGGTATCCGAATCTGTTTTCTATGATATGATTGCGGCAGACCCGTTTTCACGATTCTTCAAAATATTGTTGATACTCGCGGGACTGTTTGTGGTTCTTTTTTCGATGCAGAACCGGGAGTTTGACGAGTACAAAGAGCGGATGGGGGAGTACTACATGCTCATAACCGGGATGATGATTGGGATGTTTTTCATGGTCAGCTCGACAAATTTGTTGCTGATGTACCTCGCATTCGAAGTAACCAGCATCAGTTCGTATGTATTGGCCGGATTTACCAAAAAGAAAAGAAAGTCTGCAGAGGCTTCTATGAAATACATTATTTATGGGGCTGTTTCATCAGGCATCATGCTCTACGGACTTTCCCTACTCGTGGGTGTCACGGCCTCAACGGATATTTACGCAATTAATGCGGCTCTATCGGAAGGTGTAGGGCAAGACCTGATTCTAAACATATCTGTTGTGATGATTTTGGTTGGAATGGGGTTCAAAATCGCAGTAGTCCCGTTCCATTTCTGGGCACCCGATATTTATGAGGGAGCACCGATTACGATTACGGCTATTTTAGCAGTCGGCTCAAAAATTGCCGCCTTTGGTCTGCTTGTTCGGTTTTTCACCGTTGTTTTTGTGGATTCATCGGGGATGTCTGATTCCGGAATCTGGTCGGCTGTTGAGGGGATTCACTGGGATATTCTGCTTGGCGGGATGGCCGCTCTTGCCATGATTGTTGGTAATCTTACAGCATTGCGGCAGGACAACATTAAACGAATGCTCGCCTATTCCAGCATTGCCCATGCCGGGTACCTATTGATGGGCCTTGTCATACTGGCTGAACAGGGTATTTCATCCATTTTGATCTACCTCTTTATCTACCTGTTTATGAACCTTGGCGCCTTTTATGTGGCCATGCTTTTTTCAAATCAATTTGAAACAGAATCGATTGAAGGATATAAAGGACTTGGATTCCGAGCACCCTTACAAAGCGTTGGATTAACGATTTTTCTAGTCTCATTAACCGGATTACCGCCCACGGGTGGGTTTATTGCGAAGCTATACATCTTTGGTGCAGCGGTAAGCGGAGGATGGATTTGGTTGGTTGCCGTTGCGGGTGTTGCAACAATCATTTCATTGTTCTACTACATTCGTGTAGTGCGAAATATGTTTTTCTTTAAACCGGAAGGAGAAGATCATAAGGTACAATTCGGCAGTGCATCGGTTGTTGTTCTTATGCTTCTTTTGATTCCCACGCTCGTGCTTGGCATCTATTTTGAACCGGTTCTTGAGTTTGCAAAACATTCTATCCAGATGTTCGGGGTTTAACATGGAGGATTCACTCTAAACTTTACTGTTATGAACAAAAAACCATCAGAACTATACCAGAAAGCAGATGATGAACTACAAAGAGCTCAAAATGAGCTCTATCGTCCTGCAGAAGACGTAGTAAGTTACTCGGCATGCCTGTTTTCAAGGAAGGCATTAACCAATTATATACAGGCTCTTTCCATACTATATGCCGAAAGAGAAGGTGTAAGTATTGGTGAGATGAATACGATTGAAGAATGGATCGACTTTAGCCGAAAATACAGCGATGAGTTGAAAGAAGTCGATTTTTCCTCACTCAACTGTAAGTGTAACGAGATACTTGAGGATGAGAGCGAACAGATCGTGTTCTGTACCAGTGTTGATAAAGTGCACCACTGTTCAGAACTGGCTGAAAAAGTTCGAGAAATATTGACGAACGAGTTCCAGTCAGAGCTCTGACTTTTCACAGGAAACCAGGCAGAAGAGTAAATACAGGAATGTTTGGATAAATACTATGATCGATCAAAATATTTTCATAGATTTTTATCCTAAATATTTAAAACTATTGCCTCTAAATATCAGATTTACTGTAAACTGATTAACCTTACTATCAATTATGTTCTCAACTTCTTGCCAATACGGATTACAGGGTATGCTGTACATCGCCATGCATTCAACCAAAGATAAAAATGTAGGGCTTATTGAAATTGCAGAAAACCAGGAAATTCCCCGTCACTTTTTAAGTAAAATTTTACAGCAGCTGGTAAAAGCCGGCCTTCTTGAATCGATGAAGGGACCTAACGGTGGTTTTAAACTCAGCAAAAAACCGAATAAAATTACTTTGCTGCATATCATAAAAGCTATCGATGGACTTGAAGTTTTTACTCAGTGCGGAATCGGATTTAAAAAGTGCAGTGACGATCATCCATGTCCCATACATCACGATTTTAAGGTTGTGAGAGATAAGGTGCATGAGCTCTTTAAAAAGAAAACGTTAGATGAGCTCGTACAGGATGCTGAAAATGGTGAAGGGATTATTAGCCTTAATAAAAATCTTTAGAGATGTTTAATGATCGGACAGCCCGTTATTTAGACTCCTGATAAATTATAACGGGTATTGCCAGATCACGAAATAATTTACTACTTTAAAATTAGAGTATTTTATCTAATTATCTTCAATGATTGATTACAAAATACTCTCAACAGTCAAATACCGGGATTAAACTATGTTTTCAGCATCGTGCCATTACGGTTTACAAGCCATGTTTTATATCGCATCTCACTGTAAAGAAGGATGTAATATTGAGCTAAAGGAGATCGCTGAAGAGCGTGACATTCCTAAACATTTTTTGAGTAAGATTTTGCAGCAACTGGTGCGAGAAAAGCTTTTATGCTCAATGAAAGGGCCCCATGGTGGATTTCGGCTCAGCCGTGATGCCACAACGATTACTCTTATTGATATCGTGGAAGCCATTGATGGGGTTGAGGTATTTGATGAATGTGGAATTGGCCTGCGAGAATGCAACGATGCCGATCCATGTCCCATTCACGACGATTTTAAACATTTACGAGAACAGGTAAAAGAACTGTTTCAAACAAAAACACTGGAAGCACTGGCCAACGAAATAGGAAACGGGGAAAAAGAAACCCTGTTCCGAAAAGTGGACACGTAACAGATACGATTTTAACAATATCCGGAGGATACGAAGTATGTCGAAAAAAAAGGTAACCATTGATGCCAATCAAGCCGCAGCATATGTTGCGCACAAAGTAAGTGAAGTCATTGCCATCTATCCCATTACGCCGGCATCTCCTATGGGTGAGTGGTCGGATGAATGGTCGATGGCAGGAAAAAAGAATATTTGGGGTACCGTTCCAGAAGTTGTTGAACTGCAGAGTGAGGGAGGAGCTGCAGGGTCATTTCACGGAGCGCTTCAAACCGGTGCCATGGCATCCACTTTTACCGCATCACAGGGGCTATTGCTTATGATGCCCAACCTCTTTAAGATTGCCGGCGAACTCACACCTGCTGTTGTACATGTGGCTGCGCGCTCTGTTGCAACGCATGCACTTTCAATCTTTGGCGATCATAGCGACGCTATGGCCGTACGAATGACAGGGATGGGTATGCTGAGCTCAAACAGCGTGCAGGAGGCGATGGATATGGCGCTGATTTCCCACGCCGCAACTCTGGAGTCCAGGCTGCCGTTTTTACACTTTTTTGATGGCTTCCGAACGTCTCATGAAGTGCAGAAAATTGAAGAGATTCCCGACGAAGTTATTCGCGAGATGATTAATGACGACTGGGTAATCGAACACAGAAAAAGAGCATTAACACCCGATAAACCGGTAATCAGAGGGACTGCACAGAATCCGGATGTTTTCTTCCAGGCCAGGGAGTCAGTCAATAAATTCTACAATGCAACTCCAGCCATTGTGCAGAAAACAATGGATAAGTTTGGTGAGCTAACCGGAAGACATTATGATCTGTTTCAGTACTACGGACCTGAGGATGCCGAACGGGTTATCATGCTGATGGGATCCGGGGCTGAAACGGCTCATGAAACCGTTGAAAAACTGAATGCCGGCGGAGAAAAAGTAGGCCTTGTGAAAGTTCGTCTCTTCCGTCCGTTCAGTATGGAACATCTGTTAAACTCACTGCCATCCACCGTAAACGGTATTGCGGTTCTTGACCGGACAAAAGAGCCCGGAAGTGCAGGCGAACCACTTTACAATGATGTACTGGCCGCCGTGCACGAAAACCGGGTTGAAAACTGGAAATCGTTTGACAGCGAATTAAAAGTTATAAACGGACGGTATGGCCTCTCCTCAAAAGAGTTTACTCCACCAATGGTTAAACGGATTTTTGATGAGCTGAAAGCTGAGAAACCAAAAAACCACTTCACGATTGGTATTAATGATGACATCACCCATACAAGCCTCGATGTGGCAGAAGAAGCCTGGGAATCGACTGATGATGTCTTTGAAGGACTGTTTTACGGACTTGGAGCTGATGGTACTGTAAGTGCCAACAAAAACTCGATTAAAATTATTGGGGACAACACCGACAACTATGCACAGGGTTACTTTGTGTACGACTCGAAAAAATCCGGTGCAACTACGGTGTCTCACCTCCGGTTTGGTCCGAAACCCATCCGCTCGGCCTATTTGATCGACAAAGCTGAATTTGTTGCCTGTCACCAGTTTCAGTTTCTCAACAGGCTCGATATGCTGAAGAATGCAAAAGAGGGAGCCACGTTTTTACTGAACGCGCCATACTCAGCCGATAAGGTCTGGGACTATGTGCCGAAAAAGGTTCAGCAGCAGATTATTGATAAGAAACTTAAATTTTATAGCATCGACGCTTATAAAGTGGCAAAAGAGAACGGTATGGGAACCCGTATTAATACGGTAATGCAGACCTGCTTTTTCGCCATTTCCAATATCCTGCCTAAAGAGGAGGCGATATCGCTGATTAAAGCCGCTATTAAAAAAGCATACGGTAATAAAGGAGAGAAAATTCTTCAAAGTAACTATGCAGCGGTCGATAACTCAATTGAAAATCTCTTTGAAGTAGAAGTACCGCAAAGCGTAACTTCCGAGGTAGAGATGCGGCGAACCGTGCCAGAAGAGGCTCCTGAGTTTGTACAGAAGGTAATTGCAGAAATTATTGCCGGTAACGGTGATAAACTCCCTTCAAGTGCCTTCGCCCCCGACGGAACCTTCCCGACCGCTACCACACAGTGGGAAAAACGAAATATTGCTCAGGAAATACCCGTACTGGAGCCTGATGTCTGTATTCAGTGTGGTAAGTGCGCAATGGTATGTCCGCACGCAGTGATTCGGCTGAAAGCGTTTGATGGCGAACTGCTCGAAGCCGCTCCTGAAACGTTTAAATATATGGATGCAAGAGGAAGAGAGTGGCCTGATAATACAAAAATCAGTATCCAGGTTTCACCCGAAGACTGTACGGGGTGTGAACTCTGCGTTGAGGTTTGTCCCGCTAAAGATCGTAAGCAGGTCGGAAGAAAAGCACTGAATATGGCACCAATAGATCCGCTTCTGGAGCAGGAGTCCGAAAACTGGAACTTCTTCCTCGGGCTTCCGGAATACACGCGCGAAGACCTTAAGACAGAGACGGTGAAAGGTGCTCAGTTCCTGCAGCCTCTGTTTGAGTTTTCAGGTGCATGCGCAGGATGTGGTGAAACGCCCTATATCAAGCTTGTTACTCAGCTTTATGGAGACAGAATGGTGATTGCCAATGCAACCGGGTGTTCATCCATCTATGGAGGTAATCTGCCATCTACACCTTACACAACCAACGAACACGGACTCGGACCGGCATGGTCAAACTCCCTTTTCGAGGATAACGCTGAATTTGGCCTTGGTTTCAGGTTGACAATTGATAAGCAGAGAGAACAGGCAATAGAATTGCTTAAGTCGATGAACGGCAATATTGAAGAGGGATTAGCTGAATCGATTCTAAATGCCGATCAGCAGACGGAGCCCGGTATCTTTGAACAGCGGGGACGCGTTGCCAAACTAAAACAAGCGCTTGAAGGATCTTCCGCTCCCAATGCAAAAATGCTTCACAGCCTCGCCGACTACCTTGTTCGCAAGAGCGTCTGGATCTTTGGCGGTGATGGGTGGGCCTACGATATTGGTTACGGAGGTCTCGATCACGTTCTGGCAAGCGGAAGGGATGTTAATATCCTGGTGATGGATACAGAAGTCTACTCAAATACCGGTGGACAGTGTTCGAAAGCAACACCGCTTGGCGCAGTTGCTAAATTTGCGGCAGCCGGAAAACAGGTCGGTAAAAAAGATCTCGGTTTAATGTCTGTAAATGGTGGTAAAGCCTACGTTGCGAGAATCGCGATGGGAGCAAATGATATGCAAACGATGAAGGCCATTATTGAAGCTGAACGCTATCCCGGCCCGTCGTTAATCATTGCCTACAGCCACTGTATTGCACACGGGTATAACATGAAGAACGGACTTACCCAGCAAAAACTGGCGGTTGACTCAGGCTACTGGCCGCTTTTCCGCTTTGATCCATCTAAAATGGACGAAGGAAAGAATCCGTTTATGCTCGATTCCAAGGCGCCAAAAATAGCGCTCAAAGATTATGCATATAATGAAATGCGCTACCTGATGCTTGCCAAGTCGAAGCCAAAAATTGCGAAAGCATTAATGGAGCAGGCGCAGAAAGAGGTACACGAGCAGTGGCATCTCTACGAACAGATGGAAGCTGTATATGAACCCGAAAAAGAAGAAAACGAATAGTTATTGGAGCTATACGGTAAGAGTTCCGGCGGGAATGTGTGTCGCCGGACTCTTAATAACATATTTACGAACATAAAACGATCGGAAACCCATGAATTTAGAGACCACCTATTTAGGATTAACGTTAAAGAATCCCCTTGTACCATCAGCATCTCCTCTTTCTAATGACGTTAGTAAAGTAAAACAGCTGGAAGATGCCGGTGCCAGCGCAATCGTGATGTATTCTCTTTTTGAAGAGCAGATAACAAAAGAGAATCAGGCGCTTGATCACTATCTTACCACATCCCAGGAAAGCTATGCTGAAGCACTCAGTTATTTTCCTGAACCGGATGAATATCACAATCTTCACGCCGAAGATTACCTCGATCAGATTGCTGCTCTTAAAAACGCAGTGGATATTCCAATCATAGCGAGTATTAATGGTACAACCAAGGGCGGGTGGATGTCGTATGCCAAGCGCATGGAAGAGGCAGGGGCCGACGCTATTGAATTGAATATTTACTACATCGCAGCAGATCCATCTCTCACATCTGTTGAAGTAGAACAAATGTATATCGACGACCTGAAAGCGGTGAAAGAGAATGTTAGTCTACCGGTTTCTGTAAAAGTAGGAGCACAGTTCAGCTCCTTTGGTAATATGGCTGTTCGATTACAGGAGGCGGGAGCAGACGGGCTTGTTCTGTTTAATCGATTTTATCAGCCCGATTTCGATCTCGAAAATCTGGAAGTAGAGGCCAGCCTGGAGCTAAGCAGTACGTTTGAAAAACGTTTGCCACTCCGGTGGATTGCGATGCTGCGTCCGCATTTAACGTGCAGTCTTGCCGCAACGACCGGTATTCATACCGCACACGACGTAATTAAAATGGTGCTTGCAGGTGCAGATATTACACAAATGGCTTCAGTACTTCTGTATGAAGGCCCTGGCGCATTGAAACGTATCCAGGCCGAAATGATTGAATGGATGGAAGAGAAAGAGTACGCCTCTCTTGAAGAGATGAAAGGAGCGATGAGCTCAGCGGCTGTAGCTGATCCATCGGCGTTTGAACGGGCCAACTATATCAAGGTTCTTCAGGGATTTGATATTGATACATACAGAGGCGCGTAATCTATATCGATTCTAAATTTTGCGCTTCGTCTTTCAATCATTGGAAG
The DNA here is from genome assembly GCA_964544445.1 of uncultured Rhodohalobacter sp. Classification (GTDB taxonomy): domain Bacteria; phylum Bacteroidota; class Rhodothermia; order Balneolales; family Balneolaceae; genus Rhodohalobacter. The sequence goes on from CAZJBI010000013.1 coordinate 28,774, forward strand.
ATGCGGCGCAATGTATTACTTTTAATAAAGAGTTTATTGTCTATTTATCTATTTAAGGATAATGATCTCTCAAAATCAACGATCATTTAAAATAATCAACACATTATGGCTGTTTTAATCACCGATACCTGTATTAACTGCGGAGCCTGTGAACCGGAATGCCCAAACCAGGCAATTTATGAGCCCGGTGCAAACTGGTCGATGGCAGAAGGAACAGAACTTTCAGGCGAAGTAACGCTGCTCAACGGATCTACTGTGGATGCCGATGAAATGCAGGACCCCATTTCTGATGACTTTTACTTTATTGTTACAGATAAATGCACCGAGTGTGTGGGATTCCACGATGAAGAGCAGTGCATCTCATTTTGCCCGGTTCCTGATTGTATTATCCCCGATCCCGATCATGAAGAGGATGAAGATGTACTGATGGACCGAAAAGAATTTCTCCACGGCTGATTGTAGATCGAACTTTATTTATTGACCCCTTCACCTAAACCATGACGACATGAGTGAGCCTTCGGTAGTTTCGGAAAGAAAAAAAATGGTGATACGGTTCTCCGGAGATTCCGGAGACGGCATGCAGTTGACCGGAGACCTGTTTTCACAGGCTTCAGGACTCGCAGGCAACGACTTAACCACAATTCCGGACTACCCGGCCGAAATTCGGGCGCCGCAGGGTACCATTGGCGGTGTTTCGAGTTTTCAGGTTCAGATAGGCGGCACTGAGATCTACACACCCGGTGATAAGGTTGATGTGCTGGTTGTGATGAATCCGGCTGCTCTTGCGGCGAATCTCCACTTTTTGAAAGAAGGAGGTACGATTATCGCAGACGCGGATAACTTTACGTCCAGAAATCTAAAGAAAGCGGAATTTGAAGAAAACCCGCTTACTGACGAATCACTGAGCGAATTTCATGTAATCCGGGCTCCGGCTGCCTCACTTACCGCAGAAGCCTTAAAAGACCTTGGCCTCGACAGGCAGGCAGTCGCTCGCAGTAAAAATATGTTTGCACTGGGAGTGGTACTCTATTTGTTCAGCCGGCATACAGAAGATACGGTGCGCTTTCTGGAGAAAAAGTTTGGCAAAAAACCCAAACTGCTTGAAGCAAACAAGCTTGCCCTGGAAGCAGGCTTCAGTTTTGCCGAAAGCGTTCAGCTTCAGGATGTACCCGTCATCATCCCGCCAGCAAAGCTCAAAAAAGGAACGTACCGGAATATTGACGGCAACAAAGCCATAGCCTGGGGATTTCTGGCCGCATCAGAAAAAAGCGGCAGAACCCTGTCGATCTGTTCCTACCCGATTACGCCGGCATCCGAAATTCTGCACGAGCTGGCAGCCCGGAAAGATATGGGTACCATCGTGTTTCAGGCTGAAGATGAAATTGCGGCCGTATGCGCGGCCATTGGAGCCTCATTTGCCGGAAATCTTTCGATCACGACCACATCGGGCCCGGGTGCTTCACTTAAATCGGAGGCAATGGGCCTTGCTGTGATATCCGAACTCCCAATGGTGTTGGTGAATGTGCAGCGCGCAGGACCATCAACCGGATTACCGACCAAAACCGAGCAGAGTGACCTCAATCAGGCTCTTTATGGCAGACATGGTGATGCACCAGCGGTTGTTGTGGCGGCAAGTTCGCCTAACGACTGTTTTGATTACGCATATAAGGCTGCCCAGCTTGCGATGGAGCACGTAACTCCCGTCATTTTACTTTCCGATTCGAACCTCGCGAGCGGTACAAGTCCTTGGCGAATTCCTGAAATGGATGAGCTGGAAGAGATCAACATTCCGCGTTTCGAAGGCCCTGCTGAGGAGTGGGAGCCCTACATGAGAACGGAAGAGTTTCTGAACCGTTACTGGATGAGTCCGGGCGATAAAGGGTTTGAACATCGTATTGGCGGACTCGAGAAGAAAGAAAATACCGGAAACCTGACGTATGAGCCCGAGAATCACGAAAAGATGACGAAGATTCGTGAGGAGAAAATTGAGCGAATTTGCAGGCGATTGCCGGATCAAAAAGTAGTGGGTGCTCAAAATGGGAAACTGCTCGTTGTGGGCTGGGGGAGCACCTTCGGGGCAATCAATACAGCCGTTACGGAACTTCTGGATGAAGGAGAGGAGGATATTGGATTTACCCATTTCAACTACATCAACCCGCTTCCAAAGAACACGGCAGATATTTTTGAAGCTTTTGATGAAATCCTGGTTTGTGAACTGAATAACGGACAGTTCATTAACTATCTGAAAACTAAACATCCGGGATTTAATTACAGATCCTACAAAAAGATCCAGGGTCAGCCTTTTTTCACATCCGAGATCAAAGCGGCAATTATTAACACATTATCCCGAAACTCATGAGTATTGAAACCGTTGGTAAAGAAGGCGAAACCAAACTGAGCCGTAAGGATTTTGCAAGCGATCAGAATGTGCGCTGGTGTCCCGGCTGCGGTGATTATGTGATACTGGCCAATATGCAGAAAGCATTTGCCAGGATGGGAGGCGAAAAAGAGAATTTCGTAAGTATTTCAGGTATCGGTTGTTCCTCGAGGATTACCTACTATCTGGATACCTACGGCATTCATTCCATTCACGGGCGGGCAATAGCGGTATCTACCGGGCTTAAACTGGCTAACCCTGAACTGAATGTCTGGACGTTCACCGGCGACGGTGATTGTATGGCGATTGGGGGAAATCACTTTATCCACGCCTGCCGTCGCAATATCGATCTGAATATTGTGATCTTCAATAATAAGATTTACGGCATGACCAAAGGACAGTCGTCCCCAACAACCCCGATGGGCACGAAAACAAAAACGGCACCGGAAGGCAGCTACGAAAATACATTTAATATTGGAGAAGTAGCCATCAGTTCGGGAGCCACATTCTTTGCCCGCGTACCGGATAATAATCACGCACTCCTGGAAGAAGTGATGATGGAGGCCTACAGGCACAAAGGCGTTTCGGTGATTGAAGTGCTTCAAAACTGCGTCATCTTTACCGACGGCATTCATGAAATGATTACCGGGAAAGATACCAAAGATGATAACCAGGTTGTGCTGGAAGATGGCAAACCGATCCTGTTTGGAAGCGACAAAACATATGGCCTTCAGGTAGAAGGGATGAAGCTGAAGAGGTCAGAAATCAGCGACCCTGAAAATGTGAACGGAAACACACTGGTTCATAATGCCGGCGAACAGGATACCGCGATGCACATTGCTCTGGCACGAATGCAAATTCCCGAATTTCCGGTTGCTTCTGGAATTATCAGAAATGTTGAAGCGAAGAGCTTCGACAGCAGCGTTCACGAAACGATTGCGAGCGTAAGGAAGAACCGAAAATTTGATAAAGTAACGGACCTTTTCAAAAGCGGAAACAGCTGGGATATCTGATAGCTGTTATACTCCCTTTTTGTCCACATCCTTTTTTAAACGTCTGACCCGGCAGCACTGAACATGTTGTCGGGTTTTTTTCTATTTCCAACAATAGATTAATGAGTCAGCCACTTTAAATGGATATTTTTTGGATTCTTCGTGAATCTTTGTGTCCTTGTGCCTTCGTGGTGAATCCATATGGACACCATGAATCCGCCTGCCGCGAATTGAAGAAACATGAAAGATGAATTTCATGTAATTAAAAATTTAGAATATTGATATTTATGTATATATCATGATATAGAAAATAATTTATGGAGATTTACTAAAAATAGATTTTCTCCATTGAATTATTAAAGGCAGCGGGTTAAAAGAGGGGCGATTCATAAATTTTAAGTGAACTCAAAAGTCAGAAAAGCCGATTTTGGTTACCTCATTCAACTCCTTAAAAAACAAGAGAAATGTATCATTTCGATATATAAAACAGTACCTTTGAGTTAGAGAGAAAGTAAACCTATTTGCAATGCTTCATCATATTCTATTCCTATCGTTTTTGTTCACCCTTCAGATAGAGGCATGGTCTAACGGCCCCTTTGATCGCGGAGAATCTATCGCATTTCAGGCTGAATCTTCTCAGGAAAAAGAGAAGGCTTCCGGTGAGTATTCAGAATTTTATTATATGAAGGGAATTCAGGTTAGTCAGAGTCTTTGCTATGTAAGTAATTTTTGTGAACCCGGCGAGGTTCTGAAAAGTGATACTCTTAAAACGTCATTTCTCGTGATGGTGACTTTCAACAGCGATAAGCCAGATTCAGTTTTATTCAACGGACTTGAGGGGGCAAATGTGAGTCCAAGATTTTATAGTACGTTAAATAAATCGATTGAACAGAGTGCTGAGTTAAGTGGAACTCCTGCTTACTGTGACTCAACACTGGGATGTGGATATGCGCGGATTGACGGAGATACACTTGAGTTTAGTCAATATGAACCTAGTTTTATTTATGTTGGTACTGGAACGTTGAAAAATGACAGACTGACATTACATACTCAATGGATTTATAGAGGTAATGGCATGGAGTATTTTTTGGAAGGACAAAAAATTGTGGGGATTGAATGAAAACACTAAACCAACTGAGATGGATGTGGTTTGTTTTACTGATGTCCTGCATCTCAATGGCAGGGTTAACCGGCTGTGAGGACCTTTTTTCAGTCTTTGACAAAAATGAAGACACAAAAACTATTCTTTACGAAATGGAAGGTTTTGAGACTATTACAAGCTATTCTGAATGGCCGATTCCTGAAGGTCAAGTCCCTACTGTGCAAAGATATGGAGTCCATTTCTTTATGCTAATGAAAGTGAACAACAGGGTAAATAATATAGTCAGAGTTTACGGTCTCGAAGGAGCCGATGTGGGTAAGGGAGATCACTATTTCTACCCTGATTGCAATGCTTTAGATGAATGTAAGGTGATTGGTACGCTTGATGGGGATGATTTGACGATAGACCTACAGTATAATGGACGTTCATTTATGGCTGAAGGGAAAGTTCAACGCTTTGAAGGCTCCGACTATAGTATTGTCGAAATGACAGCTACATACAGTTATAAAAATACCACTATCCAATACATTTTTGAGGGTAGCCGAAAGAAGTACAAGAGATAAAATATCCTATTCAATATGAGAACAATCTACTTTCTTCTATTCTTCACTATATCCATACCTCTTCTGCTTTCATGTGGGACAGATGCGAATGAAGATATGTTAGGGTCAATTTATAAAACGAATGTTAACTCAAAAGTCAGAAATCCAATACTGCTTGCCTGTTTCAGGCCCGAAAAAAACAAGAGAAATGTATCATTTCGATATATAAAACAGTACCTTTGAGTTAGAGAGAAAATTAAACTATTTGCAATGCTTCATCATATTCTATTCCTATCGTTATTGTTCACACTCCTGACAGGTGTCTGGTCTTACGGTCCCGTTGATCGCGGAGAATCTATCGCACCTCAGGCTGAATCTTCTCAAGAAATAGAGAAAGCTGCCGGTGAGTATTCAGAATTTTATTACATGAAGGGGATACAAATCAGTAAGCGATTATGTATTTATGATCCGACTTGTGAAGAGGATGAGGTTTTGAACAGTGACAGCCTCAAAACCTCGTTTCTTGTTCAGCTAACATTCAGCAGAGAAAAACCTGACTCTGTATTATTTAATGGGCTTGAAGGAGTGAATACTGGTCCAAGAGACATGTTTGAAGGTTTTAATGGGGGACCCGCCGCGTACCCGGAATGTAGTCCATCGTTAGATTGTGGACATGCCAAAATTGATGGAAATGAACTTGAATTTTCTCTGGCTACACCTGAAGGAAGGTATTCCGGAACAGGAACGCTGGAAAATGACAGGCTGACCTTACAGACTCAATACACTTATAGAGGTTCTGTTGCAGAATATATGTTACAAGGTCAAAAAATTGAGGGGATTGAATGAGGATACAAAACCAACTCAAATGGATGTGGGTCGTTTTACTCCTCACATTCATCTCAGTAGCAGGACTTACCGGCTGCGGGGATCTTTTTTCAGGCTTTGACAAAGAAAATATCAGAAATGATGAAGACTCAGCTGTGTTGTTTGCAATGAGAGGCAATCAAATAATGACAAGCTATTCTGAATGGCCGATTCCTGAGGGTGAAGAGCCCTCGGAAGTCACATCCAGGTATGATTTTCTGATGCTTATCGACTTAAAAACCGGAGATGACAACCAGGTAAGATTTTATGGGCTGGAAGGTGCGGATGTGGGCAAGCGAGATCAGTATCTCTACCATGATTGCAATCCTATGGCTGACTGTAAAGTAATTGGTACACTGGATGGAGAAGAGTTAACAATTGATCTTCAACATGAAGGAGGGACATTTCAGGCAGAAGGTGAAATTCGTAATTTTACCGATTCGTATTACACCAATGATTTTATAGAACTGACAGCCACCTATACCTATCAAGAGACTATCATTGAATACGAATTCAGAGGTGAAGTCGTGATAGAATGAAGTTCTGTTACTGGCGTCTTTTCAAACATTGAATACTTCAAAATATCCTATTCAATATGAGAACAATGTACTTACTTCTATTCTTCACTATATCCATATCTCTTCTGCTTTCATGTGGGACAGATGCGAATGAAGATGATCCTGATGGTGACCTGATGGAATTTGAATTAGCCGCCAACGGGATCACGATAAAATGTAGCAATGCAAATCCCGGAGACAGGGGAATTGTAGATGGAGAAATATATGTGGCCGTGGATAATGAACGGTTACGACGCAGGGCAGACAGTGGAAGTGATTTAACAAAAGTATGTGTTTCGCTGGTAACGGATATGAGTAATCTTTTTGAAGATACAGAATTCAATCATCCCATAGGAAACTGGGATGTGAGTAATGTTACAAATATGAGCGGAATGTTTGACTCGTCTGTGTTTAATCAATCCATTGCAAATTGGGACGTAAGCTCAGTAACAGATATGAGTTGGATGTTTTACAATAACCGTGAATTTAACCAACCCGTTGGAAATTGGGACGTAAGTAGAGTGATGGATATGAGTGGAATGTTCTCATATACCCAGTTTAATCAACGGCTTGGTTCTTGGAAAGTGAGTAATGTCAAAACGATGAATGGTATGTTTGACAACTCTTCATTTAATCAACCCATAGCAGATTGGGATGTAAGTTCTGTATCAGATATTGGACAACTGTTTATGCGCTCTGTTTTTAATCAATCTATAGGTAAATGGGATGTAAGTAACGTTACAGATATGAGCAGGATGTTTGTCGCGTCAGCGTTCAATCAACCTATTAATGAATGGGATGTGAGTAATGTTAGGAATATGATGTCTATGTTTGGTTCACGTTTTAATCAACCCTTAGATAAATGGAATGTAAGTTCGGTAACCAATATGAGCAGTATGTTTTCTAACTCAAAATTCAATCAGCCGATTGACAATTGGGATGTGAGTTCTGTTACAGATATGAGCATCATGTTTGAAAGTTCAGAATTTAATCAGCCTTTAGAAAATTGGGATGTGAGTTCAGTAACCAGCATGTATGCTATGTTTCAAGATTCTCAATTCAATCAACCTATTGGCAGCTGGGATGTAAGTAGCGTAACAAGTATGAGAGTTATGTTCTACGATAACCGTGTTTTTAACCATGATTTGGGAAATTGGGATGTAAGCTCTGTAACAGATATGGATCATATGTTTTGGAACTCAAATTTCCATCAGCCAATAGGAGACTGGGATGTACGCAACGTGACGGATATGAGAGGCATGTTTTTGGATACACGATTCAATTACGATATTTCCGGATGGTGCGTATCGCATATTGACACCGAACCGGATAATTTTGCCGTTAACAGTGCGCTCATTCCACAGCACAAACCTGTCTGGGGTACCTGCCCGGATTAATCCGAATGGTTTCAAATACTCAGTAAAAAAATCATTTCATGAAAACAAATAGCCGCTTTTATCTGCTGTCTCTGCTACTTGCAGGATTAATATCATCGGGATGTGAAGAGACAGGCATCGGTGACGGACAGGTTTGCACCCAAATTGGCTGTGATGATGGCGTAACCGTTCAGCTGTCGGATGAAAGGCCGGACTCCGTATCGCTCACTCTCTACCTGAATAGTGAAACTGAAGCGTTTTCCTCCATAGAATGTGCGGATGCCGGAAATATGTGTGCTATCAGAACGGATGGATTCACTCCGGAAACCATTACAGTGGTTTTAGAGTGGGACGGTGAGGAGTTCAGACAGACTTACACTCCTCAATATCAACGTTTTCAGCCGAACGGTCCCAACTGCCCGCCTGTATGCAAAATTTCCAATGTAGTGATTGATCTATCCGAACTTTCTTAGATTTCAACTCTTAAAATTCTGCCGATCTATACTTGTATACTTTTAATACAGTAATTACATAATTTTGATCTTAACCTGAATAAAATATATGTATACAGATGAAATCATTTATTTATGTCAGTTTAATCCTGTCCCTGATATTTACCGGCTGCCAAAGCGTAAGTGAACCGGAACTGGCCGTGAATGTGCTGGAAACCCGGTCCGGATTCAGTGAAAAAGAAACGGATCTCATCTATGATGTGCTTTCCTATTATCCGAATAACGTGCAGCTCTCTATCGCCGTGATTGACAGCACGGGTGAACATTATTACGGTGCGCTGAGATCATCTGACACTCTGCGTACAATTGATAACCTTGACCGGCTATTTGAAATCGGATCCATCAGCAAAGTGTTTACCTCCTCGCTGCTGGCGTACGAAGTGGTTGAAAATGGGCTGAATCCCGATGATTCTGTTCTTGAAGTCCTTAATTTTGACCTCAAGGACAGCGTGGATGTTACATACAAACAGCTGTCCAATCATACATCCGGCCTGCCGCGTGTTCCCGGTGGGTTCATCTGGAACGTCATTTTTCATTCAGATAATCCGTATCAAAACTTTACGGACGAAAAACTGCGCGAGTACCTTTCAGAAGATCTGGAAATGGACGCGGATCCCGGCACGGAGCACTCGTACTCAAATCTTGGGGCCGGGTTTCTGGGATACGTGCTTGAGCAGAAAACCGAAAAGAGCTACGAAGAGTTGTTGAACGAACGGATTTTTTCACCGCTTGGGATGACCCGTACAACTCTGGACCGCAGCCGGTTCGAAGATCTTCTTGTAGCCGGAGTTCACCATCGCGGTGGTGATGCTGCAAACTGGGACCTGGCTTCCCTGGTGGCGGCAGGAGGGATCTACTCAACCGCCGAAGACATGGTGAAATTTGCAAAAGCGCAGCTTGATTCTACGGATGAAATCTATTCCTATCAACAGCAACCCACGTACACCATCAGTGATACCCGGGAGATGGCGCTGGGGTGGTTTATCATCCAAAGAGATAACGGAGATCAAATTTATTGGCATAACGGCGGAACGGGAGGATACCGCTCTTCGATGACGGTGAACCCGGATAATGGGACCGCCGTAATAGTACTTTCCAATATTTCAGCCGGTCACTCAAGATCCAACTACATTGATCACCTGAGTTTCGACCTTCTCAGGATTGCGGACGGACTTTCGGTTCCGGACAGGGACAAAGGAGAGGAGTGAACAAATATTTTCTAGGTCTCCTGCTTTCTTAAAATACTCACAATCCGGTTATAGACGATCTCTGAGAGTGTCCAGTTATATCCATCAAAATTGGTAGTATTTGTGAACTGAATGACTACCGTATCGATATCGGGATGATATTTTGCAATACTCTGATAGCCCGGAATTAAGCCCGTGTGATTAAATTCATAAATGGATGAATAGATTTCCTGCTCCTCATCCGTCAAAAGTGATCCGTCATTGAGGGCCCGCAAAAAGATTCCCACATCCTCTGCAGTTGCAATCATAGAGCCATAATCGGCTGTCTTGATATCTTCATCAACTCCCACATAGTAACCGCTCATCAGGTCATCCATATTGATATCATGAATGGATCCAAACGTGTTTTTTAATCCAAGAGGATCCAAGATTTCATTTTTGATGAATTGAAACTTACTCATTCCTGTAGTTTTTTCGATAAGCTCGGTGATCAGCAGATAGTTTGTGTTTGAGTATTCATAATCTTCACCCGGTTCAAAATTGGCGGGAAGATCCAGAACAAGTTCGAGGGTTTCTTGAAAAGTTTTCGGCGGATTGGTCCAGAAACCGGGCGTATTTGTATAGCTGGGTATTCCGCTCCGGTGCTCCACCATCATTTTCAGCGTTATTTGATCCGCATATTCAATGCGGCCCTGTAATTCCGGGAAGGCCTCAGCAACCGTCATATCTAATGAAAGCTGGCCACCGGCAACCAGTTTAGCTACAGAAACGGCATCATACAGCTTGCCAATACTGGCAATTTTAAACAGTGCATGAGGGTCTGCGGGAATTCGGTTTTCGGTGTTTTTCCACCCGGCGGAATAAAAATCAGGATTTGAGTCTCCATTGTCGATATAGACGATAATTCCGTCAAATCCCATATTGATAGCTTCATTAACTTGAAGCTGAATGGTGTCGGGGATGGGTTCCATCCAGGCCTTTATGATTGTCCACGGAACAAAGTAAAGAGAAATTATCGTGCCGATAAGCAGAACGAGCCTCACGAGTGTTTTTGTTTTCTTTTTATTGTCCATAAGAATTTTTCTCTACGATTTTGGTGTACGTGACGGGACCGGATTGAATGTTGAGGGATTGATTTTTGCAGCTCCTTTATGTTTATCACTGTTCCATTTTAAACCAAATAAAGGACTTAAAAAATTAATTCTGCGTATGATAAATTCGTAGATCAGGTAGCAGCCTATACCGGTAAATAACACGATTAAAACGAATTGTACTTCAACGGGAAGCTGAAGTGGCAGAATAATAACGGCCCCCGTATACAATACAAGCATGTGGATGATATAGACAGGGTACGCAGCTTGGCTCAGATAGCTCAAAGCCCTGCTTGGCTGATTCAAGTATCTGTAACCAAATCCAAACAGTGAAAAAATCCAAATGTTTGATTCGATCGAGACAAGGGTTAGAGGTGCCGATGAGTTGAAAACCAATATGCGGACTGCGTACAAAAGAACAGCTAATCCCAGGTAAGCCCATCTCCATTTTTGCATCGTTTCCCAAAATGTCTTTCCTGTAAATACGAATAAGAATCCGAACAGAAATGCCAAAAAACCCAGTATGAATCCATGCAGAGTTTCTGCATACATTTCAAATATTGACGGATTCACAATAAGTACTTCTGCAATAAAAAATAAGCAGATACTCAACGGACCAAGCGGGTTTTTCATTAACATCGAAAGGGTTCTTTTAAATTTCCCGTTTCCGTTTCTCTTCAGATAAAAAAAGAGGGGGGAGAGCAGTAGCACATAGCAAAAAATGTTAAAGAGAAACCACAAATGTCCTGCATGCGGATAGTATGCAGGGGCCATGCCGTAATACTTTTGAAAAATGAAAAAGTGTATGGGCGTTATGGCAAAGAACCCGAAGATAAACGGCAGAAGAATTCGCTTCGTGCGCTCAATAAGCAGCTCCTTCCAGTTTCGCTTTCTGATGGCAAAGTACACACCCATGCCCGATACGAAAAACAGAAAGGGTATTCTCCAGATGTTCAACATCGTCATTGGAACCCAAATTCCAGTCATGATCTCCTCACTTCTTGGAAATCCTATAAACATAGCCCACGGCTGAAAAATAATCGCAATGTGATAGATCAGCAGAAACCATATTGCAATCACGCGTAACCAATCGATATCGTGTCGTCTTTCCGTTTTCATATCAGGATCAGGTATAGTTATTATTATGGACTATTATTGAAGCATCATGGCGATAACGGGACGTGTCTTCTCGATCTCCTGCATATCAAGCTGCAGTCCAAATGGCTGCAGTTGTTGCTGCATCATTTCATAAATAGGTTTTACCTGAGGGAATGGCCCCATAACTGATTCCCTGGCAGTAACTCCAAAATTGTTACGAACAGATTTGTCCGCACCGGCATCCATCAGCATTTGCACAATTTCAACCCGGCAGAAAAAAGCCGCTACGTGAAGGGCGGTTGCCCCGTCATTATTTTGAATGGAGAGATCGGCTCCGGCATCAATCAAAACCTCAGCTATTTCGGTCTTATTGAAAGTAGCTGCCGTTATCAGTGGTGTAGACCCTGTCATTTGCTCTTTTTTGTTGATATCGGTTCCGGCCTCTATGTGCTGCTTAACGGCTTCAAGATTTCCGGTGATAACCGCTTCCTGCAGCTCAATATCGGGAGCCATAACTCCGGATTGATTGCCGGCTTCGTCACCGGTTTTTGTACAGGCGATCAGAACCATCATATATGCAGTGAGAAAAAGGATCTGTTTGAAAGTGTATATATTCATCGTTTTCATCGTGGTCTTTTTATTTAGGTTGATATTGAATTCACTTACAAGATCCATTAAAATCGGATGCAAGGCCTATGAGCTATGTTCCTAATCGTATCAAGTTTGAGGAGAGGCTGTAAACTATGATGCAGCCATATAAATTATGATGCAGAGTGGATCTTATCAGCCTGTTTGCCGTATGATGTATCCGATATCCGAATTTCATAACTTAACAATATGGATTGTCTTAACCTGACCTTTATAAGAAACCTCAGCTATGCAGGAAGACTTTATTAACCGCGTTACGGAGATCATCAGTGATCATATTGCTGATGAAAATTTCGGGGTTTCTGAACTTGCTTCCAGGCTGCATGTGAGCCGTTCAACCCTGCTTCGAAAAATCAAAAAAGAGACAGGACTTTCTGCAAGTCAGTTTATACGTCAGGTTCGGCTTGAAATGGCTTTCGATCTGCTTAAGAATGAGACCTACACCGTTTCTGAAGTATCTTTCAATGTTGGATTCGGGAGCACATCCTATTTTATCAAATGTTTTCGCGAGCACTATGGATATCCACCCGGTGAAGTCAACAGGCAGAGTGCAGAAATGGGTTCAGAACCCATTGAGAAAAAGCAAAATCGATTGAATCCAATGGTGGTTGCCCTGCCGGTGATCGCTGTTGTACTGATTACGGTTCTTTTCTATGTGTTCTGGCCTAAAAGCGTTACAGGACCGGGTGATGCTGAAAAGTCCATAGCGGTTTTGCCTTTTAAGAACGAAAGCAACGACTCAACCAATGTCTACTTCATAAACGGGCTGATGGAGTCTACACTGAATAATCTGCAGAAAATTGAAGATTTGCGTGTGCTAAGCCGTACTTCTGTAGAAAAATACAGAGATACGGATTTATCTATTCCTGAAATTGCTCAGGATTTACAAGTAAATTATTTCGTAGAGGGATCCGGGCAAAAAATTGGTGACCAGGTTCTACTTCATATACAGTTGATTGAGACTGCAACTGATAAACACGTATGGGCTGAACAGTACAGCAGGGAGGTATCCGATGTTTTTGCACTGCAGAATGAAGTGGCCATGAAAATTACAGCTGCTATCGAAGCGATCGTTACTCCAGAAGAGCTAGAACGAATCGGGAAGACACCTACAGATAATCTTGCAGCATACGACTACTACCTTCAGTCCCGTGAACCTATATTTTTAGGAACAAAAGAAGGGTTCGATGAAGCAATTGACCTGTTGGAAAAAGCTATTGAACTGGACCCTGAATTTGCCATGGCCTATGCGGATTTATCAATCGCCTACTATTTTCTGGATCTGAATCAAACCGAGAAGAGGTATACGGATATCATTAATAACTACGCTGATAAAGCGTTGCTTTATGATTCACGATCTGATATAAGCCTGCTGGCCAAAGCGTTTTATTATATGCATACAGAGGAGTACCGTTTGGCTTTACCTTACCTGGAAAAAGCACTGGAGTACAATCCCAATTCATCCGTGGTTATTCAGTCATTATCCGATTATTACGCCCGAATTGTTCCCAATACCTCTAAATATTTGGAGTACGCTTTGAAAGGGTTACAGATCAATAGTCAAACTACAGATTCTACATCTCAAAGCTATCTTTATCTTCATTTGAGCAATGCATTCATTCAATCCGGATTTGTTGATGAAGCCGTAAATTATATTAATAAGTCGCTGGAATACGATCCCCAAAACTATTACGCTCCCTATGTAAAAGCCTATATTTTATACGCCAGGGATCGGGATATCGGTGAAACCAGAGAGATTTTGCTGAATGAACTAAGGAAAAATCCTTCTCGTCTGGACATCCTCCAGGAAGTAGCAAAGATCTATTTTTATGAGGAAAATTATGATCAGGCACTCAATTACTATAACCAGTTTATAAATGTTTCGAATGCTCAGGGACTTGATATTTATCCTCAGGAAGATATTCGGATAGCCGTTACGCTGGAAAAAATGGGGATGGAGAAGGAAGCTCAAGCCTACGTAGAGTCGTATGCTCAGTATTGCGAGGAAGATCAATCGATTTATAAAGAAGCCAGCACGGCCGTATTACACGCATATCGTGGAGAATATGATAAGGCTATTGAACAGATGAATCTGTTTGCCATGCAGGACAATATCCAGTACTGGATTCTGCTTTTTACTGATGAAGATCCAATCATGAACCCTTTACAAAACATGCCCGAATATCAGGCAGTTATGCAGCGGCTTGAAGACCGTTTTTGGGAGAACCACGAAAAGGTCAGAAAATCTCTGGAAAAAGAGGGGCTGATCTAGGTTTCCAAGATTATTCAGGTATAAAATATCAACGTTTACAGAAAGCTTAACAAAATCCCATGATTCAGTCATTCCGGACTTGAACCGGAAACTTCAAATGCTGCTGCGTACATGTTGACGGAGAATCTGAATAATATTCAGAATGACACTAAACGTGTTGATCAATTAATATGACGTTCCCATCGGGATCAAAAAGGGTAATGCTTCCCGGGCCCGATGTATTTGGATCCGTCTCACTTTCTAAATATATATCATCATCTTTTAACTTCTTCTGAATGTCTCTCACATCGTCAAAATCATCCAGTGTATTCGCGTCGGCATCCCAACCCGGGTTGAAGGTTAAAATGTTGTTCTCAAACATTCCCTGAAATAACCCGATTAAAGAGTTTTCATTTTTCATAATCAGATAGTTTCTTTCGATATCGCCTGCAAAAACCGAAAAGCCAAGCTTTTCATAAAACTCCCTGGATGCTTCTATGTCCTTGACACTGAGGCTGACTGAAAATGCTCCTAGTTTCATATGTATGTTATATTAAGTTAGTAATGGTTTTTTTAGTTGAAGAAATTCCAAAAAGCGGGTTTCTAATGTTATTAAGATCTAGCCATTATTATGCGAAATTATATCAATAGAAACTGAAATTCATTTCAAGTTATCGGGTAAGGGTCTATTTTTCTTTATTGTCGGTTTTTAAAATAACAACGCTGTTTGTGAACCGGTCATATGGTGCCTGCTTCCTGGAGCTGAGTAGAAGAGTAACCACATAAATTCCAATTAGCACCCATACCAGAATCAACCCAAATTTTACGATTTGCCCCGGTTCTCCGTCACCATGCCTCATTTGCCAGATGCAGGTGTGGGCCAGCTCCCAGGGAATAAATTTGATAAGTGTACGTACCAGTGTCCGAGAAAAACTTAATCTGCTGCCATTCACGTGAACCACTTTTAAACCCTGCCATCGTTTTCCCCATGTGGCCTGATAAGATGAAGACTCTGATATTGCAAAATATAGAGTGACAGGAAGCGTCATCATCAGAAACCCGTACAACTGACTTGTCAATGGATTTTGGAAAAGAGGCTCTAAAATAGCCGGATTAATCGACTGAATGAGGTAGCTGATTGCGACCAAAGCCACAATATAGAGTGAGATTACAATGTAATCATAAGAAAATGCTTTTACTCGAGGCCATAATCCGGCATAACTGTAAATCAAATTTTAAATCGTAATTTTGTTAAATAAATGGTGTGCAGTCAACTAAACATAAATTGAATTAACAAAAGTGCGTGAGATAATCAAAGCAGGAATTTTGATGGGTAATGCTTTTACTAGTTAAGCACTCCAAATCCGAAGCTGGCATAAGGCCAAAAATAATAGACCAGAAAACCTACTATAAGTGCAGGGATAGTTGTGTATAGTGAGGCTATGATTGCTGCTTTCATATCAATCGCCATCAGGGGAAACAGGGCGTCACCATCCTGGCTGATTGTATTTGCTACAAGAGCAGAAAATGGAATTTGGCTGTCTGCGTAGAGGGTTGCAAATATGATTTGAGGGCCGCAACCCGGCACCAATCCAAGTCCGGCACCGGCAACAGGTGCCCATATCCCGGCAGCTGCTGCAATTGCTCCGATGTCGAACGAAAAGATTAGCATAGAATACTCGTAAATCAGATATGCAGTTATGACCCACACCGTAACCATGCTGGTCTCCATAGCAGCTTGCCTGAACGGACTCAGGGAACTTGTCATAAAATGAATATGGCCTGTTAGATCCTTGCCAATGGCTCGCTTACCAATAAAAAAGAGATATAGTGAAAGAGTTGTGCCTACTACACCCGAAATTGTAAAGATAGCCGGAAAAGACAGCCCAAATGCGAATTCAACATCCGGGGCTCCCCTGCGAAGGTAATCCACGCCAGCTATAAGTCCGGTGACGGCAACAATCCACCACAAAAAATGAATTATTTCAGTAAGTGTGTGTAAAAAAGATGTTTGTGTTGAAGGTGGGTTTTCAGGGTTAGAATCTTTAGTGGTTACGTTACTATTTTCATCATTTTTTGACCCTCTGTTTGCATCACTGTCTTGGTAAAAAGAATCACCTAACTGCTGCACTGCGCGGTCGAGCCGGCCAACTCCCAAACCCCACCAATCGATCGCGTAACCAAACATAAGTCCGGATATAGCTGCCAAGCCGTATGCATAAATGGCAGCCTCGGGTGCCTGAGTTAATACCACAAATGCAGCATCACCAGCCGTAGCTACAAGCGTTGCGACAACCGTTCCAAAACTGACTGATCCGCGAACATAAAGCGGCATGATTATGATAGCTCCTCCACATCCCGGTGTAAGGCCTAAAAGTACACCCGCAAAGGGCTGAAAATGGCGATTGTTCTCAAGAAAACGAACAAGCTTTCCACCCGTTTTATATTGAATAAAGCTGAACAGCAAAACCGTAAAAGCCACGAAAGCACTTACCTGTACAAACCCATCGCGGTAAGAAAAAATAAAAATATCAAAAATTTCCTGCATGTAGCTGCCTTAACTTTTCCGGTACTTTATATTAAGAGTTTATTGTTTTTAAGTAGAGCAGGGTGCAAATATAAATAATAATTAGCCATGACTAAAAATTATTTTAACAGGAAAACGATTCGATGGAAATAGGGGGGAGACAGATAAAATAGAAAAATGACTATTAATGCAGATGATAATAAATATCGGAGTTTATCACCGCACTTTAGCTGTTAGTCACCTACAACGATTGTGGAATCGATAATTGACACTTTTTGGCGAATCATCATCATGTAAAGAAAATCAAAAGCATATGCCAAGCGATTTATTATTGTAGATTTCGGTCTTTTATTTCCTTCTTCAGTGCATCGTATTTCTTCGATTTTTTCAGGAACAGATAGATCAGAAACAGAGGTATTAATGTGCCAACGCCCCACCAGGAGCCGGCGGCAACGCTGAAAATGATAATTCCGATTAAAAAACCGATAAAAAACGCATCGATAATAGGGGAGGGCTTAATTTTTTTTAATTCTTCCTGTAGCTCATCGTCGGTTAACTGGGATAGTTGTGCCTGGTTCATGGGTTCAGAGTTCTGTTTAGGTTTTTGGGAATGAGCCAATAATAAAATATTTCCAATAATAATCAACGGTTTGAAGCTAAAATGAAACAGAGATTTTAAATATTTAGCCACCATCCAAGTGTTAACCGAGAGCAGTTATAAATGCTCTGATAGTGAAACAAGTCAAAAGTGAGAGAGAAGCATAGCTGCATCTGGACACTGCTGACGACTTACTCAGCGATGAGACGATCGATGGATGTACGAATCCGTCCCATGTCGGTCGCACACATAGCGTGCTGCTCCGAGCCGTTGTCATCGTGGTATTCCATGCCGGGGTGGACAAATCGTATCACTCCGGACTTATCCAGTATGAACGTAACTGAGGTCCCGGGTCGTCTTGGGCCTGTCAGCCACCACTCTTTCAGAGTTCCGTTGCGCCAGTCCCAGTCGATCGCCACAGGAAACGTAAACTCCCTGGCATCCACCACACGCTGTACGCGTTTTGTGTCGAGCGGATCGTCCATACCGGCTTTCGGATGGAAAACACCGACCAGCGTAAAATCACTGTCTGCGTACTCCTCGTGCAGCTTTCGAAGTGCGGGAGCGCTGCTGGCGCAGAAGGGACAGGTGTCCGTCCACCAGCGAACCAGTACAACCTGACCCTTAAGGTCATCGAGCGTCAGTGGTTCGGAATTGATCCACCCGTCAAAACTGAATGGTGGTGCTTCAACTCCGATACGGTCATCACCGGCGGTACGGTCCATGGCCGCCATGTATGCCAGATTTTCCTGGATTTCGGAGTCCGCCTCAGCCTCAGTCATTCCCCTTTCGATGTAAATCTCTCGCTGGTGCTCCCACGACTTCACCATCACATAGTTACTGCCATTTTCTGCCTCAGAGTGGTGCATCTGATGGGTTTCATCGGCGCGATCCTGTGAGGTGCAAGAGTTCATCACACCAAAGAGTGATAAGATTAATATTCCCGCGAGTAAATCTTTAAACTGTTTCATTCTGATATTCTTTTGGATGCTGTTGGTTTTAACTATCACGGTTTACGTTCTTCTTGCTTCCTGCATACGTTGTATTCAGATTATTCAAAAACCATTGGGGATAATATGAAGAATGAGGAATTCATATCATAATATGAACTTACGTTTATGCCAAAAGTAACGGGAACAGTAGTCGTCTCGGAAGATAAAGCCCGAAATCTGTCAGAAGCTTCAAAAACCAATTAACCTGAGTTCGATTAATAATGTATCTATTGAGGTTCTGAAAGTGAGGCTGTCCAAAAAGTGAATC
This sequence comes from uncultured Rhodohalobacter sp., assembly GCA_964544445.1. Lineage (GTDB taxonomy): Bacteria > Bacteroidota > Rhodothermia > Balneolales > Balneolaceae > Rhodohalobacter. The sequence continues at coordinate 47,756 of CAZJBI010000013.1, forward strand.
AAAACAGAAATAAGCTTAAATAATTTAGACCTCAAATCCCTCTCTATTAGTTAGAGAAGGACATAGGGTGAGTCTGAAGGAAAAACCTAAATTATTTAAGCGATGCGCAAACTAATGTACCTTTTTGGACATCCTCAGCATCTTTTTCGAAATTTTAGAATCGAACTGAAGTCTTTACTCAATCCAGTACCCCTCAAGCATTACCCGGATCAGTGTTTGGGTGTTACT
>CAZJBI010000013.1:48083-73549 GCA_964544445.1 uncultured Rhodohalobacter sp.
TTTACTCAATCCAGTACCCCTCAAGCATTACCCGGATCAGTGTTTGGGTGTTACTCACGTTTTCCAGCGGATTTTCATCGAGCATGATGAGGCTGGCAATCTTGCCCTCCGAAATAGAACCCATCGTCTCTTCCATTTTTAAGAACCGAGCGGGTACGATGGTTGCGGCACGCAGCACCTCGGCAGCAGACATGCCGGCATCCGCCATAAATTCAAGCTCTTTGTGGGCGCTGTAGCCTGGAAACATGGTTGCGTTTCCCGCATCAGTCCCCATCATTATCGGTACGCCCGCCTGGTGAAGCTGAGATATATTGTATAACACCTGCTGCTTTTTGGCTTCAGCATTGCCGCCCATATTTCTAGCGATCATTTGACGAATAGGCCAGTTCTCCATGCTGCGGCTGGTTCGTTCAGAGCTGTATTGCAGATAGAACGGATCATCGAGCATCTCTGCAGTCCGTAAAAAGCGGGTCCGGTAGCTCATCAGCAGGGTAGGAGTAACGTATACAGAGTCTTCTCTCATTTTGTTGATGTAACTCGCAGCGTTCGTCAATGAGTCGGCGCTTACGTTGTGCGCAATCACGTCAGCCCCCAAGTCAATTGCATCCTCAAAATCAGGCTGACTGGTGACGTGAGTAAATACCGGAAGATCAACCTTCGAGGCGATTTGGGCAATCTGTTCTACTTGCTCATTTGAAATGCGGTTTTCAGGTGTGGCCCCTCCGATTCGTGATTCAACCATCACCTTCACACCGTGGAGTCCAAGCTCCCGTTTTGCTGCAATGATAGCGCTCAGATCCGTGGTGTCGGTCACTTCAATCATGCCCTGCTCATTGAGATCCAGCTCATCGGCAGGTTCTCCAAGCATTTGGGACAGAAATGGGATCGGGTATCCGCCGGGAGAAGTAAGAATATCACCTGCGGCAAAAATTATGGGGGAGACCAGCTCTCTGTTCTGCTGCTGCCGGATCAGGCCAGCCGTCACCTCCTGGTTAAAACCCATGCCGCCCAGCGTAAAGATGGTTCCAACGCCATATCGTGCAAACTGTTCAAGAGCCATCAGCCGGGTCGTGTCATCCGGCGGAATCAGTCCGCCGCTGTTCAGGTGAGCGTGCATATCGAAAAGGGCGGGCATCAGGTACCGGTTTCCGGCGTCCGTAACCGGATAGTTATAAGTGAGACTGTCGGGGATTGGACCTTCAAAAATGCGTTCAAACCGTCCATTTTGAATCAGCAGATGCCTGTTTTCCAAAACAACGCCATTCTCCACATCAATAATATTGGCATGAGTAATCAGATAGTCATCGCCTCTCTCATCTGAATAAACATCGGCCGGGTTCAGCTGAAGCGTGTGCTCTTTGGTATTTTGAAACCAGGCAACATATCCGGCTATCGCGGTTATGAAAATTATGAGTATGATAGCGGCAAGGATTTTCAGAAATTTAATCATGTGAAGGTCATGGTTTTTTTGGAATTGATTTGTCGATGGAAGCGCAGTTGAGTCAACACGCAAGCAGATGCAATGATTGCGTGATCTAATCCGATAACGAATATCGAACCTTCGGATCTGCAGTACGGATCTCGGTATTAATTAAAAAATAAACTTCGGAAGGCAGGAACCTTGAAGCCCCTGCATCATTACTTAGTTCACAATTACCCCGTTCGGTTTTTATTGACCGGATTTTCATGCCATTCAATTATTCAGCGCAAGCTGAACCCCATGTTCAGATCAATTAAAAAAGCTGAAAGTAATATGAACAGACGGAGCTTGATATCAAAGAAAGTTTTTGGGTGAAAACTTTGCCCCCTTACAAAAGCATCTTATCCTGGTGCCCTGGATGGTTCTTGGGTAAAAAGGGTGTGTTATGCGTCAAATCAGATCTGTTCAGTAACTCCGAAGGACTCAAGCGGCACTGCTAAGTCTTTGAAAAATCTACTATATATAAACGCGTCCAACTGATCTTGTTTGTCGATTTCACAAATAATTAGTGATGTTTAAACCCTTTTTAAATATGTACCCATACGCCACAATTTTTCGAGTGGGCCCATTTTGTATTTATTAAAATACCATTCACTGGTGTAGACCTGTAAAACAAAAATAATGGCGGCCAGTGGTAGAATGAATATAGGCGGGAACCGGCCTATCAAACCAAGACCGTAGCCATAAAAGATCGATGTACAAATAAGGGACTGCAGGATATAGTTAGTAAGAGCCATTCGGCCCACGGGTGCAAATCGGTTCAGAAAAGAAGTAGCTCTGTTTTCATTTAACCAATGTAGAATAAATCCACAGTAGCCGAGCATTAACAATGGTGCACCAATTATAATGCTAAACATTTGCAGAAGCGTCCATCCATCAAAGAAAACAGGATCGGAGTACAAATAGGTTGTTGCGTAAATCAGTGAAAGTAACAGACCCAATATCAGCATTTTCCAGCGTCGAGGTATGAGAAGTAATCGTAACAGTTTGGGCTTTTGAAGCAAACCCTGGCGGCCAATCAAAAAGCCAAACAGAAAGGTCGCAATGATATAAGGTATACCCATGGGAGTGAAAAACATGCCGGACCAGACAAAAGAAATTTCCTCTGATCTGTATGCGATCATCTCTGCGTAGGTTCCCGATGAGTATACTTCATACCCCCGAACAAGCAATTCCTGAAATTCCTTACTGACTTCCATAAACCCAATTTCTACATCTGCAGCAACTTCAGGCATGGACATCGCCCACATAGTAAGCCCTATCAGCAGAGAAAACAGGAATAGAAATCCGCCCACAAAGATCCCGATCCAAACCTTAATGGTTTTATCTGTTCGATAGAGAAACAGCATGATAATGATTCCGGAAAGCGCATAAGGAGCTAAAATATCCCCTGCCCATATCAGCCAGGCGTGAAGCATACCGATGACGAAAAGAAGCAGCATTCTTCGAAAAAATACGCGTCTTTCGTGCAATCCTTTCTCTTTGAGACGCTCAGTAAAAATGTAGAACCCCAATCCAAATAAGAATGAGAAGAGGGTGATAAATTTACCCTCAAAGAATACGCGGCTAAAAAAAAGAAAAGTCTGATTATACCACTCTGTCCAAAGATTTGACTCTGCGGCTGCAATCGCGATTGGATTAGAAAAGAGATATAGATTGACGACCAATATTCCAAAAAGAGCAATCCCCCGAAGTATATCGAGGTCAATGATCCTTTCAACAGGTTTTATAGGTCTTGCCTCAATAGGAGCTGCTTGGGATTCCGTCTTTTTCATACCAAGATCTGAATGGATTGTGATTTTTTTCTACATGCATAATGAGCGTTTTACAAGGATATGTGCTTGAAATACAGGTTAACCAACGCGAAAAAAATATTTGAATTTATCTCTAAGCTAATAATATTTATCTAAGTAACAAAGGGTAGGGGCATGTAACTTTAGAAGCTGGCTGGGAAAAGCTTTATTTAATACAATTTAGAAAGCAAACTAAAGAACTTCATCTACTGCTGCGGTGGCGTACCGTTGATTCCAGAATTTATGACCCATCCAAATGCCAAGCTCAATTTCATTCTTTATTTCTTCTTCAAAATGGACTAAACCACGTGCGAAAGCAGAATACTAAAGGAATAAATCCACAAATACTCGTCAATCAGTCCCCTAGGGATCCCAATGGGGCAACTAAAGCATGCAGACGAGGGAGATCCATCTACCATCTGCTAACATCCATCTGTAGCAGTGACATCCAAACCCCCGTCATAGAAATAAATTGAATTCGTCTGTAACAATTTCGCATCAAATCAGACTAACCGTGTGAAATAACCTTACAATCATACAGTAACAGATATGAATTTAGCCAGTCAACTTATTCGGAATGTTCAACACAGATTCGGACATTGTACATCAGACGGCTCTTTGGAAGAGTTAAACGACGCACAGCTAAAAGCCCGCAGGCAGAAAATTAAATCCGTCTATTTTATTTTATCATTGTGTGCATCGATTACCCTCATGGCGAATGGTTTTACCACATACGATTCGCTTCAGCTTTTTATTCCATTTACCGTTATGATGGTGTGCCTGTTTGTTTTTTACAACAGAGAGTACCGCAATAAAATCGACCGTATCAACGAACACCTGAATGAAACAAGCTAAGTGACATCACAAAAGCAATTTATCGAGCGGGTGCAGGCGTGTGAGAGTCTGATCAACAAGATCCTGTTTCTCTACACGGATCGTGAAGAGGATCGAAAAGATCTGCGTCAGGAGATTCTCTCTGAGGCGTGGCGATCGTATGCCGGTTTTCGCGAAAATGCCAAGTTTTCGACCTGGCTCTATCGTGTGGGGCTGAATGTCGCCATCACATCCCTGCACAAGCGCAAGCGCCGCCCCGAATCGGAACCATTCGATTCGCAATCAAAATCAACACGTCCCAAAACGGGTCACAAAGATGAATTGCTCCATCAGATACTGGGACTGCTGAAGCCGGTGGAGAAATCGATCATCCTGCTGCTGGTGGATGGATTCAGCAATCCTGAAATCGCAGATATGCTGGGATTGAGCCACACCAATACACGCGTAAAAATTCACCGCATCCGCAAAAAACTGGAGGACCATGGAATTAAAGACATTGCTTAACAACCAGGGCTGGGATGAGTCGGATCTCGATTTCAGTGACCAGGCCCTTGGAACAGAGATACGCCATAGCGTTGGGGACCGGATGAAAGATCTGTTCTACCAGTATAACAAGATCATTGTCGGCAACCTTTTCTTTCTTCTCCTTTTCTCCTCGGTGTGGTTTATTGTACCCGTCTGGGAAACGCTGATACCCATTGGTATCATCGCCATCTGCTATCTTTATATGATCGGAAGTGTAATCTTCAACCGCTGGCGTTATGACAAACCGGATCCCACACGTCCGCTGCCTGAACTGATTCGGTCCATGCTGGCCTACAACAAAAAGATCCTCAAACAGCTTGGCAACAGTCAGGCTATCATTATGTCGGCCTGTGGGTTGGCGGGATTGATGATCGGACTGCTACTGCAGTTGGGCAGCCTGGATATTCTCCTCAACAACCCGGTTGGAATCGCAAGTATGGTCGCAATTCCGGGCATCATTTATTTTTTCGCGAAGAGAGGGCTGGTATCGAGGCTAAACAGAGCCTTTAACCCGGGCTACTTTAAAGCCTCGGCATACCTTAAAGAACAATTAGCTGAATTAGAATTGGATGAAGATTAATAAATAGTTCAGCAGGCACATCAGTTAAAAAGCATCATGGCGCTTTGATTTACCTGTTAACAAAACCAAAATAATTCTGATGCGTTTAACCAGGATTTTTTATTCACAGATCAATGATGGATTAACGCTCTTACTGTGTTCAGATAAGGATCTTTCTGAAGTGCGATATCTTCTTGTGTAGTTTTAACGATAACGTCGGGTGATAAGTAACCATCTTGAGCATCGTTACCAAAACTGGAAAATTTGAGAGGAATATCAATTTCAAACTGTGAATTGGGAAGATAGAGAAAGAAGTAGCTGCCTCCATTAATTCCCTGTTTATTTCCTCCGGAAGGCTGACCGATGTACGTTCCAAGATTTTCTTTTTGGATGGCGTTCAGCAGTGAAAATGTTGACGATACATTTGATTGATTTCCCAGAATAAAAACTTCACCTAAAAATGCGTTCTCAGACGGCTGAATTGGCTCGCAACTTCCTTCCAGTAGTTCAACATAACGGTCGCTATACGGCTGCGTAAATGATTGCGGGAGGCCCTCAAAAATGATTTCATCCCAGGTATGAACATATTGACGATAGCTTGAATCTGCTTGCGTTGTAACAATGAGCTGCTTTTTATGCTCTGAACAAGAGATCTCATCTTTTGTGAGATAGGAGAGAAGCAGATCTTTGTTTTCAGATAGTCCTCCTCCGTTTCCCCGAATGTCGATCACCAGGTTTTCGATTCCACTCTGATTGATCAGGGTAAATGTAGAATCATAAAACTGTGCTGCATCAAAATTTTCAAAACTCCAGGTTGCAAACGTTCCTAACCTGAGGATGGCTTTGTCTTCTTGTATGTCTAGCGACCAGGTCCCTTTACCAGATGGTGGCTCATCATATCGCGATCTCATAATCTGCATCCGTTTCGTTCTGGACAAGGCCGGCTGACTGTGCCTGATGATCTTTTCTGATCCAAAATTTTGAACAGTCACCTCAAATATGTCATCCTGCATCAGGAAGAACAGGGGAAAGTAGAAATCGAAAAAATTGTAGTCGCCTTCACCAAATGCCGTGAGTTCCAGAAGCTTATCTTTAGCCTGAACATTGGATCCATCGATCTTGGCAACGGTGTGGAGGCTATCTAAAATGGATGATGCTGAGAATCCATTAATGGATAAGATTTCGGCCCCGGTTTCAATTGCGTTGTTTTCAGATGCGTTTTTTGTGATATAAAGTCTGCCATCATGAATCACAAAGCCGTATGGAAAATAGATATTGCCGCCGAAAAGGCGATCCCGAATCTCATCTCTCATATTCCAGGGATTCAAATAGGTATGCCCACATTTCACTTTTTGGGTGAATTGAGCCAGGATCTTCATGAATTCAGCTTCGGTCATATTTCGGTTCAGCCTGGAAAAAAAATCCTGAAAATGATTTTCGAATTCCTCTTCTGTATTGTAGCGGTAAATTCCCGGGTGAACATCCAGCATTACTTTTTTAAGGAGAATGGCGTCTTCCTGAAGGTCTTCTGCTGAGAGAGTATTCCCCTGCACCAGGCTATTTGTACTGTCTGATGTTGTCGAAGGGGTGGCATCAGTGATAAAAAGATTTGATGTATCAGGTCTCCCTTGCAAATCAGAATCAGGTGTTTTCGGAATACCATAGATCTGATTGTTGAAGGCAATGAAGGTGATGATTATAGCAAGAAAAGTGAAGATGTTTTTTGGCAGTATCATATGATATGGTTTGATGTTGGGTTCCACATCAATGTCTTGCTTGCGTCAGTAAAAATCGTCTCATGGGAGATGTGAGACATAAAAATGCAGTACCGGGGAGAGATGAGACCGCTGAATATCAGGAGTGTGTTTCTGCAAATTGTTTTGGAGTCATACCGGTTTTAGCCTTAAAAACGCGGTAAAACGTTGCTTTTGAGTTGAAACCGGCTTCCAGGGCAATAGTGAGATGCGTATAGTTTGCAAGTTTTGGGTCCAGTAGCCGTTTTTTTACTTCTTCTACTCTGAGCTCATTTACAAAATCATTAAAACTGATCTGTTTCCCCTCATTGAGTATAAATGAGACCTTATTCGGTGTCGTATCCAGCTTTTTGGCCAATACATTGAGATTAAGATCCGGATTTAAATGCGGTTCCTGATTCTTGAAATAATCCTCAAGAGCCGTTAGCTGGTTTGCCAGGTCATTATCCGACAGTTGGTAGCGCTCTTTCCTTGTGGTGGGAGCTACAGGCAATCGTTCAGGCTTTGCATTCTGAAAGGCTGTAAATGAGACCCAGTACCAGACAAGTGCCTTACTGATATCCAGCGGGAAGGAAGCCCAGGAGATGTTGTACAGGTTGACCTCAAAGTAGTTCCAGAGAACAAGATCCATGATGTCGTAAAAGAACTGGAAAGCAATAAGAGTTGAAAATATATAGATAAACCGTCGCAGCCACCTCAAGAGCTCTTCTTTCCATTCAGATTGGGGGCTCTCCATTTCCCTCTTCACGCGCTTCACTGCTGCAAACATATATCCGAAGAAAGTAATGAAAAACATGGCTCCTTCAACATCCCCAAACCAGACGCTGATAACGTTTTGCCACATCCAGCTTTTAAACTCGTAATCTCTGAACCCAATCGAAAAATAGAAAATGGCCTGGGCTGCGGGTAAAAGGGTATGCAAAAGGTGAATTCTTTTGAATTGAAATCCGGGATGAATCTTCGTTTGAATATAAAAATAGGTAAGCGGTCCAAACGAAAGGGTATAAGTAAGGGGAATAAAATAGAGGTACCTAAACGTTGAATAGATACCGGCATTTGCAAAAAGACTATTCAGAAGCGTGAGTGATCCAAGTATGAGGAGGATTCCTAAAAACAGATTCGACTGGGTTCGCTGCTTTCTGAAAAGCAGGCTGAATCCATAACCCAGACTGGTGAGCACTGCCCCCGCCGTAAAAAAGATGGAAATGAAACTGTCTACCTGTAACTCTACGCTCATGATGATTAATATAGGAGGTTACAGATAATGTCAGACGGATTGATGATGGCTTTTTTGGTGATTGGGTTTATCATTATTATGGTTTGGAGGGTGAGCGACGGATCACAATAATTCATTCAAGTTGACAAACATATTATGCCGCATGAACCACTTGTCATACTTTGATTAAGGGATATTTTAAAAGATCCAACCCAGGTAGGAACATATAATGCTTCTGATTTTTGCTAATCAATTTAACTTCTAATGTCATCGCAGTTGCGGCGATCAACATATCATTTATTTCCACACCATGGCTTGATCTGAACGTCTTCATCTGTTCGAATGCTTTTTCCGACGCAGTCTTTGTGACCAATTCGATATGTATTTCAGACAATAATAAATCAACTATTCTGAGGTCCTTTTTGCTTCGGCAACCTGCGTACAATTCCATTGCTGTAATTACACTAACAGTAATTGTGTAATTTTCTTCAAGAATTGCCATTGTTTGAACAGCATCCGGTCGGTCTAAACTAAAGTCGATTAGAATATCAGTATCAACAATTACAGGTTTAGTCATAATTGTTATTACTTTGACCAACGACTTTTACGAAGTTCGCGAACCCACTTTGTACTGTCTTGCATGTCTTCTCTATCTTTCCACATACCTCTAAATGGACTCTGTAAAATTGATTTTTCTTGAGATGAGCTAAATTCCGTTGACTGTTGGATATACTTTTTTGAAAGAAATTCAACAAAATCAGCCGCTTCTTTCTGAGCTTTAGCAGGAAGCTTTTTGATTTGTTTTAAGAGCTCTTTTTCAGACATATTCAAATGTAATTAATCTCTTTCTCTTGTAAAAACGACATTACTCTGCCCATATTATAGCATACAATTACTCGCAAAAACTCAAATCGGCCTCACTGTCCCAGAATATTCGATTTTGCAGTACTTTGCAATTAAAAAAATGGTTTTCAATAGTTTACAAGACATTCCTGAAATTGAGGATGTTTCATACTATCAAAGAGGCGTTATGATTCTACAGCGATAATGAATTGTGGTATCTGCAATTGTCTTCCTGAATTGCAATGGAAGTGACAAACGTTCTTTTGGTTCTTTGTTTTATTGTGAAACCAAAGGGTCATGAAGCCAATCACCTGCCATTAATCTAATTTTTCAGTCATTTTGAAGTCAGGCAGCGTTTGACGCATGAAGAGATAGAATGGTTCATAGAACAATTGAGTTGATTGCTACTGAGTGGATTGAGCAAAAAAAGATAGAAGTTTTATTCAGCCATAAATCAATTCCAAAGCTATCGGCCAGGTCCATCTTGTAAAGATCCAATAGCACACGTAAAAGAGTCCTGCATATAACGCTATTATAGTGATTGCTTTAAAAAATTGTCCGATAGCAGTCATTATCCTGGAAGGCCCCTTTATTCCCAACTTTCTCTTGATGATTACTAAATCATCTTCGATATGAGTCGTGGTTTTAAAAAAATATTTGGCGTATTGATCCTTAAGATGAGAGCTGCCTGAACGCATCAAATAAGAGTATGTGCTGGCAAGAAGAATAAATGGTGCAATGAGAATGAAAATAATCTGAAAGGGTAGCAGAATCAGAGGCATGTTGCGATCTGCCTGGTGATATTTTTGTTTCAATAGCATACCCAACGTCTGCGAATTACTCTGGAGACCAGACGCAGATGATGGAATGTATTTTTTCTCTCGAGTGAGTGATAAAGAGAGTGGACTGAGAAGAGCTGTGTTTTCCTGTTCAAAAAACCTGAATACCGGCTCAAGAAATCCCTCGTCCATCTGTTTATGTGAAGCATTTTCATCATAATAGACCTCGCCATCAGTACTGAGATAGACCAGTTTTCCCACGTGACGATATCCGGACCAGGAAAACGGTACCTTTGAAATGAGATCGAGTTTATTAACAACACGAAACGTTACTGAGCCGAGTGTTTTCTTAGGTTTGGTTTTTAGCAGAAGTTCATCGAAGGTTTCCCCCGTAAACAGAAAACTGGAGCGTGGAGCACCGTAGGTAATAACCTCAGCAATATCATACGTACGCTCTTTATCTGATGCCAGCTCCAGTGCCGCAATGTGGGCAATTGCACCACCGAGTGAATGTCCGTAAAGAGCAACACGATCAAACTTGCCCTCGTGATCCTTAACCCAGTTACGGACATCTTTTCGAACGCTTCGCCATGAGAACCCAAATCCGAAATGCGTAGCTGGCCGATACCACGGTAAACACAACAGATCTATGGTTATATCCAGTAGTGAGGATGTTTCTGTGCCGCGGAATACAAGGCAGGCCTTTCCATCCCGAATGCAGCAGAAACCCTGGGTGCCAATCCGGCTGCTAAGCGGCATAAAGTCACTAAATCCGTGATCTGTTAGATAATGTTCTGCAACACGATGTTTATGATAGGCTATATAGCTAAGCCGCAGGCCTTCCCTTATTTTTTCACGTCTTTCATTGTCCTGCTCTTCCTTTTGTTTCTGAAGATTCTGCTGCTCTGCAGCGGCCCGTTTTTGCTGCTCTTCGAGACGTTTCTTTTTCTGATCCAGTAGATATTTGGCAGTTATAATATTTTTCATCCGGCCCCGATTCTTTTGTTTAAATTTCAGAAGTCTGAAATACTACTTGGTTTGCAAGCTAACAGCCTGTTTTAATATCAATTGTACTTTTTTGCATCAAATGTTGCTGCTAAAAATTGTGGGTTACATTTGCAATAGACGCAACTCGTTTTATGATGATATGCAAGAAAACGAGTTAAAACAGATCATGGTTCTAAACCTTTTGAGTACAATTAAAGGAACCATCATCTAAATTTACTGGCTGTTTTTATCTCGTCGAGCTCTGCGAAATTCCTTAAGCGAATTTATGATGGCGCCCTGACTGACGTACCAAACTGAATTAATTATATCAACTCAAGCCGTCCGGTCTGTCTCATCACATCAAAAATGCGCCATGAATTTACAGCGGTGATGAATGATGGCTCCTGCTCAAGCCAACAAATCAAAAAGATGCCCGGCTGCTGAAATACAGGTCCCCGCGAACGTTTATCTTCGTTCAAAATCGCCCTATATTTCAGGCTGTTTCAAACCGTAAATGCAGGTCTCTTGGCTGAAAGCACCCCAAAACGAACCACGCTCGACCGCGAGTCGAAGGAGCACACCCGGCGTCTGAAAAAAAGCCTGAATAAGGTGCGGCTCTCACAGGCGCTGATGCAGATCTTCTGGACTGCGGGGCCGGTCACCTCACTCGGCCTCATAGGGGGCTACTACATTGGCTATGGTACCATGCCCTCCACGGCGCTGCTGATCTACTTCGTCAGCTTTACGGCCATTGCGGGGATTATCGGTCTGGTTGCCAAAGTGATTTATAATACCACACAGGTTGCGGTGGAGGAGCAGGGGGATCGCGACGTTCTGGCCGTTACCGACAGCCTGGGCGACCTCATCCTGGCATCGCGCGACCGCATAGTGCAGAGCTACGAGGGACGCCTGCAGGACATAGAAGCAGCCATGCAGCTTCTCCGACGAATGGATATGACGCCCTACGGCGTTCGCATCGCCTTTACCGATCTTACCGGAAGCCGCGAGATCGGGGAGATGATGGGGCGGCTATTTGCCTACCGAAGAATTGGCTTATCGTCCAAAGCCGATCAGCTTGCATCAGAGTATCATGATAAAATAGACTCGCTCGTGGAGGAGGTGGGCGCTCTTTCACCAAAAGCAGCCGAAGAGCTGGAGAATTGGTTTTATGGACGTTCCATGGAGTCTTTGAAGTTTGGCGTTCAGCGTGAGCAGGGATTTCTGCAGCGAATTATGTCTGCCATTGAATACAATAATCCGCTGCTTATGTCACTTCGGGATGCCGAAGAGATGCTGATCCTGGCGTTTGAGCTGATTAACGGGCGGGAGATCCCCACGCTCATCTTTTCCTATAAAGGCTCGTGGAAGTACGCCGCTATTCTGGAGGAGTATCAGAAAAGACGAAGCCGGTTTCGGGTTGCGCAGGCCAAAAGCGGGAACCGTATTCGTGCGCTGGCATCCTATCTCACGGAAAACCGGATTTGCGATTCCGACTATCTCAATGAAGAACTTCGGATTGATGATCTTCAGTCTCGTGTGGTCCGTACCCTGGATCTGCTAAGCGGGATGCTGGTGAAGGAGATGGCTAAAGAAACATCTTCGCAAAATGAGATCAAACGTCTGTCAGACATTCTTAAAAACTCACTGGAGCTCTATGAGCTTGCGTTTAAAGGATCACAGGAGACAAAAAAAACGTATTCGGGTCTGCTGGATGTTTCAAGAAAATGGGAAACGTTTATGGAGACCAGGGGAACCGGTTCAAAAACGTTTGAGATCTCCCATCAGAGAAAAGGCATTACAATCCGCGAAAATGAGATCTATTTAAATGAGGAGCACCGCTTGGAAGTGTGCCGCCACATGGCCTGGTACCTGAAGCGGGATGCAAACACAGACAAAACGAAAGCGATGATGGAGCCTAAAACCAACAGCGCCATGACGCTTAGAAGAGTCGCCATTGAGCTTGCGCTTGCACTGGAGCCCCATATTCATCTGTCGAAGCCGGAGATTCAGCGCAATATCAATGCCACCAAGGCGATCTATCTCGGCGGACTCACACCGGATATGAGTGCATCCCAGAAAGCAGACCTGGGCAAAAATATGGCCGATATAGTGGATCAAAGCCCGAAACAGTCGGCAGAACATCTGGCCGACACACTGGTTCGCTACTACGGCGTAAGCCTGTCGCCCGAAGCAAAAGAGTTTTTGATGAGTAACTATGATGTGAATCCGGAATATCTCGATCAGCTGAGCTACGACGAGAACCGGTCGTGGGAAGAGTGGTTCGGTGAGCTCTACAATCCCGTTGAAATACCGCCCCCCAAACCCCGTTGGTCCCGAATACGCAAAAGGGCGAGGAAATAAAAAAACCATTCAGCTCATCGAACGGGTCTTGTTTAATGGCAGTGTATTTCTTATAAAATTAAATGAGTGGATAGAATCCCCTCCTTTCCAAGGAGGGGCAAGGGGTGGTTGAAAAATACATTCGTCGCTCTCCTAGACATAAATTTCGACCGAAGAGCAATTCAAAGCCCTTTGAACCCCTCTGTATCTCCCCTTGAGAAGTGGAGAAATGCTTGCTTCTGATCAAAGGTGTGATGCATTTTAAAGGTGTGATGCATTTTAATAGTAAAATGAATGGATCGAGAATCCCCTCCTTCCCAAGGAGGGGCAAGGAGTGGTTGAAATGAATGTTTGTAATTCTCTTGAATCCCTCTGTATATCGCTTCGAGGGAATCGACTGCGTCTCTGAGCTCCTTGAGAAGGGGAGAATGGTTTGTTGCTGAGTCTAAAATGACCAAAACTGAAACTATTGGAACCGAGCCTCAACGATTTTATATTATGGGCTACCGTTATTTCAGGTTTAATTCAGATATCCAATTACATCATCACAGCATAACATATGTTCGAAGTCTTTGAGTCGGGATCAAAAATCAGCAAGAGTGATTATAAAAAACGTCTGCCGGAATTGCGGGCAGAACTGTTAAAAACCCAATTTGAACTTCGCAAAAAAGGAATACCCCTTCTGATTATTATCGCGGGAGTTGAAGGAGCCGGGAAGGGTGAGGTGATCAACCGGCTCAACTCCTGGATGGACACCCGATTTATAGAAACCAACGTGTTCCAAAACGAAACGGATGAAGAAAAAAATCGTCCCTACTATTGGCGTTTTTGGCGAAAATTCCCCCAGGCCGGACAGATTGGCGTTTTCTTTGGATCATGGTACACATCTCCCATTAAGAACCTAGTATTTGAAAACATCTCACCGGCTGAATTTGACGCCGAAATGAACCGAATCAAATCTATTGAGCAGATGCTGGAGGCGGGAGGGAAACTGATTGCTAAGTTCTGGCTCCACATTCCTGAAAAGAAACAGAAAAAACGATTCAAAAAGTTAGAGGAAGATGAACGAACTCAATGGCGTGTATCGGATTATGACTGGAGATACCACGACAATTTTGACAAGTTTATCTATGCAAGTAAGCGTGCTATTCGCCAGACTGACACCTCCATTGCTCCCTGGAATATCATAGATGCATCTCAACGCCGCTATCGGGACATCGCCTTTATGGAAATTTTGCTGCAGAAAATGAAGGCGGCTCTCAATAAGAATGGCGTCAAAAATGGAACAAAGATACCTGAAACGCCGGAACTGCACGAGGTAGCGCAGGCCAACAATATTCTGGATCAGGTGGATATGAGTCCGGAACTCAGCAAAGATGAGTATAAAGAGATTTATGATGAGCTCTCGCTGGAGATTGAATATCTTGGCTGGCAGTGCTATCAAAAGAAAATATCGAACGTTATTGTGTTTGAGGGCTGGGATGCTGCAGGAAAGGGAGGGGTTATCAGGCGGCTGGTTCCGGCCCTGGATGCCAAGCTCTATCGGGTTATTCAGATTGCAGCTCCTACCCACATCGAAAAGTTATACCACTATTTGTGGCGGTTTTGGCAGCATATTCCCAAAGATGGCCGCGTCACGATTTATGACCGTTCGTGGTACGGCAGGGTGTTGGTTGAGAGAGTCGAAGGA
Organism: uncultured Rhodohalobacter sp.; assembly: GCA_964544445.1. GTDB lineage: Bacteria > Bacteroidota > Rhodothermia > Balneolales > Balneolaceae > Rhodohalobacter. The sequence continues at coordinate 62,884 of CAZJBI010000013.1, forward strand.
TTTGCCACAGAGGAGGAGTGGAGCCGCTCATACCACGAGATGAACGAGTTTGAGCAGCAACTTCATGATCACGGAACGGTGATCAATAAGTTCTGGCTGCACATCAGCAGTGAGGAGCAGTTATACAGGTTCAAACAGCGTGAGAAAATTGAGTATAAGAAGCATAAAATTACGGACGAGGACTGGCGAAACCGGGAGAAACGTCCGGCATACAAACAAGCCGTGCACGATATGATTGCCAAAACCAGTACCGAGTATGCGCCCTGGCACATTATTCCGGCGAATAATAAAAATTATGCGAGAATCACCGTACTCAGAATTATTCGCGATTCGATGAGAGAAGCTCTCGAAGAGAAATAGATCTTATAGGGAATTAAGTTAATCAAGTTGAAGCTGTAAAGAATGGAAGTCTTACAAATACGTTAGTACTAAAACGTAATTTTATAGTGTAATTTTGCCACCTAAAGCATAGTTAATATATGATATATCGTGGGAAAATTTTATACGTTTCAGTATGAAATTAATTTTATATAGCTTTCAAATACTTAACTCTGAGCTGTTATAAATCAAACGAGAGGTTTGCATGGAAATAGTAACTAAAGACATTCATATTAATACCAAAGGATTTTCAGACATTCACAATCTTACTGAAAAGGTAAACGCAGTTGTAAAAGAAAGCGGCATTGAAGAGGGAATCTGTAACGTATTTGTGGTTGGATCAACAGCATCCATATCTACAATGGAGTTTGAACCTGCACTGGTACAGGATATTAAAGAGAAGCTGGAAGAGTTTGCGTCTAAGGATATGCGATCGCATCACTCTGAAACCTGGGGAGACGACAACGGATTTTCACATATTCGGGCTACATTTATGGGCCCGGGAATTACGGTTCCTGTAAGAGACCGGCAATGTATTTTAGGAACCTGGCAGCAAATTGTGGTTATCGACCACGACAACCGCCCACGTGATCGCCATATCGTAGTACAGATGATGGGGCAGTAGAAATTCTATTCGACATTTTGATTCTCAAATTCGATATTCAGGTGTTTCACTGAACAAAGCCACAACTGTTTATGTCCGGAAGCCTGGTTGCTGCTATTTCTCTTATCCTGTTTTTTGTCGGGTATCGATACTATTCGAAATTCCTGGCAGAAAAGATCTACAGGCTCGACCCCAATTTCGTTACGCCTGCCCATCGCCTGAAAGATGGTGTTGACTATGTCCCAACTAATAAATTTGTACTTTGGGGTCACCACTTCACCTCTATAGCGGGTGCGGCTCCTATTGTGGGTCCCGCCATTGCCGTGTACTGGGGATGGCTGCCGGCGATGCTCTGGGTGGTGTTTGGAACACTATTTGCCGCCGGTGTTCACGATTTTGGTGTACTGGTGCTTTCAGCCCGTAATAAAGGGCAATCAATTGGCACCATCGCGGATAAGATGATTGGCCACCGAGCTAAAATTCTTTTTCTGTTTATCATTCTAATCCTGGTGCTGATGATCAACGCGGTATTCGCGTGGGTTATCTCTAATCTGTTTATCACATTCCCCGCCAGTGTTTTATCAATATTTATTCAAATTCCTCTCGCTGTCTGGATTGGTTTCAGAACGTATAAATCAACGGGCAGCATGATTGTTCCCGCGATCGCCGTTCTGTTTATCATGTACTTCACAGCCATACTTGCCAGCTATGTGCCCGCGCTTCAAATCGATTTAGTGAGCTATTTTGGAGGCGAATCGAACACGATTGTCGGTGGGCTGAACGGTGTGGAAGCTGCGTTCATGGTATGGATAATTATCTTAATGGTGTACGTTTATATCGCATCGACCATGCCGGTCTGGGCGCTGCTGCAGCCTCGAGATCTTATTAACTCCTATCAGCTTCTCATCGGACTTTTGATCCTCTACCTTGGACTATTTATTACGAATCCTGGAATTTCCGCACCCCCAACTAATGCGGAGGCGACCGATGTAAGCTGGTTCCCTCTGCTTTTCATTACGATTGCGTGCGGTGCAATATCAGGTTTTCATGGACTGGTTTCTTCCGGTACATCATCAAAACAGCTCGATAAGGAAACAGATGCCCGGTTTATCGGCTATTCGGGAGCCATTGGAGAGGGAGCACTGGCGCTGATCACAATCGTTGCCGTCGTAACCTATTTTAACACCACGGGTGAATTCTTGTCTCACTATCATTCCTTTGAAGAAGCGGGAGCCACCGGGCTCAACGTGTTTGTACAGGGAGCCGCGGTGTTGGCAACCGGCTTGATGATCCCGCTACAGGCTGCACAAACGATTATTGCCGTGATAGTTATCAGCTTTGCAGCCACTACGCTCGATACGTCCGTAAGGCTAATGCGGTACATTATAAACGAGCTGGGGGAAACCTACAGCATCAAGCCGCTTACCGGCAAACATACCGCTACATTTATCGCCGTTGCGTCCAGTACAGCGTTGGTTTTGATTCCGGAAGGTCCGCGTGGATTGGGTTCAGGAGGATATCTGCTGTGGCCTCTTTTCGGTACATCAAATCAGCTTTTGGCCGCCATCAGCCTGTTGATCGTCACCATTTGGCTCAAAAAAAATGGCAGGCCCATTATCTATACGCTTGTGCCTCTTATTTTTGTTCTCTTTATGACGCTTTGGGCGATGGTCAGCCAGGTTATTTTTGATTGGTCTGGACTGGGTGAATCAGACGGCAATTTGCTTCTCTTTGCGTTTGGAGCGGTTATTCTGGGCTTTGCAATCTGGATTTTATTTGAGGCGGCCGTTATAATTCGAAAAATAGGTTCCAAAGCACAAAGCCGGGATGTGAATTAATCATTAACCTGATTTTGCACCGTTCCATTCAAAAAGCTTTCCAATAGTCCTGCCAATTGATTAACCAGATTTTGTCGGGCCTGCCGGCTTGCCCAAGCCACATGGGGTGTGATTAGCAGGTTTGAAAGCTCTTCTTTTAGCAGTATATGGTCATCTGATGGAGGTTCTTCCATCATTACATCCGTTGCTGAACCGGCAATGGATCCATTTTTGAGCGCTTCAAAAAGATCGGCTTCATTCACAATGCCGCCACGAGCCATATTGAGAAGGATAGCGGTCGACTTCATCATTGAAAACTGCTTTTCTCCAATAAGATTCCTGGAGTAGTTCGAAAGTGGACAGTGCAGGGAAATGACGTCTGACTCCTGATACAGCTTTTCAAGGGGTACTCTTTCATCACTTTTTGATGAACCGGGAACAAGGCTCTCCGATATTAAAACCTTCATTCCGAAAGCTTCGGCCAACTCTTTCACCCGCTTTCCAATTGCGCCATACCCGATTAATCCGAGGGTTTCTCCGCTTAAATCCTGAATTGAGTGTATTGGAAGGCAGAAAAAAGGACTGGCGCTCCATTCACCGGTGTTCACTGAGATTCTGTACTCTGTCAATTTTCTCTTTAAACTTAAAAGTGCAGCAAAAGTATGCTGTGCAACAGATTCAGTTGAGTAACCTATAATATTACTAACCGGAATCCCGAGTTCCGAAGCCGCTTCCAGGTCTACGTTATTTGTGCCTGTAGCCATAATGATAACGTATTTTATCTGTGGGTTGGTCGAGAAAAGATCACGGTCGAGAACTACTTTGTTTGTAAGAATAACATCTGCTTCAGAAATTCTCTCATCTGTCTGACCAGCGGTAGTTGTGTCGTGAATGGTCCATTCGAAAGGTAAGTCCCAAAGGCTGGATAGTTCCAAATCTTCCGGCGACAGGGTTTTATAATCGAGAATAACGGCTTTCATCATGGTTGAAGTTTGATTATTCAGATGGCTTTTCAGTGAGTTTTGCAATGGACTCATATTCACCCTCAAATCCTTTATATCCGGTTTGTGATTTTATAAATGTTCCATCCCGGTTTAAAAATACTTTATATGGAATTCCTTCGATTTCAAGCTCTCGGGCCAGTTCACCTCCATCTACAAAATGAAAGGAAAAGTTGTTTTCTGCAATAAACGCTCGTATCTCTTCCTCCGAATCCTGAAACCTGGAGGACGCGGCGATAATTACAACATCTTCGCCAAGTTCCTCCGTTACTTTTTCAAAAACATGAAATGCAGATCGGCAGGGAGCGCACCACGTTTCCCAAAAATCGATGAGTATAATTTTTCCTTTATAATCCTGAACAGAAATCTCATTTCCATCCCAGTCTGTAAATACAGCATTTTCAATCGATTCTTTTTGGCTTTGCGATAATCCATCCCTTGAAAAGTCACAACCGGCCATTAAGAAGAGGATGAGAAGCGTCAGTGTTGGTTTGAACTGCATAATTAAGGCTGGATTTTCATTTGTAATGATATTGATAACTTTAAAAAACTATTCTTAGATGTATTTACAATGAAATTGTAATCAAAATACAGATCTGCTTATGAACAGATCATCGATTCATATTTATTCTACTATTTTAAAAATAAATCTCAACATATCTGGTAAAAAGATTATTACAATTTGTGATTCTCACAGAAAAACGATGGCATGTCATAACTTTTTGAATGAAATAATTAGTAAATGACGCATTAAAAATTAGCTTGAATAAAAAATCTATTTGTTTTTTTGAAGGGTTAACGTTTATTAGAGTTAGTGATTAACAATCTAAAACAAGTGAGTTATGAAGAATAACGATGATGCTTCGAAAACAACGATACCAGAAGAGATCATGGGTTTTAGCTGGGGAGCCTGTTTTTTAAATGGGATTTGGGGTGTAGGTAACCGTACATATGGTGCTCTACTTGCTTTTCTTCCGGTTTTAAATATCATTATGATGCCCATATTAGGATTGTATGGAAGGAAGTGGGCATGGAAAAATAAGCATTGGGAAAGTGTAGAACACTTCAACAATGTTCAAAAAAAGTGGGATATTGCCGGTTTCATCGCCTTTGGTATTTATATTCTTGTTGTTCTGAAAGGCATGATTGAGATTGTCACTTAAATTGGAGATATGACGCACGGTACGCACAACGCAGTTGAAGATTCCCGAAACGATTCTATTCTAATTTATATCAATGGAGAGTTGTTTCCGCGCAATGAAGCAAAAATCTCCGTTTTCGACAGTGGCTACCTGGTTGGTGACGGAATTTGGGAAGCCGTGAGGCTTCATACAGGATCACTAGTATTTCTGGATCTGCACCTCAATCGTCTTTGGAAAGCGGCAGCTACTGTTGGAATAGATCTCCAGATGACCCGGAAAGAGCTTACCGAAAAAATATGGGAGACGCTATCTGCAAATGATATGTATGATGGCGTTCACGTACGGTTTATGATTACCCGAGGCATCAAAAAAACTCCCTCTCAAGATCCCCGACTTACCATAAGCGGCCCCAACCTTGTAATTATTCCGGAGTATAAAGCTGCTTCGGAAGAGTCTCGGGAAAAGGGGATATCCTTATTTACAAGTACCATTCGACGTGGTTCTCCCGACTATCTGGATCCGCGGCTCAACTGTCATAGCAAGCTTCATGAAGTTCAGGCATTAATTCAGGCTATTGAAGCAGGTGCTGATGAAGCACTTATGCTTGATGTGAATGGATTTGTATCTACATGCAATGCTACCAACTTTTTTATGATCACCAACGGAGAGGTTTGGACCTCAACGGGCCAATACTGTATGAATGGAATAACAAGACACAATATCATACGGGTTTGCAGGGAAAATGAGATACCTGTTTATGAAAAAAACTTTTCTCTTTTTGATGTATATGGTGCGGATGAAGCATTTGTCACTGGTACATTTGGTGGAGTAACTCCGGTTGTAAGTATTGATGGCAGAAAAATTGGGGATGGTAGCTATGGTCCAATGAGTCGGCGGATCTACTCCCTATATCAGCAGCTGATTGAAAAAGAAGTAATGAAAGATCAGGGATTATGAGTGTCTCCCACGCAAACCCCACGATTCGAATCAACCTTTGGTCTGGCCCCAGAAATATTTCAACGGCGATGATGTACTCCTTCGCCCAGCGCAACGATACCCAGGTTGTGGATGAACCCTTTTACGGGTACTATCTTGCACATACAAATGCAGATGAATATCACCCCGGAGCAGCTGAAGTAATGAGCAGTATGGAAACAGATGGGGAGAAGATCATCGAGTTGCTACAAGGGGCGTATTCGAAACCGATTGTATTTTTTAAGCAGATGACTCACCACCTGCGTGGAGTTGACTGGTCATTTATGACGAAGATGATCAATATTATCCTGACAAGGGATCCCCGGGAAATGCTGCCTTCATTTGCTACAGATATTGAACAGCCGGGCATTCATGATGTTGGTTACAAGGCTCAAAAAGATTTATTTAGCTACTTAAAGAGCAAAAAACAGCCTCCCATTGTGCTCGATTCAAAACAGGTACTATTATATCCTGCTGCGACTCTTGAAAAACTGTGCAACACGATTGGAATACCATTTGAAGACTCAATGCTTAGCTGGGAAAAAGGTGGTAGACCCGAGGATGGTGTTTGGGCGAAATACTGGTATCAAAACGTTCATGAATCTACTGGATTCAAACCCTATGAGCCAAAAACAGAACCATTTCCTGAAAATTTAAAACCTCTGCTGCACGAATGTCTGCCCATTTATGAGGATTTAAGGGCACACTCCATTTAATATTTTTACATTACAGCCAGATTGGCCACAGCGAGAATGAGCCAGCCCATAGTGACCGTTGCCATATATTCCTCACCGTTTAAAGGATTTCCTACAATCAGGTAGACACCCAGTGGAAGCAGTGAGACCACGATAGCAAAGCCAAGATGTCCTCCCATGGAGCTCAGTATACCGGCAAATGTGAGTTGTTGAGATGTGATCAGAGATACGAAGAGCGTTAGGAGAAGTAAAATGAGCCACCATATACCGTATTTTTGAAATTTTGTCATCTGCTATGTTGAAATTATGAACTTTGAATATTCAATTTGTACGGGAAATAGAGTAATTCGTTTAAGTCTTTAATGCTTTATCTCGACATTTAGGGTAAGAATTTTACCTGTGTTTATCGAAATCGAATTTACATAGCCATTTAAAAGAAAATTTAATCTTTTACTTTGCCGTTAAATGTGGGATGCAATGTATAGTTATGATCAGTGACTATTCTTACAGCGGTCCAATTTTAAGCAAAAGATAACGGTATTTAATCTCGACCTCTCTGTCTGCCGTGCATCATTCGTTTTCCATGTCCCCGGAATTCGGGCAGATCGGCATTATATAAATAGTTGGCAATTAACTTTACGTCCTCTTCATTGATCACCATCGGAGGCATCAATCCAAAACGATTCAAAGCTCCGGGCATGATACTATATTCGGCGTTAGGTTTTTTTACCCAGGTCGTAATTGCGTTTATAAAGTCTTCTTTTACAGGAAAATCTCTCAGGTAGTGCATTTTTACCATTTGAAACGGTGGAGCGAGCCGTTGCTGTCCTCTAATTTGTGGTGAGTGACAGCTGTAGCAGTACTGTTCAATTAAAATTTCACCTTTTTTTGATGCTGTTGTATCTGCAGAAGTGAATTCTGTCTGCTCTGTAAACAATGAAGAGCCGTTTGCAGTCGCCGTAATTACCAATGATAAGAGAATGGCTGCTAATAGTTTATTAACCCGTAATTTCATTCGTTCCTCCTGATTCTGGAAAAGCTTTTATATCAATAAAATTAAAGCACTGTCTATTATTTATGTTAGGTATAACCTGTGAATGATGAATGAAGATAAGCGAGGGTAAAGAAAATTTTTTGATCATTCACATCTCTCTCAAGCTAAAAATGGTTTCTCAGCTAGTTCATCAACAATTTGATGGTTTCTAAGTAGTTTCATACAAAAATTTTTAAATTAAAATGTAACATTTTTCTTACTTCACGTAAAATCTACCTGACCTATAACAAATACTACTTATTATGTCGAAACAGGAAATATATGCATGGACATCATTATTGTCGTCAATGTCAATTGTGACCTTTTACACAGTTTATGCCATTGGATTACCGGAAAACTGGGCTGAAGTGGAAAGTCAGCTTGTATCTATTTTTTTCAAAGTCTTTCTTTTTGTTCTGGTGATTGAGGTGATTCTCGGAATCTTGAAAAATAAAAATGAAGTGGAAAAAGATGAGCGGGATGATATGATTGCCGGTAAAGGTTATCGAAACGGCTATCACTTTTTGATGGTAGCGGTTGTAGCTGTACTGTTTCAAATGATTATGGAGGATGTGCTTGGATTTCATTCATTTGTATACGGTTCAGTATCACTCGTACATGTTCTAGTCTACGCTGTTCTGTCTGCATCGATTTTGAACAGGGCAACCCAAATTTTTTATTACAGAAGAGCAACCATTTAGAAATGCCTGATTCAAACATCACAAACAGAATTCGTACGCTGCGCTTCCACGCTAACGAGATGACCCAGGCTGAGCTTGCCAAAAGGGTAGGAGTAACGCGTCAAACCATTAACGCCCTGGAAGCGGCTAAATACAATCCATCCCTGGAACTGGCATTTAAAATTGCGGGAGTGTTTGATGTTGGAGTGGAAGAGGTATTCTCTTATGAACGATAGAATTTATGTTTACTTCGTGACCGGATAAGAATATGGAAATATTGAACTGCTTTTATCTCTGAGTTCATTGCCGTAACTGGATGCTGTACAATCATATAAAATGAAACCTTTTTTACTTAAATGCGTCATTTACAGGACTATAATTAATGACCAAGAACAAAAGGTGGTAAAATTGACAGAGAACACAATGAAAGCTGCAGTATTTAAAAAGTATGGCGGCAAGGATTCGATTTCGGTTGAGGATATGGTTATTCCCGTCCCCGCAGAAAATGAAATTCTGATTCGGGTAAAAGCGACAACCGTTACTGCTGTGGATGCGATTTTCAGATCGGGAAGTGATATTTTCCCAAGACTGGCAACCGGGTTATGGAAACCAAAGATAAAAACCTTAGGAACGGAGCTATCCGGTGTTGTGGAGAAAATGGGAGAGAATGTTACTGCGTTTAAAGTCGGTGATTCAGTCATCGCCGACAGCGGGACAAGCTACGGAGCTCACGCAGAATTTATTACTCTTTCTGATAAAGATCCCATCGTAGCAAAGCCCAAAAATATCTCATTTAAAGAAGCTTCTGCTATTTCATACGGTGCTTTAACGGCTCTCGCATTTTTGAGGGACCATGGAAAAGTAAAACAGGATGACAAGGTTCTGATTATTGGAGCCTCCGGAAGTGTTGGCACTTACGCAGTACAGCTTGCAACGTATTTTGGAGCTGAAGTTACGGCGGTTTGCAGCTCAAAAAATGTCGATCTGGTGAACTCTTTAGGGGCCGACCATGTGTTCGATTATAAAACGACACCTTTAAAAAGTATAAAAGGTAAGTTCGATATCATATTTGATACGGTTGGCAAATACAGCATGGGGGAGCTTAAACACCTGATGGAAGCCGATGCAAAATACCTGAATACGGTTTTAAAGTGGCAATCGGTATTGGATATGATTCGTACAACTTTTGGAAGCCGTAAAAGTATTCTTGCATTTACCGGGCTTCGTTCCAACGAAGAGAAGAAAAAAGATCTTGGTTGGGTCATCGAATTGTATAGGAACGGCAAACTCAGAGCTGTCATAGACAGAGAATTTCCCATTGACAGGATTGCAGAGGCTTTTGAATACGTAGAGAAGGGACACAAGACAGGCAATGTGGTCATTACCATTTAGGGAAAGTGGTTCGTTGACAGATCACTGATTGTTTTCTGCTCAAAGAATTTTGCAATAGTATTATCAATAAAAAACCCCGGGTGCTTAATCCCGGGGTTTAGCAATAGATTAATAAGAGAAGACTTCGGAAGTCTATAAAAGTACCTTATTGATTTCTCGAACCTTCCAGTTCTTCAACAATTCGTGTTGCTTCATAAACATGGCGAAGTGCTTCAAGCATACCGCGAACATCCACAGAAACGGCACGGGCACTACGGTCGTCAAGAATAAAAGTGCTGGACCCCATACTTTCAACATTGCCATCAAAGGCCAGCCCTACAACCTCAAGATCGGTGTTTACAACCGGCGATCCTGAATTCCCGCCAATGATATCGTTGGTGGATACAAAGTTCACGGGAGTGGAGAGATCAAGTGTGGATGATGGAGAAGACCATCGCTCCGGTAAAGCCCATTCCGGCTCACCTGTATGAGAATGGTGTCGGTCATATAGGCCATAAAACGTAGTGTAGGCGGGTGCTACGGTTCCATTGTACTCATATCCGTCTACAACACCATCCTGAATTCTAAGTGAAAACGTGGCGTCCGGCGGAATACTTGTTCCGTACACGGCAAACCATCCGCGGCCGAGACGTGTCTGAAGCTCACTCTCTTCCTGCGACAATTCCTGTAAGCGGCCTCTGTTTTCAAAAAGCGGATCACCGAATGTTTTAAAGTAAGCAACAGCCGGATCCGATGACGCTTCCTCCGGATTTTCCAGAAGTTCCTGAGTTTGTTCAGCCGTTGCAAACCCGGAATTTTCAACGAGTCGGTCCGCTACCTCTTCGTATGACTGTCCGCCCGTAATTTCCATAAGATAAGGGTGGTCTGCACCAAGCCCATCGGCAAGATAATTCAGATGAGTGATGATCATCTGTTTTTCAAGGAACTCAGGCTTATCCTGAATACTTTG
>CAZJBI010000014.1:0-70560 GCA_964544445.1 uncultured Rhodohalobacter sp.
CCATATGGTATTATGCGATAAGTTGATTAATTTCGATGCCGATTTGATTTAATCATAGAATATATTTTCTAACGTTTTTAAAGATACACTTTTCAATATCTATTCTCAGTGTTTTAAAAAGTTCAATGATGAGGAGCAGAATATGTTAACTTGACCCTGGAAAATTCATTTGGATATTTTTTTTGTTAACACCTGTGTATTGCAAGCTGATGAAAGTATGTTATAACTGTATGCCCTTATAAAAAAATAGATTTTTTGATTTAAGCTTATTTATGATTCAGTTCATTGTATAAAAAACCTTTTGCTTTTGCCCAATCTCTGTGAACTGTACTCTCTGAAATATCCAGTACTTCTGCAATTTGATCTATTTTCATTTCACCAAAAAACCGCATCGTAACAATCTCACTCAATCGTTTATTTAATTTTTCAAGTTTGCGTAGTGCAAAATCAATATTTATGATGTCTTCCGAGCTCTGCTCGTATTTGTTATAAATTCCATCAATAAATGTAAGTTCCGAAACACCATCACCTCTTTTTTTTGCATTCTTTTTTCTTGCATAATCAATTAAAAGCTGACGCATACATGTAGAAGCAATTGCAAGGAAATGTGAATAATCATTGTAATCGATACTCGTTTGATCGATCATTTTTATGTATACCTCATGCACCAATTCGGTTTTTGAAATCGTGTGATTATTTCTCTCACGTGAGAGCCTATACCCTGCCATTTTTTTTAACTCACTATAAACTCTCGAGTACACAACATCATAAAGATCTTCATCCGTGGATAATTTTTGCACCAATTGAGTTAAATTTTCTTCACTCTTCACTGTAAACTCTCAACTATTATTGTATTAATCAGATTCTTTATTTATTTACCAACTGAATTATTTACAAGTACATAAATATATTTTAAAATTATTTATCAAGTTGAGGTAAACTTACATGCAGTATCTACTAACTTCAATAATCACATAGAATATCTAGAGAGTTAAAAATCTTGATACTGCCGTATAGCTACAAATTTAACAGTAAATTTTAGCAAACAAGGCTTATGAATAAAGACAGATGGTTGAAAATAGAGAGATTGATTGATCAGCTGCTTGATGTACCCGAACAGGATAGACAGAAAATCGTCAATAAAGAGTGCAAAGATGATCAAAAATTAAAATCTGAAGTTATTGACTTATTACAGTCCATCGAAAAAGCAGATAAATTTCTGGATAAATTTAATGAGTCGAAAAATCTCATTTTAGGCGCTGTTGATAACTCCTTTAACTCTGCATCAGATCACAAGTATCTGAATGAAATAATCAACAACTACCGAATATTAGAAAAAATCGGTACCGGAGGAATGGGAGTAGTTTTCCTGGCTGAACGGTGTGATGGATTTTTTGACAAAAAGGTAGCTATTAAACTTATGCTCCGGGATCATGTTGTTCCGGAAATTAAAGAACAGTTCAAATCTGAAATACAGATACTCGCCAACCTCAAACATCCCGGAATTGCCAGATTATTGGATGGTGGTATTTTTGATGGACTTCCCTACCTGGTTATGGAACATGTGGATGGCATTCCAATAGACCAATATTGTGATGAAAATCAGCTCACTATATCGGAAAGAATTGAGCTATTTATATCAGTATTGCAAATTGTTGAATATGCGCACAATAATTTGGTAATACACAGAGACCTGAAGCCGGATAACATCTTTATAGATCGAAATGGAAATGTAAAAATTCTGGATTTTGGGATTGCCAAATTAGAAAAAGAGAATGAAGATCTCCCATTAACAGCAACAGATAAACATTTCTATTCTCCTAAATATGCGTCTCCGGAACAGATGCTAACCAAAAATGTATCTGTACAATCTGATATTTTTTCGGCAGGTCTGCTTTTACAAACATTGTTAACAAATCAATTACCTTTTAATCTTGAAAATAAATCGATCGAAGAGATCAGAAATATCAAGGTAGCTGGTGTTCAAGAGTCGGCCTCTCAAAGTTTTAGCCTTTTACCGGGTTCTGAGCAAAAGGAAATCTCAATTCAAAGAAAAACCACCCCCCGAGGATTAAAGAAAATATTAACACCTGATCTGGACGATGTACTCCTGAAATCACATCAATCTAAACAAGAAAATCGATACACATCGGCAGGTGATTTTCTAAATGACTTAAACGCCTGGCTAAACGATTACCCTATTTCCGCGAAACAGAATTCCGCTATTTATTCTATATCCAAATTTGCAAAACGAAATCGAAAACACCTCACAATTACTGCCGTAATTTTAGTTTTACTGTTCACTCTTGGGATTCATTCATTTAATCAGATAAAATCAGAACGCAATATTGCGGTTACAGAAAAGTCGAAGGCCGAGGAGATGTCCGCTTTTTTGATTGAGGTATTTGAAGTTACCAACCCCGGCGTTTCATCTCCGGATGATATTTCAGCTCGGGATTTATTGCAGCATGGTTTAAAACAATCAGAAAATATAAATAACCCTGAAATCCGTGCCGGTATTTTAACTGCTTTAGGTAGTGCCTTTACTAAAATCAGTGATTATGAAACTGCTGATAATATACTCTCTGAAGCTATTGAAATAAATTCCTCAACTGTTGGAGAAAATAGTATTGCAAATGCTGACGCTACATTTAACCGGGCAATTAATCATTCGAAAAATTTCATGTGGCACCTTGCTCTGCCCGATTTTAAAAAGGCCCATAATATTTACTCTTCTCAGTATCATAACTATCATGAAAAAGTACTAAAATCGCTCTCGAAACTTGGATTAGCAATGCTGAATGCCGGCGATTTGGATTCTGCACGTACGTATATTGAAACAGCGTATGACAGGATGCAAAAAAGAAGAGCATCCATCTCGCCTGAGTTGCTGGATGCTATGAAAGACTATGCATATTTCCTGGGTGGGATAAATTCGTATGAAGAATCCATTGATATCTATATTGCCGTAATTGATGGGTACAAGGAGATAAGCTCTACAGATGATTATCGGCTCGTCAGGCCGTATAACGAACTGGGTTCCATTTACAGAGAAATAGAAAATTACCCTCTGGCTGAAGAATATTTTAGAAAATCTCTTGAGATAAGTATCCATAATTACGGTGAGGATCACCTTTTAACTCAGCGGATTAAAATGAACTTGATTACCCCACTTTTTGAAATGGGAAAAATTGATGAAGTAGAATTCCATTTTGAAAATAATATTGAATTAATGCAGGAACGTTTTTCAGAACAACACTGGAGAACCGGTAGTGCATACGGAGCTTATGGAGTGTATTTGATGAAAAGGGGATTTTATGAAAAAGCCGAATCATTGTTTCGCACGAACCTCGCCATTTATCAGGATGCGATTGGGCCGGAACATATCTGGACAGCTTATGCTGAAGGTGCGGTTTCTGCAGCCAGCAGGTTTTTAAATAATCATGCAGTTGCAGATTCTCTTTACAACAAGCATCTAGCTGTATACAAAAAACGATATCCAGATTTTAATCATGATCATAGAAATCAAATAAGAAGGTTAAGAAAAATGTACCTGGATGCTGAAGATAGTTATGAAGAGATTATTGAGGACTACACATCTTTACTTCAGTAGCCCATCTTTATCCACTTTAAGAACCTGATTTGGATGTTTCTAAGCCTATAACCATCTAAATGAGTTTTACTTCTATCAAATCAATATCCAAATAGATTACTTTTAGTTAATTGGAGGAAGATTCTTATCTGTATGACCTTTATTTTCTACCTCTAAAATGTCCTGAAATTTCAATTTTCGAATATAAAACTGAATGAATAAACAGATCTTCAATACCATAGCGTCAGCAACCAATCTATCCCGAAAACAGGTTGAAACCGTTGCTGAATTTATAGACGACGGTGCAACAATCCCTTTTCTTGCGCGATATCGGCAGGAGGCCACCGGCGGGCTGGATGAAGAACAACTTCGTACTGTTAGAGACAGCATCGAGATGCACAGAACGCTCGAAAGTAGAAAAGAGACGGTTTTAAAGGCAATCAAGGATCAGGATAAATTAACAGACGAACTAAAAGAAAAAATCGAGAGCTGCAATGATTTAAAAACGCTGGAAGATCTTTACCTGCCCTACAAAAAGAAGAAGAAGACGAGAGGCGATATGGCAAAGGAAAAAGGCCTGGAACCTCTCGCAGAGATCATCTGGAATCAAAATACACTGAAAGGTAACCCGCGAGACTATGCAAAGGAGTACGTGGATGAAGAGAAGGATCTACCCGATGCTGAAACGGCTCTTCAAACGTCGCTCGATATTGTAGCAGAATGGATTAATGAATCGATGGATGTCCGCGATACACTGCGGTCGATTCTTAGAAAGCATGGTATTGTCACGTCGGAAAAAAACCCTGCTGTAAATAAGCGAACGAACTTTGAAGATTATTACGAATTCAGGGCCAGGGTTTCATATTTAAAACCGCATCAGATATTAGCATTGAACCGTGGAGATCGCGAAAATATCCTTTTTGTGAATGTTGAATTGAATACTGAAATAACCTTAGAAAATATTGATGACGTAGTTATTACCAATGACATGTCAATATTTACTCCATATCTTCAAGATGCCGTTGAAGACGCTTACAAACGCCTGCTCTTCCCTTCACTCGAACGTGAATTGAGAAACGAGCTTACAGAAACTGCGGATGCTCATGCCATCGAAACATTTGCAACGAACCTGAAGAATTTATTAATGCAGCCACCATTGAAGGATCAGGTGGTGATGGGAATAGATCCGGCCTACAGAACAGGTTGTAAAGTGGCCATAATTAATGAAAATGGAGAATACCTTGAAGGCTCTACAATCTACCCGACCCCTCCTCAAAATAAAATTGAAGAGAGTGCCAAAACTGTAAATCGGTATATTAACAAATATGGAGTGACACTGATTGCCATTGGCAACGGAACGGGAAGCCGGGAAACAGAGACATTTATCGCTGATGTGATTCGTGAAAGAAAAGAATCCAGACCAGAAGAAACCCTGAATTATCTGATTATCAGCGAGGCCGGAGCATCCGTCTACTCAGCCTCTACGGTTGCGAGGGAGGAATTTCCTGACCTGGATGCGGCTCAAAGAGGAAATATCTCCATAGCAAGACGAGTACAGGATCCGCTTGCCGAACTTGTAAAAATTGATCCCAAATCGATTGGTGTGGGACTGTATCAGCACGATATAAATCAAACACAGCTGTCAAAAAAACTGGATGATGTGGTGGAGTCGTGCGTGAATGACGTCGGTGTTAATCTAAACACGGCCAGTTCTGAACTGCTCACGCATATATCGGGCCTCAGCCGCTCGGTTGCCAAAAATATGATCGAATATCGCCACAAAAAAGGTCGGTTTAAAAGCCGGTATGAGATAAAGGAGATCAGCGGTGTGGGAGATTTCCGGTTCCAGCAGGCCGCCGGTTTTCTGCGTATCCCTGATGGCGAACATCCACTGGATAATACCGCTATCCACCCTGAGAGCTATGAGGCAACTGAGAAACTATGCAATCTTTTCGGCATTGATGTTGAACATCTCTCCAAAGAGCAGAAGAAAATCGAAACAACGTTTTCTGATTTTAACAAAGGTGAAGTAGCCAAAAAAATTGGAGTCGGCGTGCCTACTCTTGAACTCATTGTAGAAAACCTTCAAAAACCGGGACGTGATCCTCGTGAATCGCTCCCGAAACCCTTACTGAGAAGTGATATTCTGAAAATGGAGGACCTCTCCCCCGGTTTGAAACTGGAAGGCACCGTACGCAACGTTGTAGATTTCGGCGCTTTTGTGGATATCGGAGTAAAGCAAGACGGACTGTTGCACATTTCAAATATGAGCAAAACCGGAAAGCGGGTGGAGAATCCCCACGATGAGGTCTCCGTAGGCGACATCATCAATGTAGAGATTACCAACATTGATATTGAGCGCGGAAGGATTGGGCTGAAATTGGTATGAAGATAGATTTACAGAGGAGACAATATTCTCCTTATATATATTATTATTTCACCTCTGTAAATTTTTTGAGGCGTTTCAAGAAACCGAATCTAATGTCCATTCATTTTTTAAGCAGCATCTGTATTATTGTTTGATACAAATCCCTGAAAGACATCTTGAACCACTCGAACAACGGTTATTTTTACATGGTTCTCCCATTTTTTCGGTAAGACCGTAACAAGCACCACCCAGGCAAACTTCACCTGTTTTACAATTTCGGCAACTTTTCTCAATCAATGAAACACAGGTACCGGATAGACGGATCATGCCGCTTTTACAAGGGAGCATATCAATGCCAGATGCTACTGGTAATTGTGATTCAGGAATACGGCTATTTATACACCGCCCATCAGAACATACATTTCCTTCACTACAAGTTGGAGGTGCATATAGCTCTGTTGCCTCTCCGGCTGTACATTCAACAGGATTTCCGTTTTCATCAATAGCTTTATAGCACACACCACGGTAGCAGGTTTGACCTTCATCACAATCAGTGTTCAGACAACTTGGTCCAGCGCGTAAATCTCTGAATGATGAAGGTTGAAAGCATAACCCGGCCACACAAGCTTCACCTTCATTACATCGAGTGGTTCTGCATGCGTTATCAAACTGTATCATAGCTTGCCGTTCCAGTAAATCGAGATTTATACACTTTCCATCAACACACATTTCATTATGCTGGCATTGGCTGCAATCCAGGCTATTTTCAGCAGAATTTTCAACCTGTGTCGTTGAATGATTGTACAATGAATTATTTTTTTCGGTTTGAAGAAGAACAAATGCAGATCCGAATAAAAAAGTTGTAAGCATGCATATTAAAAGTATATTTTTCATTTTTAACCTCGCAAATTAGTTAAAAGAGATAATGAGTTTTATATCTTGAGTCATCATGTTTGCTTACTTCTTTTATTTACCGACAAACACAGCGCCACCCGGGCTCACTCTCAAATTCTTTTCTATACGGTCCGGAACCACCATTAAAATGACTGCAAGAGCATCTTTGCCTGCATTAGCCTGACGAAGTGCTTTTTGGCCAACATCAGAAGCCATCTTTTGGATACCATTATTTTCACTCACAAAGGTATCGGTTGGGAAAAAGGTATCTGTCGGAAAGAAGATATCGGATGGGAAAAATGTATCAGTGGGAAAGAAAGTATCTGTAGGAAATGCATTTTCAACGGCCATGCCAACCTGCCTTCCGCTTACCAGGTTGTTAAGCATAGTACGGGATGTTGTCCCCCTTGTTTTTACGGTTTCACTGCCAACAATTCTGCCTCGTGAATCAATTACAAAAACAGTAAGGTTATTGTTTATACCTGGATCTGAATTCACATCTGATTTTACTGTAAGTGTTCCATTTTGAACAATCCAGTTACCGAAATCAGAAATTTTTAATCCCTCTTTTACATATTTATTCTGCATCATGTTGTAACCCGTTTTGCTGTACTGCAAAGAGTATACAACAGTATCTGTTTCAGGCTTGTTTTGGGCAAATGCTTCCATCGTAAATACAATGAAAAAGCTTATAACTATCGTAACCAGTAGTATTTTTTTCATGATGATTGATTTAATGAGTATTTGAATGAATAAATTAGGATTCTCCTAACAGGTAAGACCCGAAATGGCAACACAATTTGCATACAGATTTCCTTTAACTGTTATCATACCCTCTTCAGTATTAGGGCTGGCGTCGAGCACAAGATCAAAACTGGCTTTTACACTATTATCAGTTATTGATTCTATAGTGACGGTTCCCTCACTATCCGGTGATATTCCGTAGCTTATTGAATCTGAACCATTCCGATTTGTGTAAATTCCGGCCACAAGGGCTCCCTTTTCTTCTTCTCCAACAGTGTATTCCCCAGCTGTAAGTGCAAATGGAGCTTCATCTGCAAAAAATCGAATTGTAAAATTATACGATCCGTCACCCTCGGTTGCCGGCACGTCACTCACATTCATTGTATAATTTGCATACTTTCCTTCTTCTCCTACCTTTAATCCAACATACCATGAAAACCCTTCATGCTGAGCTTCAAAAGCTCCGGTAACATTCACTGTGCCATTACCAATGTCACTTTCTGAATTTTCAGGTCCTGTTGATTCATCTGAACAGGAAACTAATCCTGCCAGTACAATTACGATTAACAAACATCTCATTTTTCTCATTATTTTTATTTATTTAGCTATTTGATGCTTAACCCTGCAAATAACTTTTATCTGAAACAGGTCATGCAATTTTAATAGATATAGTCTTGTTTAAAGAGTGGCTGAGTCACCTCTTTCTTTACATAGATTGAACCTCGATAGACGAATAAATAAATTTCATCTTCTGTTTCAGCCATTAATGGTTCTGTTTTTACTTTTTTAATAGTGTGTCAAGTTAAAATCCTCCATTTGCCAAACATTCGTGGTTTGAATTATTTTCTCCCGGTGGCAGAGCTCCCGCGAAGTCTATAGTCACAGGATCCAGTCTTTCAATAATCTCATCACCCTCAATCTCGTCCCATCGGAATTCTGCGCTAAATGAACCACCCAATACCCTTACATTCGTTGCATCGTATTCCTTCACTACTTGGTTTAAAGTAAAACTTCCGCCCGCGCCAAGATTTTCATCCGGTGCGTAAGCCCATGTTTTGGAAGGCCATTCTAAACCCGATTGAACAAATGAATTAATAATCCAGCCCGGATCTGATACCGTCCAGGATTCAGTGGTACTCATTACGTCACTTAAAATTTCCTTAATTATTAATTGCCCGCTAGGTTGCTTAAATGCAGGATCAAAATATATAGCGGTCCTGTTTGTCCCTGGCAACTCTTCATAACCCACACATGTACCACTAAAGTTAAATTTAGGAGAGGAGATGGTAAATGAGCTGCACATTTCACTAACTGTAAAGCTTACCGTATCTGTAATTTCTGGCTGACCTATAACCTGGAAATTGATTTGAACATCCCCAGTACCACCTGCACTGTAAACGCCATCAGAATCGATAGAGCCAGGTCCGTTTATATCCCATTCAAGTTCACTGAAATCTACAGCTTCACCGCCAATACTGGCAGTTAGTTGATAAGTGTTGCCTACCTCTACACAGCCGGGGTTTGAAACATTTAGCCCTCCTACAACAACGGTTACCCGATCATATCTGCGGGGATTATTATCCGCCCTTGGTCCGGTATCTGCAATTGACTCAACTTCAACTGTATATCTTCCAGGTTCTTTGGCAATTACATCCTTAATGCCTGTTGCCGGTTCTACATGCCAATCAGTAAGTGATAGGCCACTTCCCTCAGGTGAAACAGACCAAGCAACTTCTTTGTTTCTCGCATTCTCTACAGCTGCCTCCAGGGTTAATTCTTCATCAACACCAATATATATAGGCGAAACATATGTTGTGTCAGAATCCGCAAAATATTCAACAAGGGTTATGTTGATCGGTTGTACCTCAAGTTCTAAAATGTTAAATACTTTCTGTCCTTTAAAAACATCACCGCCTTTTGTCTCCACCCGTAAATCAGCAGTACCCACAGCTTCAGGAGTATAGGCTTGTTCATCCTGAGTGAAAGAAAATGGATCTATATTCGTCTCTTTAGAAGTTGTATTTAGTTCCCAAGTGAAATAATCCTCATCTCTGGGTGATTTTATATCAATTGGACCAAATACCTGAGCTTCAAAAGTAAACTCCCCAATACCGGTACCTTGTATTTCACCTTGAATATTGTCTACATATCCTTCAACAAATTTTTGAAAATCATCTGATTGTTTCATGACTTTACTAATTATTCCTGCACCGGCTCCTGCACTCGGAATCGGTAAAGTGCCTATTGCTTGTAAAATATCAAATTCCCAGTCTTTGGGTTCTGCATAGATCGAGCCTTTCCATCTTCCTCTTGTCCCGTCATCTTCATAATTATAGAGGAGCGGATTACCCTCAAGATCAATACCCAGAAGTTCACTGGGGAACAGGTACTCAAAGGAGGCTAACATCATTTCCATAAATTCAAGATAGCCCATAATTTCACCTCGAAGATCTTCCATGGGACCTACTGGAAACAAATCATGAAATACGAAAGTACGGCTGATATTATCATGATGATCCTGGAATTCATTATCAATAAAATCTTCAAACACTCTGTTCACATTCATCCAGCAGTCTAAATCTTTTGGAGTAGGAGAAAAGATTGATCCGCTTGCAAGACCATTTAAAGGGATTTCACATGGATTAAAATCAGGAAAAAAAGCGACTTCAGAATTACCAGAGATAATTTGTTTACCCATACCATCCGATGTAAGTAATTCGGATAGAATAGCATCATAAATATCAAGTATTTCCTTTGATGTATCATTATTTAATGTATACTGCAAACTACCCGGATATTCAGGTCCACCGATAAGAGTGAGTACCGATTTCATGACTGCTGCGTAAGAATCTAACTCATTCATGTTTTTGGAAAGCAGTTCTTCCCGGCTATATCCAATCATTTCTGTAATGCTAATCGCCGTACTCTCGAACTCATCTACCATAGATTTAAAAGTACCTGGAGCGGGGTCCAAAGGTTCAATTTCAATACTATAGTCACCACAGCGTACCTGGGCATCTTCGCTCTCAATAAAAATTTTAACATCGCCTCCATCCATATGATTTACTGGGTGCATCGGCACAAGTAATTCCCATTCATCATCTTCCGAGGCACCCAAATACACTGGATAAATTTCTTCTTCTTCATCTATATAACTCCATGCAAAAGGATCTTCACCTAAATTGGCGGGCAGATTTTGAGGATTTATAATGGTTCCGGGGCGAGCTGATTCTGTTGAAAACTCAATATCCTCACAAGCTGCAAGATCAATTCCGGTTAAAGTACCAACAAAATACCGGGCCTCAGATGATAAATTCTCTGGAAAACCCTCACCAAAATTCTCAGGTACTAATTCCGTTAATAAGCTTTGAAGCTCTTCTGCGGACATACCCTCAAGCAAATTACCGGCTGTTTCGAGCAATTCATCAAAATCGGCCTGGTTAAAGTTGGTACCATCGGATAATTCTCCCGCCCAATATTCAGAAACAATGGAAGTGGCGCTATTCAGATCACCCGAGCTATCTTTTTCTGAGTTTATAATAAGTAGTGTCTGCCTGGGATTGGTATCGGTAACAATTACAATGTCAATGCCCTCTTCTATTTCTGAAACTGAATATTGACCTTCAGAATTGGTAGTGGTTGTGGCAAGCAGTGAGGCATTCTCCTGATTCGAGATATAATCGGATAGTTCATAAATAGAAACTACGACGCCGGGCATGGGTGATTCACCAGCGACTGATGTTTTTGCTATGGATGACGCTATCTCAGATGTTATTATATCATCAGTAGAAATATTTGATACTCCGGAATTGTATTCTGTTGAACTACTATCAGATAAAAAGGATTTACCCGGATCACTCAACGGACCGCTTACAAGTCCCTGGATTTCAATTGTTGCTTCTGAAGAAACATTGCCATCTGGCCCGACTGTCCCCGCTGATTTATCAGTGCAGGAAACGAGTATCGAGCATATTACTATAATATTAAGAATGACTACGATTGAATATTTTTTTATTAACATCTTAAGTACTTTGATTCACGATCTTCACTATTACTAGCGCAGCGGAAATCAATTAACTGTCATTTATTTTTTACAGTTATTTTTTAATCAACTTAATTAAAGAACTGCAGCGAAGCAGAAATGAGATAGTTTAGAAGTCAATTACGCATATCTGTACAGTATGTATTGCTAGCTCAAATCAACAAAAATCTCAGAATTCTTTCATGACCGATTCAAACAAATCTGCCCCGTTTAAAACGGCCTTTGGCCTGCTTACCAAAACCACTCCATTTTTACTGCTGAATATCGCTGTTTACGGAGGGTTCTTTTTAGCGGCGGTTGTCTGGCTGGCCATTTTTGGAAGTATCGCTTATTTCTTCAGCAGCCGTTTAGAGGTTGTGGCGTACATTTTCTTTATCATTGCGGTAGCAGGCCCTTCCGGAGTTCTTTACTATGGACGCAAATATGTGCTATACCTTGTTAAAGGTGCCCATATTGCTGTTTTAACCAAGCTTTTCACTGAAGGGACGCTCCCGGATAATAAAAAACAGGTAAGCTACGGGCGCGAAGTAGTCCAGACCAATTTTAAAGATGTAAGCATTCTTTTTGGCGTAGACAGACTGATTGACGGAACTGTAAAGCTTTTTACCCGAAAATTTGTAAGAATAGTTGATTTTCTCCCTCTCGGAGGCGGCGCCACCTCGATAGCAAGATGGATAGCAAAAATAGTAAACCAGTCTTTAACCTATGTCGATGAAGCGATCCTTTCCTACGCCATCTGCAAAGACGAAAAAAATATCTGGAACAGCGCCCGGCACGGGATCATTTTATATGCACAATCCTACAAACCGGTCTTAATGACGGCTGTTAAAGTATGGGTTTTGGGGAAAGTGTTTTTTGTAGCCTCAGTGGTTACCATTGGCATACCCGGGATTTTGTTGATGCTGGTTTTTGATGCGATTTGGTTTCAGCTCCTTGCGCTGGTTGCTACCCTTCTACTCGCATCTCTCTTCACAAGAGCGGTATTTGAACCCTTCGCGCTGTCCTACACGCTGGTAACTTATCATCAGGCAATCGAGGGCGTTGAAGTGAACAAAGAGTGGGATGAGCGCCTGCAAAATATCTCTGATGAATTTAGAAAACTGGTATCTAAAGCAAAGGACTTTACTACCGACACATCGTCTGAACCATCAACAGATTCTGCAAAGACTTTGTAGCTACATTTAGGAGTAAATGGTATACACATTCCTGAAGTTCTCGTTTAGAAAAGGGCAGATAGGAATGAACGTTTAATCTACTCTCGAATATTCGTTATCTTTGAAAAAATCAACTACAAAGATAACATCTGATGTGTGCAAATCAACGAGCAAGCAAAGATTCTCAACGAATTCTAATCAAAATCGGGGGAAATGCCCTCACGGATGAATCCATCAAGGAATCGATTATTGACCAGGTTTCTGAGTTACTCTCCCTTAACTACGACATCATCATCGTTCATGGTGGCGGTATAGAAATTAAGAGTCTCCTTGACACCGTTGGTATCACAAGCCACTTTGTCGGGGGGCACAGAAAAACCGATCTCGAAACGATCGGTTATGTTGAAATGGCTCTCAGCAGTCGTGTGAACAAAGACCTGGTCTCTCGTTTTAATCTAAAAGGACATAAAGCGGTGGGAATTTCTGGCAAAGACGGTATCACCGTAATCGCGGGCAAACGAACTCATCAAACAGACGATGGGAAAGATCAGGATCTTGGGTTTGTGGGTGATGTTGAAAAGGTAGATCCCACTCTGATTAATCTCCTTCTAAGCAATGGATTTCTCCCCGTATTGTCACCTGTCTCATTTGGCTTAGACGGAGATACTTACAATGTTAATGCAGATATGTTTGCGGGACATGTAGCCGGTGCCCTGGATGCAGATATGTTCGTAGCACTCACCAATGTCGACGGTCTTCTCAGAGATGTAAATGATCCCGGTTCGATCATTCATCATTTGACGTCAGAAGATGCTAAATTACTCTTTGGCAATGTAATCGTTAGTGGCATGATCCCTAAAGTCGAAGCCTGTCTCACTTCGCTCGAAATGGGAGTAAAATCTTCCAGAATTATAAATGGAACCGATGGGCGAAGCCTGTTGCAAATGTTTGAAACAAACGATACAATAGGCACAACCATTGTGCAGTAACTCTAAATCAGACCGTAAGAAATTTAATATGTCTTCGAATATTCCCGGAAAAATTTTTAAATCTGTAAAAACGGTTTTTGGCAAGCAACCTGCTAAAAAGAAAGCAGAGAAATATCATTTTGATCTATACGGACGCTACCCGATTGCACTTGTAAAAGGCCGGGGCTGCCGCGTTTGGGATGACGAACGAAATGAATATATCGACGCATTAGCCGGAATTGCAGTAAACAGTCTAGGACACTGCCATCCAAGGATTGTAAAAGCAATTCAAAAGCAGGCCGAGAAACTCATTCATATTTCCAATTTTTACTACAACGAGCCCCAGAGTGAT
The DNA here is from genome assembly GCA_964544445.1 of uncultured Rhodohalobacter sp. Classification (GTDB taxonomy): domain Bacteria; phylum Bacteroidota; class Rhodothermia; order Balneolales; family Balneolaceae; genus Rhodohalobacter. The sequence continues at coordinate 14,115 of CAZJBI010000014.1, forward strand.
CTTGCAGAAATGATTGTAAAGGTATCGGGGCTGGACCGTGTATTTTTCTGTAACAGTGGTGCCGAAGCTGTTGAAGGTGCTATTAAGCTCGCCCGCCGCTACTCAAATAAAAAGGGGAAAGTTGGTCACATACTATCCATGGAAAACTCATTCCATGGTCGCACAATGGGAACTATTGCACTCGGTAAGGATAAATACCAGCAGGGATACAACCCCATACCATCAGGTTACAAGCGAACACCACTAAATGATGCAGATCTGCTTGAAAAAAGTGTGGATGATACGACCGTGGGAATCATTATTGAGCCGATACAAGGCGAAGGCGGTATCGTCGAAGCTACCGAACCATTTTTAAGAAAAGCCCGTGAACTCTGTACAAAATTTGATATTCCTCTCATTTTTGATGAGGTACAAACCGGTATTGCCCGCACCGGAAAAATGTTTGCATACCAGCATTTTGGAATTGAGCCGGATATTCTGCCTATGGCCAAGGCACTGGGATCGGGTGTGCCCATCGGAGCCGTGGCCGCAAAGCAAAATTTCTCCGAAGCTTTTGATCATGGAAGCCACGGAACGACATACGGCGGGAATCCGCTGGCTTGTGCAGCAGCACTCGAAACTCTTAAAACGATCGAGGATGAAGACATTTGTAATAAAGCCCGAGTGAGAGGCAATTATCTCAAAACCCGCCTTACAGATCTTTCCGCCAATTGGGATTCGATTATTGCCGTTCGCGGCAAGGGTTTGATGATTGGTGTTGAGCTCGCTTTTCCAGGTGGTGACGTCGTTAAGGAGATGCTCAAACGTGGCGTTTTATCAAATTGTGCCTCCAATACTGTGATTAGAATCGTTCCGCCACTCATCATATCAAAAGAAGAAATTGATATACTGGTTGATGCACTCGTAGAATCTATTAAAGTAGTTGAAAAAAATGCCTGACTTTAAAATTGGAATTGTAGGAGCTACAGGTTATACAGGCTCCGAACTGGTTCGTCTTCTCGCACATCATCCAAAAGTTACAATTGATTTTGTTACAAGTGAGACTTACAAGGGAAAGAAAATCTCAGATGTTCACCCCCATCTTACCGATACGGTTGACATCGATCTGATTTCTGCTGATGATATCCCGGAGTATGAACCGGATCTCGTTTTTCTGGCTTTACCTCATGGCGTTTCCATGAGCTTCGTGGAAAAGCTTGGAACCGATCGATTTCCAATTATCGATTTATCGGGAGATTTTCGGTTCAAAGACCAGCAATTGTATGAAAAATGGTACGATAAGCAGCACACAGCTGCGGGCTACATGGAACAATCTGTTTATGGATTGCCAGAGCTATTTCGCGATGAAATACGGAATGCGAGGTTAGTGGCTAACCCAGGTTGCTATCCAACGTCCTCAATCTTAGCGCTTTCGCCACTAATAACCCACGGATTTATACACCCCACATCTATTATTGTTGATTCAAAATCTGGAGTGACCGGTGCCGGGGCCAAACCTAAAAGAGGCCTTCACTTTCCTAATGTTTTTGGTAATTTTTCAGCCTATTCCTTGAAAAACCATCGTCATACTCCGGAAATTGAATCCGTTTTGAAGAATTTTAGCGGGTTTACGACGGAAATACTCTTTACTCCCCATTTGCTGCCAATCGACCGGGGTATTTTAACGACCACGTATAGTACTCCAAAAAAGGCGATGAGTGCTGAATTAGTAGAGGAGCTTTTCCATTCAGTTTATGAGAAAGAGCACTTTATCCGGGTGTTCGATACACCCCCTTCAGTAAAAAATGTACGCGGTTCAAATTATTGTGATGTACATGCAACCTATGATGAACGTACAAACCGCATTATCACTGTATCCACGATTGATAACCTGGTTAAAGGAGCTGCCGGGCAAGCCATTCAAAATATGAATATCATGTTTGGATTTATTGAGTCAACAGGACTTCGCTATATTCCTCTAAACCCATAATGACCTCATAAAGAGCTAATAATCAGGACATTTAAAATTTCACTATCATGCTAAATAATATCACTAATGTTCGCGGTTTTACCTGTTGGGGTGCCCACATGGGTATTAAATCCAAAAGAAGAGATATTGCGCTCATTTATTCAGAAGTACCAGCCTCTGCAGCTGCTGTATTTACCAAAAACGTTGTATGTGCCGAACCTGTAAAACTAAGCAGAGAGCATATTAAAGATGGACTTGCTCAGGCTTTTGTGATTAACTCCGGGAACGCCAACGCCTGTACCGGAAGTGAGGGATGGAAAGGTGCGGTAGCCATGGCGGAAGAAACCAGCAAACAGCTGAATATTGCAAAAGAGAACGTACTCGTTGCTTCCACAGGTCTAATTGGCGAGCCTTTTCCCACAGATAAAGTTTTAAAAGGTATCCGTGAATGTGCTTCTAAACTTTCAAATAGAGAAATTGCGGGTTCGTTAACCGCAAACGCCATTTTAACGACCGACACATTTGCAAAAGAAGGTTTTACATCCTTCAATATTGACGGCATTCAAATTAATATGGGTGGAATCGCAAAGGGTTCAGGTATGATTCATCCCAATATGGGAACCATGCTTGGCTTTATCGTCTGCGATGTTGCTATCACCCCTGCTTTACTCAGTGAAGCATTAAAACAGGCTGTAAATAACTCATTTAACATGATCACAGTGGATGGTGATACTTCTACCAACGATATGGTTTCGATCATGTGCAATGGCAAAGCGGGTAACAAAGAGATCACAGAAAAAGATGCTAATTATGATCTGTTTTTGGCTAACCTGGAAAAGCTTTGTACCCATCTTGCCAAACTCATTATTTCTGATGGAGAAGGCTCAACAAAGCTTGTTGAATATCGCGTTGCCGGGGCAAAAACGAAGGCAGATGCTCGGAAAATTGTCAGAACGGTATCAAATTCAAATCTTGTTAAAACGGCCGTATTCGGATCTGACCCAAACTGGGGCCGAATTATTGCGGCTGCCGGCCGATCTGGTGTGGATTTTGAACCCGAAAAAATTGACTTGTTTATTGGCACAGATGTAAATAAAATGGTTCCGGTACTGGAAGAGGGGCAGCCTGTAGCAGACGTTCGCGACAAGCTTAAAAAAGTTATGACCTCTTCCAACATCATCATAGCATTAAATATTAATGATGGAAACGCCGAAGCCGTGGGCTGGGGGTCAGATTTTTCATATGAGTATGTGCGAATCAATGCAGAATACACCACATAGTATAATAGTATAGAGTATGGAAGGACGTGTCATTCAGTCTACTGGTAAGTGGTATAAAGTAGATACCGGAAAAGAGATTGTGGATAGCCGGCTTCCCGGCAAATTCAGGTTAAATAAAAAAGAAGTTACCAATCCGGTTGCCGTAGGTGATAAGGTTGACATCCGTATTGAAGAGGATGGTTCAGGCAGCATTACAGAAATATTTGAACGCAAAAATTATATTCCAAGGAAAGCAACACATGGTCGCAGAGGAGAGCAGATACTGGCTTCGAACATTGATCGTGCCTGGGTTGTACAATCTGTAAAGAATCCGGAATTAAATACCGGCTTTATAGATCGTTTTCTGGTCACTTGTGAAGCGTATGATTTACATGGTGGCATTATTATCAATAAGGCAGATCTTGCAAGTGATAAAGACCGTGGCTACCTCAATGATCTCGCACGCGACTATCTGAACCTTGGGTATCCAACCGTCATTATCTCAGTAGAAAAAAATATGAATCTTGAGAAACTGATTGGTGAGCTCAGAAATAATACTTCCGTATTTATTGGACCATCGGGTGTTGGGAAAACAAGTATTTTAAATAAAATTGAACCCGATGCTGATTTTAAAGTGGGTGAAATTTCCTCGTACTCCAACAAGGGTAAACATACCACAACGTTTGCACGCTTGGTACCGCTTGAATTTGGTGGTTACATTGTTGATACGCCAGGTGTGAGGGAGTTTGGGCTCGTTCAAATAGAGAAGAGCGAATTATCACTCTTTTTTCCAGAAATGATTGAGCCGCGAAGTTATTGTCGTTTTAACAATTGCACCCATTTTCACGAACCCGGATGCGGAGTGATAGCCGCCTATGAGAATGGAAATATCACTGCTAGCCGCTATAACTCCTATCTCAATATTTTAGATTCTCTGGCAGTGTAGTTCACTAGTCTTTAGTGTGCCTCCAGCCAGTTATCAGCAAGTCCCATATCCACATCCAAGGGGACTTTAAGCTCATACGCATTCTCCATCAATTCTTTTATTTTTGCCGGTACATCGTTCTCCTCATCCGGAGCAACATCAAATATTAATTCATCATGGACCTGTAAAAGCATTTTAGATTCCATGTTTTCTTCTTCTAGGAATTGTTGAATGTGTATCATTGCAAGTTTGATGATGTCTGCAGCTGTACCCTGGATTGGCATGTTGATTGCCATTCGCTCGGCGAAACCTCTTACATTCCAGTTTCTGGAATTGATGTCGGGTATATATCGTCTTCTTCCTAGCAGCGTTGATACGTATTCATTTTCCTTGGCAAACTGAATGGTTTCGTCAATATATTGCTGAATTCCCGGAAAACGATCAAAATACTGTTCAATCATCTTCTTTCCTTCGTCGTTACTTATGCCAAGTCTCGATGCAAGACCGTAGGCACTTACACCATAGGGAATTCCAAAATTTACTTCCTTCGCCTTTCGCCTGTGGTCTGTGGTCACGTCGTCAACGGAATCCAGGTCAAAAATTTCTTTGGCTGTTCTGGAGTGTATATCTTCACCATTTTTAAAGGCTTCGATCATATTTTTATCACCAGATATGGACGCGATAACCCGAAGCTCTACCTGGGAATAATCTGCTGCAAGCATTTTGTATCCCTCTTTTGGTATAAATGCTTTCCGTATTTCCCTGCCACGTTCAGTGCGAATAGGTATATTTTGAAGATTGGGGTTCGACGATGATAGCCGCCCTGTTGCGGCAACAGTTTGGTTAAAATCGGTATGAATTCGCCCTGTCGCCGGATTAATCAGTTTTGGCAGTGCATCCACATAGGTGGAAAGCAGCTTTTTAAGGCTTCTGTAGTCGAGAACCAAAGATGGAACTTCGTATTCCACGGCGAGTTTTGAAAGAACAGATTCAGAAGTGGAATATTGACCCGTTTTTGTTTTTTTTCCGGCAGGTAGGCCCATCTTAACGAAAAGCACGGTACCTAACTGTTGGGGTGAATTTAAATTGAACTCTTCATCGGTCTTCTCAAAGATCTTTTTTTCGAGTTTTTCTAGATCATTCGTAAGCTCTTCGGAGAATTTAGCCAGCATCTCTTTGTCAATATGTACACCGTTTTGTTCCATCTCTGCTAGAACCTCAATCAGTGGGAACTCGACTTTTTCGGCAATACTAAGCAATTCATCCTCTTCCAGTTTCTCTTTCAAAATTTTAAAAAGACGATAGGTAATGTCTGCATCTTCGCAAGCATAGCTTGCAATGTCTTTATAGGGAATATCTGCCATTGATTTTTGCCCCTTCCCTTTACCTATAAGATCTTCTATTGGAATGGGTTCATAGCCAAGGTAGGATTTTGATAGCTCATCCATCTTAAGCCGTTGAGAACTATCCACCAGGTAAGCCGCAACCATGGTATCAAAAACAGGGCCTTTAATTTTAACACCGGCCCGGGTCAGTATCAAATAGTCAAACTTATAGTTATGAGCTATTTTAATGGATTCACTCTTGAATAGTGGCGCGATGATCTCACGAATGTCATCAAAATTGAGCGCTCCATCTACGTTTACCGGAATATACCAGGCAGACTCCGCAGCGGCACACAGAGATATTCCCACAATTGTGGCGCTCAAAGGATCAGCACTGCTGGTTTCGGTATCAAAGCATAATTCTTCGGCATGTTCAAGCTGTTTTACAACTCCCGCTATCTCCTCTTTTGTTACAGCCGTTTGATAGTTTACAACATCGTTATCAAATGAAGAGACAGAATTATCTTGTTCGCTGGAGTTGGAATCACCAAATAGCTGCCCCTGCCCTCCCGGTTCTTCACCCAGGTACTTTCTGGTTAGCGTCCGGAATTCCATTCGTTTAAAAAACAGACCCAGCTCTTTTTTATCCGGACCATCCCATCCAAGCTTTCGCCAGTCTTCAACATCGGGGACATCTGTTTTAATTGTAACCATATGCTTTGCCTGCAAAGCCTGATCAGAATATTCCGTAAGGCCTTCTCTTGCCCGTTTTGCCGTCATATTTGGCGCATCTTCAATAGCTTTCTCCAGCGAACCGTATTTATTCACCAATTTCGGAGCACCCTTTTTACCAATACCGGGTACCCCGGGTATGTTATCTGAGGTATCGCCTATCATGGCCAGTACATCAATAACCTTGTCAGGATATACTCCAAAATAATCTTTCACCCCTTCCCGGTCGATAATGATAAAACCCCCGTTTTTGTTATCAGGCTTTACCATGGTTACGTGATCGTCCACCAGCTGCATAAAATCTTTGTCGGGAGTGATCATAAAGGCTTCTACGTGCTCAGCTTGCGCGTTGTAGGCAATTGTACCAATAATATCATCGGCTTCATATCCGTCCTGCTCAATATTCTTGATTCCAAACTTACTCACCATCTCTTTGATTAGAGGTATTCCTACCCTAAGTTCATCAGGTTGTGGCGGGCGGTTGGCTTTATATTCTTCATCTATTTCGTGCCGAAATGTAGGAGCGTGTGTATCCCAGGCTACTGCAATATGAGTTGGTTCTTCTTCCTCGAGCAGTTTTACCAAAGTATTTGCAAACCCAAGTATTGGGCCTGTAGCAATTCCTTCCGAATTTTTAAGCCGACTATTAATAAATGCAAAATGTGCGCGGTAGGCCAGTGCCATACCATCAAGTAAGTATAGTTTTTTCTTGCTCATAGAAGTTTTAATTCTCTTTGGTTTTTAATGAGTTATATCCATTCGTTGAGATCAGGCATCTTTTGCGAACTGTTTTAACTTTTCAATTTCTTCTGCCCATCGGTCTGTATTAGGGGTTTCAAGAATTAAAGGGATTTCATCAAACCTACTATCCTGCATAATCAGTTTAAAGGGTGTCCAGCCTATGAGACCATCTCCAAGGCTTTCGTGCCTGTCTACCTGAGATCCCAGCTCTTTTTTTGAGTCGTTCAGGTGCATAGCCTTCAGCATATCAAAACCAACAATATCTTCAAACTGTTCAAACGTATCTTTAAACCCTTCCTCCGTTGATATATCGTAACCTGCGGCATAAGCGTGGGCTGTGTCTATACATACCCCCACTCTTTCTTTTATGTCCACCTGGCTGATAATTTCGGCTAAATGCTCAAACCGAAACCCCATGTTTGTCCCCTGACCCGCTGTGTTCTCTATTACCGCTGTAACAAATTCAGTTTCATCAAGGGCTATGTTAATTGACTCAGCAATTCTGGCCAAACAATCCTGCTCCGATATTTTTTTTAAATGACTTCCGGGGTGAAAATTCAATAGCTTAATCCCAAGAAGTTCACAACGCTGGAGCTCAATTAAGAAAGCATCTCTCGATTTTTTTAATTTGGCTTTTTCCGGATGTCCCAAGTTTATCAAGTAGCTGTCGTGAGGCATGATGGAATCCATGCTATAGCCAAATTTTTTACATTCAGCCTTAAACCCATCAATATTTTCATCACTTAGCGGTTTAGCGCTCCATTGTCTCTGATTTTTGGTAAAAAGCGCAAATCCTGTAGCTCCAATTTCGTGGGCTCTGCCCGGTACATTTTCTACACCGCCTGCGGCACTTACATGTGCTCCTATATACTTCATTATAATTCCAGAATTTTATTTCAATTTTGTTTTGACCTCAAAATACAAAAGCAAGGAGTAGCCCCGAAGTTTTTCTTTGTACTCCATGCAATTTCATATAGCTTACAAATAAAACATCACGTTTCTAATGAAGAACCAATTTTACTTGTTATCTGGCTCGCTGACCATACTTGTTTATTTTACCATTTTATCCGGAGCCTGTACCTCCTCTCCTATTGAAATTGTAGAAACGGATACGATACCATCTCAAGATACCTTTATGAGCGCCGAGCAAATGAATGGTAAATTAGGCAGAGGAATTAACCTGGGAAATGCACTTGAAGCTCCATTAGAAGGTGAGTGGGGTATGACTATCGAAAAAGAATACTTTTCGCTTATAAAGAGTGCTGGTTTTAATTCCGTAAGAATACCGATCAGATGGAGCTCACATACAAACAACGATTCTCCATACACAATTGAGGAAGATTTTCTTCAGCGGGTTCACCAGGTGGTAGACTGGGCTTTAGAACAGCAATTAGCAGTCGTTATAAATATTCACCACTTCAATGAGCTTATGGATGAGCCAAATATGCATAAACAGAAGTTTTTGAGCATTTGGAACCAGGTGGCAAGAAGTTTCATGAATTATCCTGAGGAGGTTGTATTTGAAATTTTGAACGAACCTCATTCAAACCTTACACAAGAACTGTGGAATAATTTCCTGAAGGATGCCATCACAACAGTTCGTAAAAGCAATCCGCGAAGGGTATTGATGGCAGGTACAGCGCCATGGGGAGGATTTGAAGGACTGCAGTTCCTGGATCTGCCCGATGAAGACAGACAATTGATCGTGACCGTTCATTACTACAATCCATTTCATTTTACACATCAGGGTGCAGAGTGGGTGGAGGACAATTCAAATAATTGGCTTGGGACAACATGGACCGCTACATCTGAGCAAATGCAGAATGTAGAATCGGACTTTAGCAGCGTCGAGGACTGGGCAAATCAGCATCAGCGACCGGTTCATGTTGGTGAATTTGGAGCCTATAATAAAGCACCACTTGAATCGAGAGTAATCTGGACTCGATACATCCGTACTTCTGCAGAAGAACGGAATTTTAGCTGGGCATACTGGGAGTTTGGGGCCGGTTTTGGAATTTATGACCGTGAAAACAGAGTGTGGAGAACCCAATTACTGGATGCGCTCACCGCAGATTAAATCGTCTTTTCATCAGGTTTTGAAGGTGGTTCAAGGTAACTGATAGTTCTCTGTGGAAATGGAATTACTATTCCCTCTTTATCAAACCGTTTTTTAATAGACTCCATCACATCACAAGTAAGAACAAAGCCATTTGCAGCATCGTCAGCCCAGGCCCAGGCACGTAATGTGATTGAAGAATCGAGCATAGAAATCACTCGTACTGTCACTCTTGGAATTCCACTTTCAATATCTTCGGGAGTACGGATATCTATGTTCAGCGGATGTTTTTCCACCTCATCAGCCATAATTTGTTTTGCCAAATCAAGATCCGACCCGTAGCTAATTCCAATATCCACAAAACGGCACACCTTTGGATCTTCAAAACTTGAGTTTACCAGAACCTGGTTACTAATGATCGAATTGGGAATAATAATCCGTTGATTTTCAAAATTCCGTATAACAGTATGCCTGAGACTAATATCCTCAACTATCCCTCTTAGATTAGCCGCCTCATCCAGAGTAATACGATCATTAATCTGGTATGGCTTAGAGAGTACAATAAATACACCACTAATAATATTTCCGAGAGCTTGTTGTGCTGCAAAACCGACAGCTATTGCAAATATTCCCGCACCCGCCAGTACAGATTGAGCTACGGGTTTTAAAAATGGAACTTGAGAAATCGCATAGCTTAAACCAGCAAGATAAATTGTGATGGTAATCAGCTTCTCAAGAAATTTATAAGTCGTTAGATGTTCATCCTCCGTTCGTTCGCTTCTTTCTAAAAACTTCTTGTATGCGCGCCTAAAAATAAAGGCAATTAAAAACGTACTTAAAACGATAAAGATGATTTTCAGGGTAAGATCATTCTCCTGAATAAATGAGATTATAGTATCCATACTACTTATTCTGATTCGTCGTTATTTTCACTTTCATTTTCGATAGTAGCTGATGGAATTAATTCCCGCGTTATCTCTCCACCTGAAAACTCTACGCTTAATTCTGATGTAAATCCTTCCCTAACAGGAATATTACGTCGAATAAAATATGGCTCTGGTTTACTATAGGGCTCAATGGTGCCCATATTCCATTTACCATCACCATTTTCATCTACAAAGAGGGATGCGAAATAAGTTAGCGGCGGCAAATTATCAATTTCAATACTTCCTGTAAATGTTGTGTCCACCTCGATGCTTAAATCATCGCTTTGAAGTTTTACATGCGTTACAAAATTGGAATCGGCATTTTCTGTTGTAATATTCACACTTCCCAGCTCATTTCTTTGCCAAATATCAGGATCAATCTGCTCTCGATCCTGTTGCCATGGATTCCAAACCCTAAACTGATACTGCAAACCTGACTGCCAAAGTGTATCGGGTTTTATTCGCAAAATATTTCGGTCTATTTCAACCTTCGGCCAGTTGTCTATAACCTGATCTCCTTCAATTATTCGCAGCGAATCGATGACGGCATCATCGTCAATAAATTTTGTATACGTAATTTCTACGGCTTCATTGGGAAATATACCGCTTCCTGTGTTATGAGAAACGGTTTTTAGCCTGGTTGTATCTTCCTGGGCCGATCCGGGAAATGGTTCAAACCGATTTTCAACGCTGTTACCTGCAAGATCAGAAAAGTTAGAAAAGCTTAGGGTATATGTATTGGTCTCACCAAGTGAGTTTTCAGTTTGGGCAAATATTACGTTTGGATCATCTTCCAGTTCATAAAGAGGATAACCAGTAGTAATCTGATTCCCAAGTGTGTCAAGAACGGTGATTTCAGTATTGTTCTCCCATATTAGGGGTTCTGATGATCGTAGTCGCAATCGCCTCTCCGAAAAAAGGCCAACCCCTTCGATCCTTGGTGAGGTAGTATCCGGCGAGGTTACATATAACTCACCGATGTAAACTGAATCGTCTTGCGCGACGTTAAATGTGTTTACATAGAATGGCTGTGCCTGCTCCCTCTCCATTTCCCAGATTCTGTTTCGGTTTTGATCTCTGAGCCAAAATGCACGATATGTGCCTTCACTGATATATGAAAATTCAATTGTGCCGGAAGTATCCGATTCAGCCATGTAGATTGCCCGTTCCGTAATATCAGTATCTTGCCTGTATAAAAGAACCCTGCTGCCGCTGTCAGTCTCCCCTGTTTCGGCATCAATGATTTTTGCTACGACCTTGCCATTGTCCAGTACGGGGCCTGTAGAAAGTGCCAAGTCGACCGGCACACCCATTTTATTGCGGTTGGTATCTGTAACGTCGCTGCCTACTCTCACAGCTATGGTTGTATTATCGGGCAGTGGAGAGCTGAAAGAAACTGTTGCTTTTTTTCTGCTGAAGTCGATCTCAAATTCAATTCCAAGATCGGGTTCAATGCTCACGTTTTGTCGAAACGAATTCCTGTCTATAAACTGGTCAAAAGTAAATTCAACTTCATTGCCATTGAAATTTACGGTTCCCGACTCCGGTGATGTTGACAATACTTTGGGCCCGATCCGGTCGGGTTCTCCTCCGGTAGGTGCCATTGGAGTTGCGCAACCGTAGAATCCAATCAAAACAAAAAAAATTGCTACAGAAAAAGATGTGGTTTTATACATACAGAACTTACTTGTATACATTCGAATCTTTAGAAGCTTAAATATAGATAAATTTCCATGGCTTCCTGAATGATTTGTTACCTTTAGGTAATTCTGAATTGATGAAAGAGTTTTTTATTATCAACCAAAAATTAACGTACAATAACATTACATGTACATAGATCATCCTGCCTCTTTTACTGATTATTATGAGCTAACGATGGCTCAGGGTTATTTTCTCTCAGGCAACTATCAAAAACAGGCCAGCTTCGACTATTTTTTCCGTAAAGTCCCGTTCCAGGGTGGTTATGTTGTTTTTGCGGGACTCAAAGAGCTGATCGATACGATAAAACATATTACCTTTAGTGAAGAAGAGATTGCATATCTAAAAGCGGAGGGGTTTGCTGATTCCTTTATTAACTATTTGAAAGGATTTTCATTTAAAGGAAATATATGGTCGGTAAAGGAAGGCGAAATTGTTTTTCCAAATGAACCCATATTAAGGGTTGAAGGAAATCTTCTGGAAACGCAGATTATTGAAACACTTTTGCTGAACATTCTCAATTTCCAGTCGCTGATTGCGACAAAAGCAGCCCGGATAAAATATGCAGCAGGGGAAAACTCAACCGTACTTGACTTTGGGCTTCGACGCGCTCAGGGGCTTGCAGGTATACACGCTACACGAGCTGCGATTATTGGTGGATTTGACGGCACATCAAATGTTTATTCTGCACAGCGATTTAATATCCCTGCCGGAGGGACCATGGCTCACTCATGGATACAATCATTTGAAGACGAATTAACTGCTTTCCGAACCTACAGCAAGTACTATCCCAATTCAACAAACCTGCTGGTAGATACATACGATACGCTTGGAAGTGGTGTGCCCAACGCTATAAAAGTAGCCGAAGAACTACGTGAAAATGGACACGAACTGAAAGGGATTCGTCTGGATAGTGGTGACCTCGCCTATTTTTCGAAACAAGCGCGTAATATGCTTGACGAAAGCGGATTTCCCGACGTAAAAATTGCGGCCTCCAATCAATTAGACGAGCGTGTTATTGCGAGTTTAAAATCGCAAAATGCCCCTATTGATATCTTTGGAGTTGGAACAAGACTTGTTACCGGGGATAATTCTCCTGCTCTTGACGGCGTTTATAAATTGGGATCTATAAGTGGTGAGCCAACTCTAAAAATTTCAGAAAACATTGAAAAAATAACGCTGCCCGGTAAAAAGAAAATCTTCCGTTATCTAAACGATGATGGAAGCTTTTACGGTGATGCTCTTTTATTAGATCATGAAAGCGACATTGGCAGAATGCATCATCCAACCTTTCCGGCAAAAAAAACGACCCTCCAATTTCGAGATTACGAAATTTTGTTAACCAAAGTGATTGAAGACGGAAATATAATCACCGCGATGCCTGAAATGGATAATATTATCGCGTACAAAAAAGAGCGTTTTTCAAAGCTTCCTCCTGAATTTAAACGATTCGATAATCCACATATATACAAGGTTGGAATCAGCGAATCCCTGCTTGACACCAGAAACAAACTTTTGAACGCCATTAAAGACTAATACCATGAAAACTCTTTTATTAATCGATGTTCAAAACGATTTTTGCCCGGGTGGACGTTTACCCGTACCTGATGGTGACTCCATTGTTCCAATTATCAATTCGATAATACCTGCATTCGACGCAGTTATTCAAACACAAGACTGGCACCCAAAAGGTCATCACTCCTTTGCTTCTTCACACAAGGGAAAAGAACCTTATGATACGGTAGAAATGGATTATGGAACCCAGGTACTCTGGCCCGATCACTGCGTTCAGGGAAGTCGTGGAGCAGAGTTTCACCCGGAATTAAACACCACAAAAACCGAAGTCATTATTCGCAAAGGGTTCAGAAAACAGATTGACTCCTACTCAACCTTTTATGAGAACGATCAAGTAACCCGAACCGGATTAACCGGGTACCTCCGGGAACGCAGCATATCTGAATTATATGTAGCAGGATTAGCCACCGATTTTTGCGTGAAGTGGTCTGTAATTGACGGGTTAAAAGAGAACTTTAAAATCCATGTGATAAAAGACGCCGTTAAAGGCATCGATATTGATGGCTCAGTTGAACGAGCCTGGGATGAAATGACACAAGCTGGAGCATCTTTCACAACTTCAGAAAAGATCAGGCTTTAAGATGAGCATACCTGTAGATGTAGCTATACTTGGAGCCGGGATTGCCGGCCTCTCTGTAGCCGATTCCTGTATTCAAAAAGGAAAAACCTGTGCCATCTTTGATATCTCAGAACCCGGCAAAGGAACCTCTGGAGCCCCGGGAATGCTGGTGAATGCAGCAACCGGAAGAAGAGCAAAGAAAGCATGGGAGGCTGAACATGGCTACAATCATATCTACTCATTCTTACATAGAATAAAACCATTTTCTACGGATTCATTTTTTGAAGAAAACAGTGTTATTCGGCCGGCATTGACAGGGAAGCTTGCGGAGAAATTCAAGGCATCCTTAACAAAATACAACTGGCCTGAGGGTTGGATTGAGTGGATTAACAAAGATCGTGTTGACGAAGAATATCCCTATATCGACAATGAATACGGTGCACTTAAAATTAAAAATGGGTTAACTGTAAACGGTAACTTTTTTTTAAAAGCCTGTTCAAATTATATTAACTCAAAAGGAGTACATCAAATTTATAATCAAACTGTTGAGTACCGATTCAATCAAAAAAACTGGCTGCTCACCGATACTACCGGCACTGAAATAGAGGCTACTTATTTAGTTGATGCACGAGGTTACTGTCAAACGGAATCAAAAGAATGGGGTTTTATCCCGTTTCACAATATTAAGGGACAAACGGCAACATTTTCGTATTCAAAACCTCTTCCTTTTAGCTCGTCAATTTCAAGTTTGGGCTATATGGCTTTTATGAAAAATTACCCTCATAAAGTAACGGTGGGCAGTACATATGAACACGACTTTGAGTCTCTTGAACCCGACCGCAGCGGACTTAATTATTTAGTTAAAAAACTAGAAAATACGCTTCCCTCCTATTCAACAAATTATAAATCTATATATCAGTGGTCCGGCGTACGCACTACGGTGCAAGACAGAAAACCTGTTATTGGCCCGCACCCAAATATTTCAAATTTATTTATCATTGGAGCTTTGGGGTCTAAAGGGTTACTTCTGGGAAGATACATTGCAGAGCTTCTTGTTGCTCACATCGTGGATAAACAAAAAATAGATCAAACCATCAGTACCCATCGGTTTGATGCATGAATGGATTTTATCTATCTCAGTAAAAATTTGGCCGTATTTGCTTTTTGAACGGATATAAGAGTGTTCATACAAAAAAAGAGAAGAAACTAAATGCGGAGAGGGAGGGATTCGAACCCTCGGTACCCCGTAAAGGGTACACTCGCTTTCCAGGCGAGCCCATTCGACCACTCTGGCACCTCTCCAAATTTCCAAAGACATAAAAGGTAATCTCTTTTCAAAGCAGTTTCAACACCAATTGGATTTAATAATTAAATCGCTGCCTGGTAAACGCTTTAACGGGTTCGCCATCCTGCCTTGCCGGACGGAAACGCCACTGCATGGCAGCCTGTAAAACAGCATCCATTAACCCATACTGCACAAAAGGAAGCTCCTCATATTCTCCCTCTTTATTATAAAGTCTAATCTCCATGATGCTAACTTCTTCAACGTCTCCCTGCTTATCTACTAAAAAATTGACAATCATTTCGAGCTTACCACGATACTCATCGGGGACCTGATCTGGCGCCGACGCTTCTACAATGCGAACAACAGTCGGTGGAATTTGCGGGTTTCCTACAATTCGATCTTCATCACCTGTCTGCCCTGTACCAAACCCGGGATCGAGTTCAGGTAATTCAGGAAGATTCATATCTAAATCTATGTCCGGCTCTATTTCGATTATTTCATCGTTTGGAACAGGAACCGGAAGTTGTGGTTTTGGCGGAGGCGGCGGCGTACTTGTTTGACGGGTAATCTCCACTTCATCAAGGAGAACAAGTTCCTGCTCATCAATTTCAAAGTCGAATACAGGATCATATTCATTCTCCGGCCAAAAATGGATCAGCGACAAAAATGAAATCTCCACGATAACAATACATAGCATTACAAGATTGCGATAATCGGTATCACTGATACGTCTGTTCTTTTTCTTACCTGACACGTTTAGCTAGATAATCTTTTAAATAAGGCGGGCCTACAGCCGCGAATAATTTGATAGCAAAGGGAATGTAACAATGATCGATAATAGAACCGTTCAAGGAAACCTTTTACAAGTCATTTAACGCGCTGCGTATGAATCCATTATGATTTTTTAAGTGCTCGATGGTTTTTTCTTTATTTACTCCCGAAAGAGACATCAACAGTGCAGTTTTTACATGGTAATCCGCTTTTTCAAGATACTCTGTTGCTTCGTCGTACCCGATTTCTGACAGCATCATCACAATACGTTTTGCTCTCTCCTCCAGTTTTTTGTTAGTGAGTTGAAGGTCAACCATCACATTTTCAAAAACTTTACCAAGTCGAATCATCGCCCCGGTTGTAAACATATTGAGAACCATTTTTTGGGCTGTCGCACTTTTCATACGTGTACTACCCATAATAACTTCTGGTCCCACAGGCACGTCGACAAGCACATCTACATCCAGGGTAACCTGCTCGGCTGAAACGGTTGTAACTAAAACGGTTTTGCATCCAATTTTCGCCCCTTCCTTTATTGCACCATGCACGTAGGGAGTTCTTCCACTGGCTGCCAGGCCAACGATAATATCTTCAGGTTTAACATTTTGTTTATCTACTTCTTCAGCACCATATTTTTCGTGATCCTCAGCACCCTCCTGAGCTACAAACATGGCTTTTTTTCCACCTGCTATAAAACCCTGAATCGTTTCTGGATTGGTACCAAAGGTTGGAGGACATTCGGCAGCATCCAATACGCCAAGTCTGCCGCTTGTTCCAGCACCAAAATAGAGCAGCCTCCCTCCTTTTTTGAGCCCATCCACGATGATATCAATCGCCTCTGCAATAGCATCCAGCCGTTTTTCTACGGATTTGGCAACTTTTTTATCTTCATCATTAATTATCTGGACAATAGACCTTGAATTGGCAAGGTCTATTTCCATCGAATTTGGATTTCTTTGTTCGGTTAAAAGATGTTCGAGCTGATTGAAAAGGTCTTTATTTAAACTCACGTATTTACACTTCTTTTTTTCCACCAGCCACTTTCTTTAGCAACTGAAACATTCTGTTTTGATTTGTTTTCTTCGCTACCATTTAAATCAGATATCAGCACAGATGCAAGTGCTGCAATATTTAAATCGATATGCTCTGTTAAATTTTCGGGCGTAAAATGATCCTGAACAAAGTGAGTATCATACATCCCTTTTCTGAAATTTTCATGCTGCAGTGTATACTTGCAAAATGGAATTGTTGTACGCATCCCGGAGATTTCATATTCATCCAGTGCACGAATCATTCTTTCAATAGCTCTATCCCGATCTTCCGCATGTACTGATAGTTTTGATATCATAGGGTCGTAATAGATGGCTACATCCATATCTTCTTCAATTCCCGCATCAACCCTTATCCCGGGACCAGACGGTATGCGATGTCTGGATAAGTGGCCTGTACTTGGTAAGAATTTGTCTTCAGGATCTTCCGCATATATTCGGCACTCAATAGCGTGCCCCGTTTTTGTGATGTCGTTTTGTTTAAGGGGAAGTTTTTTTCCTTCGGCTACATCAATTTGCAGGCTTACCAAATCAAGTCCTGTTATAAGTTCTGTAACCGGATGCTCTACCTGTAGACGAGTATTCATTTCCAGAAAATAGAAATCTAGATGCTTGTCTACGAGGAACTCAACTGTACCGGCTCCAACATAATTACAGCTCTTGGCTACTGTGACGGCCGCTTCGGCCATTTTTTCCCTTAATTCGGGTGTGACAACGGCAGAGGGAGCTTCTTCAATAACTTTTTGATGTCGCCTTTGTATTGAACACTCTCTTTCGAACATATGTACAACATTTCCATGCTCATCAGCAAACACCTGAAACTCAATATGACGCGGCTCTTCGAGATATTTCTCAACAAAAACACGATCGTCGCCAAAGGAACTTTTTGCTTCACTTTTTGCCGTTTTTACACTCTTCTCAAAGTTATCCGGGTCGTAGACGATTCTCATTCCTTTACCACCACCGCCCGCGGCTGCTTTAATCAATACCGGATAGCCAATTTCAGATGCAATCTTTTTTGCCTCACCTACATCATTCATGGCTGATTCTGTGCCGGGAGGAAGCGGCACATTCGCCTTGGCCATTAATTCCCGGGCTTTCGTTTTGTCTCCCATCATATCAATTGCCTTGGGAGTTGGACCGATAAAAATGATGCCGTTGTCTTTACATAATGAGGCAAAGCGGGCATTTTCGCTCAAAAAACCGTAACCGGGATGAATAGCATCTGCACCCGTTTTTTTGGCAGCATCAATAATTTTTTCCATCACCAGGTAACTTTCTGATGAGGGTGCATTTCCAATATGAACAGACTCATCCGCTGCTAAAACATGGGGTGATGATGCATCAGGCGTAGAGTACACCGCAACGGTGCTAATGTTCCGCTCGTTACAAGTACGAATGATGCGTAAGGCTATTTCTCCTCTATTGGCAATTAATACTTTTTTAATTTCTGGCATTCTTATCTCCTATTAAAATAAATTGTCTTTTAGCATATTTGGTGCGATATCCCACATATTTTCAGCCTCTTCATCCCACACATAATGTTCGTGTTCGATAAATTTAAGCCATAAAATATCACTCATTTTTCTGGTTTTTTCCCGAGTAGGGTCATTTTTATAGTTGAGCAGTCGAATATCTACTGAATTGATGAGCCCCAGGAGCTTTTCATCATTCAGATTGGGTATAAATTCTACCGGGTTATTGAAGTAAATATAGTCGTCTACAACACCCCCCATGTGTTCGCTGATATCAAAGTATCCGCTTAGGCTGATCACTTTATTGAATTGAGTGGGAAACTTTAAAGCCATCAACAGAGCAGCATATGCGCCGAGGGCAACACCGGTTGTAATGAGATAGGGATTTGAGTTTTCTTCAGAGATAAAAGGCAGCACTTCATCCATCACATAATCCTGATAGTGGTTGAAGCGAATCATCCTTTTAACGGGGGGAACTTTATCATTCAAAAAGCAATCTTCAGCAAATGAGTCGAGACAAAAAAATTGATTATACCCGGAATCAATTTGTTCGCCCAGCATGTCTAAAGCGTGATGATCGTTCCATTCAAAATAATCACCGAATGCAGAAGGAAAAACAATGACTGGTGTCCCCTCTTTTCCCGCAATCATCAATTTCATCTCTCGGCCTAAACTTGGACTTTTCCAGGTCTTGATACGGGTCTTCATAAGCTTCAGTGTTTATTTTATTTACAATTTACAACTCTCTGTAAATATAAAATAGACAATTTTGTGCGATTCACCTTGATAAAATCACCAAAATTTAAGCCTATTAATTTTAAACACTAAAATGATTGATTTATCTAAAGCTGAAGAATAATCTTGGGAAGAATTGTAAACTTTTCGGTCGAATTTAGGTAAGCTCTGCGATCAAAAACCTGGTAATTATTTTCTTCAATTTTTGAAAGAATACGGCTGTAGTTTTCTCTTGCCAGCATCACAGGGAGGCGACTGTCTTTATGAAGCATATTAATCCCTTTGTCAGAGCTTTCGTAATACTCTCTTGCTCTGCTGATCTGAAATTTCATCATCGCAATAAATTTCTCAGACATATTCTGCCCAAAAAGCTCCTCTTCTGAAATATTGAATCTTTCCAGATCTGTTTTGGGAAGATAAATTCGATTTCGGTCAAGGTCTTCTCCAACATCACGCAGAATATTGGTTAGTTGCATGGCAATGCCAAGGTCTACTGCATAATCAAGGGCTTTTGGATTCTCATATCCAAATATTTCACTGGTCATAAGCCCAACTACCGATGCAACCTTGTAGGAATACTCGTAAAGTTCATCAAAATTTTCGTAGCGATCTTTCACCAAATCCATTCGAACGCCATCGAGTAGCATTAACGGCAGTTCTAAAGAGATATGAAAACGATTTAAAACATCCGAAAATGCAAATAAAATTGGGTTTGAGCTCTCAACACCCCGATAAGTGTTCACGAGTTTGAAACGAAAAGTCTCCAGCTTCTCGAGAATTTCAGTTTTGCTGATGCTATTGTCATGAACCAGGTCCTCGGCTTCATCGACCAAATCGTCGAGGTAACGGCATAACCCATATATAGCAAATATACTACGCTGTTTTTCATGAGGCAGAAAGCGAGTAGCCATGTAGAAAGTTTTGGCATGCTTACGCGTGATGTTCCTGCAGTGTGAATAGGCAAGCCTTAGCCTGGCATCATCCACCTCTGTTATCACCGCCTTATGAAAACTGGTTTTCTCGTAAAGTGGCCTCAGGAATGAATATGGTATTCGGAGTAAATTTGTCATATAAATTTATTATTAATACACAATACGTAATGTTTTACATATTCAAAATAGTTCCTGATTTATTTAATATTTAGGATATACTTGTTAATTCGATTTATTTTATTTTAGACTGAATAGATTTTTATCTTAATTATATAATGGTGTTTTCTTTTCTTCTGTATTTAATAGAGACTTATGAAATCAAAGAATAAAAAAATTACAATTTACCAGGTTGCGCAGCGGGCAGGGGTAGCCATATCAACCGTATCGAGAGTTTTGAATAATTCTCCTAACGTATCTCAAAAAACAAAAGACAAAGTTAATGAAGCGATTTCAGCTTTAAATTTTCGCCCACAGGTTAGTGCGCGAAAACTCGCTAGCAGAGAACCTCAAATGCTTGCCATTGCTGTCCCTTCATTTACAACCCCTTATTTTAATGAGGTTTTGAAAGGTGTTAAAGATGAGATAAAAGACCTGGACTTAGATATTGTAATTTATAATACCGGCTCAAAAAATCCACAAGAGGGTATTGAAAACTTTTTCTTTCGAGGTACTGCAGATGCGGTTATTGCCATTAGCATCGACATTTCTGATACGGTACACCAGCAGGTTCAATCATCAGAGGTGCCTATGGTATTGGTTGGCAGCTCTCATTCCGAGTATGACTATTTTGAGCTCAACAATAAAAAGGGTGGCTTTTTGGCCGGCGAACATCTTATAAAACAGAGCTACGAGAAAATTGGTATGATCAGACCTGTAATCGATACTAAATCTGCCAATCTCAGAGAAACTGGATTCAGGGATGCTCTAAAAGAGTTTAAAATGCCTATTCACGATCATCTTTTTATTTCAGGTGAAAGTACCAAACACGCCGGTTATACAGAAGAGGCCGGTTATGAAGCCATCTATGAGTACCAAAAACTCGGAGAATTTCCAGATGCAATTTTTTGCTCGAACGATACACAAGCAATTGGCGCGTACCACGCCCTTTCAAAACTAGGCATCAGGGTACCGGAAGACGTCGCACTGATGGGATATGACAATATTAAGTTTACAAAATATTTAGACCTTTCTACTGTAGATCAGAAAATGTATATGGTTGGCGTGGAAGCAACAAAACGACTTGCCGAAATAATTAAAAGACCCTCTGACCATAAAGTCCAAAAAACGATTGATCCTATACTCGTAGCTCGCGATTCAACCAGAAAAAAAGGTTCTTAGCAGCCAAATGGACAGAGATTACGCTTTATCCCACTGTATTACCCGGACCAATTCATCTGCCGAACTTTCAACCTACAGAGGGAAAGTTCGGGACGTGTATGAGCTCGACGATGATACGCTTGGGATTGTTGTCACCGATCGGATTTCAGCGTTTGACCATATCATGAATCAGGCAATCCCTTTCAAGGGACAAATATTAAATAAGCTGTCTGCGTTTTCATTTAAAAAGGTTGGCGATATTATGGATCACCACATTATTGACGTGCCTCACCCAAATATCACGATTGCAAAAAAATGTAAGCCCATTCCTGTCGAAATTGTCGTACGAGGATACTTAACAGGTCATGCGTGGCGAACTTACAAATCAGGAAGAAGAGAACTTTGTGGAGTCCCTCTCCCATCAGGCATGAAAGAGCATCAGAAATTTCCATCACCCATTTTAACACCCGCCACAAAAGCCGAGGAGGGCCATGATGAAGATATCTCCGAAGCTGAAATATTAGAGAGAGGCTTAATAGAACCAGATGACTGGACGCTGATTAAACAGTATGCTTTAAAATTATTTGCAAGAGGAAGTGAAATAGCAGATAAACGTGGGCTTATTCTTGTGGATACGAAATATGAGATGGGATATTATCACGGAAAGCTTACACTCATTGATGAAGTACACACTTCAGATTCTTCACGCTATTTTTATAAAGAGGGCTATAAAAACAGATTCGAAAATAATGAAGCGCAGCGGCAGCTATCAAAAGAATTTTTAAGAGAATGGTTGATGGACAAAGGATTTCAAGGCCTGGAAAAACAAACACTCCCCGATTTACCAAATTCGTTTCGATGGAGCATTTACCAACGATACTCCGAGCTTTTTGAAACACTTACCGCAGAAAAATTTGTTCCGGAAGTCGTTGAAAACATCAATTCAGACATTGATCAGGCATTTTCAAATTATTTAAATAGATAAGTCTTTTTCCTCAATTTTGAGAATGACACTATCTTCTGATCTTTTTTTTCTGTGCTCCAATTATGCTTATTTTAAATTGTCTTTAATTTCGAACACCATCTACTTCATAATATTTAACCGACGTACAATTTTACTATGAGCATTCCCGCATATGACTTCAAAGAGATCATCCCAATCGATACGATTGGAGTAAATGAACGGGTTAGTCGTTTAAATAGCCGCAGCATCAAAAAAGATTCGAAAATAGCAGGTTTAAAACTTGCTTTAAGTATGATTGATCATACCACGCTAGAGGGGAAAGACTCGAAAGGGAAAGTGGAACAGTTATGCTCAAAAGCCAAAATGCCTTATGCCCCCATGCCTGATCTTCCAAACGTTGCTGCAGTTTGCGTGTACCCAACAATGATCTCCATCGCGAAAAAAGCTCTTAAAAATAGTACTGTAAAAGTTGCCAGTGTAGCCACAGCATTTCCAAGCGGAATGTCTGCATTGAATATAAAACTTGATGAAACCCGTTACGCAGTAGAACAGGGTGCTGACGAGATTGACATGGTTATATCAAGAGGTGAATTTTTAAAGGGAAATTACAGCTATATATTTGATGAGATTGCAGCTGTGAAAGAAGCCTGCGGCGATGCCCATCTAAAGGTAATCCTTGAAACCGGTGAGCTCGAAACATTGGAAAATGTACGAAAAGCCAGTGATATCGCCATGCATGCCGGAGCCGACTTTATAAAGACATCCACAGGGAAGGTTAATCCTGCGGCAACCCAACCTGTAACTTTGGTTATGCTCGAGGCCATTCGTGATTTTCATGCCAATACGGGTCGGATGATTGGCATGAAACCAGCCGGAGGTATCAGAAAAGCAAAAGAGGCACTGCAGTACCTGGTGCTTGTTAACGAAACACTGGGACCAAATTGGTTAACTCCTGAATATTTTCGCTTCGGGGCCAGCTCACTAACAAATGATATTTTACTTCAAATAGTAAAGCAAAAAACGGGTGTCTATCAAAGCCTGAATTACTTTTCAAACGATTAGATTCTGATCAATCATGTCTCACACAGCCGATACCAATACAAGTGAATCGAACAACGGAACACCGAAAGCAACTTCACCTAACTCGGATTTAAAAAGTGAATTTGCTGCTTTTCATACATATGCACCAGCACCCGAGAGCAGCGATAGCATCAATATTGAAGAACGTTACGAGCATTTCATTAATGGCAAATTTATAAAGCCTGTTAAAGGTCGATATTTCAAATCTATAAACCCCTCAAACAAAAAAGTGCTTTCAGAATTTGCTGAAGGTACATCTGAAGATGTAGATGCTGCTGTAAAGGCTGCCCGGAAAGCCTACAACAAGGAGTGGTCTACACTGAACGGCAAAGAGCGTGGTAAGTATATTTTTCGAATCGCACGAATGATTCAGGAACGTTCCAGAGAGTTGGCCATTGTAGAATCCATGGATGGTGGCAAACCTATACGTGAATCCAGGGACGTGGATATTCCTTTGGCAGCCGCCTATTTTTTCTACTACGCAGGCTGGGCCGACAAATTAAAATACGCTTTCCCGGGCAAATCACCACGATCTTTGGGCGTTTGCGGGCAAATTATTCCCTGGAATTTCCCACTTCTGATGCTTTCCTGGAAAATTGCACCGGCTTTGGCTGCCGGAAATACAGTTGTACTTAAACCCGCAGAAACGACTCCTCTTAACGCATTGATATTTGCTGAGATTTGCAGAGATGCCGGTCTACCCGACGGAGTTGTAAATATTGTTACCGGAGCGGGGCAAACCGGTGCTGCCATCGTTGATCACCCGGATGTAGATAAAATTGCGTTTACCGGATCGACGGAAGTTGGAAAAATTATTCAAAAATCACTCGCCGGCACATCCAAAAAATATACGCTTGAATTGGGTGGTAAAGGCCCAAATATCGTATACAACGACGCCTCTATCGATCAAGCAGTTGAAGGTATCATTAACGCGATTTTCTTTAACCAGGGCCATGTGTGTTGTGCCGGATCCAGACTTCTTGTCCAGGAAGGAATATCAGACAGGTTAATCGAAAAATTGAAGGCAAGAATGGAAACTCTGATTGTTGGTGATCCCCTGGATAAAAATACCGACATCGGAGCCATTAACTCAAAAGCACAGTTTGAAAAAATTGAGAAATACATTCAGATTGGAATAAATGAAGGTGCAGAAATGTATCAGAGCAGCTGCGATATTCCATCCAATGGTTATTTCTGTAAACCAACAATTTTCACGGGAGTGAGCCAGAGCAACAGAATTGTTCAGGAAGAAATTTTTGGGCCTGTTTTAACAATCCAAACATTCAGAACACCCCAGGAAGCAGTTGAAAAGGCCAATAACACCCCATACGGTTTGGCCTCAGGCGTATGGACAGACAAAGGTTCGAAAATATTTGAAACCGGTAAGGCTGTTCGTTCAGGCGTTATGTGGTCGAATACATACAATAAATTTGATCCCACCTCCCCCTTCGGTGGTTATAAAGAGAGTGGCATAGGTCGGGAAGGCGGTCTGCATGGACTGTATCCTTATGTAAACCTCGATCATTAAACGAAATTAAATAAAAGACAAATAATTATGTCGAATAGAGTGCCCGTTCTAAAAACTTACAAAACTTATGTTGGTGGAAAATTTCCCCGAAGTGAGTCTGGGAAAATCTATCCAATAAAAGACAGCAAAGACACGATCGTTGCTAACGCTTGCAGATGTACCCGAAAAGATGTTCGTGATGCTGTACTTGCCGCAAAGAGTGCATTTAGCGGCTGGCAGCAACGTTCTGCATATAATA
The DNA here is from genome assembly GCA_964544445.1 of uncultured Rhodohalobacter sp. Taxonomy (GTDB): domain Bacteria; phylum Bacteroidota; class Rhodothermia; order Balneolales; family Balneolaceae; genus Rhodohalobacter. The sequence continues at coordinate 39,233 of CAZJBI010000014.1, forward strand.
AAGGTCAGATTCTCTACCGGATGGGTGAAATGCTGGAGGGCAGGAAATCACAATTTGTTGATGAACTTACGGTACTTGGAGTGAAAAAAAAGTATGCAGAAGCAGAGGTTGAAGCAGCGATCGACCGCTTTATTTATTATGCGGGCTGGACCGATAAAATTGCTCAGGTGTTTGGCACCATAAACCCAGTTGCTAGCCAGCACTTTAATTTCAGTTCGCCGGAACCCACAGGAGTAGTTGGTATTATTTCATCTGAAGAAAACCCATTACTATCAGTCGTTTCGCTCATTGCACCGGTTATTGCAGGTGGGAATAGCTGTGTGCTGCTTGCTCCGGAATCTAATCCACTGCCCGCTGTAAGCTTGGGAGAAGTTCTGCTATCATCTGATTTACCGGGAGGTGTAGTCAACATACTTTCAGGGTATCATGAAGAGATGGCCGACCACCTTTCCTCTCATCTTGACGTGAATGCTATTTTTAATGCCTCTGATGATAAATCACTTGCGAAACTATTTGATGAAAACGCATCTATAAGCGTGAAGAGGGTTAAACACTTCAAACCGGATGATTGGCTCTCCGAATCGACTGAAGATCCATATTTAATCCAGGAGTTTATGGAAATTAAAACCACATGGCATCCTATCGGAATGTAATATCATGAAATATTTTCTATTATTTATATTCGCATTATCTATTACAGTTTCGTCATGCAGTTCTACCAAAGAACTGAGCGGAGAATCTTCCGAAAATGACGAACCGTTATTTCCTGTAGATGAGAATATCGCAGAAGAGTTTGTAAGAAGTGAACTTGATGACTTTGAACGCACTCTTTACGACAACAGAAGCTATATGAGTGTTCATTTCTCACAAATAGAACAAGAAATTCCCGACCAATTTCTTGAGGAAATTGTAAGAGAGGAAAGAGAAATTGATGAGTTTGCAGGTTTCAGAGTTCAAATACTCTCTACACGTGAAGTAGCTGAAGCCGATTCAACAACAGATCAGTTTAGAACATGGACTTCACAAGAACTGCCAGAATATCAAATTGAAACATATGTTGTATTTCGCCAGCCTTACTACCGGGTAAGGGTTGGGAATTTTAAAATCAGGGAAAATGCGATAGAATTCTCAAGGATGCTTAAAAACCGCTATCCAGACGCTTGGGTTGTTCATGACAGAATTGACCCTGAAAACATCACAAAGGAAATAAATGATGATCAGGAGAGTCCTGAACTTGGCGGTGATAATAATGGCTCCAATTCACTTAAATGATTGTAGTCAAAAACACCCAGGTATAATCCGATCTGTAACTGATCTTGATTATTTATTTTACACGTTGAAGCGAAAAAGCATTACGTCACCGTCATTAACTACATATTCTTTGCCTTCCTGCCTCATTCTTCCGGCGTCTTTAGCAGCTTTTTCTGAACCTAATGACTCATAATCGCTGTATGAAATTGTTTCTGCACGTATAAAGCCCCGTTCAAAATCTGTATGAATAACTCCTGCAGCCTGGGGCGCTTTCATTCCTTTCTTAATTGTCCAGGCACGAACTTCCTTGGGACCCGCTGTAAAATAGGTGATGAGTCCAAGGTTTTCGTAAGCCGCTCTGATTAATCGATAAAGCCCGGAATGGCTGAGTCCCAGCTCATCCAGAAACATTTCTTTTTCATCCGGATCCAATTCTGCAATTTCAGCTTCAATTTTTGCGCAGAATGAAACCACACTATCATCAAATTCAGATGCAATTTCTTCCACAATCTCTACGTATTTATTGCCGGTATTTATCTCGTCTTCGGCAACATTACATGCATATAGAACCGGTTTATCAGAAAGCAAAAAGAGATCTTTATATGCCTCTGTCTCATCTTTGTCTGTTGAAAATGTTCGCGCTGAGTTACCCTCAGCCAAGTGTTCGGCTAGTCTCTCAACAATATCAAGTGACGCTAGAGCCTTTTTATCTCCCCCCTTCGATTGTTTCTTGAGGGTATCAACTCGTTTTTCGACAGATTCGAGATCTTTTAGGATCAATTCATCCTCAATAATATGAATATCCCTTTCCGGGTCTACCGATCCCTCGACGTGAATAACATCACCATCATCGAAACACCGAACCACATGAACGATAAGATCTACTTCACGGATATGAGACAAGAACGCATTTCCTTTTCCTTTTCCCTCAGATGCCCCTTTAACCAAACCGGCAATATCCACAAATTCGATGGTTGCAGGAATGGTTTCTTTCGGATTTACAAGTTTTGTAAGAGTATCAAGTCTTTGGTCGGGAACCTGTACAAGCCCAACGTTTGGGTCGATTGTACAAAAAGGAAAATTTGCCGATTCAGCACCAGCATTACTTAGTGCATTAAAAAGTGTGGATTTGCCAACGTTTGGCAATCCAACAATGCCACATTTTAAATTCATTCTAATCGTTTTCTTTTAATTGTGATTCTTTAATCAAGAGATGCCTGCTGTATAAATGTATTTTCCGGAAGTAAAACAGCCGTTAATTTACCAAACCCCAGTTCATTGTATACGCATCCCGTATCAATACCTATCATTCTCTTTTTCTGAATTGGAAAAGATCTTGGGGTGTGTCCAAAGACAACAGTCTTTTCCCAGGGAACATCAAATGCATTTAAATGGTCGCGGCCCCAGAGAAAAAAGTCTAGTGAACGTTCATTATTTACACTCTTTTCGATGGTTTGGTCTGGGGGTACTCCTGCATGAACAAAGAAGTAGTTTTCTGTTTCATGATAATATTTAGTTTCTTCGTAAAACTGCAGATGATTTTCGGGAATATCTTTCACGCTTTTGGCATGATTGTAAGATCGAAGTGTTGAATCTCCCCCATTATACATCCAATTCTCTCTTCTGTTATTGTGAAGTGCATCAAGAAGCATGGCCTCATGATTTCCGCGAAGGAATATGCACTTGCGATCGTGGCGAACTTCAAGTAAAAAATCAACGACCTGCCTGGATGAAGGCCCCCGGTCGATATAATCCCCCACAAACACATGGGTAGCGTTTTTATATGGTTTTAATTTATTCCATAGCGTCTCGAGAGTACGCGCGCAGCCGTGGATATCGCCTATGGCAACAATAGTTTCGCTCATGATTTGCTGGAGGACTCAATGAGCCCTCTGCCCTTTTTGTTAATCTTTCCCTGTTCATTTAATGTGCCAAGAATGGCGTCTAAAATACCGTTTACAAAATTTCCACTTTTACGAGTGCTATACTGTTTTGCAAGCTCAATAGCTTCGTTAATCGATACTTTAGTTGGAATTTCATCGAAATAGAGCAATTCAGATATTGCCATTCGAATAATTAACTTATCGAGTACGGCTAATCTGTTTACATCCCAATTTTTTATATGATTTTCAATGATATTATCAAATTCAGAGACGTTGTCAACGGTTACTAAAAACAATTTTTCTGCAAACCGAAATCCGTCTTTATCTTCTCTGAAAACAGGTTTTATAATATTCTGCACCGCATCTTTGATAGAATTTTTTCCAAGCTCTGCAGCATAGATAGATTTTAATGCTGCTTCTCTTGCAGCTCGTCTGTTTTGCATAAAATACTACGTGAAATTTTTCAAAGACTTTAAAAATACAAATGATTACAGTGAGCTGAAAGAAGTTTTGTATTCAGGTTGCGTTTCAGTCAAGATGCTTACTATATTTTCGTTTCGTCAGGGTTCATAGCTCAGTTGGTTAGAGCGCTACGTTGACATCGTAGAGGTCGGCAGTTCGAATCTGCCTGAACCCACTTCAAAATCCAGCATGATATTCATCTTCAATTTCTCAGTCTTGGGAGTTTTTCATTGAGAAATTTATACTATATTTTCTTACCTCTTCGTAGAACTTTGGCATACTCTTTAATCCTAACCCAGTTCTATTGCTCCATTCGTACCAAAGAACACCTATAACATCTTCATTCGCATCAACAAAATCATAAGTCCACTTTACTGATGCTATTGGTGGCTTCCTGTATTTTCTTGCGTCTGAAAACCCTTGAGCAACAAAAATAAACTGACTATTTGGAAGTTTTTTTCGGGCAATATTAAACACTCTTTCAACTTCATTCATGAATTGTTCTCTGGTTTCTATTCTCATATTACCCCAGACTCCGGCACCTCCATAATTTTCCTGGAAAAATAGATAGGTATTAATTGGGATGATCATTTCATGTGCTGAATAAAAATCAAAGTTTTTAACCTTGTTATCTGACAGACTCCATCCGAAAGGGATATTGAATGTACTTGCAATGTCATTAATGCCATTCCAATACTTAGCGCTCAAAGACCCTGATCCCAAAAAAGGCTCGTCATCCAATAAATAGAATAGAATATCACCGTTCACAAGACGCCTTTTGATTCTATTGCGAATGTCGGTCTCACTCCTGCCTTTTGTAAAGTTTCCTATTTGAACGATTAAATTTTTTTTAGAAGTATCAATGCGTGAAGCGTAGTCTTTCCACATATCAAGTTCATTTGGAGTGTTCCAGCTATCCCATACACCAACCATAGTTTTATTTACAGGTGCAGCGGCTGTTATTATATTCATTTGCTCAGCTTTATCCTTGATCCATGAAGCGTTGGATACTGTGTTTGACATTACAGCTTGATTATCTGAACCAATTGCTGCGCTTACGATAGGAGTTTTCACATAATTGTTAAACGCGTAAGGAGAATACGGAAACCCGCCGAAACTTTTTGTTGCAGAATTATCAGGATCAATATTGTATTTATTTCCAAAATTCTGGTTCAACAATTCATTTTCCTGCATCATAAACAGGTTCTGCTGGTGTTGTGTAGAATAAAAATTAGCGGACTCTTCTGATGTTGTTATGAAAAGTTGCTTATCTAATGAATCAATTTCTTTTTCTGAACTAATTTGATTGTGATTATGTGCAAGTATTGCTATACCAATGATGATTAACCCTGCTAAGGCGATCAGAATATTTTTGAAATTAACCATTATTAGCTCATAGAGTTTTATGTTACAGGTTATGTTTAAAAGCTTATATCATTCATACCCTTATTAAATGATATGATTTTCAAGTATAAATCAAACATTATTAAACTTCGGGCTTCTATAAGATAGTTAATCAATTACGTTGAGAGTTGTGCTTTTTTTAGCAAATCAGATAAGTTTATATTTTACCCCATGGTCATCATTCAAGAAAAAACCGGACGCCTGGCAAACAGACTCTTTCTATTCAGCAAGTTTATTGTCAATGCTATTGAGTACGATTATTCGCTGGTAAACCCTACGTTTGATGAATACTGCAAATATTTTGAATCAACCAGAGAAAATCGGTTTGGCACCTATCCTATTTCAGTCCAACCTGAAAATGGTAACTCCTACAGGCTATTCTATTTAAAAACGACACTACTCTATTATGTCGCTTCTAAAACATCAAAACACGAGTTTATTGTACCGACTACCTCAAATCCACAAAGCTTGAATGATCCCGCCTTCATAAAAAAGGCCAGTGAGAAAATCGTCTATGCCAGGGGCTGGTTTTTTTCTGAAAATCAAAATCTTATTAAACATTCATCTAAAATACGGTCGTATTTCAAACCCGATTCTGAGGTAATTAAAGAGATCGCGGCATACCTGAACCCGATAAAAAGAAATCACGACGTCATCATTGGAATTCATATTCGCCGGGGTGATTATCGAACATGGAAAAGCGGACGCTATTTTTATAACAATGAGACCTACCGACATTATATGATGGTTCTCCAAAAACAGTTCAACGAAATTGGTAAAACTGTTGCATTTGTTATCTGCTCGAATGAACCAATATCCATGGACTGGTTTCCTGGTCTCGATTGTTATTCTTCCCCCGGCGGAATCATTTCCGACTTATATACTTTGGCTGAATGTGATTTTATTTTCGGTCCACCCAGTACATACAGTATGTGGGCATCTTACTATGGAAATGTACCCCTGAAGCATCTTGAATACGCACGTGAAGATATTCACTATCAGATGTTTAGAGCCTTATACAGTAAAAATTGATTTCCTAAACTGATAAAATATAAGCTGCGTAATTGAATGCATGTTCTTTTTATACAAGGATGCAAATTTTGTATATTTAAGGCTTGGTACACATTGACAATATTTAATTGGCATATACAGACAAAATTTAATGGCTGAAGATTTTATCACGCTCACCTTTCCGGATGGAAACCAGGAAACTTTCCCGAAAAATTCTACCGGTTATGATGTTGCAAATCATATCTCAAAAGGGCTGGCCCGAAATGCTTTAAGTATCACTCTTGGAAACGAAATCAGGGATCTGGATCGCCCTATTGAACGTAGTGATGATATTACTATTAATACATGGGATTCAGATGATGGACAGTATACTTTTTGGCACTCATCAGCACACCTTTTAGCCGAAGCCGTACAGGAACTTTACCCGGATGCTAAATTTGGTATTGGCCCCCCCATTGATGATGGCTTTTATTATGATATCGATTTTGGAAAAGCTGACTTCGGCTTGAATGATCTTGAGAAGCTTGAAAATAAAATGATAGAACTCGCTCGGAAAAAGTCAGAGTTCCATCGAAAAATTGTTTCGAAATCTGAAGCTTTACAGCACTATACGGATCAAAACAATGAGTATAAAGTTGATTTAATACAGGATTTGGATGACAGCACAATCACTTTTTACACGCAAGGGGAATTTACTGATCTTTGCCGCGGCCCCCATATTCCTAATACCGGGCTCATAAAAGCAGTTAAGCTTACTAAATTAGCAGGGGCATACTGGAGGGGTGATGTAAATAGTAAACAGCTTACTCGAATTTATGGCATCACTTTTCCTAAGCAAAAGATGCTTGACGAATATCTTGATCGCCTGGAAGAAGCAAAAAAACGTGATCATAAAAAGCTTGGTAAGGAATTGGGCATCTACATGATGGATTCCATGGTTGGCCCCGGCCTGCCTCTTTGGCTTCCAAACGGAACCGTTTTGCGCAGAACATTGGAGCAGTTTCTACGGGAGGAACAAAAAAACAGAGGCTATCAGGAGGTAATTACTCCCCATATAGCAAATATTGAACTCTATAAAACATCCGGGCACTACCCTTATTATAAAGATTCTCAGTACAATCCTATGGATGTTGACGGTGATGAGTATATGCTCAAACCAATGAACTGTCCACATCACCACCGTATTTACTCCAACGAACTAAAAAGCTACAGAGATCTGCCTGTTCGTCTCGCAGAATTTGGGTCGGTTTACAGATATGAACAATCAGGGGAGTTAAACGGTCTCTCAAGAGTGAGAGGATTTACCCAGGATGACGCTCATATTTACTGTACCCACGATCAGCTTAAAGATGAGATTAAGCACGTCATTGATCTCACGCAGTTTGTTTTTAGTACATTTGGTATGCCGGTTGATATTCGTCTCTCTTTCAGGGATGATAATGACAAAAAATATGGCGGTGATTCTGAATATTGGGAACGAGCTCAAAAAGAGATTCATGAAGTGGCTGATGAACTCGGTCTTAATTATAAAATTGTTGAAGGTGAAGCTAGTTTCTACGGACCTAAAATTGATTTTATCATTAAAGATGCAATTGGCAGAAAGTGGCAGCTCGGAACCGTCCAGGTCGACTACGTAATGCCGGAGAGGTTTGATCTCACCTATGTCGGCTCTGATAATGAAAAACATCGACCTGTAATCATCCACAGAGCTCCTTTTGGATCCATGGAGAGATTTGTAAGTATTTTAATCGAACATTTTGGTGGGAACTTTCCGCTTTGGCTTGCTCCTACGCAAGTTAAGGTAATCGCCATATCTGATGATTTTAATGCTTATGCCGAGTCATGTGTCAAAAAGCTAAAAGAGATGGGAGTACGCGTGGAGAGCGATCTTCGGTCAGAAAAAGTAGGTTCAAAAATACGAGAAGCAGAAAATAAAAAGATCCCGTACATGTTGATTGTGGGAGAACGCGAACAGCAGGATGAAACAGTATCTGTAAGACGGCACAAACATGGAGATATTGGTACTTTCGACGCTGATGAATTTTTTGAGCGAATCAGAAACGAAATTCGAGATCGAGAATTACCACCCAAAGAAGATCTCAATTAACTTTCGACTGATATGCAGCCGTTTGGATTATATGGCTATTTTGAACTATTTTAAGATCGTTATTTGAACGAAAATTGTATATTTATTTTTAAAGACACAGTGTAGCAAAATCATTTACACTGTCATTAATACTTAACTAAACTCACAAAGAGGTACATTATCGCAAGACGACCAACCATCAGAAGAAACAGAAATGATGATCGCCCTAAAGTAAACGATGAAATCAGATCATCAAGGGTAAGGGTGATTAAACCTGATGAGGAACACGAAATCGTAGACATTGACCGCGCAATTGAAATTGCAGAGTCATTTGGCATGGACCTTGTCGAAGTTGCTCCCGGAGCTCGTCCACCGGTGTGCAAAGTCATTGATTTCGGCAAGTTTATGTACGAAAAAAAGAAAAAAGAGAAGGAAGCGAAAAAGAAACAGCATACCATCCAGGTTAAAGAGTTGAGATTTCGTCCCACTACCGACGATCATGATCTTGAATTTAAAACCCGCCATGCACGCGAATTTTTGGAGGGTGGTGACAAAGTGAAAGCTACCGTGCAATTTCGCGGACGTGACATGCTTTATACAGAGCAAGGCGAGGAACTCCTGAAAGATTTAGCTGAAGAGCTTGATGATGTGAGTAAGATAGAGTCCCAGCCAACCATGGAAGGGCGCAGAATGATTATGATTCTCTCTCCTTCAAAAAACAAATAATTGTTTTTTTCTGATTTTCAGATTCTTATATTACAAGTCTGTAAATTTTTCATAAATACAACTGTATTATGCCTAAAATGAAATCGAATAGCGGAGCTAAAAAGCGGTTTAAATTTACCGGAACCGGTAAAATTAAGCGTAAGAAAGCTTATAAGTCGCATATTCTTACAAAAAAATCGAGCAAGCGAAAAAGAAAACTTGGAAAAAGTGCGCTTGTTGATAAGACTGATGAAAAGTCTATCAAAAATCTTCTTCCATACAGCTAAATATTAACTTTTAAACGTTTAAAAAATGCCACGATCACGAAATCTGGTGGCTTCCCGTCGCCGTCGCCGAAAAATATTGAAACAGGCGAAAGGTTACTGGGGCAGACGAAAAAACGTTTATACTGTTGCCAAAAACGCGGTTGAGAAAGGTCTTCTCTATCAATACCGCGATCGAAAAGTCCGTAAAAGGAACTTTCGCAGACTGTGGATAACACGTATAAATGCAGCCGCCCGCCTCAACGGAACCACTTACGCACGATTAATCCACGCTCTGAAACAGAACGAGATTGAAATCAATAGAAAAATGCTTGCAGACATAGCTGTTACCGATCCGGAGGCCTTCTCCGAAATCGTAAAAAAAGCTGGTAAGTAAATCATTTTAAAATGATCAAACCGACAAGTTGAAATTATACTTGTCGGTTTTTTTTTGCTTATTTTTCGGGCTTAGTCAGTAAAACCGGTACATCACTTTCTAGTAGATGTACTTCATAAAAAAGAATAACCTGCTAAAACGTTACTAGCCGTCAGAAATCATATTTATGAAGGACCAAATCGACGATCTAAAATCAGATATTCAACAATTCACCATCTCGGATGAAGAATCCCTGGAATCTTTTCGCCTAAAATTTTTGTCGCGAAATGGTAAGGTACAGGCCATGTTTAGCCAAATGGGTAACGTTCCCAAGGAAGAACGCGCGCAAATTGGCAAAGCAATGAATGAAGTGAAAATTCTTGCTAATCAAAAGTTCGAGAAATTTAAGCAGGAATTATCCAAATCAACCAAACGAACATTTGGAGCTTCCGATGATATCTCACTGCCGGTAACGCCCACTTATTCTGGTTCATTTCACCCTCTCACTCAGGCGCTTGATGATATAAAACAGATTCTGATGAGGCTTGGATTTAACGTAGCAGATGGTCCGGAACTTGAAGATGATTTTCATAACTTCACTGCACTAAATTTTCCGCCGGATCATCCCGCAAGAGATATGCAGGATACCTTTTTTATACGTAAAAGTGAGGATGAAAAAAATCAAGACTATGTATTACGAACTCATACATCACCGGTGCAGATTCGACTGATGGAGTCCGGCTCGCTCCCCATTCGATCAATAATGCCGGGCCGAGTATATAGAAATGAAGCGGTGACGGCCAAATCATATTTTCAGTTTAATCAGGTAGAAGGCCTTTATGTTGATGAAAACGTGAATATGGGTGAGCTAATTGAAACACTCGTTATGTTTGCAAAACTCATGTACGGAAGCGACGTTAAATATCAGGTGCGTCCCTCCTATTTTCCTTTCACTGAGCCCAGTATAGAAATGGATGTTTGGTGGGAAAATGAACAAGGCGGGCAATGGCTCGAAATTCTGGGAGCCGGTATGGTCGATCCAAACGTATTTGATGCATCCGGTATCGATTCTGAAAAATATACCGGGTTTGCATTTGGAATGGGTGTTGACAGAATTGCTATGCTTCGCTACGGCATAGACGACATTCGTTTACTATACGATAACGATATCCGGTTTTTAAAACAGTTCCCCTCTTAATTGATTGCCTTTGAGGTCATTAAGCTTAAAAAAGAATACGTTTAAATATTTATGAAAATTTCATATAGCTGGTTAAAAGAATATACAAATTGCAGTCTCACAGAATCAGAAGTGGCTGATAAATTAACTCTCACAGGCTTAGAGGTTGAGGAATATGAATCCATCGGTTCCGATTTTGAGCATTTTGTTGTAGGATTTGTAGAAAATGTAAGAAACCATCCCAATGCCGATAAACTGCAGATTTGTGACGTAAACAATGGTGATGAAGTTGTCCAAATTGTATGTGGTGCAAAAAACGTTGCTCCAGGTCAATATGTGCCCGTAGCTAAAGTTGGAGCTACTATTCCGGTTCCCATGAAAGATGGTTCATACCTCACGATAAAAAAGATGAAGCTCAGGGGAGAGAAATCTAACGGTATGATCTGCTCCAAGGCAGAATTAGGTATTGGCAGCGATCATAGCGGTATAATGGTTTTTGATCAGGAATTTGAGCCTGGCACATCATTGGTTTCCGCCATTGGAAATTCTAAAGATACAATATTCGACATCGGCCTAACACCAAATCGTCCTGATGCGGCCTGCCATATCGGTGTAGCCAGAGATTTAGCAGCTGTGACGGATATGGAGCTCGAAAATCCGTATAAAAATATCAAAACAAACAAAGACGAGATTGATGATTCTGTATCCGTATCGGTAATAGATTCTGAAAAGTGCCCGCGGTACGCCGGCGTGGTCGTAAAAGATGTTACAATAAAAGAGTCTCCTGACTGGCTCAAAAAAAGATTAAGCTCCATAGGACTGCGACCTATCAATAATGTTGTAGACGTTACAAATTTTATACTGCATGAAATCGGTCAGCCACTCCACGCATTTGATTACGATCTTATTCGCGGGAATAGGCTAGAGATCAAAACTTTTAACCAAGACGTTTCATTTACAACTCTTGATAGTGTTGAACGAAAAGTACCGGCAAACTCACTATTTATATGTGACGGTGAAGGCCCGGTAGCCATTGCAGGCATTATGGGAGGTGAGAATAGTGAGGTTACAGACAAAACAACAAATGTTTTTATTGAAAGTGCCTATTTCAATCCTTCTGCAATACGAAAAACCTCAAAACAGCTAGCTCTTCAAACGGATAGCTCCTATCGTTTTGAACGCGGGATTGACCCAACCATCCAGCTTAAAGCGGCACAAAGAGCAGCAGAACTCATCTCAAATCTTTCAGGGGGCCGTATTGTTGAAGGTTCTATTGATGTAAAATCGTCTGTGCCAGAAAAAGATAAAGTGACACTGCGTATTTCAAGATTAAATAAACTATTAGGCACTCAACTCACTTCGGATAGAGCAGCTTCTATACTCTGCTCCCTGGAGTTTGACATCATAGCAAAGGATGCCAAGGAGATTGAATGTCTTGTACCTCATTTCAGACCCGACGTGACGAGAGAGGTAGATTTGATAGAAGAAGTTGGTAGAATTTTTGATTACAACAATATACCCCGACCAAAATCGGCTCCATTTGTTACGCCATCTCCCCTTTCTGAAAATGAGGTGTTTTATCAAAAAGTAAAATCACTTGCAAAGTCACTGCGTTTCAAAGAGATTTCAACAAATTCGCTGCTTTCAAAAAAACAGGCCACTATCCTTTCTGATGAGTCTTTGCACGTAGACACACTGAATCCGGTATCACAAGAAAATACAACTCTGCGCACTACGCTGACGGCAGGCTTTTTAAATGCAGTTTCATATAATGTAAACAGGAATGCTGAACACCTCCGGTTTTTTGAAATAGGGCATATCTTTTCAAAAGATGAAAATGGAACCTGGATTGAAGGCATCAGGGAGCATAACCACTTGCTGATGGGAATAACAGGAAATCGTGAACAGCGAAGCTGGCAAAACAGTGCTCAGAAATATACAGCCTTCGACCTTAAAGCCGATGTTGAATCCCTCTTTGAATCGCTCAATATCCTGACGTCGGTATCAGCAAAGGTAAATGACGAACGTGAACTGGTGTACACTTTAGATGGACATCCATTTGCGGTTATAAAAATGATATCCGACACCGTTCTTAAAGCATTTGATATAGAGCAGGATGTTTTTGTAGCTGAAATTGATCTTACCATCCTAATGAAAAACAGCACAGCAACTTCCGATGTAAAATATAATCCTATAGTAAAATTCCCTGTTTTTGAATTTGATGCCGCGTTCACCGTTAATAAAGATGTACGTGCCGGAGATTTAACAAAAGAGATTCAAAACAGCGGTGGTTCAAAGCTAAAATCCGTTTCTGTTTTTGACATTTATGAAGATGAAAAACTTGGTGAGGACAAAAAAAGTATTGCATTTCGCCTCTCTTTTTTAGATTCTGATAAAACAATGACCATCAGTGATGTAGAACCATTGATTCAAAAAATTGTGCAGACACTGAAAAAAGAGTTTGGAGCTTCATTGCGATCTTGATATTGCTGGTGAAATTATTGGGCATACCAAGTTTGTTTTAAGTTAACTGATGAAATATTGCGACAACCTCTTAATGTAATGCGGTGTTAAAACCATGTCGATGAGTAGCGTACAAAAAGAAACATTTCATAAACTTCTGGATCAAATACGTACGCAAGTTACGATGTTGAGAAAAACAAACCGGGAGCTAAATAAAGAAAACGAAAAGCTGCGATCGAAGCTGAAGGAAGTACACAAAAGCCAAACCGACATTTTTTCAAGCATCAGTGAATCTGAGCGAATCGCAATGCGCCACCAGGTTGATGGCCTCATTGAAAAAATTGACAAATATCTGAAAGAAGAAAATGCAGGCAATTAAAGTATCCATACTTGGAAAACCTATTCCGCTAAAAGTAAAGGATTCGGAGGTCGAAAATACCAAACGGATTGCAGCTTTTGTTGATGAAAAACTAAAGCTATTTCGAAAGCAGTATACCAATCAACCCGATTCTACCCTCATGATTCTCGCTTGCCTTAGTATTACCGAAGAACTTTTCGAACTCAGAGCACAGTTAAATGAGAAAGATGAACTTCGCGACGAGCTCATGGATCAAATAAATAAGGAATTGGAAACGTTTATTCACGAAATATCGTAGTAAAGATTGTATTTAATTTGCAATCATGATTCACTGACACATGTACCCCGGCGAACGCTTTAACAGTTACACACACCTTATCGGAGCCATTGGCTCATTAATTGGATTAATCGCTCTGGTTTATGTTGCTGTCGTCGACGGAGATCCCTGGAAGATTGTAAGCTACTCGGTTTATGGAGTCTCCATGCTTACACTTTACGCCTTTTCCACTTTATACCATAGTTTTAAGGGAAAAGCGAAACGAATCTTTCAAAAACTCGATCATATCGCCATTTATCTTTTGATTGCCGGTACATATACACCGTTTACGTTAGTAACTTTGCGTGGAGATATAGGCTGGATTGTATTTGGCATTGTTTGGGGACTCGCAGCAATTGGCATTTTGATTGATGTTATTCAGCGAAGTGAAAGCAAGAGAATAATTCAGCTTATCATTTACCTTTCGATGGGATGGCTTGCCATTTTTATGGCTGAGCCGCTTCTGGACAAGATCGGAGTTTCAGGCTTTTACTGGCTGATAACCGGCGGTCTTTTCTATACGGCTGGCGTCATTTTTTACATACTCGATTCTCGCCACAGATTTGCCCATGGCATATGGCATCTCTTTGTTCTTGCCGGAAGTGTGGCACACTTTATCACGATTGTTCAGTATGTGTAACAAATCGCTCGAATTTGATTTTCATGTTGTCTCCCCTGCTCTGAATTAGCTACCTTTGTCATCAACAAATTGAAAAGCTCAAACTGACTAATGTCTAATTCTATTCGCATTTTTTTTATTGCTGATATTGTGGGAGAAACCGGTATTCAGCTTGTTGAAACGATATTGCCCTCTCTATCGGATAAGTATAAACCGGATTTCATCATCGCAAACGCCGAAAATTCACACGAAGGCCGAGGTTTGAACCGCGACATTGTTAAAAGGCTGTATGATACTGGTGTAAACGTCATCACGGGGGGAAATCACTCGTTTGATAAATGGAAAATCTTTTCCTACATGAAATCAGACCCAAATTTACTGCGTCCATTAAACTATCCAAAAGGCAATGCCGGATATGGATACGGTATCTATGATGTTCCCGAAAAAGGTATAAAGTTAGGCGTTTTAAACCTGCAGGGAAGGACATTTATGCCGCAAATAGATGATCCTTTTTCAACATCCGACTGGGCACTAAAAAATATAAAGGAGGAAACGGATTTAGTCTTTGTAGACTTTCATGCTGAGGCAACAGCCGAAAAAATGGCTTATGCTTGGTATGTAGATGGGGAAGTCTCTGCCGTTGTAGGGACCCACACTCATGTACCTACAAATGACGCTCGTATTTTCCCGAATGGAACAGGATATCTAACCGATGCGGGCATGACCGGGCCATTCGACTCCGTTATCGGCATGAGCAAAAAAACATCCATCAAGCGGTTTACACTCGGAACACCGCAACGCTTTAACATTGCCAAAAACGACAATCGACTATGTGGTGCTCTTATTGATATCGATACCGAGACAGCGAAGTGTACATCGGTTGAATCTGTCATCTATCCCGATTTCAAAAACAAAGCTGAATAAAATGACTGAAAACACCGTATTGCGCTGCGATAATATTACAAAGTCATTTGATTCAGAGTCGGGAAGCGAGCGGCTTGAAGTGCTTCAGGGTGTTAATCTTGAGCTCAAAAAGGGCGATCTGATCTCAATTGTTGGATCCAGTGGAAGCGGTAAAAGTACTCTTCTTCATATTCTTGGCGGCCTAGACAGACCCGATTCGGGAGAGTTGTACTGGAATAATCAATCTGTTTTCGATTATAATGCCGACACACTTGCCGACCTTCGCAATCAAAACGTAGGATTTGTGTTTCAGTTTCATCATTTGATGCCAGAATTTACGGCCTTGGAAAATGTTATGATGCCCGCCCTGATTAAAGGTGATAGTCAAAAAAAAGCGATATCGCGAGCAGAAAGTTTACTAGACGAGTTTGGCATGGGCCATCGCCTTCATCATCGTCCATCTCAGCTATCAGGAGGAGAGCAGCAAAGGGTATCAATGGCTAGAGCTTTAACCAACCATCCATCGATTATTCTTGCCGATGAACCCACAGGCAATCTGGATGAAGAAAACACGCAGGTGATTTTAGATCTACTTTTTAAATTAAGAGATATTGAAAGCTTATCGGTAGTGCTAATCACTCACGAAAAAGAGATTGCTGCCCGTTGTGATAAAACGTATTTGCTGCAGAGGGGAACACTTCAGCATTCACAAGTATAAAAGCCCTGGAAATCTACTTCTAGCTTTTATTAACGCCTTTTTCTCTTGGTTAAAAGCAAAACTAATTTTAACTTTGACATTCTTTAAAAGAATTGAAAGCAGTCCAACGAATTGAATAATTTTATATATGAGTAAACTAAAAAAGGAAGAGCTGGAACAGGATATTCTACTTGAATATTCTTCAAGGTTCATGCATTTCTATCAAACCAATAAAGCAACAGTTATTGGTGGAGGGGTGGGAATAATTCTCGCAGTTGCCCTTGTCATTGGATATGTGATTTATTCCGGACAGCAAGAGCAGGAAGCCTCGGTACTGCTTGGTATGGCTGAACAGGAACTGATGATGGGTAATTACGAAACGGCCCTGTATGGTAATGATGAAGAATTCACACTTGGGTTCGTACAGATTGCCAATAATTATGGCGGTACCGATTCCGGTAATCTCGCGCATTACTACGCATCTGTATCTGAGTTTGAATTGGGTAATTATGAAGATGCCCTAACGTATATTGAAGATTTTACTCCTCCTGAAGGAATACTTGGAGTAGCCGCTATCTCTTTACATGCAAATATACTTTTGCAGCTTGAGAATTTCGAAGAGGCTGCAGTGCAGTATGAACGCGCTGCCGAGTGGGACGAAAATAACGCAACTACCCCTGCAAACTTACTTGAAGCCGCTCAGGCTTATCTAAGAGCGGATAATACACAAATGGCTACGAACCATCTGGAAAGAATTGTTGACGAGTTTCCAAATAGTCCACAGGCTGCCAGGGCAGAAAGAATGATTGGCAATCTTACAGCAAGCTAATCACTCAAAAATTATCTACAGTCTTTAAGAAGGCGAAATCTAATCAGGTTTCGCCTTTTTCATTTTCACCTATCTCTGGAAAAGACGCATATTTTTAAAATGCTACATATTACGCCTGTACTGACCGCCTACGTCATATAAAGCTTTTGATATTTGGCCCAGAGAGGCTTTCTTTACGGTTTCCATCAGCTCTTCAAAAAGATTCTCATTTTTCCTGGCCACATTTTTCAAATCTTCAAGAGCTTTTCCAGAAGCATCGCTGTTCTTTCTTTGGAACTCCTCAAGGTTTTTAATCTGCTGTTTCTTCTCATCATCCGTAGAACGAATCAGTTCAATATCACGGTTTTCATCTTCGGTGTCCTGTTCCGAAGTAAATGTATTAACACCTATGATTGGAAGTTCTCCGGAATGTTTTAAAGATTCGTAGTGAAGGCTTTCCTCCTGTATTTTTCCGCGCTGGTACATACTTTCCATTGCTCCCAAAACCCCTCCGCGATCTGTAATCCGATCGAACTCTTTTAAAATAGCATCTTCAACAAGATCTGTTAACTCCTCAATTATATATGACCCCTGCAAAGGATTCTCATTTTTTGTCATGCCCATCTCTTTATTAATAATCAGCTGTATAGCCAATGCACGACGCACAGAAGCCTCTGTAGGTGTTGTTATGGCCTCATCATAGGCATTCGTATGCAGAGAATTGCAATTATCATAAATCGCCATAAGAGCCTGCAGAGTTGTGCGGATATCATTAAACTGAATCTCCTGCGCATGCAAAGAGCGACCACTTGTTTGAATATGATATTTGAGTTTTTGAGAGCGCTCATTAGCAGAGTATTTATGCTTCATCGCAATCGCCCAAATTCTTCGAGCTACCCGACCAATAACAGCATATTCAGGATCCAATCCATTACTAAAGAAAAATGATAGATTGTGAGCAAAATCATCTATATCCAGTCCTCGCGAAAGATAATACTCAACATAGGTAAACCCGTTAGCAAGCGTGAATGCTGCCTGCGTAATGGGATTTGCGCCAGCTTCGGCAATATGATAACCCGAAATAGAAACTGAGTAGTAGTTGCGAACGCTATGATCTGTAAAGTAAGCTTGTACATCTCCCATCATTTTAAGAGCGAATTCCGTTGAAAAAATACAGGTATTCTGCGCCTGGTCTTCCTTCAGAATATCTGCCTGAACCGTTCCCCTGACTACTTTCAGTGTATCCGATTTAATTTTTTCATACGTCTCCTTATCCACCAGCTGATCACCAGATACTCCCAGGGTTCCCAGTCCAAATCCTTTATTTGTAGGCGGTAAATTGATTTGGTATTTAGGCAGAGGGAGATCTTTTTCATCATACATCTGCTTAATTTTCCTTTCTGCAGCCTCCCATTTCCCATTATTTTTAAGATATCGTTCCACTTCCTGATCTATCGCAGTGTTCATGTACATTGCTAATATCATCGGGGCCGGGCCGTTGATCGTCATCGATACTGATGTAGTGGGTGAAGTAAGCTCAAAACCTGAATAGAGCTTTTTCATATCGTTCAGCGTGCAAATACTCACGCCGGAATTTCCGATCTTTCCATAGATATCAGGCCTATATGCGGGATCTTCTCCGTAAAGTGTTACAGAGTCGAAGGCGGTAGAGAGTCGTGCTGCTGGCATCCCTTCGCTTACATAGTGAAATCGCTTATTTGTCCTCTCGGGTGTACCCTCTCCTGCAAACATTCGGGTTGGATCTTCGCCCTCACGCTTGAAAGGGAATACGCCGGCTGTGAAAGGAAAATATCCGGGTAAATTTTCTTTGAGCGCAAATTGCAGCCTGTCTCCAGGGTTCTTTGTTTTAGGCATAGAGATGCGCGGGATTTTTGTGCCGCTTAAAGACTCTCTGAATAAGTTATTTTTGATGGTTTTATCCCGAATCTTTACATCAAATGTATCCTGCCGGTATCTTTCATATAGATCATTCCATCCGTCGAGAATTTTTTTCGGTAGCGGATCGAGCTTCACTGACCAATGCTCCTCCATTTTCTGAAGATTTTGAATCATTAACTCTTTCTCTTCAGGTTCCCATTTTTCAATTTGTTTTATGGTTCCCTGTACCTCTCCCAGTTTTGAGGCAATCTCAACCTGTTCGGCTGCCCAGGAGTGATAGCTCTCAATCGTTTCCGAAATCTCGGAAAGATAACGCTGCCTTTTTCCGGGAATAACGGCCTGAGTTTGCAAATCTTCGGCAGGTGTTGTGTCGGTATATATTTCAGGTTTCCAGTTCAGGCCAAATTCATCATTAATTTTTGAAACGATTGCTGCAAACAGTCTATGTACTCCCTCATCATTAAAAAGCGCAGCGATCGTTGGATATACAGGCATATTTTCAGGTTTTGCGTGCCACTCTCCCCTGTTACGCTGAATCTGCTTTCGAACATCTCTTAATGCGTCAAGTGAGCCCTTTTTCTCAAATTTATTGAGCACTACAATATCGGCTAAATCCAGCATATTGATTTTCTCAAGCTGAGTAGCAGCACCGTATTCATGGGTCATTACATAAACAGGAATATCACAGATATCGACGATTTCAGCACCGCTCTGCCCAATTCCGCTTGTTTCTACTATAATCAAATCGAAGTTTGCCCATTTATATATTTCAATGGCTCCCTTTACAGAATCACTGATCGCTTTGTTTGATGAACGCGTTGCCATACTTCTCATAAATACATGAGGAGTGTCGATGCTGTTCATGCGAATACGGTCCCCAAGCAGCGATCCTCCGGTAGTCAGTTTCGATGGATCAATTGATATCACTCCAATATTCAGCTCATTGAACTCTGTAAGAAACCGGCGGATGATCTCATCTGTCAAGGAGCTTTTCCCTGCGCCACCCGTACCGGTAATACCAAGTACGGGAATCACCTTATCGGTGTCGGGCTTAATCTTATTCCCATTTATATAAAGCGTGTCATTTTCAAAACTGGCGACCTTTTTATTACCGTTTTCTAGGGCCGAAATTGTGCGGGCTATGACATTATTGTCTCTATTTTTTTGGGTACTGGGGTTTACAGGAGCTACATGATTTGTGTCATAATCGCACTCTTCCATCATAAAGTTGATCATCCCCTGCAATCCCATTTTGCTGCCATCTTCAACAGAAAAAATACGTGAAACACCATAGCTGTGAAGCTCCTCAATTTCGTCGCCAACAATGACTCCGCCTCCTCCGCCATACACTCGAATATGGCCGGCATCGTTTTCTTTCAGCAGGTCTACCATATACTTGAAATATTCAACGTGCCCTCCCTGATAAGAGCTAATGGCAATTCCCTGGGCATCTTCCTGAATCGCGCAGTTTACAATTTCATGAACCGATCGATTATGCCCAAGATGAATGACTTCTGCACCCGTACTCTGCAAAATTCTCCGCATAATATTGATGCTGGCATCATGGCCGTCGAAAAGGCTGGCAGCTGTTATAAACCTCACCTTATGTTTAGCTTTATACTTCTGAGGTTGCGTCCCGTTTTTGGACGTCGACTTCTTATTGACTTTTGTTGATTTTTGGCTTGTCGGTTGATCCTGCATGGGTACATCTGAAAATTAAAGTTTGGAAGCGGTTTCAAGATACAGATTCTGCCACTTATTTTTAAGGATCAATCACCTGTAAACAGAATTTTACAGTCAATTATTATTTCATTTTGGCAATAGTTTACCTTCGTTTTTATTATTCTACACGAGTTAAAATATTGAATAAAATCTGAAGCCATTGAAATTCAAAGTTCCTCACACGCTCGTACTTCTTTTTATTCTGATGGGTTTTTCCCTTATTGCCACCTGGATTATTCCCTCGGGTTCTTTCTCTACCCAGCAGAATGAACTGGGTAGAGAAGTTGTCATACCCGGTACATTTGAGGCTGAAACCCAAAAAGAGTATTTACCCGTAAGCGCTCTTTTTACAGTTGTACCGCGGGCTTTTGGCGATGCTCAGGGCATCATCTTTTTTGTTTTGATCATTGGGGGAGCTTTAGCCGTTGTCAGGGAATCAGGTGCCATTGATGCACTGCTTGGAAAGACACTCCGTACGTTTGGCGACCGGCCAATGCCGCTTCTGTTTTTTATGATGCTTGCTTTTTCTGCCGCTTCCGCCACTCTTGGAATGGCAGAGGAATACATTCCTTTTGCAATTATACTCGTATCGCTTTGTATTGCACTAAAAATGGATTCAGTAACAGCCATTGGAACCATGGTCATTGGCTATGGAATAGGATACGGTATTGCCGTTATTAATCCGTTTACTCTATTAATTGCTCAGGATGTTGCCGGGCTTCCCCCTACATCTGGCATGTGGTATCGGCTGATAATTGCTGTTCCGATCTTTGCAATTGGCTTCCACCATATTTGGTCGTATGCACGTCGGGTTCGTCAAAACCCAGAGAATAGCCTGGTTTACAATGAACCATCAGATGTGGATTATGAAACCACAAGCTACCCAACTATGACACTCCGAAGAAAAGCCGTTATGGCAGTTACGCTGATTACTTTGGTGGTATTGGTTGTTGGAATCGCGCAGTACGGATGGTATCTAACCGAGCTGGGCGCAATGTTTTTAACACTGGCCGTAGTGGCTGGAATCATATCCGGTATCGGGCTCAACAAAACAGCAAAAGTATTTAGCAAAGGTGCAGCTGAGCTTACAGGTACTGCTCTTTTAATTGGGTTTGCCCGCTCCATTGCGCTACTGATGGAAGATGGAGAAATACTGCATACCGTTGTAAACGGCCTTGCTACACCTCTTTCTGCAGCCGGAGCCGAAGTTGCAGCTATTGGTATGTTATTTATACAGAGTGCATTGAACTTTTTTATACCGTCGGGCAGTGGTCAGGCCTTGGTAACCATGCCGTTAATGGCTCCTATCGGGGATTTGGTCGGGGTATCAAGACAGGTTGCCGTTCTTGCTTTTCAACTTGGTGATGGACTTATGAACATGATTGTGCCTACAAACCCTGTACTAATGGGAATTCTCGGTCTGGCAAGTATTCCCTACGACAAATGGTTTAAGTTTATTGCTCCTTTAATGATTAAGCTAATCATTGCGTGCTCTATTGCCCTGGTAGTCGCCGTTTGGGTCGGTTACTCATGAATCATCGATTTCCGAATCAAGGCTGATAATTATGGACCAATTCAACGGTTTGTTTTAGGTCCTCATCAGTAACCTGAAAGTGAAAGGTTGTGCGGATCGTATCCGGTCCAAACGGAACCATTCCCACTCCGTTCTTTTTGAAATAGTTAAGAACAGGTTCGGCACCACCATTAACCACATCAAACAGAACAATATTTGTGTATACCGTATCCAGATCGATTTTAAATGCGTCATTTTCTGCTACCGCAACAGCAAATTCCTTCGCTCTTTTATGATCTGCACTTAAGAGACCAAAATGATGATCTACGGCATGATCTGCAGCAGCAGCTAAAAGGCCAATCTGTCGCATTCCTCCCCCCCACATTTTTCTCACTCGCCTTGCTCTCTGAATGTGAGGCGCAGATGCCAGCATCATCGACCCAACAGGTGCACCCAGACCTTTACTAAAACAGATCGACATGGTATCTGCGATAGTTCCAAAAAAAGGTGCTTCGATACCTGATGCCGCCATTGCATTCCAAATTCTGGCTCCATCCAGATGAACCGATAAGTTCCTTTCATCAGCAAGAGTGCGGATGGCAATAAGTTCGTCTTTGGTATAAAAAGCCCCGCCACCTTTATTGGTGGTATTTTCAATGGCAATTACCTTTGAGAACGGATCCCAGTCATTTTTTGTGCGAATGGCATATTCAATCAAATCCGGTTTAAGTTTTCCTTTACTTCCTTTTAATGGGCGAAGTTGAACGGATGACAAATGCGCAGCTGCTCCGGATTCATAATTAAAAATGTGTCCCAGCTCGTCAATGATGACCTCATCACCCGGCTCAGTGAGAACATGTAAGCCTAGCTGATTACTCATCGTACCGCTTGGGACAAACAGGCCAGCTTCCATTCCAAACAGCTCTGCAATCTTTTTTTCAAATGCATTTGCGGTTGGATCTTCAGCAAAAACATCATCCCCCAGTTCAGCATTAGTCATGGCAACTAACATTTCAGGAGTAGGTTTCGTAACGGTGTCGCTTCTTAGGTCAATCATTAGTTTATTTGTAATTATAAAATCCTTCTCCGGTTTTGTTTCCTAGCTTGCCGGCATCCACCATTTTTACCAGCAGAGGACAAGGCCTGTACTTCGGATCTTTAAAACCTTCGTAAAGCACATTCAAAATATCGAGACAAACATCTAAACCGATAAAATCTGCCAGCCTCAGTGGCCCCATTGGGTGAGCCATACCCAATTTCATCACTTCATCCACAGAGGCCGCATCTGCAACACCTTCGTAAACGCAGAATATGGCTTCATTTATCATCGGCATCAGTACCCTGTTTGATACAAAACCAGGTGAATCGCTGGCCGGTACCGCCACTTTGCCGAGTTTATCTGCGAGGCTTACAATTTTGTCGGTTACATTTTTGTCCGTTTCAAAGCCATTAATCACTTCAACCAGCTTCATGACGGGAACAGGGTTAAAAAAATGCATTCCGATACATTGATTCTGACGGTTCGTTACAGCCGCAAGCTTTGTAATGGATATAGATGATGTGTTGCTTGCTATTATGGCGTGTGCCGGAGCCGACTCATCAATCTGTTGAAATATTTTCTTCTTCAAATCAAATATTTCAGGGACTGCTTCAATAATCAAGTCCGCATTCTGTACCGCCTCACTCAAATTGGTATGCGTTTCAATTCTGGCTAGTGCACCTGTTTTTTGGTCTTCTGTTATCTTTTCTTTTGCAACCATACGGGACAAATTTTTGCCGATTGTTTGAATGGCTTTGTCCGCCAGTTCACTGCTCGTTTCAGCCAGATTAACGTTCAAACCATTTTGGGCGAATACATGAGCAATCCCGTTCCCCATTGTACCACCGCCTACTACCGTAACTTGTGCAATTTCTTTCATAACCGGCCTGTGACTACTTTGTTAAAAATTTCATTCGTTTCGGTTGTGAGAGTATGTATTTTGAGAAGAAAGGTCAACATCTATATCATATAGATACCTTGATTTTTGTAATTTCTACATTCAACGATTTGTACTTGTTTCTTTATCCGCCGCGCATCGTTTATCTTTTTCTATGAAATTAATTGCAAAACTAGGTCTCTTTATATTCATCATACTCTCAGGGTTCATTCTACTTGGGATTTACTGGACGTTTTATCGCCCGCTACCCGATTATTCTGCTACTATTCAACATGAAAACTTAATAAAGCCGGTTGATGTACACTGGGATCCATATGGCACCCCCTATATCTATTCTGATAATGATGACGACCTATATTTTACCATCGGATATGTACATGCACAAGAACGCTTGTGGCAAATGACGCTCACTCAGATTGCTGCTGAAGGCCGCTTTTCTGAATTTTTCGGACCTGAACTTATTGATCTCGACAAACATCAAAAAACCCTTGGATTTTGGCATACTGCAAAAACCATTGAAGATGATTTACCCAGCGAAGTATTAGATGCTTTACATGCATATTCAAACGGAGTAAATGCATTTATTCAGAAAAATGAGGATAATCTACCCATTGAGTTTTCCCTGCTCGATGTTGAGCCCATCAGCTGGACTCCCACTCACACAATTGCTCTAACCCGACTCATGGCATGGGATCAAAACATTCATTGGAGAGCAGAACTCGCATATGCATATATAGGACATAAGTACGGCGCTTCTACGGTTCAGCAGCTTTTACCGATCTATAGCGATCGCTATCCCACCACGTTGTCTCACATTCAAAAAGCTAATATAAATTCTAATAATATACTGTCGTTCAATAATATAGATCAAAAAGTTAAATCACTTCTGGGCAAATCAGGTGCTCCTTTTGGCAGTAATGCATGGGCTGTAAAAAGCCAAAAAACGGAGCAAGGGGCACCTATTCTTGCCGGCGATCCACATATGGGACTCAGTATCCCGGGCTTTTGGTTTGAACTTTATTACAGAACACCCGGGCATGAGATGGCCGGTGCAACCATTCCGGGGTCTCCTTTTATTGTGCTGGGCCAAAATAACAATATTGCATGGAGCATGACCAACATGATGGCTGATGACACCGACTTTTTTATTGAGTCTGTGCCAAATGGACTTGAAAATGGATATGTGGCCGACAGCAATGCAACCCCCGTTGCGACTAAGAACTTTGATGTACGCTATGAAGTCATAAACGTGAAGGGAGAAAACGACATATTACACCCCGTATATTCAACCGACCGTGGGCCTGTCATTACCGCTATACATCCAGATTCCACATTAATGGATATGCAGCAGATCATCAGCATGAGTTGGATGGGGCATCAACCGGGTAATGAACTGCTCGCTCTCTATAAAATGAACCGGGCATCAAATGTAGGCGATTTTAGAGAAGCTGTAAAAAAATTTAAATCCCCCGCCATGAACTTTATCTATGCGGATAGAGATGATAACATTGCGTTGTTCGCTGGTGCGGGACTACCAATACGCGAAAATAATCCCGTTCTCTTCAGGAGAGGATGGGTCCCCGAAGATAGATGGACAGGAACCATTCCATTTGAGGAACTTCCACACCTGGAAAACCCCGAAAAAGGATATGTGGCCCATGCAAATAATAAAATGCATACCGATTTATATCCATATTATATAGCGACATTTTGGGAATCACCCTCACGGATTATGCGAATTGAACAAGAACTTGAGTTTACCAGTGAGCTAACCTTAGAGAACATGCAAGCCCTTCAGGTTGATGTTTACTCTGAACACGCACGTGAAATTACAGAAATTATCCTGCCGGTTCTTCGAAGGGCTTCAGATAACAGGTTTATTGCCCGGGCTCTTCCCTATCTCGAAAATTGGGACTATCAATTTAATAGTGTTTCTACAGCGGCTTCAATTTTTGACCTCTTTTTTATGAAGCTATCTGAAAACGTGCTCATTCCTGAAATTGGTGAAGAAGGATTTAGCGCATTTGCCGACCAGGAACATCTACCGGTTCAGGTTTTGAGCCGACTGATTAACCAAGGTGATTTTTTTATTGATGCTGAAGATGCAGATAGCGAACTATCATTTGATGAACTGATTCATGAATCGATGATTCAAACTGTTCGCGAACTCGAAGAAACGTTTGGTAATGAGCCGTATGAATGGAGATGGGAGAATGTTAACACCATTACCTTATCCCCCCCAATGCTGGGAGAAGCTGCTGAAGAACCAAATGCTTCATCGATCCTCAAAACGATTGTAAATACACTGTTTAATAAAGGCCCATATCCAGCTATTGGCCATGCAATGTCGATTAATAAAGCACAGTATAGCTGGAACAACCCTTTTAAAGTGAATCTTGGACCCTCAATCCGACGAATTGTAGATTTTTCTGAACCCGGTAGATCACTATCTGTACTTCCCACAGGACAATCCGGAAATCCTCTCTCTGCTAACTACGGAGATCAAACAAATTTATGGCTGGATGGCCGCTATCGTTTTGTTTACAGAGACAGTACGTTTTTCCAGCAGACCAGCTATCAAACCATGACTTTTAATCCCGAATAGTCGTTAAAACCTCAATTATCTTAGCCTGATGCGAAACTTAAAACCTACTCTTTTAGTCATATTCTCTATTCTGTTACTATCCACTTTTTTAATTGCAGGGTATAGTTTGGAGAAACCTTCTGCAGTTGAAGATCGAACTACTTTATCCGCCGACTCTCTGCTTGCAGCAATGACGCTCGAGGAAAAAATCGGCCAGCTTTTCTCGGTAAGATCATACGGTTATTTTGAGAATGAGCACGATTTAAGCATCAAGCGGCTTGAGCGCCTTATTCATGAATATCATATTGGAGGAGTTACCTTTTTTCAGGGAGATGTATACGGACAAGCCCACATGCATAATCATTTACAGACGCTTGCCGGAATACCTTTGTGGATATCACAAGACATGGAATTTGGCGCTGCGATGAGGGTCAGAGGTACAACCCGTATTACCCCCGCAATGGGCGTTGCTGCAACAGGTAACCCCGAGAACGCATACCTTGCCGGCCGCATAACAGCGGCAGAAGCCGGTGCTTTGGGAGTCAATCAGGTGTATGCTCCTGTTCTCGACGTGAATAATAATCCTGAGAACCCGGTTATTAATACACGTTCATATTCATCAGATCCAAATGAAGTATCACTCTATGCATCAGAGTTTATACGTGGGGTTTCTGATCAGAATTTACTGGCAACAGGAAAACATTTTCCGGGTCACGGTGATACCGATACGGATTCGCATCTCGCTCTGCCGGTTATTAACCACGACTACGCGCGCCTCGACTCAGTAGAACTGGTTCCCTTTCGTGATAATATTCAAAACGGATTAGAGAGCATTATGAGCGCACACATTGCGTTTCCCGAAATTAGTGATAATATCGACCTCCCGGGTACATTAGATCCATCTATCTTGAACCGCATTCTTGTTGACACACTATCATTCAGTGGTCTGGTGGTTACAGATGGACTGGAAATGAACGGGATTTCAAATTACTATGCTCCCGGTGAAGCTGTAGTTCGAGCCTTACAATCCGGGGTTGACGTGTTGCTTTTAAGTCCCGATGAGATGACGGCCATTGACGGGCTCAAAAAAGCTGTTGAGACGGGCCGAATTACTGAGGAGCGTATTGATCGTTCAGTGCGAAAGATTCTTGCTCTTAAATTTGATTACGGTCTCTTCGAGAATCCATTTGTTGATATTCAGTCACTAAGGCGGAAAATCAACACGCCGGAATATCAGGAGATAGCCAACCGTATTGCACGTGAGTCTATAACGGTTCTTAAAGATCAAGCTGACTTGCTGCCCATCCGAGAAAATCAATTGGAACGTATTTTGGTATTGTCTGTAGATGATGGAGACGGACACTCCTCGGGCTCTGTTCTAGCCGGTACATTCAGGAACTATCATAACAGGGTTACCTATCGCGAACTCAATGATCGTACCACAGAAGAAGAAATTGAAGAGATCAAAAGACTTGTGGCAATGCATGATCTGGTGGTGGCAGGCTCATTCATCAGGGTTCGATCCTATCAATCATCACAAATTCCCCGAAAACAACTTTCAGTACTCCGGTACATTCAGCAGTCATCCACACCATCAATGCTTATCGCTTTTGGCAACCCTTATGTTGTGAGCGATATCCCTTCTTTTGACAGTCATATACTTGCCTGGGCGACCGATGCAAATCAGGTACGCCAAACCATTCCATCACTATTTGGCGGAGCCCCCATTTCAGGAACTTTTCCCGGAGAGATTCCCGGACTTTATGAACGAGGAAACGGACTTGAGTATGAACACTCAGCTATTCGATTCGACTCACCCGAGGCAGTTGGAATGAGCACGGATTCACTCATGAAACTTGACTTGGTGATGCAGCAAGCTGTAAACGATTCAGTATTTCCGGGCGGCGTCGTTGGTGTAATGCGAAGTGGTGTTCTTGTCTGGCAACAAGGATATGGCTATCACGACTATACAAAAACGGATGCGGTGTCGTCTGGCACAGTGTACGATCTTGCATCGGTCACTAAAGTTATGGCAACCACAACTTCAATCATGAAGCTGGCTGGAGATGGTATCATTGATGTGGATGATCCGGTATCAAAATATATTTCTGAATTCAATACAGGCGAGAAGAAGAATATCACAATACGACATTTGTTATTACACACCTCCGGACTTCCTGCTTTTCGAATATATGTGGACAAACTAAAATCCAGAGATGAAATCGTAGATGCCGTTCGAAATGAACCTCTGATAAATACACCCGGTGAAGAATATGTTTACAGTGACCTTGGATTTATTCTGCTTGCTGAAATTGTTCATGAGGTAACTGGTAATCACATCGATGAATTTGCTACCCAACAGATTTTTGAAAAACTTGATATGTACGACACGCAATTTAACCCGTACAAATTCGCAAATCGGTTTGGTGGCCGTATTCCCCCCACAGAGATAGACACCATCTATAATCGCGGTACAGTTCTTGAAGTTGCTCATGATGAGCGCGCCTACTTCATGGACGGTGTTGCCGGACACGCCGGTCTATTCTCATCTGTTCAAGATATAGCGAAGTACTCGCTTATGCTGTTGAATAGGGGTGATTATGCGGGAGAAAACGTAATTGAAGCAGAAGTTGTTGAGCAATTCACGAGCCATCAGTCACCGGTCAATCATCGAGGATTAGGCTTTGACCGTAAAAGTGAAGGGTTCAGCTCTGCCGGCGAATTGACTGGGCCTCAAACCTTTGGGCATCTCGGATTTACAGGAACAAGTTTGTGGATTGATCCAGATGAAAACATTGCAATTATCTTGCTTACCAATCGAACATATCCCAGCAGAAGCTATGGCTCACAAATAAGCAGGATTCGAGCTAAAGTTGCAGATACCGTAATGAACAGTATAGTAGATTAAATGATAGACCATATTTTAAAAAAATCGTATTCGCCCTATTCGGGTATAGACGAATTATGCCTGGTAAAGGGAAAGTCCGGACTGGTCTATCCGGGTGTTCGCATTGAAAACAGCTCTTTTCCGCTCACAATATCCTCTATCCAGTCTGCCGTAAGTAGTTGTTTAGCCAATCAAGATCAGCCTGAATGCTATTGGCACGGTGATCAAGAGCCGGAATTGATAAATTATTGGGTGGATGAATACCAGATTAAAAAAAATCATGAATTAGAGAGTACCAGCAAATCCGCACTATATAATCCCTACATCAACGATGTTTCGGATTTGGAGGGTAGACTTTCAGAGCTTTGTGAACAGGCGGTAACTCCTAATTCAAATTTTTCTGTATCGGCACTCCTGGAAACCGAGCGCGGGTATGTTCCGGGCGTTAACGTTGAAGGAAACTCATGGGCATTAGGACTCTGTGCTGAACGGGTAGCCATTTCACGGGCAATAGCAGCCGGCTCAGGCGATTTTCTATCAATGTATATCATGGCTCCTAAAAGTAATTTTTGTAGTCCATGCGGAGCCTGCAGGCAGGTTATTCACGAATTTATGCCGAAGAAGCAGATCCATTTATATCATAATGAAAATCAAAAGACGATTCATGTCGCTGAGCATCTCCTGCCCTACGCATTTACGGCCAATTCTTTATAAAACTCTAAAATTTTTTAATTAACAAGAAAATGGATTTTTTAGCTGTACTGGATTACGAGCACCTCGACAATGGAATGTTTTTGACTACGTTTGCAAAAACACTATCAAAAAAAGAGAAACGGGGAATAATTATACATGGAGAAAGCGAATACACAGAACGCATTATCCAGACGGGAGTAATGCGAGATGAGGCGACATTGCGCTCTATTAAGGATTTAAATCACAGGCTTGTTGCACTATTTGCTGATGAGGGTGTTTCTACAATTGCGCTCAATGGATACCAGAAATCAACTATTCGCCATGAAAATGGAGAGCTTCATGTTGATGCCGAATACTTAAAAAATTTGCCCGTTCAACCTATGATCTTACTTTCGAGCCTGGCAGAAGATTTTAACTCCGGTAAGCCTGTTAATATCCCCCTTCCGTTACTTGCGAAATCTCTCCAGTCTATTTTCGAAATTTCTGAAGTCACAATTTTCAGCAAGAAAGAGAATATTGAAATTTATTCCGAAACACTTCCTGACAATGTGATTATCACCAATCAAAGTGATCAATTTGTAGAAACTCACATCCCAAAAAGTTTTCATAACTACGATCAGCCTGTAAATATTCATTCACCCTCCTCGTTTTAGTGATTATCTCAAAAAATTATTACCTATAAAAGTGAAACTTATCTTTTATTGAAGAATCTGTAAGAATCATTTGCCAGTTTGTGTCATGTTCAATAGTTTGGCTATGATTTAGAATTGACAACATAATCTAACCAAAAGGTATTTTTATGAGCAGAAATGAAGAAATAAAGTCGTTAATTGATGAACTGGAACCAGACATGGAGAAGTTCTACGAAAAAGGAAATAAGGCTGCCGGAACAAGAGCAAGAAAAACACTACAAGAGCTAAAAAAACTTGCACAGGAAGTCCGTCTTGAAATCCAAGACATGAAAAACAGCGGAGAAGTATAAAGTGTAAAAAGGCTGCTACACTGTTAGCAGCCTTTTTAATTTTTTTGAAATTTTATCTTGACTTAGAATTACAATCACCGTTATATTTAAGTCTTGTAAATTTTTGAAACATTCCTCGGTAGCTCAGTGGCAGAGCAATCGGAGGTTATCCCGACAGCAGTCGGGACGCTGGTTCGAATCCCGAACCCACATTTTATTGACACTTTTTTATTGACATTCCTCGGTAGCTCAGTGGCAGAGCAATCGGAGGTTATCCCGACAGCGGTCGGGACGTTGGTTCGAATCCCGAACCCACATTTTATTGACACTTTTTTATTGACATTCCTCGG
>CAZJBI010000014.1:70660-72116 GCA_964544445.1 uncultured Rhodohalobacter sp.
TAGCTCAGTGGCAGAGCAATCGGCTGTTAACCGATCGGTCGTTGGTTCGAATCCAACCCGGGGAGCATTTAAAAGGACATATCATTTAACCATGATTTGTCCTTTTTTTTTGAGTACTGCTGTGGCTTATTACCTATACATATTACAATCCCAAACCAGAGAAACTTATTATTACGGCTCATCAGACGATCCGGATCGGCGGCTCATCTATCATAACCAGGAAGCCAAAGGGTATACCCAGCGATACAGACCCTGGATCATTGTTTACACTCACCCCTTCGATACCAGGCAGCAAGCCGAACGCGCTGAACATGTTGTAAAAAACTGGAAAAGCAAGAAAATGACACGACTGCTGATCCAGGGCATTATTCATATCGAAGATTATTTATGAAGGGTGTATAGCAGACCCATCGGCTGGTACCCCGACCACTGTCGGGGCGTTGGTTTCCGTCAAATGACGGACAGGCGAATCCAACCCGGGGAGCCAAGCACATCAAAGGTGCGAACCTTTATATAGTTCGCACTTTTTTTTATGTCTATCCATTCCGCCTGAAGTCTCTTATCAGGTATAAGTTACACTTCTTCCTTTCCTCATTAATTGGGTTTAGAATATTCAATTAACTCTTCCACGTAGTTAAAGTCGCCCTGTGACTGCGTCAGTTTAATAAATGTTTTTACTTCCGGGGCATACAACCAGATCTCTTCTTCTTCGGCATCATATCCTCTGGAATTGGTGGTTCTACCGGTGTATTTAATAGTATAGGCCATGAAGGTTCCGGCTTCTACCGTTTCCTCCTGATAGGATAACACCTCCGCATTCTGACTTTGCGTTCCCGTCGTTCCATCCTGACTGGTCCAATTATTTTCGTATGTCCAATTTTTACCTACTTCTAATGGCCAGTCATACTTAGGTGTTTCGCTTTCATCCGGTTTCACGATGTCGGTAAGGGGAATCGTGTCATTACCTATGGTCATACCCAAACCTTCACTCATTTGAACGATCATTCTTTTGTCAGTGCCATCTGATCGTACTTCTCCTTCCGTCGTTACTCCTTTGTATTTCCAAACCCACGTTTCGCCAAGTTGATAATCTTCGATAGAAGGTTGTTGGGTAAGGTCAGATATTTTTGGGCTATCGCAAGCACCTAAAATGATCAAGGATAAGAGTGTTATTAGCTGAGTTTTCATCTTTGTTTTTTTGATAATGTTTAAGGGTTGAATTCAGGGTCATTATAGGTTTGTTATTAGAGCTGTTAAGGGGAAACACTTATGATGACATTACCTCGCTTATGGCCGAGTTCAACATAATCGTGGGCTTCGGCCATTTTTTCTAATGGGAAGACTCTGTCAATTACCGGTTTAATCTTCCCTGCTGCGAGGTAGTTTTTCAATTGTATAAATGCACTTCTGGGGGTTTTGGGTACGCCGGTATCAATGGATATGTATTTTCCATTTA
>CAZJBI010000015.1:0-60898 GCA_964544445.1 uncultured Rhodohalobacter sp.
CTGAGCGTTGTTCTTGCGGAGGCATGCTCCGCGGTTCAAGTCCTGTCGGGCCCACTCCTTCGCTAAAGCTCCGGAGTGCAGGCACTCAATCATTAAAAGTGCTGAATGCAGACACTTCTTGTTATTATTAAAGATGAGAGAATTCAATTAAGGGTCGATGTACTACGTTTATATTCTAAAAAGTGATCTTGAGGATTGGTACTATGTTGGATATTCAGCTGATCTTAGGGAACGTTTAAAGGAGCATAATGATGGCAAAGTCATCTCCACGAAAGCACGCCGCCCATTTACTATAGCCAGTTATATTGCGATTCGAGAGCAGGAAACGGCTATTGCCCTTGAGAAGTACCTGAAAACCGGTTCAGGTATAGCCTGGATGAAAAAGCGGTTATTGGCAGATCATAGAAATTGGACCTGAACGTCCTGCGTGATCTCTGGAGCCTTGTGCGCAGGAGCGCAGGCACTTTTTCGCTCCTTCATTTTTTCAAAAATCGTGCGTATTTGCTTTTGTATAGGGCTGGCTTGAAAAATGAACGGTTAAATAATGACTTTTTTCTGTTAATTAGGGCCGGAAAGCGTACTTCGAATTAAACTTAGAAGGGCAGAATTCCTTTCCATCTGTAGTAATTTCTTGGAAAAAAACTGAGTTTAACTATTTTAATAGTATCAATTTTTTACATCAAATAATTTAGAGAGCCAAGATGAGATATAAAGACATAGACATACCCAACGTCAGTAACCGATTTGGAAAAAGAACCGCCCGGGAACGTCAAGTGAACAACTACACGATGTACAACAACCGGGTTGAAGTACATCTGCCTGTTTTTAATTACATCTACTCCGACACCGAAAAAAGTCTCCAGGAACAGGCTCAACATCTGAAGGAAGACCTGCTGATCATTCAGCGCTATCTGCCGGAAAACAGCTACAACCGATTTACAATCCGCTTCAAGATGAAAAGCGCAGAGCTGGACCATCCGAAAAATTGGAGGGGCAATTTAGAGGGAGTGGAGCCGGAGTATGATGATAGCGGCAACCTTGCCAATAAGGAGGATTTTATTCCGGAATCGGAGTATACGGGTTATGACAGATTTCGAATTCACGAAAGGGATCCCGATCGTTTTGGTTCGGATGAAGAGCGTAATCCCTATTACATGAGTTATGACAGTAAATTCCGGGAGAATCTTATCTCCGACATCATTTCAAAGGCAAGGCAACAAAACTACGACTGGGATTCCAGATCCGACGTAGATAAAGTATTTGAATGGGCCTTTAAACCCAACCAAAAGGGCCGTGCACTCTTTCTCTGCTCTGCAATTAGAACGTCAGTTGTAAGAGACGTTACGCTTGACGTCGGTAATAATCGAGCCATTGGACAGATTGCTTTAAATGGTGATTACGAATGGGGTGTGCAGGTCCACGAACTGGGACATCTGCTTCTGGATTTAGGAGATTATTACAACATCAGTGTTGAAAATGGGCAGGTTGGGTTTAATGATGCCGGCTATTTGGGAAATACGAGCATCATGGGAAAGGGCCTATGGCGCGACATTCACTTTGCCGCATTTTCGAAATTTCGGGTTGGCTGGCTCGATCCGGAGATCGTTGAACCCGATTTTGTTTCGAAAGAGTTTGAGCTTCATCCTGTATACGCCTCCGATCAGAATGCGATTCTGATTCGACCCAATAAACATCAAAAACCGGGAGAGTTTTTCTTGCTGGAGTACCGCACCCGAAACGGACAGGATTCCAAAGGCCGCCCGATTGAGTTTGACCAGCAGTTGGGGGCAGACCTGGAAGATGGGGTGGTTGTCTATCATATCAATACGACAAATGCTAAAGGCGGGCGTCACGATGTTGCGGAGCCGATGCTGGACGTGGAAGGGGAACCATTTAACACTACTGAAATTGTTGCAATGCATGAGGGCGACCGCTTCGACTATGAGCAAAGCCGGTTTTACGGGAACCACCAAAGCGGGCTGAGGATTGATTTTCTTGGGATTCAACCTGACGGGGCTCACAAAGTGAAGGTTACCTGGAATATTCAACCCAACCTGGATGCTGTGGCCTCTTTTCCGGATGACCGTATTCATATCGTCGGCCGCGGAAGTGACAGTACGCCCCTTTATAAAGTGTTCAACGGCAGGAATCACGATGAGGACTGGGACAGTCTTGGGGGTGGCTGTATAAATCGTCCCTCCATTTCCAGGGACAAAGATAACATCACCGTGGTGTGCAGAGGTAACAGTTCTCGTCCATTTTACAAAAAACGGATAGACGGGAAGTGGTCACCCGGCAGCAGACGCTGGACCCTTTTGGGCGGGGGAGTCACTCACGAACCGTTTCGTGCCCGCTGGGG
This sequence comes from uncultured Rhodohalobacter sp., assembly GCA_964544445.1. Lineage (GTDB taxonomy): Bacteria > Bacteroidota > Rhodothermia > Balneolales > Balneolaceae > Rhodohalobacter. Next base: position 2,360 of record CAZJBI010000015.1, read on the forward strand.
TGCGTCGAACGTCATCATTGTTCGGGGCAGGAGCGGCAGAGTTTTTATGAAGCTTGAACGTTCCGACACCTGGAAACCGGGACTGAGGCGATGGCAAAAGCTTAACGACACCGTTGTTAACGGCAGGCCCACCGCGATCGGCACGAAGTCGTTGGGTCTTCACCTGTTCGCCTCCGATGAAGATGGTACCCCTATTCATTGTGTCGTCACTGATTTTGACCGCAGGGATTACAGATGGTCCTCTTTGGGAGGCAGAGTGAGCAGTGATATCTATGGCAGTCACGACTTTGATAATGATCACATTGATATCTTCGCGAGAGGCATCAGTGGTAAAATTTTCCATAAGCAGTTTAATGGTTCAGATTGGCTGCCCGGTTCGGAAACCTGGAATGACCTTGGCGGATTATGTCGAGGTCCCGTGAGCGTAACAAGGCTTAAAAATGGAGAAATTCATCTCATAATTACAGGAATTAGCGGCCGTGTGTTTCATAAGTATCAAAAAAATAACTCCTGGTCTGACTGGGACAATCTGGGCGGACAGACCATTGACACGCCGATTGCCGTTGCCAGGCATACCATTGAAGACCGCCTGGATCTGTTTACGACCGGCATCAGCGGCCGAGCATTTCATAAATGGTGGGATGGGAGACAATGGAACCCAGGTCAAACAGAGTGGAAATCATTGGGCGGGTCTTTTTTATAAATTTCAATATTCGCAAAGATTAATAAAGACTCCCTGACTTTATTCGGTTTAGATAGATACCAGTTGGAATTTTTTTTGTAGTTCGCCATGTCCTTTGATCTCTCACTTCGCAACTCCGGATCCCTCCGTGACCAGGATAAGTTGATTCTTTCTTGAATTCTGCGGGATCTTTGGTCTGTTTAACTTTTCAAATTATCGGAGTTTAAAGGAAAGGAATTGGATTTTAGGCTTCAGGATTATTATGAACGCCGACTATAGTAGTTTGATTACAAAACCGGTTCAAAATTTATCCCCCCTCTTTTACATAATGCCTGGCTTAAAACATTCATTAAATCTGTGGAAGCTTTTGAATTGAACAACCACTTTAATATTAAATATCACATTATATTGTGGTTTCACGCCTTTCAAGTCATCAAATAACAAAAAATCTACTCATTACCACAATATAATATGGAATTTGGTATATTCCTTTTGGGAAAAACGAACAACAGCCTTTAAATCACATTATAATGTTGGTTTCTGAAATTGGTGAAAAAATAAAAGAACGCAGGGATACACTTGGAATCACGCAGCCTGATCTTGCGGAGATGGCGGGTGTAAATATAAATACGATATATAATATTGAGTCTGGCAGAGGTAATCCAACGCTGAGCAAGCTAAATAGCATTCTCAACATACTGGGAATGGAGATAACCCTTACTGTGAAGAGGCCTGATTAACACGTATGAAGAAAGCCCATGTGTACAGAAACGGAGAGCTGATTGGTGAACTGATACAATACAACAGTCACTCTTACGAATTTATATATGATGAGCAGTGGTTTAACAACCCGGAAAAGCCTCCCGTAAGCTTAACCATGCCAAAAAAGAAACAACGATATAAAGCAGACCATCTTTTTCCCTTTTTCTTTAATCTTTTGTCGGAAGGGGTGAACCGAAAACTACAGTCGAGACAATTAAAAATTGATGAAAAAAATTATTTCGACCTGCTTCTGGCAACGGCTCAATCAGATACCATCGGTGCAATAACGGTAGAACCACAAAATGATTGATAAAGATTACAAATGTTATCACTAGCAATAAATTCACCGGTCTTTGATATCTGAGGGCGGTGTTTGCATTGCAGGGAGTGCATGCGATGGGTGTAAAAACACACCGGCCGGATCTATGTTAAAAGTGACAAAGCGAGATGGACCATTGTTTTTACATCGCAAAACGGATTGCAATGCCCGCCTGAAGAAATCAACAACCCGGCGGTTTTTGGATACTGCCGCCTGCCCCGACAGCTTTTGAATCGGGGACCGCTTAAAAGTATCAGGATGAGATATTCAATATGAAAACTTGATAACTAAAAGTTGATTAAATCTTGCCATGGCTCGTCCCGAAGTTTCGGGATGAACACAAAGATTTCTGTATCAACTAAATTACTTACGCTATATAAAACAATGAGTTTACCCAAAATAGAATATTGTCCCGGAACACTTGCAGAAGGATTTGACACCTACAGCCCAACCTGTTTAAAACGGCTATTCAACGGTAAAAAAGTCAGCCATATTCTTCCTTACAATCCTCCGCATGTGAGCGAAGAGGATGCTGAAAAGTTTCAGCAGAACAGGAAACGGCTTTCCATTTCTGGTGTGCAGGAGAAAGTATCCTTATTGCTGGATAAGAGCACCCTTCGCCTTACCGATGAGGGCAAGCAGGGAACCTATATTTTGAAACCCATCCCAAGAGATTTACGGAAAGTGGACCAGGTTCCCGCGAATGAACATCTCACCATGCAAATAGCCCGGCAGGTATTTAATATTCATACCGCCGAAAATGCACTCATCTTTTTTAAAAATGGCGATCCTGCCTACATCACAAAACGGTTTGATGTTACAGAAGATGGGTTAAAAATTGGAAAAGAAGATTTTGCAACCCTGGCAGGGAAATCAGCCGAGACGGCCGGATCAAATTTTAAGTATGAATTCAGCTATGAAGAGATGGTAGAGCTGGTGCATAGATATATTCCGGCAGCGATGGTGGAACTGGAAAAGTTCTTTTCACTCATTCTCTTTAACTACCTGATCTGCAATGGCGATGCCCACCTGAAAAATTATGCAGTGATTGAATCTAAACAAGGAGATTATATACTGAGCCCTGCATACGATCTGATCAACACCAGCCTGCACGTGGATGATACCGCTATGGCATTGAATGACTACCTGTTTAAAGGCGAATATACCACAGAGAGCTATGAAGCCAATGGATTTTTTGCGTATGACGACTTTTATGAATTTGGCAAAAAAATCGGACTGGTCGAAAAAAGAATGATAAAGATTTTAGATACATTCAGGTCGAATCGCCAGATAGTGCAATCATTCATCAAACGCAGCTACTTACATGATGAAATGAAAAAAGCATATCTGAACTCCTATCTCGACAAGTTGAAGGCACTAAACTACTCTATGGCCAACAGAATCTAAGCCGGTTCGATTTTCCTACCCCTACTCCCCTGCTCCGCAGCTTTCTGCAAGTTTATGATGCTTTCAGATGCATTCCGTCGCTTTTTGCTCACGGGCTTGATGTTTAGCTTAAAAAGTCACGTTTTTGGTAAAAATCACCCAATTTTAATCGAATTCTCTCATTCGATGGATAGTTGTTTTAACCAAAAACAGGATTTTGATGTTATTCTATATTCCTTATGGTTAATTAGGCCAGAAAGTAACTTTTCAACGATTTTCTAAAAAATTACTGTGGCTTTCGTGCATCCAAGACAGGCATAAAGTTTTATAAATTTGACGAAATTATGTCATTCTGCTACAGGTTTTTTGCGGATTTATAAATAAACAATGCATATCAGATTCAATTAATCCGCATATAACCGCAATTTTCCATAATAATGCCCCTTTCTTTTCTATAGGGCACCATCACCAGAACTGATTTTAGCCAAAAATTTTAACTATTTGTCATTTTCTTGGTTTTAGCATCCAGAGCATGTTAAACGACCTGGCTTTCATCAGTTCAAAAGGACAGATTATTGCGGATGTTTATAAATAATTATGCGCGCCAGATTCATTGAAGCCGCATAAAACCGCAGTTTTTCTAAAAATTTAAGTTTTGGCACCCTCTTCTCAGTTACATAATCACTCAAAAGAATCATGATAGCTATGTAACGATAGAGAAAGATGTATAGAGACTTGTAATTATATGTAAGGATATAAAAAGAACTGGAAGGATGTGTAAAGAAATGGAAAGGAACGGAAAGATTTGAAAAAGTAGAAAATACCCCTTTTAGTGAAACAACTGAGGACCAAATCTATTAATTCAAATCTATCATCTGGCCATTATTAAAAATCTAAAAGAGCCAAAAATAATCCGGTACACGATTACACAAATAATTTGTCATTTTTATAATTAAACGGATTAGGGCCTCCAGAATTAGCCTATTCTCATGAGTGACATAATGATGTCACTCCCCTTGTCTATCTTTATTTATGCTATGAACCTAGAAAAAAAGATATGGCAATTAAAGAGAAAGACATACCGAGCCATTCATCGCGCATGGAACTGATGGCCGTAACTGCCCGAAGTGAAGCCATGGGGATCAAATTTCACATTTACCTGAGAAAAAAGATGCCAAGCACAAAAGAGTTTCCCATAGTAAAGAATAACCAATGGGAAAAGGTTCAAAAGAAGCTTGAATCATCGTTAGAATGGCTGCCTGAAAATCGTTTTGAATGGGAAGAGCTGGATCATGTAGGCCGTCCGTTTATTCACTACGCCATTCATTTGAAAGGGGGAGTGACATGCTTCCGGTCTGACAGTATCCAGAAAATACAGGTTATTTTTGACCATGAATCTGACCAGAAGATCGTTGAGAAAGTCACCCGTTTAGTGATAAGTAAGAAAGACAACCTTAAGAACCAGTTTGGCTTGATGCAGATGAGTTACGGCACGCTGAACGTTAAGTTTGTGGAGTTCCAACCCTATGAACACGATATCTCGCCCTACCTTGGTGACGATATCGTTTCACTCAAACAGGAGATGCTGCAATCGTTCAACAAAAAAAAGAGCACTGGTCTATATCTCATACACGGTGAACCGGGAACCGGAAAAACGTCTTTTTTGAAAGAGATACTCAACCAGACCGACAGACAGGCGCTTTTTATTCCTCCATCCATCGCAGGAGAGCTGAGCAATCCGAACCTGATATCACTGCTGATGGATCACGCCGATTCTATCCTTATTATCGAAGATGCTGAAACCATTTTGATGAAGCGGGAGGCGGATAGCTCCAATGGTGTTTCAAACCTACTGAACTTAACGGATGGTTTTCCGGCCGATATTCTTAACCTCAACGTTATTTGTACGTTTAATACCAAAATTGAAGATATAGATGCAGCTTTGCTTCGAAAGGGCCGATTGAAAGCTAAACAGGAGTTTAAAGCCCTTGCTATTGAAGATGGACGGAAGTTGGCTGAAAAGGTTGGTTCTGAAATAATCGTTGACCGAGAAATGACGGTTGCGGAAATTTGTAATGAAAATTCCCGCTTTGCTGCGATGAATGGGCAGCGTGGAATTGGGTTTAATAAAAACTAACGGAGTTGACACAGTGGGAAAGATAAAACTACTTGTAATTGGCGGAGAAGGCGGCGGATATGATATTTATGCTCTTGGCAGTGGTGCAAGAACTCGTTACATCACAGGATATGATCCTGAATCTAAATATCTGACACTTACTGATTTACTAATTGAATTTAAGAAAAATCATGATCCGATCCTCTGGTATTATCCAGCCGAAGTACATCCAGATGCAGCAGAGGAAATACTTCCGCTGCTATTGGACGAGTACCAAACCCATTCGGAGGATCATTTTATGAATCTACGTGCATGGGAAGAAAAACTGAATTTACATTTCGAACAGTTATCAAACCGGGGACATCAGACCTTTAGAATCACACCGGTATTAAAAACCGAAACCTACAATTACAACCACTATGGAGATGAACGGGTCCTGGAATCGATTACGACAGATTATTCAGACAAACCCAAACTGAAGCAAATAATTACAGGAACAGGCATTGTAGAGGAGAACACATTTGTCATTCGGGACAGGAATTCGGTTCTTTCAGGAGTGTTTCCGTTGGAGAGGTATGAGGTAGAGATCCTTGTAAATTAAAAAATAATACTATGAGCAGAGTAGAACAGAAAAATTATCACCTTAACTTATTCAACTTCTATGGTGACAATAATGAGCAGTTGCTTGAAAATAATCTAACGAGAGCACTGGCAATTTGCCTTGAGAATGATCCAATTCTATTTGATCGATTACTTAGAAAGATTTTAACTGATGAATATGACAATCTTTTTGTTACAGTTGGGGATTCCGCAAAGGTAAATATTGGTATTCAAATAAAGTGCAAGGACTTTAACGGAATTACAAAAGTTGTTGGAATACCTCTGTCAGTAGATGAACTAATTTTAAATGAACAAGTTCAGGCTAATGGTGCAGAAGAGCCAATAACAGACTTATCTATTCAAGTTGATGAAAAGCTCATCATTTTCGAAGTAAAACGAAATGCAGCAGATTGTCTTGGACAACTTAAAAATCAGCTTGAAAAAATTGTTAATTACTCTGAAGATGAAATTTCAGTTAATTATCACGACAAGGCTTTTTCATGGGGTATTCTTATGGATCTGTGCCGCCATACTTTGAAATTTCAAAAAGATGTAAACATTGAAAATCTATTTACTCGAGACTTTTATAATTTTCTGAAAAGCAATTACCCTAAATGGTTCAGAAAAGTCCCATTTCGTGAAATTTCATTTCCTGATCATTTAGATGAAGACAACAAACAAAAAGAACTACTGGAAGTTCGGCTTAACTTGATCAAACAAGGAATATTGGAATACTGGAACAAGGAGAGAAATTCTGATGATGAGCTTGTATTCAATCGAGCGAATATTCCAGTTCATGACTACAGTTGGGTAGATGAAATCAATATTGAACCCAGTATTGATTTTGAAACCGATCGGAAATTTATCGCGTTAAAGGTTTGGCCAGGGGATACGAAAACTCAGGGATATTCTATATTCAAAAAGGGTAAACCATTTGAGTGGCCATCCTATATACTCAATAAGGATTATGAATTCAGGGTTCAGCCTTATATAAAATTTTCACACATGCAGGGACTTTGCTGGGTATACACCAGGGACAAAGAAAATCCCAAAACTCACACCAAAGAGTTTTTTGATCGGTATGCCGGAAAATGGAAACGGGATAAGCAAAAGAGATGGGTAAAGAGTACAGCTAATTGGGAAGAACTTGACCAAATTTTGAATGAGGTGAATGCTTCAGAAGAGGATTGGAAAATAGCCTCAGAATTCAATAGAATAATAGAGCAATCTCAGCGCAGCTATTTTTACATTTCCTCCGGGTTTGCAGTAGAAGTACGAATGCCCTACAGTGTCGCCGAAGAATTGGATATCAATGGTGATAAAAATCCAATTATTAAAGAACTCAAAACAATATCGGAAACTCTGTTGGACATCCTGAATGATCAATTTACAGGTAATACTACATCTTAGTATGGAGAATTTGATGGATAGCTTTCCTTTCAATTTGATGGAGATCTGCTATATTAGATAGCAGAATCATCGGATTAAATCATTTCAGATTATGATGATATAAATTACATCTACGTTAAAATACTCTTAGATGGCTATTGAGGTAATGCAGAATAAACAGAATTCGAACCAGGTAAAATCCAAAGAACGCATTTCCGATCACGGAGAAGTATTCACAAATGAACGAGAGGTAAATGCCATGCTCGATTTGGTGAAGCAGGAGACTGAACGTATAGATTCTCGCTTCTTAGAGCCTGCATGTGGTACGGGGAATTTTTTGGTAGAAGTGCTCCGAAGAAAATTGAGTGTTCTGAGATCCAGGTACAAGAACAGCCAGACGGAGTATGAACCTTACGGAGTTTCAGCTATTGGCAGTTTGTATGGCATCGATATTTTGTTGGACAATGCCGAAGAATGCAGAGAACGGCTTTTTGGGATTTTTGAAGAAGAATACAAAACACTTTTTAAAGACAAAGCTAGAACTGATTATTTAAGCAGTATCGAATTCATTTTAAACAGAAACATTATTCACGGAGATGCGCTGACATTAAAGCGTGTGGGGTTGACAGACGAACCAATTATTTTTTCGGAATGGAGTCTGGTTTATCGGGATAAAGTAAAACGCAGAGACTTTACGATGACTAATTTGTTGGCCAATCAGCCAATGGATGAGCCTAATCTTTTCTCAGATTTAGGGGATGAAGCTTTTATTCCAACGCCTTGTGCTGAATACCCTCTTCAGAGCATCTACAATTTAGCTGAGCATGTTCAAAGTAAATTATAATCCTGATGTTTTAAGCTGTCTGGCAAACCTCAGTAACGATGAGGTCTTTACTCCACCCAAGTTGGTGAATGACATGCTGGATATGCTGCCGGAAGAGCTTTGGCGGGATAAGAATGTCACCTTTCTTGATCCGGTGAGCAAAAGCGGGGTGTTTTTGAGGGAAATTGCCAAACGGCTGACCGAAGGATTGAAAGAGGAATTTCCTGACCGCCAAGAAAGAGTGAACCACATTTTTCAAAATCAGTTATTTGGAATTGCCATAACAGAGCTCACTTCTTTGCTTTCACGCAGAAGTGTGTATTGCAGTAAATATGCCAATGGTAAATACTCCGTTTGTACAGAGTTTGAAACGGAAGATGGAAACATATTATACGACCGCATTGAACACACTTGGAAAAAAGGAAAGTGTATTTACTGTGGTGCAAGCAAAAGTGAGTATGACAGAGATGAAAGCCTTGAAACCCACGCATACCAATTTATTCATACTGAAAACCCTGAGGAATTATTTGATATGAGATTTGATGTTATTGTTGGAAACCCACCTTATCAATTAGGTGATGGTGGTCATGGAAGAAGTGCCGGGCCTATCTATGATTTATTTGTTGAACAGGCAAAGAAACTGAAACCCCGATACTTGACAATGATTATTCCATCTCGTTGGTTTGCGGGCGGAAAAGGGCTATCAAGTTTTAGAGAGGAAATGCTGAATGATAAACGAATGAAAAAATTGGTCGATTTTCCCGATGCATCCGAGGTATTTCCAGGTGTCGATATTGCGGGTGGGGTTTGTTATTTCCTTTGGGAAAGAGATTATTCAGGAGATTGTGAAGTCAAAAACATTTACAAAGGAGATATACAGGAAACTGTAAGGCCATTAGATGAATTCGAAATATTTATACGATACAGTGCTGCTGTGCCAATTATTAGAAAAGTAATAGAAGACACTGATAGAACCATGGATCAGCAGGTAACTAGCCGTAAGCCATTTGGATTATCAACAACGGTTAGACCAAAGAAGAAGGGAGACTTAACTTTAGTACATGGTAAAGGTAGAGGGCCATTTCCGAGCGATAAAATTGAAAAGGGTGAAGAATTAATAGACAAGTGGAAGGTAATCTCTTCATACGTTTCATATGACCATGGCGGACAGCCTGATAAAGATGGCAAACGTAAAGTTTTTTCTAAGCTTGAAATATTAGAGCCGGGAACAATTTGTACAGAAACTTATCTTGTTTTAGGTGCTTATGATTCGAAAAGTAAAGCCCTAAATCTACGTCATTTTCTAAGTACTAAATTTGCAAGGTTTTTAATTGCTCAAGCTTCATATACACAGCATATAACCAGAAGTAGATATAGATTTGTACCAATAGTTGATGTTTCAGAAGAGTGGAATGATGAAAAGCTATTTAAGAAGTTTGACTTATCTCCTGAAGAAATTGAGTTCATTAATTCTAAAATTCGACCAATGGAGATAAGTGATGAGTAAAGACTTCTTTCCAGATCGACCAGATTCCAATCCAACGATTTATGCTTACACAGATAGCAATCCTCAATACAATGGGTTGCTAAAAGTTGGTTTTACCAATATAGATGCAAAGACTCGCGTAGCCCAGCAGTATCCTACCAAACGTCCGGGAGAGGATCCATACAAGATTGTACTGGAAGAATCGGCCATGCGGAAAGATGGTAGTACTTTTACCGATCATGAAGTTCATAATTATCTTCGCAAAAAAGGGTTTAATAATCCGGAGGGAGAATGGTTTAAATGTACGGTAGAAGAAGTGCGTATTGCAGTGGAAGCTGTGAGAACTCACAAAGAATTTGAGAGAGAACGCATTCATTCTTTTTCAATGCGTCCCGAGCAGGAAGAGGCTGTAAACAAAACCATGCACTACTTTAAAAATAATCCCAGGGAGAAAACCGACAAGATTCCCCACTTTCTCTGGAACTGTAAAATGCGATTTGGTAAAACCTTTGCCAGCTATCAATTAGCTAAAAAGATGGGCTGGAAAAGAGTACTCGTTCTCACATTTAAACCCGCTGTAGAAAGTGCCTGGGAAGAAGATTTGATGACGCATACAGACTTTGAAGGGTGGCAGTTTATTTCCCGCACAGGTAATAGCTATGAAGATATTGATCCCGACAAACCCTTTGTCTGCTTTGGTTCATTTCAGGATTATTTAGGAAAGAATTCAGCCGGTGGGATCAAAGCAAAAAATGAATGGGTACACGCCACTCATTGGGATGGAGTTATTTTTGATGAATATCACTTTGGCGCATGGCGAGAAAATGCTCAAGAGCTTTTTGAAGCCGAGGACAAGAAAGAACAAGAATTTGGTATGGGTGAAGGCATGGATTACTATGACGAAGAGATCATGCCGATTACAACAGATGCATATCTTTACCTGTCAGGTACTCCGTTCCGAGCAATCAACTCAGGTGAATTTATTGAAGAAGAAATTTATAACTGGACCTATTCAGATGAGCAAAAAGCTAAAGAAGAATGGACCGGGAATGACAATCCGTATGCCTCTCTGCCCCGAATGGTAATGATGACCTATCAAATGCCGGATTCCATACGGAAAATTGCCCAAGGTGGAGAATATGACGAGTTTGATTTGAATGCATTTTTCACCGCTAAAGGAGAAGGTGAAGAGGCCGAATTCATCCATAAAGAATATGTTCAAAAATGGTTGGATCTTATAAGAGGCTCATTCAGTGAAACGAGCGTGGATGACCTTAAAATGGGGGCGAAAAAACCACCACTTCCATTTTCTCATGCCCCACTATTGAATGTATTGAACCATACGTTCTGGTTTTTACCCAGTGTAGCTTCATGTTATGCTATGAAGAGTCTTTTAGAGGAGCGGCAAAACACTTTTTACCATGACTACAATATTAATGTAGCTGCTGGTCCAAAAGCAGGAATTGGTTTGGATGCCTTGCCACCGGTGTTAGAATCGATGGATGATCCGCAACCGCTGGAATCAAAAACCATTACGCTTTCGTGTGGTAAACTAACAACCGGTGTGACAGTAAAACCATGGACTGGAATTTTCATGCTAAGAAATTCTTCCAGCCCGGAGACGTACTTTCAGGCTGCTTTTCGAGTTCAATCTCCTTGGGTTATTCGGAACTCCGATGGAAAATCACCCAACAAAGAAGAGATCATCAAAAAAGAATGTTATGTATTCGACTTTGCACCCAATCGGGCGTTGAGTCAGATTGCTTCTTACAGTTGTCAGCTTGATGTTTCTGAATCCAACCCGGAAAAGAAAGTAGCAGAGTTTATAAACTTCCTCCCCATCCTTGCCTACGATGGAAGCGCCATGAAACAGATTGATGCTGCTGGAGTTCTGGATATTGCCATGAGTGGAACAACGTCGACACTCCTTGCCAGAAAATGGGAGAGTGCATTATTGGTCAACGTTGATAATTCGACACTACGTCGCCTGATGGATAACCAAAAAGCCCTGGATGCATTGATGAGTATCGAGGGCTTTCGGTCTCTTAATCAGGAAATCGAAACACTTATCAATAAATCTGAATCAATAAAGAAGACCAAGAAAAAAGCCAACGATGAAGAGCTAACCAAGAAGGAAAAGAAAGAGCTTACAAAAGAAGAAAAAGAGTATCGGAGCCTTCGAAAAGAAATTCAGGATAAACTAATCAAGTTTGCGACTCGAATTCCTGTATTCATGTACTTAACTGATTACAGAGAGCGGAGTCTGAAGGATGTGATTACACAATTAGAACCCGGCCTATTTAAGAAAGTAACCGGACTTGCCGTGAAAGATTTTGAATTGCTGGTAAGCCTCGGGGTATTCAATGGCAAATTAATGAACGATGCCGTGTACAAATTCAAACGCTACGAAGATGCCAGCCTGGAGTACACGGGTATCAACAAACACGAAGGAGAAGAAGTAGGGCTTTATGATACGGTGTTAAGTCGGGAAGATTATGAGGAGAGTTTTGTTAATGAACCGGTGTAATTATTTATGAACCCAAAAATGCATCAAAAGTGACAAAAATCTAAAGTTGAAATTAAGCAGGGGAAAATAATTGACAATTAAAAAAACAATGTCATGATAGTAAATGAGAAATCAGAGGTACTAACTAAGATTCTTGAAGATCGATCTCCTGATGAAGATGCATTTGGTGGTCACGAGAAAGTCTCAAATGCGATTTACGAGCTAATCGAAGACGAAAAAGAAGGCGGCAAAGCAATTGCCCTTTCAGGGGGATTCGGAAGTGGAAAATCAACCGTCATTGAGTTCTTAAAACGGATTTTCAATAAAAAGGAAAAAGAAAAACAAACAGTACATGAAACCGGAATATTCGTATTTGATGCTTGGGAACATCAGGGTGACCCATTAAGGAGAGCATTTATTGAAGAGTATGTTTCTTTCCTTGAAAATAATGAATGGATAAAAGGGGGTGAGTTTGACGGCGAGATTGACAAAATATCTAAACGACAAGAAGTAATTGAAACGACTACAGAACCAATCGTTTCAAAGCAAGGAGGTTTCTTTGCTTTGTTACTATTGTTGGTTCCTTTGGGCTTATCACTTGTTAGATATGGTACTATAGATAAAAATCTCTTATGGATTAATATTTTAGGTTTTTTATTTATCCTAAGTCCAATAATCTATGTTGTCGTCTTATTTGCTAGGTTTGATGAAAAAAAACGACAAAGTGTTTTTAACTTATTTTTTAAAAAAACTAAAGAAAACATTAAGTCAATAAGTTCTAAAACACCTGACCCGACAACTATAGAGTTTCAAGATTCTTTTAATGAAATAACTAGGCGAGCATTAGAAAATAGTAGCCGAAGGTTAGTAGTGGTTATTGATAATATAGACAGGTTAACAACTGAGTCATCAATTAATGCATGGTCAACCCTTCAAACTTTTTTTGAAAATGATAATAAAAAATTAAACTGGAAGAAGCAGTTTTGGTTAATTGCACCTTTTGATTTAAAGGAGCTCGAGAACCTTTGGCGTGGATTAGATCATCTAAAAGAACCTGTGAATAGTGATTCAAATAAGATGATTGATAAAACTGCTGACTATGTCCAAGCTTTCCTTGATAAAACCTTTCAGGTTATGTTCCGAGTCCCTCAGCCTGTACTATCTGACTGGAAAGAGTATTTTATCAAACAGATGGGTATCGCGTTTCCGAGTATTAAAGAGCATAGTAAAAATATTTTCAATGATGTTGCTACCCTCTATCAGTTGAAAGGGATAAGGAGGAATGAAGCCCCAACTCCAAGGCAAATTAAACAGTTTATTAATCGGGTAAGTGCCCTTTATAGGATTTGGCATAAGAAAGATGTCAAACTGTCCACGTTGGCGTACTATGAGTTAATTGCAGATGAAGAGAATTTTATTGAGAAGCTAAAAGAAAATGAATTAGTAGATTCGACATCAAGATTTGTAATAGAAGATAAAGAACTAAACAGAAAATTAGCGGCTATTCATTTTAACTGTGACATAAGCAAAGCTTATCAAGTTCTTTATGGAAATCAAATAGGCACAGCTTTACATGAAGGAACTGCCAAGGGCCTGGAAGATTATTTAGGAACAGAGGGTTTTTTAGATGTTTTAGGGTCAGAATTCTTATCCCTTTTAGGACAAGGGGTGCCATTATCGTTGGCAAATTCTGCCATGTGTTTAGATACAATTGAGGTAGAAGGCGATCATAAACTAGATAATTATTTTATTCAGCTAGCAACCTCTTTAAGACAAGTTAATTCTATCAAACCCGGTAATATAAATTTGGGTAAAGGGATAGCCATAATTTGGGGAAGAACTGGTTTTAATACTGAATGGATTTCTTCTATTTTGAAAAAAATATCCCACAATGAAACGGACGATAAAACACTTTCAGTTGGGGATTGGTATTCTTCTTTGGAACCACTTTTTGAATGTTTGTATGAAGAATCAGCACTTAATTTGCTAAGTGATAATTTAGAACTACCAAATGGGCCGGAAGAGTATATTTCCCTTCTATTGCTAATCATAAACACAGATAAAGGATTTAAAGAAGAAATAGTTAAACACCTAAACCCATCTGCTACTCAAGATCAAATAGTCGAGAGATATGCCAATCTTCTTAAATCTGAAGACATATCAGATGGATTAGGTGAAGCATTTTACCTACATACATTAACCGAAGAAGGTATTTTTAAAAAGGATGTTTGGGATTGGTCTGAGCTAATCAATCAAATAAGAAATCAGGTAAAGGTGAATGGAGCTACTCGAACTATTCAGCTAAAAGCAGCTCTCAAAATGATGCCAGTTTTATGCTTTAAATATGAAGATGATGGTGCTTTAAGTCTGTCAAAGGATCAAAACTTTCACAACGGCCTTTTTTACTTAATCAATAATCAAAACGATGAAATGATCACTGCTCTTTTGGTGATCAATTCAGTCTTTTTCAATCCAAATAATCAAAAGTCTGTTAATGACAATAATGTAAATAAGGGACATAACGCATTAACTAATATTCTGAATAAGCCTGATGATAAAGAGTTTATACAGGATTATTTCCTTCAAAACTTAATAGAATTCGAGCTATTTGAAGAGTTTTTTAAAGTGCAGCATGGTAATAATACTTTAAGACCGTTATCAGTATACGTCATTGAAAAGTCTTTTCAATTTAACGAAGCACTGGATCAAATAGATGCACGTATAGTTTTTGAATATTTTCAGGATATCTATCAAGTTGTAGATGAAGAAGCATTATTAGGCCATATTGAATATTTATTTGAACGAGAGGAGAGTCTCGTAGACCTTGTTATTGAGGAGTTTGAAACAATACCATCATCTTATGAAGAGCATTACATATTTGCTAAAGCTTGTCCAGATGATTTAAGACCCTCTTACTTTGAATTTTTAATTGATGGATATAAAAACTTAGAGAAAGAAGTTTGGTTGGATCACCTTAAAAATGAGACTGAGCTAATTCAGTTAGCTATTTTGATTCAGGAAGCTGGATATGATTTAGGCTTGTCTGTAAAATTTAAAGATGCTTTAGAAGAGCACTATAAACAAGTTTATTCAGGAGAGATTGAAGCACCAAGCGATAATTTAATTATTAAATGGGAATCCTTCCTTGATGCTTTAGATAAGGATATTAAAAGTACCTTTTTGAAGAACATTAAATTCTACATTGAAAGAAAGTCCGATGGTGTCGTATCTAAAATTGGCCATTTATATGATTCAATTTTAATATCGGAGGGTATTTATTTAACTGAAGCTGACAGATTTATTTCTAATGTGTTCACAAGGGTATTAAAATCAAATGATGAAGAAGAATTGACATGGTTAAAAGAATTGATTCAAAAACAACCAGAAATACTAGAACAGAAGAAATCTGCAACTAAAGCATTCAAAGCAGAGATCAAACATCTTGAGTTGGGAGATTATTCTGATAATGCATCAAAAATCGTTGATGAAATAGCTTTAATTTTAGAGGTAGATCGTAGTGAAAATAATGATGAGGATTAGAGATGTCAGACATCAAACTCTTCCAACTCCAGGGCGACAATGTAACCGAACTCACCGGCTCGGCCGTCAAAATTGAAAAATCTCTTCAAGAACAAATCGAAAAAAATCTGGACACTTATCTTGGTGTTCGTTTTCTGGCAACAGAATATTCAACCGGAGTAAACCATGGGGGCCGCATTGATACATTGGGTATTGACGAAAACGGCAGCCCCGTCATCATCGAGTACAAGCGGTCGATGAACGAGAACGTAATTAATCAAGGGCTCTTCTATCTGGACTGGCTACTTGATCATAAAGCAGAGTTTGAACTGTTGGTTTTGAAAAATCTCAGCAAAGAAGATTCAGAGAATATCGACTGGTACAATCCTCGCCTGCTCTGCATTGCCGGAGATTTTACAAAGTATGATGAACATGCCGTCAAACAGATGAATAGGAATATCGAGCTCATTCGTTATCGCCGATTTGGGGATGATCTGCTCCTGCTGGAACTGGTTAACGTTGCAGAAGCTAAATCTAATGGTAGTAGCAGCAGTCCGGTCAGTTCAGGGAGAACCAAGGCAAAGCAAGAGTATAAAACGGTTTCAGAACACCTGAAGTCAGCAAATCAAGAGCTAACAGACCTTTACCATGCCCTACGCGACTATATGATGAACCTGGGTGATGACGTGCAAGAAAAAACCCTGAAATACTATTTTGCCTACAAGCGTATCAAGAATTTTGCCTGTGTAGAGGTCTATACGCAAAGCAACAAGCTACAGGTTTATGTAAAACTCAATCCAGACGATATACAGCTTGAAGAAGGCTTCACCAGAGACGTTCGAAACATTGGTCATTTTGGAACCGGTGATTTGGAAATTACCATCCGCAACGAAGATGATTTAACGAAGGCTGAGTCGTTGATTTTGAGGAGTTATGAGGGTGGATAAGTGAAGAGATACGCAAATATTCTAAAATGCATTGCTTTTAAATGAATTTTTCTACTTAGTAACTTTTATATAAACCATTATTTTTTTATATATAAACGCCTACAATTTAGATTGTGGGGAAAGCAGTTTAGCTTGAAAGTCAACTTTGAAGCAAACAGGAACGTTCCTGTTAGTTCAAAGCCTCCTTTCAAAGGGAGTTCAATGATGGCTGATAGTATAGCTGTGATCATATTCATAGCGTTTAAATTACGAAAGTTATAAGCGTTAAGGTCAGTTCGAAACTGGCTTGAAAAGTGGGGTGAAATTCCCTTCAGACGTGCGCCAGAGGCTTATATGGACAACGCAATCCAAAGTCTCTGGCTTTGCTATTTTAAGGAGGGAAAGTTATGAATAGAACCGATTGGAATCGATTTATAGATAAAGAAACTAAAAGTGGGGCAATCCCAGAAGGCAAGAGAAAATACCTCCACTTTGATCGAAAAATTAATTTCAGTTCCTCAGCTGATTCACTAAAGAAGTTTTTATCTGATCCAGATAAAGTTTCAAGTAAACCATTTTATCCTTTTATAAAGCAAGTCATTCGAACACCTCGATATAAAGTAGTGAACAAAGGTGAGGGTAAAAGAGAAATGGATGTAAAGGATAGGGAAATTTATTATGCCTCTCATTTTGACTCTCTTGTCTATTCATATTATTCAATTTTGTTAGATCGAAAATATGAAGATCTGATTAAAGCACACAAAATTTCTGATTCAATTACGGCTTATCGTAAGCTTGGCAAGAATAACGTAGATTTTGCAAAGGAAGCATTTAATTTTATAAAAAATAAAGGTGAGTGCATTGCAATTGCGTTTGATATAACTGGATTCTTTGACAATTTGGATCACACAATATTAAAGGAAGCGTGGTGTGATGTATTAAAGACAGGCAGTTTGCCGGAAGATCATTATAATATTTTCAAAACACTTACAAAGTTTTCGTTCGTTCTGAAGAAAGATTTAGATACTGAATTTTCTGAACGTATTTCAAGTAATCACTCACATAGAATTTGTAGTCCTGAAGAGTTTCGTGAAAAAATTCGAGCTAAAGGGTTAGTCAAAACGAATCCAAATAATTTTGGGATTCCTCAAGGGTCGCCCATGAGCGCGGTTTTATCAAATATATACATGCTGGAATTTGATAAAGAGATGAGCAATATAATAGATGACAAAAAAGCATTGTATCGGCGTTACTCTGATGACATATTATTAGTAGTTGATATTGATGATTTGTCCAGTGTCAAAAAAGCTTTTTATGAACTAATTGATAAATTTGAGCTTGAAAGTAAAGATGATAAAGAATGTATTAGGTTCTTTAAGTTGAATAATGGGGTATTGACAAGTTTTGATAACGCAGGAGATAAAAAAAGTCTTCAATATCTTGGCTTTACTTTTGATGGTTCGAGAACTCTAATTCGATCATCAAGTATTTCGAGATATTATCGCAAAATGCGAAATAATGTTCGCTTGACGGTAAAAAAGACATTTGGAAAAAAATCCAGAAGTTCAAAGGTTAGTAAACGGAAATTGTATAAAAGATTCACCCACAAAGGAATTCGCGAGAAAAGTATTTCTAACTTCATAGGGTATGTTTATAAATCAAGTGAAAAAATGGGTGAAAAGGATATTAGGTCCCAAGTTACAGGGCATGTTAGAAAATTAAATAAAGCAATTGAAGCTCGATATGAGAAAGTAAAATCTGATAAATCATCTAAATAGTTTGAATAGAAATTTAATTAAAATCTACCACATCGCCGACCTCCACCTCGGCCTTCGCTTCAAAAACCATCCCGAAGCCAGTGAAACATTGGCCCAAGCTCGATATGAAACACTGGATAAGCTGGTTGGTATGGCCAATAAAAAAGAAGCGAATATCTTGGCCATTGCCGGAGATCTGTTCGACCGGACAAGCATGAAGGTGTCCGATATTCAACGGGCTGTTCAGGCGATCAATAAATTTGAGGGAAACGTAGCCCTGGTACTTCCGGGCAATCACGACTACATCACTGAGGACAGTCAGCTTTGGGACCGGTTCAAAAAAGAGGCGGGAGAAAATGTGCTGGTTCTGGATAAAAAGGAACTCGTGGATTTGCGTGAGTATGATCTGAATGCGGTAGTCTGGCCTGCACCGTGCCACGCCAAGCATTCGGCAGAGAATGCGGTGGGCTGGGTAAACGATGAAGAGAAAGACCCGGACAAGATTCATGTTGGAATTGCCCACGGAAGTATTGAGGGTGTATCACCCGATTTTAATCAGCAGTATTTTCCGATGACTGTCCGGGAGCTGAACAGTACCAGCGTAGATATCTGGCTCATGGGACACACTCACATTACATGGCCGGAGGAACCTGGTAAAAAGGATATTGTATTCAATCCGGGGACCACAGAACCGGACGGTTTTGATTGTAATCATGAAGGCCGGGCGTTTCTGCACACCATTGATGAAAACAAAACCATCAAAACGGAGATTCTGAGCACCGGAACGTACCGTTTTCACAAAATAGAGAAACGTCTGAATAGCGCTGCTGATCTGGATAAACTTTTGGAAGTGTTCGAAGGTGACGAATATAATCGCTCTGTGCTAAAGCTGTCTGTTTCAGGCCGTTTAGAGCCTGAACTGTATGAGCAGTGGCGAGAAAAGAGGCACAGCATTCGGGATGCGGTCCTTGAATTAAAGCTGGACGACTCGGAACTTCGGCGAAAGGTTACCGAAGAGCAGATCCGTAAGGAGTTTACAGAAGATTCCTTTCCCGAACAGTTGCTCTCCTCAATTCCGGAAGAAAATGAGGACGAATTGCAAATGGCCTATGAACTAATCCGTGAGGTGAAGCAATGAAGCTGAAATCGATCAAACTGCACCCGTTTGCCGGTATTCGTGATAAAACCATCAATTTTGAAGATGGATTAAATGTTCTGCTTGGTCCAAATGAAGCAGGTAAATCAACAATCTTCAATGCGATTCTGAATGGGCTGCTGACTACCACCTCTTTAACTAAAACAAAAGTGGAAAGTGAGGTGGGCCGGTTTTTCCCTGCTGCCGGAGGAGATGTGATCCGTGTCGATCTGGAACTGCTGGATGAGAATCAAAACACCATTCGTGTTCAAAAGACCTGGAAAAAAGGAAATCGTCAGGGGAGCGCATCGCTACACCTCGCTGACGGTACAGAGATCACGGATGAGGAGCAGGTTCAAAATGAAATCGAAGAGCTGCTGCCGGTATCTGCTGCCACCTTTCGAACGATCTTGCTTGCGGATCAGTCCGGCCTTCATCGTACCATTCGTGAAATGGAACAAGCAGATGGAGTGCGAAAGGAGCTGGGAGATATCCTGCGTCAGAATTTGATGGAAACTGGAGGTGTGTCGGTTGACCGGTTCAGGGAACTACTGGATAAACGGCATGAAGAATATTTCAAACGTTGGGACCGGGATCAGGACTATCCGGAGAGAAACAGGGGTATTAGCAATCCATATAAAACAGGAACAGGGAAAGTTCTGGACGCCTACTACCAGAAAGAACAACTCCGGCTGGTTCTTGAAGAAGCACGGCGGTTTGAAGATGATTTGGATCAACTCAATGAAAAGCTTTCGGTGTTGATCAACCGCCAAAAAGAGAAAAAAGAAGAGTTCAACAAACTTCAACCGCTAAAAAAAGGTATCAGCCAACGCCAATTGCTTAAACAGAAGCTGGAAACAGCTACAGAGAAGCGGAAAAATCTGCTTGATATCAGTCAGCAGTGGCCGGTGATGGAAGATCGTATCAAGCATCTGGAACCGAAGAAAAAAGTTCAGCAAGAAAAGATTGAAAAGCTTCAGGAGGAACATAAGAAAGCTCAAAAGAAAGTTCAGGCTGAGCAGCTGGAAGCCCGGATTCAAAAACTGGAAAAACTGTTCAAAGATGTAGAAGCTGCCAAAAAAGAAGTAAAAGAAACGAAGAAAGTAGAGCAGTCGGATGTAAAGGAATTGCGCGAACTCCAATCCGAAATAAGGAGATTGAATACTCAGATTGAAGCTGCCCGGCTAACACTGAAAATTATCTCTAAGGCGGACGGCTCAATAACATACTCAGAAGCCGGAAAAGAGGAAGAAACACTAAAGCCTAAATCAGGCGAAGTCATTGAAAAAACAGTTTCCGGTGGCTTTACCTTAAAAACCGGGGAACTGGACCTACAGGTTGTTTCTGGTGAAGGGAATTTGGAGCAGGTCATAGAAGATTATAAGCTTAAAAAGGAAGAGTTATATGCAGCACTCCAAAAACTTGAGGTGGAATCCGTTCAGGATGCAGAGTCGTTTGCTACATTGTATCAACAGATACAGCAAAAACTCCAGCAAGCAGAGAAATTATACAAATCTGAATTAGGCGAAGATGGTATTCGTGATTTAAAAGAATCATTGAAGGAGTTTGGCGATCTGAAACAAATTAGTTCCTCCGAAGATATTACAAATGATCTTGTTGATGCCCGAACTGACCTTCAGAGTCTAACCAAAGAAGCGAATGAAGCCGGAGAAAAATTGGAGAAGTGGAAAGAGGACTATGAATCGGTGGAGGATGTGATCCTGGATCTGGCAGATCAATCAAAATCGATCAAAGATATTACCGGAGAAATAGAGCAACTGCCGGAGCTTCCCAAAGGATTTGAGACGGCGGAGGAATTTATCGAAAAGGTTGAAGCACTGGATCAGGATATCCGTGGGCTTGATGCAAAGATCAGTAATCAAAAAATTGATAAAGCGAATCTTGAAAAGGATGCACCGGATACATCCTCTGAAGAGCTTGAAAAGATGCTGGATGAGGCGGAGACAGATTTTGACCGCATTCACCACGAAGCGGAAACGCTGGCTAAAGTCCGGGAACGAACGTATGATCTGCTTGAATCGATGGATGCCAATACCTACCGCGGACTGGAAGAGAGCTTCATGAAATGGCTGCAAGTGATGGCGGGTAACCGATTTAATGCCATCCAAATGAACGGAGATTTACCACAGACCTTTCAAACCGATGACGGTCGGCCGCTCACCTATGAAATACTGTCTCATGGCACGAAAGATATTGTTGCTCTTGCCTGGAGGTTTGCCCTAACCGAGTATTTTCTGAAAGACCAAATCGGATTCATTGTATTAGATGACCCGATGGTGGATATGGACCCGGTTCGTCGGGAGATGGCTTCAGAAGCCATCGAAGAGTTTGCAAAAAAGCAGCAAGTGTTGGTGATGACTTGTCATCCGGAGCATCAAAGTTATTTCAATCAAATAGAGCCTCATCATTTTTAATTAGACTTTACACTAATAAAATTTAAAAGGCTATAATAGTGATACTATAAAAATCGAACCTACAGCATCTCAAGAGAATTTAATGAAGAGCAGCTACACATAAAGGTGAATGTTTTTATTTCATTCTAACTAAACTGCCAGCTTTCATCGTGACTACTTCAACTTAAGGTTAATCTGAATCTAACCGTTATACATCTGACAACTATTATTTAAGCGAGCATATTTAATTTAGTTTAGATATAAATCACATTTCTTCGATAGCTCATTTCGTATAGTTACAATGCGAAATGTTTAAAGCTACTTTAGATAGTAAATAAACAAGTATGACACAATCTGTCACACCTACTATTTATCTTATTACCATACATTCACTTAATTACTTCTTCCTATGTCAAAATTTTTGACTAAATCTAAATTCACCCACTGCCTGGACTGCCCCACTAAACTTTACTAAAAAAACCACGGGGATGAATATGCCACATCTCAGGACGAAAACGATTTCCTGCAGGCCCTGGCCGAAGGAGGGATACAGGTCGGTGAGCTGGCTAAGCTCTATTATCCGAACGGAATTGAAATTCCCTATTCCAGGGATAAGTACCAGTCCATTAATATGACAACGGAGCTGCTTCAGCAAGATGAGGTCATCATTTATGAGGCGGCTATCCAATACGGTTTGACCTACGCATTGGTAGACATTCTGGTTAAAAAGGGCAATGAGATTAAGTTGATTGAGGTTAAGTCGAAATCCTGGGAGTCGGGTGAGAGCTTTTATAAGCAAAATGGAGAATTGTATCCCAAGTGGCACAAATATCTATATGATGTCGCTTTTCAAACATGGGTCATGCAAAGGGCGTTTCCGGAATTCAGAGTCCGGCCATATCTGATGTTGATTGATAAAGGTGTACCAATCAGCACAAACGGTCTCCATCAATATTTTAAGATTGTAGAAAATGACGAGGGACGAAGTGAGGTTAGGCTCACCGAAAACCGCGAAGATATTAAACTGGGAGATCCAATTATGACCACTATCGACGTATCAAATGAAATCGCCCTAATATTTAACGGGGACGCTCGTAAACCGAATAGTGAGCTCGAAGCCAAAGGGTTTGATGTGTGGATTGACGGACTCTGTGAGCTTAGTAAAAAGGATGAAAAGTATCCGGTAACGATCGGGGCTAAATGCCGAAACTGCGAGCATCGTGTGAAGTCCAAAAGGCTGAATGGCAAGAAAGCGGGATTCAATGAATGTTGGAAAGAGGCCCTAAACTGGAGCGAGAAGGAGCTTGCCAAACCACACGCTTTTGATGTGTGGTATGCAAACTCAAAAGGGTATATCAGCGATGAAATCTATCTGATGGAAGAAATTACGCCAGAGTATTTGAACGTAGAAGAAGATTCCCTCTATCAGCAACCCGTATGGAAAAAAAGAAATCAGCGGAAGCTGGCACAGGTCATGAAGATGACCGGCCAGCATGACGACAGCGAAGTCATTTTACCAGATCTCTTCCATGAAATGGATCGATGGACCTACCCGCTTCACTTCATCGACTTTGAGGGAATTGCTCCGGCCATCCCGTTTCACATAGGCTGCCATCCCTATAAAAAAATTCCCTTTCAGTTTTCTATGCATAACGTCTACGAAGATGGACGAGTAGAGCACGCCGCAGAATGGGTGGATAAGCGAAAAGGGGTATATCCGGGGTTTGATTTTATTCGTGAACTCAAAAAAGTTCTCGAACAGGATGAGGGCAGCATCTTTATGTATCATCACTACGAAAGAACGACTCTCAGGGATGTTAAAGAACGGTTATTGGAATCAGAAGAACCCGACCGTGATGAGCTTGTAGAATGGATTGATTCTCTTGTAACTAAAGGAGCAGATAGAGAGTTGATTGATCAGCAAGAGCTAGTGCGCTTCTATTACTACTCTGTTCAAATGAAAGGCTCTAACAGTATTAAAGATGTATTGCCTGCGGTTTTGAAAGAAAGTGATGTATTGAAGAAAATATACTCCAAACCCTACTCAGGGTTAAGCCTGAAAGAGAAAGTTTTGTATGAGGAGGATGAAGATGGGGAGCTCATCAATCCATACTCATTGCTAGACCCGGTCGGGTACGGTATCCCGAATGAAACAGAACTCGATGATCTGGATTTCGATCTGGATGATCGGATTCAGGAAGGGGGTACAGCTATGATGGCCTGGGCGAGGATGCAGTTTGATGATGTATCTGAACAGGAACGCGGACAGGTCTTTCAGGCGCTGCTCAGATACTGTGAGCTGGACACTCTGGCCATGGTTATGATTTATCAGCACTGGAAGTCCATGAAGTAATCACTTACCCACTAAATCTCAAATCTACGGTTTATGAAAAATAATTCGCATTCAATGAATCCCCGTCCCGAGACCATTCCAATCGAAAAGTCTTGTCTTTACAAGAACAAGACTGAGCTGATCGAGCATGAAGATGGAGGCTGGATCAAGTACATCAGCAATGACGATGATACGCTGATGATCTGTGAGACCTCAGATGGAGAATGCAGTATTGAAATCTCTGATTTGCAGAATAGACAGCTATACGTTGAGGAGATGAACCGTGAATGGTCGCGATACACCCTGGATCAGGCTGGGAGAATTATAAAAATCGAAGACAGCTCCGGCCAATGGGTCCGTATGACCCATGATGAAACCGGACGGGAACTTAGGTATGAAAATTCAACCGGCATCTGGCGAAGAAGGGAGTACGATGAAGATGGTAATGAGATCTATTACGAGACACATGATGGATACTGGTGTGAACGCCGGTACGATGATGATGGGAATGAGTATTACTATAAGGATTCGGATTCGCTTTTATAGAGATAAATTATTAATAAACCATAAATGATCACTTCAAAAAAAATACTATGAATCACTTTGATAAATTTAACAAGTGGATTATTGATGTCCATAATAATGGTAATTCGATTCATATCGAGTCTCAGAGCCCATTCACAATGGAAGTTGTTTTACTGGAGAGGATGCCTGTTGGAGTAGAAGTTTCAAATTTAGGCAACCAATCATTCTTACCCATGTCTGTTTTTTATGCAACACTATCACTTTTAAAAGAACAGGGGGGCAAAGCGCTTAAAGGAAATGCATTCAATAACAAGCTTGGTGAGGGTGATTTACCACTAAACAGTGTTGACGGATATGTAGCAAGCACTATTTATAATAGAGAGCAAGGAATTTCAGTTACCTCCCGAATAACTCCGATAAGTAATATTCTTATAGCAGCCGGAGTCTGTGAGAGTAAACGTGACGGTTATCTATATTTAGCTTAAAAAAGATATATAGCTCACAACAAAAGTTATCGAGCAACTATAAAGAAAATTCAATAAATGAATGAACATAAGCGTATCAAAATTAGATACGACTATTCAATTAATAATCAACAACTGGTTCGCTTGAGATCTCTCTTTTTGGAAACCCAATCCAAAAGCAGGATAGATTTAGTCATAGCAAAGAGCGATTGGTCTGACTTCCTTTTTGTTCTGAGAACACAGACGTCTTTTTATTTGAAATCAAAAACCAAGTCAGAAGAAAACATACAGGCAGTTTGTGTTCAGCTTAATCGCAATTCCAGTTTTAGAGTTGTAAAGAAAATCACGACATCAAATCATCCTCATATAGATCAATCCATACCAGTAGGTTCGGTTTTACAATATTCAGAAGAGCCTACGTACGGGGTGGCCAATCGATATAAAGGAATTCCGTTAAAAGTTGGTGAAAGCTTTTACCAGATCAACTATGAGTATATCGAACTGGTAGATCCCGAGGTGGGGTAATTATAAATATAAACAGATAGGGTAAAAACTATGAAGGGTCAGCAAATAACAAAACGTCTTGCTCTGATATTTTACCTGGTGAAACGAAGAGGATACCCCTCACTGGCGGATATCAAGGAGTATTTAAGGGAAAAAGATTTCGACCAGTCAGAGAGAAATCTCAAACGGGACCTTGCAACTATTCGTGAGCAGCTTGGAATTGTCATCAAGTATGATCACTTTCATCGCGGCTATTATATAGATAGAAATGAGACGATTTCAAAAAACAGTTTTGAAAGTATGATCGAGCTTTCAAATATCAATGATTTGATCATTGAGAATATGAAAGGATTTGGTATGCAGCCGGACTATCTGGAGATCGAATCCAGAATTGATTTAGCCGGAATGGAAAATTTTAAACCCTTGATGAAAGCTATTAGTGAAAGAAAGGTTGTTACCTTCGACTATTTCAAATATACAACAAGTGAAAGCGGGCACTACAAGATGAGCCCCTATTTTATCAAGGAGTATGAAAGACACTGGTATGTTATTGGTGAAAAAGAGGGAGTAAAAAAACGTCGGATTTTTGGAATGGATCGTATAACAAATTTAAAAATCTCGCATCAGACATTTACAAGAGATGAGCGAGTTCTGAATACCCGATACGGGCAGATCATGGGAGTGAATTTTATGAGAGAAGAAATTAAAAAAGTGCTTTTGGAGTTCAGCGTGAAGCGGGGAAGATACGTGAAAAGCCTGCCCTGGCATTCATCACAGAGAGTGATAGAAGAGAATGAAGACAAAATTCTTATCGAGCTGACTGTCTACCCAAGCTGGGAGCTGTTCAACAAAATTATGCAGTTTGGCCATGAAGTCAGGGTGCTGGAACCCGACTGGCTCGCCAATAAGGTCAGAGAGGAGTATGAGATGGGGCTGAGTCTTTATAAGGAATAAGAAAAAATCTGATTGGTTTAGGGGGTAGGCCATAATCCGGCACACTGCCGTCCTACCTTGTTTTTATATCAAAAAACAAACCTAATTCAATCCAATCTTATGAAACTTATTATAGCCGGCGGAAGAGACTTCAACGACTACCAGAAATTAAAAGAGGAGTGCGATAAGCTATTTAAAACGTTCTCCTTTACTGAAATTGTAAGTGGGGCCGCGAAAGGCGCTGATGCTTTAGGCGTCAAATATGCTGAAGAAATAGGTCTTCCAGTAAAAGTGTTTAAACCGAACTGGAAAGCGTATGGCCGCGGGGCCGGACCTCAGCGAAACCGTGATATGGCGGACTACGCTGACTTTCTGTTTGCCTTCTGGGATGGGAAAAGTAAAGGAACGGGGAGTATGATTAAAGAAGCCCGAAAACGAAACCTGAGGGTGAGGATTTGTAGGCTATAAATTTCCGTATTTTGACTATCTGTGGAGAAAATGGACTCTTTCGGTCCTCTGTAGTCGTAATCTGAAGGATTGCTTCGGTTACAGAGGTACCGGTCTGGACTTGCTGCAGAGCAAAAACAATTTGAGACTCGGCGTATTTCAAATTTTTTATGGCAATAGTGGGTTTGTTCGACGGAGGATAATTGCCTGAATTCTCTACTTTCAAATGGTCAACTTTCAGGGGAGCTTACAGATTGAAGAATAAAGACAATTATGAAATTTTAAACTTTGAGGTAAGCATCTCAATTTCTCCTCAAGTTTATTGTTTCATAATAATGGCACATAATTAATAAACATAGCATCTCCTATCTTAAGTTTGTTGGATAATTATGTCGTTCTGAGACTCAATAAATTGCATGAGGTTTGGATTGCGTAGAAAGCTTAAACAACAGTACATTCAAAAAGTTTTTGCAAATTTCATAAAATTTGTTGAAATATTTGACAAATTTTACTAAACTGGAATCAGACCTTACTAATCCCTCAGATAAATGGTGGTTAATATGGAAAATTTCATACTACGTTTGCTCAAAGCCATAAAAGACCTAATCAAAAAAAGTCCAGAAGAAGACATTAATATTTACGTTATGAAACTTTTTATGGCAATTATTCTCGCTCTGATAGTTGCATTAGTCATAGTGCATTAAATTTTATCGGAATAAATCGATTTTCAAATCGAGTTCATTTTTAACTTTTTTAGGAAACCCGGTTTTTCTCCTATATCCAATTAGACTAAATCTGCATTAAAGCCCTAAATGATATTCTTGAACTAAATACATTCAACATGAACATAAAATATGAAATATTAGTCGACCATATTAGAGAGGAAATGGAAAAGCAGGACATTCAAACAATGAAAGAGCTTGCTTCTAGGCTGGGCATTCAAGCCGGTACATTGTCCAATAATATTAAATACATTTCTACAATTGATAAATTTGACACCCCATTTTTTACCAAGTTGGTAGATATTTTAGAGCTCGATAAAGACAAGTTTATCGAAAAAATTTCTGGGGATCTAAACGATGGTAAATCTTTGGAAAGAAAAATTATCACAAGCAAGTTTGAAGAAGCCAAACGTGAACATGGTGATTATTACCAAACGCTCATAGAGTTAATTAGCAATTTGGAAAGTGGTGATACCTACACCCTTGTTACATCTGATGCACCTCTTGAATTCATTGGATACGATAAATTTGTTGATGGAATAGTTGGATCTCTGATGAAAGGGGCAAAATTTCAATACGTTTTCCCAGATAAAAGGTCGAATGATTTTGAAAATAAATTTAATAAATATTGGCCAAAGCCTTTTAAAGATTGGAAACAATTGGAAGATTTATATGAAGACTTTGTTAAAACAATTATAGAAGAGATAGACACTTCGCTTCATCCTGATTTAACTGAAAAGAAATTAAGGAACGATAGATTGCGATATATCAAATGTGATGATCCTTATTTGCTACATCCATTTTTAAAATTCATGTGGCTTCATAAAGACCAGAAGAAAGGCGATAAAAGATTTGACATGGTATTTGCAGAATATCGAGTCGGAAACCCTAATTCAATTGATGTAAGTAGTCAGTTTAGATTATGGTACCCATTACCAGAAATAGAAGGAAAAAAAATTATTAATCAAATTAATACCTACGATGATGAGTATAAATAATCAACAAATCGACAGAAAAGTAATAGTACTTTTCTTTTGTATATCAACATTTATATTTGGGTTACTTATAAGTAGTATTACTGCATCTAAGCTTACTCAGATAACTATTTTTGGTTTTCCAATTGCAATACCCGTTGGCACTTCACTTTTTGCAGTTACTTTTTTATCAACAGATGTAATGTCAGAAGTATTTGGAAAAAAATATGCATCGTTATTAGTTTTATATGGCTTTTTAATGAGATTATTATCACTAACATTCATTTTTTATGCTGTAAATATACCAGGAGCTGATGAAATATGGGATCAACAAGAAGCCTATAGTAGTATATTATTAGGTAGCAATCGAATTCTTTTGGCCGGTATACTAACATATCCCATTAGCCAGTTTACAGATATTTTTGTATTTCACAAGTTAAAGGAGATGCAGAAAGGCAGAAACTTACTTTGGCTAAGAAATACATCTTCTACTTTAATATCCCAAACAGTTGATAGTACGTTTTTTATATTTTTTGCATTTGTTTCAATATTACCGCTTTCTGTCATGATAAATATGATATTGGGCCAAGTTATTATTAAATGGATAATATCGATTTCGGACACCCCTTTTGTTTATTTGGTGCGTAACTATGCGGAAAATAGAAAAATCTTTGATATAAGAGGATAAATTGGAAGATTATTTAAATTTTTGGAAAAGTGAAAATGCAAGATTAGAAAAAAAGATAATTAATATATATGATCTTAAACTCACAATTAATCCTGGAGTTTTTAATCCTGACCCAGATTTAACTTATTCGTCAAGCATCATACTTGAAAACTTTCCAAATGTTGAGGGTAAAAAAATCTTAGATATTGGTACAGGATCTGGGATTTTACTCATAAATTCACTTAATGATGGTGCAAAAGTAGGTTTAGGTACTGATATTGATATTAAAGCTTTAGAATGTGCAAGAATGAACTTACAAATAAATCGTGTTGATAATAGATCTGTATTGGTATGGAGTGATATCTTCTCATCTGTTTATGATAAGTTCGATATCATGTTTGCAAACTTACCAATCATTGAAAAGTGCAGTGCATTTAAAATCAAGCAGTTACTGTACTTTTATAAAAAACACCTCAATAAAAATGGATTATTATATTTGACTTATGCATCGTTTGGCTCAATAAGCAATCCAATAAATTACTTTAATAAAAATTATGACTTAGTTAGATATCATACAAAAAAAGCGTTCGGTGTACAGTGGTATTTATTTATTTTTGAAAAATAGTTATTAATAAATCTGCACAGAATTAGATATGATAAAACCAAATCATAGATCCATCAATGTATTTTTTGATTTTAACATTTGTTCTGGTTTGACTTTGTAAAAAAAATTTTGTCATACTAGATTAGCAAAGTGACCGAGTTAAACCCCTTCACCCGTGACCAAATTTTGTGGTACATCCTGTGGTACAATACCTCAAATAATGGCCTTTTTAGTATTTAATCGTAATATTTCGATCCACTCATAATCGATTGGTCACCCCGATAATCGAAGTCTTGCCCACATTTCCTGCCTTCCCCCTTTTCAGATTTATATCCTTTTATTTCGATCCGAGCGTTGTTCTTCCGAAGCAGTGCTTCGGGGTTCAAGTCCTGCCGGGCCCACATTTCCTGCCTTCCTCCTTTATTCGCGCATAGCCTTTTTAGTTTCGGTCTGAGCGCTGTTGTTGCGGAGACATGCTCCGCGGTTCAAGTCCTGCCTGATCTGCGAAGCCTAGTGCGAATGGAGATTCGGGCCCACATTTCCTGCCTTCCCCCTTTTCAGATTTATATCCTTTTACTTCGATCCAAGCGTTATTCTTTCGAGGCAGTTTTCAATTCTTCAAGTTGTCAACTTAAGTTTATGTATAACTCTGCTATTTTAAGGATGTTTAATAGGCAACTTTTCTGTCTGAGTAGGAAATTCATTCCAGGTCAAATCAATAACAGAAGTGGTTGAAAGGGCGGCAGCTGATTCTGAATCACTCGTATCATCAGGCAATAGTAAATACAGCATCGTAATGCCCGCAATAATCAGGCTAAATGCACTTAACTGTTAATCAGATTGTTCGTTTCGTCTTGCCTTAGACCCCTGGCATGCAGTGTTATATCGTGCTCTACGTATGCTTTCAGGTTCGTTAGCCAGAATGTCCAGCCTGTATTGCACCCCACAAAAATTTCCATTTTACTTTTATCATCCGTGGGAATTTCATCCTGTGTGAGGATCACTTCAGTCATACCCGATTTATCCCTTAGCTGAACAATCACTCGACCGCCGGCTCCAAAGGTAAATGAAATGAGATCGATGCCATTCGCATCCAATATTTCACCCTTTTCAGTGAAATCCCAGTTATTCCATTTCCAGGAGAATTGATCTCCTTTTTGCACCAAGTCATCAGGCTGTCTCAGTTTACCGTTGGAAAAGTATTCTGCTGTTTCTAAAAACCATATTTCTATTTCAGACTGAGTTGCCCAACATCGGTAAATTTTCTCCATCGGACCTTCAATCAGAATTCGTTTTGTAAAGGAGCTCCAGCTACTCATTTTTTTATTCTTTAAGTGATGGTTTTGGACGTTCTAGACCGATAGTAATGTGCTAATCAGCTTTCTTCATTTCTTTAAATAGCAAACGTTTTCGCTAGATCATAACAAATACCATCGATTCTGAATCTAACATGGTAAAATATTACATAACATATTACTGCTGCTCAATAAAGTTGTCTGAATCATTACACACCTAAGTGAATTTCTGGGCTTTTTAGCATAATTGAGCGGTTTGATTTTACTCCCTTCTCAATGCATCAATAGGGCTTAACTGACTTGCCTTATATGCCGGGAAAGTGCCAAATAAAATCCCTATCAAAAGCGAAAATAGTGTAATAACTGTGATTGTTAACAGTGAAAAAGCCGGGCGAAACGGGACATCAATAATCTGGTGGACGATCGGTGACATCGCAATGGATACCAATATTCCAATCACAACCCCCACAAGAGTGCCGAATAGTGATATCACCATAGATTCAGATAAAAATTGTACATAGATATCTTTTTTTCGTGAGCCCACGGCTTTACGGATGCCAATTTCTTTTGTTCGCTGCGTCACTGAAATTAAAAGAACATTCATCACGCCAATTCCACCAACAATAACTGAAATCCCGACAATTAATCCCATTATAATTCGGAAGAGCATAAATCCTTGCGTGGCCTGATCTACCCTGTAATCCTGACTCAAAATTTGAATATCCTCTTCCGTAAATGAAGATGATTCTCTCCACTCCTGCACAGACTTTTTGACAGCAGGTACATCCTCAACACTACCGGCCTCAATGGCCATGTAGGGCGGATGGTTTTGCAAATTTTCTATTGGCTGATTGTGGATAGAAAGCAGAATTTCAGGATTTGGAGACAAGCCCTCTACAATCCCAACGATATTGTATGATATATTCTCTACGCTTAGATTTTTTCCGATAATATTATGAGAGTCGTACGAATCACCTGCAATTCGTTTTGCTAAAACTGTACTGATCACAGCCCCTGGATTTTCTTTGTTCTTGTTCCTGTCGTTAAAAAGGGGCGCCCCATGAGCCTGTGAATAGTATCCCGCATAGCCCCTATCTGCATAGTATACGAGCGCTCCAATATCTTGATTTTCTATCGATACCTGCATTGCCATTTCGGCAACCCTGTAGGCTGTAAATGGAACAGTAATGCCGGATATTATATCCTCGTGAATTTGTTCTGTCAGAATCACGGGATTATCTTTTGGGATTGGAACCCCATCAACAGATTTCATAGTCACGCTGCTGACTTCTACAACTTTGACAGAGGTTGTGTTGCTAATCTGGTCTTCCGCATACTTTTCAAGGCCGTCAATCATCGACAGAATAATAATCAGAGCCGATACGCCAATGGTGATACCAATAACCGACAGCAGCGTGTGAAAAAAGTTGCTCTGGATGTTTTCCAGAGCATAAAGGATAGCGGTTTGAAATGATTTTAGCATATCAAGTTGGTCAGTGAAATGATGTGAAAGCAATCTCCTGGTTTGTAAAATCTCGCAACGATCTTAATATGATCGTCATCATCGTTTACACCCTGAGATTTTCCAAATAATACCGTCGGTATCTATTTCGCATTCACAAGTTAGAAATAGAAACTGCTTTACCTATTAGGCACTTCCGGTGTACAAGTATTGTTGAAAAACCCTACGATAAATCTGAGATTAAGATTCATTTTTATGATCGTCCGCTTGGACATGAATTCAATTCAAAAAATTTCTCAGGCAATCAATCCTAAAAAAAATATAGATGATTGATCTACTCCCTTAAATTATTTCGAAGCTTTCCGGAATATTGGTCCGACGCGTCGGGTTCTTCCGGGATCTCAATTTCTGAGGCCGATCTTGCTCTCTCTTCCTTCTCTCCTGTGCTACTGTTTTGCGTTGAGGATTGTAAAATTAACCTGGAAAGCTGGTTCACCGTGTTGGATATATCAAGCTTCTGTTTTTCAACCGATCGTTTTGTAAAGTATTGAAATACAGGATAGCTAAAGAACGAAAGCAATGAACCTATGATGAAGCCGGGCCAAGCAGCATCAAATATTTGAGAACTCCCCACGGCTCCAAATATGCTAAAGAAAATGAACACTGGTAAAACTAAAAATAAACTGTTCAGGTTGCTCTCCCATTCCAGATTCATGATCTGGCGTTTACTAACTCGTATTCGGAAGCGCTCACCCCGTTGCTGTAACAGTACGCGCGTAGAATACATCCCCGCTTCGGTTTTGTAATTCCACTCCGCAGAAGTAGAAGTTCTCGTTACTTTCGCCTTTCCCTCATGGGTTCCCCAAAGATTCTCCCACCAGTTCAGCTCATCAGTAGTACCATAAAGATGGTTCAGCTCTGTGATGAGAACGTTAATGGTTTCGCTGTCGGGATGACTGTCCAGCCATACTTCGGTGACAATCTCATCGCGATTTACCTGAACCTTGCTGGTTACTTCTTTTGAAACGGCGTCATATTCTAAAGCGGCTTGTTCAATAAACTGCGGATCCAGGCCGGCATCCGAAGCAACCGCTTTCAGTTCATCAATCGTTAATCCGTTTGAGCCACTCCCTTTACCGGGTACAGATTTCTCAGCCTCGAGCTCTGCAGCTCTCCTGATTAACTTTTGAACTTCATCTTCAGAAAATACTCGATCAGACATGATTTAAGATATTTCTTGATCTACATAATGATGAGTATAAGTAAAACCATCATCGTGTGGAAGTTACGATTTTGTAATGGTATAGTTACAATGAAACCTTGGATAATCAGAAGAAAAGACTTCATTTTATTAAAAAATGTCTGGGTAAAATCGTATTCATAGCCCTTTCTGTCCATGATTGCGTCAAATTCGATATCGTTTAATTTGACTTATAATATTAGAAAGACTCCACGTCCACCCCCGCTATTTCCGTCCTTCTTTGCTTGGCTCATGTAAATTTCTATAGGGTTACCGTTCATTCATGTTTAAATCTTTTACTAGTCGACAATGTGAAGAAAACACTCAATGCGGCTGAATTTTCATATTCAAGGAATCTTCATTCCAATAAAGTGCTTTATAATAACCTCTCAGACAAACAAACATCACCCTTATGAAATACCTTATCACCGCATTCTTATTCATCACGATCCTCAACGGTGACGTTCTTTTCGATTTTTCAAAATCTGCTGACATTCGAAACTGGAGAATTGTGGACGACGTGGTGATGGGCGGAAGGTCCGACGGTAATTTTACTCTTTCTGAAAATGGTCACGGACAGTTTAGTGGTGAGGTTTCTCTCGAAAATAACGGCGGATTTTCTTCCGTGCGTTATCCCATGCCCAATACGCCTGCAGAACCAAACAGCACCATCCGAATTTTACTGAAGGGCGATGGAAAAACCTACCAGTTCAGAGTGAAGCATAACCGGAGATACGAATATGCGTATGTTCACGAGTTTGAAACGACGGGAGACTGGCAGGAAATTGAGATACCGCTGGAGGATATGTACCCGATATATCGCGGGCGGCGTTTAAACAGAGCAAACTATAGTCACAACTCCCTTCAGGAAGTAGCATTTCTGATAGGAAACGGCCGGCCGCAGGAATTTCGCCTGCTAATCGATAAAATTGAACTCTTGCCAGGATAACATCTTCCAAAATCCGTTTTGTGAACCTGTCCCTCTCTTTTCAGACTTTCAAAAGTTATCTGATAATCAAATAAATCATTCATAGGACTTGCAGTTCATAAATCGTGGCTGCTGCAGATTCCGATATATTGATTAGGGGGCCAGAACAATATCCACCAGTTCACCGGGGAAAAGATCAACATCGATAGAGTCTGCCAGTGCAATCTTAACGGGCAGGCCGCTTTCAAAAGTAAGGCCGGGCCGCTGCAGGTTTCGCTGAAGGACACGGATATGTCCGCCGACATCTTCAATTTTTGAGTTGAAAAACAGACGACTCGCTTTCCTTGTTCGCACCTGTACGTCCATCCCCGGCTGCGGTGTCTTTGCAAACGGCTGTCTCACATACCCAACAATATGCGTTGGCTGCCTGGACTCAATCACCAGAATAGAATCGCCGCGCGATACAAACAGGCCTCCTCCATTTTGAACCGAGCTGATCACTCCGCTGATCGGCGCATAAAATGGCATGGGGCCAAATTCTGCAATTATCGCCTCCATCCGCTGCTCCTGTACCTTAACAGCCGCAAGAACGGGGTTCCGGTCTCTCCTGTCTCCGTAGGATGTATACTCTTCAATTTCGTTGATTCGGACGGTATAGTACTCCAGAATATCCTTATATTCGCGCACCTGTACATTATACAGCTCCACCCTGGTTTGAACCGAATCAAACTGCTGCTCGGAGATCAGATCCCGCTCCCGTAAGTTTTTGATCCGCTCAAACTCCGTTTCGGCCAGCTGCTGCTGAAGCCTCGACTGAGCAAGAGAGATCCGGGTTTCCATCTGGTTTATCTTTAGGCCTTCCAGGTCGATGCGAACGCGCTGTTCAGCAAGTATGGGTTCTCTTGTCTGTTTGATCTGTTCCATCTCTGCGCGAATCAGGTTCAGCTGGGCATTCAGAAATACGCTGTCCCTTGGAAACACCTGCCCCAACAGATCTCCTTTCTGGACCTCTTCAAATGGTTCATAGCTGAAATTGATCAGGGTGCCGTCAACCGGACTCGAAAGAGATGCTTGTTCGCCAACTACCTGACCGATAAGTGATGGATTGGTAGCCGAATCCCGCCAGAGAAAGAATACCGCTACACCAACACAGAGAAAAACAATGATAGGCAGCACCTTAACACGAAACTCGCGACGGCGCTGTTTCCACGGAATTGGGATTGGTTCAAACTGTTTATCCATCCTCACACCTCCGATTCGTCTTCGGCCATCATGCTGCTCACATTTGAAACACCATCGAGCTGTTTAATTTCTGAAAGAAGCAGGTCCAGTTTATCCGGATCACGAAGCAGCAGCCGGTAAGAAAGGTAGGTTTGGTCTGTATCCTCATCCGATCGCTGGGAAGCCAGTCTGGTTTTTAGTGAATGGCGGTTCAGAAAGTTTCGCAGCGTCTCCAGCCTGGAAATGGGTTCTGTCCAGCTCAGGTTCAGAATGAGATCATACCTCTGGCGTGAGCCAAAATTTGTAAACCATATAAAAATCAGCGCGGCAGAGGCAACAACGGTCCCGACAATAGCCGTGGAAAATTTTTGAGTGCCGCAGGCCATCCCGATTACAATAAGAGCCAGGATGTAGACCGTATCGAGCGTGTCGCGTAAAATATTCCTGAAACGAACAATGGCAAATACCGCCAGAAGACTGAAAGCAGTGATCAGGTTGTTGTCGAGAACCATCATCACCAGGGCCACCGTAATGGGGATGATAATCAAGGAACTCACATAATTCCTGGAATAGGAGAGTCCCGTGTGGGTGTACATATAAATCCAGGCAAGTATCTGTCCGCACATAAATGCCAGAAGCAAACCCAGTAGTAGCGTGGGGAGGTCTGTAGGAATGGGAGCCGTATCCCCTAATTGAAACCAGTCAGCCATTATCTGTTCTTTTTGAGATGATCTGTTTCTGTTTCATGTTTCTCGTTGGTTAAACTCTTTCGATTACAAATCCGGTTTATTTGTGATTCTTTTTATTCGTGGACAACCGGTTTGGTATTCCAGCCGCTCTCGATTTTTCTAAAACGGTGAAATTCGATACTGTCTACATATTTCGCGGCCGACTCCCGTCTTAAATGAAATCGCTGGGTCAGCTCATTGAGCCAGTCGGGAAATCGATTTGTAAACTTGAGCTCAAGGATTACCGTATTCCCAAATGTTGGATAGCGTCCAGATTTTCGGATATCAAATGTATTCTGATTCACCATACTGTTTCTTACATCCCGGTCCATCGTAACCCGTACATCATTCGAATGTCTGTTTTGGTAGGCTTCCCGGTAATACGATACGAGGACTTTTGGAACTGCCTGAAGGTTTCCCTGCAGAAAACAGAAGTGTTCCAGTGCCTCCATTTGATTTTGGGAGTCATGAACCAGATGCCTCCTGGCAGGTGCATTGCCATTCAGCAGATATTGAACGGCATCCCTGCGTACCTGGGCCCGCTTTTTCTGAATCACACGATTCCTTCGCTGTTTAATTTCAAAAAAGACCGGAGAGTTCTCCGAGTCGTAATAGCGCAGTCGCAGCTTAAAACGGTTCCGGTCCCCATTCACCGTACGGTTGTAGGTGTATAAAGACGGTGAATCCAGATACAGGCTGTTGACAACATATGATCTGTTCGGTTTGGATACTCCATGTGAATCACAATCGAGATAAGCCTCCACAAAAAAGCGTATCTCCCGGGCTAATGACTCATTAATTCGATACTTCAATTCAAAACGTTGTCTCTGAAACGTCTGCTTCATAACTCTCTGTAAAACTTCACGATGTTTTCGAAAATAAACGGCCTTACTATATATAGAATAGGGAATTGGGATGAGTTTAGAAAGCACGATATGTCCCTTGCAAACGAATCTATTTTACGACACTCATCTTCTTGATTTCTGTATAATCATCAGCTACTAATCTGAATAGGTAGATTCCTGCTGCCAATCCGTCTGCATCTACATCTACATGATGCCTGCCCGACTCTTTCTCTCCGTCTACAAGAGTGGCAACGTGGCGGCCATCAATCGTATAAAGATCCATTTTTATTTGCTGTCTGGAAGGCAGATCGTACCTGATCGTCGTTGTCGGATAAAACGGGTTAGGATAATTTTGAAACAACCGGATTTTCTGCGGCATGCCCGGATCGGTACCCAACAGTGGTTCGGATGTTACATTGATTTCGGAAATATTCAGCATGCTGCGCTGTCCGCTCTCCTCATCCAGGCGTTCACCGTTAAAATAGTATCTCCATAGAAGCTGCACTTCAGGCTGATTTTCGGCATCGGGCGGCAGGGTAAACGGACCGATACTTTCTGTATGTCCGGCCTGCTTATTCCCTTCATACACGACTGAATTGCCTCGTTCGTCTGTAACATCCTTGAATGGTTCCTCAGGATCCGTTCTGTACTGCAGTCTCCAGTTGTACACCCGGGAATTGGGTTCAACCGTTCCCGCAATCCAATGCACCCGTACCGATCCCTGATTTTCGGTGTTCAGAAAAAGAACGGCTCCGCCCAGTCTCCTCCCCGGATAACCGGGGTTTCCTTCAAGATTAGAAGTATTGATAAACGCAAACCCATCCTCTCCCAGGCCATTAATCCGGGTTCTGGAATCCAGGTTATACTCTCCCTGTGTAACTCCGGCAATGGCGGCGTCTAGTCCCGGTTCGGTCTCATCCATGTATACAAAAGCCATCGATTCAGGATAGGTATTGGCAGGTTCAGTGGCGTACCATTCAGAAAAATTGTAGTCAGACCTATAAAGAGGATATGAGTCAAAATCATTCAGAGAAAGATTGTCGAAAACAGCGGTAACTGCATCGGTTGTGTCT
The DNA here is from genome assembly GCA_964544445.1 of uncultured Rhodohalobacter sp. Taxonomy (GTDB): domain Bacteria; phylum Bacteroidota; class Rhodothermia; order Balneolales; family Balneolaceae; genus Rhodohalobacter. Next base: position 41,144 of record CAZJBI010000015.1, read on the forward strand.
GGCGATACCTTTAGTTCCTTTTCATAGACTCGCTCTCCATCCACAAGCCAGTGTGATAGTGAGTAGCCGAATTCCGGAACTGCTGTCAGCACAACAGGAATACCGGAGAAATAGGTGCCTGTCCACGGATAAGCATTCTCGGCTATACCGGGGGTTTCAGGAGAGATCAGCAGTGAGTTCACACGAACCTTTCCATGGTTCAGGTTTTCTAAATCTACAGTGATCGTTTCGGTGGATTCAATATCAAAATGATCCAGAATATTTTGCACCATAAAGCCGGGGCGATCTTCGGCAAAATCTCTCATGCCGTTAACAAATCCGTTCCACTGCCCCACTCTTTCAGGATACTTCCATCGCTGAATAAACTGAGGCATCTCCGGTGCAATCCCCTGCTGAAAGCTGTCAATGATCTGCAGCACCCGTTCCGTTTGAAACGAAGAGTTCAAATGGTCAGCCAATCGGTTGATAAAACTGTGGCGGAACGATTCATTTTCCAGCAGATTCCGAAGAATCAGGTTTGGCCATTCGGCTCCCTGATACCCATCAGGACGGGTAACCCAGGAGAGCATATTATTATCAGGCTGACGCGTAAAGCCAAAACCGGCATCCAGATCATAAAACATCCATCGCCAGCGGCCATCCAGACCAGGCGGAGCATTTCTGTCGTATTCCGTTTGTAATCGCCAGAACTCAATATTTCCATGAGGCCAGTCTGTATTTATGAAATAGATTTCCGCGGTGTAGTAGTCCAGATAATTGTCGATATCCATCATGGTTCTCACCGTGTCCATATTTGCTTCAACGGACAAGTCTCTCGAATCAATGAAGTCGACCATACTTGCATAGTTCGAATTGTCGCCATACTCAACTTCCCCCCGGTTACCCAGGTAGTCTATCTGATCGCCATCCACGCCATAAACCCGCTCGATGTAGTTATCATCAAACCGCTCGCGGATGTTGTGAATACCCCAGTACTCCCCGTTAATGTACACGACGGAGGCACGGGATGCCTGTGTATCCATATTAAAATGGCTAACGATTTCGTGCGCTGCCGCATCCCGAAACATGGTGTAGCCCTGGTCATTGCCCGAATTTCTCAAAACCAGCCTTTCGTATTCATCGTATGGAAGGTCTGGAAATATGCGGTATGGAATACTGCCCTGCCCATATTCACTTCGGTTGTAAATTCGAAGACTCTTCTGCGCATATCGCCTTGTAAAGCTTCCGTGAATTCGCACCCCTACGTTTTGAGAAATCTGCAGATCGCCTCCTTCATCAAAAAACTCCAGTGAAGATTCACGCTCCCACTCTATGCCCCTTTGGTAATAGTTTCCCGTTTCATCCAGCCCTTCTTCGTAAAAAATTCCCGGCACGTAGATACCTTCTTCATAACCAAATAGCTTTGTGCTGTCCGCTGTTATGGAAATTACGGGCAGACTATGTTTATTGCTCCCCTCGGGAAAAACAAAAAAGGAGTGTGTGGTTTGAGACGGCCGGAAACCCTCTTTTGCCGCCATAATTCTCAGAACGGTCCCCTTTGGAATCACTCCATCCGGTTCCTGAAACCCGTACCGTCCTTCCATAAAATTTGTGGGGATCATTGAAAATAGATTTGGCTCGCGGCTTCTGTCCCTGATCGGTATTGGCGCGTCGTATACAGATGACTGTTCGGTCGGGGCTGAACCGTCCTGGGTGTAGTATATGGTTACATCGTCACGTGAGTGGGATATGCGAAGATCAAACCCTGAGGTATAAAAACCGGGGTTGTGAGAAAGTTCAGGGGCTTCGAGTGGATCATCAATTACTTCGGTGCTGTTGGTGCTGCCGGGTGTTGGCTGGTCAAACCGGACCCATTCGCCGGTTCCATCGGGCTGGCGGCCCATGGAAATATCTTCGCTTAGTTCCCATTCAGGCGATTGGTCTAACAGTGTGCCGCCGGGATGAGTAAAAAACAACGCTTCTCCGGCGGCTGCCACTCCGTAGTTGGTATGAAGTTCCGACCCGGTCCCGGTACGGTTTTTACCTGATGCCCAAATCAGCATGAATTCTCCCGACTGAATGGTGGTGTCAGGAAAAGTCCATTTATACGGTTCGTCTTCATCGTCCGAAAGGCCAAACCCTGTTAGATTGATGGGTTCATCTCCCCGGTTAAGGATCTCAATCCAGTCTTCGAAATTCCCGTCTTCATCAGCCAGTACAGAGCCGTTCGAAGACATGATTTCGTTCAGGTGAAGCTCTTGTGCAAAAGTAACATGGATACATGCGACCAAAAAAAGAATGACCAGCACAAAACAGCGAAAATAACTCTTCAAATTACCTCTCTTATTAGCTCTGACTAAATAGGTAATTCTAATATTGGAAAAAATTAAATCAATGTAAATATAAATTATTTATGAATTTGTGGGTAGTTATTGGACTTTATGGATTGTCACGGATACCACTTTTAGACTCATATAAAGATCTCAATTCGGGTAACACGAAAAAGAGGTACAGATGCACCATGATCACCTGCTGTTGTTTTCTTTACAGGCCATTTCTTCACCAATCTTCAGACAGTCTTTTTTGAACTCGAGATCTACAGTTCTCAGGCCTCCGGTTTCCCCTATCCCTGTATATGAATTTTTTCCTGCAGGAATCAGGGTAAAAGATGGCCACGGGCCCTGAAGATTTTCGGCATACGTTTCATCTTTATTCCAGACCAGGTTCCAATATTGGTTCCAGTTTTCAAATTCGGCATACACAAATGTAGTCCATGGTCCAGACCGTGCAAACCGGCCGACTGATTCATTTACAAACGTTCCGATCACGTGGAGAGAATCCAGCTTTCCGATTTGATTGATTCGTTGCAGAAACGGAGCTGTGGCTGCAGCGGCATCGGTTTCTTCACTTACCAATTCAGACATAGCATCTTGCTCACCTGCCTGAAGTTTATCCATCGCCACTCGTATTCGGGCATTCAGTTCTGCAAACCTGGTTTTCTGTTGATCACTATGGCCAAACATCTGATCAAGCAGAGACTGACCCGTAATCCTGGCAATTAACCGGGTATCATCGGCCATTAGCTCTATATTTCCATCATTCAGAAAATACGTTCCGGCCCGTCGTGTAGCTAAATCCGGGTCGGCAGACTCAATTGCTTCCGGTAATGGCGGCATCACAAATGAGGAATCAAAGGCAGCATTTATGATGTTCGCGCTTTGGCGTATGGCAGGAACCAAAGAATTGTTACTTTGAATATAGAAGAAAAAATCTCTTTCGGGGAGCCACACAAAATCGGCCTCAAATATTTGGTTGCTGCCACCGTGAGTAATTACTTTACCCCATTTATCATGGTTGTAAACAGACCAGCCATACCCATATTCAGAAATTCCACCACTCTCTGTTACATAGCCTGTTGTCCATCGCCTGGCTGCATCTTCACTTAGCACACCAAGTCCCTGGACGGTTTTCAGCCACACAGCCATATCGCCAACGGTTGTGTGCATCCCGCCGTTAGCCCGCAGGTGCCAGTTGGGGCCTTCCTCGAGCCATCCGCGATTATAAACTTCTCCCCACCTCTCACCATTTCTGTACCCAATAGCCATTTTTTCACGGTCCCAGTCGGGTAAAATATATCCTGTATTATTCATCCCTGCCGGTAGAAACAGCTCATTGCGAAGAAAAGACTCATAGCTCTCTCCGGATACCTCCTCCACTATCATACCCAGCAGAGAGTATCCTGTGTTGGAATAAGCGTATCTTAAACCGGGTTCAAATTGCAGTGATTCTGCCCTCAGGCGTTCCAGATATGCTTCCGCACCAACAGGCTCATCATCCGCCCCGATTCCTCCCGGCATTCCTGAAGAGTGAGTCAGAAGCTGATGAATCGTAATACCCTGCATCTTTTCTGAAAGAGGTTCTAAGTAGTCTGAGATTTTGTCATCGACCGATAATTCACCCCTGCTTTCCAGCAGCAAAATAGCCGCTCCGGTAAACTGTTTAGTGATCGATCCGTTGGTCTGAATAGTTTCCTGAGTGTATGGCTTTCGCAACTCGCGATCGGCAAAGCCATACCCTTTTTTGAGGATCACAATCTCACCATTTTTTACAACGATGGCACCGGAAAAACCCTGGACTTCCATAGCAGAGAGATAGCGGTCAATCTTCAGTGCGGCCTCTGAATTACCGGCTACCCACTCCGAAGACGCATCCGAGGGGCTTTCTGCACCCTTGGCATCTTGTTTACCTGTTGGGTTACATGAGATCAGTATAACAGAGAAAATTAAAAAAATGACTTTGTTGATTATTTTCATGATATAAAGTTTTTTTAGGTGATATGAATACTGCAAACAGCCGTTAAAGACAGAGAAACTGCCTGGTTTTTTCCTGATCAGGCCTGTTTCAAATTTCTATGAAATCGAACGGTCTGTAAGCGGCTGAAAAGTAGAATGGATAGTGCAGCAGGTTCTACGGTGCATTAATGGCAATATCACCTGGCAGATAAAGGAAATGAGACAGCAGGTGTAGTGAAAGCCGAAATATGCGATCTGACTGATACTCTTTTGGCAACAGCGTCAGAGCCTTGTTAAGGTTCGATCTTTCTTCAGAAACATCTTTGGAGTCTGGTTCTGGTGGGTTGCTCCCCTGTTTTAAGACCGACGGATTATGAGACGCAACCCTAATCTGCTCCTGTTCCGGACTTTCTTTCAGAGTAACTTCGGGCATGGAACCTGATGCAGCCCGGTTTTTTGAGGAACTATCTTCTTTAGAGTCACTTGCAGAATTGAAATGATTTCCACTCTCAGCAAACTTAGAAAAACTGAAATCCGTGGAGGCTGTATCTGTCGGGAAAATGGAAAAAACAAACAGGCCACACAACACAGCAGCGATGCGAAAAAGAGAAACGGTATGTTGTTTAGGCGATTGCATGATGAGGGATAATACCAAATAAATAGTTGATTATCTCTTCTAAGGTGATATACATAAAAGTTGAGAAGAAGAATTATTCTCTACTGAATGGTTACCGATCAAGTCTTTTAAAACATTTCTTCATTTCTCGAATAGTTTAAAAATCATTTTACAGATACCAAAAACCAGATACAAAACCATTCATCAATCGTATTTACCGCTTATCAAATATCATCTGCAACACGTTCTGAGTCATGATATTATCAGGCAACCCTTAACTGAAAAATTGAAAGTTATGTACAGATTATATCAAAAAGCAGCGATTCTTATTTGCCTGATGCTGTTCGCATTCGGATTACGTGCAGATGCACAACCCAAATCTGAAAATATCGACGTAAAAGTAATTGGTGCCAACAATTCCACAAATGTAATTCTGATACCCGGCCTGTCGAGCCCGGGAGATGTCTGGGATTCAACGGTAAATGCGCTATCGGACAATTATCGGTTTCATGTCGTTTCGCTTCCGGGGTTCGCAGGAAAAGCTCCCGTTGAAACGGATGAGCCGTTTATTGAAGCAATGGCTTCGGAAATTGTGAATTACATCAAAAACAATGACCTCAAAAAACCGGTTCTGGCCGGCCACAGTCTTGGAGGGTTTCTGTCACTTTATATTGGAGTTCATCACCCCCGCCTGCCCGCAAAAATCATATCTGTTGATGGTGTTCCTTTTCTGCCCGCTATGACCAATCCTAATATAACGGAAGAATCTGCGGAGCCCATGGCCAATACGATGAGAAATCAAATTTTGCAGATGACAAGCGACCAGCGTCTTGCCCGGCAAAAGCAGGTGATTGCAACAATGGTTACCGATCCTGAAAAACAAAAAACAGCTGTTGAATGGAGCATGCAAAGTGATGTGGAAACCGTAGCCGAAGCGGTTCACTATCTCTATAGCAACGATCTTCGGGATGATCTGTCTCGCATTGAAGCACCTGTATTGGTATTTGGAGCCTGGAAAGCGTATGAAAACTATGGGGTCACAAAACAGATGAGTCTGGACATGTACAGCAGGCAATTTAGCGAACTGGATGATGTAACGATTGAGATCAGTGACAGTGGCAAACATTTTTTGATGTGGGACGATCCTGAGCTTATCACGTCCAATTTTGATAAGTTCCTGTCGAATTAATCTGTTTCTTCGAACTATAAGATCCACAACATCTTGAAACGAAAAACACTTTACTGGAGTCTGCAGCTTTTTGGCTGGTCACTGCTGACGGGATTTCTCATAGTTTCCACCCTGGCATTCACCAGCAGCGAGCACTCGGAAGCCGTTATACAGCTGCAGCTGCTCATTGGCGTGGTACTAATGTGTGCTTCACACCTTCTTCGCACACTCTATAAGCGTCTGGATTTCCTGGATCTCACAACGATAAAACTGGCTGGCCTTGTTCTGGTAGCCGGTTTTCTCTTTTCTGCCGTGTCGCAGCTCATTATTCAAGGTATTATTTACGGCCTGTTGTCTTGGTCCGAAATACAGGAGTTCAGCCTCAAAGCGTCCATCATGTACTGGTTCAATACATCTGTGATGCTTATCGTATGGTCTGTTATCTATATTGGCATCCGAACCTATGAGAGCCGCCGTAAACAAGAGGTAGAGAATTGGAAATTACGGGCAGAATTAAGAGAAGCTGAGCTGGCAATGCTTAAAGCTCAAATCAACCCTCATTTTCTGTTCAATGCCCTTAATAATGTACGTTCATTAATCTCTGAAAATACTGACGTTGCAAGGGACATGGTTAGTGCACTTTCAGACCTTTTACGATATGCCATTTCCCACACATCGGGCGATCGTGTTCTGATCTCTGATGAGCTCGAAATTGTGAAGCAGTACGTGAACCTGGAAAGAATGCAGTACGAGGATCGACTAACTGTTCGTTTTCATATAGAAGAAAAGACGAAGCAGTGCAATGTTCCGCCTATGATTATCCAAATGCTTGTAGAAAATGCCGTGAAACATGGTATTTCGAAGCAAACCACACCCGGCATCATTGAAGTTCGTACAGTACTGTCTGATCATCTGCTGTCCGTGATTGTGATCAACAGCGGTCAGCTCGACTCATCAAAAGCCGACGGTGGTATCGGGCTTTCTAACATCAAAAAAAGACTCTCCCACCGCATTAATGAGGAGTGGTCATTTACACTCAAACAGATCAGCGACTCAAAAGTAGAATCAAAATTAGAAATCCCATGCAGGAATCAACCGAAGAAATAAACGTCTGTATTATTGACGATTCAAGGCTTGCCCGGGCAGAGATGCGTCGTCTTCTGGCAAATTTTGATGACATAAATGTTACAGGAGAAGCTGCCAATGCCGAACAGGCCTTTGAAGTGATTCAAAGAACTGAACCCGGTTTGCTGTTTCTTGACATCCAGATGCCCGGAAAAGATGGCTTTCAGCTGCTGGAAGAACTCGACAGCGTTCCCCAAGTTATTTTTGTCACCGCATATAATGAGTATGCCGTCAGAGCTTTCGAGGTGAATGCCCTTGACTACCTCACAAAACCGGTAGATCCCAAAAGACTGAATGAAGCCCTTCTGAAAGTAAGAAATTCGCGCACGATTCTACCTCAAAGTGACGAACCGCTTCAGGAAGAGAGTCGTGTTTTCGTAAAAGATGGTGAGCGCTGCTGGTTCGTCAGGGTGGGTGACATTGACCTGATAGTGTCGAACGGCAACTACGCAAAGGTTCATTTTGATGATGAACACCCAATGATTCATAAATCGCTGAGTTATCTTGAAACCCGCCTGAGCCCCGATCTGTTTTTCAGGGCTAATCGAAGCCAGATCATCAATCTGAAACGGATTGAGAATGTTGACCCCTGGTTTGGGCATTCCATAAAAATTGAACTTGCAAACGGTGTATCGGTCGAGGTGAGCAGACGCCGGTCGAAAGAATTCAGAGAGAAGCTTAGTTTTTGAAACCAACACTCAGGATATAGCAAAATCTAAAAATTTTTTTAACAAAAACTGAAGATGATCTATGGCACGAACATTATTGATCATTAGCGGAGTAATGAATGGAATAACAGGAATGCTCTTAACTTTTATTCCCGAAGAGTTGCTTTTGTGGACAGACGGAGAAGCCGGTGAAGCGGCGATTCTTTATGTTAGTATCGTGGGAGCAGCGATGCTGGGTTTTGGGATGATGAATTACATGGGCAGAAATGCCGTTTATGGGGGTATTTACGGGAAACCGATCATTCTGGGGAATCTTCTTTTCCATACAGTGGCAGCAGTACATCTGATCAAATTTTCAATGAATACTAGTGATACATTGATGATTCCTACGGCTGTTGCGGGCACACTCTATTTTATTTTTGCCGCGGGATTCATTCGCCTGAATTTTTTCCCGCCAGATTTAAAAACATCACAAGGGTAAATCATCAATGATAAATAACTCCCTCCTCAGCGCATCCATCGGGATCTGTAGCGATGCATAGGAGATAATTGTGCTGCTTTGTATAAGATATACCACTCTTAAATCGGGGAAACCCTGATTTGATCGCAGAAATTTGTGTCTGTTTTACCTGTTATCTATCATTCTTTAGGGAATAAATCATGCAGAAATCTATTGTTACCATGCAAATTCGCAATCATCAGTACATAGCTTTGTTAATAATTTTTCTAATCGTAGCTGGTAGTTTCGCATTTCTCTCGAGTTGCGAAAATGAAAGTGAAAGTACTCCGGAATATTTATCTGATATCTCTACCCTTTTTGAGCCCATTCCTGCTAAGGCTCCAGCCCCCGAAGACAACCCGATGACGGAGGAAAAAATTGATCTGGGCCATAAGCTTTTTTTTGAACCAAGGCTCTCACGTTCGGGAATTATAAGCTGTAATAGTTGCCATGTGGTTGGCGCCGCAGGTGTGGATCACCGGGACCGTGCTATTGGTGAGGGAGGTCGTGTCGGACCCAGAAACTCCCCAACTGTTTACAATGCTGCCTTTCTGAAAGCACAGTTTCTCGACGGCAGAGCTGCAACGCTAGAAGAGCAAGCTGTTGGCCCTATCCAGGCCCACGTAGAGATGGACTTAACACCTGAAGAAGCTATGAATCGACTGGAAGTATCAGGATACAGGCCCTACTTTGAACTAGCATTTCCAGACGAAGATGAACCATTTACTTTTGACAATTTAGCAAAAGCCATTGCATCGTTCGAACGAACACTCATCACCCATGGCTCGCCTTTCGACGATTATCTTGAAGGCGATGAGGATGCCCTAACTCCGGAAGAGATCGCGGGATTCAAGCTTTTTCAGGAAAATGGATGTATGAGCTGCCATAACGGCCCGCTGCTTGGCGGACGGTCATTCACTCCATTTACGCATGCTGAAGAAAAAGGTGGTGAAGATATGGGACGCTACAACGTTACAGGACAGGCATCAGATAAATATGTATTCCGGGTAGCACCTCTTCGAAATGTGGAACTTACATATCCCTATTTCCATGATGGCTCTGCAGAAACACTTGAGGAGGCCGTATCAATAATGGGAGAAAGTCAGCTTGGACGAACTTTTAATGAAGAAGAAGTCCAAAAAATTACGGCTTTTCTTAACTCACTTACCGGTGAATTTCCCGTGATCAGCCATCCAGCGCTGCCCAGGTAGAAATATATTGTTTAGAAAGCCCTTGCCTGAACTATGCAAGGGTTTTCGATTAAGCATTCAGCTTTTCCGGGCCCACATCTCAACAGCTTTCATGTAGTTCATAATCCGAAGCGGTTCACTTTTCAACCCCATGAATTCAATTGCAGAAGACAGATCTGCTTTCGCCGTTTCATCATTCAGCTCCTCAGATCCTTCATTTACCCAGTTTTCCAGCCCGATGCTAACTATCGACTCAGGCTCCGAAATACAGGCCCACTCTACTTTTACTGCCCCATTCGGACCCCGCCACGATTTTGCCTCCCTATTCTTTTTTACAAGTAATGGCCTGCAGCCTGCTTCCCTCAGTAGCTTTTCCGCACGCTGTCGGCTTATGGCCCCATCCGGAGCTTTCGGCAAGGTTAAATTCACGGTTTTTAACATTTGGGACAGTGCGCCCCAAGCCCTTTCACTCAAAGGAAAGTCAAAAAGCTCTTCAGGATTTTCAAACCACTTTTCGAGATCTCCATCTATTTTTTTAATTCGTTTAAATTTCAGCCCTCCTTCTGCGCCGGTTCTAAATTTTGCATTTACCTCGAGACCCGGTATCCATAAATAGAGATCTTCTACTGTTTGTGAGTCAAACAAGTCTGGTAAACCACTGTAAAGCCTCACAAACCGTGCCGAAACACCGCCAAATCCTCTCCATTCCCAGTGTATTCCCTCAGCCATAATCGCTTTATTTCATGAAATATTTAGTGTGGTGTAGCTTCCTGTGAATACAGATGAACCTCACCTTCCGATTAATATATTCAACTCTATTCTTTCATTCGAATATTCATTCTGCCTTACTTTTCTACGAACGATCACTCCATTATTCAATCACGGTGATAATCCTCAAAATGAACATGAATCAATCCGGCTTTGAACGTGAAAAACTTTCAGCCTGTTGTAATGAGTGAATCAATGATAAGCTAATTATCAAACTATTATGAAGCTGCAAAATAACGATTCAATAAAAACATATACGTCAGATTTATTAGCGCTTGAAACACACTTTCTTAACGCTATAAAAAAACAGAAGAGTTCTGAATCAATAAAAGATGAAATGGTGATCGAGCTTTTACATCAGCTTGATAAAACCATATCTAAAAATACATCTGAACTTGATAGATATCTGGACTCGACTGAAAGCAAAACTATCGATGATATAAAATCCAAACTTGCTTCATTTGCCGGATCCGTCGCAGGCTTAATTGATAATGCAAGAAGCGATGCCGTTTCAAAAATTGTGCGTGATAACTACACAGCATTATCTATGATTACCGTTGGATATACCATGCTTCACACACTCGCGCTGGCACATGAAGACGAATCACTCGCAGAAATTTCGGAAAATCACCTCAAAGATTGCACAAACATGGTGACAGAAATTAGTAAAGTTGTTCCGCTTGCCGTAGCGAATGAAATCATAGATAATAAAGATAAAGCAATTGAGATTGGTCAAAGAGCGCTTCATAATACACAGCAGGCGTGGAAACCTGATGTTGTAAACCAAGAACCTGAACTTGTATAAGAGAATCTAATTCGCTTAAACTATTTCTTATCCGGATGTTCTGTCTGATGTGATTTAAAACCAAATCAGACTGATGACATCCGGTTTTTTTATTGCAGATTGAAGAAGTAAAACAAACAATAAACCAAATTATACAAATAATATGAGTACACAAATGAAAGCAGCATACATTGAAGAATTTGGCGGGCCTGATAACATAAAAACAGGCAGTCTTGAGAAACCTGAACCCGGTGATGGAGAAGTGCTCATCAAAGTTGAAGCAGCGGGTGTAAATCCCGTCGACGCCGCAGTGGTTAAAGGCATGCTGAACGAAGTGATCCCGGCTGATTTCCCCGCTATTCCGGGGTGGGATGTAGCCGGTGTAGTTGAAGAGAGAGGCTATTCAGCCAGGCGATTCGAAACCGGAGATCAAGTTTACGCTTATGCAAGAAGACCGAAAATTAAACACGGGACGTTCGCCCAGTATATTGCCCTTCCGGAAAGTTATGTTGCAAAACGTCCACAAAAAACCTCAGCTGCAGAAGCCGGTGGAATTCCGCTCGTCGGGCTCACTGCCTATCAATCCCTATTTGATGCAGGAAAGCTACAGGAAGGTGAAACTCTTCTCATTTTGGGTGCATCCGGCGGAGTTGGCAGCATGGCAATACAGTTGGCTAAATGGAAAGGTGCAAATGTGATTGGTGTTGCCGGCACATCCAATCAGGAATACATGAAAGAGATGGGCGCTGATCATACGATTGATTATACAAAAGGAGATGTAGGAGAGGCTGTCAGTAAAATTGCCCCAGATGGTGTTGACCTTATATTCCACTGTTCAAGAGGAGATTCATTAAAGCAAAGTGCCGATACAATAAAAAGGAACGGAAGACTCATATCTATAACCAATAGTAAACCCGAAAGACGCGAGGATATATATTTCGAGTATGTTTTTGTAGAGCCAAATGCAGTTCAGCTGAAACAACTTGCCCGTCTTGCCGATGACGGACATCTGAATATCCATGTTTCAAAAACTTACAATCTGGACGATACTGCCGAAGCTCTGGCCAAAATTGAAACGTTGCATACACGGGGAAAAATTATAATCACACCATAAATTGAATCCGGTATCTGCTTCTTCTATGATCCAAGATCTCACTCACCCCGGATTCTGTCAGTAGTTATACCATGGCAGCTGTTACAGCTTCCATTGGTGACTGCTGATTCCATAAATATTTCTGCCCCGGATCCCTGCACACTTGTATAAAGCCCTTCCCCAAAACTGATATCCTCGGTGGTGTAGAAGTTTCCTTTTGCATCAACTTCGATTACATACAGAGGAGCTGCATCTTCGTCTTTTGTGGAATAAAACCTTACAGTGGAATTTGGCAGGGGGGAACTCAGGCTTTCATTATAAACCGTACCTGCGACACTGAAAACTCCATCTCCGCTTCCGCTTGGAACATGACAATTCATACAGTTTTCACCTACCCTGTGACTTTTGGATGAATTGTAGGAACTGGAAAGATCACTGCTGCCTAATCCTGAGTTTGTACTTTCGCAAGAGTAAAGAACAAAGAAAACGAATGTGACTGTTAAAATGGCGATAACCCCGCGATAATTTCCCATCTTTCCCTCAGCTGTTTAATAAAGTTCACTCTTACATATGAACATACATTTATTTCAACTCTCGATCTAATTATTCCTGGCCACCATCCTTTTTTAAGTGTCCATCATGATGGTATTCTAATATCCAGATTACTGGAAATAAAAAAAGCCGAAGGAATCAGATTCCATCGGCTTTATGATTGATTAACTGCCTTTACAATGTCAATTAAGACGCTGCCAGATTTTTCATTGTTTCAGCGAGTTTGTTCATTTTTTCGCTGTTTGACGAGTCCGATGCTTTTTGCTCAATTTCATCTGCCAATGTATTTAAGAGCTCGGCTTGCCTCGAACCATTGGAGCTTTCGGCCCTTGCTATAGACGAACGGATGGAATTGATACTCATCATATCAAGTTCACGATTTCGCTCAAGCTGATCGAGATAGGCTTTTGCCAGCGCATAAGAGGCAGGCCACACAAATTTCGGCTGCCCCTGCGCGTTGAGGTAGTCCAGCGTTACCGTATTGGCCGCATCAATTTCGTTTTGGGTAATGAAATCGCTTGGAACGAGTTCAAACACATCGAGTCCTCGGGCAATTTCGGAGTTTACAATGTATCCATTATACCAGTAAACCGACCAGCTTCCACCCATCTGCATTCTGTTCGGATCGATGGGTCCACGATCGTGATAGGCAATTTCAATAGGGTTTGCAGGATCGGTCCAATCAAAGATATTGATTCCACCCTGGTACCAGCTCTGCACCATGATGTCGCGATCGGGTATAGGTATTAGAGACCCGTTGTGAGCTACACAATTTTCCTCGGATGTTTGAGGCGCCGGCAATTTAAAATAGCTCTCGAAATCCATATTTCCACCATTGATAGAAAAAATAGCGTTTGCTCCCCACTCCATTGGGTCACCTACCCTACATTTGGGCTGACTGCCTCCTCCCCATTCATCTGTGAAGAGCACCTGGTCGCCTTCGTTGTTAAATGTGGCAGAGTGCCAGTATGCAAAATTTGAATCTGCTACGGCATCAATACGGACGGGTGCAGCCGGATCAGAAATATCGAGCAGAAGCCCATATCCTTCACATGCACCGCCTGCCAGTCCTACTTCAGGATAAAGCGTAATATCGTGGCACTGATTGGGGCCATACTGACTTTCGTCAATTCCTTCATCATCATTTCCACCCGTCATTTCAGCGAGAATATCCGGTAGTCGTTCCCTTAGCAAGGTACTGTCGGCTTCGGTAGGCTCACCGGTACCACCGCGTTCTTCTACAATATTGGCAAGCATTCGGTTGATGAACCGATCCGGTATAATTCGATCTCTGCCATAAAACTCAGCTACAAATTTACCTTCAGCTCTTGCTTCGTCAAGTTCAGCAATATCAGCAGGGGAAAGCCCGTGCTCCGGGGGGGCTTCAAGATCTTCAAAAATACGGGGTGAGCTCACAATTGCTGCACTTTCAGGATTGTCGAGCGGAACCTTGATCACTTCTATACGGAATAAAGCACTGTTTGGGTCATCTTCGGGCAGTGCACTGGAACATCCGGGAAGTTCATCTTCCGGTCGAACAGGTGCAGAACCGGATACATACACATATACGTTTTCATCATCATTCGGGTCCTTCAAAACGGAGTGTGTGTGTGAGCCTCGGCAGGTCTGAACATTTGAGACATAGAGTGGATTTTTGATATCCGTAATATCAAATATTCGAATACCCCGTAAACGCTCTTCACTTGCTACTTGTTGAACGCCTTCCGTGCCGCAATCGAGACGGCCACCCAGGCCTTCCCCCGACACAAATAGAAGATCGCCATAAACAGAAACATCACTTTGCGATGCAGGGCATAAATAATCGATAACCAGTTCAGGCTGGGCTGGGTTGGATATATCCCAAACCATAAATCCATTGTAGTTACCCTGTATAGCGTAATTACCTTTAAAGGCAAGGTCGGAGTTGGTTACGCCCAGAAAATCTTCGGGTGGGGGTGTAGTAGATAGCAAGCGCAGGTTCCAAATGGCTTCCTCTGCATCAAATAAGCCTGCTCCCAGGCCTACCCGTGGGTCGGGTGTTGGAGCCTGGATTTCTGTTATGGGAAGAATAGACGATTCCGACTGCTGCATCATCTGCTCTGATGAGGCACAGCTGTACACTCCCAGAAAGGAGACCAGTATCAGGAGTATCGATAGTTTGCCGTACGTACATTTCTTATGCAAGAAATAGCGCGTTGTATTGTTTTTATTCATTCGATCTGTATTGGTTTGTAGTGGTTGATAAAAAAGTTTACTACTCCGATTCCATATTTCGAAGCATAAGTTTCATCCGCTCTATTTCGGTCTCCTGATCTACCTTAATATCTGCGGCAAGGCGAAAAGCCTGCTCATCGAGGGCTGCTCCGTCCGTATCAAAGAGCGTATCAGACATAATGACGGCTCCCTGGTGATGGTCGATCATATAGAGGAGAAACTTCCTGTCGAACTCTTCGCCTCTCAGCCTGCCAAGCTCATTCAACTGCTCCTGAGTAAGCATGCCCGGCATGTTGCTGTGATCCATACCGTGGTGTCCCATAGCGGAATGATCCATCTCCTCTCCCGACATGTCGTGATCCATACTGTGTTCTGTGTCATGATCCATATCCATATCCATATCCCCCTCCATCTCTTCCTCTGGCATCTCCATGCTAATCGTCAATATCAAACCGTCGATATTTACCAACGGAACCGGCTGATTTCGATCACGAAGCCATCGCTGCATGGTTTCAATCTCATCTTTTTGGGCATTGATAATTCTTGCAGCAAGTCTTTGAACTGCCGGGCCTGCATTATTCTTTGGGGCCAGGTCCGACATGATGAGTGCCTGTGCATGATGACCAATCATTCCCGTCATAAAATCCACGTCGGCCTGCGTGAACGACATTTTTGAACTGTCGATTCGGGCCCAGTAGATCTCTTCCATTCTGTCGTAATCCCGATTATCATCCTGCACTGCAGCATCATTTGATGAGGTGTCAGCCGCCATTTCTGAGGTTGAACAGCCAGTTACCGCTACAAGCAGGGAGCTTGCAAACAGCGTTACTATCAAATATATACGAAGCCCTGAAAAACTATGGAGTTGATTCTGCATCTTAATGGGGAGAAATTCCAAGAAAATTAATAAATAAGGGGTTTGAGCATTTATAATTGTCCTCAAATCGTGTGAGAACGTTGCGAAAATACTACAAAAAAATCATCAGTGTAAAGAAATTCAGTATAATTAGCGTAGCAGCCGGGGATTTAACGATATTTTACCTTCAGGAAACTTCAAGCACAACTACTGCTCTTTCACACACTCAACTGATAATTCTGTTAATTCAACGCTGCTTTACAGTATTGCCCTCACTGCAATGCTGATGCACCCTTCGCAAACGATTTTCAGAAAATATTGCTTGAGATGAATAATACAGCACATTCACTCCAAAATTCGTTTATTACTGCTATAAATGAACAACATCTGAATCATGGGCTTAAAAAAATACCACTTAGGGCTTACACAATGGGGATTCAAAGAGTGGAAAGGCTCTTTTTTTACAGAAGATTGCAAGCCTGCAAGCTTTCTAAAGCAGTATGCAACCGTGTTTAATTCCGTTGAAGGAAACACAACATTTTACCGTGCTCCTACCCCCGAAATTGTACAGAAATGGGGAGAACAGGTACCTCCTGACTTTAAGTTTTGTTTTAAATTTCCCCAGTCTATTACTCACTACAAAAGATTAAAAAACGTAACCGAGGAAGCCCTCTCTTTTCTTGATCTTTTTACTCCAATCAGAAATAAACTCGGTCCCTTTCATATTCAGCTGAGCTCGCAGTTTTCGTACAATGAAATTGAAAAGCTCGAAACATTTATTGAAATATTGCCCGCCCACTTGAGTTTTGCCGTGGAGGTCCGCCATCCCGATTTTTTTGACAAAGGCAAAAAAGAGAGACACTTCATGAATCTTTTGAAAAGCTATGGTGTGAATAGGGCTATTTTCGATACCCGCAGACTTCACGGCCTTAAAAGTGATGAGCCGAGTGTAAAAAAAGCCCAGCAAAGAAAACCAAAAACACCGGTTCGATTTGATACAACCGGAGCCAACCCTTTTATTCGCTTTGTTGGGGGAAATCATATTGTGAATAACGAAGCCCATTTAAAAGAGTGGGCTATTATAACCGCAGACTGGATTCGGGAGGGGAAGCATCCATACATATTTATCCACTCCCCCGATACGCTCCATGCACCCGAACTCGCACGCTATTTCCATCGTGAGCTCCATAAGCTCATTGAGCTGCCCGAACTACCCGACTGGCCGGCAGAATCAAAAAATAAACAGCTTGGGCTTTTTTAGCTAAATATATTTAGCTGTTCAGTTCTCAATGCTCTGCTCAAGATCGGTAAGAAATCTGTCGATTCTCTTTGCATTCACACCTACGTCACTTCTGCCAATCCTCGATTTAGACCTCATATCGACGCGGGTACCCCCCTCCTCGGTTTCTGTAAACCGAAGCACTACATCATCCTTAAAGCCAAACCACGCCAGTTTTTCGGTTGCCTCTATCCGCCTCTGGTTCCGGTTAATGGCTACAATATCCCACTCGCGCTGTAAAATCAGCATAACGGTCGCGTCCATGACGTCCTGCAGGTCTGATTCCAGCATAAGTGGCTCAATATTGGGGTACGCCTCAATTTGTGCCTGTCTGGTCTCCTCACCTGCATATTCGGGTGGGTTGGGAGCATCAGCCCTGAGCCGTACCATAGCAACAAATTCAGGAGGATTATCCAGATCCGTTGTAATATCGTGTATGGGAGGGACGGACTGAGCCCGCTGCTGCCAGTAAAACGCAGATCCACCTGCAATACCCGTTAGTATCAGTGAGATGATGGCATATACAATAGCCTGTGACTTCGACTTTCTCAAAAACCAGAGAGAAACAAGGCTTACAGCCGCAAGTGCAATGGCTGCATACGCGCTATATCGAAGAAATAAGAATGCCAGCCCCAAATCCCACAATCTCCACTGGTATCCATAACCAGACATTAGAAAAATGAACGCCGTAGCAAGTGAACTATAGAGTAAAATTCTTGAAAAAGCCATATATCAGTTGGTATAGGTTAATCGATGTACTCAATGTATGAATTCAGAATGCAAGTTGTTGCGCAAATCGTTTCAAGTCGTCAGGGATTGATGCACGTAATCTCCGCTACATCCATTAGCCGTTCACGATTCCAATACGATAAAATTAGCCATCGGCCGGAAATCCCCGTATTTTTGAATCATAAAAAATTAAGAATAAAAATGATTTTCTTTTACCGATGAATGATAACGTCCGAGTAAGATTTGCACCCTCACCCACTGGTTTTTTACATATCGGTGGCCTGAGAACCGCTCTTTATAATTACCTTTTTGCACGCCATCATGGCGGGTCTTTTATTCTCAGAATCGAAGACACCGATCAAAGCCGCTATGTTGAAGATGCCGAAAAAGACATCACCAATTCACTTGCTTGGAGCGGCATAGAGGTAGATGAAGGACCGGAAAACCCGGGGAAATTTGGACCCTACCGTCAGAGCGAACGCAAGGAGCTTTATCATGAATATGCAAAAAAACTGATTGACTCCGGCGCAGCCTACTACGCGTTTGATACGACCGAGGAGCTCGACCAGATGAGAGAGCGACTCCAAAAATCCGGCAACCCGTCTCCAAAGTACGATGCGATTACCCGTCAATCGATGAAGAATAGTTTAACGCTTCCACAAGATGAGGTACAAAAACGATTTGATGAGGGTGATGAGTACGTGGTTCGGCTTAAAGTACCCCGCCGAGAACTGATACGATTTGAGGATCTGATTCGCGGTCACGTTTCTTTTGAGTCGAAAGGCCTCGACGACCAGGTACTTCTAAAATCAGACGGTATGCCTACCTACCATCTCGCCAATGTTGTTGACGATCACCTAATGAATATCACCCATGTTATTCGCGGCGAAGAGTGGTTGAGCAGTACTCCCAAACATATCCTTCTCTACCAGGCATTTGGCTGGGAAGCTCCAAAAATGGCTCATCTTCCACTAATCATGTCTCCAAGCGGCGGCAAGCTTTCAAAACGGAAAGCTGAGTCGGAGGGAATTCCCATAAATACCAAAGATTATATCGCAAATCACTACGAACCCCAGGCCCTCATTAACTTTTTGGCCTATCTGGGATGGAGCCCCGGAGATGACAGTGAAGTTCACTCCATGCAGGAGCTCTGTACACTTTTTACACTCGACCGGGTTAGCAAAGGCGGAGCCGTTTTCAACCACAAAAAACTGATGTGGTATAATGAGCACTACCTCAGAGATATTTCGAGCAAAAAACTGGCGGAAAGAGTGAAAAAAATCAGTACTGACGAAACCATAAAAAATGCTGATGAACCATTTTTGGCAAAAACCATCGACCTGCTCAAAGAGAGAGTTAGTAAAGTTGATGAATTGATGGAGATGGGAGATTTTTTCTTTCACGACCCCGATAGCTACGACGAAAAAGCCCTTAAAAAATGGAAATCAGATAGCCCTGAACTCGTAAAAGAGTACCTAGAGGTAATAGAACCACTGAGCGAAAAGGATTTCGAGGCCGGTACTCTTAAAACAAAGCTTGAAGAGGTAATCAAGGCAAATGATGTGGGTTTTGGTAAGCTAATGATGCCTCTTCGTATTGCAGTAACCGGGCAGGGATTTGGTCCCGATTTGTTCACATCCATGGAATTACTTGGTAAAGAAACCGTCATAAAACGATTGAATAAGGCATTAAACAATCTTTCCTGATTCTTTGCCGCTCTATTTATAACGGCCGCTCGAATGCCAGTATTTGAGCGGTCTTTTTTTTATGAAACAGTTTTATAGTAGTTGTGTAAAATATACCGGAGTACTTTATACCCAATTTAGAAAAAATGATTGCACCACAGTGTTTTGCATATAAACTCTTGCTATCATTCTTTTGTTATTTAAAGAACCCTTTGCAAAACCTCCTGAATCCGTGAGTTTTTAATTGGATTCGCTTAT
>CAZJBI010000016.1:0-40948 GCA_964544445.1 uncultured Rhodohalobacter sp.
ATGATCGACTACATCAAAATTTTGCAGTCGAGGGGACAATCCCGATTCGATGCTATTGTGAACGGTGCAAGCCGAAGGCTGAGACCTATCTTAATGACGGCACTGACTACAATTCTGGCAATGGTGCCACTGGCGCTTCAGCTTGGAGCCGGAGCAGAAACATGGAGCCCAATGGCGCGTGCTGTAATCGGTGGGCTGTTTATGTCGACCTTATTGATGCTTTTTGCAGTTCCATGTATGTATTACGTAATAAATTCGTTTGTAGAGAAAGCCGGATTTGATTCTGTACATAAAGAAGACCCTCTAAGGAATGACTAATTGTTAAACTGCTGATGTTGAATTGTTAATACACCGCCAATATGAGAAAAATTAAAATTACAGAGCGTATTCTAAAACGGCCGGTCACCGCGATCATGATGTCGCTTCTTGTGATTGGATTTGGTGTGTTTTCACTATCGAATCTTAAAGTAACGCTCTACCCCAGTTTTAACATCCCGGTTATGGGCGTATCGGTGAATTATTCAAACGTAGCTCCGGACGACATGCTTCGTCTCGTTGTAGAGCCCATAGAAGCCGTGGTAATGGGAGTTGAGGGAGTAGAATCACTCGATTCGAACGTACGCCGGGGAGGAGCCTTTATGATTTTACGCCTTCAGCCGGGAACCGACATCATGATTACTGAACAGAAGGTGCGCGAGGCCGTAGAGCGCATCCGAAACGAACTCCCGGAAGAGGCCAGCGAGCCGATTATTTTTCAATTTGATCCGGATCGTGCACCGGTGATGCGTCTCAGCGTAGAGTCGGACGTGCTGGGACTGGATGAACTTCGCCAGCTTTCCACCGAATTTATTGAGCCAAGGTTTGAACGCATTCCCGGCGTAGCCTCAGCGGATACACGTGGAGGCCTGGACCGCAATATTTATGTGGATTTAATTCCCGAAAAGATGGCGCTGCATAATCTGCTTCCGGGGCAGGTAGTAAGTGCTATCAGGAGTAACAATATTCAGCAGCCTGTTGGCAGTCTCGTAGCCAACAGAATTAGCTACAGTATTCGTGCTCAGTCGATGTATGTAGACGTGGATGAGATCGCACAAACTATCATTTCAACAAACGAAGGTATGCCCGTTCGGGTGCGTGACGTGGCAATTGTTCGGGATGATTTTGAGGAGATTACCAATATTGTCGAGATCAATGGCAAAAACAGCGTTACCGTAGATGTACAAAAGCAGTCTGATGCGAATACGCTGGAAGTGACGGAGGCTGTTCAGTTGACGATGGACGAATTTATGCCAAACCTCCCGGCAAGTGTTAGTATGCAGGTTCTCAATAATGAGGGAGAATTTATTGAGGATTCGATATCAAACCTGGCTCAATCTGCTTTGATTGCGCTGGTGGTTGTGATTATTATCCTGCTCATCTTTATGGGCGGCTGGAGAATTGCTTTTGTTGTGGCTATGAGTATTCCGGTTTCGCTAACTGCGACATTTGCAGCCATGTATGCACTGGATATTACGCTGAACATCATTTCAATTACCGGACTGGCGCTGGCTATTGGCCTGCTGGTAGACAACTCTATTGTAGTATCCGAAAGTATTGCTATTCAGCTCGAACGGGGAAAGTCGAGGTTTGAGGCAGCACTGTCGGGAACTAATGAGGTTGGCGGTGCTCTGTTGGGATCAACTCTTACAACAATCGCTGTTTTTATTCCCATTATGGGTCTAACAGGCTTCCAGGGAACCGTAGCTAAAGATTTGGCTTTAACAATTTCTATCTCCATCGGTTTTTCATTTATCGCCTCCATCGTTCTAATTCCTGTTCTTGCATCCCTCCTTCTTAATCGCGAAGAGTTTGCAAAGAAAAGCGTAATGCTGAACGCTATTAAATCACTCGAAAATAACTATGTTGCGGCTCTCGAGTGGATTTTAAGCCGCAAATACATAGTAGGAATTGGCGTTGTCGGGATTATCACCGGTGCATATTTTCTGTTTGGGAATATTCAAAAAGAGTTCTTCCCCGAAACGGATGAAGGCCAGTTTGATTTGAGAATTGAGCTGCCTGCAGGGACCAAATTGGCTACAACCGCCACCGAAATGCGTGATTACACTGAGCAGCTGCTGGATGATCCGGATGTAAAAACAGTTATTAATAATATTGGGCGGCGCGGCTGGAGCACCATTGAAAACGGAGGCACTCTAAGCATAACTCTTGTTGAAGAGTATGAACGTGAAGAAACAACGACGGAAATTGCTTCACGACTGCAGAATCTTATTAAAGATGATGAAGTAAATGTAGAAATAGCTAATCTTGGCGGTAGCGGCGGTATTCCCACCGGCCGCGGTTTTTCCGGGCGGGGTATCAGAATAAGCCTTATTGGTCCCGATGTGGAAGTTCTTCAGCGAATAACCCTCGAAATCGAAAATGCTCTCAGTGGTGACCCAAATGTAATGTCGGTAAGTAATATGCGATCTAGACCAGCTCCTGAATTGGTATACGACCTGGACCGAAATCGCATTACAAGAACTGGGGTTTCATCTACGGCAATTGCATCCGAGCTGGGTACACAGGCCAGGGGCACCCGAGCCGGGTTTTTCCGGGACGAAGGTCGTGAAATTCCTATCCAGGTACGAAATGTTCGTGAGCAGTTTCAGGACCGCACCGACTTGTTCAATATGGAACTGGCTCAAGTGGAAGATCAGCGAATTCCTGTAACAGGACTGGGTGAATTTCGGGTTGAAGAGGGGTTGAGCACAATTACCCGGCGCGACAGGGAAACCCTGCTTGATGTGATGGTAATGGTACGCGGTGATCTTGAGGAATACAGGGAACGGGTAATAAGTGTTTTCGATAATGAAGTGATTCTGCCGGATGGCTACCGATATGAATTTACCGGATCTATCTTTTCACAACAGCAAAGTGCCGGGGAAATAATCATTGCCCTGCTGATGGCCCTCATCCTTACCTACATGGTGATGGCGTCGTTGTTTGAAAACCTGCGAGATCCGTTTATCGTTATGTTTTCGGTGCCGCTTGCGTTTTTTGGGTCACTCGTATTTCTTACAATCACCTCCACACCGCTTAGTGTTCCTGCCTATATCGGTATTGTTATCTTGATAGGAATTGTTGTGAACAACGGAATTGTACTGCTCGACTTTATACATATGAATACCAAGGGTAAGGAAGATCAAATCGATTATGCCGATCAGTTTTTACTGGCCTGTAAGCGTAGAATGCGGCCGATTTTGCTCACGGCATTAACAACTATTTGTTCTATGATTCCTCTCGCGCTTGAGTTTGGAGCCGGCTCAGAAACATGGAGTCCGCTGGCTCGCTCGGTAATCGGAGGGCTTGCATTTGCAACAATTCTTACCCTGTTTGTGGTGCCTGCCGTTGTGATCGGGATTTCGAAAAAACGCCGTAAGACCATTAAAAAAGCATTAATCGATTAAATCCCCCACTATTTTTGGGTTGATCTATTTGATTCCCTGATCAGGTTACATTCAGGGATCAATTTATTACATTAATTGGGTCGTATTACGAAGGAAAATCAGGGATAGTAGTTTGAGTAAAATTGAGCAACAACCACCCATTGCAGCTATCGCAACTCCTGTTGGAGAGGGGGGAATTGCCGTAATTCGTGTATCGGGCCGGGATGCTATAAAAAAAGTACAGCGCTGTTTTAAGGGGAAAGATATCTCTTCTGCCGATACGCACACGGTTCATTTCGGAAAAATCATCAAAAAAGATGGGCGAGTGGTGGATGAGGTTTTGGCAACAGTTTTTCGTTCTCCAAAATCATACACCGGCGAAGATACCGTGGAAATTTCCTGCCATGGTGGAGTTTTAGTTACCCAGGCCGTGCTGGAAACGGTCTTATTGCAGGGAATAAGATCTGCTGAACCGGGTGAGTTTACACAGCGCGCTTTTTTGAACGGGAAATTGGATTTGGATCAGGCTGAGGCAGTGGCTGATCTGATTCACGCCAAAAGCATAAAAGCAGTCGATGCCGCTCATCAACAGTTAGAGGGAAAACTTGGGGAGCACATAAAACAGTTTCGTCAGCAGATTATTGACGCGACCGCTATGGTGGAGCTGGAGCTCGATTTTGTGGAAGAGGATGTGGAGTTTGCCAACAAAGAACAGCTTCGGAAATTACTTGAAGAAGTGGATGCTGAGATTGCCCGGCTGCTCGACACCTACGAAACCGGCAGGCTGGTAAAGGATGGTGTAAAAACGGTGTTTATAGGCCGGCCAAATGCCGGTAAGTCTACGCTGCTGAACACCCTGGTTGGAAGAGACCGCGCGATTGTGACAGAAATTGCCGGCACTACGCGTGATACAATTGACGCCGACTGGAGCTACGACGGACTTCTTTTTAAACTGATTGACACAGCGGGACTTCGCGATACCGAAGATATCATTGAAGCGGAGGGTGTGAAGCGTTCGCAGAAAGCGTTTGAGCAGGCCGACCTTGTTGTTTATCTCAAAGATCTCTCAAAACCAATGGGCGCTGATGAGCGTGCAGAAGTAGGTGAATTTCAAAAACGAGCTGCAGAAACCCCGTTTTTATTGGTTGGTACAAAATTAGATAAAGAAAAAACAAACAGAGAAGAGCGAATCAATTACGATTTAAAAATATCAGCCCTGGAACAGCAGAATATTGATGCGTTAAAAAACCTGATGAAACAGCGCGCACTTGAAAACAAAGACTATGACACCTCCAGCCTGCTGGTGACGTCGTCGCGCCACCGCGACGCCCTTCAAAAAGCGCGCGAAAACGTGCAGCGGGCCATTACTGCACTTGACCAGGGTATGACCGGCGACTTTCTTTCGATCGACCTCCGCTCAGCCCTGAAAGAGCTGGGAGCTATTACCGGCGAGATTACGAACGAACATATCTTAGATTCAATATTTTCAAGATTTTGTATCGGAAAGTGACAAAATTTGACAGATGCTCTACCTTATGAAGTAAATTTATTTGTATGTGTCTATTTTTTTTTGAGGTGTGCAAACTTCAATTAATTCATAAGCTATGTCAAAAAAAATAATTACAGCAAGTATCTTTGTTTTTGCAACAGTTTTGCTGCTATCCATAGAATTTACAGTTTATAGTGAGACTGAAAGTCTTTCAGAGACAGTTCTCATAGAAAATGCAGAGGTGAACCAGGAAACTTGTGAGAAGAGCATTCAAATAAGTGCTTTCAATGATGCGAAAGCATTCCAAGTTCCAGGACATGAGGGTGGCGATGACAGTACATGCGATTCTGTTTCTTGTATTATTTCTACAGAGTGCGGCGCTACGGCTCAATGCCTTTATAGAACAACCTGTGATGGATGTGGGTGTAAAATTCAGCAGACTGGATTTGGTGGTACTTCGAAATGTGGTGACTGAATATTAAACTGCAGAGAAATGAGGAAAAAACCTTTTTTCTCTGCTAATATCAGATATCTGAAGAAATGAAATTATTAAAAGGTAATTTATTGGTTTTATCATGTTTGGTATTAATATCTTGTTCTTTAAGTGAAAAAGATGAAATAGTCCAGTCAATAGATTATGCTACAGATCTTAAATCTAAAATAGTTTCTTATGACAGTGTGTCTCTGCTCAATCTGGCTGACATAATTAATGTTGCAGACGAATATTTAGTACTCAGTGACTCTGAGTCGGATGGGTTTATTAAGGTGTTTAAATTGCCCGAAATGGATTACCTATATTCCTGGGGCATGCAGGGACGGGGTCCCAATGAATTTGAGTTTATTCCATTAAATGAAATAAATACAGAAGGGGATAGTATCATTTTCTATGAGTTTGGCACTCGTACACTCAGGGAGTATGAAGTAAACGACACATCACTGGTACTTCTTGAAGAATCATCTTTAAGTTTTGACGGTCAAACTAATACGTTAACCGGGATTACTAAAGTACAAGAAGATCTATTTATAGCTGAAAATGGGGCTTCATTTGAGAATGATTCGTTCGAATTCATTGCTTTGGAGCCAAATGTAGATCAGCCGCTTTTCTATTTCGGCCAATTTCCAGAGACACAGCTCACCGGGTTTGACAAACTCTATGAATATTTGAAAACGACCGGGGCATCAAATGATGGCAGCAAAATCGCAGCATCATATTTATATAAAAACAGAATCAAGATTTTCGATAACAAAGGAAACCTGCAAAGTGAAATCACAGTAAAGGATTCTGAAACTCCTCGATCGGCTGAGTTACAAAAATATCAATATAGATCACTTAAAAAACCGACAAACAGCTATTTGTATTTTATGGGTATGTTCGAATATGAGCAGACAATTAATGAAAATATTGAAACCTTTAAAACAACTTTTGAGATATGGGATTGGAGTGGTAACCAAATTCATCGCGCAAAATTTGACAGACCCATCCACAACTTTACAGTATCCGAAAAACATGGCAAAATCTATGCGTATTCGGTTTTAGATATGCAGAACATTTATGTATTTGATTTACCCGATTTTTAAAATACAGGCCATCTAAGGGATAATTTTTCAGTGCACTCACAATCTGGGCGTTTCTATTTATAAAGTACACCTACCTGCCAAAACTGATTTTTGTTCTGAGTGCAACCTTAGATTGCAAGTTCAGAATTCCTTCACCTTTAAATCGTTCTGCTTATATTGATTGTTGGTGAACAAAACATACAAGAATCTATAAAATGGACATAAGCTTTGAACCTGCCCGAATCATTTATTAAGGAACTTGCCAGAGCACATCATGACGCTTCGAGTTGTCCACCACCGGAACAGGTCATTACCTTTTTTGAAGATCTACTGGGGCTGTTATTTCCGGAATTTGCGTTTAATAGATTTCCAGAAGAGAATGAGATTCAAAAGCAGATCAATGTTTGTAAGCAAGACCTTCGAACCCTTCTAGATCACAATAAAGAGTGTGTGAATAGCAGCATTTCCGGTCTGGAGGATACTTTATTTGAGACTCTTCCAGTTATCAGAAAAATGCTGATACAGGATGTGGACGCTATTTACAGGGGAGATCCGGCAGCGAAAAGCAGAGCCGAAGTCATTCGGACTTATCCTGGTTTTTATGCGATTGCGGCCCATCGAGTGGCTCACGAGTTGTTAAAACTCGGAGTGAATCTTATTCCCAGGATAATATCGGAATATGCGCACCGGCAAACCGGCATTGATATTCACCCGGGGGCACAGATCGGGGATCATTTTTGTATTGATCACGGTACGGGAGTCGTTATTGGGGAAACCACCGTGATCGGTTCACACGTGAAGATATATCAGGGCGTAACGCTGGGCGGACTCAGTGTAAAGAAGGAGGATGCAAGAGTGAAGCGTCATCCAACCATTGAAGATCGTGTAGTGTTGTACGCCGGGGCAACCATTCTTGGTGGACAAACCATTATTGGAAAAGGAAGCATAATAGGCGGCAATGTTTGGCTGACTAAAAGTGTACCTCCCGGTTCAAAGATTTACTATCAGGCAAAAATGACCAACACAAGTGGTGAAACAGATACCATCACGTACAGATAATTGTAAATTTGAAGTATAGCGTATGAATTTAGAGGAATTAATTGGAAATACTCCCCTCATTGAACTGGAAAAGATTCCCACAAATAAGGACGTAACGATTTACTGTAAGCTTGAAGGTCAAAATCCCGGTGGTAGCGTGAAAGATCGCGCAGCCCTTGGAATGATAAACGGAGCCTTGGAGCGCGGCGACATCAAGCCAGGTGATACACTTGTAGAAGCGACCAGTGGAAATACGGGGATTGCCCTGGCTATGATTGCTGCTATAAAAGGTCTGCAAATGAAGTTGCTGATGCCTGAAAATGCCACCGAAGAACGGATTAAATCGATGAAGGCATACGGAGCAGAGGTAATTCTTACACCGGCTGAAAAAACGATTGAATATTCCCGTGAACTGGCCGAAGAGATGGCCGAAAAGCACGGATATTTTCAGCTGAACCAGTTTGGCAATCCCGATAATTATAAAATGCATGAAAAGACTACAGGTCCGGAGATCTGGCGCGATACGGATGGAAAAATCACACATTTTGTATCGGCTATGGGGACTACAGGTACGATTATGGGGGTGTCACGTTATTTGAAATCCCAAAATCCGGATGTGCAAATTATTGGAACGCAACCCACAGAAGGATCATCCATTCCGGGAATTCGACGATGGTCGCCCGCATTTCTGCCCAAGATCTTTGAAGCATACCGTGTAGACAGGACTATTGACGTAAGCCAGGATGAAGCCACTGAAATGGCTCGCAGAATGGCCAAAGAGGAGGGAATTTTTGCAGGTATGAGCAGCGGCGGAGCCCTGACGGCGGCTCTTAAACTATCGGAAGAACTGGACAGCGGTGTGATTGTCTGTATCACCTGCGATCGCGGAGACAGATACTTGAGCTCTCCACTTTTTGATAATGCATGATGGATTATTCAGATATAATTTAAGCACCATATAAGATATATTACTCGGAAACAGTATTTTATTAATAAACATCCGATTTGACCACCTTATCCTGTCATACTGCCATTGTAATGCTTGTATTGATCTTTACATTTGCAGATGTAACAGCTCAGCATACTCCATATGCAGTGACATTTGACGGCGACAGGCTGATCTATTTTTCAGATGAGGAAAATAATCGGGTTCCAGACTATAGTTATGCCGGTTACAGAGGTGGCGGAGTAAGCATTCCAAGTATTCCTGTAAAAATTGAAATTGGTCCAGTTCAGGGAGATAACAGGGCTCATATACAGAACGCAATTGATCGCGTATCAAGAATGAAAATGGATAGCAATGGCCACAGGGGAGCGATTTTGCTTAAGCCGGGTAGGTATTGGATAAACGGTAATCTTTTTATCAGAGAGAGTGGTGTTGTGCTTCGAGGAGCGGGCGATGATGAAAATCCATCTTCAAATACAATCATAAAAGTAGCACAAACGGTTTCAGGGAATGTTTTACGAATTGGGGACGATCGCGCCGCTTGGTTTAGCAGAGAGAGAAATACTGTAACGACATTAAAAACTCCCTATCTACCCGTGGGTGCGCGATCTTTCCAGGTTTACGATCCCGAAAAGTTTGAGGTAGGTGATAACATTGTTCTACGCTTGATAAGTACACCTCAGTGGCTCGATTCTGTGAACGGGGGTGATACGGAATCAGATCCACGATGGGAACCCGGGTTACTGGATATGTTTTACAACCGAACAGTGGTTTCCAAGCACGACAGCACAATAACCATGGATGCACCGGTCTATAATCACGTTGATACAACATTATCTGAACCGATTGTTTATAAGCCTGTCCGAAGGCATTTGGTAACTGAAAGTGGTTTAGAAAATCTTAGAATTGAGATTCAGACGGGTGGTGAGTTTTCCGAAAATCATGCAGAGAACGGAGTATTGTTCAGAGGAGTAGAAAATGCATGGGCCAGAGATGTAACGGTTTTACATTTTGTTGTATCTGGATTTAGCACACACACGGCCAAAAATGTAACTATTAAAGATTCACGTGCCCTGGAACCACATTCAAAGATTGATGCGGGAAAACGGTACAATTTTGATGTGGGGCCTTTTTCCAGCCAAATTTTGTTTACTAATGTTCGATCATCTTCGGGACGGAGGGATTTTGTCTCTAATGGCACAAGCGTTACATCTGGAATTGTATTTCACAAGAGCCGTTCATTTGGGGCATTAAACTCATCCGAGGGGCACCAGCGATGGAGCCAGGGGCTCTTATTCGATTCAATCACCTTTGTTACACCCGAATTTTACAATGTTCTATCTCTTCATAATCGGGGAGATTTTGGATCTTCACATGGCTGGGGTGCAGTTCACTCAACAGCGTGGAATGTAGAGGCGGAAGACCACTATATTTTTATTCAAAAACCGCCGGGTGCACAAAATTATGGTATTGGTAACAGGGCTATTGTAAATGGAGATGGTCTTTTTAATCAGCCGGAAGGCTACATTGAAGGAACCGGTTTGCAACCATTTCCATCTTCGCTATATGATGCGCAGCTGCAAGAGCGGATACGCTTCGGCTCACCACCGGATATGCCTCTTGATTTTAAATTATCTAACGAGAAAGAAGGAGTGCTCAACATTTCCTGGACGCAATTGCCACCTCTGGATACCGCAATTCTTATTGAACGATCAGAGGATGGCCTGGTATATAATGAAGTCGCGAAAGTTCCGGCTGCTGACAAGGAGTTCGAAGATCGAAATGTACAGGAAAAAGAGTACACCTACCGTATCCGTGCATTAAGAAATAGCCAATATTCTGCGTATACATATCCTAAAACGGCTGTACCCCAGTTTTCTGAAGCGTCGTTATCAGATTTTAGTCTGCTCTCTCCTGCTCCAAATGCAGGCTTTGTGATTGAAGGCGAGCCCGAAAACGAGATAGTTTTTGAATGGGAAGAGTCTGAATCAATGCTGGAAGTCATGTATCGCTGGGAACTTGCGAATGCGGAAAATACCGGGAATATCTTTTTGACAAAAGATTCTCTTCAAACCACAAAAACTTCTTTAAAGTTTTCGGAGATTGAACAGATAATGGCAGAAAATGCAATTGAAGAGGGTGATACGCTACGCGTAAAGTGGACTGTATTTGCAGCATCTGAAACAGTACAAAAACAGGCCAATAATTATTCAGATGTTATATTTCAAAGGGCCGTTGTTTTCGATTCAGAATTGTTAAACGGTGAAAAGGCTTTTTTGGATCAAAACTACCCAAACCCTTTTAATCCCATAACCACAATTGAGTATCACCTGGCTGATAATACACCCGTGGAGTTGTCGGTGTATAATATTTCTGGGGTAAAGGTGGCAGATCTTGACCAGGGGATGAAACAGAAGGGTACCCATTCGGTCTCGTTTAATGCCGAAAATTTTGCCAGCGGGGTATATTTCTATAGGCTGCAGGCGGGAAATACTGTTCAAATTAGAAAGATGCTTCTTATTAAATAGGCAGTCTTCAAAACTTCCGAACCGACGATTTAAATTGCAGCACCCATCTTATTCGTACCGCAATGATTCAACCGGATCCACCTTCGAAGCTTTTATGGCAGGAAATATTCCGGCTATTAAGCCAATGAGTGCCAAAACAGAAATGGTTACAATCATCGCTACCTGAGAAATCTGAGGTTTTCCTAAAAACTCACCGGCACCCGTCGTCATATCCATGGCAATAACGCCGTAAACAATCGCCGTGGAGACAGCTATTCCAAGGCCTCCGCCGAGGAAAGAAATGAAAAGTGATTCAAAAATAAACTGAGAAATAATGTGAATTTTTCTCGCACCCACAGCCAGTTTAACACCAATTTCTTTTGTGCGCTCCTTAACAACCACAAACATGATATTGGCGACACCAACACCGGCAATCATAAGCGTAAAAAACCCGATTGTAAAAAGGAATATTTCGAGCCCCGTAGATACTTTCTGATTCATTTCTTCCTGTTCAATAAAATCCCAAATAGGCATCGCTTGCTCATCGGCAGGATCAAATTTATACTTTGAAGATAATAGTGCGGTAATTTTTGTTTTGATCTCCTCCTGAAGTGCCGGGTCCTGAGGGCGAACAAGTATTGAACCTACATTTCTGTTTCCATAAATATTTCTAAATGTGGTGTAGGGAATTATGGCTCTTTGTGCATCCGGTCCGTTGTTCATAGATGTTTGCATTTTGGGCTTCATCACTCCCACAACTGTAAATGGCATATTGTTAAGCTTCACCTGTTTGCCAATAGGATCTTCATCAAGAAAAAGTGTTTTTGCAATTTCATCACCCAGAAAAAGTGTTCGGCGCTGTTCATCGATATCTTTTTCGTTGATAAAGCGACCCCCCGCAGCAGGGTACATGGTTCTCATAATCTCAAAATCAGGATTTACTCCTTCCATGTAGGTTGTTGT
This sequence comes from uncultured Rhodohalobacter sp., assembly GCA_964544445.1. Classification (GTDB taxonomy): domain Bacteria; phylum Bacteroidota; class Rhodothermia; order Balneolales; family Balneolaceae; genus Rhodohalobacter. Next base: position 11,926 of record CAZJBI010000016.1, read on the forward strand.
TATTTGATCTCCGTGCTCAAGCCGAACTCCCCAGGTTCCATACTGTGGACTCAGTTCAGATATTCCGGTAACGGCTAGGTTTATTAAATCAACATCTTCCTCGGAAAATCGAATGGAACGTCCTACGCCAAGACCTTCGTAGTTTACACTTGTTTGGCCACCATAAATCACCAGAACCTGGTTTCCTGCGCCCAGCATACCCTCCATCATGCTGTTGCCCAGGCCCCGGCCAAAAGCAAGGAGCAGAACAACAGAAAGAGTGCCCCAGGCGATGGCAATGATGGTTAAAAATGAGCGAAGTTTTTGTTTGCCCAGGTCATTAAAAAATTCTCTGAAAAGATTGCTCCACATATCGGTTGATTTAAGAAATTGAATTTCAGTTGTGCATTATCTGCGAAGACATTCTACAATATCGAGCCTTGAAGCCCGCCATGCGGGTAGAAGCCCCGCTGCAAACCCAACAATGCTAAGCACTATAAAAGCAATAAGTCCTACTGTTGGTGAGAAGTAGGGTGCGCCTACAAATTCTTTAATTGGAAGATTCTGAGTCATCTGTACCAGCAGCCACCCAATGCCGTAACCGGCGGCAGCTCCCATTCCAATAATCATGAACGTTTCGGTAAAGAATTGTCCCATAATATGATGCTTTCTGGCACCTACAGAACGACGAATGCCGATCTCTTTCATCCGCTCCTGTACCACTACAAACATGATATTTGCTACACCAATACCACCAACTGCAAGTGTAAAAAATCCAATGAGCCCTAAAAACCCGTTAATTCCCAGAAACATCACGTTGATAAACGACCAGAATTCATTTGTATCCCAGAGGCCAATCGCGTCTTTGTCAGCAGGGTTAAAATGATGTTTTTGGCCCATAACCTCATAAACCTGATCCTGGATGGGGAGAGATAATTCAGGACTGATAGGTGTATAGAGAATATTGTTAACTTGATCAGTGCCCATCATAATAGAGAATGTCGAAGCTGGGATAAATGCACGATCTTCATCTCGCTGATTGTAGGAGCTATTTTGCACTTTTTCCTGGAGTACGCCAATCACGGTGAATGGAGTGTCGCGCACGAGTACGGTCTTTCCAACAGGATCTTCATCTTCGAAGAGGTTTGCAGCAAGGTTATTTCCCAAAAAGATAACCCGTCTACGCTCCTCCATGTCTCTTTGATTAATCCATCTGCCCCCTGGCTGTTCAAAGACATTGCGTAAATCTTGATAGACCGGATAAACACCACCTATAGAAGAATTTCTTCGTTTTTGACCATTCGAAATCTGAAGACTTCTCATATACTCTGGTGTTGCCACATCTATATCCGGAATCTGTTCTTCCAAAACCCTGGCATCAACTTCTTTAAAACGAATTGGTCGCCCTATCCCATATCCCTCAAAGGCCTTGGTGGTTTGGCCCGGAAACATAATTGCAAGCTGATCGCCCATCCCACGCATATTCAGCACGGTTTGATCCCTAAATCCCATACCAAAAGCGAGCAAAAGAATCAGTGTGGCTGTCCCCCACATAATTCCAAAAATTGTGAGAAAACTCCGCAAACGCTGCTGGTTCAGATTTCGGAAAAGCTCGGTTATGTGATTAAAAAACGTCATAAAATAAACCCCTTCCTGGGAACGATCCGTTAGTCTATATTATCGAATGGTAAGCTCTTTTGAAGGACGTTCAAGTATCTTTTCACCCTCTTCTACACCTTCATTTACAACTACGGTTATGGCATCACTGAGACCGAGCTCTATCTCTTTCTCGATTCGCTCGCCGGCTTGAGTTCCGGGTACTTCAATGAACGACTTCCCATCTCTCATAACAACCACCCGTTCAGGGATCGTGACAGCATTTTCAACCCGCTCAATAATTATATCCGCATTGGCAGAATATCCTGCCCTAAGAGTTACTCCCCGAGTATCTGTTATTCGAATCTCAACCGGAAAAACGGTAGCATTATCTTCCTGAATAGCTTTCAGGGAAATGCGGGATACTTCGCCTTCTATGGATTGGCCCGGGAGAGCACCAATTTTGATTTCAGCCGGCATTCCTTCAATCATTTTGCCTACGTCAATTTCATCAACGGTGCCTTTAAAAAGCAGCTGATCCATACCCGCAAGACTCATAAGAGCGGTACCTGCCTGGTATGTTGTGAGGGGCACGACCGGCTCACCTACATCAACCATTTTTTCAAGAATAAACCCATCAATTGGCGACCGTATCACAGACTCAATGACGGTATCATCCATCATAATCCTGCCCGTTTCCAAAAGCTGAAGACGCTCGCGGCTGATTTGCTCTCGTACATCAACATCTCTAAACTGCTGCTGCATCCGGTCAAATTCCTGCTGTGAGATCAGGTTTTTATCACGAAGAGTTTTCATCCTCTCCAGTTCTGTTGCAAGATTCTCTTTTTCAATAACGGTTCGTTCAAGACTTCGCTTAGCCTCTGCAAGCTCAAGAGGTGTGGGATCGGGTTTCACTTCTATTAACGGGTCACCTTCTCTCACGTAGTCTCCAGGCTGTGCAAAAATTTGCTTCACGACACCTGAAATTTTTGACTTGATTTCAATTTCATTTTCCGGCTCAATGGTACCTACGGCCAGGGCCTTTTCAACAACGGTGCCAATTTCAGCAATAACATGCGGATCATCGGTTTTTTGCTCCTCTTGCGATTGGCCGTTGAGGTAGTAAAAAACACCTCCACCAGCTACGATGATTACGATCAGTGACAGTAAAACTTTTTTTGATTTCATTGCTCGGCTATTTTGAAAATTAATCGTCAGAACTTTCATTTCATTACGCAACATGTTGGTCAAGGTTACTCTTTGATCCGATATTTTTTTGGTAAATGGCAGCTAGTGAAAGTAAATCGTGTGTAAAAAGATGAATAGAAATAGAGTTTTGACAGAACAAATCCGCCGACTTTGATCCTCAAAAAAAATTCAGGTGTATGAAAATGATCCTGCTGGAATTGAAACAATCTGATTCCACAGTGTATTTCCAAATAGGTTAATGGGTGCTTAAAAATGAAATGAATTTGTTAAACTGCATGAAAATTAACGAAAGACACATTTGGTTTATGAAAATTCATACCTACAAAACAGAAATTATCTGGACGGGCAATTCCGGTGCCGGTACAAAAAATTATCGATCATACAGAAGATTTCACCAGATAAAATCTCAAGATAAACCGGTTATTCAGGGAAGTTCAGATCCAGCATTTATGGGGGATAGAGACAGGTATAATCCTGAAGAGCTATTTCTGGCATCTCTCTCAACCTGCCATATGTTATGGTATCTTCATTTGTGTTCAGAAAATAATATTGTGGTCGTTTCATATCGGGATGAACCCGTTGGCACAATGTGTGAGAAGAAAAATGGTAGCGGTCATTTTGAAGTTGTGGTATTAAATCCCAAAGTGGAGATTAAGGAGTCTGAAAATATAAGCCTTGCCCAAAAGCTCCATCACCAAGCCGGCAAGAAATGCTTCATTGCCAACTCTTGTAATTTCCCTGTAAAACACGAACCCGTAATTTTTATTTCAGAGTAACGGGAAGTATATTTTTTCAACCAATTCTATATGATTAATCAACCCTTCTGCTTTGAGTCTGGATAAATCTTTATTTCTTTTGATGCTGATCTGTATAGTGGCCCTGCCGGCGATGGCTCAGCTCCCTCCACCTCCTCCGCCTCCCGTGAGCCCAGAGCAGGTTTATAACGATATAGATTGGGACACCGAACGGGTTGAGCCAGGTATTTACTGGAAATCGTACCTGGGTGAAGATCTTTATGATTCGAAACAGAGTATTAATTTAGTGGAAGTTTGGCTCGATAGTACGGACGCAGAGTTACAAATTGGATTTGTACAAGATACTCTGGCTCACACAAGCACATTTGCTGAACAAGCCGGAGCCGATATTGCCATCAACGGGTCCTTTTTTGATACAAGGGCCGGAGGCTCAGTAGTGTTTATGCGAGTAAATGGCGAAGTGATTGCGGAGGGAGCGCCAAGCCGTCAGCTTTACACGGAGAACGGGGGACTGGCGTGGAATGAGATAGAAAAGCCAGTTATTTTACCACGACCCAAAGATGGCTGGGCCGCAGCTCCTTACAAAAATGTATTAACTTCCGGGCCGCTTCTGATTCTTGCCGACAGCCTGCAATCCTTTAATAACGACTCTTTTAACCAAAATCGTCATCCACGCACGGCTGTGGGTATTACCGATGACAGGAGACTGTTGCTGCTTGCCGTAGATGGCCGTTCTTTTCAGGGCTATGGAATGACGATTCAGGAAACAGCGGTATTGATGGGCAAGCTTGGAGCATCCTATGCACTCAACTTAGACGGTGGTGGGTCAACTACAATGTGGATTCGGGGAAAAACAGCAAATAACATTGTAAACTACCCATCCGATAACCTTGAGTTTGATCATCGTGGTGAACGAAAAGTATCGAATGCTCTTTTATTAATTACAGGACAATGAATTACACATTAATCTCAACTAAAAAGACTAAAATCTATGAAAAGATCAGCAAAAGCAGTTTGGAAAGGTTCTGGAATGGAAGGCTCTGGTGAGTTAACAACACAAAGCGGGGCTTTTTCAGGACAGCCGTATTCCGTCAAGCTTCGGTTTGAAAATGAGGACGGAAAAAAAGGCACAAATCCCGAGGAATTGATTGCGGCCGCACATGCAGGGTGCTATGCAATGGCGCTGAGCGTGGAATTAGGTAAAGCCGGCTATACTGCAGACACCCTGGATACTGATGCAAAAGTAAGCCTTGATAAAGATGGTGAAGGCTGGGCCGTAACCAAGAGTGAGCTTACTTTAAAAGCAACTGTACCGGATATTTCTGATGATGAGTTTGACAAAATTGCAAATGGTGCTAAGGAAGGTTGCCCCATCTCAAAATTACTGGACTGCGATATTACGCTCGATTACACTCTCAATTAACACGCAGATACAATTACTTGACTTATAACCCTTTACCGTTTATTCGGTGAAGGGTTTTTTTTATCAAATATAAAAAGTTGTACAACATGTAAAGCAGGCTTTTAGCAGTTATTGCTTTTAGTTAAGTTTAGCACTTCTCAGGCCGTATAAACATTTTAAATGAACTATGAACACTTTACGAACTACCCTTTTATCAATATTGCTGCTGCTCTCCTTATCTGATTTACTCACTGCTCAGCTACAGTCACCTTCCGAATTTTTGGGTTATGAAATTGGCGAACGATGGACCCCACACCATCTTGTAATGGATTATATGCGCCATGTTGCCGAAGAGTCGGACAAGGTAACCCTGGAACAATATGGTTTTACTAACGAAAACCGGGAACTCGTATATCTGGTGATTACAAGCCCGGAAAATCATGAGAATATTGAAGAAATAAGGACGAATAACCTCAAACTTACCGGCCTGCTTGATGGTGAACCAACGGAAAATCAAAAAGGAATTGTTTGGCTGAGCTATAATATACACGGCAATGAAACTTCAAGCAGTGAGGCTGCGCTGCTCACGATTTATGATCTGGTTGGCAGTGAACGTGCAGAAACCGATGGCTGGCTCCAAAACACCGTCGTGATTATGGACCCTATGGTAAACCCGGATGGCCGTGAGCGATACGTAAATTGGTACCGGCAAATGAGAGGGGCAGAAGTAAATCCGGCCCTGGAAGCACGGGAGCACCACGAACCCTGGCCGGGAGGGCGTCCCAATCACTACCTGTTCGATCTGAACCGCGATTGGGCATGGCAAACTCAGGTTGAATCACAGCAGAGATACAGCATATATAAGCAGTGGTTTCCGCACATTCACGTAGATTATCATGAACAGGGTTTCAATGCTCCCTACTATTTTGCGCCAGCTGCCGTGCCATATCACAATGCGATAACGGATTGGCAAAAAGAGTTTCAAACTGCGATTGGGGAAAACCATACCCAATATTTTGATGAAGCATTTTGGCTCTATTTCACAAAAGAACGGTTCGACCTGTATTATCCCAGCTATGGTGACACCTGGCCAACGTTTCACGGTGCTATTGGCATGACGTACGAAATGCCCGGGCACAGCCTTTCAGGACTCGCGGTTGAGCGCGCCATTGGTGATACTCTTACGCTGAAGCAGAGGGCGCTGCAACATTTCACCACTGGAATCTCTACGGTTGAAACGGCCTCAATGAATTCGCAGCAGATGGTAAATGAATTTAAGAACTACTTCGATAAAGCCAGAAACAATCCTGATGGCACTTACAAAACATTTGTTGTAAAGGCCGATAACCATCCCGATAAGCTATATGATCTGCTTTCAGACCTCGATACCAAACTGATTGAATATGGTCGTGCCAGGTCGTCTCGCTCAATGAATGGCTACGACTACAGCACAGGCGAAACGCAACGGGTTTCTATTGAGGCAGATGATATTTTGATCTCCGTTCAGCAGCCACAAGGTAATCTTGTCCGTGTTCTGTTTGAGCCTGATCCTGAACTTGCCGATTCACTCACTTACGATATCACTTCTTGGGAAGCACACTACCGATTTGGGCTAACCGGCTATGCGCTTGAGAATCGCATTGAGCCTTCAGAACCTGCGTCAGCTGATGAGTTTTTAAACCCTGAAATATCGGGATCAAATCGGCCATACGCCTATATTTCCAGCTGGAACAGCATGCATGATGCCCGTTTTTTGGCGGAGATTACTGAGAACGGAGTGAAAGCACGCTTTAGCGAAATCCCGTTTGTGATTGATGGCCGTGAATATGCAGCTGGCTCGCTCGTTATCACCCGAAAAGACAATCGTTTAATGGGAAATCGGTTTGATGAAATCGTGCGGAAGGCAGCCGATACCCACAATCGTTCTCTTTATGGAAGCACAACAGGATTCGTTGAAAGCGGTTCAGATTTTGGATCTTCGAACATCCGTTTTATTGGAAAACCCAGTGCAGCCGTTTTGATGGGAGAAGGTACATCATCACTAAATGCGGGTGAAATCTGGCACTACTTCGACCAGCAGCTGGGATATCAGGCAACCCTTATCCACGCAGATGATGTGAACCGTACAGATCTATCAGGTTATGATGTTTTAGTACTCCCATCCGGTTCATACAGAGACGTACTGGACGATTCAGCCATAGAAAAAATCAGTGGCTGGACGCGTGATGGCGGAACGCTGATTACGTTCGGCAGAACAAACGGTATGATTGCAGGCAGAGATGGATTTCAGCTGCAGAGAAAAGTGGCAGAAAGCAGTGAGGATGCCCCAACGATAGAGGAGCAGCTTCAACCCTACCAGGGAAGAGACCGCAGGGCAGTCACCAGCCGAACGCCGGGATCAATTTTCAAAGTAGACGTTGACAATACTCATCCTCTGGGCTTTGGATACCCTGACGAATATTTTTCTCTTAAATCGGATGCGTCTGCATTTGCCTACCTCAATTCGGGCTGGAATGTTGGCAGCGTTCAGGAAAATGCGCACAGAAGCGGCTTTGCCGGTATAGATGCGAAAGAAAACATGGAGCATACGCTCAGCTTTGGTGTGCAGAGCCATGGAAGTGGCCAAGTAGTCTATTTTATAGACAATCCATTGTTTAGGGGATTTTGGGAAAATGGAAAACTGTTGGTAGCCAACGCTCTCTTTTTTGTGCCGGCTGACTAGGCATTTTGAAAATATCTTCTATATCAAAAAAAGGGTATCGATTTAATTACTCGACACCCTTTTTATTTTCATGAAAATTAAATGGAGCTTTATGCTTCCAGCTTCATTTTGAGCAGCGCTGCAGCGAGCTCAATGGGCGAGTACCCATCTTCAGCAATCGGTTCTAAAAGATCTATATATTCGCGTAAACCGCCCTGCTGCAATACATCATATACCTCATCGAGTTTGCTTTCCACTTTGGATATCTGCACTTCTTTTACCGAAGGCATCGGCAAAGGTTTTAACTTTGTTCGGATTATTTTTTCAATAAAACGTATTTGCTTCCGCTTTCTGCCAGAAGAAAATGTAATAGCCATACCTGTTTTTCCAGCTCTTCCTGTACGCCCAATTCTGTGAACATAATATTCAGGATCCTGTGGAATATCGTAGTTAAACACAACGTCGATATCATCCACATCAAGCCCACGGGCAGCTACGTCGGTGGCAATTAACATCTCAATTGTGCCATTCCGGAATTTGTTCATCACTTTATCACGAACATTTTGGCGCATGTCGCCGTGCAGTGCATCAGCAGAGAATCCCCTGGACTGAAACTCCTGTACAAGGTTATCGCACTGGCGCTTGGTATTCGAAAAGATGAGCCCAAGCCTGAAATTCCCCATATCCATAATTCTCGAAATAGCCTCTGTTCGCATCGAATCTCTCACTTCCATCACAAACTGGTCAATACCTTCTGCTGTTTGAGCCCGTCCCTCAACTTTAATCATGTCGGGGTTATCCATCCAGCGATTCATAATACTTTTGATCGCCTTTGGAACTGTGGCTGAGAACATGACAGTTTGAGATTTCCCCTGACTGTAGCTCAAAATTTCTTCTAAATCTTCACGGAATCCCATATTCAGCATTTCGTCGGCCTCATCAAGTACGACCATTTTAAGTGCACCCAATTTTAACGTGCCTCGCTTTAGGTGGTCAATTACCCGGCCGGGAGTGCCTACAACAATCTGAGCACCCTTTTTCAGAGCTTTTAACTGACGGCTGATTGGTTGACCGCCATAGACCGGAACAGTAAATACACCAGTTGTATGTTTGGCAAGCTTTATGAGCTCGCCGGTAACCTGAATAGCCAGTTCGCGGGTAGGGCATAAAATGAGCACGCTGGGAGTTTTTGAGCCACGGTCGGCCATTTGCAGAGCCGGAATTCCGAATGCAGCCGTTTTACCGGTTCCTGTTTGAGCCTGGCCAACAACATCATTCCCGGAAAGTATTGATGGGATGCACGAAGATTGGATCGGTGTAGGAGCCTCAAAGCCCATATCATTTACAGCTTTGAGAAGTTCAGGCTTAATACTCAGCTCTGAAAAAGAAGAATTTTTCATATAAAAATTGAATTAATGTGTGATTTTGCCGTTCACCACGCGCATCGCTCCACTCTTGTGTTATCTTTGGAGGTACTTCCCGGTCTGCGCGCGTTTTTTTAAACATTCAGATGTGCATCTTGTAAAGAGAGGCAAAATAGATCTGCAGATCGGGTAAATGGGGATCGTCAATAAAGTAAGCCGTAAAGGTACGCATTTTTTTTGGATTCCCTGCACGGTATTTATTTACACAAACCGAAGAACGGTGCCGACTTATCATCAATCTGCTTAATGATGAAGCAGCAATGTGTACAGATTAGATTTGTGACCACGCTCGCCACAATGGGGTCTTTTAAATAGTTAATGCAATACTCTAAGCCCCGAGTATTTAATCAAAAGAGTGATCTGTTTTCGGCCACTTAGTTGCATAACTAAATAGAAAGTGAAATTACAGTCGTGTGGCTAAACTAGATAACAATGGACCATATCATGAAATCATTTAAATTACACTATAGCTTAGTATTAATTTTTACAATTCTGTTTGCCGGCTGTTCTGGAAGCAGTGACAATAACGATATTGAAATTTATACCCTGAATACCACTGTCACGCCGTTAGAAGCCGGTACTTTATCCCCTTCAACGGGACAATTTGAAGTTGGCGAACAAGTTCAGATATCTGCATCTGCGAATCAAAATTGGATATTTAAGGAGTGGAATGGTGATCTAACCGGTAACAATAATCCGATTTCGTTCACCGTGAGTAAAGATATGAATATCAATGCTCTGTTCGAAAAGCTTATATACTCACTTACAGTTTCAACCAGTGGAAATGGAACTGTTGCGGAAACAGTAGTTACACCCAAAACCGATTATGAAGCAGGAACCATGGTGGAGCTGGTAGCTACTCCTGATGATGAATGGGAATTTGAAAGATGGAGTGGCGATCTGGATGGTGATGATAATCCTGTTATAATTTCTATGGATGAAGAAAAAGTCATAAACGCCAGCTTCTCATTCGGGTTTGAAGAAGATTTTGAGAATGATGTGGCAAATAACTGGCTGTTTTCCGATTCAAGATTTACTGTCGGGAATGGAAATTTGCAATTTGATTCCGGCGGAATCGGTAATGATACCTGGGGTGGTGCTTACTTCAATAGGCATTTTACCAATTTTAAAATAGAAACCCGTGTAGTCAGGTTGGAATCTATAGAGGGAATTGAAAATTCTATGACAATTTTTATACGGTCGGATGGATTTATGTCGTACCAATCACCCGTTAGCGGTTACCAAATATCAATTACACAAGATGGATTTGGCAGCGTATGGAAAATTGATGAAGGTACGGAATCAAATCTGCTGCCGTGGGTACCGGTTGAACAGTTAATTCCCGGTTTGGGCAATTATAATGTAGTAACAGTAAATGTTAACGGTGGAAGGTTTGATATTTTCGTAAATGAGGAACATATCATTGGGTTTTCGGATGACTCTTTTACGGGTGGCTATGCGGGTGTGGCAACATTTGCTGAAGATAATGGAGTTCATAATGTACACTGGGATTATGTGAACCTCTTGCCCGCCGATGCGCCTCAGAAGTCTCAAGGTAAACTAACAGACAAGTTATTTAGATTAGAAACAGGCAGCAGCAAAAGACACACAGCCAAGCAGTAGTCAACACTAAATCGATTTAATGGGTCGGCATATACGGCGGAAGCTTACGTTTTATCATCTATTTGGGTTACATTAGCTGAAAATTATAATAAGATGGCAATTTGCTAATGTATTTAAAACGATTCTTTCATTTCATTCTGCTTGGGAACCTTTTTCTTCTACTGTCATGCAGTAAAAATGAAGGAATAAAGCATCAGACCTTTGAGAAAGCTGATGCGTTGATTGCTAAAGCCTTGGATGATTCCATATTTACCGGAGCGGTTTTATTAGTTGGTTCAACAGATAGCATTCTGCACGAAAAAGCATATGGATATGCAACTCTTTATGATTCTGCATTTTCAGAAATATCGGTGCCGGATGTGATGACAACAGAGCACCTATTCGACCTCGCTTCACTTACTAAGGTTTTGGCTACTACCTACGGTCTGATGGCGCTTCACAGTGAAGGGGCTTATGATATTGATGATCCGGTTGCCCAATACATCCCGGAATTTAAAGCAGAAGGAAAAGATCAAATCACGATTGAGCATCTTCTCCGCCATACATCCGGACTTATTCCCTGGCATCCGTCGTACTATGTGGCTAAATCGGCACAAGAACGACTTGAATGGATATCTGAGTACCCATTGAACAGTAAACCCGGAGAGGACAGAAGCTATAGTGATTTTGGGTTTATGGTGTTGGGTGATTTAGTAGAAGTGCTGTCCGGAAAATCACTGGAGCGGTATTTGGAAGATGATGTGTATCGGCCATTGGGACTTCATTCCACGCTGTTTAACCCTGATATTTCTCGTTTCCCAAATGTCGTTTCAACGTCTCATGGAAATCCATTTGAGAAGAAAATGGTGCACGATGACGATTTTGGCTATACCATTGATATCGATCCGGACTCCTGGAGTGGCTGGCGAACGTATACGCTGAAGGGAGAGGTGAATGACGGAAACGCGTGGTATACCCACGGAGGGGTAGCCGGTCATGCGGGCCTGTTTTCCAACACATCAGAAATATATTCGCTTCTGCAAGTTTTGCTCAACAACGGAACCTATAATGGCAGGCAGATTATGAATCCTGAGACCATTGAACTTTTCCTCACGCCTGATCAAAACGGGCAGTCGCTGGGGTGGATAACGAATAATAACTGGATTCATGGGAAAAACCTCCCCGAAAATAGCTTTGGACATACAGGTTTTACGGGCACGAACCTGGTTGTGAGTCCGGATACCGACAGACTCTATGTACTTCTCACAAACCGGCAGCATGGCGGGCCGGGCACGGACGGCAGTTACCCTGATTTACGTCCGTTACGGGAAAAACTCACAGAAACTCTGCTTCATTAATTACTTTTGAAAATTCCTTTCTGGTTGAATTAATAACACACCAGATGGATTACCTTCTGCTTACTCTCATATTGTATACATCAAAAAGTAAAGCTTTCAAGAGAGGTAAAGTATGGAACTGACAGTAAAGAGAAATGAAAAGCCATCAACCGTTTTGTTGAATAAGCTGCGGATATTGTAAGGAATAGCCAAAGATTCCCATCCTTTCATGATGTGGCTGCTCAAATGGGTTTTTATCGAGTGAATGAGCCCTCTTATTATGAAAAGTTGCATGATTAAATATGGCTCAGCGAGCAGAATAAACAGGTTTTTAAGTCGACTTGATGGGTGCATACAATTTTATTCAAAACCATTAAAATCAAAATCATATGTGCTCAAATAAAAAGTATACATTGCTAAGCTTGTTTATATCTTTCATCGTTGTTATTCAGCTGGTTTCCTGCCAAGAGAGCTCTACTTCAATTGAAGAACCTGAAGCTTTTGAAAATTGTGGTGATCGCATCACAGATACTGATGGGAATATCTATCAAACTGTCCAAATCGGAGATCAGTGCTGGATGGCTGAAGATTTAAGAACCACATTTTATCGAGATGGTACATCGATACCAAACGTTCCTGAAAATGATGAATGGGCCACCCTTTCTGTTGGAGGGTGGGCATATTATGCCAATAATGATTTAAATAGTGATATAAACGGCAAACTTTACAACTGGTTTACAGTAAACGATAGTAAAGGAATTTGCATCGCAGGGTGGAAAGTCCCGTCCGACAATGACTGGAAAAATCTTGAAATGGAACTTGGAATGACCCCGGAAGAAGCAAATAGTCTTGAATGGAGAGGCGATGGAATTGGAGAAATAATGAGAGATACCAATGGATTTTCAGCTTCTCTTGGAGGTACCCGGGCTTCTGGTGGGGCTTTCTCTGGTGGTGGCAATAACGGAAGCTGGTGGAGTAGTTCCCAGGAAGATGCTTCAACTGCATGGACCAGATTTCTGCGAAGTGAATTTACGCAGGTATACAGAAATAAAAGCAATAAAAATGAGGGGCTGTCTGTAAGGTGTGTTTTGATCTGACACTATTTATTGTACTTGCATAGACAAAAGATTTCTTTCTGAACCCATTGGGCTCCGGGAGAAATCTGTTATATAAAGAACCATCATTATTTTTGATTTTTATCTTATTGATTGATTCTTTATTCAATTGAATTTTCAGCCGCCCACCTATGTTAGTTCCAAACATTCCTTATATTTACATTTTAATCTGACAAAGATTGAATTCAATTTATGGCACGGAAAGAGTTTGAAATACCGGCGATGTACCAATCACCGGTCATCAAAAAGGTAAAAGAGGCTAACAAAATTACTGATCCTAGAAAAAAGGACCTGGCTCCAACGTCATTGGATTTTGGGTCGTTAACCTTTTTGATACCCAGGCATTTTGGTTTCTGTTATGGTGTGGAAAATGCCATTGATATTGCCTACCGCACGGTGGAGGAAAACCCCGGGAAAAATATTTATCTGTTAAGCGAAATGATTCATAACCCAACAGTGAATGAAGATTTATTGAAGCGTGGGGTCAAATTTCTTTTTGATACAGATGGAAGTACCAGGATTCCGCTTGAAACGCTTCAGGAAGATGATATTGTAATTGTGCCGGCGTTCGGTACAACGATCGAGATTCAGGAGAAGCTTCAAAAGCAGGGAATCGACCCTTACCAGTACAATACCACTTGTCCATTTGTTGAGAAAGTGTGGAAGCGGGGAAATCAGCTTGGGAAGAAAGGCTACAGCCTCGTAGTTCACGGTAAACATGAGCACGAAGAGACCAGGGCTACATTTTCGCAGAGTGCAGATCATTCGCCGGTGGTAGTTGTATTGAACCCGGACGAAGCTAAAATACTGGCTGAAATTATGACGGAGAAACGGCCAAAATCTGATTTCGAAAAATATTTCGGACACAAGAGCACGGATGATTTTGATCCAATAAAGCACATGGAGTTTTTTGGTGTGATTAATCAAACCACGATGTTGGCCACAGAAACCCAGGAAGTGATGGACATTCTGAAAAAGGCAGCCACAGAGCGTTTTGGAGAGGAAAACGTGCTCAACCATTTTGCCGATACATCTGATACGCTATGTTATGCTACAAATGAAAATCAGTCGGCAACATATGCTCTTGCAGAAGAAAAGCCCGACCTCGCAATTGTGGTAGGGGGATATAACTCATCGAACACCATGCATCTTGTGGAAATTTTAGAGCAGCACTGCCCAACTTTTCATATTCGGGATGCAGGAGAATTTGAAGATCAGCACTCTATAAATCACTTTAATCAGTGGGATAAAGAGATGAAAACAACAGACAACTGGCTGCCAGTGGGAGAGAAGCCTCTCAAAATTGCGTTAACATCCGGTGCTTCATGCCCAGATGTTTTGGTAGACGAAGTGTTATTGAAAATTATAGATCTTTACCCGGACGCCACAGATCTACGTGATGTCTTAAGGCCATTTGAAGAGGAGCTTGCAGCTAATCACTAAGGCGTAATTTCTTACTCGGAAACGACCATAAAATAGGATACCCTTGGAGGCTGAAATGTGCGGAGTCGAAGATTGTAATCAACCTCTTGCACCTCAATGCTAGGGGATATTCGCCCTGTGTTATCCTGCTGAAGAACACTGTAGTCCACATAGGCAATAAAGGGTCGAGTACCCTCTACCATGGAGTACTGTTCGATGGGTACATCAAAAAGAACGGTAACAAAAGACGGATTAAACGTGACGGCTTCACCACTGGGCAAATTTCGAGTACGGATGGGAACCCGGACTTCAGCCTCCGTAAATTCTGCGATACTTGCAGATAAAGTGGCAGTTACCGGTTCAATAATGAGCCCGTTTTCAGCGGTCGTTAACGGAATATCACGATTAATATCTTCATTTACGTCGTTTAAACTCAGCTCTCGTGTTGTCCAGACCGAAATGGTTTCAAGCATAGATCTGGCCCCTGTTATCTGGACGCTGTCTGGAGTTAACACGGCCTCTCCAATCACTCCGTACTGTTCCCTTGGATTTATGGCGACTCTGTTTACAAGCGGAACCATTTTCTCATCTTTTGGCTCCGTCTCTATCGAAATAAAAGAAGGATCTACCTGCAAAATGTTTAGTTCATTCAGGGCAGTCGTTTGATTTCGGATCTGATCAGCAACATTTATTTCATTATTGGTTTGTGAATTTAACAGAACCCTTGGAGGATTATTATAAATAGAAATCAGGTTCCACCCTTCACCGGTAACGCCAACAAGAATGGTATCGGGGACATCGCTGCTGATTATCATATCGTCTGAAACTCCGGTAATTTGAATTGGCAGTTCCAGAGTGACATTGAAATCGCGATTCAGGTTTACAACGATCCAAAGCCCTAAAGCAATTAAAAACGCAATTCCAAAGGCGGTTGCCTTCTCTTTTTTTTCAAATGCAGGAGAGTCCGTTTCGTTACTTTTATCGTCTTCGTTTCCGCTAAAAAACTGTTTTACGCGTTCCGATATGAATGATAGAAATTCCATTGCCTGTAAATATATACATTATTGGGTCATGTACGCACAACAATTTCTTTTACAATGTCCGAGTCAACTTTTTCATTAAGTTTTTTTGCAATCGAATAACGATTTGCGTGTATTTCATGGCGCCAAGCTTCGCTCGTGACCGTCACAATCAAGGTCGACCCTCTGAACTTAAGATCCTTCGTTGCCGACTGGATACGGCTCCCAACAATTTGTGGCCAAATATGAAGGATCATTCCCCTTTTTAGTTCCGCTTTTTGTGGTATTCGCTTCATAAACTCCTTCAGAAGCTCATTCATCGATTTTGGAGATCTGCTAAAAGCCATATCAATATTTTGTTTCTACAATTCCGTTTTGAACGGTAAACCATGCGTTATTTTCAACGCCATCAAAAAAGGATTGGTCAAAGGGTTTATCTGATGCAGACGTGATAAATGTTTGACCGGCGTGTGTATTTAAAGTTTCAGTTATGGTATCGGTCTTCTGCTGATCTAAATTACCAAAAAGATCATCCAGTAACATAATGGGCAAATCGTCAAGCTCGTCGGAATAGTAAAATAGCTGAGCCATCTTCAGCGACATGGAAAATAGCCGATGCTGTCCCTGTGATCCAAAATTACGGAGCTCCATATCGTCCAGGAAAAATACAATCTCATCTCGGTGTGGCCCAATTATGGTCTGTTCCCGTTCAGCCTCTTTTTCAAAATTTTCTTCGAGAAGCTGCATAAAGTCGTTAAATATGTCGTCTTCAGATTCTCTGTTCTCGGTGATGGTTTGGTAAGTTAGTGATGGTTTAAGTTTCAGCCCCGTGATGGTTTGGTACTGCATAAGAAGATAGTCCTGAAACCGCTGCAAAACATCCGCTCTCTTTTTAATGATAGCAGCCCCGGTTTTGCAGAGCTGCACGTCCCAGGGTTCAAGCATTGCTTTAAGCGAGGACAAGGAGCCCCGATACTCCTGCAATAATTTGTTTCTCTGCTTTCTGATTTTTCTGTAGTCCATTAACTGCCTTAAATATGCAGACGAAATTTGGCTAATCATGCTATCCAGAAAACTTCGACGCTCAACCGGCCCGTCACTTGTTAATTTAAGATCTAGCGGACTCAGTACTACAACGGGGACCTGTCCAATAAGATCTGAAAAGCGGTCCAGCGGGCTATTGTTTACAAAAATTTTCTTGCCTTCGCCTCGGGAATAGCTACATCCAATTTTAAATTCCGGCCGAATGGCTCCTTTGAACTGTCCACTGATCATAAAATATTTTTGATCGAAATGAGCAATATACTGATCGCTGCTCGATACAAAACTGCGCGACATACAGAGGTAGTGAATGGCATCAATCAGGTTGGTTTTGCCGGCGCCGTTTGGACCGGTAATGAGGTTTACATGAGGCGCAAATTCCACTCTTGTATCGGCATGGTTTCGATACCCTTGTAGATGTAACGACGTAATTTGCATATGATGATACCCTCTATAAAATTTAAACGGCCAAAACATGACGTCTGATCTCAGACTTTTTAGAGATCAGACGCATATAAGCTTGGTAACCACAAAATAAAAAACCACACACTCCTTTTGATACTGTATGCACCAAAATTCGTGTGTGGTTAATTTTTTAAGATCTGACGGACCTAAAGACTAAAGTCCAAACACATCGCGGCCGAGAAACAGCGCACTGTCGCCCAGCTCTTCTTCTATTCTGAGAAGTTGATTGTATTTGGCAACACGGTCGGTACGGCTCATCGATCCTGTTTTAATCTGTCCCGCATTGGTTGCAACAGCGATATCAGCGATCGTTGTATCTTCCGTTTCACCTGACCGGTGTGAAATTACCGCGGTATAGCCGTTTTTGTGAGCCATTTCGATGGCGTCCAGCGTTTCTGTAAGTGTACCAATCTGGTTTACTTTTACCAGGATAGAGTTGGCAACGCCTCTTTTAATTCCTTCGGCAAGCCGCGTGGTGTTGGTTACAAACAGGTCGTCACCTACCAGCTGTACCTTATCCCCAATGGCGTCGGTGAGTGCTTTAAAGCCGTCCCAGTCGTTTTCGTCCATGCCGTCTTCGATGGAGATAATTGGATATTTTTCGGCCCACTCAACCCAGTACTCAGCCATTGCGTCAGAATCACGGGTAGAACCGTCGCTCCATTTAAATTCATAAAGGCCGGTTTCGGCATTGTAAAATTCTGATGCCGCCGGATCAAGTGCAATAAGCACATCATCATCGGGAGTGTATCCTGCTTTTTCAATAGCGGTAAGGATCACTTCTACAGCCTCTTCATTCGATTTTAAATTAGGAGCAAATCCTCCTTCATCACCAACGGCGGTGCTGTACCCTTTTGATGCGAGCACTTTTTTGAGATTATGGAAGATTTCGGCGCCCATTTGTACCGCCTGGCTGTAGTTTTTTGCCCCAGAAGGCATAATCATAAATTCCTGAGGATCTACATTATTATCCGCATGTGAGCCGCCGTTTATAATATTCATCATCGGCAGGGGAAGAACTTTTGCGTTTACTCCTCCGAGGTATCTCCAGAGCGGCATTCCTGTTGATGCAGCAGCAGCCTTTGCAACAGCCATTGAAACACCCAAAATAGCATTTGCTCCCAGTTTAGATTTATTGGGAGTACCATCGAGTTGCAGCATCAAGCTGTCGATCTCGGTTTGCAGATGTACAGGGTAGCCTACCAGCTCGTCTGCGATGGTGTCGTTCACATTTTCAACTGCTTTTTTTACGCTTTTCCCTAAAAAGTATCCAGAATCTCCGTCCCTAAGCTCTACAGCTTCGTGTTCACCGGTAGAAGCTCCGGATGGAACCGCGGCTCTCCCTGAAATACCGCTGGTTAAAAGAACGTCAACCTCAACAGTGGGATTTCCACGAGAATCGAGTATTTGACGTGCATGAATGTCTTCAATTAAACTCATAATCTTGTTTTTTTGTTAAAAAGTTCATTACCGTAATGTAACGTTAATTCGTGTTACCATAAAGTAAAACCGATGAAACCTATACTTTTATTTGATATTGACGGGACGCTTCTTCATGTAAAAAAGTCTTTTACAAAAGAGCTGATTTATCACGTGATGAAGGATCTTGATTTTACCCAATACAAACTTTCTGAAATGTCTTTTGCAGGGCGCACTGATAAAGATATTTTTAACGAAATTACCGGACTGATAACGGACGAACCTGAAAAAAGAGACGAGCTGTTTAAGGAAATTAAACATTCCTATTTAACTGCTTTGTTGAACGAGCTGCAACCCGATCATGTGGAGGTGATCCATGGAGCGACGGAGGTTATTTATGCGGCTGCAGGTTCAGGATTGGAAATAGGCTTGTGCACAGGGAATTTCAGAGAAGCGGCTCATAAAAAAGTAGAAGCTGCAGGTTTTGGGGATACATTCTTTTTTGGAGGTTTTGGATGTGAACACGCAGACCGCAAGCATCTCCCCGAGGCGGCTCACACCGATTATGTACAGTACAGCGGTATGTCACCTGAAAGAGAGTCGTATGTAATAATTGGCGATACGCCTAATGATGTTCGGAGTGCAAAGTACTTTGGGGCAAGGTCGGTAGCCGTAACAACAGGTGGTTTTAGCAGGGATGAATTAGCTCCGCATAAACCCGATTGGGTTGTTGAAAGCCTGCAGGAAATTATCCCAATTTACTTTCCATCGTAAACTGCAGGCTTGCAATTTTTTTACCAGAGCCAGCCGAATGTAAAGGTGATTTGAGGAGTACCAAAAAACGACTGAGGTTCAAAAAACGGTTCAAGCACCAATTCACCATTCTGATCTACAATGAAAGGATCCTGGCCTGGCTGTACATTTTGACGCAGTTCGGGCTGGTTTGGCATCATTATCTGAATGCCATCGGGGTAATAGTAGAAAAAGTACCCAAATTCCACGCTGCTGAGCCGAGTAAAATTATCCCCAATATCTACACCAAGTTTCACTTCACCTGCACCACCCCAATGCCAGTCGCCTTCGCCAATGCCTGTAAAAATATCATTCACGGGCTCAAAGTAATTCTGGAACTGCTCTCTGAAACCATTGTCGTTGATGTCGTCGAAATAGGGGTAAGAAAGGGCGACGGAAGGTCCCATAGAAGCACTTGCAAAAAAGCGATAGTTATCCTGTACGAATTTTGGGAACAGACGCTGGCGCATGCCAAACATTAAAGGAAAAGAAAATGCGCGCTGAAATTTATTGGGAATGACCTGTTGACCAAAAAAGAAATCTGTGAATGTCTGCTCACTGGCATCTCTCAGGCCGGTGGCTCTAAGAGAGGCTGTAAATTCGGTTTGTGTGCCAACAACCTTTCGAAGCTCACCTCCAAAACCAAAACCGAAATTATTCATCATAAAGTCGAATCCGAAGCCAGAGCCATAGTTATCGCTTAGCGTGGTAATAGTGCGTACGGATTTTTCAACTTCAGGCTCAAGAGTTTGAGCAGATACCTTACCGACAAGCAGCGTCGCAAGAGTAAGGGAAAATAGTAATAAAAGAGATAAAAGACGTCTCATTGGAGATGTTTGAATTGAAGTTCACTTGGTTAACGAAAAAAATTAACGATCCATTGCGTTACAAACGTATAAAATAGCAGGTATTTTTGTGATATCTGATTTCTTTTGGGGTGGAATTTGAATTTTGTTGCAAATTGGCTTTTATTCAGGCAGAAATTCACCCCTTTATTATTTAACTCAATTAACAGGGTTTACGTATTATGAGTACAGTAACAAAATATTTGGTTTACGGACCTCCGAGTACATTACGAAGATTGCCTGCAAAACTTCTTGAGCAGAACGAGCCCAAGTTTCTTTATACCTATGATGCACCTACCGGCGATGATAAAATATATGTCGCTGTATTTGAGCAGTATGAGAAGCAGATAAATGCCACCATAACCTTAACCTGCATCATCGAGTGTAACAATACGTTTAACCGTATTGAAATGAAAAAATCCGGTGGAAGAATGGGATTCAGGGGAAGCTCCTTGTCTGAAGAGAAAAGTATAGAAGCAGACGTAGTTGATTTTATCATGGACTATTCAAAACGATTTGGACTTTCGCTGCAGGAAGAGCAGGATGAAAAACCAGCAGAGACCGACAGTGATAGTGCTTAGTTTGAATTTTTACAGGTAGAAATGAGTAGTAAAGAACCTGTTTGGACCGTGTTGTCGATGATAGAGTGGGCAACCGGTTATTTTCAAGAGAAAAATATCCCCGACGCCCGCCAAAGCATTGAGTGGCTGCTGGCGGAAGTGCTGGGTACCAAAAGACTCAATCTCTACTTACAGTTTGACAGACCCCTATCCAGCGAGGACCTAAATAAGCTACGATCTCTTGTGAAGAGAAGAGCGCGTGGAGAACCTCTCCAATATATTATTGGCCACACAGATTTTATGAATGCTTCCATTTTTGTGGAGCCGGGGGTTCTTATCCCCAGAATTGAAACCGAACAGCTGGTGGATTTGCTGCTTACTCTTGAATCCGATCGAGCTTCAGAATCTCTGAATATCCTGGACATTGGCACGGGCAGTGGATGTATACCGATAGCTTTGAAACTGGAACATCCCAAGTGGAACTGCTACGGCTGCGATATTTCTGATGAAGCAATAACGGTAGCAGCCCGTAATGCAGAAAAAAACAGCGTGGAAATACCCTTTTTTGAAGCTGATATTGATCGTTTGGAAGATTATTCGGGCCTATTGGATAAACCTTGGGATATTATTATATCCAATCCACCCTATATTTTACCCGACGAGAAGGCCGAAATGCATAGCCAAGTCCTTGATTTTGAGCCCGAGATGGCGCTATTCCATCCAAAACCACTTCAATTATACCGAAATATCATTGCTTTCGCTGCCAAGAATAATGCATCTTTGTACTTAGAGTGCAATGACAAAACAGCGGGAAATGTACTAGAGCTCAGTAGGGTACTTTATGCGAATTCTGAACTCAGGAAAGATCTTGACGGAAACGATCGATTTGTGATTGCCAGCCAATAAAGGTGATCAATTATTGAGCTTCACGCCCTTGCTTCTGAGGCTCAAAATATATCTACATTTAAATGTGGATAACTTGTGGAAAAGTTTTTTATTCAGATAAACTCCCGTGCTATGTGTATTAAATTACTGTTATGGGATAAGCTGGTAGTGTCAAGGGAAATTTCACAATTATATAATAAAATACTTAAATCATTGGTGCGCATGATGTAATAACGTTTATATAAATGTGGATAACTTTCAAAAAATGAGTAAATATTTTTTTGATTTGAGGCTTAGAAATTCTCATTTTGAATGAAAATTAATACTGGTTATTGAATGCCGTGTGGATAACTAATTGGTAACGGTAACGCATAACTGTGCTTTGGGAGGCTTTGATCATTGAATAAATTAAGCGCTGAGACTGCCTGGGAAGAGTGTTTGGAAATTATACAGGATAATATCAGCTATCAGAAATATAAATCCTGGTTTGAACCGATTAAACCGGTTAAGCTGAGTGATAATACACTTACAATTCAAGTACCCAGTCAGTTTTGGTACGAGTGGCTCGAGGAGCACTACTATAATATGCTTCGCTCAACGATTGCAAAGGTAATGGGCAAAGATGGTAAGCTTGAATACTCGGTTTTGGTTGAGCGGTCTGATCGTATTGAAGATAACCGGTCTGTAAGGCTGCCGCAGAGGCCAATGCCTCCACAAAAGCCCCAGGAGATGAATACGTTTACGGAGTACCAGCCTGGTAAAATTGAAAATCCGTTTGTTATACCCGGAATTCGTAAAACCAACATCGATTCGAACCTGAACAGCAATTACGTTTTCGATCGCTATATCGAAGGAGACTGCAACAGGCTTGCCCGTTCAGCCGCCATGGCTATCTCCGACAATCCGGGAAACAACTCATTCAATCCTCTTTTTGTTTATGGCGGAACCGGGCTTGGTAAAACACACTTGATACAGAGCATCGGAAACCGTGTTAAACACCAGTTTGGTGATGAAAAAGCAGTGCTCTACGTTTCCTCCGAAAGTTTTACCAATGAATTTGTTCAGGCCATACGAAATAACCGCGCAAGTGAATTCTCCTTATTTTACAAAAATATTGACGTGCTGATTGTCGATGACATCCAGTTTTTTAGTGGAAAGGAGAAGACACAGGAGGAATTCTTTCACATTTTTAATGCGCTTCATCAGGACGGTAAACAGATTATACTAAGCAGCGACCGACCTCCTAAAGATATCCCGGATATCGAAGAACGACTGATTTCCAGATTTGGGTGGGGACTAAGTGCCGACCTGCAAATACCGGAATATGAAACGCGCTATGCTATATTGGAGCGTAAAGCAAATGATAACGGTATTTCGCTCGATCCCGAAATTATAGAGTTTATTGCATACAATTTTAAGTCGAATGTGCGTGATCTTGAAGGAGCGATTATAAAACTCCTCGCAACCGCATCTTTAAAGCATGTGGATGAAATAGATCTTTCCATGGCTAAATCAGTATTGAAGGACATGGTAAAGAGTTCTCATACGCAGATTTCAATTGAGTTTATTCAAAATTACGTATGTAGTTATTTCGAAATCGACACCAACAAAGTCCGTGAAAAAACACGAAAACAGGAGATTGTTGAGGCAAGACAGATTGCAATGTTTTTAGCAAAAAAATATACCAAATCAAGCCTTAAAACGATTGGTTTACAGTTTGGAGGAAGAGACCACTCAACGGTCATTCATGCAATTTCCACTGTAGAAGAGCGTCTGTCAACGAGTCCGAGACACAAGCGAATACTAAAAGAATTAGAACAAAAAATAGACGTCGCCACGTTATAGAAGGGAGTTCCAATACTTCCATGTCTGTTTCTCAGTATTAATATTCGTTTGTAAGCGCTGATCTCTTTATTTTTGGTGCTCATGAATCAAAGCAACAGTTTGGACAGAATTACCATTAAAGGCCTCTCTTTTTCGGGAAAGCATGGATATTATCCAGAAGAGAGGGAAAAGGGGAATACATTTGAGGTTGATGTTATTGCAGAAGGGAAGTTTAAAAAAGCCATTCAGGAAAACGATCTCGACCAAACGTTTAATTATGAGCTAGCCGCAGCCTGCGCACGAGATATATTTGCAGGCCCATCAGAACTACTGATTGAGACGCTCTGTTTCCGTATTGGAGAATCTGTTTTTGAAAAGTCAAAATCGGTAAAAAACCTAATTGTACGCGTTCGAAAATTGATACCCCCTATAGAAGTAGAATCAAGCTATGCAGAAATTGAGATGACATGGAAAAGGCCATAATCGCAGTTGGCAGTAACCTTGGTGATCGGCATAAAATGATTAGAAAAGCGGGTCAGTTTTTAAACCAGCTTTCAGAAACTGGGCCAAAAAAATCATCTATTTGGGAGTCTGAACCGATTGGGGGTGCTAAATATACTTTTTATAACGCTGCGGCTCTCATCACAACAGATCTGCCACCAGAAGAATTACTCAAGCGTTTAAAAGAGTATGAGCTTGCTTGTGGCCGGGAAGAGGATCATGCGAGGTGGAGTCCAAGAATTTTAGACCTCGATATAATCACATACGGAGACTTGGTGATTGAATTGGATAATCTTATCATTCCCCATCCGGAGTACAAAAAACGATTATTTGTACTATACCCGATGCAGGAGGTTGATCCCGGCCGGGATGACGTACAAACCGGTGCGTTGCTGAGTACTCTCATTGAAAATGCACCCGGAATGGAGATCAGAAAAACAGAATTAAAGTGGTAACTATTTGATTACTGCAGAAACAGAAAAGACAATCACATGCAGAATAAACTAAATTTTGTGGCGATTGAAGGGGTTATTGGAGCAGGTAAAACGACCCTTGCTGAGCTGCTTTCTGATCGAAATGGAGCCCGGCTGGTGCTTGAGCAATTTGAAGAAAATCCATTTTTGCCAAAATTTTACGAAAACCGCAAACGTTACGCTTTTCAAACGCAGTTGGCGTTTCTTGCTAGCCGGTTTAAACAGCAGCAAAACATGACAAGTCCCGATCTTTTTGATGAGTGTATTATTTCGGATTATATATTTGAGAAAGATCGCATTTTTGCCCGGCTGAATCTGGATGATGATGAGCTGGCTCTTTACGATAATATTTATAGCATCATGACCGGGATTTCTGCGAGACCGGATCTTGTTATCTATCTACAAAGTAGTGTAGAACGATTGATGAAAAACATCAATAGCAGGGGTAGAGATTATGAAAGGCATATTACACCCGAATACTTGCAGGAACTAAGTGATGCTTACAACCAATTTTTCTACCACTATAATAAATCACCACTGATTATTATTAACGCAACAAAAATTGATTTTGTGAACAATCCGGAGCATCTCAGGTATATTGAAGAGCAAATATTTAATCAGCCAATTCGAAGTAATACACATATCCACATAATACCGGATGAAGTATGATACGCACACTTTTTATTATTCTTGTAATTTATATTGTAGTACGCCTGATTAGGGGGCCAAAGAAAAAAAGAAAACCCAATTTTAAATTTCGATTTGGAAATTTTGAGCAAGGTGGATTTAGTAATAATACCGAGCAGAAAAAGCACAGCATTGAAGAAATTGAAGAAGCAGAATTTGAAGATATAACGGATACAGAAAAAGAAAAAAAAGAGAAGAGTAAAACATGAGTTTTGAAGAAAAACATAAAGAAGGGTATGAACTTCTACACGAAAAAGATCTCGATAAAAGCCTGGATATTGCACGAAGACTCCAGGAAATGAGGCCGGAAGCTCCCGAAGGATTTACCCTTGAAGCCGAAGTAATGCAGAAACTGAATCAGTGGGAAGCCAGTATTAAATCGCTGAATGAAGCCATAGAGTTAACCGACGACACCGGCAGACTGTTTAACCTGCGCGGGTATGCGTATCTCAATGAGGACAAACTGGATGAAGCTAAAAAAGATTTTGAGCAGGCAATTGATATGGAAGACCTTCCCTCTGCTCACAGAAATTTGGTTCTGTATAAACTAATGTCGGGCAGTGGCCATGAAGCGATCACCTATTTGCTCGACAGAATTCGACAAGACCCGAGAGATGTAGAGAACTGGATTTTGATGGGCGACTTAATGAAAAAAGGAGGCCACGATGAAAAAGCGAAGACGTACTACGAGCAGGCGCATAAAATGGATCCCGACAACGACTACGTCAAAGATCTGCTAAACAAATAGTTTCGACTTTTTGGCATTGGATTCAAAAGTGACCTCCCCCTTACAGGATGATAGATAATTGGTTTCAATCTCTTTATCTGTATGAAGGGGAAGTTTATTTTGATCAAACTTGCTACTTCATATTTACAAATTGGAGGGGTATTCCGAAACTTTTGGTTTTTAGATGTCGAATAACCTCCTGTAAATAATCAATTTTCTTACCGGAAACCCGCACCTGGTTATCCTGTATAGCAGGCTGAACTTTCAGTTTAAGATTTTTGATCTCTTTCACGATTTTTTTTGCCGTTTCGCGGTCAATTCCCTCCTTAATAGTCACATTCATCTTCACATAACCTTGTGATGTTCCCTCTTCAGGACCATATTCAAGCGCTTTCGGCTCCAGGCCGCGCTTAATAAAGTGCTTAATGAGCATATCTTTCACAGCCTGAAGCTTCATACTTTCTGCTGCCACAAGATGGATACGATTTTCCTTTTTTTGAAAAACGACTTCCGTGTGCAAGCCTTTAAAATCATATCGGGTGGACACTTCTTTTGTTGTATTATTTACTGCGTTGTCCACTTCCTGGGTGTTAATCTCGTTTACGATATCGAATGATGGCATGATTGAAAGCAAATTTATTTAGTTTTTAGACTGAAAAAAATATAATAATATTCAGTTCAGTATATTCAAGAAAAGTTGAATGGCCATGGAATTTGAGGGGTTAATACTTTTATTGGAGTACTTTTTACCACTGTTTGGAGTGATAGCTATTGTGGTTTTGGCCGGAATATATCACGGTAAAAAAAGATGGCTCGTGGTAATAATTGGTCCTGCAATTTTGTTTGGTTTACAAACACTGTTGCTTCGTTACAATATAATAGAAGGGAATCTCCTCACAGCAGCCATCTACGGTTTAATGATAATGGGATTATGGTACTATTATATCATTTTACTGGTGTTTGGTGCCTACAAATGGTTAAAGGCAAGGGGGCAAGAAAGGCGTAAATAGTTAAAGTAGTATTTTTGAACGCTCAATTTTCCAATTCTAAAGCACGGCTTTGGAAAAGTAATGCTTGGAACGTTAACACAGAAGTGAAAACAATAAAGCCTTTGAATAGAGATCTTAGGTCTGAATCCGGCACCTTTCACTAATTCATAGTTAGCCTTATTTATGACTGAATTTTCATAGTTCTGACTTTTTAAAAAGGACTGCGATATTCTTCTTCTAGACTGGCATTACCAACGCGATGCTGGTTTCCGTGGTAGCCATAATACAGCGGTCATGATATAGTTTTTTGCCCCTCGGTTTTATGTGTACCATTCAATTTGGCCGACGTCGGTCATCATCTAAATAAGTTTAAGTAGTCTTTAAATATATAGAGACGGTTTCTTTCTGCTCCCGTTATCTCATTTAATATCCCGTGTTCTTCAAGGGTATTGATCAATTTATACGCTGTAGGCATCGATACTTCGGCCACCTCGCTCGCCCGCTCTGCAGAGATGATGGGTCTTTTATACAAATGGTTGACTACCTTCTGAGCATTGGCTGATCTTGCACCCATGGATCGGAGTATGGCATCCACTTCTTTTTGCAGTTTTAATATGTCGTCAAAGGTTTGGATACTGCTTTTGGCCGTTTCTATCACTCCTTTCAGAAAGAACTCAACCCACCCCGAAAGGTCATCATTCAGTCTTACTCTCATCAAATGGTCATAGTAGTCTGCCCGATGTTTCTCAAAGTAATCCGAGAGGTATAAAACAGGCTGTTTTAAAATACCACAGCTGACGAGAAACAATGTGATCATTAGCCTGCCTACGCGCCCATTTCCGTCCAGAAAAGGGTGAATCGTTTCAAACTGATAGTGCATAATGGCAATCTTAATCAGGTCGGGTAAATGCAGACTTTCGTCATGCATAAAGTTTTCCAAGTCACCCATAAGCTTCGGAATGTTATCATGAATGGGAGGGATAAAAGTTGCCTTAGAAATAGTGGCCCCACCAATCCAGTTCTGACTATTCCTAAACTCTCCCGGTTGCTTTTTCTCGCCTCGAACCCCTTGCATAAGAACTCTGTGCGTATTACGAATAAGCCTTGAGGAGAAGGGGAGCTCTTCCAGCTCTTTAATGGCACTACTCATAGCGGCAATGTAATTTTGGACTTCTTCCCAGTCGTCACGCTTCTCTGCCGGTACATTTTTCTTATCCATCAGTGCCTCTTCAATCTGCGTCTGTGTTCCTTCGATCTTCGAGCTTTGAGTTGCCTCTTTTGTCACGTGCATACTGATAAAAAGATCGATGTTGGGAATGTACTCTGAATACATATCCAGGCGACCGAGTTGTCGATCGGCTTTACTTAAAAGCTCAATGATCTTCATATCATGCAGCCGCCATTCTCTTTGCAACAGCGAGGGTTCAAAGCTCTCGTAATGACCTTGATTGATTTTTATACCTGCTTTAAAGTTTTTCATAGAAAGTTAAATAACGCTATTCTTATTTAAGAAATACGATAAAAACTTAAATAAGGAACTTTGCTATTTAAGACAAGCGCGATTTTCTTAATTAAGACCGGCTTCATTTAAAGACTGAGTACCATAACTGAACATCTGGGTGAGTTTGAAAAAACGAAGCAATGCTTCGGAAGAACAACGCTCGGGTCAAATCTAAAAGCATGCTTGTCATCAAAGGGATAGGGTACAATACCTGATTGTAAAGTTGAGTCTGAAATAACGGAGCACTGCTCCGCAACATCAACGCTCGGATCGTTTCACATTAATAATTCGAACAGGTTCAGATATAAAAGTTAAGCAACAAAAAAAGCCTTCACACAGCGATAAATGCTATATGAAGGCTTTGTCTTTGTCGGGACGACAGGATTTCCCCGAAGGGATCCCCTTGGGAGAATCCCGAAGCACTGCTTCGGAACAACAACGCTCGGGTCAATACTAAAAGGATGCCTGCCATCAAAAGAGCAGGGTACAATACCTGGTTGGTTAGGTGGGGCTTAAAAAAACGTAGCACTGCTCTGCAACATCAATGCTATGATCGGTTAATATTATTAATTCGAAAAGGTTCAGATATAAAGCTTTAGCAACAAAAAAAGCCTTCACACAGCGATAAATGCTATATGAAGGCTTAATCTTTGTCGGGACGACAGGATTTCCCCGAAGGGATCCCCTTGGGAGAACCGCGGAGCACTGCTCCGCAACATCAACGCTCGGATCGTTTCACATTAATAATTCGAA
>CAZJBI010000016.1:41048-41672 GCA_964544445.1 uncultured Rhodohalobacter sp.
CAGGTTCAGATATAAAAGTTAAGCAACAAAATAAAAGCCTTCACACAGCGATAAATGCTATATGAAGGCTTAGTTATTCGTCGGGACGACAGGATTTGAACCTGCGACCCCTCGACCCCCAGCCGAGTCTATATTTAGCCTTATTTGTCGTATGAGGAGTATTTGAAAAATACTGTACAAACTTTTTGTACAAACAAAGTGTGTTTTCGGGAAAGGTTGATTCCTGAAAAGGCGAGCAAATTGTTGAGACTGGCTGTTTTTTTTATCCCCCACAGACCTGCCTCAACAAAAAACCTTTATCAGTGTGACTCCCTCAGAAACTCAATCGCCTTCCAGCTTTTTCTTTTGTTCATGTTCTCTATGAGTAAGTACTAATGACTCAATACTACGCACAAAAATAATGCCTTTTAAAAGCTATTATCAGACATTTATCTCAATAGACTGTCCAATAAAATTAAAAATAACAATGAGTATTCGTCATTTTCAAAAAATTTAAATATTATCGGGCATATGAAGGCGTAAGCAATGCGTCGTATAATTATTTGTTAGGCAACGAATAATATTTCTCTGAACCCTTTGCAAAACCTCCTGAATCCGTGAGTTTTTAATTGGATTCGCTTATTT
>CAZJBI010000017.1:0-34645 GCA_964544445.1 uncultured Rhodohalobacter sp.
GAGTTATTGCCCCTATAAAATGGCAGTTTTGTACAAGGCCCCCGTCATTCATTCCGGCAAGTCCGCCCACTCCATCCATGTCGGCTATATCATTATTATGAATACCTGATATTTCGCGTAGTGATGCGGTAGTTTTTCTAAACAGTTCTGAAGTTCCAGTATTTGCATTGGCTATCTGTTCTCGATTGTCAATCGTGATGTTTTCAAGTACACCCTCTTTCACATACCCAAACATGCCATTATGCTGATCAAATTTGTTGAAATTGATTTTTAAATTCATGATGGAATACCCGTTTCCATCATAAGAACCGGCAAAGGGGTGTTCGGCGTCTCCGATGAATTTAAAACCCGAGCCGTTTTGCAGCTCCTCTGATGCAGAGGCATCGATGCCTGCAACCTGAATGTAGTGCTTATCCAGGTTCTCTTCCAGGCCGATGGCTATCAGGTCGTCAAGGGTGTTTACCTGATAAGGGTTGGCCTGCGAGCCGTCTCCTCCTAACGTGAGCGGCGCCCGCTTAAAGACAGCGGTAATCACCTTATCGCTGTTCATCGTCAGGTCTGCCGGATTCGACTCCGTGGCCAGATCCCCTTCCCAGCGGTCGAACAGGTAGTTCTCGGCCGGGATGGCCTCCAGCTCCAGATTGGCCCCTTCATCAAATCCACCGGGAAGCGGGTCGGTGGTTCCGGCTCCTTGCGGTGTGATCTCTATTGTAAGGGTATAGTCGGGCAAGTCGGGCACACTGTCTGTAGAACAGCTGGTTGTTGCAATGAATATGGCAGATAACAGAACTGATAAGAACAGGCTTTGTTTTGGAATACTTCGTTTTGGCATTATAGAATCTCTTTTATTTCATAATAAATTGAAACCTGTGAAATCACACATCAAAGATCCCACATCGTGAATCGTACATCAAAACATCACTCCTCTTCCCACCGCAGCACCGGGTAGCCATTTTCGGTGGTTCGCCAGATATTTACCCAATCAAACTCCGGCATGTTCTGCTCGGCAGTGGGGCCGCTCATTTGGGCGGTGGTCAGGCCGGTGGCGCCATTGGGGCTTCCTTCGCCCACGCCATCGTTTTTACCGGTGGAATCGGTATCCCAGTAGGAATTAACCAGCAGTCCCTCATTAGAACCAACGAACCCCGCTATGGTACCTTCATCGGGAGTATCAAATGTCACTGCGCTAAAGGAATTTGTGACGCTGCCGCCACTCATGTTCTCTCCAACCAGCCCACCGGAAACAATGTCTAAAACTTGATCTAAAAATATACTAAGATCCGTTAGTGTGTATGAGTTTTCAATGTCTCCTTCATTTTGTCCAACCAGCCCACCTATCACTCCTGTGGAATCAAAAATCTTATTCTCTTTGCTAAAAGATGAGATAATTTGTCCCGAATTATGGGCCACTAATCCGCCTACTGTAAAACCACTACGCACATTGGCTGTTGTAAATGAGTTCGTAATTTCGCCATCCATATTATAGCCAACAAGCCCAGCCGAAGTTTGACCGGATGCCCTCCCATCAGTTGATGAATCAACGATGCTTCCTGTATTTATTCCAACCAACCCTGCGCCAACATTCAGACTGGATACAATGCCTGTAAATTCAGAGCTTTCAATGGTTCCGGTATTGATACCAACCAAGCCGCCTACAGCTCTTGACTCACCACCCACGATTGCCTGTACTGAACAATTATCGATGTAGCCGCCATCGTTAAAGCCTACCAGGAAACCAAGCGCAGAGCGTTGCAGTATATCATTCTTAGTGAGGATATTAAATTCATTTGATTCAGTTTGTGCTTTCCCAACGGTAAAGAGATCGGTTGTTTTCGAAAGATCTACGTTGTTTACAATCCTAACGTTGCTAAGTATTCCTTCTTTTACATATCCAAAAAGCCCGTTGTAAAGTTTAACGGTACTAATGTTTAATACGATATTATTTATAGTATACCCGTTGCCATCGTAACTACCCGTAAAAGGAAGTTCTTCGTCACCAATTCCCATAAACCGCTGGCCCTCTGCAGGATCTATAGTTTTAGAAGCATCAATATCCGATACCTGAATAAAATGCTTATCTAGGTTCTCTTCCAGGCCGATGGCCGCCAGGTCGTCGAGGGTATGCACCTGGTAGGGATTAGCCCGTGAGCCGTCCCCACCCATGGTGAGCGGTGCTCGTTTAAAAACAGCAGTAATTACTTTGTCGCTGTTCATCGTCAAATCTGCCGGATTAGACTCCGTGGTCAAATCACCCTCCCACCGGTCGAACAGATAGTTCTCTGCCGGAATCGCCTCCAGCTCCAGGTTTGCCCCTTCATCAAAGCCACCGGGAAGCGGGTTTGTGGTTCCGGCACCTTGCGGGATGATCTCGATTGTAAGGGTATAGTCGGGCAGACTGTCTGTGGAGCAAGCGGTTATGGTAACGAATGTGAGCACTAGTATTGGTATGAATAAAGTATTCTTCATTTTAATTTCTTTCGTTTGACAGTTAAAGCGTTTACCATGTACTCCAAATTGTTTCGTCAACAGATTCAGATAATGGACCAAAAAATGTTGTGTATTAAATGGGGAGGGGTAAATAATGTGTTCATAGTCGTTGTCTCTGTTTTTGATCGTTGATGAATACCTGCTACTCGAATCATTTCTTGTCAGAATAGTGGTTTTCTTTATCTCTTTCTCCTAAACTATGAAATAAATATTAAAACTTCCTAATGGTTAGGGGTAAATGTTATACTTTTTTAGTAGATGGTACATAGAGGGTGGTAGATGGATGCTGCCCCGGGTATGGCAGCCACAGGTCCAATACCTGGCACGGAAACGATTCTGGCGATTGACCTGAATCGGTTAGGATTAATATATCTCACATCGTGAATCGTACATCACCCCATTTTGTGGTTTATGATCTTTGATGCGAGATGTGAGATAATTAAACATCATAACTGGCACTTACGCCATTTCTGCCCCAGCTATTTTTGTTCTGATTTTTACCCGCAGAAGTCTATCTTAAATAGATAGCTTCACTGAAAAACTGACACCCAAAAGCGACCTACATGCCTGTACCATCCAAAAAACCTCATCCCAGTATTGCCTCTTCAACGGCCACTATGAATCCCAAAAAGCGCGTGGGGCTGGTTGCCCACGACTACCGTAAAATGGACCTGATTGATTGGGCCGACTACAACCGCGACATTCTCACGGAACATGAACTATACGGAACAGGGACCACCGGTAAGCTGATCTCCGAAAAACTGGATCTTCCGGTCCACAGGTTTATGAGCGGACCGCTTGGTGGCGACCAGCAGCTTGGGGCGGCTATTGCCCAGGGAAATCTTGATATCCTTATCTTTTTCTGGGACCCGCTGCAGGCTCAGCCCCACGATGTGGACGTGAAAGCTCTGCTGCGTATTGCCATTGTCTATAACATACCACTGGCGTGCAACCGCTCCTCAGCCGACTTTTTAATCAGCTCTGAGCTGCTTAATAAACCGTACGATCGATTCCTGGTGGATTATGGTGAACGGCTTCGAAAGCTCAGTAAAAAAGAGTAACATAGCATCTCAAGTTCATGACAAACCGGGCCCTCATTTCAATCATAGCTTCTGTTCTGCTTCTCGGTGCCAGTGCTTTCTGGTTCTGGTATGATCCGTTTGTGAGCGTTGGCCCCGGCATGACGGCACCCAACGATCCGGTTCAGGAAAACCTGAATGAAAACGGCATGATGATGGTGGATGACTTCTTTTTAACCCCAATGGCGACTTTTCAAATTGAGGCGCGGGTTCTCTCCACTCAGAGATACCGAAGCGGACGGGAATCGGACCTCTCCCCGTTGGATCTGACCCTTGGCTGGGGGCCCATGTCGGACGAAACTAACCTTGAGAAGATCGATATTCGTCAGTCGGCCCGCTTCTACTTCTGGAAAACAGACCGATTTCCCATTCCCCGCAAAGATATTGAAACCCACAGCGCCAACATGCACATGATCCCGTCTAACGACCGGGTTGAAAGCCTTCTCAAACAGATCAAACCCGGAGAAACGGTCACCATTACGGGGAAACTGGTGAATGTTGAAGCGGCCGACGGCTGGCGGTGGAGAACCTCCCTCACAAGAAACGACACCGGTAACGGAGCGTGTGAAATTGTGTATGTGGAGAAAGTGGAAATTATTGATATTTAAAAATGATACACGCTATTTCATAATGAATGCTTTTAAAGTTTTCAGCTTTCTGATCTCTATTCTTGTACCGATTTCTTGTAATACTATTTATGCACAGAGCAACCCCGGAAAGGGAATTGGTTTCGGTATTTCAGCCAGTCAAGCTCACACTAGTCTTGTATCAGCAAATGATTTTTTTCTTGAAGATATTGATCCGTTTATACTCAATTCAGACAACAGCCTGAACTACCAGGTACATGCTGTTTACAATTTTAGCCCCTACGAGTCGATCCGAGTTGACGTTTCAACCCGAGAGTTTTCGGTTGCGACAAACTATCCGGGCTGGCCAAATCTCACGTTTACGAATTCGTTTATCAGCTCTGCTGTTTCAGCCGAACTAAGCATCATGAGATATCTTGGAATCAGGCCCTATCCATTTAACGTGTATGGAAAGTTTGGCTTTGGATTTAACGCAAACAGCCTTTCAGCTGCCATAAATGATAACGAGTCATTGTCTATTCCAGAAACGTCACGTTCGAATAGTACAGTGGTTACCGCCGGGGGCGGTCTTCGCTTTCACATCACTCCGGGAATGAGCCTTTTCACCGAGTATAGCCTCTATCTTTCAAATAAAAACATTATCGACTCGGGTTTTATAAGTGATTATATCGATACCGACTTTACCCAAACCAGCAGCCGTTGGAGCGGACTTTCTGCAGGACTGCGAATTACATTTTCCAGAAAATCATCATCTCATGCTCCGGCTCCACCCCAGCCTGAATTAACACAGGTTCAGCCTGAAACCTATACTGAAACCGACTTTAATCTCATCACTCCTGAGAAAACAGAGCCTGTTTCATACAATTATCCATCACAAATAATGGACGAATTAACTACGGAAAATAGCCGTCGTTTTTATTCATACTCCTCCCTGCCATTTCCTTTTTCAGAAAATGAGAACTTTTTCGGGGTCGAACAACAAGAAAACAGATATCAGTTTTTGAAAACACCAGAACCGGCAAGAAGCTACGGCACAAATGGAACCTGGAACCCTCAACTGCCTTCAGCATATACGATTATTGTACATTCTCTTGCATCTGAGAATGATGCAAACCAAATAGCCGGTGAGCTGAAGAGTTCCGGGCTTCGTACTTCGGTTTTGAGTGTAGTTGTCAATGGCATCAACTATTACCGGGTTGCCATTGGTCAGTTTTCAACCAGGAATGATGCATCCAGCGCAGCAAGTGAGCTCCCAACACCGTTGAATCGTTCATTTTTTGTGGCACAGCTACCTGAACAGTAAGTTTTTTTATGGAGCAAGTGGCCTAACTCTATCAGGCTGTTTAACCAATGACCTTTTGACCTTTCAGAGTGCGAACACCGTGAGCTCCTGAAAGAGTCATGAAGAGAATCCAGAATGATTTATCTAAGTGTATAAATGAACTCCAGACTCACAACTCTGGCAGGAACTCCGCTCCGCTGCGTACTCTAACAGGTTGTTTTGGGTTTTGTTATTTGGTTATGAGATTACCGGAAATATCTAATTGACATTAATCGAAAGGAATTCAAATTTATATTCAATTGATTAATAAATATCAACATAATTGAAATATGGAAACTCTAACAGAAGGTAATTATTACCATATTTATAATCGAGGAGCAGGTCGTTCAACTGTCTTTTTTTCAAAAAATGATTATTACACATTTCTTAAAAACTATCAGTTTTACCTTTATATGGTCTGTGAAACGTATTGCTGGTGTCTATTAAAGAATCATTTTCATTTATTGGTAAAAATCAGGGGATATAAAGAGCAAGAGAACGTATTTCAAAAACTTAAGAAAATATATCCAACAGGGACGTTTTACGGAGATCAATATGAGAGTGCAAAACCATTTAAGTCCTCTGCACAATTCTCACACCTTTTCAACAGCTATACAAAATCCGTTAATCTGAAAAAAAACAGGAGCGGCACACTTTTCGAGAGCACATTTAAAAGAAAAAGAATTGTGGATGAGAATAATTTTCTAAACGTTGTCTGTTATATACATAGAAACCCTATCCACCACAAAATTACCAAGACTTACAAAAATTATCCCTATTCATCCTTCAAGGATTTTCTACACTTGAAGAGTACCTTTATCGAACGTAAAAACCTACTAAAACGCTTTGGAGGGAGAGATAACTTTATAGAAGCCCACAGAGAATTTAGGTTGTTACTTGGAAGTGATTATTATTTAGAATAAGGCAAAACGATCTTTCAGAGTGTGACCGCAAATAACTCCTGCTCCAAGGGGATCCAGTGGAAAAGAGTCATGAAGATTATGTTCATCACCTTTAAAGGCATTCATTGGCACAGAGTCACAACTCTGGCAGGAACTCCACTTCGCTCCGTACTCTGCCAGGTTGTGTAGATCTACCATTTTTAGTTATTGATATGAAAGCAACTATCAAATTCAGTCCCAAATCCAGTGCAGGGTGCCATTATTGCTCGAAATCACGCCACCATCAACGAGAAATAGTCGCCGGGATTCACCAAACGAAGTTGATCTGTCATCGCCAATTTTGTACAATTTCTCATCTTCTACATCAAAAATATAGTAGGAATACCACATTTCACCGGTTATTCCATTTTCCATTGAATACTCCACATTTCTGAACTCTGCTATTCTCTTTAGCAACCACCTTCCCTGAATCGTTGACGTATATTGAAGATATGTATAGTCTCCATTCCATGTATTCAATATTCCCCCGGTAGCACTATTATACTCGATATTTTTAGCGGGGATGAAATCAGGCAACTCAAATTTTGAAATGAACTCTCCATTATGATCATAAGTAAATAGGTAAGGAAAATGATCGAAAGTTACGATCGTTTTATCATAATCAGTGAATGCCCTTACGCTGCCTCTTGACATAATTCGATCTCGTAATATCGGCGATTCGTGGTCGTAATTTGGTAAAAATGATCGCTCTATTCTGGCGTCACGATCTGCTTTGTGAACGATAAACTGTGCCGAACTCCCGGTTGAACTGCTTTGACCGCCTCTAATTTGTGGTATTCCTAAAAAGTACAGATGGTTGTCTGTTACAGCTAATGAATAGTTGTTATAATCAGTGTTCATGGTTTTTTCATATTCACAAAGAGTACTTTCACAATTAAATACCGACAGTTGTCTTCCCTGCATACCAATAAACGCTTTACCATTATATACAGATAACTCTTTCGAAAAAAACAGATCTCCCGGTCCCCTGCCTTGTTCTGCAATAATGTTGAAATCATCATTCGTAAGGTCGTATTGGATCAGCCGATTTTGATCTTTTTCAAGGATTAGAAATCCTGAATCGCCCAGCGTTGAAATGTCTATCCTGTTTGTAGTAAGTATATTAAGCTCCACCGTGTTGAATTGTGACGTTTCATCATTCAAAAATTTATATAAAAGCTGTACGTTCCTGGGGAGCTCAGATAATATATCAGCTGCATTACGTGCTTCGAGCTGATCAGAAGCTACATCGGAGTGTGGTATACTCTCTTCAACTGGATGAACAACTTCAGATCTCTGTTGTTTCTTTTCGCCACACGAAATAAGCATCGAAAGAGAAACAAGAATTAACAATGATATAAACTTATTATGCATCAGAATTATTTATTAAGTATAACGTTCCAAGTTCATTTATGATGACTCCCTGATCTACAACATGAATTATCTTTTTTTGTCCGCTGTAAGGTTGCGCGAATGCATCATCACCGATGTGATAGAACTGGTTATTCTCAATATTAAAGATGTAGTAAGAGACCCATTCTTCTCCCTTGAACCCTTCTTCCCTGGAAATCCACTCAGCATCTCGCCTCTCTTTTAACCCGATTAACAGTTCATGGCTGTTTATTTTTTTGGTAAATATGATGGATGAATTGTCTCCCCTGTTTAAAAACGTTGAGCCTCTGGTATTCTCATCATATTCATAAAAAGACTGAACAAATCCCGGGATTTGATATTTTGCTTTTAGATTTCCATTATCATCATATTCATAAATGAACGGATAATACTCCATCGTCACTATCGTGGAATTATGCAGTGGATATCTTCGGACCATTCCTCCTTCATTTAAATTCCCTCTGACAATTGGTGATTTAAATTGATAGACCGGGAAGAACGAATCTAATATTCGCCCGTCATCATCCATCTTAAAAATCAGATTCTGATTGGTTTTAGACAGGTCCAAACTCTGCTCCAAACCAAACGGCGCCATTCCTAAAAAGAAGATTTGCTCCCCATAAGGAGCTATAGAGTAGTGATTATATTTCGTTTCAATTACCTTTTCATGCTCGCATGGATGTACGTCACAATTGAAGACTGAAATTTGAAACCCCTGCATAGCGATGTAGACTTTATCCCGGTCTGCTGCCAACTCTTCTGACAAAAAAAGATCGCCCGGACCTCTTCCCTGAACGGCCACTATTTCAACTGTTCGGTTCTTAATATTATACTGGATAAGCTGCTCATTTGAATACGATTGTCCAACCATTTTGTCAAGTATAAGTAAAGTGGAATCATTGAGAGAAGAGATCTCCACATTACCGCCGGTTAATACATTCAATTCTGTTTTTTGAACAATTAAAGAATCATCGTGAAGTACTCGGTAAAGAAGCCGGATATTGTCAGAAAAGCGCTCGATAGAGTCCCCTGCCTCAGCTACCTCCAGCATCACCGGTTCAACGTCGGGATGGGGCATATACTCTGGTGAAGGGTGTAATGAAATAGGTACAGTGTCCGTACTGCCGGAGCATGCAGTTAAAAAAAATAATAGTACTGTAATCAGGAAAATATCATTCATAGTCATTAGTCATTTATCAGGCTTTCAGTTGGAATATCTAAGAATTCATCAAATTCAGTGTATGAAATCTTAGATCCATCTGTAGACAAGAATACTACTATAGGAGTGTACGGCAAGACACCTTTTTGAATAAATAAACCTTCTGACAGGATGAACAAGCTCATCTCCTTTTCGCCACACGATAGAAGCATTAAAAGAGAAACAATTAATATCAATGATATACTATCTTTCATACCACTATCAACTTTAATAAAATTGTGTTCTTTTCTGGGTTAGATCATGACATCAGGACAACTTTTGTTTGTTACTTATAAATGCATTTAATTGGAATGAAGCATAAAGTGCGATTCCGAAAGCTTTCGGGGTTATTTTAAGCCA
This sequence comes from uncultured Rhodohalobacter sp., assembly GCA_964544445.1. Lineage (GTDB taxonomy): Bacteria > Bacteroidota > Rhodothermia > Balneolales > Balneolaceae > Rhodohalobacter. The sequence continues at coordinate 9,366 of CAZJBI010000017.1, forward strand.
GTTTGTTTGGTTCACAAGTTTTAGATATGAGAATTCTGCACAATACAGGCTCATTGAATTAAAGATTCAGCGTGCGATTCGATACGAACATGCTCCCGTCTTTTAAGAAAAATAATTTATCATTTACGGGTACACTGTAATATTTACTTTGCCCCACATACTCAATTTCGGAGTTGGGAGATATTATGTAGTAGTGATACACTCTCTGTGGCTCTCGCGATTGAAATTCTCTCACTTCTTCTTCTTCGTAGTACCTGTCTTCATTGATAAGCCAAGTCCTTCCATCTGATAGCGGTATTATATTTGTAAACATTGAATGCGGATCTGTATCGATTCTCTCAATCTCACCGTTCTGAAATTTCTCAGCATCCAATATAGATGGTTTAAAATCTGTAAGGTGATATACTTTTGTAAGCTTCAAATCCTCACTAAACACCCCCACATATGGCAAAGAGATAAACGGCTGAAGATATATTGATTGATCTACATTTGACGTGACAACATTGAAATTAAAAATCCTGCTAATGTCTGGATTCTCACTTTTGATTTGGCCACCAAAACCGGAAGATGAATCAGAAAAATCCATACTAATTATTTGGAATGTTTTTTTCCCTTCATAGCTAAATGTGTTTGTTAGTAAAGAATCACCATCGGAAAACTCTGAATAATAGTTTAAATAGATCGGAATTTGCTTCTTTACTCTGAGTGTAAATTGCTCACTATTATCATTTCTGAAAAGTGTACTAATTCGGTGCCTTTGTATTAAGTAGATTGAATCACCGATCCTGTAGAGTCTGGTACCATTTTGAATTTGATCAGGACCCGCCCCAGATTCGGAGATCACGGTACCGGAATAGGTTGTACCCTCTCTGTTTATTTGAACGATTTTTTCATCCAATTGCGAATAAATGAATAATGTATCAGGATGAACCTGAGCTAAATCAAAAGCATTATCAGTAATAAAGACACCCGGGATTCGAGATGCCTGGTCAAAATAAGAGGAATCTGCCAACGCCAAACCCGGCGTTTGATGAACGCTTTCTGTTTCCACATCGAAATTTTTATATGGATTTGCGGTAAATTGATGATGCGGGTCATACGTGCATGATATAACATAAAGAGGCAGCGCTGTTAGTACCGTTATCTTTATCAAAAGCATACGTAAATCCATAAAATTTTTTTTCCTTCTATCTATTTAATGTATGGCACAAAATATTTTAGTATTTCAACAGTGTATAAAATAGCATGTACTTAACCTGGTTTGGATTTCATAAGAAAAAACAACTTGCACATTAAGAATCAATAACCTCTTCACAGATACCTATTGTGAATTTGGTATTATCATGCATTGCCGTCTCAATTTTAGATGAGTAAATAGTATTATTATAGCGTGGCCATTCACCACTCTACCAACCCTAAAATCCGTTCCGAACTGCTTTTCTTAATGATTAGTCGGCATGACTCATATGAATATAATGCACATAACTAAAGAATGCTACAGTTTTTATTGAATTTTCTTCTATATATCTGTAATAACTACATTATTTGTATATAAAATAGTCTATGAGTGCAGTCTTTTACTACATTCTCTGTCATATAACTTTGGTCACAAGACCTTTCATTCGACCCAAAAAAGTTTCATGGGTACTCCATAGGGCGATCAGCACAACTCTTTCAGGAATTTCACTTCGTGTTCAAAAAATTTAGCGAGTCTCTGCATACACGGCCAGTTTGTTTGGTTCCTTAACAGTGAACCAATATTTTGAGTGAAATACTGAATTAAAGAGAACCTATGAACCATCTCGCTACCGAAAAATCACCCTACCTGCTGCAGCATAAGGACAACCCCGTCGACTGGTATCCCTGGTGTGAGGAAGCGTTTGTAAAAGCCAAAGCCGAAGATAAACCGGTATTTCTTTCGATTGGCTATGCCACCTGCCACTGGTGCCACGTAATGGCTCACGAAAGTTTTGAGGATGAAGGGGTGGCACAACTCATGAATGAGGCGTTCATCAACATTAAGGTAGACCGAGAAGAACGCCCCGATATCGATAATACCTACATGACCGTCTGCCAGATGCTTACCGGTCAGGGCGGCTGGCCGCTTACGATTGTCATGACGCCTGAAAAAGAGCCGTTTTACGCCGCTACCTACCTGCCGAAGCACTCCCGACAGAACCGAATCGGGATGATGGAGTTTGTGCCGGCCATTCAAAAAGCGTGGGAAACAGACCGCGCAAACGTGATGAACTCTGTGGAGCGGATCAATGAAGGGTTTACGAAAACGCTGGAACTTGGAAGAACCCAAAGCGATCTGCCGGATGATATTTTTGACCAGGCACAACAGAGCCTTTCGGGCAGATTTGACCGTTCAGAGGGTGGGTTTGGGTCAGCCCCGAAATTCCCATCCCCCCATAATCTCCTCTTTCTTCTGAACCGCTACAAAATTACGCACGACGAAGACTGCTTGAATATGGTCAAACTTACCCTTAAAAAGATGAGGCTGGGCGGCCTCTGGGACCATGTTGGATTCGGCTTCCACCGCTATTCGACCGATGCCCGCTGGCTTCTCCCCCATTTCGAAAAGATGCTGTACGATCAGGCGATGCTGCTAATGGCCTATACCGAGGCGTGGGAGATTACCCAACAGCCGCTATTCAAAGAGACCGTATACAACATCATCGATTATGTAGATGAGTGCATGACGGATAAGGAGGGTGCCTTTTACTCCGCAGAAGATGCAGACAGCGAGGGTGAAGAAGGGAAATTTTACGTTTGGGAGACCGGAGAAATCAGGAGCATTTTGTCTGCAGATGAAGCTGAAATGTTTTTAGACCTCTATCAATTTGAAGAGAAAGGAAATTTTCGGGACGAGGCCACGCATCAAAAAACAGGCAAGAATATTCCGCATCTGAAGCATGAACTCACTACTGAGGAGGAGGATTCTGTAAACAATATCCTCAAAAAATTAAAAACACATCGCGAGAAACGCGTAAGGCCACAGCTGGACGATAAAATCCTGACCGACTGGAACGGCCTGATGATCGCTGCCCTTGCTCGGGCCGGACAGGTATTTGATGAGCAGGAGTTTGTTCAAAAAGCGGAAAACGCATGGGCTTACCTCAAAGACAGATGCTTTCATGATGGAGAGCTGCTGCACCGGGTAAAAGATGGCGATGCAGCCATTAAGGGAATGGCGGATGACTACGCCTTTACGATTTGGGGATTGGTTGAGCTATATCAGGCTACTCAGAACCACGTTTTTCTGGAGAAAGCATTAAAAATTCAGGCTGTGTTTGATCGCGAATTTTGGGATGATGAATTTGGCGGATACTATTTTACAGCTTCAGAAGCAGAAAAACTCCTGGGCCGCCAAAAAGAGATCTATGACGGGGCGATTCCCTCCTCGAATTCGGTCGCTCTTCGAAATCTATACCATTTATCACGATTAACGGGTGAGTCAGGATTTGAGGAGCGAGCCGAACAACTAGTACGCTCTTTTTCTGTTCAGGTAGAGGATGCACCGGCCGGTTATACGTTTGTCTTGGACTCCTTTCAGCTTCTTAAGGCAAACAGTGTGGAGGTGGTGATAACGGCGCAGGATGAGTCTGACGAAGTTATGAAAATGATAAAAACCGTGAAACAAAACAGCCCTCCTGGTTCAGTGATCCTTTTAAAAACGGATTCGAACCGGGAGTCTCTCAAAAAAATATCTCCGTTTACAGAAAGTTATCCTACCAGCGATACCCCGGCTGTCTATATTTGCAAAAATTTCGCCTGTAAAGCGCCGGTATATTCTGTTGAAGGGGTTATCGAAGCGTTGAAAGAATAAAATTAATCAGCGTGCCTCTGCGATGTACTCCCCGCTCATCTTTTCCCCGCGAAGCGATACTCAGCGAGAAATCCCCTGCCCAAATTCAGGTCAGTCGATAATTTGTGTAATTGGCAGGCTTCTGTTCATGCTGGTAAATCATGGTTGCGTAAGAATGGGTTCTCGCAGAGTCGCGGTGTTACTCGGAATGAGTTAAAAATCGCATTGAACTGATCCGCCGTATGGTGGATCAAATACAATTAGCCCCGACACGCATGTCGGGGCCAAAAGCAAAGTCGTGCCAGAACCCCGATTGGGGTTCAATTGCTTTGGCGTTATAACAAATATTTTTCTTTAAATGGAATCTTATGCTCTTCCAGAAGTGCCTTCAACTCCTGTGACCAACTTATTTGTTTATGGTGTTCCTCCTGATCTTTTATATAGCGAATCAACCGATCTTTATCATTTATAATGCGTAAAGGCTGCGTACCCCTTTTGCCAACCCTGAAACTCTTTAAATAAATTTTCTTTCTTGATAAAAGAATTACTAGCTAGTTTGATATCCTTAACCAGTGATGAAAGGGCCACTGTCGGATGAATATGGGTAAGAATATGTACATGATCTTCTATTCCGTTCACTCGATACAAATGGCATTTATTGTTTTTCAACACACCCCAAATATACCTAAACAGCTGTTCACGATTATCTTTTTCCAAACAAGGGATTCTAAATTTGGTGCCAAAAATGATATGATAATGAACTTGAATGTATGTACTCATAAATAGTGAGGTTTTTCTCTTATTTCAAAATTCTCATTACTTTTATGAACCTTTTCATCAAAATTCCTTACAAAAATAACCCCATCTCCGGAATTTGTATTAAACCCCTAACGGGGTTTGTCATTTTTGTGGAATTTGAACCCCGACATATATGTCGGGGCTAATAACATTTTACCCCTTAGCCGGGGTAAATTTTATCTCATTGTTTCACTGAGAAATAAGTCGAACATGATCTTCTGTTTGTATTTTTTAAGTGTAGTTTTTGATGTCATTGTGTTATCATCAAGGCGAGAGGAAATTAAAAACACACAAATGATTCTACCATGACAACTTCCGAAAATGGATACGTAACGTATCAATCTGAAAATAATATTGGGACCATTGAATTTTTTCATCCAAAAGGAAATTCACTACCGGGCAGTATTTTAAAAGAACTCACAACCGTTATTCATCAGGCAAGTAAGGATTCCTCTATCCAGGTTGTGGTTCTAAAAAGTGGCGGCACCGGAGCCTTCTGTGCCGGAGCATCTTTTGATGAACTTTGTAATATTTCAAATGCGGATGAAGGTAAAGAGTTCTTCATGGGCTTTGCCAACGTGATAAATGCTATGCGAACCTGTCCTAAAATGATCCTTTGCAGGGTTCACGGAAAAGCCGTTGGCGGAGGAATCGGCATTGTGGCTGCTTCCGATTTTAGCATAGCCATGAAAGGAGCATCCATACGTCTCAGTGAATTGTCACTGGGAATCGGGCCGTTCGTGGTTGGTCCTGCTGTGGGCCGTAAACTTGGCACATCTGCTTTTGCTACGCTCGCCATCGACGCCAAAACATGGTATGGTGCAGATTGGGCACTGGCCAATGGATTATACAACAAATTAACTGACAGTATTTCTGAACTCGATCAGGAAGTCGATCGGCTTGCACAAAACCTGTCGGAGAGTAATCCAAATGCACTAAAAAATCTCAAAGATATCATGTGGCAAAGCACAGGACACTGGGGTGCTACACTGGAGCAGCGTGCAGAAATTAGCGGAGAACTTGTGCTATCAGATTATACGCGTAACTTTATTGACGACTTTCAAAAAAACCATTAAAATCTACAGCTGGTTTTTCAGAAAAAGAAAGACCAGGCAGGCGCTTAATCGTCTTTGGGTATTGGACCTGTACTCCTTCTCACAATTAGTTTAGGACGGAGATTTACATGATGAGCTTCGCCATGTTTATTTTGAATGCTGTCTATCAGCATGGCTGCTGCTTTCTCTCCTTTCCCATATGTAGGCTGAACAACCGTAGTGAGTGGCGGCACCATATACCGAGAGATGGGCAGGCCGTCAAAACCGACAACAGAAAATTTTTCAGGCACGCGAATGCCTCTTTCGTAAAGTGCCAGAAGAGCTCCCATGGCCAGCGTGTCACTTGCACAAAAAACGGCAGTCATGTCGGGATACTGATCCAGCCAATTCATCATCATTTCGTATCCATCATGCTGAGAGTAGCTGCCAACAACTGTAATCGAATCGTTAAATTCAATGCCAGACCGGTTCAGTGCATCGCGATAGCCATTTATTCTGTGTTCCGTCTCCTGCACATTTTGATCTCCAAACATCCCACCGATGCATTTATGTCCAAGTGAGGTGAGATGACTCACTCCTTTATATGATCCTTCGTGATTATCCACATCTACTGAACAGATGCCCGGGTAATTTGGATTATGGCCAACCAATACAATAGGAATGTCTTTATCAGCAAACTCATTAATTGCGAGGTCCGTAACTTCTTCATTCAGGCAGATAACCCCATCAAGCTGGTGCTCATTTAGTAAGTGTTTTTTAAGCTTACCCGCCATTGATGAATCATAAAACGAGAGACTCACATAATAGCCACGACGAATACATTCTTCGAAAATTCCCAGGTACAGGATTGTCCAGTATCCATTCCCAAGGCTCTCATCACCAATTCTGCTGGTAAGCACTCCCACTTGAAAGGTACTTTGAGTGGCCAGGCTCCTCGCAAGCGTGTTTGGCCTGTAATCGTACTGTTCCACAACTTTCATAACGCGGGAACGGGCCTCATCACTTACGTTTGGGTGATTATTTAATACCCTGGAAACGACAGACCTCGACACATGAGCCAATTTCGCAACTTTATCAATGTTCAGTTTTTCCATAGTTATGAATGCTAAGCTGCCCGATTTTGCAAATCTAATCTACGCTAAACTAACAATAATAAAGTGATAAAATTGTGATAATTACACTAATTCAATGGAATTGTAACAGCTCTGCCGGATCGCCCTTCGCTATTAAATAGTGCAACAGAAACTTGTTCACCACCTAAAAGCTCAATTGGCCTTGTGAATTCTGGTGACTGATCCGTAACCGGCCCATCCACTTGGTAGCGTATTGTTAAACCGGGATATAAGGAGTTTGCATAAAATACTCCACCCCGAACAACCGCACCCGCGGCAGGAATACGATAGTTTACTCCTTCGTGGTAGAGATCAAGCCGATTCATTTCAAACTGTCCCAGTCGATTGGCAAACTCATTCCAGGCATCGTCGCGCTGCTGCCACATATCGGTTTCATTTTGTACATCGCTCCATGAGGCGTCGCCAACCCATGCCCGTTCAGCCAAAGCCAGGAGACGGGGAAATATCATGTAGTCGATAGCACCTTCACGATTTACCGTTTCGGTCCAAAGCTGCCCTTGCAATCCCAATATATTTGATTCACCTGCCTCCGAAAGCTCTTCAAAACCATCAAAATAGTTATCGGGTATGGGATTTCCATTACTGTCTGTTTGGGCATTTCTATAGAGATTAAAGGGGATAAACGAGTATGGGGTTTTGGAATTAAACATCGCCGCCCAATAAAAACCCGGTTCCTGCCAGTGCTTGTTGTATGCAAAATCGAAATAAAAATTAGATGCGTGAGACATGATAACCTTGAATCCGCTGTTTGCAAGCTCATAGGTATATCCTTCCGTCCCGCCACCCCAAATGTTTGACCAGATATGAGGAATTACGGTGTTGTTAAAATCGGGATTGGGAACATGATTTCCATCTTCATCCTGCATAAATGCCACCTCTTCCCATCCGGCCATCTTCAGATTTTTACCTGAAAGCATATTTTCTAACCGGCTGAAAAAGTACTGTTCCAGTTCCGTTTTACCCGAAATACCCTCCTCAGCTTCCAGCGCGTCACAAGCTGGTGAGGCTGTCCACACACCCGTGGGAACCTCATCACCACCAACGTGAATTGTGGTAAGCGGAACATCAGCTTCCTCATGCATAGCAACAATATCATCAACAACGTACTCAAGAAAGCGGTATGTGGATTCCTGGCATACGTTAATGACATTATCATCAAAATTTTGAATCGATCTGTATTCAGACTGATCCTCAGGTTCATCCAGCCTGAATTGGGCTGCTGCTTCCGAGTCACCCTCCGCTTCCAGCTGTGCTGCACGGCTCTTCATGGCAACAATTGCGGCCCTGGCATGTCCGGGGACATCTATTTCCGGAATGACTTCGATATGACGCTCACCGGCATATTGCAAAATATCGATATACTCATCGCGCGAATACCAGCCGCTGCCAAAAGAGTTACCTGTCGAAGGGTCTGGCCCTGAGCCGTAAGAAGGTATTAAATGATTATCTTCAGCTTCGGTATGGCCTCTGCGTCCACCAACCTCTGTTAGTTCAGGAAGTCCGTCAATTGCAATACGCCAGCCCTCGTCGTCTGTCAAGTGAAAATGAAATTTGTTCAGTTTGTAAACAGACATCAAATCTAAAAGACGCTTAACACTTTCAATAGACTGAAAATTTCGAGACACGTCCAGGTGCATCCCGCGATATTCAAATGCGGGCGAGTCTTCAATCATAGTCCCTGATATTGTAAGAGCATCACTTTCACGATTCGCAATAAGTGATCTCAGGCTTTGAACCCCATAAAAAACACCGGCTCGATCGCTCCCACCAATTACAATACGTTCGTTCCCTACCAGCAGCGTATACCCTTCGGGTTGATTTATAGACTCATCAAGCACAAGAAGAATTCCCTCAACAGGCTCTTCGGATGCTGTTTCAATAGTCGTCGTAATATCATGATTTTCGTTTAACATGGCTTGTAAAAACCGGGCTTCCGGTTCAAGAGAATCATCAGAAAGGTAAATTTTCACATCCCCTTCAAATGAAAACAGGCCTTCCCATTCCTCCATGGAAACAGGAGTGGGAGTGACAGGTGAAACAGAATCCCTCGATAAAAACTCACTCCCTTCATTGTCAGCATACAGTACATCCGGTGTGGGGTATGGAATATTATCGTTGATGCTTCTATTTTGCTGCTCCTCCCCTATAAATGGCTCAACCTGCACGCTGTTTATCGTTTCAATTCGCCCATCGTCAAACAAAAAATAAAGGCCCTGTGGGGAGTCGGTAAACTTTATTGCATGAAACCTGGATAAATACTCAAGTTCATAAGAAGCATCCGGTTCAATACCGGAAAATGAGGAGGTAGGAGTTAGTTTAAAAAAATCTCCATTGATATGATCCAGCTCAAAATCAGGCAAAAGGCTTTCGGCAACAAGAGGACGCACAGAGTTCAGATAGAGTGACCATCCCGCTGCCGGTAGCGCTTCATCCCCGCTATTGGTTAATGTAAGCACCGATCTGAAATTGCCCCCCTCTTCGTAGTTAGAAACTAAATTCCACGATGCATTGACTGCAGAAACTTCAATGGTTTTTGCTTCATCCGATGATGAACAGCCACTAAAAACAGAGAAACCAATAAAGACAGTGATGAATAGTATAAATGTTAGCAGATTATCAAAATTCATGGTGTATTCCATTAAAGTTTAAAAAGTTGTTTGACCGATATCTTCCAGTTTCATCCACATAAAAGCTGCGGCTCCAAGAATGGCTGTCTTTTTGTTACTCATTTCAGACGTTTTTATCTCAACACTTCCTTTATACATATTAAGTAAGAAATGATCTACATATCGGATTGTTGGATCAAGCAAATATTTTCCTGCTTTTGCAAGGCCGCCTGTTAAAATAATAAGCTCTGGATTGAGTAGTGCCACACTATTTGCAAGCGTTTTTCCAAGAATCTTTGCTGTTGAGTCGAAAACATCGAGCGCAAGCTGATCTCCTTCCATAGCCGCACTGGTAATTTTTTTTGATGTCAGGCTTTTCTTATTCAGGCTTCCAAGCAGTGATCTCTGTAATATGTCCGATTCAGTTTCCAGTACGGAGCGAACCATTCCTGTGGCAGAAACATACGTTTCGAGACATCCTTGTCTACCACACGTACATTGTCTTCCATTCTCCACGGCTATAACGTGTCCCAGTTCACCTGCATGCCCGTTTGAGCCGATGATAAGTCTTCCATCACTAATAATCCCGCTTCCCAGCCCAGTTCCCAGAGTAATACAGATCAGGTCTCGGACACCCTTCCCAATTCCATAGTACATTTCTCCTACTGCTGCAGCATTTGCATCGTTTGAGACAGTTACCGGTAGCCCGAAGATAGAATTTAAAATATCTGCGATGGGTAGTTTTTCCGGCCATTTCAGGTTTGAAGCAGAGTCTATTGTACCATTTTTTTGGTTGCCGGAGGGAGCACCTACGCTAACACCTGCTAATTGATATCCGTCCCCTATAGAGAGCATTAGCTGTTCGATCTCCCTCCCCAGCAACTCAAAAAATGGCTGGTAACCGATATTTGGATCCGTCGGTATAGAGTGAAAAGCGAGTAAATCACCCTTTTTATTAACCAGCCCAAACTTTGTGTCTGTTCCACCTAAATCAATACCGGCAACAATATCCATACAGTTATCCATTTTTGATACTACCTACCCGGCATTCACTCAAGCGGTACCATCCTCGCATAATGTTTCACAATGTAACTCTCTCTTAAAATCATTATTACACTCAAAAAAGCAAAGCCATGAAGCATCTTTTCAGTTTTTGGAACCGTTTCCAATCATCACTCCCCGGATTTATTTTTATATTTCATGTTCACAAACAAGGTGATGGTCTGCCAAATAAATATTCTCAATCTATTCTTATGAAAACGATCTTGGATAAGGTTCAGGAAACGGATAAAAAACGTACTTACTACGAAAAAATACCAACTGTAATTTATGACACAAGCACAGAGGCCTCTGTATCTGTAGCTGCAGAGATTGCTTCTTTAATCAGACAGCGCGCAGCTGAGGGAAAAAATGCTGTACTGGGACTCGCAACGGGCTCAACCCCTGTGGGAATTTATGATGAACTGATTCGACTACATGAGGAAGAAGAGCTTAGCTTCAAAAACGTCATTACGTTTAATCTTGATGAGTATTATCCAATGCAGCCGGACTCTCTCCAGAGCTATGTTCGTTTTATGAAAGAACACCTGTTCAATCACATCGATATCCCTCAGAATCAGGTTCACGTTCCTGATGGCACACTCGATGAAGAAGAAATCCCCCGGTTTTGCGAAGAGTACGAAGACAAAATTAAAAAAGCCGGCGGTATCGACATTCAGTTGCTTGGCATTGGGCGAACAGGACATATTGGATTTAATGAACCCGGATCACGGCCCGACTCAGAAACCCGGCTTATCACTCTCGACAAAATTACCCGAAAAGATGCCGCAAGCGACTTTTTTGGCGAAGAGTATGTGCCACGAAGAGCGATAACAATGGGTGTTGGCACCATTATGCGGGCCAAGCGAATTTACCTGATGGCCTGGGGCGAGGGAAAAGCAGGTATTATTCAGCAAACAGTGGAAGGAGACATTAAAGAAAGTATTCCTGCGACCTATCTTCAGGAGCACAAAAATACCACTATTGTGCTAGATGAAGCCTCATCAGAAAAACTAATGCGTATTAATACTCCATGGCAGGTCGGGGCTTGCGATTGGGACGATAAACTCATCCGTAAAGCCGTAGTATGGCTCTGCCAAAAGCTTGGCAAACCCATTTTAAAGCTTACTGATGAAAATTATAATGAAAATGGCATGGCCGACCTCATTACCACAAAAGGGCCGGCCTACAATATTAACATCAAAGTATTTAACGAACTACAACATACCATTACCGGGTGGCCGGGCGGCAAACCCAATGCCGATGACAGCAACCGTCCCGAGCGCAAATCTCCGTTTCCTAAACGGGCGATCGTGTTCAGCCCACACCCTGACGATGATGTTATTTCCATGGGAGGCACACTGATCCGGCTTGTTGATCATGGACATGAAGTTCATATTGCCTATCAAACATCCGGAAATATTGCCGTGTTTGATGACGATGTGGTACGGTTTGCCGACTTTGTTCTCGATTATTCTGATGCTTTTGGTATGAAAGAACAAAAAGCTGAAAAACTTTTCAGAAAAGTGAACGAGTTTTTGAAAAATAAGCAGCCGGGCCAGGTAGATTCTCCGGAAGTAAAGAAAATTAAAGGGCTCATCAGAAAAGGTGAAGCGAAAGCCGGCGGACGTTATTGCGGGGTAAAAGATGAAGATATGCACTTTATGGAGATGCCGTTTTATGAAACCGGACGCGTGAAGAAAAAACCGATCTCTGATGAAGATGTACAAATAACGGTTGATCTGCTTAGGAAAGTTAAACCCCATCAGATTTACGCCGCCGGGGATCTATCAGACCCGCACGGCACACATCGTGTCTGCCTCACCGCCATTTTTAAAGCACTTGAGGTCGTTAAAAACGACGAATGGGCAAAAGATTGCTGGGTATGGCTCTACCGAGGAGCCTGGCAAGAGTGGGACGTCAACGAAATTGAAATGGCCGTACCGCTCAGCCCCCAGGAGCTAAAACGAAAACGTCGCGCGATCTTTAAACATCAATCTCAAAAAGATCGTCCGCTGTTCCCCGGTTCTGATACCCGCGAATTTTGGCAGCGATCAGAAGACCGGAATCGTGGCACTGCAAAAACATACGATCAGCTTGGTCTGGCAGAGTATGAGGCTATTGAAGGGTTTGTACGATACCACTTCTGAGCCGACACAATTAATAAAAAAATTCTACTAAAGGCATGAGCCGTAAGCCGATTTGGTCAGCGGCCATGCTTTTTTTATATGATGTAAAGAATTTGCTTACTTAATCTACCTGTGTTCAAGGCGAAAACTCTGAAGCTGATTGTATAAAACCTACACCTTTTCCAATGATGCTGATCAGGAAAGGATCAGTTAAAATCAGACTCCCATTTTCTGACTTTATTCTCTCGGTAAAAAACGTTGACCACCCACGGCTTGTCCTTACGAATAGAAGGAGAATCATTAACCAAAATCTGATATCCCACAAACATTAATCAGCAGTCTCATCTTCAGCGAGAACCGGGTTTTCCGTCATTTCATCCTTGGGTTCCTTAACCAGGTACCAGGCAAGCGCAGAAAAGGCGACCGTGGCCGTACATACAATCAACAGGTACGATTTATTATCTACCGCCTCTACGATATCTCCCACGGCAAAGCTCGACACAAGTTGTGGGAGCACAACAGATAAATTAAACAGCCCCATGTAAAGCCCCATCTGATTTTGAGCAATTTTCTGCGACATAATGGCAAATGGCAGACTAATAATCGATGCCCAGCCAATCCCTACAACAATCATCAGTACATATATGGTATATGGAGAATTACCCATCAAAAAGATGGCGAAATAACCAACAGCCATAATTACAAGTGAGGTGGCATGGGTTTTTACCCGGCCAAATTTATTGGCCAGCGGTTCCAGTGCAAGAACCGGGATGATGGCCGCGATCAGGTTCAGAGAAAAGAAACTCCAGTTTACAACGGTGCCCACCTCCTCATTACTGATTTCAGGCATTCTGAAGTCCACAAACGCAAAAAAGTAGATGAACATGCTTTGAACGCCAATCCAGCTAAACGAATGGGCGGCCAGTACCTTTTGAAAACCAATTTTACCGGCTTCCTCTTTTGATTTGCCTTCTTCACTCTTAAACAGTGCTTCCGCAACTAAGTAGACAGATACTGCAAGCGCAAAATACTCGAAGTAATACCCGGGAATTTCGAATCCGCTTAAACGCTTAATGATGGCGTAGATCCCATACATCAAGAAACCCCAGAGCGGACGGATATTTATAAAGATCTGATATAGGGAGGCATCGTTAACTGATCCGGGCGAATCGGCTTCTTTGCTCTCTTCCTTATCGATGTCTTCTTCGTTTTCCCCGTAACGGCCCAAGTATTTTGGCTCTTTGATAAAAAATGGCGGGATCACAGAAAACACAAAAACAAGTCCCACACCGAAATAGAGAAGCTCAATATTTCCAAATACAGCACCAATAAAGTAGGACAGAACCCCAAACGAACCCGATACCGTCTGCATCCATGTGTAGCCTTTGGTCCGTGCACGCCCCTCGGGAGTCACATCAGCAATGATTGAGCGAGTGGGATTGAATGACACGTTAATGGAGAGATCCAGAATCATGGACACCAGAATGGCGATCCCCAGAATGGCTTCCAGCCCCAGACCTGCCTGAATAATGCCAAGGTTTGGCAACGCCAGGATCATCATTGAGGCCAGAGTACCACCAATAACGATGAAAACCCGGCGACGGCCGTTCCAAACCCATACGTTATCACTGATAATCCCTATCACTACCTGCCCAATAATACCCGCTATGGGGCCCGTTGCCCAAACCAATCCAATATCACTGATCTCAAGACCATATTGGTAGGTTAACAGCCAGCTTAAGGCAGCAATTTGCACAGAAAGTGCAAAACCCATTGCGGTAGCGGGAAGCGCTAGAAGAGCATAAAAAGAGTTCTTTAGATTTTTTTGAATATCGAGCATAGCCAATTTCCTTAGGTCAGTCAGGTTATAAATTTTTCGCTAATCCTGTAGCACAATCCTCAATATCTTAACTATTGTATTCAATTTCTTGTCTGTTTATCTCCCGCTATAAAAAATTTTATCAGTTAAGGTTACGTTCTTTTAATTAGTTGATGGCCATACCAAAAAAATACTAGAGCTTTAACTATAGAATCTCCATGTTTTTGTTGACTATGTGTAAGCGCTTATGCACTTTACAAGTGTAGATGAGCTGATTCAGTTACTAATTCTACTGTTATACATCTTATAACAGAAAATAATGAGTTGCCAAACATTAGTTGGCACTGTGGCTGTAAACTAACGACAAATTAAACACACTATAAAACCATGGGCTTAAACAGAGACGTTTCATTACAGAATGCACAGAATAAATCCGGTTATTACGATATCGTTATTATTGGTGGTGGCGCAACCGGTTTGGGAACGGCAGTAGATGCCGCAACACGAGGATATAGCACGCTTTTACTTGAACAGCACGATTTTGCAAAGGGAACGTCCAGCCGATCTACCAAACTGGTACACGGCGGGGTTCGCTATTTGCAGCAGGGAAATGTATCGCTTGTACTTGAAGCACTGAGAGAGCGGGGTCTGCTCATTCAAAATGCACCTCACCTTGTGCGTAATCAATCCTTTGTGGTACCCAATTACGACTGGTGGGAAGGACCATTTTACGGGGTTGGAATGAAGGTGTACGATATGCTGGCAGGAAAATTGGGCCTCGGTCCGTCGAAACATCTATCACTTGATGAGACCATTGAACATCTCCCAACCATTGAGCAAAAAGGTCTGCGGGGTGGAGTAATCTATTACGATGGTCAGTTTGACGACTCTCGTTTGGCCATAAATCTGGTAACGACCGCAAATTACCACGGTGCCGATCTTATAAACTACGCGAAAGTTACGGGGCTTCTCAAAACAAACGACATGGTGGACGGTGTAACCGTAAAAGATGAAATCAGCGGCGAAGAATTTGAGGTGAATGGTCGGGCTATCATCAACGCAACCGGTGTATTCACTGATTCGGTACTAAAAATGGATAACCCGAATGCGAAAAACATCATTGCACCAAGCCAGGGGGTGCATATCGTTATCGACAAAGAGTTTTCTCCGGGTGAATCGGCCATCATGGTTCCCCAAACAGACGATGGGCGCGTGCTATTCGCCGTGCCCTGGAATGGAAAAGTAGTGCTTGGAACAACAGACACACCTGTTGACGGCCCAAGCCTGGAGCCGGAGGCGATGGAAGAAGAAATCGAGTTTATTCTGAAACATGCCGCTCAATATTTATCAGGAGATCCAACCCGAAAAGACGTACGAAGCGTTTTTGCCGGGCTGCGTCCACTCGTAAAGGCCGGAGATGGAGAGGACACGGCATCGCTTTCTCGCGATCACACGCTGAAAGTATCCGATTCGGGCTTGATTACTATTACCGGTGGGAAATGGACCACCTACAGAAAAATGGCTCAAGACACCGTTGATCAGGCTGCTACTGTTGCCGGGTTATCCGTTGAAAAATGTACGACCGAACACCTGCGTATCCATGGCTGGCTGAAAAATGTGGATCGTAATGATCCACTGGCACATTATGGCGAAGATCGTGTTCAGATTAACAAACTTATCAAAGAAAATCCCGAACTGGGAGAAACCTTACACGAACGCCTGCCCTATATCAAAGCTGAAGTTGTGTGGGCCGCACGCGAAGAGATGGCCATGACCATTGAGGATGTGCTTTCACGCCGTACGAGAGCCATTTTACTGGACGCAAAAGCGAGTGTGGATATGGCACCCGAAGTGGCATCCCTGATGGCTAATGAACTTGGCAAAGATGATGCCTGGGAGAAAAAACAGGTAAAAGAGTATAAAAAATTAGCTAAATCATACATTTTGGATTCTTGAGTAATAAAGAGAAGGTAATCAACGAACTCAAAGGTATTGCCGACTCAGAAATTGCTGAACACAGTGCCCGGTTTTTTAAATCGGGTCCGGGTGAATATGGAGAAGGTGACCAGTTTTTGGGGATACGGGTTCCAAATCAGAGAGCCATTGCGAAATCTTATAGCCATATCTCGTTGAACGATGTTCATGATCTGCTTAAATCACCCTATCATGAGATTCGACTAACTGCACTTTTGATTCTCGTTTACAAGTATCAAAAAGCGAAGAAATATGAGCAGCGAGAAAATATTTATCAGTTTTACATCGATCATTTAGATAAAGTGAATAATTGGGATCTGGTCGATTCAACCGCCAAATACATAGTGGGTCAATTTCTTCACGAGTACAATCAAGATCGATCTGTTTTGTATACACTCTCTGATTCAAAAAATTTATGGGAGCGGCGTATCGCGATCATTGCTACATTCCATTTTATAAATAAAGGTGATTTTGAGACAACTCTCGAGCTCTCTGAAAAATATCTGACGGATCACGAAGACCTGATTCACAAAGCCACGGGATGGATGCTAAGGGAAATTGGAAAACAGAACGAGTCAGTACTCATAAATTTTTTGGACATGCACTATCAGAAAATGCCCAGAACCATGCTTCGATACTCCATTGAAAAGCTGGATGAGCCGGTCCGTCAAAGGTATTTGAAGGGAGAGATTTAGTCTCTCCTCTCGAGAGCAGACTGATTCAATCTCGTATAGAGATTGGGTCAGAGGTGTATTTTGCGGCGACGGGTCATCTCCCAATCTCCTTCGAAGGGTTTTTTTAATCTAAAATCTAACCAGCTCCATAATTTTCTCTGCAATTTTCTCCTCATCAGGAAGAACAGAGTTCATCAGCTTTACATTATATGGCACTGGAATATCCGGGAATGCAAGGCGTTTGACGGGTGCGTCCAGGTGATGAAAAAGTTCGTCCGATATTGCTGCGCTTATTTCGGCTCCAAACCCGGCTGTTTGGTTATCTTCGTGTACAATCAAACAGCGATTTGTTTTTTTGACCGAATCAAAAACCATCTCTCTATCCCACGGCATGATGGATCGAAGATCAATTACATCAGCAGAGGTGCTACTCTTTTCAACCGCCGCTTCACAACGTTCACACATCGCTCCCCAGGTCACAATCGTTAAATCATCCCCCTCATTCAGCATTTTTGCCTTGCCGATGGGCACAACGTATTCGTCTCCCGGGTAGGGTCGCCGGGCATATTTTGAATCGAGCAGGTTTCTGTGTTCAAAAAACAGAGTGGGATTGTTACTGCGCATGGCCGACCTCAGCATACCCGCTGCATCTTCTGCATTCGACGGATAGAGAACTTCCCAACCGATCATTTTTGCAAAAAATACCTCATTCGATTCACTGTGCCAGGGATCCCCGCACTTTGCAAATCCGCCGGGCATTCGAACCACCATCGGAGCTGCAAACTTATTGGCTGTACGCCAGCGTATGGTTCCAGCATTTTTAAGCTGTTCGGTAGCCGGATCGGCATATTTTCTAAACTGAATTTCTGCTACAGGCATAAAACCGGCGTATGCCAGACCTACTGCACGTCCGATAATACCTTCCTCAGAAAGACTGGTATCGAACACCCGATCTGTTCCAAATGCGCTCTGGAGACCCATCGTGGCAGCATGAACGCCCCCTTTTTGACCAACATCTTCACCAAAAACAAGGACTCTGTCATTGATTTCCAATTCATGTGCAAGGGTTTTTCGAACTGCTTCAACAATATTTATTCGCTGTTTACCCGGTTGTGGCTCATAAACTGGTTCAGGATGATTATAGCCGGTATTTAAAAGGCCACCGATTTGCTGTGTGTTCTCATTATCATAAAATGTTTGCAGCAAAGATTTATTACCTGGATCACTTCTATTCCATGCATCTTCAGCAGATTTTTGAGCACGTTTTTCAGACTTCTTTTTAATATTCTTCCACTTCTCTTCGGTAAAAAAGGCAGGTACCAGGTACGATTTTAACTGTTGCAGAGGATCGTTTTGCCTCTCTTTTTCAATAAGCTCTGTTTCTTTATAAGCCTGATTATCCTGGTAGGAGTGGCCGTTTAGCCGAGGTACCGTTAACCGGATCAGAGCCGGCTTATTTTTATTTCTGACAAATGAGGTGGCATCTGAAATCAGCGACAGGCACTCTTCGGGTGAGGTTCCGTCTCCATTAAAAATACGCAGATTCTTAAACGAGTAGAGGTTATTTGCAATATTACCGCCAGGCGTTTGGAAGTCACTCTCAACAGATATACCGTACCCGTTATCTTCAATAAAAAACAAAACAGGCAGGCTTAAAGTAGTTGCGATGGTTAATGCTGACCAAAAGCCATTTGTTGCTACCGACCCATCACCACCCAGAATAACTGAAATAGCACCATTATAATTATCTTTCTGATTTTTCTGGAGCAACTGTATTGCCTGAGCATATCCTGCTGCCGGCGTATATTGAGAACCAACATCTCCGGCCATTGGAAGAACCATGGGTGAATTTTTTCCCGGGTAATTACAAACCACACCGATATCCCGGCCATCACTATAGCCGCCTGATTTTGCCATATCGGAAGCAATTGCATCTTCGGGATCGAGGCCCAGAGTTAAAAGAAGCGGTCTTGACCGGTAATAGGCACTTGCTGCATCTTTAGGATTGGTAAGGTGCATGCCCAGTAAAATTTGTGCAAGCTCATGTCCACGGGCCGAAAATTGGTATAGCACCTTCTTTTCAGGTACTAGTTCATTCTCTTCCAAATCATCAATAGCCCTCGACAACAACATTAGCGAGACAACTTTCTCCCAATCTATTGTTTCCACCAATTTGTTTTCATCCGCACCGCTCATAAAAGTATTTATCTAATTTGTTTTAAACTATTTTTGAAATGATCCATTTCTTCAGGCGTACCTATTGTCACACGAATACAGTGTGGAAGTCCGAATGCATTTACACGCCGTAAAATCACTCCCACTTTAAGCATCTCTTTGGTTATTCTTATCGCTTCCCTTTCATTTTCAAGTACCATAAGAACGGAGTTAGCAGCAGACTCCACATACTCTATATTCATCGTTTTAAAAAAGGAATATATTTCCAATTTTTCATGTTGAACCAGCTGAACACTCTTCTCCAGAAAATCGATGTCGTCTAATGCTGCCAAAGCTGCTGCCTGAGCCGGTGCTGTCGGTTCAAACGTCAGCTTAGCTTTTTTTAGCTGTGTAATTAATTCACTATTTGCAATTGCATATCCTATCCGGAAACCGGCTAGACCGTACGCCTTTGAGAAAGTACGCAAGATAATTACGTTATCTTTTCTATAATCTAAGGCATGTGGGTAATCATGCAGATCCCTTGCATATTCGTAATAAGCTTCATCCACTATTAAAAAGACATCATCAGGAATTTCATTCAGTAAATATTGGTAGTCTTTTTTTGTAAGATATGTGCCCGTGGGATTATTTGGGTTAGCCAAATATACAGCTTTGGTATATATATTTACCTGCTTTACAATGGCTTTGGGATCAAAGATGAATTTTTCAGTCAAAGGAACTTTAACTACGTTTATTCCCTGCACACCGGCTTGGACAAAAAAACCAACAAATGTTGCGTCACTGGTAATAGCATGTTCTCCATCTCTAAAAAGAACTCTGCAAAGTATGGATAAAAGACTTTCTGAACCTGCCGCTACCAATACTTCGTTCTCGTTGATGTTGTTTTGTTCTGCAATTTTCTTTCGTAACTCCCTGGATATTGGATCGGGATAGTCTTGTATATCATGGAGTGATTTCAAAACAGCTTCTTTCACTTTGGAACTGCAACCCAACCGGTTTTCGTTAGATGCCAGCTTCGACACCCGTTCAGGCTTGAACTCCTGAATTACTTCCGCAATTGTTTTACCGGCAACGTATGGCGTAAGTTCTAATATATTTTTAGGTAACCGTCTATTCAGATCCATTATTCATTCAATATTTGGTAGTGAACCATACTAACAACCAATCGATAGACAAAATCGTGCAAACAGGAAGCGCTTTCAAGTAGAAAATGGAAATGAATGATTTTTCCTGTTTAATGTTCTTCTTATACTACGTTTAATTCAATAAAAGAAATATTTGTAATGTCATCTATTCATATTGTAACAGGTGCAAGCCGTGGAATTGGTTTTGAAACAGCCCTAGAGCTAGCGAAAAAAGGTAAGAACGTTCTAGCAGTGGCCAGATCAGAGAAGAAATTGCAGTCACTAAAAGACCGGCATCCTGATAAAATTTCGTTTCTCTCTCTTGATATCACTGGAAAGCCTTCCGCAAAAAAGTTGGCTGATTATATCAAAAAGAACAAACTTACAATATCCAGCCTTATTCATAACGCAGGATTATTGATCAATAAACCATTTCTTGAGCAGACTGATGCCGACTGGGCAAAGCAAATTGAGGTGAATATGATGGCGCCAGTCCGGTTGTCCAGAGAACTCTGTTCGCTGTTCGAGGAACAATCTCATATTGTTCACATAGGAAGTATGGGTGGGTATCAGGGAAGTGATAAGTTTCCCGGGCTTTCTGCCTACAGTGTAACAAAGGGTGCTCTTTCAATTTTAACCGAATGCCTAGCCGTTGAACTGCAAAATGAACAGATCCATGTAAATTGTTTATGCTTAGGTGCTGTTCAAACTGAAATGTTAAATGAGGCTTTTCCCGGTTTAAATGCACCGGTGCAGCCAGCTGAGATGGGATCTTATATCAGTGAATTCGCTATCTCGGGTCATAAATTTTATAATGGAAAGGTTTTACCAGTCGCGCTTCACAACCCTTCTTAGTTTTAATATTTAATAATTTGTATGAAAACGTTTAAAGCTTTACTTCTCGTTCTCTTTTTATCTGGACTTTGTAATTATCAAGCGAAATCTCAGTCCCTCGAATTAATAGGTGGGAATATTGTAAATGGTGCTGTAACCGGCACCATTCTCGGTACTGCGGTAATGGGGCTGCAAGACTCAAATGACTTTGCCCCTTTTCGGATAGGTTTAGGAACGGGAATTTTAGCCGGCTCCGGACTTGCTATATATGATGTTGCAACACTCCCACGCGGTCAGCAATTTTTTAAATCCGGTGTGTTTAACGATGGTAATAACTCATCGATCATCATACTTTTAGATACAATCTATGGAGCAGGCCTGGGTGCTGCACTTGGTTCTGCAGTGGTTTTAATTGGTAATGAATCATTTGTAGAAGGAATTCAATATGGAGCGTCTGCAGGTGCCTGGGCAGGTTTCGGCTTCGGAATTTTTGATAGCTTTATACTGGCACAAAACAACAGGGACCTGGTTTCGAACCGACTGTTATCAGACAGTGGATTATTTAATATTTCAACCGTTCACACTGATATTGAATTACTGAAACCAGCTATTGTAGAAACCAAAAGTATAAGCGACGGAAGCCTCAGGTTTAATATAAACCCGGCACTAACTCTCTTTTCTGTACAGCATAACTTTTAGCATATCAGAATAATTAATGTAATTCGCTACTCTTGAACCTTAGCTGTAGCCAGAGAGCGTAATACCTCTTTTACAGTATTTACATGCCCCGAAAGGGTTGGATTGATGCCGTCACTCAGATAATACCATGCCTCGGGCGGGTTGCCCATCCTGTTGCCAAGAGGATCCACGATATACCCTTTCTTTCCGGTAATAATTTCTCTTACCTGCGATAAATCCCGGCCATCAACGTCAAAATCAAAAAGTTCCATTTCGTCCAGTAATCCGGGAATCACAGGAGCCGGAGTGATCCAGACCGGAGGATTATCCGTGGCAGACTCAATGACATCTTCTATCGCAGAAAGATTTTCCCAAGTTTCTGAAAGTGGAATCAGAGTTCGTTCCGGTAATATTGAAAGTCTTTGTGCATCAAAAAGCCCCAAACTCACAATTACCCAATCCGGATTCTCAGAAAGTACATCCCGGTTCATCCTTCGTAATGCATCTGTTGTTGTGTTCTTGCTGATTCCAGCGTTGATAAACGTAAAATCTGCTTCAGGAACCGTAATATTTATAGCATATTCCAGAATAGTGAACCATCCCTGAAGGTCATCCGTGGCAGAATCCCCAAGTGCTACAATAGTATCCCCTTTTTTGAAAGGCAAACCATCGATCCATTCAAGTACTTCTTCTTCTTTTAGCAGTTCTACAGCTGCTTCTTTTGCATTCTCGTTAAAAACTGTTCTTAAATGCGTTAATTCTTCCGGATCCAGACCCATAAGTCCCGCAAGAGAATCGGTATTTCTTATTCCGGGTAAAAGCGGATATACTTTTTCAATATTTAAAAATTGAAGCAAATATTTTTCAAGTGCTTCTTTCTCTTTTTGATTTGCTTTCTTCATCTGTTTAGATAAGTCTTTTTTAATTGTTTTACTAATTCCGGCAGCCCTTCTGACGCCCCTTTTTTGATGTGCTTCCACTCCTCCGGCAGATTCATTTCCACTTCAGCAGGATCTACAAGATACTTTCTTGCTCTTTCTGATGTATTATGCACAAGACTGGCGGCAGGATATACAGCTAATGATGTACCTGTAACAATAAAAAGATCAGCACTAGCAACAATTTCTGGTGCGCGTAGCATAGCAGGTACTGGCTCGCCAAACCAAACTACATTAGGCCGTAACTGTGCACCATCCGGGCCTTTGTCTCCCAAAAGAATATTGTCAGATCCAATGTCTATAACAATGGAGTCGTCATTTTCGCTTTTAGCTTCCCTTAAGAGACCATGAAGATGGATTACATTTGAGGAGCCGGCTCTCTCGTGCAGATCATCAACGTTTTGTGTGATGATGGTCACATCAAAATCAGATTCTAATTCAACCAAAGCATGATGACCTGCATTTGGTTTTGCAGCTGAGGCTTGTTTTCTCCGATCATTATAAAATCGAAGAACTTTTTCCCTATCAGCAAACCACCCATCAATAGAGGCAACATCTTCAATAGAATGATTTTCCCATAGCCCGCCTGCATCACGAAATGTTGCCAGTCCGCTATCCTTACTAATGCCTGAACCCGTAAGCACAACTATGTTTAGAGACATCTACTCACTTCAGGCTTTAACAAATTCGAGCCAGGATGAATCTTGTTTATAGTTGTCTATAATACCGGGTTTTTCATTGTTGCTAAATGAGGATAGCAGTGTTTTAATTTCTGTACGAATCACTTTGAGGCTGTTGGATATCATTTCGCTATTAAAACCTGTTTCACCCAGTTTTAAAGTCATTTCCATTGAAACAATTCTTCCTAATACCTTTCCAAGTTCTACAAGCTTACGCTGAGCCATTTTTTTATCAACTTCAAAATCTACATGCTCTTTAAAATATTGCGATGCATTTTTTGTCAGCTCATAGCTGGAAAGAAATTTATAGAGATTGTTTTCTTTAGACTTTCTCATCATTTTAATTATCGACTCAGATATTTGCTGGTATAAAATATCGTTTGATCCTTCAAAAATTTGAAAAGGCCGGCTGTCTACAATCGAGCGACCAGCAACGTGGTCAAGTCTGTATCCTTTCGCTCCAACGAGCTGCATCAGTGATTGAGATGCTTCATGCATATAGTCCGTAACCACACTTTTTATTGAATTAGCAGCAACATCCATTCGTGCAGTATTTTTATCTAATGGAACGTTCGTACTTGTGAAATAGCTCATTGCTGAACTCACAGTAAAATAGGACTGTAATTTGGCCAGTCTTTCTTTAACCTGGTCATAATTAAACAGACTCTTGCCACCAACAAGTCGTTCTTTACAGTGTTCAATACCCTCGTCCAGCATACGTCTTAAATGTCCTGTACTCATGCCAGGAAATTGCAGCCGGCTTCTATGAAGAATATCAAGCATCATGGTTACGCCTGTTGAATTGGGTTCCAAACGATAACTATTCGGTACAGTGATATCTATTTTATTCTTACCGTATGGAAGCATGTATAAACCTAGGTTCTTGTAATATTCCAGAACATCAATGCCACCATTTGAGCTATCATGAATAAAAAATCCGATATCCCTTCCAAGTTCACCATTTTTATCATAGCCGCGGGCAGTTATAAGCCAAAAATCAGCCCATCCCGTCAAACCTGCCCAGTGCTTTAAACCTTCAATTTTATAAGAATCTTCATCTTCTGAGTATTTAAAACCAGTTTGCATCCTGAGGGCATCTGAACCATAATCCGGTTCTGTAATCATCAATCCGCCCATTTTTTTCCTTTCCAGAAACTCATTGAATACGGAAGATTTGGCTTCTTCACTTCCATAATTCGCAATAGGCTGCAGAAAAAGAGCCCCATTTATACCCATCATTAGAGAAAGCGGTAGGGATTGATAAGAAGTGGTACTCAACATGGCCAGTGCTTCACTGGTTTTTGCACCCCTCCCTCCATATTCAGAAGGAATAAATGTGGAAAGTGGATCATGCTCTAACACTTCCCGAAGAATATATGGAGGTAACCCTCGGTCGGTTAACAGTTCGTTTTCATCATTTCGCTCTGTAAAAAGTTCGCTAAGCTTATTTTTATAGTCTGCTAAAAATGATTGTATATCTTTTTTGATATTCAGCTTTTCTGATAATTCGATATTCAATTGTCTGGAGTTTTGGTGTTATTGCATCATAGCGTTTTAATATAACGAAAAAGGGGTATACAATCATTTCATGATCATAGAATAAAAAGGGATGGCATTCACACACACTTTATTACTCAGATTATGCAGTTTTCAATCAGTCAACAATAAAAAAAACCAATAAAAAAGCCCCTGAGCGCGGAGCGCTGAGGGGCGTGTGGGAATATAAAGATGAGGCGATGACCTACTCTACCCCGGTTGGAGTACCATCGGCGCTGCGAAGCTTAACGGCCGTGTTCGGAATGGGAACGGGT
>CAZJBI010000018.1:0-28787 GCA_964544445.1 uncultured Rhodohalobacter sp.
ATAAGCGAATCCAATTAAAAACTCACGGATTCAGGAGGTTTTGCAAAGGGTTCTTGCACAAATAGTCCAAACTTTTGACTGAAAAGTACAAGACTTTGCGGGTCTCTTCTCTGCATATTCTGGCAGATTCAGAAATCAATCAGCATTAGAAAGATCAAACCATCAAACATCAAAAGTCTCAACGTTATGATACAGAATAAACTAACTATAGGGCTAATAGGGCTTCTCATGTCACTGGTTTTTACCGGTATTATAAAAGCACAGGACGATAGCGAACCACAAATTTTAAGTATCACCGAATTCACCATTAAACCAGGTCATTCGGCCATATTCAATGAAGGTATCAAAAGCTGGAAAGAGTGTTATCTGAATAATGATGGCGAGTGGACATGGAACGTCTGGAACCGCATGAACGGTAAAGGATCGGTTCGTCTGCTTACAAGCTACTCCAGCTCATGGGCCGAAATGGATGAAGAGGATGAGGCCGGCAGAATGTGTGCCCCTTTAGCCCTGCAGCTCATCATGCCGGCTGTTGAAACAGCGGAAACTCAGTACTTCTACACCATGCCGGGCTGGAGCGCAACCCCTGGCGACGAGCAGAACAACTTTGTTGAGGTTACATATTTTAAAATTAAGCATTATGATAGATTTGTTGACCTGGTTTCCGGTGTCACTGGGATTATTGAAGATGTTGAAGGCGATAAGCGCTCTACCTGGTACGACTCTTACGGACGATCTCCGGGGCAATTCCACTACATGAGCGTAATTGGCCACGAGAGTATGGCATCCCTGGACGATCCCGAAACCAGTATATGGCAGGTAATTATCGATGCTGAAGGTGAAGATAAGAGAGATGAACTTGTTGACCTTTATTATCAATCCGTTGAGGAGTCGTGGATGTATATGTACACCCGACTGGAAGATCTGAGTAATACAGGAGCTGAATAAGCAAGCAGTGAGCAACAATAAATCAAGAGAACCCCTCAGCCCCGGATTCGTTTTGGTATCCGGGGCTGATTCTTTTTTAAATATTATTTATCAAAAGAATTAGGTTTATTATTAATATCTGAACCAAAACATCTTCAATTTTACCCGACAGATTGATATGAATGTTCAACATCGTGAAGGAGATACCAAAGGGGAATTTTTTATCGAAAAGGATGGCAACGTTGTTGCAAAGATGACCTATTCAAAGCTTGGAACCAAACAAATTATCATTGACCACACAGAGGTTGCTGATGAATACAGAGGTGGTGATTTCGGTAAAAGCCTGGTTGAAACAGGGGTACAGTTTGCAAGAGATCACAATCTGAAAATAATCCCGCTCTGCCCTTTCGCTAAAGCCACCATTGAAAAAAATCCTGGTTTACAGGACGTTCTGAGGTCATAATCACCATTCAGATGTGAACCGTTATCGGCTCAGCATGAGTTAGTATTGTACGATTTTTTCAGGTATTTACCGGCACAGTAAAGTAAAATTGTGTTACGCACTTAAATTATTTATAGTAGACAAAGAGGTTTTTCGCACTACTGATACTCTAATCATTGTAGTATGGACCTTTATGAAATCCACGTTTCCAATCCTGATCTTTTTCAGCAGTTTTCGCTGAAAGACACCCTGTTTTTGCACTATTCATGTCCGCAGCGCGAAAAAGTGTTGCAGCTATATTCCAAATACATCCAGTTCAACTTTACTCTAAGCGGGAAACGAATACTGAAACAGGGGAATCAGAAGTGGGAAGCCACCCCGGAGAACGGCCTGATCGTTAAAAAATGCGCTTTTATGCAGGAGCTGCCCGACGATTATGAAGGATGGGACGTTTTGATTTTTTATATGAGAGATAACTACCTCAGATCCTTATTTGAAGAGTTCAGGCCGTATTTGTCCCTGAACGGTTTGCCTGAACCGATTAAGGAAATGACCAAAATGTTCGAGTTTAACGAACAGATCAGGAGCTCTCATGAAAGCTTTCTCTCATATTTAGGAAACAGCAAACCGTGGAGGAGAATTTTATCTATGATCTGAAATTTCAGAAAAATACCAGTATTAACATAGGTTTAGCATGTAGCTATACATTTATATCTGTAACGTAAAAGAATGTAACAGTTTGATTCCTCAATTTTTTTTATAGATTGAAACGTCCGGCCCTTAAAATTACTCTTGTTATGCCATTATTTATGGATTACCATATCGTCTCCGATATCAGCATCGATGCAGTGAAGCGGGGCCACATGGCGGACAGGTCCGTTCAGGATAAACACGGCGTCAAGTATATTCAATTTTGGGTGAACCAGGAAGCCGGAACGATCTTCTGCCTGATTGAAGCTCCAGATAAAGAATCTTGTGAAGCGGTTCACCAGGAAGCCCACGGAAATATCGCCTGTAATATTGTGAAGGTTGAAAGCGGTTTTTATAAACTTGTGATGGGCGAATCACCCAAAGTTGATCATGGGATTGCCCTGGAAATTGGATTCAACAGCCCCTCCTACTTTTCTAAATGCTTCCGGGAGAAGTATGGGGTGAAAGCTTCGAATGTTGCAGTATAGTTATCAAAACCAAGTTTTTAAAATTACATAGAGATTTAAGGAGCATTAACACAAAACGTAAATTCGAGAGTTAGTTTAAGTAGTCCACTCTCTTAATAATTACTGCTATGCCTTTATACATGGATTGTCATGATACACCGGGAATAAAAATTGAGGAAGCCGAAAAAGCTCATCTGAAAGATCTGGCCGTTCAGGAAAAGTATGGTGTGAAGTATATATCCTATTGGGTAAATGAAGACAGCGGTAAAGTTTTTTGTTTGATGAAGGCCCCCAACAAAGAAGCTATTCATAAGACACATCTTTTAGCAAATGGCATAGAAACGTGCAATATTGTGGAAGTGGAAGGAGGGCTATACTCAGCCTTTATGGGTAAAGACCTGAGAGACAAAGACGATTTAGTTGTAGATGAAAACGGAACACCAGATGGTGGATATCGATTTATCCTGAATCTGGATATCATCGCCGTCACCCGCTTGTCTGACTCCATCGATTTTGATGAACTAAAACTACCCCAAAAACCACTTGAAGCAGCAGAACGATTCATCTTAAAAAACAACGGGTCTGTTGTAAACCAATTGTCTTATGATCGAGTGATTGCTGTTTTTAAAACACCTGAAAGTTGTCTGCTCTGTGCCAAAGAGATCCGGGAGGAATTTCTCTCCCATCAATTTCAATACAGTTCCAACGAGTGGAATTTTAAATTCACAATGGGCTTGTGTATCGGTGAACCGGTATCAAAAAGAGATGACCAGATTTTTCAAAAGGCATTAAATGAAAGTATGTGGTACTGTAAAATTGCAGAAAACGGAAAGATTGCAGTGCCGATTGAATTCCAGGATATCAGCGTATTTTGCAGAACAGAAATGGATGAACCCGGGATTAGCGTTATCGACAAATCTGACCAGGTATTTATTCAGCGGTTGTTTGATCACATCAACATGAATATTTCTAACGTTGACTTTACCATTGATAAATTAAGCAAGGAGATGCGACTGAGCCGGGCTCAATTGTACCGGAAGCTAAATTCTATGTCTAACACCTCTCCGGTTCAATTTGTCAGGGATATCAGGCTGAGGTTCGCACTGAACCTGATCAAAGAGAGAAAGTTATCAATCTCGGAAATAGCTTATGAATTGGGGTTCTCTAATCCGTCCTATTTTGCCAAATGCTTCAAAAAAAAGTATGGAATCTCTCCCTCTAAAATAAAAGTAGAATTGTAGTCGCTCTTTTAAATTAAGAAATCTTTTGTAGCAATTTGTGATTCCTTACGGCTGGTGCAACATATGTTGCATTTTTTGGAACAAATGAGGTGGAAGGGAAACAAAAGCGGCAGTATTTATAAGCTGACATCAATATTTAACCTAATAAATGGTGATTATTATGAACAGTTTATATAAAATTTCTCTGATCTGTATCCTTCTCCTCTCCTGGGCATTCTCAGCATGCCAGGCTCAATCTGAAGATGGTATTATGAGCGAATATCCTGAAGAAAAAGCCGAAGTATTGCAAACCATGGCAGAAATTACTGAAAGTGTGATAGCGGGTGACATAGACAAATTAATCTCGTTCCACGCATATGGACCCAAGTTTACGGAATTTAAACAGGGCGCACCCCGAAATGGTGGAAAAGAAAACGAAGCTTTTGAAAGAGGAGTGTTTGGAAGCGTCAAAAAAGCTGTAAAAATGGACGCGAATGATATGAAAATTGCCGTTTACCATGGAAATGTAGCCGTGGTTACGTTCCACTCCGACTTTCATTTGCAATTTGAGGAAGAGCTGGCCGTGGTAAATGATCAAATCAGCCTGGTTTTTGCAAAAAATAGTCAGGGAGAGTGGAAAATTGTTCATGAACATCATTCACCGCTGGCTCAATCATAGACAGAGATAAGCCCTCGATATCGAATTTAGTACTACTAAACAGTGGAGTAGAAGTATTGTATGCGATATTGGAGTATCAGATACATGGAATCAACCAAAAAAAATAACAACAGGATGCCATGATGAATATAGAAGAGCTGCAAGGAACATTCAGGGGTCGTTTGATTCAACCGGGCGACACTGATTATGATGAAGAAAGAAAAATCTGGAATGGATACATCGATAAATACCCTGCACTTATTGCCCGGTGTACGGGGACGGCGGATGTGATTGATGTGGTTAACTTTGCACGAAAGAATGGTATTGAAGTGTCGGTTCGCGGCGGGGGGCATAATGTCGCCGGCACCGCGCTTTGTGATGACGGCATGGTGATTGACCTTTCCGGAATGCGCGGAATTCATGTAGATCCATCCCGGAAACTGGCGCGCGTTCAGGGCGGGGCGACCTGGGGCGATTTGGACCGGGAAACACAGGTCTTTGGACTGGCCGCACCCGGCGGTGTGGTATCGACCACCGGCGTTGCAGGTCTTACTCTTGGAGGAGGTCTGGGATATCTGCGCAAAAAACATGGCTTGAGCTGTGATAACCTGCACTCTGTAGATATTGTAACTGCAGAGGGAGTACTGCTAAAGGCCAGTAAAAGTGAAAACCCGGATCTTTTCTGGGCTCTGCGCGGGGGCGGCGGAAACTTTGGTATTGTAACTTCATTTGAATTTAAACTTCATGAGGTAGGGCCGGAAGTGATGATGTGTGCCATCATGTACCCCATAGAAGTTGCGGAGAACGTTCTCTCCACATGGAAAGAATTTATGTTAGACTCGCCCGATGAAATCAGTGCCCAGTTGTTGTTTTGGACGATACCGGATATCGATGCTTTTCCCGAAGAAGCAAGGGGTAAACAGGTCGTCGCAATCACTGCCATGTACGTTGGTGATCCGGATGAGGGTGAAAAAGCACTGCAGAAATTACGTGAGATAGATACTCCGGTTCTCGATTTGAGCGGCAAGATTCCCTACACAGTGGCTAACTCCATGTTTGATCCTTTCTTCCCGAAACATGAACGGTACTACTATTTCAAATCCCAGGACCTTGCCTCTCTTGACAAAAATACGAGAGCCGCTCTTATTGAAGAGGCTAAAAAAAGACCTGTAGACTCCATGCTGATTGCCATCTGGCATTATGGCGGACAGATGAATCGAATTGGCAGCAAGGAAACTGCATTTGTAAGCCGTGATACAACATTCTTGTTGAGCATGGATTCCATTTGGGATGACCCTGCAGATTCTGAAAAAGTCATTTCATGGTCCCGAAATTTCCTGGAAAGGATGAAGCGTTTTTCCGGCGACGGTATGTATGTGAATTTTTCCGGTTTTGGTGAAGAGGGCGAGGTCCTGGTGAAGACAGCGTACGGTAAGAATTACGACCGGCTATCCAGCATTAAAACAAAATACGATCCAGATAATTTTTTCCATATTAATCAGAATATTAAGCCTGCATAAAGCGGATTCATGCAATACCTGCGGACTCCAAAGATTTTCTGACTCAGAAAGAATTCAAAAGCAGGATACACCTTCCATCCAAGGCTGCTGTGCACGGTTAACTGGTATATTGCTGAATTAGTCCAAACTTTTGACTGAAAAGTCCAAGACTCTCACCTCCAAACACCGGATGTTGTGGATGCATTATGCATTGACCTGTTTGGTTTTTTTCAAATTTAAAATCAGATCGGCTTATCTATTAACCAAATATCTTTTCAATGAATACTCAACTCATTAACACAGCAGTTAAGCTTTCTTCTGCCTTGCTTTTTCTTGGGCTTTTTATATCTGGCTGCAGCCAGGATATGACCGGTACAGCAGACAACTCAATGCAATCAGAAGCGGTTACATCTCTTGCTGACGCAGAAGGTAGTACCGCCTGCGAACCCGGTACCTTCAGTTCCGATGGATTAAGTCCATGCGAGCCTTGTCCTATTGGTAAATATCAGCCTGAGACCGGACAAACATCTTGTATCGATGCACCTGAAGGAAGTTTTGTCTCCACAATAGGTGCTGCACAAGCCATTTTATGTCCCGTTGGCACATTTTCAGATTTCACAGGTGCTACAGCATGTTTAGCCTGTGATGCCGGATTCACAACTACCGGACCTGGGGCTACATTTTGTGTGCTGGCAGTAAATGATCCGGTCACAAAAGATGACTGCAAAAAAGGCGGATGGAAAGATTTTGATTTTAAAAACCAGGGACAGTGTGTCCGGTTTGTAAATACCGGGAAAGACAGCCGGTAATTTTTCGGCGTTTAATCCTTTCACTAATGGCAGGTGGCTATCAACCCATCTGCCTTTTTTTTGCATCATATCTTATTAGATCAAAACAGAAACTTCTTTCCTAATCAAATACCAGCAGGTGATATCCTTTATGCTGCAGCTCGGTAACTTTGGTCAGCATCGACAAGGCAATCTCCACGTCCGAATTAACCTCAGATTGAGGAAATCCACGGCCAAGTAGTGACTGCCCGCAAACCACTACCTCTGCACCGGCTGCTTCCAGTGCATCAATCAGTGCAATGTTGGGATTGTCGACACCGTTTTTTCTCCTGTAACCGTCATAATTCAGTATCGTTTCTGTTGCCAGACCGTGCACAACGACCGTTACGCTCAGGCTTTCCGCAGGCACACCACCCAAACCGTGTAAATTCATCATGCGCGCAACGTTATTTAAGCCGACATTAACCCTCTCCTTGTTAGGCTGATTCGTTTTGAGGTCGATAACAATCTTGTAATGGATATCTGGATCCGGATTTGTACTGCCGGATATTTCATAAATGCCTCCAAATCCATCCACAACCGGATGCTGCGCCTCCTGGGCGCTGAGAGAAAGCTGGTAAAAGAGACTCAGGACAAGAAAAAGAGAGAAAGATCTGGCCATTTTACTTAGATTTATTATATGGATGGTGTTTTACTGAGAATGAACGAAACAGGGAGAGGACTCTATTTTAATACTGCATCGAGTCTTCCAAAACGTGTTTTATTCGATTTCAGAATGCGATTAAGATAATACGACGGACTGAGGCTACCTAATCATCAATTAAATTCAAATATCATGTACAATATAGACGACTTTATGGGATGGCTTAAAAAGGTTAATCCCACCGAAACGGAATTTCACCAGGCAGTTCAGGAAGTGATGCACGATATTATTCCCTATGTTAATGATCATTCCGTTTACAAGAACAGCAAAATATTGGAACGGCTTTGTGAACCCGACCGCATTATCAGTTTTCGCGTTACCTGGCTCGATGATGATAAAAACGTACATGTAAACCGTGCCTGGCGGGTTCAGTTCAATAACAGCATTGGACCCTACAAGGGCGGACTTCGTTTCCACCCAACGGTAAACCAGAGTATTCTCAAGTTTCTGGGATTTGAACAGTGCCTCAAAAATGCGCTGACCACGCTGCCCATGGGCGGCGCCAAAGGCGGATCCAATTTTAACCCCAAAGGCAAGAGCGACAACGAAATTTTTAATTTTTGCCAGAGCCTGATGGCTGAGCTTCACCGCCATATCGGGGAAGACCGTGATATCCCTGCCGGCGACATTGGTGTTGGCCGCCGTGAAATCAGCTACCTGTTTGGGAACTACAAAAAACTTGAAAATAAATTCACCGGCACCATTACCGGAAAAGGCATCAGTTTCGGCGGCAGTCTGATCCGTACCGAAGCGACCGGCTATGGGCTGATCTATTTTGCGGGCCATATGCTCGAAAATCAAAACGACAGTCTCGAGGGGAAATCCGTTGCCATATCGGGAAGCGGGAATGTTGCCATTTACGCTGCAGAAAAAGCTCTGAAAAGCGGATGTAATGTAATCACACTCTCTGACTCGAGCGGCACCATTTACGATAAAGATGGCCTTGATGATGAAAAACTCTCCTTTGTAAAAGAATTGAAAGAGGTGCGCCGTGGACGTATCAAAGAGTATGCAGAGGAGTTTGGATGCGAATACTACGAAGGAAAAAAACCGTGGCACATTCCCTGTGATCTCGCCCTGCCCTGTGCAACTCAAAACGAAATTACCGGTGAAGACGCACAAACCCTGCTCGACAACGGTGTTCAGCTCGTTGCAGAGGGAGCCAATATGCCATGCACCGAAGAAGCTGCCATTGCCTTCAGGGATTCCGGAATTTTATACGCCCCGGGTAAAGCTTCAAACGCAGGTGGTGTAGCCGTATCCGGACTGGAGATCTCGCAAAATGTTCTCAGAATGAACTGGACGGCCGACGAAGTAGATACTAAGCTTCACTCCATTATGGACGATATCCATCAGAAATGTGTGAAATACGGCGAGGACAAAGATGGGTCCACCGACTACACAAAAGGAGCGAACGTCGCAGGATTTGTAAAACTGGCCGACGCCATGATGGCTTACGGGCCTATTTGAGCCTGATGATTGGAGAGCATTTCAGACATTGGCACTTCAGACATGGTATGTTTATCCCGGAATAATTGCAATACCAGCCCTTACACCGGTTTGAACATGTTCGTTATTCATGGATCAATCAAACATACCATGTCTTTTTGATTTACAAAACGTATCGGTGCCACCAGACATGGTATGTTTGAACGATTTAAATCAGCAATTGAGGTCTTTTTTTGTTTTGATAGCTGAACAATATTATTGTTCTAATAAACATACCATTTCTATATTTTATTTGATCATATTCGTTCTATTTGAAAAAAATTGACTTATTAGGTTTTATGAAGAGTTATCCCAAATATGGTAAACCATTTGAGCCGGGAAAGTATTATCACATTTATAATTGTGCGGTTGGAATGGAGAAGTTATTTGGGAAGAGTGACAATTACAGATATTTCTTGGAAAAGTTTCAACTCTACACAAAAAATTTACTGAAAGTATACGCCTACTGCTTGATACCGAATCATTTTCACTTTTTAATAAAATTAAATGATGATGTGGACAGAAAGATCGTTAGTAACCAATTCAGAAAATTTTTTATTTCTTATTCTAAATCGTTCAATTTACAGCAAAGCAGGTCAGGAACCCTTTTTAGCAAACACTTAAAAAGAGTTGAAATCAGTAGTGAAAGTCAGCTTGTTTGGACAGTATATTATATACATCGCAATCCAGTTCATCACTTTATAACAAGGGATTATAAAAAGTATATCTGGAGTTCTTATTCTGCTATTCTATCATCAAAGCCTACCAGCGTTGAAAGAGATGACGTTTTGAATGTATTCAATGGCAGGGAAAACTTTATTAATTTTCACGATAAAAATATTGAAGAAGATATTTTAAAGCGGAAAATAGAGGTTCCGGAATAGTTGGGAACCAAGGCAATTCAGACATGGTATGTTTATTCCAGAACAATTACAGTACCAGCCCTTACGCAGGTTTGAGCCCGTTCGTTATTCATGATTAAATCAAACATACCATGTCTCAACCATCACTCAATTCTGAATTCGATAATGGTATCGGGTTCAATTATTTGATCTTCATCGAGGTAGATGAACACCCCCTCCTCTATCTGCTTAAATTCTGCCGCTTCTCCGCTGTCGAAGTAGACGGCTGATTCAATTGTAGCGGGGAAACCGGGAATCAAAATCAGCTCTTCTTCAGCATCAAGAATGTGCATAAAGTGACGATCGCCTTTTTGGGTGGTAACTCCCCAGTCCTGAGGAGGCACAATACCGCCCCGGGTTCCATAAATGGTTTCGCCATATCTGTCTGTCCACTCCCCCATCTGCTTCAGGCGCTCCAAGAATTCTGGCTGAATTTTGCCATTTGGCATCGGCCCGATATTCAGCAGTAAATTGGAGTTAAATCCGGCGCTCTTCACCAGCATGTCGATCAGCTCCTCAAACGACTTATAATTGGTATCCTGCAGATTGAAACCCCATGATCCGTTCATGGTACGTGCCGATTCCAACGGAAGTGCGGACGGATCGGGCCCGCCCCATCCGTCGTGCTTTTCTCCCGGCAGGGTTCGCTCAAAGGCCTGGAAGTCCTCCCCGGGCAGCGGGTCAATATGGTGATTATTTGCTATCAAAGCCGCGGGCTGCAGATTGTGGATCAGCGGATAGAGTTCGTCATAGTGCCAGTCAACATTCAGTTTTCCCCAGTTCTCTCCGTCCCAGTCTACATGATCCCAGTGGCCGTCGAACCAGATGCCACCCACCTCGCCATAGTTGGTCATCAGTTCCGTGAGCTGCGTTTTCATAAACTCAATATACTCATCCCAATTGCCTTCATCGGGTAGGCCGAGGTCGTGGCCGGTTCGTCCGCGCGGATAGTAATTCTCCCGCCGCCAGTCGAGCTGGGAATAGTAGAAAAAGAGCTTGATTCCCTGCTTTTCGCACTCCTCAGCCAACTGTGCCAGAATATCTTGCCCATACGGCGTGGCGTCTACAATATTAAACTCCGATGCTTCCGTATCAAACATACTAAAGCTGTCGTGATGCCGGCTGGTGATCGTGATATATTTCATCCCGGCCTCTTTTGCCAGGCTCACCCACTCTTCAGCATCAAACTCCTGCGGGTTGAAAAAATCTGCCAGTTTTTCGTAATCCTCTACCTGTATTTTCTGATTGTTCATCACCCATTCACCATCCCCCAGCACGCTGTAGATTCCCCAGTGGATAAACATGCCAAACTTTGCATCCTCAAACCACTCACGGGCCTCCAGGTTTTCGGGTGCGGCCTCATAGTTCTCCTGTGCCATCAGCGGCATTGCCAATCCCATTCCGATGAGGCAAGCCGTTAATAGCCTAATCCCAAATATCTTCATCATCTTCCCCTTCTCTTTTTTTTACTTGATTTAGATTGTTATTAATCAGTTCTGTTATAGAATAACTCTTCGTGTTTCTTAGAGTCTTCGGGGCTTCGTGGTATCCTACCAGGAGTCAACACCCAATAAAAACTGAGTGTCATGCTAAAGGCAACTCTTTCTGAACGAAAAATCACTCTTACTACTAAATTCCCAAAACATGGTTAAGGCCGAACCTCATCCGAAGCGGGTATCAGACGCGCTTCGAGGTCCGGATCGTCCATATCCTTATCGAAAGGAAACATGGGCCGCTGAATACGCTCAAAAGGCAGCCGCTCCAGGTTTTGATCCACTCCTCCCGGCGTTAAGGCCATCATCCAGCCTGCACGCATATTGTACAGTTCAGGTACCAGGTACCCAATTTTTACCACCACGATATCCGTGTTTCGTGGATCCAACCCCAAATCTGTGAAATCACTTTCATGGTGATACGGTTTTCTCTTTTTGGTCACGATCACCGATATGCTTCCTGTCTGAAGAACAATCTCCGTCTCCGCGTCCCTGTCGCCATGCTTAATTGCTGTCACTGTTCCCTCGAGCTCAACAGGACCGGCGTATCGATCATCAATTTCGGCACCGGCTGTTCCTTTTATGGTTGATCCGACTCCCGCCTCAACCGCCTTTGCGACCAGGTCGGGTCCGGGAAGCGAAGCGTAAATAAGTGACGGGCCATCCTCATCAGAAAAGACCGGCCGTTTCATAATCTCTTTCAGGGTCCAGGTTACATCTCCCGCTCCGCCAGCGGTCGGGTTGTCGCCCATATCACTGATGATGAACGGCTGCTCCGTGCTTTCGATAGCCAGATCCAGGCTGTGCTCCAGTGTAGATGTCGGGGCTATAAACTCAAACTCATTCCGTACATTCCAGAAGTTCCCGGCCAGAATTTCCGCGCTCTTCGTCACCTGCTCGCGGTCGTCGCCGGTTACCATGACTACTGCATGATTTCTCGGCTCATCGGCCCAGGGGTATCCCACCCAGATAGCGGCATCAATTACTCCCTCCTGTTTTGTGAGAGGATCCACGATGGCATAGAGGCTTTTTGCCGGTTCAACCCGGGTGCTTGTTTTTTCACCGGGAAGCAGAATCGGAACGGGAATCCACGCTTTATACTCTGGTTTACCTTTTCCATTTTCCAATCGGGTAAGCAGGTTATCGAGCGCCCGCTCCTTGGATTCGAGAGCATCTTCATGCGGAGCCATTCGATAGGCCGTAATCAGGTCGGTATGGGCTGCCAGCCGCTGCGACACATTTCCATGCAGATCCATCGATGTGGAGATGAGTGTTTCTGTTCCCACAACCTCACGAACACGAGCTATAAAATCGCCTTCCGGATCATCCAGGCCCTGAACGCTCATTGCCCCATGAATATCAAAAAATATCCCGTCATACGGCAGGTTTTCCTCCAGCATGGACAGTGTTTTACCAACTAAAGATTCATATGCCTCCCGCGTTACAATACCGCCGGGCAGGGCGTGTCCGCGAATGGTTGGAAACCAGCTGGCACGTTCACGATGGGGTTCACCTTCCTCTAAAAACGGGTAGAATGAAAACACATCATCGCCCACTCGTGCATGAAACGCCTCTTCGTGGGTAACGGCCGGCGAAAACGTACTCGACTCAATAGCAATTCCCGCGATAGCGACGCGGGGAAGGTCGTTCTCCAGTCCGTCCCCGGATTCCGGTTGCCCAAAAACCGTAGCGGTGTTTAAAGTAAAAAGCAGCAATAACGTTAGAAATAATCGAATCACAAACATAGATTTTAGTTTTTTTGATTTCTTTCTTTTGACGAGGTTTATCTCGTTTCCGTATCAAACCACATCACTTAAAAATATGAACCGAATGAATGATGTTAATTTCCAAGCTCGGTCGGCAGCGGCGGCTTCTCTCGGGGCACATCATCTTCATAGGTTTCGAGCTGATTCAGAATCTCTTCTATAGCCGCCTCCAGCTGTGTGTCGCGCCCTTCGTTCGTCGCAATCGGGTCGAGAATAACCTCAATATCCGGTGCCACTCCTTCATTCTCCACCGTCCAGTTGTTGTCGGCGTCCGTAAAGCGGAAATGAGGTACCGTCATGGTGCCGCCATCAACCAGAGGAGGATTGGCATAAATCCCAATCAAACCGCCCCATGTTCGGGTTCCCATTAATGTGCCAATACCCAGTTCCCTGAACGCGTATGGGAGAAAATCCCCGCCTGAACCGGCATCCTGGTCAATCAGCATCAGTTTCGGGCCGTGGAGACTGGCAGAAGGTGTCCGCGACATCAGCCCCTGACGATACACCCAGTTACTCAGGTGCTCTCGGCTCAGCACTTCCACAATATAGTCAGCAGCCTGTCCGCCGCCATTCGAGCGCTCATCAATAATCAGCGCTTCCTTGTCGAGCTGGGCATGGAACATTCGATTAAAAAATGTGTAGCCGGCACCCGCGGTATTCGGCAAATAGATGTATCCTACCCTGCCATTTGTGGCTTCATCCACCGCCTTTCGGTTCGATTCGATCCAGTGCCAGAGCCGGAGTTGACTCTCAGACGACACCGGCTCCACATCAATAGTTCGGGAGTTGCTGCCGTCAGCATTGGAAGATACCGTCAGCACAACCTGCTTCCCTACACTGTTTTCCAGATGTTTGAAGAGGTTATCTTCTGCAGTTAGGTTTGCTCCATTCACGGCGATGATATATTCGCCCTCATTCGCCTCGTTGCCGGGTACGGCAAGCGGCCCTTCCACAAAGGGGTTCCACGATTCACCTGTATAAATACGGCTGATTTTCCAGCGGTCGTTTTCAGTAACAAAATTGGCACCGAGTAATCCTCCGCTTGGGCCACTTTCAGAATAGACATCCCCGCCTCCAACACGGTTATGGCCCGCCTGAAGTTCAGCAATCATCTCCACCATCAAATCATTAAGATCTGCGCGCCGGCCTACATGAGCAACCAATGGCGAGTATTGATCATACACGGCGTCCCAGTCGAGTCCGTGAGCGTTGTCGGCGTAGAAATACTGCGTCTGCATTCTCCAGCCTTCATCAAAAATTTGCCGCCATTCGGCAC
Organism: uncultured Rhodohalobacter sp.; assembly: GCA_964544445.1. Classification (GTDB taxonomy): domain Bacteria; phylum Bacteroidota; class Rhodothermia; order Balneolales; family Balneolaceae; genus Rhodohalobacter. Next base: position 14,320 of record CAZJBI010000018.1, read on the forward strand.
GCGGGTCAACCCTCATCCGCATGTCGCTCATATTTAGCGGTTTTGTGGTAATATTTTCGCCGATCTCAGCCGTCGCCATTCCGCCGCTAGACATTTGAATAAGCAGATGAGTCCCATTTGCACTCATGGAATAACCAGACAGGCCGGAATATACGATCTCATCCGTACGCTCTTCAAAATCGAATCGAATGAGTTTATCTTCGGCGTCTGTTTCCGATTCGGGTGCTTCAACAGCGGTACCCGGCTGTACAGATCGCTCATAGAAAAGAGCCCCATCACTGCTCACATTTAAATTACTGTAATTCCCAATTGATACGGGAAGCGCAATTTTTCGCTCAAATAAATCTTCGATCTCTATGGATGGTAATTCATCACTTTCCGCTTCGGGTGCGTTTTCATCAGCCACCTCATCACCGGTTTGAACCGCAAATGGCGATTCCCCGCCGGCCTGAAGAACCAATGCATAAATTCCTGCACGATATGGCCGCTCCTGACTGTTCATATCGAGGCCAAACTGCCGGGGGCCTGTGTTCGTTGATGCCGCAAAGTAGAGGTACTTTCCGTCGGGCGAAAATGCCGGGGATGCCACATCAGCCATACCGTCGCTGATCGTATAGTTCTCGCCCGTCTCAAAGTTGTACAGAATCAGATCCCGGAAATAGTTCGCCTGCATATCGGTATATGCAAGCCAGGCACCATCCGGTGAAAGGGCGATATCAAACCCGGCCTGCCGCTCGCTCTGTGCAATCTCACTGGTTTCAGCTGTTTCGAGGTCAATATAGTGCAGCTTCTGCCGGTTATCCGTATAGATAATTCGGTTGTTTTCAGCATCCCATGTTTCAAGGAAGTAAAAATCACTGCCAAGAGAATGTCTTTCTGTTTCACCGAGGCCTGTTTGATCACTTATAACCAACGTTTGGCCATCCAGAGACTCCTCAATCCACGCAATTCTGTCACCGGCCGGCGACCAAATTGCCGTATACTCCCGCACACCACTACTATTGCTCAAATTTCGGGTACTCCCCTCCTCAACCGGCACGGTAAACACCTCACCTCTCGTGGTAAACAGTGCTCGCTTTCCGCTGGGCGACAATCCTGCTGACTGTATATTGGAACTTACATTTTTCCATTCGGCCAGGGTCTGCGGCAGGTCTGGGTTGATAGTGATCTTTATTCTCTCAGATTCCCCGCTTTCGATATCCAGTTCATAAAGCGCTCCACCTGCAGCATAAACCACGCTATTTCCAAATCCTGAAGCCCAGTGAATATCCCAGTCTGCCTGATTCGTGATCCGTTCAATTGTCTCTGTCTCCGTATCAAACCGGTGCAGATTCAAACGCTTTTCGTACCTGTCTGAGATAAACCAGACGTCGTCCCCCATCCAGAAAGGCTGAATATCATTAACTCTTTCACCCGGTATATACTGAATCGTGTTTTCCACCGCATCAAAAATGCGGATTGTAGGCGTTGATCCCCCTCTGTATCCCCGCCACCCTGCAGTGCCACCGTAAAGACCGTTGTACCCCGGACGAATATCAAAGTAGGCCAGTCTGGAACCATCGGCATTCCACCGGCCGCTGAAAAAGCGGGCTTCCATCTGCTTTTCCGGGGCTCCGCCATCTACTGATACATGATAGAGTTTACCTGAGCGGCCATGGTCGGTTTCTCTCCTTGTCACGAAAGCAACTTCATCACCCGTTGCACTCCAGCCCATAACGAGGTCATCACCCGGATGCCAGGTTAACCGTACAGGAGTACCGCCGTTTACCGGTATGATGTAGACATCCGTATTCCCTTCATATTCTGCAGAAAAGGCAACCAGAGAACCGTCGGGCGATAAATAGGGATTGTTTTCCTCGGCCGGGCTCGATGTAAGCCGCAAAGGACTGCTTCCATCACGATCTGATCTCCACAAATCACCAGCGTACACAAAAACGATATGTTCACCCGAAATGGTGGGTTGCCGAAGTAGAAGGGTGGTTTCTTCGGAATCCTGAAATGCCCGGGAGTCCGGAGCAAGCAGCATATTTGATGAGACGAATAAAATCAGCAGCAGTAAAATTCGGTAGGTCATAATTGTACTTGAGTTTAAATATTGTGTCAATAAAACGAATATAGTAAAATTCGAATGAAGGATATAGAGTACATTATTCTCTGCTTCCCTTTTCATTACCGCTCTGTATTTGGTTTTACACATCTTAATATGTTAGTCTTCAACACTACATTTTGACATCTGTATGATGTTATTTTTTGATACATTTATATTTTCAGATAGTAGCTAAATGGGTAGTAATTTTCGGGTTCAGCTCTTCAATCAACCTAACTCTGAGACTATGAAAATCATGTATTTTCAATTTGCCACCCTTCTCTCCGTGATACTAATTTGTCTATTGCTAAATGGATGCTCGACTGAGGAAAATGACTCCTTTCAGATCTCTGGTGAATGGTCAATTGGTTCCTACTCACTTTATTCAGAGGTTGGGGATAATTTGCTCAATGACCAGACCTTTCAGGATGCAGGTTTATTTCTGTTCAACCCGGATGGTTCCGGTAACGTTACACTGGATATTCCAGGAAGTTCACTACCGGAAAATCAGCCTATAACCTGGAGTTTCAACCAGGATCAATCTGAACTATCTATTGATTACAAAACGGGGCAGGATGTTTTCCTTTATATGGTTTCAATACAGTCTGAAAATCGTGTGAGTCTCGTTCATACTGCCGAGTTCACATCGGACGGTGTTACTGGTATTTCCAAAACGACAATGGAGCTGACCAGAAACCTTTAAGAAAATTCGCTGCTTTTTTTTGATCATGCCCTAAACTCAAAATAACTGTCTATCCCTCCATCTTATCACGACCAGGTATCTATTCGACCTTGCAAAGCGGTAAGAACTCTCAAAAAGTCCAAACATTTGGCTGAATAGTCCTAATGCAACGTGTTCAATTCATGTATGTTGGAGCAAGGTATCAGTAATCACCTTACAGACATGTATCCACATTAAATAATTGCGGCAGAATTAAGTAGGACATGTCTGATATGATCGGGATTATTCCTGAAACCAACATCTTAAAAACTAACCAAATCCGAATATCATGAAAATCGCGTTTTATAAATGGGTCTCAATAACTATTGCGGCAACTCTTTTCCTGGCACTTACATCCTGCAGCCAGGTTCAAACCGAAAATACAAATGTAGAAACCGTACAGGAAATGTATGACGCTTTTGCGGTTGGAGATGGAGGCGCTGTGCTGGCAGCTTTTTCGCCCGATATTGTGTGGAACGAAGCCGAAAGCAATTCTCTCGCAGACGGAAATCCCTATGTGGGCCCACAAGCTGTGGCCGAGGGGGTGTTTGGCCGTTTAGGACAAGAGTGGGAAACCTTTACGCTTACGGATCAAACCCTGTATGCAGTTGGTGAAAATATGGTTCTGGCAACAGGCAGATACGAGGGAACCCACGCTACAACCGGAAAATCAATCAACGCACAGCACGCACACATCTGGTGGTTTGAAGATGGAAAGGTAACCCGCTTCCAGCAGTATGTGGATACCAAACAGCTTGCTGATGCAGAGATGGAATAATCCTTGGATCTATCAGGCTTCTGTTAATTCCCGAAACGATCTTTGTAAAGAGCTTCATTTCGGGAATTTTCTATCCTTCACAGCCACATTCAATACCCAATAAATCATTTCCAGCAGGCATCAGGTGTAAGCATTTCATTCCGGGTAGTTTCAGCGGATAATCGGAATTGACCCAGCAGCATATTTCCTAATCAATTTTAGAAAATCCAGCTGTAAACAGGGCTAAAACTCAAAAAACACTCAAAAAGTCCAAACATTTGGATGAAAAGTCCTACTACTGTAGCTGTTTATTGATGTACTATGAAGGTAAGGGAATGTATGAAACAAGAAAGATCGGGCAAGTTGCGTAACGCAAGGGGTACAGCGCAGTCAGCACATCTTTTCCCTGTAATGATGTTTGAATAAACCATTCAAATAGTCAAAAAAATAAAACCAAACGTAAAAAACCTACCTATGAAATATACAACGATAATAACTGCGTTGATTGCAATTCTGTCTTTTATTGCTATAGATGCAGTTGCCCAGGAAACCGAAGAAAATGTACGTATGGAGTACCTGCTTTGTCAGCTGAATGAAGGCCATACGTTTGACGATGTAATGACTCAGGCACGTGAGTATGGCGAAAAAGTGGCTGCAGAAGGCAATCAGTATAACCAATATCTGCTGCGTCCAATGATAACAGGCGAACGCCTTGAGGGAGTGACTCATATTATTGCGGGAATGTGGCCTAATGGCGAAGCCCTCTACAGTGAGTATGGAGATTACGTAAATAAATATGTCGACGAAGACATGGAAAATGAGGCTCACACCTGCCGTGTAGTCTACGCAACGATGGATCATGTGGTTGTTGATGATTTCATGGAAAACCAAACGACTGACCAGAGATGGCCTCTCCAGCTGTCTGACTGCTCTCTGAAAGAGGGTGTATCCATGGAATATGCTATGGAAGTACAGAAGGAAGTACATCAGGCGGCCGTCGAAAATGACATGCGGGGATATGGCGTTCATTTCCAGGAGCCGTATCTCGGTTTTGAAGATTCCGATTTTGACTTTATTTCCGCAGTTTGGTGGCAAAGTTTTGAGCATCGCGGAAACATGGCCATGAACTACTACAAGATCGCTGAAACTCACGGCCAAATGATGAATTCCGTAGTAAGCTGTAAAAATGACCGGGCCTACTTCGTTGAGCCCATTTTTACAACCTGGGATTAGAATCATTCAGCAGTTAAAAGCAACAATTACAAATTTAAACATCACAATGGATTCGACTCAGGGCTGTACCTGCACATATTTGGTTCTGCCTAAAAGCTTCAGAAGCAGTACCTGATTTCGAATTCTAATTATCTAACCAAAACAACCTATAAAAATGCAAAATTTACTCAATAAGATTACTCTATTAATGATTGCCACACTGTTTACCGGTCTCTTTGTTCCGGCAGCAGAAGCGCAGGAAGAGGGAAGTATGATACTCTCTATGACAGAGTTCGTTGTTAAACCGGGGCACAACACACAGTTTGTTGAAGGCGTCAAAGCCTGGAAAGAGTGCTATGTAGAGAACGATGGCGATTGGACATGGAATATGTGGAGTCGTGTACAGGGAGAAGGCAATGTGTACGGGCTCACTTCATATATGGAAAATTGGGCTCAAATGGATGAAATGTCGGATGAAGCCGGGCAAGCATGCCAAAGCCTTGCGGTAAATCTGATTAACCCAAATGTTGAGAAAGCGACGGGGAACCTGGCCCGTACCATACCATCGATGAGCAAAGAGCTGGTTTCCATGGATGTACTTAACGTAACCTACTGGAGAATTAGCAATGGTACATTGTTTTGGGAAACCGTAAGGCAAGTAAATTCTGCCATAAGCGAATTGGAAGGCGAACCAAGAGGGTACTGGTACTACGGCGTTGGCGGAGACCTGAATGCTCCACACGCTTTTGTAGTGAATCCGTACGAAAATTTTGCCGCGATGGATGTGGACAGAGACGGACCCTGGGAAATTATAGAAGAAGTTCACGGATCTGATAAAAGGGCCGAACTCCAGAACAATTACAGAGAAGCAGTGGATGTTAGCTGGTCGTACATGTATCGAAGAGTAGCCGATTTAAGCTACAGCGGCAGCACAGAATAGCAAATAGATTCAGATAAAGCAGCGGCTAGCGTTTCGTTTTGGTAGCGATAGCTGCTGTTTTCATTCCCTTTCTGATAAGGAGTATCCCAATACATTTGACCGTGTATCCGGAACTTATGATAAATATTGATTTTTACGATATAGACGTTGATGCAAACCGAACGGCCATTCTTTTTTTACCTGAACAAGCAGATATAAACGTTTAATGGGAAGTCAAACCTTTGGCTACAGTATGCTGGTTAGTGCTCAATAATCTGCTTAAAACGTTTTCTATTTCGTTTTTCGAATACAATTATAAATATTTCAGGGGCACTCTGTTCACCGGTATATAGCCAATTTGGCGATAAAGTTAGCTGTGATATATATGAAGACAACAAAACTGGATTATAATAACTCATGGCTCTGGATCATTGGACTCTTGATCATTTCATTTGTTGCCTTTTGGCCTACCTATTACGCCATACTATCCGAAAGCGATACCTATGTGCATTTTCACGCAGTCACATCATTGTTTTGGTTCGCACTTCTCATTTTACAGCCTCTTCTCATTAAAAAACGAAGGTTGAAAACTCATCGGCTTCTTGGGAAAATTTCTTACCCGGTAGCGGGCCTGGTTATAGTTAGCATTGTTTTGCTGGCACATGACAGGATCAGCACATCGCCGGAAGAGATTTACGACTTCCGCACATATATACTCTATTTACAAATCTCTCTCGCACTCGTATTTGCCATTACCTATGGCCTTGCCATCTGGTATCGAAAAACCAAATCCATACACGCGCGGCTGATGGTTGCAACGTCATTCACTTTCATAGATCCGGTATTGGCCCGCTTTATTGGAATCATTCTACCGGATCTCGAGATCAACACGCAGTGGCTTACATTCGGCATCATTAACCTGCTGTTGATCACGCTTTCCATCATTGATCGCAACAACCGTAAAGCCAAATGGGTATTTCCGGGCCTTCTTCTACTCTATTTAATAACGGAACTTCCAATTTACTTTAGTCTTACGGGAATGGAGTGGTGGCAGACTTTCGCGGCATGGTTTGCCTACTTATGAAAATTCCGATATATGACCTTGGGTTTATCCCTAATGATATTCTCTTTCGAAAAAATTGCGCGATCAACTTCTTGAAATAACTTTTTAACCTCGTCTCACCATTAAAAAAGCTAAAAAGTCCAAACATTTGATTGAATAGTACAAGACCTTCGCTCAATGATGATGTATCATAAAACCAGATTCTACAGCTTCAGTTACATAAAGCTGTAGTACGTGTTATGCAGAAACAAACCCATCGGGGAATAACAGTTATGAAATTTTTAGTTGTTGACGATGAGCACGACGTGGAAATGCTTTTCATGCAAAAATTCAGAAAAGAAATCCGGAGCGGTCTCATTGAGCTGGAATTTGCTTTTTCTGGTCAGGACGCTCTCGACCGACTTCATAGTATTCAGCCGCCGGATGTTCTTTACATCTTTTCGGATATCAACATGCCCGGGATGTCGGGCCTGGAACTCCTGGATAAAGTAAAATCAGAGTTTCCACAAATTGAAGTTAGCATGGTTTCGGCCTATGGTGATGATGAAAACTATCAAAAAGCCATTGAATATGGAGCTAAAGGATTTTTCACCAAGCCGATTGATTTCAGTTCATTAAAACAGGAAGTGCTTCAAATGCTGGAGGAGTAGTATTTCAGGGTCTATTTAGATAACATTACAAAAGTTTAAACGGATTGTGTTAGAGCTGCCACCATCGATATTCAATTAGGCATTGCCGCTGACAGTCAGACTTTTTGCCGGATAGCATAAAGCGGCCCGTTTTACTTTTCAACTCCCAGCCATATCACAGTTCCATGAAAATTAATCGTCCTGCCCTTCAGTTTAACATATCCATATTTCGGCATTTGCTGCAGCTCGGAAAGCACATTCCCGCTGCGCTTCTGGTACTTCTCTGTATTACAATACCGGCGTACTCACAAACGGATGAAATTGCACCAACCACGCTTATCGGTCCCGATGCACCCTCGTTGAGATTTGAAAGTATTGGCCTGGTGGATGGCATGGCTCAAGCTTCAGCAAATACCATTATTCAGGACAGTAAAGGGTTTCTATGGGTTGCAACCCAGGGCGGACTTCATCGCTACGATGGCCATGAGTTTAAAGTGTATTCCGCCACTCCGTTTGACACAACCTCTCTTTCCGAAAGCTGGGTGTGGGGAATGGCTGAATCAAAAAATGGAGATATCTGGGTTACTACAGAAGCCGGGGGCCTTAACCGCCTCGATCAGTCTACCGGTAAATTCACAAAGTATTTTCACGATCCTGATGATTCGACCACCATCTCGAGCAACCAGACTTTTTTGCCATTCGAAGACAGCCGGGGAGATCTATGGGTGAGCACATTTGATGAAGGCCTGAACAGAATGCGCGCAGGCGAAGACGGCACGTTTTCACGATTTGCACATGATACTGAGGATCCCGCGTCCATATCTGCCCGAACCTTGTTTTGGGTGAATGAAGATCATAATGGATTTATCTGGGCGGGCTCAACCAACGGAGTCAATCGAATAGATCCGGATACAGAGGAAATAACGCGTTTCTTACACGATCCCGATTTAAATCCACCTTTTTATGGATCGGCTCAAAATGTGCTGGATCAGTTTCATCCACCCGGCGATCCTGATATTCACTGGTTAGCGACAGGTAATGGATTGGTACGTCTCAATAGTGAAACCGGTGAAAATGAACGGTTTCTTATCGCACCAAACACAGGGGAAGAAACAAATCCGCTCAACTTTTTGCACCAGGTTGTTCCCGATCCTGATAGCCCTGATATTTTGTGGGTTGGCGGTCCGGGTACTGGAATATCCCGTTTCGATATGCTATCAGAATCTTTTACCTCCTACCGAAACAACCCCCGTGATGCGTACAGCCTTAGCGATAACCTCGTTCAATCCATGTATACCGACCGTTCAGGGACGATTTGGGTGGGTACGGCTACAGAAGGTCTGGCAGCATTTAACCCCGGAGCCGTAAACTTCACCCATCTCAGACATGATCCCGAAAATGACCAAAGCATTGCGCCGGGTATCGTATGGGGAGTGTACGAGGATCGATTTGGTACACTTTGGGTTGGTAGTGACCGGGGATCAGTTGGCGATGTATTAACACAATTCGACGCAGAATCAGGAAGAACGCTTCGCTACTCGCACTCACCTGATGATTCAACGACTATTATTTTCGGTACAATTCGGGTATTCGCTGAGGATGGAGACGATAATTTTTGGGTAGGAACCAGCGGGGGACTTAACTTATTTGATCGTAACACCGGCGCCTTTACCCGCTATCGTCACGAAAGGACAGAAGAAAGTCCGGGACGAAACAACCTGTTTTCAATATTACCCACGGCAGAAGACAGCACTAAACTCTGGATTGGAAGCGTTGGCGGGCTTGATCTGTTCGATACCCGAATCGGATCTCATAAACATATTCCACTCCCAAAAGAAGAGATCGGGGTTGAATTTGGCCCGGCTGTTCTTTCAATGCATCAGGATATAAACGGTATTCTCTGGTTAGGATCGAATAACGGCCTGCTCAGGTACAACCCTGAGGATAACGAAGCTACCATAGCATCCCGGTATGACTCAAAAGATACCACCACCATTAACAGCAATCAGATTTCCAGTTTAATTGAACGATCGGAAGAACCCGGTATTCTCTGGCTTGCAACTCAAAATGGAGGGTTAAACCGGTTTGATACCAAAACCCTTACTGCCAGGCATTATAACACAGCCAAGGGATTGCCAAATAATACGCTCTATTCTGTGCTGGAGGATAAGAATGGCACACTCTGGATGAGCTCCAACAAGGGGATTTCTAACTTTGATCCATCCACTGAACTCTTTAGAAATTATGGACTGGATGATGGGCTTATGTCGCTTGAATACAGCCAAAACGGATATTTTAAGAGTAATACCGGCATTATGTATTTCGGAAGTGGCAATGGAGTTACGGCTTTTGATCCCGAACAACTTCATATAAACGAAATACCGCCGCAGATCGTCCTTAAAGATTTAAAAATATTCAATAAATCAGTAACGGTCGGGCCCGACTCTCCACTCAGTAAGCCACTGACTGAAACTGAAACAATCACCCTTAGCTACAATCAAAATGAGGTCACGTTTGATTATGTAGCACTCCATTTCGCCAATCCTGAAAGCAACACCTATTCGTACCAGTTAAGCGGCTTTGATCCCGACTGGATTGAGGCAGGTAATAAACGTTCCGCAACCTACACCAATCTTCCTGAAGGAGAATACACCTTTAAAGTGAAGGCCGCTAATGCCGATGGCATCTGGAATAACGAAGGAACATCCATCAACTTAACCATTCTACCCCCCTGGTACAGAACCTTGTGGGCCTATGGCGCCGGCCTGGGGATTTTAGGATTTTTAATATTTGGGGTTGATCGTGTTCAGCGCAGACGCATTTCAAAAAAAGAACAGGAGCGTCAGACCTTAAGAGATGCCGAACTCCGCGCCGAAGCCGAAAACAAACGGCGGGCAGATACCGAACAACTCAGTCAGATAGGCCGAACGATCACATCCACGCTATCTGTAGATAAGATTATTGAAACCGTTTATGAAAATGTAAATGCGCTCATGGATGCTGCTGTTTTTGGAGTTGGCATTTACAACAAAGAGAAAAACTGCTTGGAATTTCCCGCCACGAAAGAGAAGGGAAAAATGCTGGCACCTTTCGTCAATGATTTGGACACAGATGACCGGCTGGCTGTTTACTGTTTTAAGAACAAGCAGGAAATTGTGATTGATGATTATTCTGTAGAGCACAAAAAATATGTAAAATCGTATCAGGCTCCAATTGAAGGCGAGGAGTCTAAATCGATACTCTATCTACCGCTGATTCTTCAGGACCGGGTAATCGGGGTAATTACCACCCAGAGTTTTAACAAAGATGCATATTCCGCCTATCACGTAAATCTGTTGCGAAACCTGGCAACCTATGCCGCCATCGCAATTGATAATGCTTCAGCCTACCGGCAGCTGAACGCCACTTTGAGTGAGCTTCAAAACATGCAGCAGCAACTTGTGCAGCAGGAGAAGCTCGCATCACTTGGCCAGCTTACCGCCGGAATCGCTCATGAGATTAAGAATCCTCTTAACTTTGTGAATAATTTTTCTGACCTGAGTTTGGAGCTTATTGAGGAAGCAAGAGAAGAGCTTAAAGAATATCCTTCAAAGTCGGAAGAAGTCAATGAAATACTTGCTGATATCTCTGTGAATCTCAAGAAAATATACGAACATGGATCCCGTGCCGATTCCATTGTCAAATCCATGCTGGAACACAGCCGGGGCGGTACCGGTAAAATCCAGCCAACAGATCTTAATGCCCTGATCAAAGAATACGTCAACCTCTCCTTCCACGGCATGCGCGCCGGTAAGGATCCTATCAACGTAGATATAGATCTGCAGCTGGATGAAAATGTAGGCGAAATCCCACTGGTTGCAGAAGACTTCAGCAGGGTTATATTGAATCTGACAAATAATGCTTTCGACGCGATGAGAGAAAAGGTTGCGAGCAAAGACCTGACAGGTTTTGAAAACCTGTCAGGTCTGGAAGAATACCAGCCCAAACTCACCGTTCGCACCCATCAAAAAGAAAACTCCGTTCCCATCGAAATTGAAGACAACGGCCCCGGGGTCCCCGACGAAATGAAAGACAAAATCCTGCAGCCATTTTTTACAACGAAGAAAGGGACCGCCGGTACTGGGCTCGGGCTTTCCATCACAAACGATATAGTGAAGGCGCATGGGGGTGTTCTGAACCTATCCACTCAGGCAGGAAAGGGAACCACCTTTACTATTGAATTACCTAGATAAAATCGCATGAAACTCACCAGCTCACAAGAAACAGAAGTATGGCAGGTATATGATACCTGGTTAACGGCCTATCTCAATGCTGATGTTAAAACGTACAATGCTTATTTGGATGATGATTACCACTTTATAGGTTCTACAAACAACGAGGAATTTTTAAACCGAACTGATGCCACAACGTTTTTTGAACATACAGGCGATCAGTTTGCCGGTATTATGGACCTCAGAAATGAAAATAAAATACTGGAGGTTTTTAATACGTCAGTTATCATAACCCATTTCTGCGACGTCTGGTTTATAAATGATGAGGATCGGACTTATTATGGGAGGTTTCGGCTCTCCTCTGTAATGCAGAAAAAAAAGGAAGGTTGGCGCTTTATTTACCAGCATTTCTCTATGCCCGATTCAAAATCTGATGAGGGGGACAGCATTGGTTTCGACAAAGTAAATGCAGAAAACATTGAACTCAAAGAAGCTATAAAGCGCAGAACCATTGACCTGGAAAACAAGAACCGGGAGCTGGAAGTTGAAGCGGCGCTTGAACGCGTCCGGGCCCGTTCATCAGCCATGCATTCTTCTGATGAACTTGGTGAAGTCATTGCGCTTATTTTTGGCATACTTGACGAATTTAATATATCGGTGAATGATGGTGTGGCGCTGATCACCTTCAATGAAGATAATAAGGATCTAAATGAATGGATGGCCAACCCCGGGTTCAGCAAGGCCATGAATTTTCATCTGCCATATTTCGACCATCCTGTACTTTCAAATCTATGGGATGCTAAAAACCGTGGAAATGATATTTTAATTGAAAGATACTCAGCTGAAGTAAGCAGGTCGTTCCTCAACCATATTTTTGAACATTCAGATTTTAAACATACTCCAGACGCTGTAAAAGAATATTGTCTTGCGGCCGATACCTATGCCACAACGATAGCCTTGCAAAAGCATACGGGCATTTTTATCAACGACTATTCCGGTATATCGCTGACATCTTCAGAAATTGACCTGCTAAAAAAATTCTCCGCTGTTTTCGAACAGACCTACACCCGGTTTCTCGACATCCAAAAAGCAGAGGCCCAAGCCAGGGAATCAGAAATACAACTAGCCCTGGAAAGGGTTCGGGCCCGGTCATTGGCTATGCAGAAACCAGATGACCTGAATAAAGTAAATGAAGAACTACTCAGGCAGCTAAAGGAACTTCATATTGATGGTTTATCAGGTGTAAGTATCTGGCTCATAGATGAAGAAGGACAGGTTACCGCCTGGGACCTTTCCAACCCGGGTAATATGCGTGATCCAAGGAGCGCAACTGTTCAATATGACGCAACGAAGTTTGACCTGATTGGAGAACCTTGGAGGATCTTCAACTCATCGGATATGGATTATGTTATATTGGATTATCCTGTAGAAAAACTCAGAAAAGCCGTCAAGGAGTGGGCGGAAGTGGATACTTCTGTAGCCGATGAGTTTAAAGAAGCATTAGATGACGGATCCCTGACTCATCAATGGAATCCCCTGGCCAGGCATTCACATGGGTTTTTAAGTATTGATTTAATAAAACCTCCCTCCGATGGAATCAGAGAAATTGTCACTAAAATGGCGGGTGTATTCAGTCTTGCCTATCGCCGTTTTCTGGATCTGCAAAAAGCAGAAGAGCAGGCACGGGAAGCGGAAGTCGAGTTAGCTCTTGAACGTGTACGCGCACGCTCTATGGCCATGCAGAATAGTGGCGAACTGGCAGAGGTAGCGTCCCTGCTGTTTCAACAGATGAAAGAGCTGGGAATTAGCACCTACAGCAGCGGATTTACAATTTGGGATGAAGACCGGGATAAACTCATCTCTTGGGTGTGCAATGCCGATGGTTCTTTGAATCCGCCATTTTACATGCCGATGACGGAAGAGCCCTGGCATAGGGAACAGTATGAAAGCTGGAAAAAGGGTGAACATTTCATTGTTAAAGATCTTGCCGGTGAAGATTGGAAGGCGTATTTCCGGTATTTGCGCTCCTTCCCGTTATTGGATAAGGCATTTGCAACATCTGAGGCGGCCGGTCATCCGATGCCCGTAAGACAGGTGCATCATGCAGCCAACTTCTCTCACGGCAATCTGCTGTTCATTACGCTTGAACCCAAACCGGAGGCGCATGACATCTTTAAACGCTTTGCCAAAGTGTTCCAGCAGACATACACCCGCTTTCTGGATCTGCAAAAATCGGAAGAACAGGCGCGCGAAGCCAAGATCGAAGCGGCTTTGGAACGTGTAAGAGCGCGATCAATGGGAATGCACAAAAGTGATGATCTGATCGATGTAGTCAGGGAAATCGGAAAGGGAATTCATGAACTGGGCATACAGCTCCACTACTCTCAAATTTATACTGACTATACTTATGACCCGAAAACAGGATTAAATATCTGGGTGGATGTTGAGGGGCAAGATTACCTCGAAAAATTTCATCTTCCCTATATCGACCATTCCATCACCTCAACTTATTACAACGCACTGAATGAAGGCCTGGATTATTTCAGTGATCGCTATTCAAAGGCGGAAAAAGACTCCTATTTCAAGCTGCTGTTCAAATATTCTGACCTCAAAAGAATACCCAAAAAAAGAAAAGAGCTGATTCTCAATGCTTCCGGATGGACACGATTTACAGTAATCTTGAATGAAGCCACCTTAAATTTTGGCCGATACAGCCTGGATGAATTCACAGATGAAGAACACGATATTTTCATACGATTTGCAAAGGTTTTTGGCCAGGCCTATACCCGATTTCTGGATCTCAAAAAAGCAGAAGAACAGGCCCGGGAATCTGAAATTCAATTGGCATTAGAAAGGGTTAGAGCAAAAAG
>CAZJBI010000019.1:0-22831 GCA_964544445.1 uncultured Rhodohalobacter sp.
CCCGTGTTACCGCCGTGAAAGGGCGGCGTCCTAAACCCCTAGACGAACGCGGCAAAAAAATAAATTAAATAAAAGGGAGCCTGATGGGATTTGAACCCACGGCCTCCAGGGCCACAACCTGGCGCTCTAACCAACTGAGCTACAAGCTCCGTGTGAGTATGAGCCGTTTTACAGAGCATTGAAATAGATATTTCAAGACTCTTTTCTATACTCAATACTCTTTACAGTACCGCGTACGGGATTTGAACCCGTGTTACCGCCGTGAAAGGGCGGCGTCCTAAACCCCTAGACGAACGCGGCAATAAAAACTGTTTGAGGCGACAGGCGGATTCGAACCGCCGTACGAGGTTTTGCAGACCTCTGCCTAACCACTCGGCCATGTCGCCCGGAATAAATAAAAATTTGCACTTCTAAACAGTGCCTACTACATAATGATGGTACGCCCGTCAGGACTTGAACCTGAAACCTACTGCTTAGAAGGCAGTTGCTCTATCCAGTTGAGCTACGGGCGCAACTGATACTATACTGTAATCAATAAGATAAACAGTTTCAAAACGTCAAAGTCGGGGAGACAGGATTTTCCCGAAGGGATCCCTATGGGAGAACCGCGGAAGCACTGCTTTCGCAATGTTACCGCAACCTGAACTCGCTGAACTGATACATTTGGAGTCACATTCAAAATGTTAAAACCAAAACGTCAAAGTCGGGGAGACAGGATTTGAACCTGCGACCCTTCGCTCCCAAAGCGAATGCGCTACCGGCCTGCGCCACTCCCCGTTTACCGTTTGTTTCAAACAGTTATTTCAATACGTCAAAAGAATTACAAGATAAAAGTTTTGTAATCTCAATGCAATGAAAATTCAACGATAATTTATGATTTCTTGTCCGCCAGGGATATCATTTCTGACAAAAATCCCAAAGCATAAGCTGATAGCTGAATAAAAGCGGATATGACTCCAATAACTGCCACAATTATGCTCTTTTCTCTAATTAACCCATTTGTAAATAAAAGAACTGCGTACAGAAGGTAGATGGCCGCAGGTATCCAATGTATTCCTGTTATACCCAGAAGTAACGATATCAGCAATCCTGTAAAAAAAATGAGCGGCAGCCAGTGTACGGCCTTTATTTCATCAGGGTAAAAATGGCCAATATTAATTCTCGCCCTGCCGAAAAAATGAAGCTGTTTAAAAAAATCAATCAAAGAAGTTCTTCTTTTATGGTAAACAAATGCTTCCTGGATATATTTTGATGAAAATCCTAGTTCTTCGAGACGGATGCTAAGTTCAATATCTTCACCCATGCGTGTTATACGGTATCCGCCTGATTTTTCAAAAGCTTCCCGGCTAATTCCCATATTAAAGCTTCTGGGGTGATAGTTACCAAGATGCTTTTTACTGCCTCGAATACCGCCTGTAGTTAGCGCTGAGGTCATGCTAAAATTGATAGCTTTTTGGGTGATGGTAAAATCGGGATGTGCTTTGTCGGGACCTCCCCAAAAATCGAAAGATTCACGCTCTAAGCAATCTGTTACAGCCTGGAAATAGTGTTCGGGAACTAAACAGTCTGAATCAAATACTACAAGGTAGTCACCGTTTGCTCGTTCAAATCCAAAATTCCTGGAAAATCCCTGACCCGAATTCTCTTTAAAATAGTACCGAATATTTAATAAACCATTGAACTGTTCTACTATGTCGCTGCATGTATCTGTTGATCCGTCTTCAATTATCAGCACTTCAAATTGTCTGTATGTTTGATCAGAAAGCGATTGAAGTAACTCACGGATTTCATCGGGTCTGTTGTAAACCGGAATGATTACGGAGTAAAGCATGTGTGCATTTCAGTACAAAATTCTCGTTCTTTAAACGAATTAAGATATAACAATTAAGCAGTAAATCATGAAGTCTCTCTTTTTATCAGCAATTTTTATTACGCTAGGATTCAATACTCTTTTGGCACAAAGTATCTCAGTTTCGGTTGGGGAAACACCAGATGGCCCAACTGATACGGTATTTCTGCTGGGAAATGGTGTGGTCGCAGTTTCATCCAACCAGGTGATACTGGGTGAGAATGAGTTTTATATGCCATATTCGTGGACCGTATCGCCCGACAGACGAAAAGTTTCATTTTTATTGAAAGAGAGTGAGTTTATCTATCAAATGTTTGGCAGTAATGGGTACCCCATATTTGAAAAGAGCCTTGAGTTTTTTAGTCTTCAGGACGAAACTGCAAAAGCCTATCTTTTTGACGACGGTAGGAGTGTGTTGAGAGACAATGTTGCAAATTTTTCATTTTTCAGCTCATCGGGTGAGCAGCTTTACAGTGTTTCTAACAGCTCACAAAGCACAGAAGGGGAGAAAGAATCGGAGCTTGCCTCTGACAAAAGCGGACAAACTATTGTGCTGTATAATCCGGTTATTAATTATGGTTCTTCCACGGGCTCAAGAGCCTCAATCGTAACAAAAGGGCGAAACCTGGATACTTTTTTCAGGGACAGGCAGCGTGAGATCAGCAGCGTGAATGTAACTGCAGCAGGTAACTATATCACCGTTATTGTAAAACCGGAAGCCGGAAGTGAAGAATACAGAGCTTTAATTTATGACCGGTTCGGAAATAAGCTCTTTGAGCAAGATACAGAAGAGGAGTTGAAAGGAGTTGATTTAACTCCAAATGCTGATTTTGTTACTCTGTATTCATCTGGCAGAATGCAGGTATATCGACTTGGAGATGCGGAAAGAATTGGAAGTGCTTCATCTCGAAGTTCTTTATTGTACGCTACGTACGACCCCGATGAGAATATGATCATTGCACTAGGAGGAAATATCAACGGGTACAGTATTACAAATCCATCTATAACAGCCGTGCATATTGGTCAGAGACAGATTGAAAGTGAGGAGATTAATGACCGCCTTCATACATTAAATGGAAATAGTATTCGGTTGGTAAAAGAAGGGGTTCAACAGTTTTCTATCCAAAACCTGGATCGTACAGTTCGGATTCAAACATCATTTTAAATAAAAAAGTGTGCCTGAATCCGTCAAGCACACTTTTATTGAATAAATAAGAAGAGTTTTTACGCTTTAGCTTCCTGTTCCGACTCTTCATCTTCTTTAGATGATGAGGAATCGAGGTTTTCACTCTTTTCTTCCTCTTTTGAGCCTCCGCCTTCAGGTTCTGTCCAGTCAAATGCGAGTCCATCGCGAGATTTATTCATCTTTATTTTGATGATAGATCCTTCAGAATGTTCTACACCAAGGATCTCCTCTGCAAGCGGATCTTCTACATATTTTTGGATTGCTCTTCTGAGAGGTCTTGCACCAAATTTCGGATCAAACCCTTTATCAGATATAAATTCTTTGGCAGCTTTGGTGAGTTCAAGCTCATACCCGAGATTCCGGATTCGTGAGAACAGTTCATCAGAAAGAATATCAATAATCTTAAAGATGTCTGCTTTCTCAAGTGGACGGAATGTAAGAACATCATCAATTCTGTTAAGAAATTCAGGGTTGAATACTTTTTTCAAAGCATCCTGTATGGTTGATTTCATCTGCGCATAGTCGAAATCGCCCTCATTTGCAGAAAATCCAATTCCTTTACCCATATTGCGTATATCACGTGCTCCAATATTAGACGTCATAATGATGATCGTATTTCTAAAATCAACTTTACGCCCTAAACTATCTGTAAGGATACCGTCGTCGAGCACCTGAAGAAGAATATTGAACACATCTGGGTGTGCTTTTTCTATTTCGTCAAGCAGCACTACGCTGTAAGGTTTTCTGCGTACTTTTTCAGTAAGAATGCCGCCTTCTTCATAGCCAACATATCCCGGAGGAGCTCCTACGAGCCTTGAAACGCTAAATTTTTCCATGTACTCGCTCATATCTATCCGAATTAGAGCATCCTCTTTGTCGAAAAGGTATTTGGCAAGCACTTTAGCCATTTCTGTTTTACCAACACCGGTTGGTCCTAGAAATATAAAGGAACCAATCGGCCTTGCTGGGTCTTTAAGTCCGGCCCTGGTACGCTGAATAGCTTTGGTAAGTTTGGTAATTGCCTCGTCCTGGCCAATCACTTTTTTGCCAAGAGCCTGGTTCATTTTCAGCAGTTTTTGACCTTCCTTCTGGCTGATTTTATTAACAGGAACACCACTCATCATAGCAACTACCGAAGCTACATCTTCGTCTGATACATCAAAAACAATATGTTCAGACTCTTTTTCCCACTCTTTTTGAGCGTTATCGAGTTCCTCCATCAATCTTTTTTCAGTATCACGTAAACGTGCAGCTTCTTCAAAACGCTGCTTTTTGACCATATTATTCTTTTCCTGACTGGTCTTTTCAATCTCTTTTTCAAGATCCAGTATGTGATCCGGTACGGTAATATTCGACAGGTGAACACGTGCTCCTACTTCGTCTAAAGCATCAATAGCTTTGTCGGGTAAAAAGTGATCAGTCACATAGCGATCAGTTAGCTTTACGCATGCTTCCAGGGCATCCTTGCTATATCGAACACCATGATGTTTTTCATATTTACCTTTTATCTGATTAAGAATTTCAAGGGTCTCATCAATCGAGGTCGGCTCAACCATAATTTTTTGGAATCGCCGCTCAAGAGCTCCGTCTTTTTCGATAAATTGTCGATACTCGTTTAGTGTAGTTGCTCCAATAGCCTGCACTTCTCCTCGTGCCAATGCGGGCTTTAGCATGTTTGAGGCATCCAAAGAGCCGCTGGCACCTCCAGCTCCAACAATGGTATGAAGTTCGTCAATAAACAGAATGACATTATCCGTTTTTTCCAGCTCACTCATCACGGCCTTCATTCGTTCCTCAAACTGGCCGCGATACTTTGTTCCGGCGACGAGAGCAGCGAGATCAAGAGCTATTACGCGTTTTTCATAAAGCACGCGCGACACTTTCTTTTCATTAATGCGCGTGGCAAGACCTTCGGCAATGGCGGTTTTACCAACACCGGGTTCTCCGATTAAGACGGGATTGTTTTTCTTTCTCCGGCTCAATACTTGAGCCACACGTTCAATTTCTTTTTCACGGCCAATGATGGGATCTAATTTGCCATCTTCTGCCAGCTGGGTGAGATCCCGGCCAAAATTATCGAGTACAGGTGTTTTTGATTTTTCCATTTTCTTTTCTCTGGAGCTGCCTGATGGTTTAGAGCCTTTCGGAGACGAAGGGGTAGAGCTTGATTTGGCAGTACGCGAATCAGAGGAGGTTGCATCCCTGGTATCACCAGAGATTATCATATCCAATTCTTCACGAACAGCATCGTAAGAAACACTGAACTGCTGCAGAATTTGAGCCGCAATATTTTCCTCGTCGCGCAGTAGCGAAAGCAATAGGTGTTCAGTTCCAATTGTATCACTTTTATAAAGTTTGGCTTCTAGATAAGTAATACGCAGAACTTTTTCTGCCTGCTTGGTGAGGGGAATATTTCCAACTGTTACGGTTCCGCCTGTTCCTCTTACAGTATCTTCAATTGTTTTTTTGAGTTTGAAAAGATCGCAGTCCAAATTCTTGAGAATTCGTATTGCAACCCCGTCACCCAATCTTACGATACCTAAAATAAGATGTTCTGTTCCGATATAATCGTGACCCAGTCGCAAAGCTTCTTCACGACTAAACTGGATTACATCTCGGACTTTACTTGAAAAATTACCCTCCATATTGGGACCTGCTTTTTAATCAATTCATTGTTTGCTAGGCTAACGAGCAAGAGTAAATTTTAGTTCACTCTTATCCGAAAGTAGTGTGGTAAGCATGTAAATGCAAACGTAATAATTGTAACCGGAAAAGAATTAAAAATATTGCGCCTTCTTTTTAAAAAAGAGCTTTCCCGGTCATTTCTTTAGGCTGTTCCAGCTTTAGAATTTTTAAAAGCGTGGGAGCCACATCGGCTAATTTACCGGTAGATAGTTTCACATGTTTGTCCGTGACCATAATAACCGGTACAGGTACGGAAGTATGCGCTGTGTGAGCACTGCCATCCGGATTCTTCATGCAGTCGGCATTTCCGTGATCGGCTATGATAATACTTTCGTATCCATTTTCATTTGCCGTTTCAATCACTCTCTGAAGTTGATGATCAACCGTTTCTACAGCTTTCACAGCTGCCTCGAAAACACCGGTGTGTCCAACCATATCCGGATTTGCAAAATTTACAACAACCAGATTGTAATCTTTTTTCAAATTCTCAACGATTGTGTCTCCTACTTCTTCAGCGCTCATTTCGGGCTGCAGATCGTAGGTTGCCACTTTCGGGCTCGGAATCATGATGCGGTCTTCACCGGGGTTGGCTTCCTCAATGCCTCCATTAAAAAAGTATGTAACGTGCGGATATTTTTCAGTTTCAGCTACTCGCAACTGTTTCATTTGATGTGAACTTACGTATTTACCCAGGGTATTTTCCATCCTTACGGGTGGAAATGCAACCTCTACAAACGAGTTGAAAGTGTCATCATATGAAGTGAAAGTTACATAGTGAAGATCAAGCTCTTCCGTTTTAAAAGGAATATCTCCATAGCTAAAAAACGCTCTTGTTATTTGACGCGCTCTGTCACCGCGAATATTATAAAATATGACCACATCATTTTTTCCGATCCTGCTTTTCGGATCACTATTAGTAAGATGCGGCTCTATAAACTCATCTGTGGTGTTGTTTTTATAGCTTTTTTCAAAGACTTCGGAAGGCTTATCAACCTTTGTGCCTTTGCCATGTACAAGTAAGTCGTATGCTTTCTGGGTTCTTTCCCATCGGTTGTCGCGATCCATGGCAAAATACCTGCCAATCACGGATGCAAGAGTTCCGGTTCCGATCTCGTCTGCTTTTTGCTCAAACTCTTTAAGATAGGTAGCACCTCCGTTTGGAGAGGTATCTCGCCCGTCAGTGAAAGCGTGAACATAAGCGTTTTCAATATCATGTCTTTTGGCCATATCGAGAAGCGCATAAAGGTGTTCATTATGGCTGTGAACACCTCCATCAGAGAAAAGGCCCATGAAATGGATTTTGCCCTTTTCCTTTGCTTTTTCAAAAGCTCCTTTCAAAACACTATTCTCGAAAAAATCTCCCTCAGAAATAGAGTTGTTGATCCTTGATAACTCTTGCCAAACTATTCGTCCGGCTCCAATATTTAAATGGCCCACTTCTGAGTTCCCGAACTGACCATCCGGAAGGCCCACATCTTTCCCGCTTGCAGAGAGTGTAGAGTGGGGGTATTTATTAATTAGAGAGTCAAAACAAGGAGTATTGGCGGCGTCAACTGCACTAACTTCGGGATTTTCAGCAATTCCGTAGCCGTCTAGAATAACGAGCAGAGCTTTTGACAAAATAGTACCTATAAAGGTTTACAGATTGTTTACGTAAGTAGTGAGCTGCGATTTTTTCCTTGCAGCTGTGTTGGAATGTATAATATTCTTCGTTGCGAGTCTGTCAATCAGGCTCACAGCATCCTTTAAATATGCAGACGCTTCTTCTTTATTCTCTGTACTCATCACTTTTTTGATGAGGGTTCTCATTTTTGAACGTCGCGTTCTGTTATGATCTCTACGCGCTTTACTTTGGCGTAAACGTTTAATGGCTGATTTATGCTGTGGCATTATAAAAGATATTTCGTGTTTTCGTGTCTGATAAAGATCACTAAATTAAAGCTTCTGGATTCAATTAACAAGAATTGATTGAATGTCAATCTTAAAAAAATTATCTTAACTGTTCTCTGAATATGATTATTGTAATAGATGGTCCTGCGGGATCAGGAAAAAGTTCCACGGCAAAAGAAATTGCAAGACGTTTAAATCTTCAATTTCTCGATTCCGGTGCCCTTTACAGGGCAGTTACTTACCTGTGGTTAGAAAATGGAAGACCAGTCCTGCAGCAGTTCCTTGATAGATTAAATAGTGTAAAGCTGCAAACATCCTGCACTCACTCTACGTTTAGTGTGGCTGTAGATGGCAGTAATATTACAGATTCCATCAGGTCTCAGCGGGTTGCCGAGCATGTCAGCAAGGTAGCCTCAGAGCCAAAAACCAGGTCGTTTGTAAATCAATACATGCGAGAGCTGACTAAGAATGGAATTTATATTGCCGATGGCAGAGATTTGGGCACGGCGGTATTTCCAAATGCAGATTTGAAATTTTTCATGGAGGCATCCCTGGAAGCACGAGCTCAAAGAAGATATGAAGAAGCTGTACAAGCCGACCCCGGCGTTAAATTTTCTCAAATCAAAGAGAATTTAAAGCAGAGGGATCATATCGATTCAAGCCGAAAAGCCGATCCTCTTAAAAAAGCGGATGATGCAATTGTGGTTGATACAACTGATAAATCTTTTGATGAACAGATTAACTTAATGATCAATATAATTCAGGATAAACTAAAATTATAACTCAAACCCTGCATTTCGAAAATCGAAATGTAGCAGTATTTGACAGGAAACCTAATGACTGAAGAAACAAACAAGAAACCTAAAAACGAAGAAACGGCAGAAACCAGCGCCGAAGAAACTGTGAAAGAGCAGAAAGACACCGCAGTTGCAGCTGAAGAAGCCGAAACAACAAAGCAGGAAGAAGACACTCAAGTACAAGAGAGTGAGAATAAAGAAGAGGTAGCCGACGAAACGGAAAGTGATGTGGCAGAGGAAGAAGTGGAAGTTTCTGTTCCTACGTTTTCCGGCGACATTGACGGCGAGACATACACATTTCACCAGCTGGAAGTAGCATCAGAAGATTATACCGACGAAGAGTTTCATGAGCTTGCCGGCATGTATGAAGATACTCTGAGTGAAATTGACGAAAAAGAAATTGTTACCGGCCTTGTGGTATCGGTTGATGAAAAATATGTTATTGTAGATATCGGTTTTAAATCCGAAGGAATTATTCCTGCAAACGAATTTTCCAATAAAGTTCTTGAAAATCTCCAGCCAGGCGATGAAGTTGAGGTATTTCTTGATAAGGTTGAGGATAGAGAAGGTCAGCTGATCTTGTCCCGTAAAAAAGCGGATATCCTCCAGGCCTGGGAAAACCTCGAGAAAGCACACGAAACCGGAGAAATTATCGAAGGTTTTATTCAGCGACGTATCAAAGGTGGTATGGTTGTAGATGTGTTTGGTATTGATGCCTTCCTTCCCGGTTCGCAGATTGATGTGCGACCCGTTCGTGATTTTGATGCTTATGTTGGCAAAACCATGGAGTTTCAGGTTGTTAAACTGAATATGCAGGCAGAGAATGTTGTTGTTTCCCACAGAGCGCTTATTGAAAGTGATCTTGAAGAGCAGCGACAAGAAATTCTCGAAACCATCGAAGCTGGACAGGTTCTCGAAGGAATGGTCAAGAATATCACCGACTTTGGTGTATTTATCGATCTTGGTGGCGTTGACGGACTCCTTCATATTACCGACCTCTCGTGGGGCCGTGTAGATCATCCTGAAGAAATTGTGAAATTGGATCAGCGATTAAACGTTGCCGTTATCGATTTCGATGAGGATTCTAAACGAGTTTCCTTAGGTCTCAAACAACTGCAGCCACACCCATGGGATGCAATTCGTGAAAAATATCCAGATAATCTTCGAGTTCAGGGCCGTGTTGTTTCTATTGCTGATTACGGTGCATTTATTGAACTCGAGAAAGGTGTTGAAGGATTGATCCACATTAGCGAAATGAGCTGGACACAGCATATCAAGCACCCGTCTCAACTCGTGCAGAAGGATGATATAATTGAATGTGTTGTTCTGAACATCAACGAAGAAGAGAAGAAAATTTCTCTGGGTGTTAAGCAGCTTGAAAAAGATCCGTGGGAAGACCTTACCGAACGATATCCTATCGGCTCTTCACACAAAGGCGTGGTTCGAAACCTCACCAACTTCGGGGTATTTGTTGAGCTTGAGCCCGGAATTGATGGATTAATTCACGTTTCTGACCTTAGCTGGACAGAGAAAGTAGAACATCCGAACGAGGTGGTTGATAAAGGCCAGGAAATTGATGTTGTCATCCTCGCAGTAGACTTTGATAACAGACGTATTACGCTTGGCCACAAGCAGGTTGAAGAGAATCCCTGGGAAAAATATGCTGAAGAGTACGGTATCGGCTCAAAAGCATCCGGTGAAGTTACAAAGATCACTGATAAGGGGATGTTTGTTAAGCTAGAACTGGGTGTAGATGCATTCCTCGGCGGCGACAAACTCGAAGAGCCTGTTGAAGATCTGAAAGAAGCATTCAGTGAAGGTGATAAAATCGAAGGGTTTGTTGTTGAGTTCGATGAGCCCAGCAAAACGATTGAGCTTTCGCAGCTGAAGGATGATATTTCAAAATCGAAGCCAAAAGCCAAGAAGCCTGAAAGCAAATCTAAAGTGGAAACGGGAACTCCAACACTTGGAGAAGTTTCCGGTTTGGCTGAAAAGCTTGCAGAAAAAGAAAAGAGTGAAGATTCGTAATTAAATCAATCGAATTTTCCGATAATTTAGAGGAGCCTTTGCTAAACGAAGGCTCCTTTTTTTATGGCTTTTCTATGAAAAAAAATACTGCCTGCTCATTTCTGTTTGTCGTACTTTTAATGCTGCTGCCCGTCTCTCTGTTGTATGTATAGGCAATGTTTCGAATAGAATTGAGCTCTTTCTGGCTCGAAAACTCTATTCTTAACGCGTCCCCACCTGGTTTTAACTTTTCAATCGCTTCCTTTAACGAGTCGTATTTAGACTTACTTTTTCTTGATAATTTTATCTTTGAACGGGGTACAATTTTTATTTTCATGAGTGTGCCTCACTGGTTTACATGGGTTGATGACACATACCTTTATACCAATAAAAACCATCTTTTTAATTTATTCAAGTTTCCTGGAAATTTTGGTGACAAACAGATTAGATTTTTTCCTGGAATGAACAGAACAAGGGGAGTACATGCAGTCCAAAATTTGCTGGACCTACAACAATTTTATTTAAAAAAGTAATCAGGATTGAGAGAAATCTGCTTAAGGAACTTGTACCGTAGAAAGAATCTGACTGATGATATTTTCTGTAGTGATATCTTCAGCTTCAGCTTCGAACGTCGGGATGATTCTGTGTCGTAACACATCTGTTGTTATGAAACGGACATCTTCGGGGGTTACATAGGCTCTGTGCTGCATGAACGCATGGGCCCGTGCAGCCAGGTTTAAATTAATAGATGCACGTGGTGAAGCACCGAAAGAGATAAGGTCGGAAAGGTCAGGAAGCTGATATTGATCCGGATTCCTTGTGGCAAAAATTAGGTCGATAATATATTTTTCAACTTTTTCATCGACATAAATTTCGTTAATGACTTCCCTGGCGTCCAAAATCTTCTTTGAGGATATAATTTTATTCAAAACTTGTTTTTCACCGGTTTTGGCCATTCTGCGCATGATTTCAAGTTCTTCATCTTTGGTTGGATATCCGATCTTTAGCTTTAGCATAAAACGGTCAACCTGCGCCTCGGGTAAATT
Organism: uncultured Rhodohalobacter sp.; assembly: GCA_964544445.1. Lineage (GTDB taxonomy): Bacteria > Bacteroidota > Rhodothermia > Balneolales > Balneolaceae > Rhodohalobacter. The sequence goes on from CAZJBI010000019.1 coordinate 11,461, forward strand.
GTATGTACCTTCCTGTTCAACAGGGTTTTGAGTGGCCAGTACTAAGAACGGCTTTTCAAGAAAAAAGGTCTCTTCACCAATGGTAACCTGTCGCTCCTGCATTGCCTCGAGCAGGGCACTTTGCACCTTGGCTGGTGAACGGTTAATCTCATCAGCCAGAACAATATTTGAAAAAATTGGCCCTTTCTTAACGGTAAACTCCATTTCTTTCTGATTATAGATCAGAGTACCGATTAAGTCGGCAGGAAGGAGATCGGGTGTAAACTGAATGCGTTGAAATTTCGTGCTAATTACTTTGGCAAGAGAAGATACGGTAAGCGTTTTAGCCAGCCCGGGTACCCCTTCCAGCAATACATGTCCATCGGCGAGCAGCCCAATAAGCAAGCGATCTATCATATATCGCTGACCCACAATAACTTTATTTAGTTCTGTGTATATATCATCGATAAAAGCACTGTGCTTTTCAATTTTCTCGCCAAGTGCCTGCATGTCAATATTGCTGCTCATAAAGTAAACCGCGTGTTAGTTTTTCTTATTATCTGATTTGATGAGGATAAAATTAAGGTTATACCGCTATTTAAAAAAATATCAATTTATAAAGTTGGCATGCTGCCGGTTGCACTGAATAAGTGAATCAGATGATCTTTGTTAATCTGTGATAATTAGAAAGTATGTTTATCAAAAAAAGGTCACATATTTTCTTGAAGCCATTTTTAAATTTGGGTACCTTGCTTGCCTTAATGAAATAGATAACGATGGAAATATTTATATTTATTCTTCTCGCCGTTTTAGCCATTTCCACTGCACTTGGAATGGTGTTCACCAGAACAACGGTTAACAGTGCACTTTTTCTGGTGTTGAATTTGCTGTCAATTGCCGGTATGTACCTGTTGCTTCAGGCGCAGTTTCTTGCATTAATACAGGTTTTGGTATACGCAGGTGCGATTATGGTTCTTTTCTTATTCGTTATCATGCTGTTAAACCTTGATGATGAGGAAGGGCTGTTCAGAAAAGTTCGGGTAAAATATATATCAGCGTTCATTTTAGGAGCTGTTGTATTTTCATTACTTCTTTACAGCCTGGGTGGTGTGACAAATTTATTACCGGAAATATCACCCAACATGCAAAGTGCCGGAACTGTTGAAGCGTTGGGAGATGTACTCTACACAGACTACCTGTTTGCATTTGAAATGACAGCTATTTTGCTTACTGCTGCCGTGGTGGGTGCCTTAATGATTGCGCAGTACAAACATAAAGTAAAGAGTAAAACAGAATGATTGGGATTGATTGGTATCTGGCTTTAAGCGCTATCATATTTACAATTGGGATGATTGGCGTTCTTGTAAGAAAAAATGCGATTGTCATTTTTATGTGTGTAGAGCTTATGCTGAATGCGGTAAACCTCTCTTTAATTTCATTCAGCTCCTTTCATGGAGATGTTACCGGGCAAATACTTGTCTTTTTCTCACTTGCCGTTGCTGCCGCAGAAGCCGTTATTGGGCTTGCAATTATATTAGCAATTTTCAGAAATAATTTGTCTGTAGATATCACTAAGGTAAATCTGCTTCGCTGGTAGAAAACCGTTCATTTCGATAATAGCTTTTCTTTTTTCTGAATAAACAGGAGTGGAAGTCACTGTTTGATAATTAGGCTTCATTAAATAGTCTTTTTTGCCTGATACATCAGAAAAGCATTTTTTTTACATTTTAGCCAAACTTTTGGCTCGTCAATATTTTACTAACAATTAACCCAACCGACTACTGTGAGTGACCAAAAAGTAATTTTTTCCATGACCGGGGTGAGCAAAGTCTATAAACCCAATAAAACGGTTTTGAAGGACATTTATCTATCCTTTTTCTACGGGGCAAAAATTGGTGTACTAGGGCTTAACGGAGCCGGGAAAAGTACTTTGCTGCGAATTATTGCCGGCGAAGAAGATGATTATCTTGGTACTATTTCAAGACAGAAGGGAATAACTTTTGGCTACTTAAAACAAGAGCCTCAACTGGATGAATCTAAAACCGTTCTGGATATTGTACAAGAGGGAGTGGCAGACACCATAAAGCTGCTAAAAGATTATGAAGCCGTGAATGAAGGGTTCAGTAACCCTGATGCTGATTTTGAGGCACTTATAGCGAAGCAGTCTAAACTTCAGGAAGAAATTGATCGAATTGGAGCCTGGGATATCGATGCCAAGCTAAAGCAGGCCATGGATGCCCTTCAATGTCCTCCGGGAGATACAAGCATTAGTGTGTTATCAGGTGGTGAGCGTCGGCGAGTAGCATTGTGCAGGCTCTTGCTTCAGAAACCGGATGTATTGCTGCTGGATGAGCCTACCAATCACCTAGATGCGGAATCTGTTGGCTGGCTGGAACAGCACCTCGATAAATATGAGGGAACGGTAATCGCTGTTACTCACGATCGGTATTTTCTTGATAATGTTGCCGGATGGATACTCGAGCTCGACAGGGGTGAAGGGATACCCTTCAAAGGAAATTATTCGTCATGGCTCGAGCAGAAGCAGCAACGCCTCGCACAGGAAGAAAAACAAGAGTCAAAAAGACAAAAAACACTGCAACAGGAGCTGGAATGGATTCGGCAAAATCCCAAAGGCAGGAGAGCCAAGAGTAAAGCGCGGATCAATGCTTATGAAGAGATGCTGTCAGAAGAGTATCAGAAAAAGCGAGACGATATGGAGATTTTTATTCCCGCAGGACCCCGTCTTGGCGATAAAGTCATTGTTGCCAAGCATGTTCATAAAGGGTTCGACAACCGATCCCTGATTGAGGATATGCATTTTAATTTACCGCCCGGTGGAATAGTGGGGGTCATCGGGCCGAATGGAGCCGGAAAAACCACGCTTTTTAAAATGATTACCGGTGAGGAGCAGCCTGATGAGGGTGAGATTATTCTGGGCGATACTGTAGAACTTGGGTATGTAAATCAGGATCGTCCGCTAGATCCTGATAAAACAATCTGGCAAGAGATTTCTGATGGAAATGACCAGCTCAAACTTGGTAATCGTGAGGTAAACTCTCGGGCGTATGTTGCCCGGTTTAACTTTAGCGGCTCAGATCAGCAGAAAAAGGTAAAAGAGCTGTCGGGTGGCGAACGAAATAGGGTTCATCTGGCAAAAATTTTAAAGGAAGGCGCCAATGTGTTATTACTTGATGAACCTACCAATGATCTGGACGTAAACACCCTGCGTGCGCTCGAAGAAGCATTACTTGAATTTGCAGGCTGCGTTGTCGTTATCTCTCACGATAGATGGTTTTTAGACAGAGTTGCAACGCATATTCTTGCTTTTGAAGGAGATGGAGTGGTGAACTGGTTTTCAGGGAACTACCAGGAGTATGAAGAGAATAGAAAACAGCGATTGGGTATCAGTGATGATCAAGATGGTAAAAAACCTTATAAAAAACTGATGAGAGAATAATGCAAATAATGTTCATACAATCGACGCTTTAACTTTCTTTTGGATTTTCAGGCTGCGAATATCAACACCTATGATCCACCTATTTGTATCACAATTTATGGATGAAACCAGCTTATGAGTAATCATATCCACATGTCGGGATTTGTTGTAGAGCTTGAAAGAAAAGAGGTAAAGAATGTGAATCTTCGTGTTTATCCCGGACAGGGCAGAGTTGTTGTATCTTACCCAAGATTATTTCCCAAAAAAGCTGTTGAAAAATTTATTATTCAAAAACAGTCCTGGATAACAAAAAAGCTGAATGCAGAAGCATCAACACAGAAGAGGAGGGAAGAGGCACTCAGGGATGGAATAGATACGTATTTGTGGGGTGATAGCAGACGATTAACAGTCATTAAATCTCGTCACAGGCATAGTGTAGACTCAATGACAGATGAAGCAATTTTTATATATACCAAGTATCCCACCAACCACGATAAGCTGGAACAAGCTCTAGATGATTTTTATCGAATGGAGATAAAAAATAAGTTACCGGATATCATTCAAAAATGGGAACCTGAAATGAGAGTACAGGTCTCTGAGTTTGGTGTAAAAAAAATGAAGACCCGCTGGGGTACATGTAATATCAGGGCAAAGCGAATATGGCTGAATCTTCACCTTGCAAAATGGCCACTTGAATGTCTAGAATTCGTCGTTGTACATGAAATGGTGCACCTTCTTGAACGAACTCATTCAGCAAGATTTTATGGTTTAATGGACACTTTTTTGCCGGACTGGCGAGATCGTGAACATCTGCTCAAAACATTTTTTACTGCACAAGTCGCTTAAACAAAAAGACTCATCAGCATTGCCAGCAGGAACCCTGATACTGAAATGATGGTAGCCATTACGCTCCATGAGCGGAGCGTATCTTTCTCAGACATTCCAAAATATCGGTTTACAAGCCAGAACCCGCTGTCGTTTACATGCGAAAAAGTAGTAGCTCCTGCTGCAATAGCAAGTACTACCAGAGCAATATATGGCTGGCTATAGTCAAACTGTGACAGGATAGGGGCGGTAATTCCGGCAGCCGTGATCATCGCTACGGTTGCAGATCCCTGAGTTACACGAACAATAACCGCGATAACCCATGCGAGTGCAATAATCGGTAACCCCCAATCTGCAATGGAGTTCGCCAGCATTTCACCCACTCCGCTGTCAACCAGTACCTGTTTAAAAACACCACCGGCCCCTGTAATAAGAATAATAATACCGGCGGGCTTCATGGCTTCCATACTTAAATCAGACAGCTGCTGCTTTGTGGCTCCGCGCTGTATTCCAAGCCAGTAAAACGCGATTAAAACGGCAATTGTAAGTGCAGTAAAGGGGTGGCCAACAAACATGATCATTTGAGTAAAAAACCCTGGTTCAATCAGGTTCTGACTGACGAGTGCATCAACAAGAGTATTTCCCAGGATAAGAACAAGTGGGACAGATATGATTGAAATCAGGAGTGTAAAAGAGGGAAGTTTATCTTCAGGCAGATCCGATGAGGAATCATCCATCTCCATATAATCGGGCACAGTAACATGAATTTTATTACCAATATATTTTCCAAAAACGGGCCCTGCAATAATAGCTGTGGGTATGCCGATCATGAAACCAAAAAGAATAACCCAGCCGAGGTCGGCACCTAAAATGTCGGCAACAGCAATAGGACCCGGCGTTGGCGGAATGAACGCGTGAGTAACGGCAAGGCCGGTTAACAGTGGAATTCCATAATAGAGAATCGATTTTCCCGTATCGTGGCCTAGCGCATATACAAGAGGGACGAGAATGATAAAAGCGACATCAAAGAAAACAGGAATGGCTACAAAAAAGCCCGTGAACATCATGGCCCAGGATGCATTCTCTTTTCCAAATCTGTGAAGCATGGTTTTTGCCACAGCAGTTGCGCCACCGGAATGCTCAAGTATTTGTCCAAAAATAGCACCAAGTCCAACGACCGTTGCCACAAATCCAAGTGTGCCGCCCATACCCTGCTGCATACTCTCGAGAACAGTAGCGGCGGGCATACCTGCCCCAATTCCTACAACAATGCTGGCAATCAGCAGTGAAATAAACGCATTAACCTTGTAGCGAATCACCATTATAAGTAGCAGGGCTATACCAGATAAAGCAGCGATTGTAAGCTGAACATCTTCCATAAACTACTCTCCCTGAGACCATTTTGAATGGAAAAACTGACCGCGAGGCATGTCGGTACGCTCGTAGGTATGAGCGCCAAAATAATCGCGCTGAGCCTGTATTATATTGGCAGACAGTACGCCAGTTCGCAGGGAGTCGTAGAGCGTAAGAGCAGCCGACAGACCCGGAACAGGGATCTGATGGTCGATCGCCAGCTTGATCACTTCCCGAAGACTTGCTATTCGGCGTTCTGCTGATTGTAAATAGTTGCTGTTGGTTAGCAGATGTTCGGTGTTTGGATTTTCATCAAAAGCTTCTCCGATAGGAAGTAATAATTTCGACTGGATGATGCAGCCGCCCTGCCAAACTTCAGCAACGGCGGCGAGGTCAACGTTCCAGCTGTTCGACTCAGACACCGTATGGATCAGGTGAAACCCCTCTGCATAAGCGAGCAGCCTGGATACATAAAGCGCCTCTTTTATTTGATCTGTGAGTTCAGCTGAAACCGGCGCAGGATTTTGTACTTCCGTTTCATAACTCAGGGAGGTTCTGAGTGATTTGTATGATGAAACAAAACGTGCAAATACGGCTCCCGAGATTGAAGGAAGAGGAACTCCGTTTTCCAAAGCGGTGATTGCCGTCCACTTGCCTGTACCTTTCTGCCCGGCGCTGTCCAATACCTTATCCACAAGAGGAGAGCCGTCATCATCCTTTTTGAGAAGCAGTTCAGCCGTTATCTTTAGCAGATAGCTGCTGAGTTCGGTTTCATTCCATTTGAAGAATATGCTGGAAATGGATTCCGGTGAAAGCCCATATACCTTTCTGAGTATAAAATATGCTTCAGCAATATTCTGCATATCCGCATATTCAATGCCGTTGTGTACCATCTTTACAAAATGTCCTGCACCGCCCGGTCCAATCCATTTACAGCAGGGGGCGCCACTAAAGGTTTCTGCAGCAATCTTTTTGTAAATGGGTATGATCTGTTTCCAGGCCTCATTGTTTCCTCCAGGCATCAAAGAAGGCCCATTTTTTGCCCCCTCCTCGCCACCGGAAACTCCCATTCCAACAAATAAAATCGATTTTTTTTCTAAAGAACGGGTTCGTCGGCTGGTATCCATGTAGTTGGAGTTGCCGCCGTCAATGATGATATCTCCCTTCTCTAGTAAGGGCAACAGTTCATCAATCACAGAATCTACCGGCGGCCCTGCTTTTACCATCAGCATAACTTTTCGCGGGGAAGTTATTGAGCTTACAAACTCTTTAAGTTCATTAAATCCTGTAATATTAGTCTCTTTGGCATGAGTTTTTAAAAACTGTTTTAAAACATCCTCTTCACCAGACATTTTTTTGTTGTAAACCGAGGTCTTAAAACCTTTCGAATCCATATTGAGCGCCAGGTTTTGTCCCATAACGCCCATCCCGTAAATACCTATATCTGAGTTGCTCATAGCCTTATTATTGCTTGTCTGCAGAGAAATTATTCAATGTTTTAAGAATATCTGATAAAATGTTTTCCGGAGGTTGATCAATACTCACCCTCACAGCTTCGGAGGGCGGTTCCAGTGCCTCAAACTGAGATTTAAGAAGTTCTGGTGGCATATAATGATCCTTTCGTCTCATCATCCTCGCCTGGATGAGCTGATAACTCCCGTCGAGCCAAATGAAGATGATATCATTTGATTTTGACTGAAGGATATTCCTGTAAGTCTGCTTTAAAGCTGAGCATGCGAGTATGGCTCCGTTTGCCTCATTCCACTCTTTTATCTTTTCAGTTAGAGTTTGCAGCCAGGGTTTACGATCATCATCATTCAAAGGAACCCCGGCTTTCATTTTCCTGATATTATTGTCGGTGTGGAAATTATCGGCATCAAAAAAAGGAAGGTTTAATTTTTCAGATAACAGTCTTCCTATCGTTGTTTTTCCACAGCCACTTACTCCCATTAAAATGATGACCATAATTAGCTTCTATAACTTCATCCTGAATTATTACCTGTCAAATATAAAAAAACAATAAATCATATTAAGATGAAGACTTTTTACTTCTGAATAAATTGAGAAGATGCGGTTTTGGGTTTAATTTTGTTCTGATTATAATGATAATCACATAAAACTTCTGGTTTACCACCCTAAGTGCCAGAGTAATATTCTGTGTGCTACTTAGTAAAACAGTCAATTAATTTTGGTAAGAGAGCTAATCCATGACGAGTTCTAAACTGATTTAATGATTCTTGGCGCTGAGTGTAATCTGAACTGGAACACGAAGTAACGGTGGATAAGTTTTAAAGCTGAGGCTTATTTTAGTATATAATCAATCGCTATGGAAAATAAATTTTAATCAATGAATCTGTATATTTTCTTACTAAAAGCTATATCGTCACTATCTGTATTTACATGAGGGTGGGGTAGATTTTCACTTTTCAAAATTTTTTTAATATGAAACCAAAGAAAGACGCTCAAAAGATTAGCAGAAATCGAGAGGTAATTCGAAATGATATTGAAGGTCTGATTGTAAAAAAGTGTGATCCTGTTGTTGACCCAAGAGGTGAGCTGACAGAGGCTTATAATCCGAACTGGGGAATTTCAGATATACCTTTGGTATTTGCTTATTACGCCACTTTGCGTCCAGGTGTAATAAAGGGATGGGTGATGCATAAACTACAGGATGACCGGATATTTGTACTTAACGGAGTTCAGCACTGGGCTTTTTTTGATGCGCGTTCCACATCATCCACTTATAAAAACCTGGTTAAGATTACCATATCTGAGCGAAACCGGTCGTTGATTATTATTCCGAAAATGGTGTTTCATGCAGTTAAAAATGTAGGCAGTACAGATACCATGTTTATTAATCATCCAACTAAACCCTATGATCGGGAAAACCCGGATAAATATCGTCTCCCGGTAAAAAATGAACTGATACCGTATGATTTTAGCGACACACTGACAAATAACATTTGAACAACCAAGGTATGAAAGAGTTGGATAATTTTTTTAAAAGAGCCAAAAAAGATCCTCAGTTAATTTCAAAAGATGGTATTCCCATTAAGGATGGTATAAATGGACTGATCATCAGAAGAACCCCCGCGATAGAAGATGAGAGGGGGGAATTGGTGGAAGTATACAGACCCTCCTGGGGTATTTCAGAAAAACCCATGGCGTATTCTTACTATTTGGTAGTACGCCCAAAAGTAATAAAGGGATGGGTGCTTCATAAAGAACAAGACGATAGAATTTTTATAATAAGCGGTGTGCAGCGCTGGGTATTTTTTGATAACCGGGATAATTCAAGCACGTATAAAAATATTGTTTCTATAACCGTTACGGAGCACAACAGAGCGCTTATAATCATTCCTGCGGGGGTATATCATGCAGTTCAAAATTTAGGGGACAGGGATGCAACGTATTTCAATATTCCAACGAACATGTACAATTATGAGAACCCTGATAAATATCGTTTACCACTTAAAAATGATTTGATTCCATTCGATTTTGGATCAACTTTGACATAATAATTATTTCAAACTGTGAATGAACCGAATAAAAAATCTCCTGAAGTCAGCGTTATAATAGCTACTTATAACAGTGCGGAAACACTTCGTTTTGCCATTAAAAGTGTTTTAAACCAAGACTTCAAGAATTTTGAATTACTTGTCGTAGGTGACCACTGTACAGACCAGAGTGAAAATGTAGTGCATGATTTTGATGACGAACGCGTACATTGGGTAAATCTGCCTAATAATATAGGTTCTCAATCTGGTCCTAATAATGAGGGATTAAGACGGGCAAGAGGAAAATATATTGCTTATCACGGTCATGATGATATTTGGCTGCCACATCATTTAAGCAAACTTCTTAAAGAAATAAAAAAAAATGACGCAGATATAGTCTATTGTCTATCTGTTATGGTTGGGAAACATGGAGTTCAGTGTACTCTTGGAGGGCCGCTTGCAGCTGGCAGGACCTATAAGCATAATTTTCATATTCCACCCTCATCCTGGCTACATAAAAAAGATTTGATAGAGGATGTAGGCTACTGGCCTGATCCGGATACTATCCCTGCAGGTGTAGATATGTATTATCTGGGAATGATAGCTAAAGCAGACAAAAAAATAAGATACGTACCTTCCCTTTTAATTTTAAAATTTCCATCTGCAAGCTGGGCATTGTATTCAAAAAAAGAAGATTTTCCACAGTTAACATATTTTCAGCAGGTAAAGAAAGACTGGAGAAGCTTAGAAAGAGATCTGCTCTACGAGGTTGCAGCAATTCAGTCTAAAGATTACTACCCGGTTTATAGTCCGGCTAAATCGGCAAAGGAATTTATTACAGGTATTAAGCTAAAAATTTTGGACGCTTACTCGAGAGACCGCTGGCCTGTAAAACAATATAGTATCTACAAATTTCAAAAGTTCAGAAAAAAACTAAACAGGGTACGTGGTCTTTCAGATTTAAAATAATCTGGTTAATTACGGTCGTGTTTTGTTTATGAACGTGTTTGATATTCGCTAAACTTTCTGTTTATTAAAAATATTTCATAAAGTAATGGAGAGGTATGGCTGAGAATAAAACATTAATTATACACGGGTGGAGCGACTGTTCAGGATCGTTCGAGCACATGAAAAATCGGTTTACCGATGCCGGTATCGGGAATGTGGAAACCATTCTGTATGCCGATTATGAATCAAGGGAGGATAACTTAACGTTTAATGACGTTGTAGACGGGCTGAACCGCCAGATGATTAAACGCGGAATGATTGACGAAAACGGTGAGAGCGACTCCGAAATTAATATTGTTGTTCATTCCACGGGAGGACTTGTTGTTCGTCACTGGCTCTGGAGATATTACCGTGATAGCATGGAAAGTTGTCCTGTTAAGAGGGTTGTAATGCTTGCACCAGCCAATTTTGGATCACCACTGGCTCATCGCGGAAAATCATTTCTCGGCAGACTGGTGAAAGGACGCTGGAAAGTGGGAGATCTGCTCGAAGTGGGCCGAAATTTGCTAAACGGTCTTGAACTGGCCAGTCCGTACCAGTGGGATCTGGCTCATAAAGACCTGTTTACAGGAGGCGAATCGTACTATAACCGAAACCAGATACAGCTTACGGTTTTAACGGGTATTGAGGACTATGGTGGAATTCGTGGATGGGTGAATAAACCCGGAACAGACGGTACAATCGTAATTGCCGGGAGTACGCTCGATTCAATTAAACTTACACTGGACTTTTCCGATCCCAACACGCCGCATCAATGGAGTGAGACCAAAACCGCTAATGATTTCTGCTTTGGAGTGTTACAGAAACTGGATCACGGAAGCATCGTTGGTGAGTTTGAAAACAGCGAGAGCGCGATCACAAAACTTGTGACGCAGGCGCTTAAGGTGAATGGGCCGGTTGAGTTTAATACTTATCAGGATCAATTAAAGGCGCTTACTAATCAAACCTACGAACTTTTAAAGGGAAAGAAAGATAATCAGTACAGTAAATTTCAGCAGTTTATTATTCATGCTATTGACGATCATGGCGCTGACGTGGACGATTTTACCATTGAATTTTATGTGTATCAGGCCGAGAAGTCGACTGAAAGTATTGTAGAAGGAAAAAAGTATTTTAACCAAAAGGAGAGAGAATTGTCGGATGACGTTCAAAAACTGATGCTGGGGAATATCCACACCCACAGCACAAATTCAAGCTATCGCAGACTGCTTGTTAACCTGGATGATATCGCTGAGTTTATTAAAAAAGCGAAAGAGCGTATCGGAGAGTTTGT
>CAZJBI010000020.1:0-21430 GCA_964544445.1 uncultured Rhodohalobacter sp.
TCCGAAGATCTACGGACAAGAGCTCCGTCCCGATACACCGTAACCTGATCGATAGAACTTTCTATTTGAACCGATTGCATTGAATCGTTACCTGTTTCAGTTTGAAATGGAAGCAGAAGCAGAAAAGCAAAGAGTAGATTCATAAGAAGATGGTTTGTTATGCTTTCATCTTTTAAGAAAGTAATAAAAATATGTTTCCTCCAAGCATATAAAAGTTCAGCCTATGCAGCAATAAGAAACACATAAGGAGGGCTGGGAAGTTTATGTCACCGAAACAGTACCAGAAGTTGAGCATTCAGCTCTTTCGTCGGTTCCAGCACTTCTTTATGGCTGCTCAATTAATCGTCCATCATACATCTATAGTGTCAAAATAAGTCTGCTTCCTTCAGAAAAAATTACAAGACTCCAGAACCTTTTGATAAACCTGACAATTTTCATAATAAATCAATAACCATCCATATCATCCAAAAAGTGATTCCCATTGGTTATTGTTTTATATTTGGGATTCATTCGATTTAACGTGTAGTATCTGCTCAATTCATGTCCACATTTAAACTTCATTCTCCCTGGGAACCAGCCGGCGACCAGCCCAATGCCATTCGGGAACTTACGGAAGGGATTGAGCAGAATGATAAATACCAGACGCTGTTGGGCATTACCGGTTCAGGAAAAACACGATCTGTAGCCGGAGTTATCGAAAATGTGCAAAAGCCAACGCTGGTGATGAGCCATAATAAGACACTGGCTGCACAGCTCTATCGCGAACTAAGCGATTTCTTTCCTGAAAACAGAGTCGAGTTCTTCATTTCCTATTACGACTACTATCAGCCCGAGGCCTACATCTCCTCCCAGGATAAATACATTGAAAAGGACTTATCCATTAACGAGGAGATCCAGCGGCTCAGACTGCGCGCAACGAGTTCGCTGCTATCCGGCAGGAGAGATGTTATTATTGTCTCTTCGGTGAGCTGTATTTATGGAATCGGATCACCATCGGAATATGAGAAGCTCATTATTCAGCTTAGCACAGAACAGGAGATCCCCCGAAATACACTTCTTTACGACCTTGTGGATCTCCATTACAACAGAAATGACATCGATTTTAAACGAGGTACGTTTCGCGTTCGCGGAGACGTGGTGGATGTCTATCCTGCCTACTCAGAAGAAGGCCTTCGCATCTCTTTTTGGGGTGATGAAATTGAAAAACTGGAAATTTTTGACATCGATAGTGGTAATGTAATCGACGAAGTGGATGAATTTCGTATTTACCCGGCTTCTCATTATGTAACCACAAAAGGACGGCTCGACGAGTCGATCGAACAGATACGCGAGGAGATGTACTGGCGCGTAGAAGTACTCAAAAATGAACATAAATTTCTTGAAGCCAAACGACTGGAACAGCGCACCCTTTTTGATATCGAAATGATGCAGGAGATTGGCTATTGTTCGGGTATTGAAAATTATTCGCGCTACCTGAGTGCTCGAAAACCCGGTGAACGCCCCTACTGCCTGATGGACTATTTTCCCGATGACTATCTGCTGGTCGTGGATGAAAGTCATCAAACCGTACCACAAATTGGCGCCATGTATGGGGGTGACCGTTCACGAAAGGTAGAACTTGTTGAACACGGGTTCAGGCTGCCCTCAGCCCTGGATAATCGCCCACTAACGTTTGAAGAGTGGGAGACTATGATTAATCAGGCCATTTTTGTGAGCGCTACACCCAGCGATTACGAGCTGGAAAAATCGAATGGCGTTTATGTTGAGCAGATCATCCGGCCAACCGGTTTGATGGAGCCGGAAATCGAAGTCCGTCCGCTCGACTCCCAGGTTGATGACATCCTGGAAGAAGTCCGCATCCGGGCAGCAAAAAATGAGCGCGTACTCTGTATTACGCTAACCAAGCGGCTGAGTGAAGAGCTGAGTGAGTATTTAAAGAACCTGGGAATCAGCGCGGCCTACATGCATAGCGAACTTGATGCTATGCAGCGGGTGGAAGTGCTTTACAAGTTCAGGCGCGGAGATTTTAAAGTGCTGGTTGGTATAAACCTGCTTCGGGAGGGAATTGATATTCCTGAGCTGAGCCTGGTTGCCATAATGGATGCCGATAAGGAAGGATTCCTGCGCTCAGAGACATCTCTATTCCAGATTGTGGGCCGTGCAGCCAGAAATGTGGGTGGAAAGGCTATTTTGTATGCCGATAAAATAACCAAAAGCATGCAGAAGGTAATTGATGAAACCAACAGGCGCCGGAAGGTTCAGAAAGATTATAACGAAAAACACGGCATTACTCCGGAAACCATTAAAAAAGAGCTGAAACCTCTTGTAGATCCTGCTCTTATCTCAACACAGGATTTTACACTGGACAAAAAGCCGGGCAAGGAGGAAGAGGACTATCTGGAAACGGTAAAAGTTGCGGAAGATGGAATCCAGTACAAAGCGAATCCCGCAATGAAAGAAGTTACATTTGAAAGCAAGGAAAAATTTCTCGACTATTTACGGGATTCCATGGTTCAAGCAGCCAAAAGTATGGAGTTCGAAGAGGCGGCGAGAATACGAGATCAAATAGCAACCATAGAAAAAGAAATCTGAATATATACGACTCATGGGAAAAATCGATTTTTTAAAGACATTTATTAAAGACAGAGATGTGGCTTCGGTCACTCCCACATCACTACACTGCGTGAAAAAAGTTTGCACCAATATCGATTTTAATAAAGACATTACTCTTGTTGAATATGGCCCCGGAGACGGAGTTTTTACAAAATATCTTCTTGAACAAATGACCCCGGGTTCACGACTTATCCTTATTGAAGCCAACGAAGATTTTGTTGCCCACCTCAAAGAAACAATTAAAGATCCCAGGGTAGATATTCACAATGTGCTTGCAGGAAATGTAGAGAAGGCCATTGATCCGGAATTGGTGGGTAAAGTAGATTATGTTCTTTCCGGAATTCCATTCTCTTTTTTAAAGATGGACCGAAAAATAATTGTTCTTGAAGCCACGAAAAAAATTCTAAAGCCTAACGGTTTATTCCTGGCCTATCAAACCAGCGGTCACCTGAAAAAACCCGTAATGGAAGTCTTTGGAAATTACGACACAGACTTCGTGCCGCTCAACATACCCCCCTATTTTATATATAAAGTGTACAATAAAAACGGGGCCGCCTGAGTACCATTTATTTATGATGGTATTTTTTCTTCTTAGTCCATCAATATCTCCAAGATTCGGGCTGCAGCTTGTGGAATAACCGTTCCGGGACCAAAAACTGCGGCCACTCCCTCATCATATAAAAATTGGTAATCTTTGTTCGGTATCACGCCGCCAACAATTACCATAATATCGTCCCTTCCCAGTTTTTTCAGCTCTTTCATGACGCTGGGAACCAATGATTTATGGCCTGCAGCAAGGCTTGACACGCCCAAAATGTGAACATCATTTTCAACGGCTTGCTTAGCGGCTTCTTCGGGTGTTTGAAACAGTGGTCCAATGTCAACATCAAATCCCAGGTCGGCAAAACTGGTAGAGATCACTTTAGCTCCGCGGTCGTGACCATCCTGCCCAATTTTTGCCACCATGATTCGTGGACGTCGTCCTTCCTGTTTTTCAAATTCTTCTACAAGGTTCAGCACTTCTTTGAACTGCTTATTGTCTTTTATTTCTGATGAGTACACGCCTGATATTGATTTAATTGCGGCTCTATATCGTCCAAATGATTTCTCCATAGCATCGGATATTTCTCCAAGTGAAGCGCGTTTCCTGGCTGCTTCTATTGCAAACTCCAGCAGATTTCCCTCGCCGGATTTTGCACAGTTGGTTATTGCTTTCAGGGCGCTTTGAACCGCTGATTCATCACGCTCATCTCTGAGTTTTCGCAGTCGTTCAACCTGAAGCTCCCGAACTTTATCATTATCCACTTCCAGAATTTCGATTGGATCTTCTTCATCAAGACGGTATTTATTTACGCCAACGATGGTCTCTTTTCCGCTATCAATCCTCGCCTGCTTCCGCGCAGCGGCTTCCTCAATTCTCATTTTGGGCACACCCGTTTCAATCGCTTTGGCCATGCCACCCAGCTCTTCTACCTCTTCAATGAGCTCCCAGGCTCTATTTGCCAATTGATTGGTAAGATACTCAACGTAGTATGATCCGCCCCATGCGTCAACGGCTTTTGTAATGCCCGTTTCTTCTTGTAAAATTAGCTGTGTATTTCTCGCTATACGTGCAGAAAAATCGGAAGGCAGCGCAATGGCTTCGTCCAGCGCATTTGTATGCAGAGACTGTGTGTGCCCAAGTACCGCCGCCATCGCCTCTACAGCAGTTCGGGCCACATTGTTAAACGGATCCTGCTCTGTTAAGCTGTATCCCGAGGTCTGGCTGTGGGTTCTGAGCGACAAAGATTTTGGGTTTTGAGGATTGAACTGTTTCATCAGCTTAGCCCACAGCATGCGGCCTGCCCGCATTTTTGCAATCTCCATAAAATGGTTCATCCCGATTCCCCAGAAAAATGATATTCTGGGCGCAAATTTGTCGATATCCAGCCCTTTTTCTATACCCTGCCGTACATATTCGAGCCCATCTGCAAGCGTGTAGGCCAGCTCTATATCCGCTGTGGCACCCGCCTCTTGCATATGATAACCACTGACGCTAATAGAATTAAACCTTGGCATATATTTTGACGTGTATTCAAAAATATCACCAATAATCCTCATCGACGGTGACGGTGGGTAGATGTAGGTGTTACGCACCATAAACTCTTTAAGGATATCATTTTGGATCGTTCCGCTAAGCTTCTCAGGCGAAATACCCTGCTCTTCAGCCGCTACAATGTAAAATGCCATAACGGGAATTACAGCGCCGTTCATCGTCATAGAAACCGACATCTTATCGAGTGGAATCTGATCAAACAAAATCTTCATATCCAAAATAGAGTCTATCGCTACACCCGCTTTCCCCACATCCCCAGATACTCTTGGATGGTCCGAGTCATATCCGCGGTGGGTTGCCAAATCGAAAGCCACAGATAATCCCTTTTGGCCTGCAGCAAGATTTCGCCGATAAAACGCATTAGACTCCTCAGCCGTAGAAAACCCTGCATACTGCCGGATCGTCCAGGGCCTTAAAGAGTACATGGTTGCATATGGACCCCGCAAGTATGGCGGAATGCCGGGTGCAAAATCGGGGTGGATCAGCCCATCGGTATCACTGCTGTTAAATACCGGCTTAACGTCAATTTTTTCCGGAGTTTTCCAGGAATCAGCGCCGGTTTTTTTCGATTGCTTATTATCTCGTCTTCTGTATGTACTATTTGAAAAATCAGGCCTGCTCATTTGTTCGTCTCCTCTCTGTTTAATGTGTCCAAAATTGCTTGTAAAGTAGCGGGTAAATGGGCTTTCAGGTGGATAAAGAATTCAAATCCTTCCGATCTGAACATATCCTCATTTTTTCCGGGGTTTCCTGCCAGAATAAGTATCGATCCTTCGGGAACGGCATCTGCAAAGGGAGCGGCCATTTCAGCAGCTTCATCATCCGAACTGCAGAGTACAAAAATGTCGGCTTTCATATCGTCTGCACTTCGCAATGCTTCCTCAAGCGTATCAAAACCGCCTGTATCGTTTATTTTAAACCCTGCGCATCCCAGGAAATTTGCAGAAAATGATGCCCTAGCCTGGCTCCAGGATCTGTTTCCGGCCTGCACCAGCTGTACCGTTATTTGGCGATCGCTGTTCATTAGCTGCTGAGTTTTTCTTCTGATGGAGTCGAGCTCTTCCCCTGCATCAAATCGGCCAATGGTTTTATATAAAACTCGTTCCGGATCATAGTACAGATTGCTCCATTCGCCCATCGATGCACCCTGACGGAAACTTTCTGTAAGTGTTGAGATTATCGGACGTTCATCGCCGGTATCATTGGCTTGTTTTTCATCGGAAGGCAGGGTTTTAGCAGTGAGGTTCCAGGGTTTTGACTCGGGCAGATCTTCGCTGCTGTTCGGATAGTTATTTGTTCCTACCAATACTCTTTTCCGTGTTGAATATGCCTTCTTTTTTTCTTCTGATGAGGCATTTACCATATCCTGTATGGTTCCCAATTCGGCCGATTTCAAAAAGCCTCCCTGCTGTTCAATTTCCTTGAAAAGATTCCAGCTCTGTTCGGCAATTATATCTGTCATCTTCTCAATGTAGTATGAGCCCGCTGCCGGATCGGCCACTTTCCCAAGGTGAGCCTCTTCTCGTAAAATATGCTGTACGTTTCGGGCTATTCTACGGGAAAAGCCGGATGGTTCTTCGTAGTGCTCATCGTAGGGGTGCACCAGCACGATATCGGCCCCGCCAACAACGGCAGACATTCCCTCACTTACCACGCGCACCATGTTGTTATAAGAATCTGTGAGTGGTTTATTGGTTTTGCTGGTTTCAGAAAAAATGGGGAGATGAAGTTCTTTGTCAATGCCGTATTGCTCCAGCAGAAGCCCCCACAAAAGCCTTATCGCCCTCAGTTTTGCCATTTCGGGAAAGTACAGGGGCCCGGCCAAGGATCTGAAAAACAAGCTCTTTGCCGCCAGTTCTTTCTTATTGTCGGGCATCGCAGCCAAATATTCACTCGCCAGCGCCAACATTATCGCCACTTCTTCTACTATGGTTGCACCGGCTTGTTTGTATAGAGTTCCATCCGTACAGAGGCAATGATTATCCGTCTCCACACACTCTTGTAACATCTTTATGATGCGATCTTTTTTAACGGGATAGCGCCCGTGCTCAATAAGGTGTGAAAACGGATCGAAAATCAGCCAAAAGTCATCTTTTTCCAGAGCTGAGTTATTCGCCATCGCAAGAATTGCAGGCGATGCCATTTCAGCATCAAATATGAGTTTTTTGGTTGATGATTTTGCGGCCTCAGCTATCCGGTCGAAATCGCTTTGGCTCAATATTTTTACGCCGGACAGATCGCGAGCCGACGCGCCAGGATCACCACTTAACGATAAGCGGAGAAGGACGCCCTCAAGGCCCGGTCCGTTTTCTATGATGGATGCAATCTCTTCAGGACTCTCTTCATACAGCGGCTCACACGAAATCCACCCTCTTTTTGTACTTATTGGAGGTCGGTGTTCGTCAATATCTTCGCTGGTAAAATATGGGTCAAAAGAAAACCCTTCGAGAGTGTTCCAACGCAGCTTTTCTTTATAATCGGCGCCTTTTAAATCTCTCTTTACAATTTCTTCCCATTCTGATTTGCTGACTTTATCAAATTCTTGAAATAACTGCTTTTCATTACCCATAATATTCTCTTCCAGATTTTATAGCTGCTCAAAACCCAACTCGTATCATCAGGTTACACAGTTTTTTAAAGGTTCTGCATATTAAAATAGCAACGTATGTTTTTAATCCCTAACATTTCCAACCCAAAAGAGTCAAAAAAGCGCTTACAATTTTTTATCTTTTAGGTAAAATAAATTCAAAAACAGAGTTATCCATATGCAAGAACAAACTGAACGAATTGCCCCGCTCACCCAGCTCACCGAAGACGAACAGATGTTAAAAGAGGCTGCTTCCGATATTGCGGAATCCGTCATCAAACCAAAAGTTCAGGAGATGGATGAGGCCGCCAAACTCGATCCCGAAATTATAAAAACTTTTTTTGATATGGGGCTCATGGGTATTGAGATTCCCGAGTCATACGGAGGGGGTGGAGGCACGTTTTTTATGAGTATTGTTGCCATAGAGCAAATCTCAAGGGTTGATGCATCCGTGGGCGTATTTATGGATGTACAAAATACACTTGTGAACAACGCGTTTTTACGATGGGGAAATGACGATATTAAACAGCGTTATTTACCGCAGCTTGCCACAGAAAAAGTAGGTGCATACTGTTTGTCTGAAGCAGGTTCCGGCAGCGATGCCTTCGCGCTAAAATGTTCTGCCCAAAAAGATGGTGACTCCTACATATTAAATGGCACCAAACTTTGGATAACGAACGCAAATGAAGCAGACATTTTCCTCGTTTTTGCCAGCATTAACCCAGAGCTTGGCTACAAAGGTATTACCGCTTTTATTGTAGAGCGAGGAATGGAAGGATTTTCAATTTCAAAGAAAGAGAATAAGCTGGGAATTCGTGCCAGTTCTACTTGTGAACTCCTTTTTGAAGATGTTCGGGTGCCTGAAGAAAATATTCTTGGAGAGGTTGGCAAGGGGTATAAAGTTGCTATAGAAACACTAAATGAGGGTCGTATTGGTATTGGTGCCCAGATGATTGGTATTGCACAAGGAGCTTACGATGCTGCCCTTGCATACACCCAAGAGCGAAAACAGTTTGGTAAAAGTATTTCTGACTTTCAGGGAGTGCAGTTTCAACTGGCAAGAATGGCCACCGAACTCGAGATGGCGCGTCTTTTGGTTTATAATGCCGCCCGGCTTAAAGAGGCAGGTCAGCCATTTCTCAAAGAGGCTGCTATGGCAAAATATTACAGCTCAGACGTAGCCGAAAATCTTAGCTCCATGGCGATTGACCTGTATGGCGGCTATGGATATGTAAAAGAGTATCCTGTTGAAAAGTTTTATCGAGATTCTAAAATCGGGAAAATTTATGAGGGCACCTCAAATATGCAGCTTCAAACCATTTCGAAAATTATACTCAAGGGATAAATATACAATCAATAGCTAAGCACGGATGTTGCCATATATCGTACTTTTTTCTCCTTTTTATATTTTTCGATCTCTTTTTCGTCATATATAAACAGCTGATAATATTATTTTTGACAGGGTAAATTAGTAAGCCGAATTTTTAGGAATGATTCTGCATACATAAACTGTTTTAACTATGTTTAGCGGTAGAAAAATTCGGGATCGCTTAATCACATTTATTTATTTACATATACACCTCAACGAGCTATACATTTTCTTATGAAACACTTTCAGGAATTCCTTAAATCTGTTAGCAAAGACAGTGAATCGTACAAAAAATTAATTTCTTTCGTAGAAGAGATCGTAACAGAGAGAGAAGAAGCTAAAAAGCAGCTTCAGCTTTTGGAGAATGCCATCCGCAGTGACTACGACTCCATCGTAATAACGACTCTTGGCCTCGACAAGCCCGGACCTGAAATTGTATATGTGAACGACGGATTTACCCGAATGACCGGTTATTCAAAAGAAGAAGCCATCGGCCAAACCCCGAGAATGCTGCAGGGCCCAAAAACCGATCGTGCTGTTTTAGACAAGCTGCGTAAGCGTCTTAAAGAAGGTCAGGCATTTTTCGGACATACCGTAAACTATCGCAAAGACGGTTCTGAATTTATAAATCAATGGGACATTCATCCCCTTACCAATAATGACGGCGAAATAACCCACTGGGTATCTTACCAGCACGATATTACTGAAAGAAAGCGTTCAGAAGAGAAAGTTGTGGACTCGCAGGTGGAGTTTGACGATCTAGCAGAAGAATCCAAAAAAACCCTTGTTGATCTCGATGTTCAGGGAAATATCATTACCTCCAATAAATCCTTCCGCGATCTCATCGGATACGATGATGATGAACTGAAAAAGAATCACTTTTGGCATTTTCTCGCTGATAAACATGTTGAAAGCTTTAAGCACAAGTTCGACAAGTTTAAGCCCAGCGATTTCGATGACGCAACCATGGACCTGGAATTGGTTAACAGCAAAGGAAACAATGTTGAAGTAAAAGTTAAAACACGGCTCTTAACTGTTGATGATCAACAAATTGTCCGTGCTTCTTTTCAAAATAAATCTCTTCAAAAACGGATCATGGCAATGCTGAAACAGAGAAATTCTGATTATGCCAGCATGTTTGATACGGATAAAGATTTCCAGTACAAAATTTATAAGAACAACGCCGGAGAATTTGTATTTAAATATGTGAGCGATACTTTTTCCAATATTACAGGTATCTCTGCCGTTGATGTAACTGAAATGCCTCTGAAGAAATTAGTTCACAGCGACGATGTTGACAAAGTGAAAAAGCATCTCGAGGTGGTTTATGGCGGTAAGCCGAATACCGAACAGTATCGCATCAAAGACAAAGACGGTGAGTACGTAAATGTCATAGATTATGCCAAGCCTGTTTGGAATGACGACAGATCAGGCGTTTTGGAAGTGAAAGGATCCACTTCAACGGAAATTTCATCCGAACACGCAAATAAATAGATCGAAAAAGACGTTATTGATCATATTTTAAAGCAGATTTCATGACGCTTAAAGAAAAGCAAGAACGTATCATCAGGCAGTTCGAAATTCTCGGTGACTGGCCTGAGCGATACAAGTTTATCATTAAGCAGGGTAAAAAGCTTGCTCCATTTGATGAAAGTAAGAAAACGGAAGAGAACCTTGTGAGAGGGTGTCAGTCGCAGGTTTGGCTTGATACCGAACTAGACAACGACCGTATTATTTTCAAAGCAGACAGTGATGCAGCTATCACCAAAGGACTTGTAGCTATGCTCGTGAATTTTTATTCGGGCGAAACCCCTGATGATATTTTGAACACGGACCCCGCATTTATTAAAGAAATAGGAATGCAGGACCATCTATCACCAACGCGTTCAAACGGACTTGCATCGATGGTAAAACAGATGAAAATCTATGCCATGGCGTATAAAAGTAAGCTTGCCGCATCGTAAATTTCTCCCCACCTGTTTCACAGGCTTCAATTTTATCTCTCTTTCTGCAATTTCTCGATGAATAGTGTTATTTTCTTTTCATACATACAATTTTTTTAAAATCAGATACGCTCTATGAATAAATTATCAGTTCAAATTATCGCCGTACTTGCATTCGTAGGAATTGCGCTGGGCGCCTTATACTATGGCGGAGTTTTTGGCAACTCTCAAAATAATGAACCAACCCAGGAAGAAAGAACCGCTAAGCAGGTTGAAATTTTGAAATACAGCGATTACTCCTGTCCCGCTTGCGCAGCGTACGTACCTCTGGAAAAGCAGTTAAAAGCAGATTTCGGGGATATGGTGCAGTTTGGATATCGTCACTTCCCGCTTGAATCTTTTCCGCATAGTGAACTAGCTGCATATGCTGCCGAAGCTGCGCGAAACCAGGGGAAATTCCTGGAGATGCACGATATGCTTTTTAATCGTCAGCAGCAGTGGTCGCCGGTTCAAGTAAATGCAAAGCAAATTTTCATGGACTATGCCGAAATGTTGGAGTTAGACCTTGAGCAGTTTGAGGCTGATCTGGACAATGAGGAAGTTCATGCGAGGGTTGAAAGCAATCTGCAGGAAGGCATCCGCCGCCAGGTTAATTCCACTCCTACATATTTTGTTGACGGACACAAAATTCGGCAAAATCCACAATCCTACGAGCAGTTTAAATCGATTGTAGAGTTATATATGTACCGAAATAACTGAGCCATTATATTCAAACCATTTAACCGGGTTGCTGAGCTTTGCTCATCAGCCCTTTTTTATTTCCACATTTATGATCTACGAATTTTTAAACTCATCTCCTCAATTCGACGATACTGTTTTTGTTGCTCCCAGTGCCGATATTATCGGTGACGTTACTATCGGTTCAGAAAGCTCCATCTGGTTTAATGTTACCATTCGGGGTGATGTGAACTGGATTGAGATTGGTGAACGAACCAATATCCAGGATAACAGCTCGGTTCATGTAACAAATCAAACGGGGCCGACATCCATAGGCAACGATGTAACCATTGGCCATAATGCAATGGTTCACGCCTGCACTATTCACGATCGTGTTTTAATTGGAATACAGTCGACTGTACTGGATGGCGCTATCATCCACTCCGATGTAATTCTGGCTGCGGGCAGCCTGGTTCCTCCCGGCAAAGAGCTCGAATCGGGCTATCTCTATATGGGATCACCTGCAAAAAAATCCCGAAAGCTCACGGATGAAGAAATTGAATCCATCAAACAGAACGCTGCCAATTATATTGCGTATCAACGAGCCTATAAAAAGGTAGATACCTATGATGAAAATCCCTTTTATCCACCCAAGTAATCACGTTGCTGCCATCAAAACGTGCAGCAATTCCTGCATAAAACAGAGCAAGGAAAAATAAATTGATTCTTCGCAATGGCCGGTCTTTATATCCACATCCCATTTTGTAAACAGGCTTGCAGCTATTGCGATTTCTATTTCAGCACACGCAAACAGCTTATCCCCGATTTTGTTGATGCATTAATCGCTGAGATTTACTCCTATCGCCATACACCTTACTCCGTTGAAACATTCAATACCCTCTATTTTGGAGGGGGTACTCCTTCCCTGCTTACGGTGAAGCAGCTCGACGATATTCTTGTTGCAGTTGATGATGTTTTTGAAACCGACTTTGTTGAAGTAACAATAGAGATGAATCCAGATAACGTTACGGCAGACTACCTGCGATCACTATTAAAGTTGGGGATCAATCGAGCAAGCATGGGAGTTCAGTCGTTCCAGCCAGAGCTGCTTGCATTTATGCATCGTGCACATACCCGGGATGAAGCGTTTAATGCCCTCAAAGCAATAGAGAAAACCGGATTCCCATCCTTTACGGCTGACCTTATCTACGGAAATCCGGGTCAGACTATTCAAACTTTGAAGGATGATATCCAAACGCTGCTTTCATTTCAGCCACCCCATGTTTCTGCCTATTCGTTAACTGTTGAGCCCAATACACGACTTGGCAAACAGGTGGACCTTGGACGAATCAAACCCCCGGATGATGAGCAAGTGGCGGGCCATTTTGATCTGGTATACAACGAGCTGGAAAAAGCAAACATACAGCAGTATGAAGTCAGCAATTTTGCAAAGCCGGGGAAAGAGGCCCGTCATAATAGCAACTACTGGAACCATAACAACTACCTTGGCTTCGGCCCGTCTGCCCATTCGTTCTGGTGGGGGGAGGGTGCCGCAAAACGATGGAGCAATCCAGCCAGCCTTAAAGAATACCTTAGCCAAAAAAACTCGCGAGAATTACCAAAAAGTGAACTGCTTGATCTACTCGCACTGGCTGAAGAGAGAATCTTTCTTGCCCTGAGAACCGTAGCCGGGCTAGATACAGATCTTTTAAAAACCGAGTATGGCTATTCGCTGAATAATCACCAGAGAGAGTGGCTGCAAACACAGGCTGAGCACGGAACATTAATTTGGAAAAACGAAACCATTCGGTGTACCCATGATGGCCTTAAAATCTGTGACCTGCTGACTGTTGACCTTCTTTCAAAACATTAGCTCTCTTTTTTGGCACATCCGAAACGTTAACATTTGAAAACCAATGCCATTGCTTTTGCAACATCTCTATTTCTGATCTATATTCGACAGAATCCCACTCTTAACCACAGAATTTAAACGAGAACCATGCCAAAAAACCAAATTATCAAGCATATTTTTATACTCCTTCTTTTTTTTACCATTACCCTTCCCGTTAATGACGCAGTTGCGCAATCGCGCCACATTGTGGCAGACAGTTCCGTTGTTACGCAGGATGAGGTAACCATTAAAGGAGAAACCATTTCCTATACGGCAACTGCCGGAACTCAACCCGTTTGGGGAGAGAACAACCAACCTATTGCATCCCTCTTTTATGTATTTTATGAGCGAGATGACGTGGATGATATTGAAAACCGCCCTCTGGTCATTTCGTTTAACGGCGGCCCGGGCTCGGCCTCCGTTTGGATGCATATTGGCTATACCGGCCCAAGGTTTTTAAATATCGACGATGAGGGTCATCCCGTGCAACCCTATGGCGTTTCGGAAAATCCCCATTCCATTCTTGATGTCGCCGATATTGTATATGTAGATCCTGTTAATACCGGCTTCTCCCGCATTATCGATGAAGAAGTGGACAGAGATACGTTCTTTGGCGTGAACGCCGATATTGAATATCTGGCCGAGTGGATTGATAATTTTGTGGGGCGTCATGGACGATGGGCATCCCCAAAATACCTGATCGGTGAAAGCTATGGAACCACACGGGTTGCAGGACTCGCACGACAACTGCAAAATGCTCACTGGATGTTTTTAAATGGAGTTATTTTGGTTTCTCCCACAGGGCTTGGGCTTGAGCCCCCCGCAATGACGCCCCGATCCGAAATACTAAAGCTTCCCTACTACACTGCAGCCGCCTGGTATCATAATGCTCTGGAAAGCGATCTGCAGCAGCGAGAACTGGAAGACCTTCTGGCTGAAGTTGAAGAATATGCCATTGAAGAGTATCTGCCCGCCGTTGCGAGAGGTGGCTCTATCAGTGATGAGCTGCGTGATGAAATCGCTGATGATGTAGCCCGATATTCCGGCATTGATCGCCAGCATATTCTTGACCGCAATCTCACCATCCCAAACTCCTTTTTTTGGAAAGAGCTGCTTCGTGATGAGCAAATCACCATTGGCCGCCTCGACTCACGCTATCGTGGAGTAGACCGCGAAAATGCCGGGGATCGTTATGATCACGACCCTGCACTCACTTCATGGAATCACGCGTTCACACCCGCAATTAATCACTATTTGCGCGAAAACCTGGGATACAAAACCGATATGAAATACAATATTTTTGGCCCTGTTCGTCCGTGGGACAGAAGCGACGACTCTACCGGAGACGACCTTCGGCGGGCAATGGGAGAGAATCCATTCCTTCATGTTTTAGTACAATCGGGCTACTTTGATGGAGGAACGGACTATTTTTCAGCCAAATATGTGATGTGGAATATGGACCGAAGTGGAAAAATGATGGACAGAATGCGATTTGAAGGGTATGAGAGCGGCCATATGATGTATCTGCGACAGGAAGATCTTGCTACATCAAACGAGCATATCCGAGAGTTTATCCAGGAAACAACAACCAATGGTGAGTCAGCTAAATATTGATGATTAGCTGATGGTTTTTTCAAAAAGAGATAGGTTCAGAATAGCTGTGCTTATCTCTTTTTTTTGATGTGAACAACCTTCTATTCTGAGATTTCAATCAATCCTTTTTCCTTTAACTCCGGCAAAAAACCGAGCACTTCGTCCAGGCACTTCTGTTTATCCACATCATATTCAGACATGAGCTGATCACATATATCCCCAATGGTTAACGGCTCTTCCAGCATATTCCAGACGGATGCGGCCACACTATTCAGTCCATAGTATTTTCCGGCATCGGCATCAAACATCACCACTTCATCATCAATACCGGTAGCAAGTGCTTTATTTGTTCGCTTAATAACTGTCTGACTATTCATTCTGATGCTGTATGGGGGTTTAAATTCTCTGTTTTCATTCTCAAAATCGGTGGCCTAAATCATGAAAACGAAGAAACTTCCACAAATTGATCTGCTATTTCACCGCCAATCACAATTTTATGATAAACTGTTAACCAGGCGTGAGCCTCCATCTTTCCACCTTCTTTTTTTACTCCAAAACTAACTGTACTTCTAATCTTTTTTTTTCGGAGCATAATCTTTCCCACTGTTGCCTGTACCAGGCAGTTTGATGTCCACGGAACAAAGCGGCTCATATTTTTAATTTGCCTTGAAACCGTGTCAATATAGGTCCAATCTGTTGTAAAATCTTCTTTTCCCGAAATGCCGTTCTGCTCACCAAGAATGCCGGCAAGTTTTTTGAATGGAAATAACAGAACCATAAGCCTCACTCCTAGCGAAAGTACCACAATTTTTACAATACGCCATTGATCCGCCAGCGGTTTTTTAAAAAAAACAATGACCAATTTTGGTATGTATTCTGCGCTTTTTCCTGCGGGCATCACATTCTGTATTTATCCTATTTCACAAAGTTTATACAAAGCAGGGGTGAAGGTCAATCCGAAAACAAACACAAAAAGTGGGGCGTCTTAATCTATTCAGCCAACCCTGCACGTGTCGGCTCACATCCGTAAATATTTAAGCAAACCGCGGAGGTGTACTCAGAAATTCGGTTGATCTCATCGGCAGTTAACAGCTCATTCCACTCGTTAATTGTTGATTTTGCATCCCTAGGTGTGTAGCGGTGTGAGGATTTTTTCCCATGATCATCCCCTGACGTGGCTTTTTCTATATATGAAATAATCTCGTCTGTAAACGGCAGATTTACATAGGCAAACATATTTTGAAATGTATCAACGGGATTTAGCGCGGCTTCCTCGTGGCTTGTGAAAAACCATTGTGGATACTGTTCACGATAGTGTAGAATCATGGTATTTAGCACACTCCATAGCAGCGACACCCTGTCAATAAAATCACCTTCATGAAGAACCTCCTGCATTGGTTTTTTGTATTGTGGCAGGTAGCGCTCTACCAATGTCTCCTGGTTTAGAATATTCCTAAAATCAAAATCCCAGCCCTGTTTCTTTAAGCTGCCAACAAATGCCAGCGGATTCCGGGTCGTACAGATCACCTTGGGGGAATAGCGATCATACAGCCATCCGGCCGAAAGTAGCGCAATAGGGTCTTTTAATAAAAAGCGAGGCCGGTTTGCGCTCATTAATAAGTGTTTTAAAAAAATAAGTGGTGTTTTTGCACTATAGCCCGATTCCCTGCTCACTTTTTTTGCATAGTCCAGACCCGATTCCGGCAAATATTGATCAAAATATGTCTCAATAACCTTTCTATTCTTTGAACCCGGCACATACTGAAACCAGTTTTCAAATCGGTATGTAAAATTGTACCTATCAAAATCGGGGTTAAACGGTTCATAGACCAGCTCAACCCTGTTGTTTTGGCTTAGTGTTTTCCCAATCCAGGTTGTTCCCGACCTATGCGGACCCGTTACAAGAATGTGTTTATATGAGGTCTTCATCCGGCTGCTTAATTACAATCCCCGCTTTGAATTAGGTACACTTTTGTTATACTGTTTGGTATAATAGTTTTGTATAAAAACAGTTAATAAGTATAGTATGATATAGTGCTGTGCACCTTTCAAAGATAGTAAATTTTTCGCCGTTTAACGGCTGCTTTAGTGTGATGGGCTGACTCCCCGCATACTTTTTAAATGATAATAAAACCAAACATAAACCATGGCTTACCGATGGGTTTTTTCCGAACCCCCGAGGGAGGATTCTGTTCCGTACTTACGCGAACAGCTAAACGTCCCCCGGGAAATTGCACATTTACTGGCTCTCCGCAATATTGATAGCTACGAAAAGGCTAAAACATTTTTTCGGCCCGAAAACGAGGAGCTGCACGACCCCTTTTTGATGAAAGATATGGAAGAGGGGGCCTGCCGGCTTTCTACCGCCATCAGAAACAGGGAAAAAGTCGTTATTTATGGCGATTACGATGTGGATGGCACAACCGCCGTAAGCATACTCTATACGTTTTTAAAAGGATTCGGGCTCGATGTGGAGTATTACATACCACACCGGTTTAAAGAAGGTTATGGAATTAATCCCGATGGAATTCAGTATTCCATTGATAAAAATGCCGATCTGATTGTCTCTGTTGATTGCGGCATTACCGCTATTGATGAGGCGCTTTACGCGAAGGAGAAAGGAATTGACCTGATTATTTGTGATCACCACACCGTTGGAGATTCCATTCCCGAAGCCGTGGCTGTGCTCGACCCTAAACGTCACGACTGTTCCTATCCATTTGACGGACTATCAGGTGCCGGCGTAGGTTTTAAACTCATCCAGGGCACAATAAAGAAACTTGGCCTCGACAACTCTCTTGCCGACCAGTATCTCGACCTGGTGTCTATTTCAATCGCATCAGACATTGTCCCCATTGTTGATGAAAACCGAATTATGATGCGGAAAGGGCTTGAACTCATTAACAGCTCTCCAAGAATTGGAATAGCAGCACTGCTAAAAAAAGTGGGCCTAAAACCCGGACTTATCAATACATCCACCATTGTTTTTTCACTGGGGCCCAGAATTAACGCGGCAGGCCGCATGGGAGATGCCACTACCGCTGTGGAGCTTATGATCGCCGAATCGAGCGCAAAGGCTCATCGTTTTGCAGAACAGCTCGAAGAGATCAACCAAAAAAGGAGAGATACCGACATCGCTACAACAAACCAGGCGAGTGAAATGCTCGAAAATGATTTCGAAATTGAATCACTCTCGGCCATGGTACTGCATCATCCTGAATGGCATCTCGGCGTTATTGGAATTGTAGCTTCGCGCCTGGTAGACACCCACTACCGCCCGGCCATCATGCTAAGCACGGTTGAAGATAAAATTAAAGGGTCTGCCCGGTCCATCAAAGGATTTAACATTTATGATGCTCTGAAAGAGTGTGAAGATCTCCTGGAACAGTTTGGTGGGCACGAATTTGCCGCAGGACTCACCATGGACAAAAAAAACCTGGACGAGTTTCGGCGCCGAATTGATGAAATAGCGTTTAACAGACTGACTGATAATGACTTTAAACCCGAACTGGAAATTTCTGCGGTGTTGGACCTTGGCCAGATTGACCTTAAATTCTGGAAACTGTTAACCCAGTTTGAACCGTTTGGCCCCGGCAACATGCGCCCAATTTTTGTTAGCAAAAACATCTGCGTGGAAGGCAAGCCCAGCATTGTTGGCAACGGCCACCTGAAGATGAAAGTTCACCAGGAAGATTCACCTGTTTTCGATGCAATTGGTTTTAATATGCACGAATATGAACCGCTGCTTAGAAATTGTCAGCAGGATAATATCGATATTGCTTACGTGCTGGAAGAAAACTACTGGAACGGGCGTCGCACCATACAGATACGTCTAAAAGACATTCATGTAAACGGAAATGGTGCTTAGATCCGGCGCGACAGAAAAAATAAGTGCTTTCGTTTTTCATGATGCAGAAGGAAGCCGAAAAAAGATTGTGTTAAGATATAAAAGCCCTTATATTTGAAATTCTGTGAGGGACTGTAGCTCAGTCGGTAGAGCAACGGACTGAAAATCCGTGTGTCGGCGGTTCGATTCCGCCCGGTCCCACGCATATTCAAACCCCTGTGAGACATAGAGATATGATCGCGCAGGGGTTTTTTATTTTGGGGATAAATGAAACAGATTATTTGTTCAACGACCACATTCAATGAGTGTTCTGAAAAAACACCAGCCACTCTTTCTGTTTAATGATCCTTTTTTTAGCGATTGATTATTTTCTTGACAAGCAAAGCAATTCATCACCTTTGTTGGGTCAGATCATTGAAGCGGGCCGTCATTATGAGGCCCGCTTTTCTTTTGAGACCACGCTCTGCCAGGCTCACTCAACCTTTATGATCATAATGGGTCGGGGCAGATCAGAGGCGCCACACGAATCTCCTTCAATCGTAAGTTCGTAGCAGCCGTCAACAGCATCTTTTTTAATTTTAAGCTTGGCTTCTTTTCCGTTAGCAGGCACCTTTAAGGGTAAATCATCAGAGAATTTAGATCCATCACTGGAGTCTATGGTATATGCTGATCCATCTGAGGAGTGAAACTTTATATTTTTCTTTTTTTTCACCACTCTTTCTGCTTTGCAGCCATTAATTTCTATTTTATTTGCCATAATTACTCACCTTTCGTTTAATGTTTGATTGATTTATTGTTGAGGTTGCAATTTCTCTACCATTTCCTGGAAAGCAGGATCTTCGATCAGTAACGATATTTTGGGGTCGGGGCTTTTGTATATCTCTTCAACCGGATATCCGTTTTCAATCGCTTTGCCAAACCACTCCAGGGCGCCTTCCCGATCTCCAAGATGCTCCAGTACCGTACCAATCTTCGTCTGTGTCGTTACATCACCCGGCTGTAAATTTATGGAACGGTTCAGCATCACTTCGGCCCTCTGTTCATTTCCCAGCTCAGCATAAAATGAAGCCAGGTCGATAAGTAATCCTGCATCTCTCGGGTTCACTTCAAGCCTCTCTTCTGCAAGTTCCATCGCCTTAATCATAGCATCATTGGATTTTTCTGGTTGAGGGGGATCTGAATAGTTATACGCGCTGCTCAGAAAGCTCCATACCTGGTAGTCAGTATCATTTAATTCGAGCGCTTTGGTGTACATCTCAGCAGCGTCCTGATAATCTCCTTCATAGTAATACATGGTCCCCAGGTTTGAATAAACTCCATAGTTGGGTTCAATCTCTACAGATCGGTTAAATGCCTGCAGCGCTTCCTCAGGGCGATTCAGGTAGTAATAAACTGCCCCAAGATTTCGATAGGCAGCTGCATTATTTGGCGTCAGCTCCGTTACAATACTGAACTGCTCCGCCGCCTCTTCAAAACGGCCGGCTTGAGAGTAGAACACCCCCAACTCAGCATAGCCGGCCCAGAATCCCGGCTTCATCTCGATTGCTTTTCGGTAGGTTGCTTCTGCTTCATTGCTGCGCTCCTGCGCCATAAAGGCTCTCGCCCGTGCACGATAAGCCTCAACGTTTTTTGGATCGAGGCTCAGTGCTTTTTCAAGCTGCTGATTTGCGTTTTCATACTCACCCATTTCTATCAGCAGCACGCCGTATGTGGTATAAATGGGGGAGAGGCGATCTTCCAATTCCAGTGCTTTTTGGATATTCTCGATGGCCGTTTCGAGCCAGCTCGTATCATCAGTACGTCTATACTTATAAAGGTATGCATCACCAAGAGCAGCGTAGGCCAGTGAGTACGTTGAGTCTTCCTCTAAAGCCCGTTCGAAGCGCTCTATAGCCGTGTTAATCTCCTGCAGCTGATCAAATCGCTGCAAATGCCCCAACCCCTGCAGATAATATTCGTAAGCCCCTGGAACGGCCGTCTGGCCTGCCGTCAGAACGGTTCTAGCCTCCGGCTGTACGTCAATCTGAAGCATATTTGCCAGGTTAAATACTGCGTTATCCTGCAGAGTTGAGTTGTCAATAAACGTTTCATCAATTACAATAGAGTCGATCTGCCGCAAAGTTTCCGCATCAATGAGATTGATCGTTACCCGAATCCCTTCACTCAATTTCTGTACGCTGCCCGTTACCACCAGGTTTACATCAAATGCCGTTCGCGCCTGTGAGGCGCTTTGAATATCCATCGATCTTGTTTCGCTTGCGGGAACAACCAGGTACTGGTCCTGAAACTGCTCCAACTGTGAAAGTTTACTGGTAATGGTTTCAAGCAGTCCATCGGCAAACGCGCGGTTCTCAGGATCATCGCCAATATTTCTGAAAGGCAGAACCGCAATCTCTTTTGAAGCCGGCAGGGATTGACTGGAAAAATAAGTCGCCGTGACAGACTGCATTGTCGGGTATATCCATATCAGCGTAAGCGTAATAAACAAAACCAGGGCTGTCGCTGCGAGGGCATAAACAAACGTTCGGTTATCTTTCCTGCTCTTGCTTTTTTTCTTCGGCAAAGAATGAATTGAAAGTGACAAATCACTCTTCTGATCCAGAGTCAACGTGTCATCCTTCAGGGCTTCAAGGAAGTTTTGAAGCTCAGCCATATCCTGAAATCGGTTATCCGGATCTTTTTCAAGCGCTTTCGACAGGATCCATTCAAGCTCAACAGGAAGATCGGGATTAACTTTTGTAATGGGTTCCGGATCATCATTCATGATTGAGTAGA
>CAZJBI010000021.1:0-14727 GCA_964544445.1 uncultured Rhodohalobacter sp.
GCCTCTCAACAATCTGTTTATCACTGTCTATAATAACATTATGTCCAAAGAACTAATCTGCTTCGTTTCCGTCGCAGATTTTCAATATAAGAAAGTTTCAAACTAACTACCAAATATAATTGGTAGAAATTTCTAAACTTTTTTTACTTCTCTTCTTTACTCTCTTTCTCTTCTGTTTTTGAGGATGCTTTTTCCTCAGTACTTGAAGTGGGTTTGTTAGACTTACCCGCTCTTCTGGTTCGTTTTTTCTTGGTTTCAGTTCCTTCAGGCTTCACATCGTTAAAATCAACGAGTTCAATAACAGCCATCTGGGCCGAATCGCCAAAACGATACCCTAGCTTCAATACTCGGGTATATCCACCTGGCCGATCAGCTGCCGCCGGTCCAACCTCTTCAAAAAGATGCGTCACAGCCTCTTTGTTCTGAAGAGAAGAAAAAGCTTTTCTCCTGTTGTGTGTAGTGTCTTCTTTTGCTACAGTTATCAAAGGCTCAACAAATGTTCTCAATTCTTTTGCCTTTGGCAGTGTAGTTTTAATTCTGTGCTCTTGAATAAGAGCTGCACCAAGGGCACGGAGAGTTGCCTCTCTATGCGGTTTGGTTCTACCTAGTTTTCTTCCTTTAACGCGATGACGCATGACAAATTCCTTTTATTTATCAATGTATTTTGATACATCCATTCCAAATTCAAGATTCTTCTCTTCAATAACTTCAACGAGTTCAGAAAGAGATTTTTTACCAAAATTTCTGAATTTCAGTAAATCCTGCTCATCTCTTGAAACCAATTCTGCTATAGTGTTAATATTTGCAGATTTGAGACAGTTATAAGCACGTACACTAAGATTCAGATCTTCTATGCTGGTTTTCAGCAGATTTGCGACTCTTTGTTTTTCTGCATCTACCTCTTCTTCCTCTTGAGTAAATGGTTCTTCAATTTTTTCGGTAATAAATTTCTCAATATGTTCTTTGAGAATTTTACCCGAAATTGTGAGTGCCTCTTTGGCATTCAGTGAACCATCAGTAGTAACGTTCATAATTAGCTTTTCATAATCTGTGCGCTGGCCAACACGAACGTTTTCTACATCAAACTGAACTGATTTTATGGGAGTAAAGATTGCGTCAATTGGCAATAGGCTCACTTCATCTTCAAAATCAGATGCCAGCTCTTCTGCCGGGATATATCCACGGCCTCTGCCTACACGCAGTTCCATTTCA
The DNA here is from genome assembly GCA_964544445.1 of uncultured Rhodohalobacter sp. GTDB lineage: Bacteria > Bacteroidota > Rhodothermia > Balneolales > Balneolaceae > Rhodohalobacter. The sequence goes on from CAZJBI010000021.1 coordinate 1,213, forward strand.
AGTGTAACACCATCAGAGAGGGTAGCCACTACAAGATCAGGATTCAAAATTTCAAAATCAGCAGTTGCTTCGCTGATATCCCCGGCTGTTAAATCACCCGGACCTTCCTTGGTTAAATGTATAACTCCACCACTTTGCTCTACCTGCTTAAAACGTACTTGTTTCAGGTTCAAAATAATTTCGTAAACATCTTCTTTCACTCCGTCAATGCTGGAATATTCGTGCTCTACGCCGTTTATACGAACGGCTGTGATAGCTAATCCCGGCAAAGATGAAAGCAATACTCTGCGAAATGAGTTTCCGATGGTAACGCCAAACCCTCTCTCTAGCGGCTGGAGGATAAATGTTCCAAAATTTTCTGAATCTTCAGCTACCTCGAGAATGTCGGGCATCTGTAAACTATAGTTGTTCATAGTTCTTGTATAAAACTGTTATGGATTATTTAGAATAGAGCTCAATAATCAACTGCATGTTGATGTTTTCTGGAATTTCTTCCATCAGAGGCATATTTAAGAATTTCCCTGATTTAGCTTTCTTATCGGTCTCAAGCCACTTGTACTTATTTGTTGAATATGATTCCAGTGATTCCTGAATCAATTCAAGATCTTTCGATTTTGGCCTGACACTCACTACATCTCCCGGTTTTACATGGTAAGATGGAATATTGACGACCTGTCCGTTTACAACGATATGTCTGTGTGTTGTAAGCTGTCTTGCCTGACGCCGTGTTCGTGCAAATCCCATTCTGAATACAACGTTATCCAAACGAGACTCGAGTAACTGCATAAAAACTTCATCCGTTACCCCTTCTTGTCTTGTAGCTTTTTCGTATAAATTGCGAAACTGCTTTTCAAGAAGTCCATATGTGTATTTTGCTTTCTGCTTTTCATCAAGCTGAATAGCATACTCTGATTTTCTTGTAAACCGGCTTCTGCCGTGCTCACCAGGTCCATATGGTTTTCTTTCCAGTGCACTACTGTGTCCAAATATTGGCTCTTTAAAACGCCTGGCTATTTTCTGTTTAGGTCCTCTGTATCGTGCCATCTATAAATTTACTTTTACGTTAAACTCTTCTTCGTTTGGGTGGGCGGCATCCATTATGCGGGATCGGTGTGCGATCTTTGATAGACGTCACTTCAAGTCCACTTGATGCCAGCGCTCGAACAGCCGCTTCACGTCCGGAGCCCGGGCCTTTTACAAATACTTCAACTTTACGCAGCCCCATTTCGTGAGCAGCTTTGGCTGCTGTTTCTGCACTTAGCTGTGCTGCATATGGAGTATTTTTTCTAGAGCCTTTAAACCCTTCTTTACCTGATGATGACCAGGATAACACATTTCCATTGGCATCAGTTACACTCACCAATACATTATTAAATGTGGCTTTGATGAAGGCCATCCCATTTGGATTGGCTACTTGCTTTTTTCTTTTCTTCTTTCCTTTTGCTGATTTATCGGCAGCTTTTCGTTGTCTTTTGGCCATTATCTAAAAATTAATGCGTTCCTATTTCGGTGCTTTCTTTTTACCGGCAACAGTTCGTCTCTTGCCTTTTCTAGTTCGCGCATTGGTTTGTGTGCGCTGTCCTCTTACCGGAAGACCTTTTCTATGACGAACACCTCTGTAACTTCCAATTTCTATAAGTCTTCTGATATTGGAGTTAATTTCTGTTCGTAAAGACCCTTCCACTTTCATTTCATTGTCAATGATATTACGAAGAGCCGCTACCTGGTCATCATCCCAGTCAGCTACCTTGGTATCAGGATCAATGCCTGTTTCTTCAAGAATTTTACGAGCAGTTGTTTCACCAATCCCATAAATATAGGTAAGGCTTATAACTCCTCTTTTTTGTTTCGGTAAATCAACACCTGCGATTCTTGCCATAAATCAAATACTTTATTTATTAACCCTGGCGTTGCTTATGCCGGGGATTTTTCTTGTTAATAACGTACACACGACCTTTTCGTCGTACAATTTTATCGTCTGAACTTCTTTTCTTTACTGATGATTTCGTTTTCATAATCCTATCTATTTATAGCGATATGTGATTCTGCCTTTAGTGAGATCGTAAGGAGACATTTCAACCGAAACTCTGTCGCCAGGCAAAATTTTAATGTAATACATTCTCATTTTACCGGAAACGTGAGCCAGTATTTCATGTCCATTGTCCAACTCAACTCTAAATTGAGCGTTGGGTAATGCTTCTAAAATTTTTCCGTCTTGTTTAATTGGCTCTTGTTTAGCCATAACTGATATCTAAAATTTCATTTTTTGTTATCTCAGCAATATAATCAAAAGTACTGAGAATTTCAGCTTCTCCTTCTCGTACTACTACATCGTGTTCAAAGTGTGCAGCATTGGATCTATCCGCTGTGATAATTGTCCATTTATCTGCTTCTGTATTCACTTTCCAGGTTCCCCTGGTTATCATGGGTTCAATAGCCAGCGTCATGCCACTTCGTAATCGCTCGCCTCTACCCTTCTTACCATAGTTAGGAACAGAAGGATCTTCGTGCATATCTTTTCCAATACCATGCCCGACAAGATCTCGAACAACACCAAAACCCTGTTTTTCACAGTGTTCCTGAATGGCATGTCCGATATCGCCTGTTTTATTGCCATGTACGGCAGCATCTATACCTTTATATAAGGACTCCAATGTTGTTTTTAATAACAATTTATCTTCATCGGAGCATTCACCCACCATAAAGGTATAAGCGTGATCACCAAAATAACCGTTCTTTTCAACACCACAATCGATGGAAACAATATCACCCTCCAGCAATTTCCTTTCTCCCGGAATTCCATGAACAACTTCTTCATTTACTGAAATACAGAGAGTAGCTGGAAATGGATTGGTTTTGGGTCCGTACCCTTTAAAGGCAGGTTTGGCATTATTTTTTAAAATATACTCTTCAGCAATCTGATCTAACTTTCCTGTCGTGATACCCGGCTCAATGTGCTTGGCTACCTCCGCCAAAGTACGAGAAACCAGCCTTGCAGCCGTTCTCATTTTATCAATTTCGGTTTCACTTTTCAGGAATATCATTTTTACGCTCGGCGCTTTCCTTTAATTTTTCCTGATTTCATAAATCCATCGTAATGACGCATCATCAAGTGACTTTCAATTTGTTGAAGAGTATCTAATGCTACACCTACAATAATCAACAAACTCGTTCCGCCATAAAAGAGCGCAAATCCGGGTGTAACTCCCATCCGGGCAACAATAGCCGGTAATATTGCAACAAAAGAGAGAAACAGAGAACCAGGCAGTGTAATTCGAGTTAAAATATTATCAATAAACTCTACCGTTTGTTTACCAGGACGTACACCGGGTATAAAACCTCCCTGGCGCTTCATGGTATCTGCCATTTCTCTAGGATTCACCGCAATAGCGGTGTAGAAAAACGTAAAGAAAACACAAATAATAAAGAATATGATACTATAAGTGACACCTGTAAAATCCGCTGACCAGGCCGTTAACCACTGAACTGTTGCGTTCTCTGGGAAGAATGTGCCTACAGTACTAGGGATGAACATGATAGACTGGGCAAAAATAATGGGCATCACTCCCGCAGCATTTACCCGAATAGGCAAATATTGGGTTGTTCCACCATAAACTTTTCGTCCAACAACTCTTTTCGCATACTGTACCGGAATTTTTCTTGTTCCTTGCGTTAACAACACACAAGATGCGATAACCAGAGCTAATCCAGCTAATTCAATAATAATAATGATCGCATTATTCGTGGTAGTAACTTCATTCACGAAATTCGTGGGCAGGACAGCAATAATACCAATCATAATCAGCAACGATATACCATTACCAATGCCGCGATCGGTTATCCGTTCACCAAGCCACATTACAAAAGCAGTTCCAGCCGTAAGTACAATTATTGAAGTAAAAATAAATGCTGTATTGCTAACAACAATTGCATTCGGTGATGACGCAATGAGATTTATAGCAAATCCAATTGCCTGCACTGCTGTTATCCCTATTGTACCATAACGGGTTAGACGATTTATTTTCCTTCTCCCCTCTTCACCTTCTCTTTGAAGCTTTTGGAAATAAGGTACAGCCGCACCCATCAACTGAATGATAATAGCAGCTGTAATGTAAGGCATAATTCCAAGAGCAAATACACCCGCTCGCGAAAATGCCCCACCCACAAAAAGATCAAAAAGTCCAAGCAAACTGGATGCATCACCCGTCTGTTGTGTTAATGCACTTGCATCCACACCCGGCATCGTTACATAACTACCGATTCTGTATACAAGAAGAACACCAACGACATAGAGAATCCGATTTCTCAGATCCTCAATTTTAAAGATGTTTCTAAAATTTTCTATTAAACTCATTTAGATAAAACTTCTGGGAGTTTTTAGTTAGAGATGATGGTTACGCTACCACCTGCTTTTTCAACTTTTTCTTTTGCAGATTTACTGCATGCATGAACTTCAATGGATACTTCGGTATCTATTTCACCACCACCAAGAAGTTTCACTCTGCTTTTGTCGTCTATTAAACCGCTTGCAACTAAATCAGAAAACGTTACTTCTTTTGTAAGCTTTCCGGCCTCAATAAAATCGGCTACCGTTTCTACATTTAGAGGACTATACTCCGTTCTGAAACGATTTTTAAAACCAAATTTTGGAATACGTCTCTGCAGAGGCATTTGTCCACCTTCAAACCAGGCTTTCAGTTTACTTCCGCTACGAGACTTTTGTCCGTTGTGTCCGCGACCAGACTGTTCACCCATACCTGAGCCCTGGCCTCGTCCCACACGTTTTCGGGTCTTCTTATTACTTTCGGGTGCTTTTAATTCATGTAATTTCATAATCAGTAAATCCTAATCGTTTTAACCTTCAAATACTTTACCTACACTAACCCCTCGTCGCTGGGCAACCTCAACAGGGTCAGAGAGCTGCCTCAGCGCTTCATATGCAGCTTTAACCATGTTATGCGGGTTGGATGATCCCAGTGATTTTGACAATATATTTTGAACACCGGCAACATCAAGGATGGCTTTCACGGCACCACCTGCAATTACACCCGTACCTTCTGCTGCAGGTCTCAAAAGAACTTTACCAGCACCGGCTTTACCAACAATCGGGTGATGGATACTGCCGGTTTTTGAGATAGGCACTTTAATCAAATTCTTCTTGGCATTATCAAAGCCCTTCTGGATAGCGTCGGCAACTTCATTCGCCTTACCTAATCCATGGCCTACAACACCTTCGCCGTTTCCAACAACAACAATAGCGTTAAAACTAAATCTTCTACCACCCTTCACAACTTTAGAAACACGGTTTATATGAACCAGTTTCTCTTCAAGATTCAGGTTAGCAGCGGGTATGTTATGTTTTCTTCTGATTTTTGGCATAATTCAAATATATTTAAAAGTCTAATCCACCTTCTCTGGCGCCTTCGGCAGCAGATTTTACAATTCCATGGTATTTGTATCCACTGCGATCGAAAACCACTTTCTTAATTCCCTGATCCACAGCAACTTTAGCGATCTCTTTTCCTACAATGCTCGCGGCTTCAACTGATGACTTACCGTCAATCTCTTTTTGGATTGACGGAGTTTTTGTTGATACAGAGGTTACCGTTAGATTTTCAAGATCATTAATAAGCTGCAAGTAAACATGTTTACTACTCTTAAAAATACTAAGCCGTGGTCTTTCTGCCGTTCCCCTGATTGTAGAACGAATTCTGCGGCGTATTTTATTCCTTCTTTCCGCTTTTTGATTATTTTTTCTCATATCAATTAGCCTCTACTTTATTTAGCTGCAGATTTACCTGCTTTACGTCTTACTTGTTCGTCTAAGTATCGAACTCCTTTTCCTTTGTAAGGTTCAGGTTTTCTCAGTGATCTTAGTTTTGCCGCAACTTGACCAACCAGCTCTTTATTCACGCCCGAAATAATAATGATCGGATTTTTTCGAGTTTTGGTATCAATTTCAATATCAATTCCTTCTGGCGGAACAAAATAAATTGGATGAGAAAAACCCAGGTTCAGTTCGAGTACGCCATTATTAAACGTTGCACGATACCCAACACCAATTATTTCAAGCTGTTTTTTGTAGCCATTAGCTACACCTTCAACAAGGTTATTTAACAGAGCACGATAAAGTCCATGCAGTGCTTTATGATTTTTTGAGTCGCTGGGACGTTTTACAATAATTTCATTCTCTTCGAGCTCAACCTTCATTTCAGGATGAATTCGTAATCGGCCTACACCTTTATCGCCTTTCAGAGTAACAACATTATCGGCTCCGAGGTTAAACTCAACATTCTTTAAGAGCGGTACGGGTTGTTTACCTATTCTAGACATAGTTCAAATATCATTGATTAATAAACCGAGCAGAGAACTTCTCCACCCACATTTAATTTTCTTGCTTCTTTATCCGTCATGACCCCTTTGGAAGTGGATACAATAACGATTCCGAGTCCACCAAAATATTTAGGCAGATTCTCACTGGTAGTATATTTTCTCAATCCGGGTTTTGAAATTCTGTGAACCTCTTTGATTACCGGCTGTCCGTAAGCATCATACTTAAGGAAAAGTCTTAATACACCCTGTTTGCCATCTTCAATATCGATGTATCGGTTGATGTAACCTTTATCAACCAATATTTTTGTCATTGCACGCTTCAGTTTAGACGCAGGTATATCCACTCGCCTGTGGCCAGCTTGTTGTGCGTTCCTGATTCGAGTTAGAAAATCTGAGATTGTGTCGCTGTTCATTTTTATTCTCCTACCAACTTGCTTTTTTAACGCCGGGAATTTTTCCATTTAAAGCAAGTTCACGAAATTTAATTCTTGAAATTCCATACTTGCTGATATAACCGCGAGATCTGCCCGTTAAGCTACAACGGTTTCGTACCCTCGTAGGGCTTGCATCTCTCGGAAGTTTTTGGAGAGCTTCATAGTCTCCGGCTTCTTTAAGTTCACGACGTTTTTCCGCGTACTTTTCTACAGTTCGTTTTCTTTTTTCGTTACGTGCTATCCAGGATTTTTTAGCCATTGATACGTTTACTTAATTAAAATTATTTTTTAAATGGCATTCCAAAATGCTTCAATAATGCAAATGCTTCTTCGTCAGATTCAGCGTTTGTTACAAACGTAACATCCATGCCGTGCACAAACTTAGCCGAGTCTACGTCAATTTCAGGGAAAATTGTATGTTCTTTAATTCCCATTGTATAATTGCCACGTCCGTCAAAGCTTTTGTTGGGAACTCCCTGGAAGTCTCTTGTACGAGGCAGAGACAGGTTAATCAGCCTATCCATAAATTCATACATAATTTTCTTTCTCAGGGTTACTTTGCAGCCAATCGGCATATCTTCTCTTAACTTAAAGTTAGAAACCGATTTTTTTGCCTTGGTTTTCACAGGCTGCTGCCCGGTAATCAAACCAACATTTTCAACAACCGTATCAAGATACTTAGAGTCGTTGATTGCTTCGCCCGCACCAACATTAATAACTATTTTTTGAAGTTTCGGTACGGCATTCAGGTTCTCATACTTAAACTCTTCAATGAGTTTATCTATGATCTCTTCTTTATAACGTGTGTAAAGTCGTGCTTCAGCCATTATTTTATTACTTATCTATTATTTCGCCACTGGTTTTGGCATAGCGAACCCAACGTCCGCCACCTTCTTCCTCAATTCTTTTTCTTCCAATTCGAGTTGGCTCATCTGTTGTGGGATCAATCACTTTTAAATTTGATACATGAACAGAGGCCTCTCGTTTCAATCTGCCACCCTGAGGATTATCCTGGGAAGGTTTTTCATGAAACGTTCTCATGTTAATCCCTTCAACAAGAACTCTGCTTTTATCTGGATAAACCATCAAAACGCGTCCTCTCTGGCCTTTGTCGTTTCCGGCGATCACTAATACCTCATCGCCTTTTTTAACATGCAATTTTTTCTGATTGTTATACTTTCTGGGCATAACGCTATGATTTATAATACTTCCGGAGCAAGTGAAACAATACGCATAAAGTTTCTTTCCCGAAGCTCTCTGGCTACAGGTCCGAATATACGCGTGCCAACAGGCTCGTTTTCTTTGTTAATAATTACCGCCGCGTTTTCGTCGAATCGAATGTAACTACCGTCACGGCGCCGAATTTCTTTTTTAGTTCTTACAACAACAGCGATTACCACTTCACCCTTCTTTACATTACCACCGGGTATTGCTGTTTTTACAGAACATGATATCAAATCACCGATGCGTGCATAGCGTTTTCTTGAGTCGCCAAGCACTTTTATACACATAACTTTTCTTGCGCCACTGTTGTCGGCAACATTGAGTGTAGATTGCGTTTGAATCATTTGATTGTCCTACCAGTTAAATCGTTATTTTGCTCTTTCAATTACTTCAACCAGTCTCCAGGACTTTCGCTTGGATAATGGTTTGGTTGACATGATAAGCACAACATCGCCTTCATTGGCGTCATTATTCTCATCGTGTGCCATATATTTGGTTGTCTTTTTGATAAACTTGCCATAAATGGAGTGTTTAATCTGCCGGTCTACTGCAACAGTAATACTTTTATCCATTCGGTTACTAACAACCTTACCTGTACGTGTTCTTCTTTGTGATCGTTGTGCTTGAGCCATAGTCTTATTCAGCACTTATTTTTTCTTTAATTATCGTTTTCAAACGGGCAATTTCCCGTCTGGTATTTTTTATACGGGCAGGATTTTCAATTTGGCCTGCAATCGCTTTGTTAAAGCGAAAATCAGCTAAAGCATTGATTTCATCCTCAAGCCTTGCTTCCAGTTCAGTTTGTGATAAATCGCGTAATTCGTGTGCTTTCATGATATCTGGGTGATTAAACGTCTAAATCTCTTCTTTTGATAAACTTCGTTTTAATAGGAAGCTTATGAGATGCTCTTCTTAACGCTTCTTTAGCTTTATCTTCGCCAACACCGGCTACTTCAAAAAGAATTCTCCCCGGTTTTACCACTGCAATAAAATGATCAAGGGCACCTTTACCTTTACCCATTCTGGTTTCAGCAGGCTTTGATGTCATGGGTCTGTCTGGAAAAATTCGAATGAAAGTTTTTCCTTCCCGTTGTAAGGATCGAGCAATGGCAACCCTACAAGCTTCAATTTGTCGCGACGTGATAAATTTAGGTTCCAGGGCTTTGAGTCCAAAGCTACCAAAGGCTAATGTATGTCCTCTTTGAGCATTACCTTTAAGTTTATCCCGGTGTACCCGACGTCTGTGTATTCTTTTTGGTTCTAACATCGTATTTAAAGTTTATTTAGTTACGTGTACGTCTTCTTCTTCGCGACTTTCTGTCGTTGTTTCGGCTTCCTCGGCCTTTATTCGAATCTGATTCCTGTTTGGCCTGTGCATTTGGGGACAGATCAACATCGCCGATGATTTCGCCTTTAAAAATCCAAACCGAAACACCTATAGAGCCATAAATTGTATTAGCAGTCGTTTTTGCATAGTCTATATCTGCTCTGAGGGTATGTAGTGGTACACGTCCTTCTTTATACTGCTCTGTACGTGCCATTTCTGCACCACCAAGTCGTCCGGCACATTTAATTTTAATGCCTTTTGCTCCCATTCTCATAGCAGAAGATATGGCTGTTTTCATAGCACGTCTAAAAGACACTCGTGCTTCAAGCTGCTGGGCAATATTCTGTGATACCAGACTTGCGTCCATTTCAGGACGTTTGATTTCACTTACATTTATTTGAACTTCTTTGTTGGTAATTTTTTTCAGCTCTTCTCGGAGAAGTTCAATTTGCTCACCGCCTTTCCCAATAATAACACCGGGACGCGATGTGTTTAACGTCAAAAGAATTCTTTTTGGCGTTCTCTCAATGATAACATTGGAAAGTCCACCGTTTCTCAAGCGAGCTTCCAAATATTCACGAAGTTTTGTGTCTTCGAGTACTATGGCTGGTTCATTCTCATCAGAATACCAATTAGAGTCCCATCCTCTTATAATTCCTAATCTAAGTCCGGTTGGATTGGTTTTTTGTCCCAAATTATCCTCTTTGTTATTCAGTTATAGTTTCTTCTTGTTTCTTTGCCACTACAACTGTGATGTGGCAGCTGCGCTTATTGATTCTATGGGCTCTACCCATTGGCGCAGGTTGGATTCGCTTAAGGGTAACACCCTCATTTACAAAAATCTCTTTTATGTACAGCAAATCATTATCAAGTCGTTCTTCTTCAAATTTATCACGGATGTTTGCTGCAGCAGATCGCACTACTTTCGATACATCAACAGCTGTGGATTTATTTGAAAATGCAAGTGTAGAAATTGCACGATCTACCTGCTGTCCTCTAACCTGGTTGGCAACTAATCTGACCTTGCGAGGAGATTTCCTTAAATGTTTTTGAGTTGCTCTTGCTTCAAATTCTGGCGTTTCCATCAATCAAATAATTTTATTTTGCCTTTTTAAGGGGGTGACCACGAAATGTTCTTGTTGGTGCAAATTCACCTAATTTATGGCCTACCATGTTTTCAGTTATATAAACAGGTATAAATTGTTTCCCATTATGTACAGCTATAGTTAATCCGATAAAATCCGGAGTAATCATAGAGCTTCTTGACCAGGTTTTTATCACCTTCTTTTTACTGCTGTCGTTGAGCGAATCAATCTTACGCTGCAGCTTGTAGTGGACAAAAGGTCCTTTTTTTAGCGATCGTGGCATACTGTTTAAGATTTTTTAGATTTACGGCGACGAACAATATACTTGCTCGACAATTTCTTGCGATGTCTTGTCTTTTTACCTTTGGAGGCTTGTCCCCATGGAGATCTTGGATGTCCACCGGATGCCTTTCCTTCACCACCACCCATTGGGTGATCTACAGGGTTCATTGCAACACCTCTTACCTTAGGACGTCGTCCAAGCCATCTGTTTCGCCCGGCTTTTCCTTTGGTTGTGTTGAAGTGGTCGGGATTGCTTGTTGTACCCACTGTTGCAAAACAAGTACCTAGTATCAATCGAACTTCACCTGATGGCAATTTAACAGTCACATACTTATCTGTTTTTGCAACCATCTGTGCAACTGTTCCTGCACTTCTACAAAGCTGACCACCTTTACCGGGATACATTTCCACATTATGGATAAATGTACCTGCAGGCATATTCTTCATCGGCATTGAATTTCCTACTTCTGGCTGAGCCGTTTCAGAACTAATGACCGTATCGCCAACATTCAATTTATTTGGAGCAATGATGTAACGTTTCTCCCCATCGGCGTACGCTAATAGCGCAATACGTGCCGTTCGGTTGGGATCATACTCAATGGTCTGCACTTTTGCAGGGATATCAAGTTTGTCCCTTCTAAAATCAATTACGCGATACTTTCTTTTGTGTCCGCCACCTCGGCGACGAAGAGTCATTCGTCCACGGTTATTTCTACCGCCGGATTTATGAATTCCGCTAGTAAGACCTTTTTCCGGTTTTGAAACGGTAACGTCAGTGAACTGCGGAGCAATCCTGTGTCGCTGTCCCGGTGTTGTTGGTTTTAACTGTTTTGTAGCCATTACTTAAAGTCCTTTAAATTTCGCTAAAGAAGTCTATTTCGCCTTCCTTCAATGAGATTATAGCTTTCTTCCAGGATTTGCTTCGTCCATTCACAAATCCACTCTTTGTAAATCGTCCTTTGGGTTTTGATGGGACAATCATTGTGTTAACCCTGGCAACTTTTACTTCAGGATATTTTTTCTCAATAGCCTGTCTTATATCTTTTTTTGTTGCATTTCTGGCAACTTCAAAAGCATATTGCTGGTGTTCTTCCTGTAATCGTGTAAGCTTCTCTGTGATTAAAGGCTGTATTAATACGCTCATGCTGCTTCCTCCTCAATTTTTCCTTCTATAGATTCTTGCAGTGCAGAAACGGCGCTATCTGTAAATAGCAAATACTCTGCATTCAAAATGTCATAAGTATTAGCTTCATGCGATCTGGCAACAGTAACGTTAGGAATGTTTCTTGAAGATAAATAGGTGTTACGATCCGTTTCGCCAAGCAATACTAAAACTTTCTTCGTATCCATTTCCAAAGCAGCAAGTATGGCAATAAAATCTTTTGTTTTAGGTGCATCCATACTAAAGTCTTCTACCACTTTAATGGCTTCTTCCCTTGCTTTTAGAGTAAGTGCAGATTTACGAGCAAGCCGCTTGGCCTTTTTGGTTAAATTTACCGTATAGTTTCTGGGGCTTGGTCCAAAAACTGTACCTCCTCCTTTCAGCAGTGGTGATCTCATAGATCCACGGCGGGCCATTCCCGTCCCTTTCTGCTTATATGCTTTACGGCCACCACCACGAACTTCGCCTCTTTCTTTTGTTTTGGCGGTTCCTTGCCGTCTATTGGCCAAAATTCGCCTTACGTCTTCATAAAGAACCGTCTCGTTAGGATCTATTGAAAAAATAGAGTCACTAAGTTCGGCCTCTTTACCGCTGCTAGTACCATCGGTTTTATAAATTGTCAGCTTCATTAGGCTTCTTCTGTTTTATTATAAATTTCTAAGTATCCACCTTTGGGTCCCGGTACAGAGCCGGTCACAAGTATCATGTTAGAATCGGATAGAATCTTTGCGATGGATAAATTGGTAATTTTTGTACGAGCATTGCCAGAACGTCCAGCCATTTTCACACCCTTAAAAACACGTGATGGATCTGATGCTTGCCCGATTGAACCAGGAGCTCTGTCTCGGTTATGCTGTCCGTGAGTAGCATCGCCAACACCTCTAAAGTTGTGGCGTTTCATCACTCCGGTAAAGCCGGTTCCTTTAGACTTACCAACAACATCTACCCGATCACCTACATTAAAAACGTCATCAATAGAAAGATCATCACCAACATCCAGGCCCTCAGGAATATAGTCTCTGAATTCCTTTACAAGTTTCTTTGCCTCTATACCAGCTTTTGCAAAATGTCCCTTCAATGCTTTTGAAACATTTTTAGGCTTTTTATCAAAAGCAGCAACTTGTACGGCTTCGTAACCGTCTCTTTCTTTTGTTTTAATTTGAGTAATGGTACAAGGCTCTACTTCGATAACCGTTACTGGTATACTTCTTCCCAGTTCATCAAAGATGCTTGTCATTCCTACTTTCTTACCAATTAATCCACTCATTTTTATCTACCTATTGGATTACTATACTTTGATTTCAACATCTACGCCAGACGGAAGCTCAAGCTTCATCAGGGCGTCAATTGTTTGTGAACCTGTTGATAAAATATCGATCAATCTCTTGTGTGATCTGTATTCAAACTGCTCACGTGATTTTTTATTTACATGAACCGATCGGTTTACAGTGATGATGTTTTTATTCGTTGGCAGTGGAATTGGGCCTGAAACAACAGCACCTGTAGATTTCACTGTTTGAATAATTTTTTCAGCTGATTTATCAATCAGGTTGTGGTCGTACGACTTTAGTTTAATTCTAATCTTTTGTTGTGATGCCACGTTTTAAAGCCTCTTACTCATTAATTTTAGTTACAACGCCGGCACCCACGGTTCGTCCGCCTTCACGG
>CAZJBI010000022.1:0-7356 GCA_964544445.1 uncultured Rhodohalobacter sp.
AATCTTTAACCGGGCCAAAGATCTTTTCACAAAAAAGACCATCCATTTCCGGTTTAAAGGTTCTGTAATTAATGGTTTCCGGTGTTAAGACTTCTCCATGCGATCTGGAAAGAATTGTTTCGGCAGACGCCAAAGAAATTCCAATATTAGAAAAGTCTTTAGTAACAGTAAGTGTATTTGTTGTTGGCAAAGGAAGACCTCCGTTATAGATTTTTTTTACAGAACAAAACGTTAGTCAATATGGATTTCGAGACCGAGACCCATTAATTCACGTAATAATACTTTGAACGATTCAGGTATATCGCCTTCGGGAAGGTTTTCACCTTTCACAATGGCCTCATATACTTTTGAGCGTCCTTTTACATCATCACTTTTTACAGTGAGCATTTCTTTCAGAATATTTGCTGCTCCATACGCATATAGAGCCCAAACTTCCATTTCTCCAAGTCTCTGGCCGCCAAACTGCGCCTTACCTCCAAGTGGCTGCTGTGTAATAAGAGAGTAAGGTCCGATGGATCTGGCATGCATTTTATCTTCAACCAAGTGGTTAAGTTTCAGCATGTACATGTAACCGACCGTCGTTTTTTGATCGAGCATTTCTCCCGTTCTACCATCATAAAGATTTATCCGTCCATCTTCGGGCAGACCGGCTTTTTTAAGCTCTTCCTGAACCTGATCATATGAGGCTCCATCAAAAATAGGCGACGCGTACTTAACGCCAAGCTTCATACCGGCCCATCCAAGAATCGTCTCATAAATTTGCCCAAGGTTCATCCTTGATGGCACACCAAGTGGGTTCAATACAATATCAACAGGGGTTCCATCGGCCATAAATGGCATATCTTCTACGGGTACAACTTTAGCAATTACACCCTTGTTACCGTGTCGACCGGCCATCTTGTCGCCAACCTGCATTTTACGCTTCTTGGCAACATAGATTTTTGCTTTCTGAATGATTCCAGGAGGTAATTCATCTCCCACCTGAATTTGATACTTACGGCGCTTGGTGTCGGTGTCTATTTCACGACGTAAATCTCTATAGTTTTTAAAGAGTAAACGCACATGTTTTACTAGCTCACCATCAGTTGCCCAGTCAATATTTTCGTTAATATTTACGGGATCAAGCTCTTCAAATACGGATTTTTTATACTTCTCGCCTTTTGGAATCAGCTCAACGCCGTTATAATTGTATACACCCGGCGATGTTTTGTCCCGAAGGAGGCTATACATTTTATCGGCCCACTTTGAATTGAGCTCGGCTAATTTCTTAGCATGCCGCTCATTCTCTTCTTCAACCATTTTCTTCTCTTCTTTACGAGAAATTTGTTCATCTCGTTTACGGCTGAAAAGTTTGGTGTCGATTACAACTCCGGAAACACCTGGAGGTGTTTTAAGGGATGCATCTTTCACATCACCGGCCTTATCACCAAATATAGCTCGAAGTAATTTTTCTTCAGGAGTTGGGTCGGTTTCACCTTTAGGTGTAATTTTACCAACGAGAATATCACCGTGGTTAACTTTTGCTCCAACGCGAACAATACCTCGTTCATCCAGGTTTCTTGTTGCATCTTCACTCACGTTGGGAATCTCACGAGTCAGCTCTTCTTCTCCACGTTTGGTATCGCGAACTTGCTGCTCAAATTCAGTTATGTGAATAGATGTATAAACATCGTCCTGAACAATTTTTTCACTGATTACAATTGCATCCTCAAAGTTGTAACCACGCCATGGCATAAAGGCCACCAGCATGTTACGGCCGAGAGCTAACTCGCCTTTTTCGGTAGAGCAACCGTCAGCAATAGCTTGTCCTTCTACCACAGAGTCACCAACGCTCACAATCGGGCGCTGATTGACAGTAGTATCCTGGTTACTTCGTTGGAATTTCTGAAGATGATATGATTTAATACCTTCATCGAAATAGCAATTCTGCTCAATTTCGCTTCTTTCATATTTGATGCGAATTTCGTGGCCACTCACATAAACAACTTCACCATCGCCTTCTGCGGTAATGATTGCTCTTGAATCTTTAGCCGCACGCTGTTCCAGTCCGGTTCCTACAACGGGAGATTCAGGACGAAGCAGAGGCACAGCCTGTCGCTGCATGTTTGATCCCATCAATGCACGGTTTGCATCATCATGCTCTATAAAAGGAATCAGTGCGGCTGCAAGAGATGTAATCTGGTTTGCAGATACATCCATGTATTCGATCTGTTCAGGTTTAGCGAGCCCAACGTTGCTATCTCTGAAACGAGAAAAAACGGACTCGTTCTCAAATGTATTCTCATCTGTAAGAGGAGCATTAGCCTGTGCGATAACCGTCTCATCTTCCTGCTCGGCTGCAAGGTACTCAACATTATTGGTCACCTTGCCATTATCTACTTTTCTGTACGGAGTTTCGATAAAACCAAAGTCATTTATTTTGGCATGAACACATAGTGATGTAATCAAACCAATATTTGGACCCTCAGGAGTCTCAATAGGGCAAAGTCGTCCATAGTGTGTATAGTGAACATCACGGACTTCAAAACCAGCACGCTCTCGTGTAAGACCGCCAGGGCCTAATGCAGACATCCTTCTTTTGTGAGTCAGCTCAGCAGCAGGATTCGTTTGATCCATGAACTGAGAAAGCTGATTTGTACCAAAGAAACTGTTGATAACGCTGGAAATAGTTCTGGCATTTACCAAATCCTGCGGGGTCAACTGTTCTGCATCGCGAGAGTTCATTCTCTCTCTGATGGTTCGTGCCATGCGCGCCAAGCCAATCGCAAATTGCTGAGCAAGCTGCTCGCCTACTGTTCGCACACGTCTGTTGCTCAGGTGATCAATATCATCAACCTGAGATTTCATTTCTTTGAGCCTGATCACTTCTTTAATGATGGCCACAATATCTTCTTTCGTCAGATATTGTATTTCCTGATCCACATCAACTTTCAGACGTTTATTCAACCGATAACGACCTACTTCTCCGAGGTCATATTTTTTATCACTGAAGAACAGTCGCTCAAGAACTTGTCTTGCTGTTTCAGGATCTGGCATTTCACCGGTTCTAATTTGCTGATAGATCTCACCCAATGCGGTTACATCATCATGCGATGGATCTTTTCTAAGCGTATTCATGATTACGGACCTTTCAGACTCTTCCGATCCGATTTTCTGAACAAGTATTTTACTTACATCTGCTTCTTTTAATACGCCAAAATCATCTTCCGTAAGTTCATGGTCTCTTTCCAGCAAGATTTTTCGGTTAGTGGCTTCTGTGACCTCCCCGGTTTCATCATCAACCACCTCTTCAACAACATCGACCGCAATGTCTGTTGCAAGGCGTTTACCAACCAATTTATCATTGTATGATTTCTTACCACCCACTTTTACTTCTTCGGAAAGCTCAAAAAGATTCAGTAAATCATCATCTGTTGAGTATCCAAGACCCCTCAAAAGAGTAGTAGCAGGAATTTTTTTCTTCCTGTCGATATAGGCCCAGAGAACGTCACGAATATCATTAGTAAATTCAATCCAGGACCCTTTAAATGGAATAACACGTGCAGAATAAAGCTGCGTACCATTAGGGTGTATAGACTGACCAAAAAATACACCGGGAGAGCGATGAAGCTGACTCACAATTACGCGCTCAGCACCGTTTATAATAAATGTTCCTCTCTCAGTCATCCATGGAAGATCGCCCAGGAATACTTCCTGTTCAATCGTCTCTGAAGCTTCGTCTGAGCCATCAGTAGATGATAGTCTCAGTCGGGCTTTTAAAGGTATGGCGTGAGTTAATCCGCGCTCCTGGCACTCCTTCACATTATATTTGGGAGTATCAACCGAGTAGTACAGAAACTCAAGAATATGTGTTTCCCTGGAATCCTGTATCGGAAAATTCTCGTTAAAAATTCGTTGGAGTCCTTTATTTTCACGATCAGTCGGAGCGACATCCAACTGGGCGAAATTATTAAAGGATTTGAGCTGGATATCCAAAAAGTCTGGATAATCGATTACATTTTTAATTCTGCCGAATGATAGGCGGTCGGTAAAGGGGATTTTTTCCATAATAGTACTAAAAAGGAAGTTGTCCTTTAGTTAAAGATTGTGGGAAATCTCAATGAATAGATCTGAGATTGCACATTTAAACAGATGCCAAAAGCCGGCACCTGAAACAGGCGTCGGCTAGGCAACTTTTAAGTAAGTAGTTTTAGAGTTACTTCAGCTCTATCTCTGCACCGGCTTCTTCGAGCTTATTCTTCAGCTCTTCTGCCTCATCTTTAGAAACGGCTTCTTTAACGGTGTTTGGTGCACCATCAACGAGTTCTTTCGCTTCTTTCAGTCCAAGACCGGTAATTGCTCTAACTTCTTTAATTACGGCAATTTTCTTGGCACCTGCAGATTTCAGAACTACATCAAATTCAGTCTGTTCCTCAGCTGAATCTCCGTCTCCGCCACCGGCAGGACCGGCAACAGCTACTGCTGCAGCTGCAGGTTTGATGTCGTATTCTTCTTCAAGAACTTTTGCAAGTTCATTAGCTTCTTTAATAGTTAAGTTAACAAGTTGTTCAGCTAGTTCTTTAACGTCAGCCATTGTTTTTGTTCTCCGTTCGTCGTTTTATTAAAAAAATTTGTGTTTAGTTTTCTTCTTTTTCAGCAATTGTTTGAAGTGCTCCGGCAATGTTGCTGCCTTGTGCCTGTAGTCCGCTTACAACGTTTGATATTGGAGCCATCAACAGGCCAACAATATCTCCGATAACCTCGCTCTTAGACTTCATAGCAGCCAGGGCATCGAGTTGATCTTCGTCGTAATAATCTCCATCAATTAAAGCCGCTTTAAATTTGGGCTTATTATTTTCTTTGATGAAGTCTTTTAAAACTTTTGCGGGTGCAGCTAATTCCTCATCAACAAATGCAAATCCATTTTGTTCAACAAGATGGGGGTACAAGTCATCATAACCTCCCAAATCGTCCATTGCACGTTTGATGAGTGTATTTTTATACACTTTAAAAAGCACGTTACCTTCTCTGAATTTCCCACGAAGATTCCCCATATCTGAAACAGACATGTTGGAGTAATTCGCAATATACACAGCATTAGAATTGCTCAGTTTTTCGGTAATTTCTTCTACAACTGCCTTTTTTTCTGATAATGTCGGCATTGTTTAACCTATATATTTCTAAATTGAAGTTATAGATGATCGGCTAATCGGTATACCCGGCCCCATCGTAGTGCTCAAATAGGCACTCCTGATGTAAAGCCCTTTGGCTGATGCAGGTCTCATCTTTATGATGGTTTGAAGGAATGAGATTAAATTTTCTCTTATTTCCATCGCATCAAAACTTGCTTTGCCAATCGATGTATGAAGTATACCGGCCTTATCAACTCTAAAGTCAATTTTTCCGGTTTTAAATTCATTTACGGCGGCGCCTACGTCCATGGTAACCGTTCCACTCTTTGGATTAGGCATAAGTCCGCGTGGCCCCAGATGGCGACCTAGCTTACCTATTTTACCCATCACATCAGGAGTGGCAACAATTACATCGATGTCTGCCCAACCTTCTTCAATTTTAGTAATAAACTCATCCAGGCCTACATAGTCGGCTCCGGCTTCCTTCGCTTCTTCTTCTTTGGCTTCATTTACTAGAGCCAAAACGCGAACGGATTTACCAGTACCATGCGGAAGAGAAACAGTTCCTCTGACCATTTGATCTGCGTGACGTGGATCCACACCTAGCCGAAGATCTAAATCTACGGACTCATCGAAAGAAGCGATTTTGGTTTTTTTGACCAAATCACAAGCTTCCTCAATGGTATATTCCATGTCAGGATCAATAAGCTCTGCAGCCTGTTGATATTTTTTACCTCGTTTTGCCATTTTCTAAATCCTCTTATTTATCTCGGATTACCCTCAAACCCATACTTCGGGCTGTTCCTGCAATCATCTCAGCTGCATTTTCAACATTGTATGCATTGAGATCTTCCATTTTCTGCTCAGCAATTTCCTTACACTGTGTCCATGTAACCTTACCGACTTTTGCACGGTTTGGCTCACCGGAACCGGATTTTACTTTTGCAGCTTGCTTGAGGAGTACTGCGGCAGGCGGAGTCTTTGTTTTAAATGTAAAAGACTTGTCTGCAAAAACAGTAATCTCAACCGGAATGATTGTCCCAGCCTTATCTTGGGTTTTCGCGTTAAATGCTTTACAAAACTCCATAATGTTGATGCCTGCTTGTCCCAAAGCTGGCCCCACGGGTGGGGCGGGATTGGCTTGACCACCAACAATTTGAAGTTTTAGCACTTTATCTACTTTTTTTGCCATATAGAATCCATTAACGATTCATGCTTCTGTTTGCTGCGTAATAGCTCACGTTTAAGTTCTTATGTTGTTGATTCAACCTGATTCAGGTCAACCTCAACAGGGGTTTTTCTACCAAAAATACTTACCAGAACGCGTAATTTTAATTTATCAGGAAGCACTTCCTGTACGGTTCCGTCAAATTCCTTAAAGGGTCCATCAATTACTTTTATGAGATCTCCCTCTTTATAGGGTATATCTATTGCGCCACCTTTTTCGACCATTTCCTGGTTATCGTGTACGCGTCCTAATATCCTGTCCACTTCACGTTTTTTGATGGGAGTTGGGATAACTTCGTTACGACCGGCCTTTAAAAAACCAATGCATGAAGGTGCCGACTGTATTAAATTATTTACTTCTTCATCGTACATCGTTTTCACAAGCATATAGCCTGGAAAGAAGTTTTTCTCTTTCGTTTTTTTCTTTCCTGAACGAATTTCAACAACTGTTTCTGTTGGAATAAGTATTTCTTTGATTTTATGACCAAGATCTTGTTCTTCGATTTCCTGGGTCAAAAATTCTTTTACTTTCCTTTCGTGCCCTGTAAAACAGCGCACTACATACCAGCCAAAGTTGTCATTTTCTGTTTCAGTATTTGAACTCATCTGTAAATTGCCTCCAGAATCGTGCTATACACTTGATCAACACCAAAAATGAATACAGAAATGATAATCGTGAAAACAACAACAATAATTGTGTTGTCAATCAGCTCTTGCTGAGAAGGCCAGGAAACTTTTGCCATCTCCTTTCTCACGTTTTCAATAAACTCTTTAATCTTATTCATAAAATCTCATCAGTACTGTTGATCTGTCTTTAAAAAAGCACGGGTGGAGAGGCTCGAACTCCCGACACCTGGTTTTGGAGACCAGTGCTCTGCCAACTGAGCTACACCCGTATAAATGAGTGTAGGGAGAGACGTATTCGCCCCACCCTAAATCTCATTTAATATTCAGTATTAATGATTACTCATTAATTTTAGTTACAACGCCGGCACCCACGGTTCGTCCGCCTTCACGG
>CAZJBI010000023.1:0-5765 GCA_964544445.1 uncultured Rhodohalobacter sp.
TGGATGATATCGCTGAGTTTATTAAAAAAGCGAAAGAGCGTATCGGAGAGTTTGTATAAGGGGGGATATGATATGAGAATTATTAAAGAGGTGTTAAAAGCCCCTAAAAAAGGCGTTTAAGAGTGTTTGAAAGCCTATTTAGAGCCGAGAGATTAATTTGAGAAAATTTCCAGTTTTGCGAGATATCTTCGACTTTTTGCAAGAAGTTTGAGAACTGAGATTCAATCAGGGTTTTTTCTGAAAAACTCACTTTATTGCTCATAAACGCAAGAAATAGAGGAAATTTTACTTTAAACCTGGTTACATGGATAATTAGAGTGAGAGGAACCTAACGCAACCGATTTCGCAACTTATTTCATTAATAAACTCGAATATCCTTCACAAAATCGCACTTCAAACGGTCGTTAATTTTGCTTTTGAGCTGCCATCTTACCTGGTGAATTTGAATTCTCCAAGGGGTTCCGGGAATCGTCTCGATGATTAATGTAGGGTTTTCATCTCTACCGGTCAATGAAATACGTTTTAAGTGGTACTTGAAATCATCCCGGCCTAAAACCTCTTTGAGCTTTGCCGGTGCGATTCGCAAGACCATTCCACGCTTCATTCCGGTCCCCATTTTTTCACGGAAAATTGATTTTGAAGAAGGGCAGATATCGGTTTTGGCTTGCGATTAAACATGGTTACGATTCTAAATAAAACCCGTTACTGACTTGCTTTTTGTACTCTCCACCTTCCACTCCCCGGAAGGCTCTTACACGTTCCATTTCAGCCTTAGATGTGATGTTTTTTTTCTTTAATTCTCCCTGAGTAAAGAGCTTACTGGCGATGCAATATTGATTAAAAAATTCGACCTGGAGTTGTTCTCTTTTTTTATTTCGAGTAGTTGTCTTACGGCATCTTTTTAATATTGGTAAAGCCAGTTGTTTCCACTGCTTTTTCATGTGCCTGCGAAAGTATTCATAAGCACACTCCATCGTGATATACTCAAATTCATCCAATTCCATTTTAATTTCCCGGACTGCCACGTAGCTTCCTTCACGAACAGCGTGATTCGTTTTGTAAAGCACATCTCCATCCCAATTTAATAGTACCATTCTTAGTCTTGGCAGCAGCCACATTTCGAGCTTGGTTGTATATTTAAACCGGTATGTTTTTTTCCTGAGGTCGTTAATATCGATATCACCAAGACCGTATTTATTTATGATCCTGTCCATTGCTTTTCGTGCGGCCTTTTTCTCTCCATCTGTGGCACCACATGTGGCAAGGTCATGTAAATTGGCAAGAGTTTCTTTTAGTCGTTCATTCATTTTTTCACCTTAAAGTTGAACAAGGTTATATATCTAATTGCAATTGTTCTTTCCGATTGTGCCTTCTGCCGTATTTACGGTTTCGAGCGTGTAACTTCGCATCCCTTGTTAGATGAAAGCGTTGGCATTCAGCCACCAAATTATTCTCCTCATCAGTTGGATCATATTTATCGGCGCTGTATCTCACATCGTCTTTGTCGTGGCTAATATGGGCAACTGTTAACACCACCTTACTACCTGTAATCGGGTGCGGTTTGTAGTTCTCTGCCCCACAAGTCTCACATTTATTTCCCGCTCTTTCAAATCGGATATACTCACTAATTTCTTTCCAATTATCGGGATATTCTGTGTAATCAATGGGCATAAGCTTATTCTTAAAGTTGATCTACATCGAACCTGGTTACTTTATTATTCAGGTCGAGTCCGTTCATTTCGTTGCGGGCATTGCGAATGACTTTAGTGAGCATTTGCAGGTTTTCCTCGGCTTCTTTCAATTGATCATCCTGTACCTGGATTGCTATAATTCCCAGCATGCTCTGGATGTTCGCTTTTTGTTGTTTGTCCATTAATGTTGCCATCTTAATCCACTATATATTTTCCGGTTTTTATGAGTCGTTGTACTTCAGATTTATGCTCGTCCTGGTTAAAACTCCGGTGAATCATCTGCCAGCTCTTACGGCTTTTTTGAGTATTCTTCACAGGCATTGAACTGCAATTCATTTTCGTTTTTGCCGTGAGCAGCGCCCGGATGGCATAATACCCCAGATGCTCTAAGTAGCCAGTGCGAATTAATATTTTATCGCGGTTACTCATGATTCAAATAAACTCTTCTGATTGATTGCTTTTTTTGGGTTTCGCAAATTATCACGGATTACTCTGTACGCCTGCTGCTCGCTACAGCCAACCTTTACCGCGAGATCTTTGATGTCATGATCCTTTAGGTTCGACAGGATATACTTGGTCTGTGCATTCGTTACCGACTTCCGGCTCACATAGATATTAATAGAAGGCAAATTCTCCAGGAGATTAATCACCACATCCAGTCCGCAGTTTTCGTACACGAGCTTCATATCTTTATCTAAAACTTCCTCGATGTTGTCCAAGTCTTTCATCCAGCTTAAGTCCATATCATTCACATATTTTTTAAAGCTGTAATAACGGAGACGGCGTGTTTTTTATGAAGCCATACCAGCTTTTTAATCCCGGTTTGCCGCTCCACAAATTTCTCCAGGGACGGATCGCCCGGTTTATTGGCAATGTCCCGCCACATGGCCTCCATTTTTCGCAGCTGACGGGGATCGGCCATGTAGCCCGGGCGTGGGCGCAGGTATTCATATTTTGCCTTCCCCCAGCCATGCTTTTCTCTATTTGCCGCATTCTTTTTTGTTGTTTTTGGTGTCCATCCACGGCGTTGCAATTCCGATAGCAGCTCATCGGCCTGGCTGTAGCTCAAATCTCTTGAGCTTCCCACGCCAAACCCGGCAAGCAGCCCTTCGTATTCCACGTCTGTAAGGCTCAATTCCTGCTTGGCTATGTGGATATTTGCTTTCTGTTTATTATCGGCCATTTTCATGGGTTATTGACTTAATTTATAGAGGCCCGGCGGCTGTCATACCCCCTGGCCAGACTTCATTTGGCTAAACGTGACACTCTTATTTCTGCCCGCTTTCTTCCAGGGGATCGAGCTTGGCGTAGGTTAAAATGACCGACTTGTATTTGCCCTGGTCATCTTTCTTCTCAAAGATTTCGAACCGCTTGGTGTGCCTCAGATCGTAGGCTTTGTTTAGGTGATGCAGGAACTTGTGGTAATACTTATTCTTCACCCGCTCTGCGTACTTGTTCATGGTGTTGATCAGGTTGGTATCTACCTCGTCTTTGGTGTTAAACACCAGCTCGTTTACAATGCTGTGGAGGAAGTGCTGCTTGGGGTCGGTGTCCGGGTACTCGTCTTCCATAAACTTATTCCAGAGCTGCCCCGCCATTTGAAGCTGCTCGGGGTTTTTGTCTTTTACCGTGCCCATTTTGTAGATAATCCGTGCCTGTTTATCGAAGCGGGCCAGGGTGAACCCGCCTACTGAATCGTCGCGGATATCCCCCTCGGCTAAAAGCTGGGTGTGCAGCTCATCCCCGGCCTGCTGCAGTTCGGTTTTCAGCTCGCGAAGCTCCCGCTCTTTCTGTTCGATCTTCTCAAAGAACCCGGTGCAGAGATGGTGTTTTACCAGGTCGAGGTCGGGCACGTAGTCGATGGGGACTTTGCGGCCGTTAAAATCTTCCAGGTGTTTGACTCCTTTTCGTTTTAGCGCGCCCCGGACGTATCCGGCCTGCTGTGCGATGGTTTGTTTTTTCTTAGGCATGGTTCGGTTGTTTTGAATTGTGATTAGATCCGTTCACGGGCGGCCGGATGTCCAGGGAATCCTCCTCCGGTATCGACTGAAACGAGCAGAGCAAGTCCACATCAAAATGAGGGGCAAACGGCGTACAGCCTTTGTAAAAGAACCTCTCCCTGGTTTCGTGCTCCTCAGCCGTCAGTACCGCTTTCAGAGCGGTTTGTACAATTTCGCTGCGGGTCATGTGAGGAGAGAGCATCCACTTGCGGCCATACTGTCGTTCGAGGTTTGTGGGGGCATCATTATCCGGGGCGTCAAACTGTACCTGCAGATAGATGCAGGACATGTATTCCACGACCACGAACGCCCAGTCTTTATAGCTTATCTGGTCAACGATTTCAGTGATTTCTTCGAATGATTTCATGTCTCCTCCTTATTTATAGCCTTTGGCCAGTTGCACCAGGGCAAATTTTTCCCCGTCAATGGTTCGTTTGCACACCCTGTATTTGCGGCTTTTTTCCATCCGGCTCAATGCTCCCTGTATACCGGTTACCTGGTGGTCTTTACTGATGGGAATTTGTAATACCTCGTCCTTTTTAAGTTTTACAGCCTCGTCAATAAGCGGTTTGTAATCGTAGACTTCCCGCTCCATTTTTGGCAGGTTTTCCTTCTTTTCTCGTTTCATATTGGCAAAATCCATAGTGATCTCCGGTTTAATTTTGGGTTGATATGGTAGTGAACCGCCCGGGGCCCCGATGCACGGTTGAAAATCGTTTATTGCGGGCACGGCACTGATCGATGCGGGTGCGAACGGCATGGTCTAAGGCTACGTACTCTTTGAGGGTGGCATCGCGCCGCGTCATGACCCGGTTGCGCACGCGAAACCAGGCGATTAATTCATCGTCTGGCTCGCCGTTCCATTCCTGTTTGTGGAGCTGATCGATCTGCTCAAAGGCCCGCTTGTTGATATATTTTGATTGAATGGAATCGATAACGATAAAAGCGAGGATAAGCAGAATGCATAAAAGTATGATGGCTGTTTTCATTGGGGCCTCCTATATAATGATGTAATCTTGTGCATCTTTAATAATCTCGGCATTGATCGGTTCGCCACTGCTGGCGGCAATCTGCCGGGCCTGTTTCACCAGCTTGCTGAGCGAGCGGGCATTCTTTTTGCTTCCCTCGGCAAAGTGCTTCCACACTCCGTTGGACCCGGGCAGGGCCGACTGTACGAGACGTTTCACATCCTCATCATTCATATTGGGGATAAGGGTGTGAATACCCACCCGGCTGTAGAGCTGCCGGAACTGATCCTGGTTTCCCTTCAGGTTACTGATGAGCTGCGGCATCCCCACCAGCAAAATGCCAATGCCGGCCTTGTCGTGCAGGCGGCGTACGAGGTCCAGAGCTCTGGAGGGCAGGTATTCGGCTTCATCGATAATAAGCAGTCGGCCGCTGCCTTTTAGCTTGTCAATCACCTGGTTGGCGAGGTCGATAATGGCTCCCTGCCCGTTAAAGCCCAACATGCGATGGATATCTCTCATTACGTAGTGGGCGGAGTAGTAGGGCATCACCTCGATAAAAATAACGTCGGGGTTTTTTTCGGCATAGAGTTTTACCCCTCTTGTTTTGCCTGCACCGGCGGGGCCGGTAGCCACTCCAATCTCGCGCTGGATGTGACAGATACGGGCCGTTTGCAGGATGCGCCGAACAGCGGTGGTGTCGAGCGTGGTTTCGAAGATTTCGGTGTAGGATTGCCGTTCGTGCTGTTTTTGCAGCCAGCTTTGAATGCGCACCGCCAGGCGCTGATTATCGCCCGTGTATTTACCGGCCAGAAACTGGCTGACCGACGCCGGGCTGACCCCAATACCGCGGGCTACGGCTGACTGGCTTACGTCGATATCGTCTGCTTCGAGATACCGTTCCAATTGTTCGCGTACTTGTTGCATCATTTTTTTATCTTTTTTCATGATTGGTGGGTTTGCGTTGTTGTTGACTCATCGTTAGTACCGGCCGGTTCCGCTGCAACGGAGCCGGCTTTTTTGTGCCCGTTATCCATCGCCGGGGTTTCCCGCGGCAGATGTACGGCCGCGTTCTTTTGCAGGCCTTCGGCGTTGTGCTTCAGGTGCCA
>CAZJBI010000024.1:0-4713 GCA_964544445.1 uncultured Rhodohalobacter sp.
GCAGATGTACGGCCGCGTTCTTTTGCAGGCCTTCGGCGTTGTGCTTCAGGTGCCAGGCTACCCCGTGTGCAATGGTGGCAGCGGCCTCCAGGAGGATGTCGAGCGCGATGGTATGTTTGCCGGCCCCCGCGTGCTCGTGGGCGTCTTCGGCAAGGGTGTGTACCTGCCCGGCAAAGTCGCCGATATCTTCGAGGAGGCGGCACGATTTTTCGGCGCTCAGCTCCCCGGCCAGTTCGCTTATTTTTTGCAGTACCAGGGGGTTGGTTTCGGGGGCCTCCAGGGAGCCCAGGCAAAAGCCCAGGTCTTGCAGGATAAACAGGTTGTGCAGTACCCGCCTGCGTTCGTATTGCATGGGGGCCATATCGCAGAGCAAGTAGGCCAGGGTCTGTTTTTCGTAGGCCAGCACCTTCTCGCGGAATTTTGCGTCGGCCTGTACGCGGCGCTGGAGTTTCTCGGCTTCTTCTTTGGTGGTTTGTGTGCTCATCGGTTTGTTGGTTTTAAGGGTGTTTATGGTGTGTTTAACAAGGGGTTTATGGGTGTTTAATCGCCGGGGGTTTCTTCATCCGGGCCGTCGAACATATCGCTCACGTCCATTCCATCCAGCGGGGTTCGTTTCTGCTTTTTGGGCCCGGGATCACCGGCAGGAAGGAGTTTGCTGAGGTCGGAATTTTCTTTTTGTTTTCGTGATGTTTTGGAATTTGATATGGACTTGGCTAACCGGTTCAGATCGTTGTCTTCCATGATGTGGATGTTGCCGTCGGTACCGGTCATGTCCATTACTGCGTTGTTCACTTCCAGGAGTGCCTGCATACCATTGAGGGCATCGTCCACGCTGATTGGCTTCACATCCCGAATAGATGTATTGAGCATTCCTAACTGCTTACGCTGAAGCTCCAATCTTTCTTTCAGTTTTTGAATTTCTTCATCTGATTTCGCGTTGGCCTGCACTCCATCCTGAAGTAAACCGGTGCAAATATGTTTACCATTTTTCGCCAGGAAGAACTCTGCAACTTGCGGGTAGTATGGGTCACGCAGGCCATAAACTCTTTCCCCGACGTGCTCAAACATAATTTCATTGAAATAGTATTTTTTAAACTGTGCATCGTAGTATCCATTTCCTTTAAGCTGCTTTTCTGAAAGACTTCTCATTGTAAACATCGAGAGTGTTTTTGGCGGTACCGAGCGCAAAGCGGGTTCATCATTCATCCAAACTTCGTTAGGGCTTTGGCCGTCATGCTCTTTGCCATTCATTTCTGTGGCGTTCATCATCGGTACAAACTCCATAAACTTATTCTTGAAGTAGATGGCGTTTGGTATGTCGCCGCGCTTCACATTTTCAATTGTAGACTCAGGGCGTTCCGCAGAGTTTTTACCGGTGTAGGTCGGCCACATCTTTTCAAACCGGTCTATAAATTGCCGGAAATGACGCTCAATCGGTTTGGCCCTGGCATTCTTGGGTATGGCAAATGTTGCTTCGATTCTCAGGTTATGCATCAGGGATCGTACATGTCCCTCATCTACTTCAAGCTTGTGCTTCATCGGCTTGCCGGCAAAATCTTTACACCGATAATCCATACCGTTATCGATATAGATTTCTTCCGGAAGGCCACCGGCTTCCTCTACAGCCCATTTAAAACTTTGCAATACATGGTCAGAGTTTGGCGCATCTGCGTGGAGGTAGCAGTTTAACCAGCGCAGGCTCTTCATATCCATCCATGCCGTGAGCCATAAACGCACCGGCTTTTTGTCTTTAATATTGAGAGCCAAGGCATTCTTCACATTCTCAAAAAGTGTGTTATAATCCATTTCACTTAGATTGGCATCGTGCAGAAGACGTTTCGCTTCCGTGTAAAGCTGGTCGGGATCGGCGGTTACCTGTACATCTAACTGTCGATGGTCACTCACCCAAACTGTACCCGAGGGCGTCATTGTGTAGTCGCGGTCTACCGTGTACAGCTTGCCGGACTGCCGCATTTTATATTCTCCCTTGCGGGCATATTCCACGGCCAACGCCCCGCCCATTTCGTTTTCAAGAGCACGCAGAAAGGTTGGTGGGCTTGGGTACAGGCCAAGCTCTTCTCCGCTTTCAGGGTCAATTTCATAGTATTTTTTGGTTTCTGGATCTCGCCAAACACGGTCTTCAAGTGCGGCGGCTTCCATTGTTTTTTTCCGGGCTTCCTTCAGTGCCATCTGGTTTTGGTTAGCATAGTAGCTTCTGAATACTTTGAGATCTTTAACATTAACCTTGGTGAGTCCTTCGTTTTTTCCATGTTTTGGAAGCAGCCCCTGTAGCCCTTTCTCCCTGTACTTTTTCTGCCACCTGTACACGGTTTTTTCCGCCAGCGGGGCAAGCGGGGAGCTGGAGTTGGTTACGTTATACGTGTCAATAAAATCGTTCATCTGCTGCCGGGTAAGCCCCATTGTTTTCTTTACCACATCGAGCATTGGCCCCGCCTTTTTTCGCTGCCAGTCGGTGGCGTTTTTCCAAATGCTCATCTCGATCTCTTCGGGGGTCAGGTCCATGCCTTCTTTGCGGGATGCCTGCCATTTTACCCGGTACGTATGGGGAAGGCCCTCCGGGTTGATGAACTGTTCTTTGCCCGATGTACCGCTTACGGTGGCAAAATATTTAGGGGCTATTTTCTTGGCCATGTTACGGAGGGTGTTGGGGGCCACATCCAACACGCCGGCCACTTCCTTCAGCGGAAACATATCGTCCGTAACCACTGGCTCCTCGTGGGTCTCGATAAAATTTTTATGCTCCTTGCAGTATGTGGCCAGGTGGTCGAGCTGGTAGCCGATCTGCTTTAAATCTTTCTTTATAGTCTGGTAGGTTTTCTCGTCGGTGGCAAAGTTGCTCAGCTCTGTTTTAAGGCTGTCTAAAAAACGGTTTGCCCGGCTAACGGCTTCTCTTGCATGCTGCTTTGGATCTTTTGGTTTGAGTACTTTCTTGCCGGTGCTGACTGGTTCAGTTAGCGCTTCGGGACCAAACTCTTTTTTAAGATTCTTGCTGGTTTTTATTTCCTCAACTGTAATCTTTTCCCCTGCCCAGTTGGTTGGGAGTCCACCGAGTGATATTGGCTCCATGTTGATACTCTCAACAGCACATAACTCAGCAGCCTTATTGATGCCGATTTCATTGAAAAATGAAACAACATTTCTCAAACTACCTTCATTATCTGCCTTTATTAATCCAGAAACGCCGTTTTCTATAAGTTCCGGAACTCGGGTTCCGTTCTCAAAATGACTAATTTCTTCAATTTTTGAAGCTACCAAATAGTACTTTCGGGCTTGTCTCTCACCAAACTCAAAACGATTTTTACAGTACGCTTCAAAACTTTCAAAAGGTGAGGGTAGATATTTATATAGTTCTTCATCTTTAAAGATTTTCAGGAACAGCGCAGTTTCAACAAGGTTGTCCTTTATTTTTTTATCGATGGATTCTGCACGTTGCTTTTTATTCCCTGTTACCGTTTCGGATTTTGTGTCTGAGATGATTTCAGTGCTCATAGTTAATTAGATGTAGTTTTTTATTTTCCGCAGGCAGGTAAAAAATTGAAGGGCTTCTTGAAATTTATTTTCAGAGATCATTTGTAAATCAAAGTCTGGGGCTGGTTGCTCTAAAAGCATTTGAATCTCATCAAGCTGTAAACCTATTCGGTGTTCAGCGCAGGCATAAAACCAACCTTCATTACTTGACTCTCTATCTCTTTCCCGTTTATAGTATCTCAATGATTGCCCGGCCCACTTGTAATCACCCTGGCCAAACCAATGTTTTACAGAGTGCTCCAGGTCAATTAAGTAATGTTCGACATAAGTGCTTTCAATATTATCCAGTGTGCCCTCAGAATCATTAGGCATGGGTTGACCTAAAAGCATCTCCCCATCACCGGTAAGCAGCCAGTTTATATTGATGCCGATTTCAAGCAACTTCAAAAGAACCGGCGTACCGGGCTTTCTATCGTTCTTAAAATACTTATGAAATGTTTGAGGGCTCATATCCAAAGCTCTCGATAAAGCGGCCTTGTTCTCCTCGTAAAGTTCATCAGCTATGCTTGTTAACCGATCTCCAATCGTACTCATCCCTACCCCTCCGTTCCGGTTACTGTTAAATGCTGTTCAATCTCAGAAAGTGAACTCATAGACCAAGCCAGTCCTTTGGCTGCGGCTTCTATGGTGGGCAGGCTTCCTTCGGCCTCCTCTACTTGTGATTGAAACCGCTCTATAAAGTTCTGTTTTACACCGTGTACGGCGTTCTTATACTCCTCCAGTTCTTGGGGAGAGGATGGGTTGATGAACGAGAGACTGACCGATGTTCTCTTGGTTTTTGGTTTTTTGACACCTTTGGGTAGCTCCCCATAAGTAACCAGGTAAAGTCCCCCTAAGAAATCAATCGCTTCTTTTGCTAAAGGAGTATCAATCGCAGTAAGTCTCTGCCCCAACTCCTGGAAATTGTTCAGCAAAAACTGGCTTTTTTGTTCTATATCAACAAGATGATTTGGTACTTCAAATAACTCAAAGGCTTCCACGCTGCATTCTACATATGTTCCCATCCCTATCCCTCCGTGCCGGTTTCGGCGAGTTCGCCGCGCTCTTTTAGAATCGCTTCAATGGCTTCATCGAAGTAATATTCATTCTGCCGGTAGAGGTGCATGTGGGCGTTGGTAGGTGTATGGCCGTGCCATCTGCCGATATCGGGCACGGTTAAATCGT
>CAZJBI010000025.1:0-3345 GCA_964544445.1 uncultured Rhodohalobacter sp.
CACGAGTGTCCGGTTATAAGTCGTTGAATTCCAACTGGTTAAAATTTGACATATGATATTGTCTGAAGTCGGATTTCATAAGTAGTTCATGGATAGGGGTTTGAGAAAATGGACATATACTCAAGACCTGAAATGTTCTGTGAATAGTTCCTGGCAACTTTAATTCCTTATGTAGAATGGCCAAAATCAAATAAACGATGACCGAAATCCAGACCTGAGTCTTCACCGCATTGGAACTGTTTCCGTAAAAATGACGTATTTCCAGATGTCCTTTAACCCACCGAAAAAACAACTCGATCTGCCACCGCATTCGATAGAGTTCCGGGATGTTTTCCGTTGGTTGGTTCATGAGATTGGTCAGGAACTCGTAGAACCTGCCATCCTCCGGATCCCGATAGCTGACTCGTCTCAACGACCAAGGGTAGGCCTCCCGGCTGTCCCGACGACCCAGCAGAACGGTCTGGTCGCTGCGAAGGCCGTTTGCCTTGTTCACGGGGCGGGAACTCTGTCGGTTGACGACGGTGTTGTCCTTGGAGCGCAAGACAAAGAATCCCCCGCTTTCGTGCAGCCGTGCCAACCGATGGAAATCCAGATAAGCCCGGTCTGCCAAATAGATGGCACCCGGTTCGTACGTGAGCGAATCCAGCCAGTTTATATCGTGTTGGCGGGCATCTGTGACATGAACGCACGTTGGAATGGCACCCCGGAGATCGATCTGCGTGTGCATCTTGATGCCGGCTTTTGTCTTGCGGAATGTCGCCCAGGGGAAGAGGGTCAGAGAAAGATCCACGGTCGAGGAATCCAAAGCGTACACGGTGTGATCCAGATCGATGGCCAACTCCTCGCCCGCATACAGTTTTCGAGCCTTTCGAATCAGACTCATCGCAACACCTTGCCAGATACGCCAGTCCCGAGATTCGTTGGCATCCGCAAGCGTAGACTTCGCCAGCGGTCCGTTGAAACCGAGATGATGCAGAGCTTCCGGCTGAGCGTTCATACAGTCGATAATATCTCTCAACCCATGCCGAAAGGTAAGTTGAGCAAATGCCATCGCGATAAATTGCTGGCGACATCTAAAATCCTTTACTTTGTAATTACCATTGTATTTCTTGACTTGACGATTGAGGACTTCGCGATGGATTTTAGAAGTGACTTGGGATATGACATAGGAACCTGTTCTCATGGCCTTGCCTATATCGGGCCGAAAATCCGATCAAAAGCGTCACATCCATTTTTTTCTTCAAATCTCCTTGCTGCATGAGTTTACAAGTCTCATTCCTTCAAACAACCGGACACTCGTGAAATGTAATCATATATAACCTGACTAGAGGTCTTGAAATCATGAATATGACCTACACTCTCATATCGAAAATGGGAGCAACCTGATAGAAATATAACAATCCAAAAAAAGAAAGAAAATCTCATTTTATTAATATACCCGGATATAATAATTAGGGTGACGCCTTTCCAGCATTAAAGGATCCATCACCATTTTATTTACTGTATTAATCACTGGGTCAACTTCTTTCCCCTTCTCATGACCATGACCTAAATACGAATGCCCAACAATTTCATGAACAAAAGTTCGAATCCATGGACCTGGCCTAATAACTTTGGGATCGCTTTCCGACCTGTATGTTAGTGGTTTTTTCCCAATAAACGTTGTAAGACTTCCTTCGTTTCCGGTTTGAAAACCACTCAAGTATCCCCATGCATTATCTTCCAAATCAGCACCGGGATCATATTCAACAAAGTATGTAACATTCTCTGATCCGTAAACGGTCTCTCCCTCAATAATATTTTGGAACCAATTCGCAAGTTGAATAACAGGCCTTAATTTCTCTTCATTTAACTTTTCATTATCTTTGTTAGATTTTAAGATAGAATCTAGAGTTTTCTCTCTTTCATCAAAGGTATCGAATTTGTATTTAGACCTAATTTTAATATTACCATATTCACATTTTATTCCTCTATTTTCTTTTAAGTCTTTTCTTAAAGCTGGAGAAACGTTTTTTTTGTACCAGTTTGATCCACCTGTCAATCTTGTATAATTTGATTCCTCAATAATTTCTTCGATATAAAATTCAAATCCTTCACCGAAAAATGTTTGAAAAAATTTATTTAGTTCGGACACAGCATATTCTGCTAGATCAGCATGAATCAAAAGCTTCAAACCAAGATAATCCCATCTTTTTGGAGTACGATTCCCCACGAACCCATAGAGGTTGTACCCTCCCTGTTCCCCAATCGGATCCCGATTTGGCCATCTACCTGTTTCGGGGTCATAGTAACGGAAGCCGTAACAAACCATCCTCGAATCAGAGGCGCAGCAACCGCAATCGGAGAGCCTGTTCATGGAACGCGTGTGTATAGCATGGATGCCCATAACAGTATCATGGGTATCTGAAACCGGAAATCAAACCCAAACTGCCTGCATCAATCCTCAATCCAATAACCGGTAGAGATGAACGTAGACCTACTGAGGAGTCGATGAGGATTCTGGGGATCATCGTGGAGGAATGATAAAATGTTTGGGCTGGTACCTTTTTCTGATCCTGGAGCGACCCAATCGAGCAGAACCCCGGGTCAAAAAACGAAGACCTAAAAAAGCCAAACTTATGACCCGGCCGCGTGCAGAGTTGAAGGCAGAAATGCTGGGAAGCAAGGCCGCATGAAATTAGTGGCGAAGGGGCTTATCTTAGTGCCATTCAGGGCTGACCTGTTTTCCTTTTTCTTTTTCTTTTTCCTTTTACCGAATTTTTCGAATTCAATACACCTCTAGAAAATACCTTGCAAACTCCTTCCTATCTTTAATTACCCAAGTATCATTTTTTAAATCATAGTACATAAAGACTGCATAACTATTTTTGGATGGTTCTCCCACAATTTGCTCGCAAACCAAAAAAAATGAAAAATTTCCGTTATCCGATATGACGGGAACAGAAAATAATAATGCTACTTTTTTATTCTTCCAAAAACTACTAAGCTCATCCCCAGATGAAAAACCTCCACTTAATTCAAATTCGGAGTAGCTTATAATGCTATCTGTGTTTAAATTCCTTTCAATTTCTTTTCTTGCATCAAAATTCTTAACCCTATTTACACATACAAAATCATCAAGCATATATGGAGTTAACACACCACCCTTTTCATCATTTGAATTTACCATCATATCACTAATAATATTTTCATTACGACCTATCCAGTCGGAAGAGGTTATTGAATGAAATTCAGATGGCCACTCGGCTGGTATTGACATAGCGATATGATTTAGATCAAAATTGTATCGAGAAATGTAATCATATATAACCTGACTAGAGGTCTTGAAATCATGAATATGACCTA
>CAZJBI010000026.1:0-3267 GCA_964544445.1 uncultured Rhodohalobacter sp.
GCACTTCTGGGGGTTTTGGGTACGCCGGTATCAATGGATATGTATTTTCCATTTACATGTAACACCTTTTTGCTTTTTTCTTTAAGTATGGAGGACTTTGAGTTTCCGACTGCGTCCAATACATATTTATAGGTGGATAACTGTTTTTCAGAGCCCTGCAGGGTGTAATCAATTACCCGATCACTGCCCAGCGATTTGACCAAATCAAAGTTTTTGCCGCTACAAACAGCCGTTACGTTCGCACCGGCCATTTTGGCTAACTGCACCGCCATGGTCCCAATACTGCCTGAAGCACCGTAGATTAAGACTTCATCGCCTTTCTGAATGGCGGTTTTACTCAGTAGATGCATAGCCAGTAAGCCACCATAAGGGGTCGCTGCAGCCTCATTATGACTGATGTTGGCCGGTTTCAGGGCGATACTCCAGTTCTCGGGCAGGCATATATACTCTGCATAAGACCCAAAATGACGATTAGTAGGAGAAATAGAACCGTAGGTAAATACTTCATCACCTATCTTAAAGGAGGTTACTTTTTCGCCCTTTTCTACCACCACTCCGGATGATACCATCCCCAAAATGGGGTTGCGTGGTTTCCCAAAACCGAAGATGATTTGTAGTATAAATTTTGAAATAAGCGGCTCATCCATTCTTCGTATGAGCACATCACTGGCGGTGACTGAGGTAGCTTTAATTTCTATCAGCACCTCATTGTTTTTTGGGTTTGGCCTTTCAACATCTGCCAGTACCAGGTTTTCAGAACCTCCGTATTTCAAACATTTAATCGCTTTCATCATTATTTGTTTTATCGAGCCAGTTTAGAATAACCTGAGTAGTCTCTTCTGGTTTTTCATGTTGAATCCAATGACCGCAATCCAGACTTGCCACTTCCACATTGGGAACAAATTCCGGTAGTCTTTCAGATTTTGGAATCATATCACGATCCCCATAAATCATAAGGCTTGGGTGTTGAATAACCGGATTTACATCGGCTAAGAGATGCCAGTTGCGATCCAGGTTTCTGTACCAATTTATGCTACTGGTAAACCCTGATGATTGGAAAGCAGAGACGAATACGTCTAATTCCTGTTCACTCATGATAGGTTCCCCTTGTGGCTCGTTAGCTTTGGCCAGATTGATTATAAACATTCCGATCTCAGGTGGTGCCGGAGGTACGTTTTTTCGGAAAAGATTGCGTAGAAACTGCTCTGTATGTTCATCCAGAATAGAATCGGCTACACCCGGTTGTCTGTTGAAGTGAACAAAATAGTTGTCACTCCCCAAATATTTTTCCATCAACTCAATCCAGGGAATTTCACCTCTCTCCTGATAAGGTAAAGCCAAGTTTATGATCTTTTTAACCCGCTGAGGTTGTAATTGTGCCAGACTCCACACCACATTCGCACCCCAGTCATGGCCTACAAAGATCGCATCCACATATCCATAATAATCGAGCAATCCGACAAGATCACCCGTCAGGTGTACAATATCATAATCGGTAACTTCTGCCGGACGTGAAGAGTTACCATAACCTCTCTGGTTAGGGGCAATGACATGGTAGCCGGCTTGGACGAGTGCCGGAATCTGATGCCGCCATGTAAAAGCATGCTCTGGCCATCCATGACAGAGTACAATGGGATTACCTTCATGTTGCTGACCTGCCTCAAAGACTTCCAGTTCAATGTCATTTACCGGAATAATAGTTGGCTTTGGGAATCCTTTAATTTTTGAAATAGAATTCATGGCGTTTTCTTATCAGTTGTTGGTTTTATTTAATTAAAGCGAGTTTGATTTAAAATGAAGGCGATGAATTAAAAAAGTCCCCTTCTTTTTCAAGGAGGGGATTTAGGGGTGGTTAAAAACCAAAATCTGTTCAGTTTCATGTCTTAAATCGAAAGGCTACCTCCCCCAGCCCCTCCTTACACAGGAGGGGAGCGAAATATTCAAGAATCTTATGTCGAATTCATGTTAATTAAGTCAGAGAGCCAATAGATATTCTACAAGGCCATCATGGGCAATGCTCTTAACGGTCAGTATATTTAATGGTTATAAGGTTTAAGGTTAATCAAATTTCTGGCACTGCTTATCTCATGATCTCCCGTTCGATCATTTCATTCTGTTCTTTGTTTTGCACATGCTTTGAATGTTCAAGCAGAGTGCTTTTTCTAAGCGACGGAAATATCTTTGTTGCCCGTTTTATCATTTTTTTCCCAGGGAACAGGATGTCGTTTTGAGCTGCGAAAAGGGTAATGGGAGTTGTAATTTCTCCGGCTTTCTTAGCATCAATGACCGGAACCGGTGTAAAATCCATGTCAAACTCCAGGAAGACCTTAGAGAGAAATTCGATAGCAAACTCATCCCGATCTGTAAACAGACGAGAGAGAAATTTTTCGACATATTTTTCTTTTTGAGTCTTCATGTACCTCTTCATCGGTATGAACACGTTGAAAATGGCCTTTAATGGATTTCCATTGACGACATAAGCGGGCGCTGAGAGATACACTTCTTTGATGTTGCTCTCATCATATTCCAGAGTTTTGAGAATGATCAATCCACCAAAGGAGAAGCCGGCAAGTGTAACAGATTCAAGCCCAAGTGATGAAATGATTTCATTCATCCATTTTCCATAGGAATCATCTTTCATACTCAGGCGCGTCTCAGCACTTTTATTGGGTTGTGCCAGTACATCCACTGCAAAAACTCTGTAGGTTTTATGCAGATTGTCATAGGTTTCGAGAGCAATTGGGGCACACCCATTTGAACCATGAACAAGAATGATCGGTGGATTTGCTGGATCTCCCGTGGCTATGATGTTGGTCTTTCCAAAACTGGTCTGTACCGTTAAGTACTCAAAATCGAGATTCAGGCTTTCCAGTTTTTGGTCGTAAAGCCGTAGTATTTCGTTCTTTCCTTTTTTTGATTTGAACATAATTTCAGGCTAAGTGTGTTTCTTAGAAGAATTATATTTTTTGGCCTAACCCATCGCTGCTCTGAAGCAACTAAACTTTAAAAATTCACCCCTATGTAAATGTTTGGTTCAAATAGGAAATAATTTCTCCATTTATCATCCAGTACTTTAAACTCATCGGGAGTATTGGTATCAAATACCCAGAATTGTGAGTGGACCTGAGGTTCAATGAAAAACCGTTTTTTCTTGCCCAGTGAAATATGATATCCGAGGTGAAAGGAGTTATAGAGCTTAAAGCCATTTGCGATTTTGTTATTGTCTAAATCCAGATAGGTTTTAAACTGTGGCAAGACTTCAACCGT
>CAZJBI010000027.1:0-1993 GCA_964544445.1 uncultured Rhodohalobacter sp.
TGTTATCCAGTGCGTACCCATACCAGAAAATATTTTATCAAGCTGTCCATCGACTAGGAGCCACCTGAAGACACCTCTTTAAAAATCGGGATGCGCCATCTTTCTCTTGGGGATAGGTGCGTTCAGAATCGGTCAAATCCTGAGATTCACATCAGAAATTTAATTTTTTGGGAGCAATTGCTCCTGATTTCGACTGCTGCCGAGCTCGAATTTTGGAAATACTGCACAAAATTACTGGTTCTATATCAAGCTGGGCAGTTTCGTGAAATATCCGGGTTGATATGGCTGACAATGTCAATTTAAAAATATCAATCCCTGCCCCAATATTTTTTATGGGGTATCTTCATCAATCATTGCAAAGGCGGGATCATTGATTCGACGGCTGATCACGCTGATATTCGCGGGTTGGTTACCGCATGACTTACGTTCGTCGGGGGCTGCCTCAGTCTAGTGTCGGATGTTTCTTTGCTGCTTTATTCCATAACCCGAACGAGGGTTCTCCCATAACCGTGACCGCGCCTTTGCAATGTATTGATCTATGTTGTGCCGTTACCACCTTATGCAAACCAGAGGAGGTGGGATATGGCAATGAGCTGGTAAAGCGGCCTGTGTTCCACTGGACCCACAAAAACTCCAGTGGTGCACAGGCCGCTTTACCGGCGGTGTTTCCATTTCTGTTATTCTTTTCCTTGCTCATAGATTTTATATCAACAAGCGCTCGTTTAAGCTGCCAAGCGATTATCTTTAATGGTGTCCATTTCTCTACAGATGGCCCAGATAAATCCGATTAACTCCCGGGCTACAGCTGTAACAGCAACCTGGGTTACTTTTCGACAACTCAGAGCTCTATATTTATTGCATAATCGAAGCTGGGCCTTCCAGGCAATATCACAGACTGATTTCGGAATGTTCTTCTGTCTCCTCAAAATATGAAGACTCTTTTTAGGGTTAAACCGATAGGCCCAGGCCGCCTCTGTAAGAACTCTGCGAACATGCCCGTTTCCTGTTTTTGTGATACTTCCTTTTTTGGTCTTTAAACCGCTGCTGTGTTCTGACGGCACCAATCCCAGATATGCCATTAGCTGTTTTGGATTTTCAAAACGATTGATATCTCCCAACTCTGCCAAGGTGGTTACCGCAACAATCATTGAAACGCCTCTTAAACTCTGGATAGCGTTCACAAAAGGCTTCAGGCGCCAGTGTTCAACGACTTTTTCAATTTGACTGGTTAATCGATCAATCCGTTGAAGAGATTCCTGAAGCGTATCAATGTATTCCTGAAGAGCTATCTGATGTGCCGGATGCAGCATTGACAGTTCTGCCAACCAGGCCAGGTGCGTTTTATTCCATTTGCCTTTTCCTGAGTATATCCGGTTGTTCCGCAGCAGAAAGGAATTCAGGCGCTGCTTTGCTTTCCTCGCACAAATCCTGGCGTCTTCCCTCGCCCTTGTGAGATCCCGAATGGCTTCATCTTCTTCATCCGGAACATGTATTTGTGTCAAATCACCCGATCTATGAAGCCGAGCCAGATTGATCGCATCGCGTCGATCTGTTTTTACCCTGTCTCCACTCTTTTGGGGAATTAATGAAGGCGCCACCACTGCACATTCAATGTTTTGTGACTTCAGTTGCCGGTATATTCCATAACCAGTCGGGCCGGCCTCATAGACCACTCTTAACTCATGACCGCTGGACTTGAGTTTTCGAATCAATTTATCGATGCTCAACGATGTATTAAGGATGTTGCCGTATGACATCACTGGTTTTTTTCGTCCTTCTTCTGCTATTGCAACTTGAATCGTATCTTTGTGGACATCAAGACCGATATATTTTATAGTTTTCTCCATGACCTGCCTCCTTGTTATTAAAAGTTCTTATTGGTCTAAAAACTTTTTATACTTTGAGGCAGGTCGTATTTCAACTGTCAGCCATTATGTCTAGCGTTACTGTGTCACTTGCAGCATCCAAATTAAGAGCATTCTAACGGTTCAAG
>CAZJBI010000028.1:0-1636 GCA_964544445.1 uncultured Rhodohalobacter sp.
GGAGTTTTTCGAAGAACTGCACGGATTAATATGCTGGGTTTTGCAAAATAATCTTTGGAATTGCAATAGAATTTTGAACGATTAGTTAAGCCTCAAGCGGCATTGGTTTTAGTTAATTGTTGAGCAGCATACTCGTTCGGACTTAGATAACCCAAACTCGAATGTGCCCGCTTTGTGTTGTAGAACGATTCAATATATTCAAATAAAGAGAGCTCAGCTTGTTTGTGATCCTTGTAGGTATACCTATTTGTCCATTCACACTTAAGCGTTTTGAAGAAGCTCTCTGCCACGGCATTATCCCAGCAGTCTCCTTTCCGGCTCATGCTTTGGGTAACTCGTTTATATTTAGATACTTCATTCATCAACGCATCACACCCATACTGAACCCCCTGATCGGAGTGAAAGATCAAGGGGGCGGTCAGAGGCCTGGTTGACACGGCCGACCTCCATGCAGGCAAGACGGTATCTGCGGCCCGCAGGGAACGACTCAGGCGCCATCCAATGACTTTTCGATCTCCCAGGTCAATGATCGTGGTCAGGTAACTCCATCCTTGTTGCGTGGAAATGTAGGTAATGTCACTGACCCAGACGCGGCCGGTTTGCCCTGGTGCAAAATCCCGGTTCAAAAGATTGTCAAAGCGCCGCACCGTAGTCGTCGAATCGGTCGTTATCACATATTTCTTTTTTAGAATGCTGCGAATTCCGGCCTGCCTCATCAGTCGTGCTACCCGTGGCCGGGACACCATCCACCCACGTTTATGCAGTTCCCGGCTTATGCGAGGACTGCCATAGGTTTTCTTGCTGCTGGCATGGATGGACTGGATCTGGTCAAGAATCGGTGCATTGGTTTGCTCCCACTTCCCTATCTTTTGCCCCTGCCAATAGTAGTAGGAAGACTTGCTCACCTTCAATACGCTGGCCATCTTTTCAACAGGAAACAGGTGGTTGTATCTGTTCATGAATTGGAATATTTCCTGTCGGTCTTGGAGAAGATGGAGATGGCCTTTTTTAAGATATCCCGTTCCATTCGCACTTCGTCTAATTCTCGCTGTAGACGATTGAGTTCAAGTTCCTGATCGCTCAGGTTTACCTGTCCATTTCCGGGAAAGCAGGTTTGCTTGTCCTTATCCATTTCCCGTTTCCAGCGGTAAATCATAGAGCGTTCAATCCCTAAATCTTCAGCCACCGAGGAAACATCCCGTTTTAACTCCGCCAGTTCGATGGCCTTTATCTTAAACTCACGGGTATATTTTTTTCTTTGTAACATGGTATGTTATTTATTTAACGCCAAGATAGCTTAACCCACCGTCCAAAAAAATATATCAAGTCCACTTCGTGAAATCTCGTGTCTTTGCGCCTTCGTGGCTTACTCTGCGTAACTCCGCGAAAAATAAGACGCTGTCAGGTTCTTTGAACGCTGACAGGTCATTTTACATAAACAAGCCTAAATCGATTCCTGCAACAAGTGCGGGAAGTCTTTCTTAAACTTTGCGAGTTTGGGCGCAATCACTACAGAACAGTACCCCGCGTTTGGGTTGTTGTTGAAATAGTTTTGATGGTAATCTTCTGCTATACTGTAATTACTAAGCGGTGTAATTTCCGTTACGATCGGATCATCCCACAGGTCTGACTCATC